>NZ_BMMD01000004.1 GCF_014645655.1 Agromyces bauzanensis | reverse complement strand
CGCCGCCGAGATCAGAAGACCAGAACAAGCGCGGGAGTACCAACTAGCCAGAACCTCGGTACCAGGTCGCTGGACTATCGGTACCGAGAAGCGCTACGCGCCATCTCGTTGAACAACTTGCCGGTCACGCGGCGGGAGGTCAGCAGGAGTTATCGCCAGAAGGGTACGCAAGGCTGACACGGGTTCACCACCTGCAGCCAGGCTTGCGACCAGAGCATCCAGGCCTATGCGGGCCTCAACTTGAAGCCCGAAGTAGGAGATCAATCTCCGTTTGTTCAGATCGCCGATTCGTTCGACAATCGCCCAAGTACTTCCAGGTCCGAACTCTTCGAAGGCGTCATCAGCGCGTTCTAGCGCATTGACCAGAGCTGAGTACGCGTTCGACACGGCTGTCACGAACGGGAGTATCTGGTCGCCAAGGGTCTCGAGCTGGTCCAACCTCGCCTGTGCACGCATGTCCTCGATCGTGCGCGCGATCTTGACTTGCTTGGCTGCCTCGAATCCGACGAGGAAGGTCTGATCGAGAAGCGACGGAATTAGTTCGTGCTGGTGGCAGAGAATCCAATCCAACGTGAATTCCGGCCGTGTGTATCGCACCAGTGCACACGGAACCACCTCAGTGAGGCGAGTAGTTACCAAGTAGTTCGACACGACCTCGAAGTAATGACAGTTCAGTGTGTGGCAACGGTTTGTGTTCTCCACCGTGCGCGTTTGCTTTTCCTCTCGACCTGTTTCTCTGGAGACCTCGATTCGTGTCTTCCGGTTGAGTTTCAGGGTCGACGAGGCTTCCAGAGTCCGCTCGCGCAGCTTTTCCGTCGTTCGATTCAGTCCGCCTCGCACTTGCGTATCCGTCTGCGCATTCAACCCGATCGGTGCCTTCGGTATTGGAATGGTCGCGCTGGCCTTCACGCTGCTGTCCATCTGGTGTGCCATTTCCTGTGCGACTGTCAGCGCATCGCGTTGGGTCGCCTTTTCAGACGTCCGGCGCTCGAAGTCGGCCGCCAACTCTTCTTCAGTCTTCCGGCTGCTTTTGTCCCAGAAGTGCACCTCGAGCGTCAAACGTTCACCAGGAGCAAGTGAGAGGCTTCCGACGAGTTCGCCCCGCGTGTAACCCTTATGCACCCACGTTTGCTCGAAGAGAGCAAACAGCGCGACGGGCCAGTGCCTGGATCCACCGAATTGGTACGGACCCGGGAGCACAAGGTCGTCCATCGACCCGTGAAGATCATCCGGTCCAAGCAAGTGCCGTGCGGTGGGTGGCGATACTTCGCCGCCGATCGAGGCGGACAGCGACCGCATCGTGGCGCGAACTTCTGCATCCGTCTGCCGGGCAATCCACGTCTTGAACGCGACCTTCAGTTCGGCGTCGTCAGCTGGGGCCTCGGGTATCCACTGGCGCCGCTCGGACGAGCCAGGCTCGGTGCGGTTGTTCTTGCGAGCGGCCGCAAGCTGCTCCAGCGTTCGGCGGATCTCCTGTGGGTCGGCCTTGTCAGGATCGGGCAACATGCGTGCCACACCGCCGGATGCCCATTGTTTGAGGAAGGGCGAAACCACGAACTCATCGTGACGCTTCTTGAAGTCCGCGACCGTGTCCTCGGGAATTCCATTCTGCGGTTGAAGCACCAAGTACCGCGGGGCTGCCGTGGGTGATGTCGGAGGTTCTGTGAATAGGGTGAACTCCGCGAATCGAACCAATTGCGGATACCGATCGCTCGTCAGGCGCCCTTCGCAGTTCTCGAGCGCGGTTGGCTGATACGTCCCAGCCGAAACCTCGCTCGCGAGCATCTCTGATTCGCTGAGAAGGCCCATTGTTCTATCTCGCCCCCTCTGGGAACCTGGCAAAGGAATCGGGTTCGTGCAAGAATGCGCAAAACGGAGTCCTACTCGGCTTCTGGCGTGAACGTAGCACCCCAGACATCGTCCCGGCCAGCTAGCGAATTCTCAGTGCGAATAGCTTGTTCGACCCGACGGCAGTTGGATAGGAACCACCTCGGGGCAGTGTCGAGCTGCGCGACCCGGACGAGTTGAGCCTCTCCGTATCGCCCATCTGTGCTACGGGTTCCGTCGTCATTTCCACGGATGTTCGCATGACCGGCCCCCCAACCAATCGCGATCGATACTAGCGGAGCAACCGACTGTTGCCAAGTAATCCTCAACTATCGCCGCTTCATCCGCCACACCAACCCCGGCGGCCACACCGCCGAACTCGCCGAGTGGCATGTTTGCCATATCGAGGTGAGCTATGTCCACAGGCGAGCGGGCTCGACATCGGTGGCTGTGCGCTCGAACGGCACGTTCATGCTGTACGTCTCTGACTACGACAGCCCGGAAGTCTACCCCGTTGGTCCGATCAACGACCTCGGGCGCAAGCTGGAGACCAAAGAGTGGACGGCCGTGTTCGGTGCCCTAACGCAGTTCGGCATCACCAAGTACATCTGACGAGCAACGCACCCACAACGAGGCTTGTCCCCTGGCGAACCGCCCCCTGGGCCATAACGAGGAGCCGGCAAACCCGCTTGCGTTCATTGAGCCCTGCGACTGCGGTCGATGTTGATCACTGCGCCGGACTCGAGTCGAGGGCGCTGGAGACTGCCGAGAACGATCGACGTATCAGGCGCCTGAACGGCGCGCTTCGCGTAGTACTGCTCCGTCACGCGGGAACGTTTGTGGCCGGCGAACTGAGCGGCCCCTTCGATGCCCAGCGCGTCAGCCACCACGGTCACAGCCGACTTCCGGAGGGCGTGCGGCACAAGCTCCTCGTCGAGATGGGCCCATTCCCGCACGCGCCGCAACGATCGATGGACATCTTGCGTGCCGCTGGGCGCTCCGGTACGCGTGTGGAAGACGAACTCATTACCACCGGATGCAAGCTTGCGGCGGCGGAGCATCGGAAGGAGCTCGACCGGCAGCGAGATACGCCGCCACCCGGCCTCTGACTTGAGATAGTCCTCGTAGTGCTTAGGTTGACCCTTGGAATCCACGATCTTGCCGGCGATGGTGATACTCGGCCGCTCTGACTCGAGGTCGACGAACTGCCATTTGAGTCCGACTGCTTCGCTGACGCGAGCGCCGGTTGCCAGGATCAGGTCGACCAAGTCGCCGAGGAGGTCGGACGGCCGCGGCCCCATCCGGTCTTCGCGATTCTGATGATCGCGAATGATCGCTCGAAACTGATCCAACTCGAGGGCGTCGGGCGCGTAGATCGGCTTCGGCCGCTTCTTGACGCTCTTCACCTCTCGAGCCGGATTGGCGACCATGAGATCGTTCATGACGCCGTAGGAACAAATCTGACTGATCAGCGCTTTGCAGGTGTCCGCCTGTCGCGGCGTCTCCCGGTGGATGGCCTTGTAGACCCGGAGGATCGTGCTCGCTTTGATCTCTCGAAGTGCGAGGGCTCCCATCAGCGGCGCGATCTTCTTCTCGATCAGTCGCCGGTTCTCGTGCCGCGTCGTATCGCGTTGATCGCCGGTGAACGCCACATGTTCCATGTACTCATGGGCGAGCTCGACGAAGAGCGAGTCCGGCGTCAGACCGTCACCCGTCGTGTGGGCGGCTTCGTATTCGTCGCCAACCGCTTCGACCAGCGTCCGACGTGCTCGCGCCCTGGAGGTCGCGCGGGTGCGGAGCTCACCGTAGCTCCCGTCGATGCGACGGAATATGACGGTGCCGCGAACTCGACCGTCGGGCAGGTCGTGGTACGTGATCTCCCCGTGTGAGCCGGGTTCCATTCTGCTGCGTGGCATTGCAATCGCCCTCTGTCTTCGCAGAGTAGGAGGCCATCACCGAGTTCACCGTCGGTCCGTCCTGGCCCTCAGCCAGGCCAGAACGTTCTCGCGGCTGTATCGCAAATGCTTGCCGAGCTTGGTGGCCTTTGGGCCGGTTCCCTCGAGACGCCAGTGGTAGATCGTCTCTTTGGACAGCTGCAGATACTGCGCCAGCTCGTCGACGCTGAGATAGTCCCCGAGCTCGTCGACGAACCGGGAAGCCGGAACGGTGGGTTGGGTTGATGTGCTCATACTCCTCAGGAGTGCGCATCAAGCCGAAATGCTTGCCGTCGTGGGACTTCGCATGTGGATGCTTGTGGATGCCCGTCATCGTTCTGAAAACGGACCCAAAACAGCCCCAACGGTCCATTTCAGACCGTTCTCAACGAAAGAACCCCTGACAAATCTTCTGATTCATCAGGGGTTTTTGGTGGATCTGAGGGGACTCGAACCCCTGACCCCCTGCATGCCATGCAGGTGCGCTACCAGCTGCGCCACAGACCCGTGCGCCCCGTTCGGGGCAACGAAACGAGCTTACACCAGCGTCGGCCCTCGCAAGAAATTGGCCGGGCCTCGGCCGGATGGATGCCCCGAGCCTCAGCTGCCGGCCGCCAGCAACGGCGCGACCGGCACCACGGGGCAGTCGCTCCACAGTCGCTCGAGGCCGTAGTAGAGCCGCTCCTCGCGGTGGAAGACATGCACCACGAGGTCGCCGAAGTCGAGGAGGATCCAGCGACCGGCGGAGTGCCCCTCACGCCGGAGCGCCTTCGCGCCGGCTTCGCGGAGCACCTCCTCGATCTCGTCGGCGATCGCGATGACGTTGCGCTCGGAGTTGCCCGTGACGAGCAGGAAGACGTCGGTGAACGGGAGAGGCGCGGACACGTCGAGGGCGACGAGGTCTTCGCCGCCCTTTGAGTCCGCTGCCCGCACGGCAAGTGCGAGCGAGTCGAGTGCCTGGTCGGATGCGGTCATACGCTCACTTCCGGATATCGGGGATGGAAAGGCCGAGGACCGGATCAGAACAACCCGGAGACGGCCCCGATGACGAGGGTCGCGACGACGCCGAGCGCGAGCACGCCAGCGGTGACGGCGAGCACGAGCGGAACGTTCATGCCCTCCTTCTTCGGCGGCGCCATCATCGCGCGGGCGGCGCCCTGGGTGCTGATCGCCCTGGTGGCGGAGACGGGGGCGCCGACGCCCGCACCGTCCTCCACCTGGTCGAAGAGCCGGTCGACGTCGGAGGAGTCGATCTGGCTGGGATGCGCGCCCGTCGCGCCGAAGCTGCGCGGCAGGTCGATCGACCCGGTGACGATCACCTCTCCACTCGGGGCGAGCGGGTTGCCCATCGGGCTGTGGTCGGGAAGGGTCGGCAGAATCAGCGCGTTGGTCGTCGTCGGCACACCGTGGCTCAGTCCACCGCGTGAGAGGAGCTGATCGAACGGCTCGGCCCGCTCGACGGGGGCGTTCAACTGGTCGGTCCAATGGCCGACCGGCTTCGGCGCGGCGAGCGGCTCGTCGGCGAATGCCGAGTCGGCCACCTGGTGCGGGGCCGGGGCGCGCGTCTGCGCGGGTTGCGACGGGAACGGAGCGGCCTGCTGCGGAGCGGCCTGCTGCGGGAGCGGAGCGGCCTGCTGCGGGAACGGAGCGGCCTGCTGCGGGAACGGAGTGGCCTGCTGCGGGAACGGAGTGGCCTGCTGCGGGGCGGCCTGCTGCAGGGCGGCGGAAGCGGGCGCGTCGTCGAACTCGAACTCGTCGAAACCCTCGCCGGAGTGCGCCTCCAGCATCGCGCGTAGCTCGCGTCGGGTCAGCGTTCGTTCTGGTGTCGTGGGCTCGGGAAGCGCGGCCTGAGGCGGCGGGGCCGGCGCGACGGGCTGTGGGCGCGGCGCGAACGGGTTCGGCGGGGCCGGTGACGCGATGGCTCCCCCGAAGGGTGAGCCCTGGTCGCCGTAGCCGCCGGCCGGAGGAGGCGCACCGTAGCCGGGCGGGAGCGGAGCGGGCGACGGAGTCGGCTGCGGCGGCGTCGGCGCCGCCTGCGGTATGGATGCCGGCTGGTGAATGGGAGCGGGCTGCGCGACGGGCGCGGGCTGGGGCACCGGAGCAGGCGGGAACGACGGCTGCGGCGCGGGCGCCGCAGCCGGGGCGACGGGGGCGGCGGCATCGGGGGTCGACGATTCCGCCTGCTGGGCCAGCAGGCGTTCGCGCTCGCGCATCTCGCGGCGCGTCAGCGGCGGTTCCTGCGACGACGTCATTCGACACTCCGGTAGAGGTGGTGCTTGGAGATGTACTGTACGACCCCATCGGGTACCAAGTACCACACCGGGAAACCCCGGCGCACCCTGTCCCGGCAGTCGGTCGACGAGATCGCAAGTGCCGGAACCTCCAGCAAGCTTACGTCCTGCTCCGGCAGACCCGAAAGGGAGAGCACATGTCCCGGGCGACTCACAGCCACGAAGTGCGCGAGCTCCCAGAGTTCGCCGACATCCTTCCAGGCCAGGATCTGCGCGATCGCGTCGGCGCCGGTGATGAAGTACAGGTCGGCGTCGGGCCGCTCACGCCGGATGTCGCGCAGCGTGTCGATGGTGAACGTCGGCTTCTCCCGATCGATGTCGACCCGGCTCACGGTGAACCGTGGGTTCGACGCCGTCGCGATGACGGTCATGAGGTAGCGATGCTCGGCCGACGTGACATCGGACTTGTAGGTCGTCGCGCCGGTCGGCACGAACACGACCTCGTCGAGTCGATGCGACTGCGCCACCTCGCTCGCGGCGACGAGGTGTCCGTGGTGGATGGGGTCGAACGTGCCGCCCATCACGCCGATTCGGGGTCGGCATCGGACGCGCGTCGTCACGCGATGACCCGCTCAGTGGCCGCCGTGCTCGCCCCCGCCGTGACGAGCCGCCCAGGCCTCGGCCTTGGCGCGGTGACGGTTGGCGACATCCCGATAGGAGGCGGTGACGAACGCCAGGGCCGCGAAGACGACGAGGGCGATCAGGCCGAAGATCCAGGAGTCGAAGGGAAGCTCCCTCGCATTCACCGTCTCGGTCAGCACAGCGCCGGTCAGCACCGCGGTCGTGAGGTTCATTCGCCGTTCCTTTCGAATCCTTCGGGTCGTGCTCGAGTCATTCTAGCGAGGTCAGGCGCGCACGTGCCCGGCGCCGCGCACGAGCCACTTGGTGCTGGTGAGCTCCGGCAGGCCCATCGGGCCCCGCGCGTGCAGCTTCTGGGTGGAGATGCCCACCTCGGCGCCGAAGCCGAACTCGGCGCCGTCGGTGAACCGCGTGGAGGCATTCACCATGACGGCGGCGGCGTCGACCTCGTTGAGGAACCGCTCGGCGTTCGCGAGGTCGTTCGTGACGATCGACTCGGTGTGCTTCGTCGAGAACCGGCGGATGTGCTCGAGCGCGTCGTCCATCGAGTCGACCATGCCGACCGACAGGTCGAGGCTCATGTGCTCGGTCGCCCAGTCCTCATCGGTCACGGGCTCGACCTCGGGGCGTAGGGCCCGCACGCGCTCATCGGCGTGCACCGTGACGCCGGATGCCTCGAGCCGGTCGAGCACCGCAGGCAGCAGGCGCTCCGCGGCATCGCGGTGCACGAGCAGCGTCTCGAGGGCGTTGCACACGCTCGGCCGCTGGACCTTCGCGTTGTGCACCAGTTCAACCGCCCAGTCCTCGCGCGCGCTCGCGTCGAGGTACATGTGCACGACGCCTGCGCCCGTCTCGATGACGGGCACCTTCGCCTCGTCGACGACAGCGCGGATGAGACCGGCACTGCCACGCGGGATGAGCACGTCGACGTAGTCGCGGGCCTGCATGAGGTGGCGTGCGCCGGCGCGACCGAAGTCGTCGACCGTCTGCACGGCGTCGGCGGGGAGGCCGACCGCGTCCAGGGCGTCGCGGAGCACGTCGACGAGCACCCGATTCGTCTGCTCTGCCGCGGTGCCGCCGCGCAGCACGACGGCGTTGCCGCTCTTCAGGGCGAGCACGGCGATGTCGACGGTGACGTTCGGCCGGGCCTCGTAGATGGCGCCGACCACGCCGAGCGGTACGCGCACCTGATCGATGCGAACCCCGTTCGGCAGGGACCTGCCGCTCACGGTCTCGCCCACGGGGTCGGTGAGCGCGATGACCTCGAGCACGGCGACGGCGAGGGCGCCCACTCGCCGGTCGTCGAGTGTGAGTCGGTCGAGGAGTCCGGCCTCGAGGCCCGCCTCACGGCCGGCCTCGAGGTCGAGCCGATTCGCCGCGATGATGTCGCCGGATCGCTCGCGGAGGAGGTCGGCGATGCGCTCGAGCGCGATGTCCTTCTCAGCCGTCGTCGCCTGCGCGAGGCGGTAGGAGGCCTGCTTCGCGGCGGCGAGGCGCGCGTCGATCACCGTGGTGTCGAGGTCGGAGTGCTCCATACGACCAGCCTAGGCGAGCCCGGAGTCGCCGTCCGCCGTGCGACGCTCGGGGGCCGCATCGAACCACGTGCCGATCTCCTCGCCCGCAAGGGCCTCCGCAACGAGCGTCGTTGCGGTGATGAGCACGGCCGCCCCCGCCTCGGCGGCGATGCGGGCGGCCGAGACCTTCGTCTCCGCTCCCCCGGTGCCCACGCCGGCGCGCCCGATGGCGCCGATCTCGACGCCCGCGAGCGCGTCGCCGACGGGCACGTGCGCGATGCGCTCGGCGCCATCGAGGTGCGGCGGCTTCGTGTAGAGCGCGTCGACGTCGGAGAGCAGTACGAGCAGGTCGGCGCCGATGAGCTCGGCGACGAGCGCTGCGAGCCGGTCATTGTCGCCGAAGCGGATCTCGTGGGTTGCGACGGTGTCGTTCTCGTTGACGATCGGGAGGACGCGCAGGGCGAGCAGTCGATCCATGGCCCGCTGCGCATTCGAGCGCGGCGTCGCGTGCTCGAGATCGCCCGCCGTGAGCAGCACCTGCCCCGCGATGATGCCGTAGCGGTCGAGGCTCGTCTGGTAGCGCCACATCAGCACGTTCTGGCCCACGGCGGCGGCGGCCTGCTGGGTGGCGAGATCGGTGGGCCGAGCCGCGAGGTCGAGGAACGGGATCGCGGTCGAGATCGCGCCCGACGAGACGAGCACGACCTCGGTGCCGCGCTCGTGGGCGCCCGCGAGGGCGTCGACGAGGGGACCGATCTGCCCGGCGTTGTCGCCGCTGATCGACGACGAGCCGACCTTCACGACGATGCGCTTCGCTGTCGGGATGTCGGCGCGCGTGCGCGGGGTCACCGTTCGCCCTCGTCGCCTTCGGCGCCGGGGCGCGGCACGTCGCCCACGTCGCGCGACTCGTCGCCCGACCAGATGCCGGCCCCGCGCTCGCGCTCGAGCTCGGCACGCGCCTCGGCCTTGGCGTCCATGCGCTCGTGGTACTCGCTGCGTCGCTCGGCGCGCGTGGCGCGTCGGCCCTCGTCGAGCCGGAAATCCGAGCCGCGCGGCGACGTGATGAGCTCCGCGGTCGACGTGAGCGTCGGCTCCCAGTCGAACACGACTCCGGCGCCGGCGCCGATGACGACGGTCGATCCGGCGACGGCGCCCGCGCGCACCAGCTCGTCCTCCACGCCGAGGCGCGCGAGCCGGTCGGCGAGGAAGCCGACGGCCTCGTCGTTCGTGAAGTCGGTCTGGGCGACCCAGCGCTCGGGCTTCGCGCCGAGCACGCGGTAGATCGTGCCGTAGCTGCCGCCCTCGGCGCGCACCACGAATTCCGCCTCGTCGACGGCCTTCGGTCGCATGACGATGCGCGGCGCCATTGGAGCGGATGCCGCCTCGGCGCGCGCTCGGTCGACGACCTCGCCGAGCGCGAACCCGAGCTGGCGCAGGCCCTCGTGGCTCACGGTCGAGATCTCGAACACGCGATAGCCGCGCGCCTCGAGTTCGGGCCGCACGAAGCCGGCGAGCTCCCGTGCCTCCGGAACGTCGACCTTGTTGAGGGCGACGAGCTGCGGGCGATCGAGCAGCGGCGTCTGGCCTTCGGGAACCTCGTACGCCGCGAGTTCGCGGCGGATCACGTCGAGGTCGCTGACCGGGTCGCGGCCGGGGTCGAGCGTGGCGCAGTCGACGACGTGCAGCAGCGCCGAGCAGCGCTCGACGTGCCGAAGGAACTCGAGGCCGAGGCCCTTGCCCTCGCTCGCGCCCTCGATGAGGCCCGGCACGTCGGCCACGGTGAAGCGGTGGTCGCCCGCCTGCACGACCCCGAGGTTCGGATGCAGCGTGGTGAACGGGTAGTCGGCGATCTTCGGCCGTGCCGCCGAGAGCGCGGCGATGAGGCTCGACTTGCCTGCCGACGGGAAGCCGACGAGCGCGACATCCGCAATGGTCTTCAGCTCGAGCGTGACCTCGCCCTCGAAGCCCGGCGTGCCGAGCAGGGCGAAACCGGGCGCCTTGCGCTTCGTCGAGGCGAGCGCCGCGTTGCCGAGGCCCCCCTGGCCGCCGGGCGCGACGATGAATCGCATGCCGGGCTCGGTGAGGTCGGCGAGCTCGGTGCCGTCGGGATCCTTCACCACGGTGCCGACCGGCACGGGCAGCTCGAGCGTCTCGCCCGCCGCACCCGACCGGTTGTCGCCCATGCCGGGCTGGCCGTTGGGCGAGGAGCGGTGCGGGCGCCCGTGGTAGGCGAGGAGCGTCGTGACCTGCGGGTCGGCGACGAGCACGATGTCGCCGCCGTGGCCGCCGTTGCCGCCGTCGGGTCCGGCGAGCGGCTTGAACTTCTCACGGCGCACGGAGACGCAGCCGTTCCCGCCGTGACCGGCGCGCACGAACAGCGTCACCTCGTCGACGAAGCTGACCATGCTGCATCCTCCCTTGAGCTGGAAATGCGTGAGGGCGAGCCGAAGCCCGCCCTCACGAAACCGTTCGATCGACTATTCGCCGGCCGCCACGATGTTGACGACCTTGCGACCGCCCTTGGTGCCGAACTGCACGGCGCCCGCCTCGAGCGCGAACAGGGTGTCGTCGCCGCCGCGACCGACGCCCGCGCCCGCGTGGAAGTGCGTGCCGCGCTGGCGGACGAGGATCTCGCCCGCGCTCACGACCTGACCGCCGAAGCGCTTGACGCCGAGGCGCTGCGCGTTCGAGTCACGACCATTGCGAGTCGAGCTCGCTCCCTTTTTGTGTGCCATGTCTGTCTCTCCTTGCGAGCCGCGGGTTACTTGATGCCGGTGATCTTGACGCGCGTGAGCTCCTGACGGTGGCCCTGGCGCTTCTTGTAGCCGGTCTTGTTCTTGAACTTCTGGATCACGATCTTGGGGCCGCGGAGGTCGTTCAGGACCTCAGCCGTGACCGTGACCTTCGCGAGCGACTTGGCGTCGGAGGTGATCTTGTCGCCGTCGACGAGGAGCACCGGGATGAGCTGGACGTTGCCGTCCTTGTCAGCCTTGATGCGGTCCATCGTCACGATGGTGCCGACTTCGACCTTCTCCTGCCGACCGCCGGCGCGCACTACTGCGTAAACCACTACTCGTACCTATCTCTGGGGAGCCGGGGCTCCGTTCGGGTGAAGGGGATGTCACTGCGCGCGAGACCCCAGCGGGAAGGAGGGTCATCTGCCAGAAAACTGTGTGGGCGCACCGGGATAAGCGGCGGCACCAACGGTCGAGTTTACACGGATGTCCCATGGCCGGTCAAACGCACGGACAGCGGGTCGGCCGAGCCCACGCGTAGGATCTGCGGCATGACGGTGCTCATCGACACGCCCCTCTGGCCGAAGCACGGCACCGTGTGGGCGCACCTCGTGAGCGACCACTCGATCGAGGAACTCCAGGCGTTCGCCGAGCGCGCCGGTCTCCCAGGGCGCGGATTCGACCTCGATCACTACGACGTGCCCGTCGAGCGGTATGACGAGCTCGTGGCCGCCGGCGCGGAACCCGTGTCGCCACGGGAACTCGTGCGCCGGCTCGCCGCGAGCGGGCTCCGGGTCACGCCGCGCGAGCGGCGCACCCGGTCAGCGTCCTGACGCCGACTCCTCGGTCGCCGACGTGGAGCCGTCTGCCCGCGTGATCACCGGCGGACCGCCCGCAGGGCTGAGCGCGGCCGTCGAGACGCGACGGCTGCGTGCACGCCCTTCGCCCGCCTTCTTCGGGGCGGGAAGCGCGTCGAGCACGGAGTCCAGGAGCACCTCGGCGTCCTCGATGCGCACCGGCCGCTTGCGCTCCGCGGGGACGACCGGCGGAAGCTCCACGATCGCAACGGCCGGAACCTCGGTCGCGGCGAGCGCCTCGGCGGGCACCGGGGCCCCGGCCACAGCAGGCGCAGCCTCCGGCTCGGCCGGCGTGGTCGCGGCTTCCGCTGCCCGCGTCGCGCCCTGCTCCTGCGTGACGCGGCGGTGGCGGCCGCGCCGGCGACCGGTGGCCGACTGCGGTTCGCCGGCGGTCTCGGTCGCGGCGGGAGCCCCTGCCTGCACCGCGGGCTCGGCCACCGCCCCGGACGAGCCGGTACCGGCGGGTGTGTTCTCGGCGGGCTTGTGCTCGACGTGCGGAATCGTGGACGCGGCGATCTGCGCGAGCGCGTGCTTGACGTCCTCGGTGATCGCGTGCGTGCCCGTGTGCGGCTTGGGCTCTGGCGCGGGCTGCTGCTGCTGGCCACCCCGGCCGCGGCCACGGCCGCGCTCGGGCTGCTGGGGCGCACGGTGCTTCATGATCGGCTCGTGGTGCACGATGATGCCGCGGCCCGCGCAGACCTCGCACGGCTCGCTGAACGACTCGAGCAGGCCCAGCCCGAGCTTCTTGCGCGTCATCTGCACGAGGCCGAGCGAGGTGACCTCGGCGACCTGGTGCTTCGTGCGGTCGCGCGAGAGGCACTCGACGAGGCGCCGCAGCACGAGGTCGCGATTCGACTCGAGCACCATGTCGATGAAGTCGACCACGATGATGCCGCCGGTGTCGCGGAGTCGCAGTTGGCGCACGATCTCCTCGGCCGCCTCGAGGTTGTTCTTCGTCACCGTCTCCTCGAGGTTGCCGCCGGAGCCGACGAACTTGCCCGTGTTGACGTCGACGACGGTCATGGCCTCAGTGCGGTCGATGACGAGCGAGCCGCCCGACGGCAGCCACACCTTGCGGTCGAGCGCCTTCTCGATCTGCTCGGTGATGCGGAACTCGTCGAACGCGTCGCGGTCGCCGGCGTACGCCTCGACGCGCTCGAGCAGGTCGGGCGCGACCGCACGGAGGTAGCGCTCGATGGTCTCGCGCGCCTCGTCGCCCGAGATGATCATCTTCTGGAAGTCCTCGTTGAAGACGTCGCGGACGATCTTGATGAGCAGGTCGGGCTCGGAGTGCAGCAGCGCGGGCGCCTGCACCTTCTCGAGCCGCGTCGAGATGTCGGCCCACTGTGCGATGAGCCGGTTCACGTCGAGCGTGAGCTGCTCCTCGGTGGCGCCCTCGGCGGCGGTGCGCACGATGACGCCCACGTTGTCGGGGAGCACCTCCTTGAGGATCTTCTTCAGGCGCGCCCGCTCGGTGTCGGGAAGCTTGCGGCTGATGCCGTTCATCGAGCCGTTCGGCACGTACACGAGGTAGCGGCCGGGCAGCGACACCTGGCTGGTGAGCCGGGCGCCCTTGTGGCCGACCGGGTCCTTCGTGACCTGCACGAGCACGCGGTCGCCGGGCTTCAGCGCGAGCTCGATGCGGCGGGGCTGGTTCTTCTCGCCGTTCTCGGCGGCGGCATCCCAGTCGACCTCGCCCGAGTACAGCACGGCGTTGCGGCCGCGGCCGATGTCGACGAAGGCGGCTTCCATGCTCGGCAGCACGTTCTGTACGCGACCGAGGTAGACGTTGCCGATGAGTGACGCGTCCTGGTTACGGGCGACGTAGTGCTCGACGAGCACACCGTCTTCCAGCACCCCGATCTGGATGCGGCCGTCCTTCTCGCGGACCACCATCGAGCGGTCGACCGACTCGCGGCGGACGAGGAACTCGGCCTCGGTGATCACCGCACGGCGCCGGCCCGCGTCGCGGCCGTCGCGCCGACGCTGCTTCTTGGCCTCGAGGCGCGTGGAGCCCTTGACCTTCTGCGGCTCGGTGATGAGCTCGGGCTCGCGCGGCTCGCGCACCTTGACGACGGTGTTGGCCGGCTCGTGCGCGGTCGCGCGTCCCTCCTCGCCGCTGCGACGACGTGTGCGGCGTCGTACGCTCGAAGCCTCCTCGTCCTCGGCGGCGCGCTCTGGTCGCTCGACGGGCGTGAACACGGGCGGCGCGTGGAAGATGAGCGAGGTCGTCGTGAGCGCCGCGGGGATCGGCGAGACCGAAGGCTCGGGTGCTGCCTCGGCCTGGGCGTCGGATGCCGCGGCCTCGCCCCCTGCGGACGCCGTGGCATCCGCCGCGTCGCCGGCCGTCGCCTTGGGCTCGTCGCCGGCGACCGTCACCCGGGCGGGCTGGGCCTCGGTCGCGGCGGAGGTCGCATCGGTCGACTGCGGCGCTGCCGGCTGCGCGTCGGGGCCATCGTCGGAACCGGCCGCCGTCTCCACCGATGCCTCGACCTCGTCGTTCAGCGCGGTGGGCGCGACTCGGGCACGCCCACCGCGGCGGGCGCCGAAGAGCCCGCCACGTCGCCGTGGCGTGCTGCTGCCGGTTGCGAATTCGTTCGTGGTGTTGTCGTTGCCTTCCACCATCTCTGGTGCACTCCTACGACGGATCGGGATGGCCGCGCCATCCGTCTCCGTTCTCGTCTCGAGCGGTTCACGCCGTGCGCGGAACCGCCAATCCTTCACTGCTGCGACCGGCAGGGTGCCAGTGTCGCCACGTCTCGCGGCGCATGCGTCCGCTCACTCGGATGCGGTGCATCCTCAAAGCCCTCATTGGCGTCGTTCCGGGCGCGGCCCGGACGACTCCTTCGATTATCGCACGGTCTCACAGCGACATGTGGAATCGGCATGCCAGAATACGACTATGCCGGACACCCCCAGCCGGTCCCGATCGACGGGACTTGCGGTCTTCCTCATCGTCGCCGGGGCCCTCGGCCTCCTCGCCGCCTTCGAGCTCTCGCTCGAGAAGCTGCTCGTGCTGGCCGATCCCGACCACGTGCCGAACTGCAACGTCGGCATCCTCGTCAGCTGCAGCACGAACCTCGGCTCGTGGCAGGGCGCGCTGTTCGGATTCCCCAACCCGTTCATCGGACTCATGGCCTGGCCGGTCGTCATCACGATCGGCGTGGCGATGCTGGCGGGCGCCCGGTTCGCGCGCTGGTTCTGGCTCGGCTTCAACGCGGGCGTCACCGGCGCGATCGTCTTCGTGGGCTGGCTCATCGCCCAGAGCATCTACGTGCTCGGCGTGCTCTGCCCGTGGTGCATGCTCACGTGGGCGGTGACCATCCCGACGTTCCTCGCGGTCACGCTGCACAACCTGCGGGAGGGGCATATTCCCGCCTCGGAACGCGTGCGGCGGCTCGCCGCCGAGTGGTTCAAGTGGATCCCGCTCATCACGGTGGTCTGCTATCTCCTGGTGATCATCCTGGCGCAGCTGCAGCTCAACGCCGTTCCGCTTGCGGTCATCGAGATCCGGAACCTGTTCCGGTGACGCGAGCGCGTCAAGCGCCGGCGAGTGCGTCCATGCGACGAGCGTGCACTCGCCGCCCGAAGATGGGCGGCAACTGCACGCTCGTCGAGGGAGCTCAGCGGGTGGGAGCGACGGCGAGAGCGGGACCGGACGGCGGAACCGCGCGCGTTACTGCCGAGTGTGCAGTTCCCGCCCTTGAAACGGCGGGAACTGCACCCTCGAGGACGCAGAGAGACTCAGCCCGACCCGAAGCTCAGCCGAGCCGGCAACTCGCACGAACTCAGGCGAACCAGAGGGCGAGCTCGCGCTCCGCCGACTCGATGGAGTCGGAACCGTGCACGAGGTTCTGCTGCACCTTGAGGCCCCAGTCGCGCCCGAAATCGCCGCGGATGGTGCCGGGCGCCGCCGCCGTGGGGTCGGTGGTGCCCGCGAGCACGCGGAAGCCCTCGATGACGCGGTTGCCGGCGACCCGCAGCGCGACCGTCGGCCCCGACTGCATGAACTCGATGAGCGGCTCATAGAACGGCTTGCCCTCGTGCTCGGCGTAGTGGTTCGCGAGGAGCTCGCGGTCGGCCTGGAGCATGCGGAGGTCGACGAGCGAGTAGCCCTTGGCCTCGATGCGACGGAGGATCTCGCCGGTCAGGTTGCGCGCGACCCCGTCGGGCTTCACGAGCACGAGGGTCTCCTCGATGGCGGTGGTCATTCCTGTTCCTTCCCCGGACCGGCGTTCGCCGTCCTGTCTCGATCGATGCGCGCGCCGGCGACCATGCCGTACCACCACATGCCGCCGAAGAGCGCGCCCACGAAGAACATCGCCGGATTCAGCACCCCGGCGGCGATGATGAGCACCTGCAGCACCCATCCCACGACGTAGCCCCACGAGAACCGCAGCAGCCCGATCGTGACGACGAGCCCGACGATCAGCGCACCGCCGGCCGCCAGCGCGACCCACGGCGGCAGGTCCAGCGTGCTGTCCTCGGTCGGTGCGAGGCCCCAGATGACGAGCGCGGCGAGGAACACCACGATGACCTCGAATCCGAGCACGATCGACCCGAGGGTCCGGCGCAGTGAGCGCGGAGCGGGCGCAGGCGCCACCGGCGACGGGGTCGTGTCGCTCACGCGCGTCCCCAGCCACGGTCGGCGGCGATGGCCATGGCCTCGCCGACGAGCACGAGCGAGCCCGTGACCACGACGGCGCGCTTCGGCGCCTCCGCGGCCCAGGCGCGCGCATCGTCGAGTGCGTCGTCGGTCCGCTCGGCGATGTGCACGCGGTCGGCACCGACTCGGGCGGCCACGAGCGCCGAGAGCTCCTGCACGTCGCGCGCGCGATCGGAGTCGGGCCTCGTCACGACGAACGACGCGTTCGCGCGCGCGAGCACGTCGACGATGCCGGCGGCGTCCTTGTCGCCGAGCACGCCCAGCACGACCATGACCTCGTCGAAGTCGAAGTACTCGTCGAGCGCCGCGACGAGCGCGGCCGCACCGTGCGGGTTGTGCGCGGCGTCGACGATCACCACGGGATCGGCCGCGATGGCCTGCATCCGGCCGGGCGACGTCACCGTGGCGAGGCCGCCCTCGACGACCTCGTCGGCCAGGCGCACCGCGCCGCCGCCGATGAACGCCTCGACGGCCGCGATCGCGACCGCGGCGTTCTCGGCCTGATGGCGGCCGAACAGCGGCAGCGGCACATCGCGGTACTCGCCCGCGAGGCCGCGCACCGACACGAGCTGGCCGCCCACGGCGACGCGCGACTCGAGCACGTCGAAGGCGTCGCCCTCGACGGCGAGGCTCGACTCGGTGAGCTCCGCCGCCTCCTCGAGCACCGCGAGGGCCGCGTCGGGCTGCTTGGCCGTGATTACCGCGGCGGTGGGCTTGATGATGCCCGACTTGGTTCGCGCGATCTCGGTGATCGTCGAGCCGAGGCGCGCCCGGTGGTCGAGGTCGATGGGCGTGAAGACCGCGACCTGACCGTCGGCGACGTTCGTGGAATCCCACTCCCCGCCCATGCCGACCTCGAGCACCACGACATCGACGGGCGCGTCCGCGAAGCTCGCGAAGGCGAGCACCGTGAGCACCTCGAAGAACGTGAGCGGCTCCTCGCCTGCGCCCTCGAGCTCGGCGTCGACGATGGCGAGGAATGGGAGGATCTCGTCCCAGTTGCGCGCCACCGCCTCATCCGAGATCGGCTCCCCGTCGATGCTCATGCGTTCGGTGAACCGCTCGAGGTGCGGGCTCGTGAGCAGTCCCGTGCGCAGGCCCGACGCCCGGAGCATGGCCTCGATGATGCGACTCGTCGAGGTCTTGCCGTTCGTGCCCGTGATGTGGATGACGGGCGCCGCGCGATGCGGGTCGCCGAGGAGCTCGACGGCCCGGCGGGTGGGCGCGAGCCGCGGCCGCGGCGATCCCTCGCCGACGCGCGCGATCAGCGCCTCGTAGACGGCGTCGGCCGCGTCGCGCGCCTCCGCCTCGTCGTAGTCGTCGGATGCGTCGGTCACAGCTTCTCCAGGTCGACGAGGAGTGACGAGCCGTCGCCGACCGGCCGGGCCGCGGCCGCGCCCGAGACGTCGACGCCCGTCGCGATGTCGAGCTCTTCCGCGAGCGTCTCGCGCGAGATGAGCACATGGTGGGCGGATGCCGCGGCCGCACCCTCGGCGTCGAGCGTGAGCGCCAGCCGGATACGGTCGCCCACCTCGAGCCCCGCGGCCTTGCGGGCGTCCTGCACGGCGCGCACCACGTCGCGCGCAAGGCCCTCGGCCTCGAGCTCGGGCGTGGTCGCCGTGTCGAGGATCACGAATCCACCGTCGCGCAGCAGGGCGAGGGCGCTCGATCCGTCGCCGGACCCCCCCGCCTCCAGGACGAGCTCGTACTCCCCCGCCTCCAGCACGATGCCGCCCGCGACGACCGCGACGCCGTCGAGCGTCCAGTCGCCCGCGCGCGCCGCCTGGATGGCCTGCTGCACGCCCTTGCCGAGGCGGGGACCAGCGGCGCGCGCGTTGACGCTGAGCCGCTTGGTGACGCCGTACGCCTCGGCGCTCGACGCTTCGAGCTCGACAAGGTCGATCGACTTCACGTTCAGTTCGTCGCGGAGGATCCCCTCGAACGGACGCAGCGTCGCGGCATCCGTCGTCACCACCGTGAGGTTCGCGAGTGGCAGCCGCACCCGTCGCCCGGCCTGCTTGCGAAGTGCGAGGGCCGCGCCGCTGATCTCGCGCACGGCGTCCATGGCGGCGACGAGCGCGTCGTCGGCCCGGAACTCCGCGGCGTCGGGCCAGTCCGCCAGGTGCACGCTGCGACCGCCGGTGAGCCCGCGCCAGACCTTCTCAGCGACGAGCGGCAGCAGCGGCGCGGCGAGACGGGTGAGCGTCTCGAGCACCGTGTACAGCGTGTCGAACGCCTCGGTGCTGGAGCGGTCGTCGCTCACCCCGGCCCAGAATCGCTCACGCGAGCGCCGCACGTACCAGTTCGTCAGCACGTCGCCGAAGTCGCGGAGCTTCTGCGCCGCGAGCGGCGAGTCGAAGTCCTCGAGGTCGCCCGTGACGGCAGTCACGAGGTCGCGCAGCTTCGCGAGCAGGTAGCGGTCGAGCACATCGGCCGAGTCGGTGCGGCGGGATGCCTCGTAGCCGCCCTCGCGCGCCGTGTTGGCGTAGAGCGAGAAGAAGTACCACGTGCTCCAGAGCGGCAGCATGAGCTGGCGCACGCCTTCGCGGATGCCCTCCTCGGTGACGATGAGGTTGCCGCCGCGCAGCACGGAGCTCGACATGAGGAACCAGCGCATCGCGTCGGAGCCGTCGCGGTCGAACACCTCCGAGACATCCGGGTAGTTGCGCAGCGACTTCGACATCTTCTGCCCGTCGCTGCCGAGCACGATGCCGTGGCTGACGACGTTCTTGAACGCCGGCCGGTCGAACAACGCGGTCGAGAGCACGTGCAGCGTGTAGAACCAGCCGCGCGTCTGCCCGATGTACTCGACGATGAAGTCGGCCGGGTTGTGCGAGTCGAACCATTCCTGGTTCTCGAACGGGTAGTGCACCTGCGCGAACGGCATCGAGCCCGAGTCGAACCACACGTCGAGCACGTCGGGGATGCGCCGCATCGTGCTCGTCCCGGTGGGGTCGTCGGGGTTCGGGCGCGTGAGCTCGTCGATGTACGGACGGTGCAGGTCGGGCTCGCCGGCCGTGTTGCGGGGCAGTCGCCCGAAGTCGCGCTCGAGCTCGGCGAGCGAGCCGTACACGTCTATGCGCGGGTGGGCGGGGTCGTCGCTCTTCCACACCGGGATCGGCGAGCCCCAGTACCGGTTGCGGCTGATCGACCAGTCGCGCGCACCGGCGAGCCACTTGCCGAACTGCCCGTCCTTCACGTTGTCGGGCACCCAGGTGATCTCCTGGTTGAGCTCGCCCATGCGGTCGCGGAACTCGGGCACGCGGATGAACCAGCTCGACACCGCCCGGTAGATGAGCGGGTTCCGGCACCGCCAGCAGTGCGGGTACGAGTGCACGTAGCTCGCCTGCCGAAGGAGCCGCCCCTCGGCCTTCAGGAGCTGGATGAGCGGCCTGTTCGCGTCGCTCCAGAGCAGGCCCGCGACATCCGTCACCTCGGGCAGGAACCGCCCGCCCTCGTCGAGCGAGATGATGACAGGGATGCCGGCCGCCTCGCCGACCTTCTGGTCCTCCTCGCCGTAGGCGGGGGCCTGGTGCACGATGCCGGTGCCGTCTTCGGTGCTCACGTAGTCGGCGACGAGGATCTGCCAGGCGTTCTGCAGGCCGTACTGCTCCACGTCGGCGTAGTAGTCGAAGAGCCGGTCGTAGGTGACGCCCTCGAGCTCCGCGCCGCGCACGGTGCGCGAGATCGCCGCGCGTGCGTCGTCGGCGGAGTCGTAGCCGAGCTCCTTCGCGTAGCCGCCCACGAGGTCGCCGGCGAGCAGGTACTCGGCGCCCAGCACCTCGGTGTCGGATGCCGCGTCGCCGGCCTTCTCGCGCAGCACGGTCGCGTCGGGCGTGCCGTCGGGGCCGGCCGGCACGACGGCGTACTCGATGTCGGGGCCCACCGCGAGCGCGAAGTTCGTGGGGAGCGTCCACGGCGTCGTCGTCCAGGCGAGCGCTCGCACGGCGGTCAGCCCGAGCGACTCGGCCTTCGCGCCGGTGAGCGGGAACGTCACGGTGACGGTCTGGTCCTGCACGTTCTTGTAGACGTCGTCGTCCATGCGGAGCTCATGGTTCGAGAGCGGCGTCTGGTCGCGCCAGCAGTACGGCAGCACCCGGTAGCCCTCGTACGCGAGGCCCTTGCCGTGGAGGGTCTTGAACGCCCAGATCACCGACTCCATGAAGGTGACGTCGAGCGTCTTGTATTCGTCGGCGAAGTCGACCCAGCGCGCCTGCCGGGTCACGTACTCCTCCCACTCCTTCGTGTACCGGAGCACGGCGTCGCGAGCGGCCTGGTTGAACGCCGCGATGCCCATCTCCTCGATCTGGCTCTTGTCGGTGATGCCGAGCTGGCGCTCGGCCTCGAGCTCGGCGGGCAGGCCGTGGGTGTCCCAGCCGAACCGGCGGTGCACCTGGTGGCCGCGCATGGTCTGGAAGCGCGGGAAGAGGTCCTTGGCGTAGCCGGTGAGGAGGTGGCCGTAGTGCGGCAGGCCGTTGGCGAACGGCGGGCCGTCGTAGAAGACCCACTCGGGTGCGCCCTCGCGCTGGTCGATGGAGGCCTGGAAGGTGTCGTCCTGCTTCCAGAATGCGAGCACGTCGCGTTCCATGGCCGGGAAGTCGGGTGAGGGGGCGACGCCGTGGTCGTCGGGGGTGCGCGGGTACACGCTCGCTCCTTGCGGGACGGATGCCTCTGCGAGGACGCCGGCCGCTCGTCGAGCCCCGCCGCGGTACCACCTCGCTTGCCCCTCCGGCGGTCGAGGAGCCGCGTCAGCGGCTTCTCGAGACCCGGACGAGCCTCTCATTCGGCTATGACGGGCCACCCGTTCGGTTCTACTGACGAGCGGATGTGCCGTGACATCCGTTCGCGTTCTTCCGAAGACTCCCCGGTGATGGCCGGATCGACGTCGTTGCCCTCCAGACTACCGCGTCGGCCCGGTGCGGAGGACCCCTGCAGCCGACGGCGCCGACCGATAGGCCTCGCTGACGAGGGCGAGCAGCGCGCTCTCGGGGAGGTCGTGCAGCTTCGCCTCGTCGACGAGGTCGTGAATCGCGCCCGCGAGGGCGGCGTGCCCGCCGAGGCGGGTCGCGACGACGGCGCCGCGGCCGCGATGCAGTTCGATGAGGCCCTCGTCGCGGAGGAGCCGGTATCCGCGCAGCACGGTGTGCACGTTGACGCCGAGGCCCTCGGCGAGCCGGCGCGCGGCAGGCAGGCGCTCACCACCGATCACCCGGCCGTCGATGATCGTGGAGCGGACGGCGGAGGCGAGCTGCTCGAAGAGCGGCGTGGGAAGGGTCGGGTCGATGCGGATGCGCACGCATTGAGTCTATTGTTCTATTGTTACTCGAACAAGTCGGTTGTCGCCCTCTCCCGGCGATGACAGGATGAATCGGGCTCCGACGACGCACCCAGTCCACCTCCCCCTCCCGCAAGGATCTCGATGCCCACTGCAACCGTGACCACTCTCCGCCCGTGGCGGCGAATCGCTCTCCCCGCCATCGCGCTCGTCTCGGCCGTCGCACTCGCCGGGTGCCAGGCGGCCGAGCCCGACGAGGCATCCGGCGACCCGGTCGAGGGCGGCACGCTCGTCTACGCGAGCGGCGACGCCGAACCGACCTGTCTCGACCCGCATGTCGGGGGCAACTATCCGCAGGCCCTCCTCGCGGGGCAGTTCCTCGAATCGCTCGTCTCGCGCGACACGTCGGGCGAGATCATTCCGTGGCTCGCCGAGTCGTGGGAGCCGTCGGACGACGGACTCGCGTGGGAGTTCACGCTGCGCGAGGGCGTGACGTTCACCGACGGCACCCACTTCGACGCGGAGGCCGTCGCGGTCAACGTGGAGCATCTGAAGGATCCGGCGACGCAGTCATCCACCGGTTACCTCGCGATGGGCAAGGTCGACCGGGTCGAGGCCGTCGACGACCTCACGGCGCGGTTCGTGCTCACTGCCCCCGACAGCGCGCTGCTCGAGTCGCTCAGCCAGCCGTGGACCGCCATGCAGTCGCCCGCGGGCATCGCCCGCGGCATGGAGGAGAACTGCGAGGCGCCGGTCGGCACCGGCCCGTTCATCGTGGGCGAGTGGGTCAAGCAGGACCACGTCACCCTCGTGCGGAACGACGACTACAGCTCGCCGCCCGCCGACGCCGGCCACGACGGCCCCCCCTACCTCGACGCGATCGAATGGCGGTTCGTACCCGATGCCGCGTCGCGGTACGCGGCGCTCCAGGGCGGGCAGGTCGATGTCATCGACAACCCGCAGCCCGACACCATCGCCGCCGCCGAGGGCGACGACGTGCTCACGTGGATCGACGCACCGCGACCCGGCGCCGCGAACCGCATCGAGCTGAACTCCGGCCAGGCGCCGTTCGACGACGAACGGGTCCGCGAGGCCTTCATCCGAGCGGTCGAGGTGAACGACGGCATCGACGCCCTCTTCTTCGGCACCGCGGAGCGGTCGTACTCGGCACTCTCCTCGGCCGAGCAGCTCGCATACTCGGACGAAGCGCTCTTCGAACCCGATCTCGACGCGGCGAACGCGCTCCTCGACGAGGCCGGCTGGACCGACCGCGACGCCGACGGCATCCGCATGAAGGACGGCGTCCGCCTCACCTTGCGCTTCCCCGTCAGCACCAACCAGTCGATCCCGGCCGAGCAGTCGCTCTTCGAGCAGGTGCAGGCGACCGCGAAGCAGGCCGGGTTCGACGTCGCGATCGAGCTGCTCGACCTGTCGAGCTGGTACAGCGCGCTGTTCGCACACGAGTACGAGATCGTGAGCGCTCCCTACACGAAGGTCGGCCCCGACGTGCTGCGCATCCTGTACCATTCCGACAGCATCACGCCGGCTCCGAGCGGCTACTTCGCGAACCTCGCGCAGCTCGACGACCCCGCGGTCGACGCCCTGCTGACCGAGGCCGCATCGACGAGCGAGGAGGCGGCGCGCGCCGACCTGTACCGGCAGGCGCAGGAGCGGATCCTCGGCGGTTACTACCTGCTCCCGCTCTACGACCAGCAGAACAGCTTCCTTCTGGACGCCCGGGTCGAGGGCGCACGCACGATGCCGACCGTCTCGACTCCGACCTTCTATGACGCCTGGCTCGCCGGCTGACCCGCGTCGGCGACGCGGCGGCATCCTGCACCGCGTCGCCGTGCTGGCCGCCGGAGCGGTCTTCGTCATGTGGGCGGTCGCGACGCTGACGTTCTTCGCGATCCGGCTCATCCCGGGCGATCCCGCCGAGGCGATCCTCGGCGGGCCCGGCTCGCAGGCCTCCCAGGAGGCGCTCGACCAGGTCCGCCGCGACTACGGACTCGACCAGCCGCTGCTCGTGCAGTACCTCGCCATGCTCGCGCGCCTCGTCACCGGCGACCTCGGCACCTCCTACGCGCTCAGGACGCCGGTCGCCGACCTCCTCGGCGGTCAGCTCGGCGGCACGATGCTGCTGGCCGTGCTCGCGCTCCTCGTCGCCTGGATCCTCGCACTCGGCCTCTCGCTCTGGTCGACCGGCCGTGCGCGCGTGGCCGCCGCCGTCGGCGAGGGCATCGAGCTCACCGCGGCCGCACTCCCCCACTTCTGGTTGGCCGCCGTGCTCATCGCCATCTTCAGCACGGGCCTCGACTGGTTTCCGCCCATCGCGACGGGCACGCCTGCGGGCCTCGTGCTGCCCGTCGCCACCCTGGCGATCCCGCTCGCGGGATTCCTCGCCCAGGTCATGCGCGAGAGCCTCCTCGACGCCCTGCAGCAGCCGTTCGTGGTCTCTGCGCGCGCCCGCGGCGAGAACACGACAGGACTCCGCCTCCGGCACACGATCCGGCACGCCTCGCTGCCGGCGATCAGCCTCTCGGGCTGGGCGCTCGGCTGGCTGCTCTCGGGCGCGGTGGTGGTCGAGACGATCTTCGCGATGCCCGGACTCGGCCGCACGCTGCTGCAGGCCGTCACCCTCCGCGATGTGCCCGTCGTCACCGGTGTCGTGCTCCTCGTCGCGCTCGTCTACGTCGTCATGACGGTCGTGACGGATGTCGCGTCCCGCCTCGCCGACCCCAGGCTGCGGCAGGAGGGCGCCCGGTGAGCGAGCTCGAACTGCGGCAGACGACGGTCGAGGCATCCGCCGAGCACCTCGGACCGCGTCGGCGACGGATGCCGCGTGCCGGCACCGTGCTCGCCGTCGCCTTCGTGGCGTTCCTGGCCGTCGCCACCGTCGCGCCGTCCCTCGTCTGGACCCAGGACCCGAACCGGATCGCCGCCGCGGACGCCTTCGAGTCGCCGTCACTCGCGCACTGGTTCGGGACCGACGAGTCCGGCCGCGACGTCTACAGCAGAGTCATCGCCGGCACCGCGTCATCGCTCCTCATCGGCGTCTCGGCGACCCTCATCGGCCTCGCCCTCGGCCTCGTGCTCGGCGTGCTGGCGAGCTTCGGCGGCCGAGTCCTCGACTTCGGGGTCGGTCGCGTGATCGAGGTGCTCTTCGCGTTCCCCGGGCTGCTGCTGGCGCTGCTCGTCATCGTGGTCGCCGGTCCCGGACCGGTGACGGCGACGATCGCGGTCGGGCTGTCGACGGCGCCCGGCTATGCGCGCATCATCCGCGGGCAGCTCGTCGGGATCCGCTCCTCCCACTACGTCGAGGCCGCCCGGGTGCTGGGCCACTCGCCCGGTCGCATCCTCGCGCGCCACCTGCTGCCCAATGCGCTCGTACCCCTCTTCGTGCTGGCGACGCTTGGTGTCGGACAGGCGATCGTGTGGGCGGCGGCGCTCAGCTACCTCGGTCTCGGCGCGCAGCCGCCCGCCGCGGAATGGGGGGCGATGCTCGCGGCCGGCCGCACGTACCTGCCGACGGCGCCGTGGCTGACGGTGTTCCCGGGGCTCATGATCGTGGGCACCACGATCGCGACGACCATGCTCGGCCGGGCGCTCACGCGCCGCGGGAGGGAGGGGCGTTGAGCGAACGGATGCCGCTCCTCGACGTCGCGGGGCTTCGCGTCGCCTTCGGCGACCACGAGGTGGTGCACGGGATCTCCCTCCGGATCCGGCCCGGTGAGTGCGTCGCGATCGTCGGGGAGTCGGGCTCGGGCAAGAGCGTCACCGCACGCGCGCTCCTCGGCATGGCCGGCGCCGGCGCTCGGACGCGCTCCGATCGGCTCCGGGTGCTCGGTCGCGAACTCGGGTCCGCGAGCGAGCGCACCTGGCGCGACGTGCGCGGCCGCCAGGTCGGCCTCATCCTGCAGGACGCGCTGGTCTCGCTCGACCCGCTCCGCCCGATCGGCCGCGAGATCGACGACCCGCTGCGCATCCACGAGCGGATGCCGCCGGCCGCCCGCCGCGCGCGCGTCCTCGGACTGCTCGCCCGCGTCGGCATGCCGGATCCCGAGTTCGCGGCGGGGCGGCGCTCCGGCGAGCTGTCGGGCGGGCTCCGCCAACGCGCACTGATCGCGTCGGCACTCGCCCTCGATCCGCCGCTCGTCATCGCGGACGAGCCCACGACGGCACTCGACGTGAGCGTGCAGGCGCGGATCCTGTCGCTGCTCGACGAGATCCGCGAGGCCGGCACGGGCATCCTCCTGATCAGCCATGACCTCGCCGTCGTCAGCCGACTCGCCGACCGGATCCTCGTGACGCGTCACGGTGAGGTGATCGAGGACGGCACCGCCGACGACGTCCTGCGGTCGCCGCGCGAGCCCTACACCCGGGCGCTCATCGCCGCGGTGCCCACGGAGCGGCCGCGCGGCACGGCGCTGGCCGTCGCCACGTCCGCCCCGGCCGCCATCCCGGGGCCACCGCCGACCGGGGTTCCGATCGCAACCGGCTCCGACGCACCCGAGCGACCGCCGCTCCTCCGGTTCGACCGCGTCGCGAAGGGCTTCAGCGTGCCCGGCGGTCGCCTCCTCGCCGTCGACGACGTGTCGCTCGCGCTACGCCCCGGCGAGACCCTCGGTCTCGTCGGCGAATCGGGGTCGGGCAAGACGACGGTGGCGCGCCTCGCCCTCGGTCTCACCGCGCCCGACTCCGGTGTCGTGCTACTCGACGGCGAGGCGTGGTCGAGCCGTCCCGAACGCGAACGCCGTCCGATGCGACGGCGAATCGGCGCGATCTACCAGGATGCCCTGAGCTCGTTCGACCCGCGATGGAGCGTCGGACGCATCCTCGCCGACGCGGCATCGGTCGGCGCACGCGGGACCGGCCGGCCCGCCCCGCGCGTCGAGGACCTGCTCGACCAGGTGGGACTCGTGGCATCCGTCGCCCGGCGACGCCCGCTGAACCTCTCGGGCGGCCAGCGCCAGCGCGTCGCGATCGCGCGCGCACTCGCCGCAGAGCCCGACGTGCTCATCTGCGACGAACCCGTTTCGGCACTCGACGTGACGATCCAGGCGCAGATCCTCGACCTGCTCGACCGCCTGCAGCGCCGGCGCGGCCTCGCGATGCTGTTCATCTCGCACGACCTCGGCGTCGTGCGCCACATGAGCGACCACGTCGCGGTGATGCGGGCGGGGCGCATCGTCGAGTCGGGCGGAACCGAGGCGGTCTTCGCCGAGCCGAGGCATCCGTACACCGCTCAGCTCGTCGCCGACGCGCCGCGCCTGACGCCATGACGTGGTGGGGTGGGTACCTGTGTGGCACCGGCCCGCGGATGCTCGCGGAGCGCGAGGAGCTCCTGACGCGCGACCGGTTGCCGTCCCGCCACCCGGAACGGGCATTGCCCAGCGAGCCGCGACGCCACTAGCATCAGGGCGACCCAGGGAGGCGCCATGAGCGAGGATGACGCGACACGACCGGTTCCGCGCGAACCCGCGACCGAGCGAATCGGCACGCCGGCCGCCGTCGCACCCGGTGGGGAGACGCGCCCCACCGGGGAGCGTCGGATGAACTGGCTGTGGGCCGTCATCGGCGTGCTCGCGTTCGCCGTCGTGGTCCTGCTCGTGCTGCTCTTCCTTCGACCCGGCCCGACGCCCGGGGACGCGACCGCGACGCCGACCCAGAGCGCCGCGCCGACCCCGCCTCCGGCCGAGCCGACGCCCGAACCCACCACGGAGCCCGCGCCGCCGCCGGCCACCGGGCCGGTCTTCACCTCGTTCACCGCCGAGCCCGCGACGGCCGACTGCTCGGGCGGCGTGGCATCCGTCCCCCTCGTGTTCAGCTGGTCGAGCGAGGACGCGACCGAGGCCTGGATCGGCGTCGGCACCACAGACGCGCAGGCCGCCCCGTACGAGGCGGTGCCGACCTCGGCGTCCGGGTACTCGAACCTCGCGTTCCAGTGCTCGGAGGAGAGCCAGGTCTACACGGTCACGATCAGCGGGCCGACGGGCGTCACGCACCACTCCGTGACGATCGTCCGAGGCTGAGACCGACGGACGACCCGCCGGCGGCGGGAACGACGCGCACTCGCCGCGCTCGGGCACGCAGTCCGGTCCGGTATTCTGGAGCGTCGCATACTCAGGCACCTCATCACGGACTCGGTGCCGCACATATCGAACCGGAGCATCATGACCGACAACGCCCGCATCCCCGACAAGCCCGCGCTCGAGGGCCTCGAAGCCAAGTGGGGCGGTGTCTGGGAGGCTGACGGCACCTACCGGTTCGATCGCGACGGGGCCACTCGCGAGTCGATCTTCTCGATCGACACCCCGCCGCCCACCGCGTCCGGCTCGCTGCACATCGGCCACGTCTTCTCGTACACGCACACCGACCTCATGGCGCGATATCAGCGAATGCGCGGTCGGCACGTCTTCTACCCGATGGGCTGGGACGACAACGGCCTGCCCACCGAACGCCGCGTGCAGAACTACTACGGTGTGCGCTGCGACCCCTCGCTGCCCTACGAACCCGACTTCGTGCCGCCGCTCGAAGGCGCCGAGGGCAAGAGCGTCAGGGCCGCCGACCAGGCGCCCATCAGCCGCCGCAACTTCATCGAGCTCTGCGAGAAGCTGACGGTGGAGGACGAGCAGCACTTCGAGGCGCTGTGGCGCTCGTTGGGGCTCTCGGTCGATTGGACGCAGACGTATCGCACGATCGCCGACGAGGCCATCTTCACGTCGCAGCTCGCGTTCATCCGGAACGTGGAGCGCGGCGAGGCGTACCAGGCCCTGGCGCCGACGCTGTGGGATGTGACGTTCCGTACCGCCGTGGCTCAGGCAGAGCTCGAAGATCGTGAACAGCCCGGCCACTACCACCGGGTGACCTTCCACCGGCACGACGGCGGCACCGTCGAGATCGAGACGAGCCGTCCCGAGCTCATCCCAGCCTGCGTCGCGCTCGTCGCGCACCCCGACGACGAGCGATACCAGCCGCTGTTCGGCACGACCGTGACGACGCCGGTGTTCGGCGTCGAGGTGCCGGTCGTGGCGCACCACCTGGCGCAGAAGGACAAGGGCACGGGCATCGCCATGATCTGCACGTTCGGCGACGTGACCGACGTGGTGTGGTGGCGCGAGCTCGACCTGCCGAACCGGGCGATCATCGGGTTCGACGGCCGCATCATCGCCGAAGCGCCCGAGGCTATCATCTCCGAGTCCGGCCGTGCCGCGTTCGCCGAGCTCGCGGGCAAGACGGCTTACTCGGCGAAGCAGGCCGTGGTCGAGCAGCTGCGTGCGTCGGGCGACCTCCTCGGCGACCCGAAGCCCATCACGCACCCGGTGAAGTTCTTCGAGAAGGGCGACCGGCCCCTCGAGATCGTCTCGACGCGACAGTGGTACATCGTGAACGGTGCGCGTGACGAGGCGCTGAAGGCGAACCTCCTCGAGCGCGGTCGCGAGATCGACTGGCATCCCGAGTTCATGCGCGTGCGATACGACAACTGGGTGGGCGGCCTCTCGGGTGACTGGCTGGTCTCCCGCCAACGGTTCTTCGGCGTGCCCATCCCGGTGTGGTACCGCCTCGACGGCGACGGGAACCCGCAGTTCGACGAGCCGATCGTGGCCACGCGCGACCTGCTGCCCATCGACCCCTCCTCGGCGCCGGCGCCCGGCTACGACGAGTCGCAGCGCGGCGCCCCCGGCGGCTTCATCGGCGAGCACGACGTCATGGACACGTGGGCGACCTCGTCGCTCACGCCGCAGCTCGCCGGCGGCTGGGAGCGGGACCCCGAGCTGTTCGACCTCGTGTTCCCGTACGCGCTCCGCCCGCAGGGACAGGACATCATCCGCACGTGGCTGTTCTCGACCACCCTGCGCGCCCAACTCGAGCACGGCGTCGCACCGTGGGCGAACGCCGCGATCTCGGGCTTCATCGTCGACCCCGACCGCAAGAAGATGTCGAAGTCGAAGGGCAACGTCGTGACTCCGGCCGGCCTGCTCGAGCAGCACGGCTCCGACGCGGTGCGGTACTGGGCGGCATCCTCCCGTCTCGGCACCGACGCGGCGTTCGACCCGCAGAACCCGACGCAGGTGAAGATCGGCCGGCGCCTGGCGATCAAGGTGCTGAACGCCGCGAAGTTCATCCTCGGCTTCGAGGGGCGGTCGGATGCCCCGGTCACCGTGCCCGTCGACCGCAGCATGCTCGCCGGGCTCGCCGACGTCGTGGCGAGCGCCAGCCGCGCTTACGAGGGCTACGACCACGCCCGCGCGCTCGAGGTCACCGAGACGTTCTTCTGGACGTTCTGCGACGACTACCTCGAACTGGTCAAGGAGCGCGCCTACGGCGAGCCGAGCCCCGAGCAGGCCTCCGCGGTGGCCGCCCTGAGGACGGCGCTCGGGGTGCTGCTGCGACTCTTCGCCCCGGTGATCCCGTTCGCCACCGAGGAGGCGTGGCGCTGGTCCCACGACGAGTCGGTGCACGTGGCCGCGTGGCCGACGCTCGACGAGCTCGACGCCCGCGGCGAGGCCGGCGTGGAGCTGCTCGAGCTCACGAGCCTCGCCCTCACCGGCGTCCGACGCGCGAAGACCGACGCGAAGGCATCGCAGAAGACCCCCGTGGCGAGCGCTGTGATCGCCGCCCCCGCCGCGGCGATCGCGCTGCTGCGGTCCGCGGAGTCCGACCTGCGCGCGGTCGGGCGTATCGCCGGGCTCGGCTTCACCGAGGCCGACGAGTTCGGGGTACGGGACATCATGCTCGAGGCACCGTGACGGGAGACGCGATGGCACACGAGATCCGCATGGCGGGCGACGACGATTTCTTCGGCTGGTTGCCCCTGTTCGCCGCGTACTGCGAGTTCTACGAGACCGAGCTCGACGACGCCAGGGCGCTGATCGTGTGGAACTGGATCCGCGACGAGAACGACCCGCTCGAGGCGGCCCTCGCGGTCGACGACGAGGGGACGCCCGTCGGTCTCGCCCAGTTCCGCGTCGTGCCCGACACGCTGCGCGCGACGCGCGGCGTCTTCCTCGGCGACCTGTACGTGAACGAGCAGGCGCGCGGCGGCGGCGTTGGACGCGCCCTCATCGAGTTCGTGCATACCCGGTCGCTCGAGGTCGGCTCGGGCGGCGTGAGCTGGATCACCGCGGCCGACAATGCCGACGCCCGGCGCCTGTACGACACGCTCGCCCGCCGCACGGACTGGGTGATGTACGAGATGGGGGCCTGATGCGACTCGGCACGAGATGGGAGTTCGGCGCGGAGCCACCGGCCTCCGTTCCCGCCGACCTGCGCCCGCGCATCGCCGCCGCCGAGGCGGCCCACCCCGGGCCCGTGGCCGGCCGGCACTGGACGCTCACGTGGCTCGAGGGACGTCCGATCGTCGAGCTCGACGACGGCACCCGCGTCAGCGACGCGATCGTCGACGCGCACGACGCCGACGAGGACTGGTGATCACGCCCGGGCGATGACCTCGGCGTGCGGCATGAGCAGCCAGCCGTCCTCGTCGGCCGCCCAGTCACGCCACGCCGCGGCGATGCGCTCGAGCTCGTCGGGGTTGGAGTGGCCCTGCTCGATGGCGTGCGCCGCGAACTGCGACTGCGTGGCCCGCTCGGCCCACGAACCGCCCCACCACTCGCGCTCGAGGTCTGAGGAGAACACCCAGGTGGAGGCCGTGGTCTCGATCCGGCCGAAGCCCGCCTCGCGCACCCAGCGCTTGAGGTGGCGGCCCGCGTCGGGCTCGCCCCCGTTGCCCTCGTGCACGTCGCGGTAGAGCTCGAGCCAGCGTGCGAGGCCCGGTGAGGCCGGGCTCCAGATGACCCCGCCGTAGTCCACGTCGCGCACCGCCAGCAGTCCCCCGGGCTTCAGCACCCGCCAGAACTCGCGGAGCGCGTCGACCGGCCGGGCGAGGTGCTGCAAGACCTGATGCGCGTGCACGAGGTCGAACGTGCGGTCGGCGAACGGCAGTGCGTAGGCGTCGCCGACGCGGAACTCGACGTTGTCGACGCGTTCGCTCGCGGCCAGGCCCGTGGCCCGGGTCACGGCGTCGTCGGCCGCGTCGATCCCCGTCACGCGCCCGGGACGCACGCGGCGCGCGAGGTCGATCGTGATCGTGCCCGGTCCGCTTCCGACGTCGAGCACGCGCAGGCCCTCGCGCAGGTGCGGCACGACGTAGGCCGCCGAGTTCTCCACCGTGCGCCACGAGTGGGCGCGAAGCACGCTCTCGTGGTGGCCGTGCGTGTACGCCTCGGCGGGTGCGATCTCGACGGCCTCGTCCTCGGGCTGCATACCTCAGAGCCTACGACCGCAGCCGCGGGAGGTGGCCTCCGGGTCGCCCGACGACGTCCTATCGTGGTCGCGTGACCGAGCCATCCAACGCGTTCCTCGAGCCCAGCGCTCTCCCCTGCCAGCTGCCGCTCTTCGCGCTGATCCGGCCCGAGCACCACCGGGAGGCGATCGAGGCGGGCACGGCCGAGCAGCGGGCGGAGGTCGAGGCCATCGCCGCCGACCAGGCCGCGCCCGCGTTCGACGACTCGCTCGTGGCGCTCGAGCGCTCGGGGCGCCGTCCTCCGACGCATGCTGCCCGTGTTCGAGAACGCCGGCTCGTCCGACGCGAATGCGGCCATCGACGCGCTCGAGGCGGAGTTCGCGCCGCCTCACCGCACCGGGCGAACGGATCTCCGCCCTCACGACGGCCTTCCAGCAGCACCTGCTCGCGGACACCAACGACCTCGCGCTCCACCTCACCGAGGCGGAGCTCGCGGGACTCGACGCGGGCGCCCGCTCGCCAGCCCGGAAGTCCCCCCGACGCGGCGAACGTCACGGCCGGGGAGACCGCCGGCTCACCCGACGCGGTCGCGGGCCCTGCTCACCCGGCTCGTCGCGCCCACGACGCGCAACGTCGCCCGCGACGAGGCCGACCTCGCGGAGCAGGCTGCGCGGAGCGGGGCGCGTGCGCCCGCGGCATCCGACTGGGCGTAGTCCGAGACGCTCTTCCACGAGTTCGGACACGCCCTGCACGGCCTCCTCGCCCGCGTCCGCTACCCGTCGCAGGCCGGCACGAACGTCTACCGCGACTTCGTCGAGTTCCCGAGCCAGGCGAACGAACTGTGGATGCTGCGCCCCGAGACCCTCGAGGGCTACGCCGTGCACCATGAGACGGACGAGCGGATGCCGCAGCACCTCGTCGACCGGCTCGTCGCCGCCCGCCGCTTCAACCAGGGCTTCGGCCTTCGAAGAGCACGGCGGGGCGACACGCGAGAACGGCGAGCGGTTCCGGCGCATGCTGCTCGAGCCCGGCGGCAGCGTCGACCAGCTCGAGGCGTACCGCGGCTTCCGCGGACGTGACGCGGACGTGGAGCCGTTGCTCAGAGGCCGGGGCCCGGTGGTCGGCTGCGGAACGGCGGATGCCCCGTGCCCTTCGACAAGCTCAGGGACCGGTGCGGGGCATCCGGAGTCGTTCGGCTCAGATCGCGAAGCCGAGGGCGCGCATCATGTCGCGGCCGTCGTCGGTGATCCGCTCGGGACCCCACGGCGGCATCCACACCCAGTTGATGCGGAAGGCGTCGACGACGCCGTCGAGTGCCTCGGCCGTCTGCTCCTCGATGACGTCGGTGAGGGGGCATCCGGCGCTCGTGAGCGTCATGTGGATGACGAGCGCGTCGTGCTCGTCGTCCCAGCCGAGGTCGTAGATGAGCCCGAGGTCGACGATGTTGACGCCGAGCTCTGGGTCCATCACGTCCTTGAGGGCTTCGGTGACCTGGTCGAAGCGCTCGGGAGCGAGTGAGTTGACCATGGCGTCAGTCTACTTCGCGGCCGGCTCGAGGAAGCGGTCGTAGCCCTCTTCCTCGAGGCGATCGGCGAGCTCGGGCCCGCCCTGTTCGGCGATCCTGCCGCCGACGAACACGTGCACGAAGTCGGGGTGGATGTAGCGAAGGATGCGCGTGTAGTGCGTGATCAGCAGGATGCCGAGGCCGGTGTTCGTCTTGGCGCGGTTCACGCCCTCGGAGACGACCTTCAGCGCGTCGACGTCGAGGCCGGAGTCGGTCTCGTCGAGCACGGCGAACCGGGGCTTCAGGAGCTCGAGCTGGAGGATCTCATTGCGCTTCTTCTCGCCGCCCGAGAAGCCCTCGTTGACGTTGCGCTCGGCGAAGTTCGAGTCCATGCGGAGGTTCGACATCGACTGTCGTACGTCCTTCACCCACGTGCGGACCGAGGGTGCCGAGCCGTCTATGGCGGTCTTGGCGGTGCGCAGGAAGTTCGTGACCGTGACGCCGGGGATCTCGACGGGGTACTGCATCGCGAGGAAGAGCCCCGCGCGGGCGCGCTCGTCGACCGTCATGTCGAGCACGTTCTCGCCGTCGAGGAGGATCTCACCCTCGATGACCTTGTACTTCGGGTGACCCGCGATCGTGTAGGCGAGCGTCGACTTGCCGGAGCCGTTGGGGCCCATGACGGCGTGGATCTCGCCTTCGTTGATGACGAGGTCGACGCCGCGCAGGATCTCGCGTACGCCCTGGTCGGTCTGGACGTTGACGTGGAGGTTCTTGATCTCGAGTACGGACATGGTGACGGGTGATCTCTTTCGGTTGCCGGCCGTGCAGGCCTGGGCGGATGATTCAGACGGCCAGCTTGACCGCGGGGTCGATGTGGACGTCGCCGTCCTGGAGCTCGACCCGGTACACCGGGACGGGCTCGTATGCGGGCAGCGTGAGGGGCTTGCCCGTCGTGAGCGAGAACTTGGAGCCGTGGGCCCAGCACTCGAGCGTGTCGTCCTCGACGAACCCCTCGGAGAGGGAGATGTCGCCGTGGGTGCAGGTATCGCCGATGGCGAAGATCGCGCCGGCGGCGTCCTTCACGACCGCGATCGGCACCCCCTCGATGACGAAGCGGGCCGCCTCGTTCACGCCGAGGTCGTCGATCGCGCAGACACGTACGGATGCCACGTCAGCTCCCCTGCAGCTCGGCCTCGAGCGCGGCGTTCAGCCGCTCCTCGAGCTCGGGCGAGCCGATCTTCTGGATGATCTCGGTGAGGAACCCGCGGACGACGAGCCGGCGCGCCTCCCCCTCGGGGATGCCGCGGGCCATGAGGTAGAAGAGCTGCTCGTCGTCGAAGCGACCGGTCGCGCTCGCGTGGCCGGCGCCCACGATGTCGCCCGTCTCGATCTCGAGATTCGGCACCGAGTCGGCACGCGTGCCGTCGGTGAGCACGAGGTTGCGGTTCTGCTCGTAGCTGTCGGTGCCGGTTGCGGCGTTGCCGATGAGCACGTCGCCGACCCAGACGCTGCGTGCCGCGTCGCCCTGCAGGGCGCCCTTGTAGGTCACGCGTGAGCGGGTGTGCGGGGCGTCGTGGTGCACGAAGACCTGCTGTTCGAGGTGCTGTCCGGCATCGGCGAAGTAGAGGCCGAGCGCTTCGACGTCGGAGCCCTGCTCGGCGAGGTGGGTCGACGGGTTCACCCGCACCACCTTGCCGCCGAGCGAGACGACGATGTGCTTGAGGAACGCGTCGCGGCCGAGTCGGGCGAAGTGGCTCGCGAGGTGCACTGCGTCGTCGCTCCACTCCTGGAGCGCGACGACAGTGAGCGACGCGCCCTCGCCGACCACGATCTCGACGTTCTCGCTGAGGCGCGCATCGCCGGTGCCACGGAGCACCACGAGACCGCGACTGTTGGGCGCCGCCTCGATCACGGTGTGCGCGGCTCGCGGCGCGGCCCCGAGGCCGTGACGGGTGACGACGACGGTCTTCTCGTCTTCACCGGTGACCGTGACGAGCAGCGCCTCGCCGAATGAGCTCCACGCGTTGGCGGCGGCGCGCTCCTCGGGGACGCCGGCCCGGCCGATGCGGGCGTCGTCGCGGCCGATCCACGAGACGTCGACGCCCGGGGCATCCGCGCCGTCCTGAGGCTCTCGAATGGTGGACTCGACCTCGATGCGCGAGCCGTCGAGATCGCCCGACGTGAGGTCGGCGAACACCGCGACGGGCGAGTACTTCCACTCGTGCTCGCGGCCGGTCACCGGCGCGAAGCCGTCGACGTTCACCGAGCGGAACCGCTCGGATCGCGTCTGCACGGGCACGAACGCGCCGTCGGAGTGAGGACGGAATCCGTGCTGCTCGGCGGTGGCCAGATTTGATGAACGCTGTGGGGTGCTGGTCATCTGCGCGGTCATGCCTAGCCGACCGATCCTTCCATGCCCATCTCGATGAGCTTGTTGAGTTCCATCGCGTATTCCATCGGCAGCTCGCGGGCGATGGGCTCGATGAACCCGCGCACGATCATGGCCATGGCCTCGTCTTCGGGGAGGCCTCGCGACATGAGGTAGAAGAGCTGCTCCTCGCTCACCTTCGAGACCGTGGCCTCGTGGCCGAGATGCACGTCGTCGACCCGGATGTCGATGGACGGGTAGGTGTCGGAGCGCGAGATCGTGTCGACGAGCAGCGCGTCGCAACGCACCGTGTTGGCCGAGTGGTGCGCGTTGGCGTCGACGCGAACCTCGCCGCGGTAGCCCGCGCGGCCGCCGCCGCGGGCGATCGACTTCGAGACGATCGACGACTGCGTGTAGGGCGCCATGTGGATCATCTTGGCGCCGGCGTCTTGATGCTGGCCGGGGCCTGCGAACGCGACCGAGAGCGTCTCGCCCTTCGCGTGCTCGCCCATGAGGAAGATCGACGGGTACTTCATCGTGACCTTCGAGCCGATGTTGCCGTCGATCCACTCCATGGTGGCGCCCTCGGCGGCCGTGGCGCGCTTGGTGACGAGGTTGTAGACGTTGTTCGACCAGTTCTGGATCGTCGTGTACCGCACGCGAGCGTTCTTCTTCACGATGATCTCGACGACCGCGGAGTGCAGCGAGTCGCTCTTGTAGATGGGCGCCGTGCAGCCCTCGATGTAGTGCACGTAGCTGTCTTCGTCGGCGATGATGAGCGTGCGCTCGAACTGGCCCATGTTCTCGGTGTTGATGCGGAAGTAGGCCTGCAGTGGGATCTCGACGTGCACGCCCGGCGGCACGTAGACGAACGACCCGCCCGACCAGACGGCCGTGTTGAGCGCGGCGAACTTGTTGTCGCCGGCGGGGATGACGGTGCCGAAGTACTCCTCGAAGAACTCGGGGTGCTCCTTCAGCGCCGTGTCGGTGTCCATGAAGATGACACCCTTGCGCTCGAGCTCCTCGTTGATCTGGTGGTAGACCACCTCGGACTCGTACTGCGCGGCGACGCCGGCGACGAGACGCTGGCGCTCGGCCTCGGGGATGCCGAGCTTCTCGTAGGTGTTCTTGATGTCGTCGGGCAGGTCTTCCCAGGTCTGGGCCTGCTTCTCGGTGGAGCGGACGAAGTACTTGATGTTGTCGAAGTCGATCTCCGAGAGATCGGCGCCCCAGGTGGGCATGGGCTTGCGCTCGAACAGCTGCAGCGCGCGCTGGCGGCGCTGGAGCATCCATTCGGGCTCGGCCTTCAGGGCCGAGATGTCGGCGACGACCTCGGGCGAGATTCCGCGGCGTGCGGATGTCCCGGCGGCGTCGGAGTCGGCCCAGCCGAACTCGTACGTGCCGAGCCCTTCCAGTTCTGGGCGGTCGATCAGTACGTCCGTCATGCTCTCCCTCTTCTCCTCCCGTGCAACCGGCTATCAGTCCGGCTCATTCCCCTCGCGAGTCGAGGCGCTCGGTGAGTGGGCGATGATGTGCGGGTGGCTCCAGTGCGAACCTAAGATGGCTGGGAACCCGCATCGCGCGTTGTCGCGCGCCTCGCGGGACTCTCCAACCCCTCAAGTCTATAGGGTCGCACTGCCGGCCGGGCCGATCTCCCAGCCCCGTCACAGTCCGACCCGGATCAGGACCGACCAGCGTGAACCGCTTCACCGAGTGGCTGCCCGACCATGTCGACCGGCGCATCCGAGTCGTCGCGTGGCTGTCGTTCATCGCGCAGACCACGATCATCGCGACGGGCGGGGCGGTGCGGCTCACCGGCTCCGGCCTCGGATGCCCCACCTGGCCGACCTGCACGGCCGACTCCCTGGTGCCCACCGACGAGCTCAGCTACCACTCGCTGATCGAGTTCGGCAACCGGCTGATGACCGGTGTGGTCGGCATCGTCGCGCTGCTGCTCTTCGTGCTCGTGTGGCGCATCCGCGCCGAGCGCCGCGACCTGTTCGCGCTCTCGCTCATCGTGGGCGCGGGCATCATCGCGCAGGCGATCGTCGGCGGCATCACGGTCTGGACCGGGCTCAACCCGTTCATCGTCGGATTCCACTACGTCTCCTCGCTCGTGCTCGTGTGCGTCGCCGCGGCCTTCATCGTGCGCATGCACGCCGTGCCGGGGCCGCGTGAGGCGGCGGTCCCCGGATGGTACGCGGGCCTCACGCACCTCACCACGGCCGTGCTCGCCCTCACGATCGTGTTCGGCATCCTCACCACCGGGTCGGGGCCGCACTCGGGCGACACGAACGCCGGTCGCACGGGCTTCGACTCCGAGTTGCTCGAGCACGTGCACGCCTGGCCGGGCTACGCGCTCCTCGCGCTCACGCTCCTGCTCCTCGTCGCGGCGTGGCGGCTGAAGCTGCCGACGCTCCGCTGGACCGTTGTGCTCCTCGCCGCCGAGATCGTGCAGATCGCCGTGGGCCTGTACCAGGCCCACAACGGCCTGCCGCCACTCGCGGTGGGGGTGCACATGGTGCTCGCGGCGCTCACGGCAGCTGCGATGACCGTGGTCGTGCTGCGACTGAAGCGGCCGGTGCGAACGGATGCCGCGTCCGACGACGCCGAACTGGCGGCATCCGCCCGCTGACGAGCACCACGGCGACGTCACCGCCTACTCGTCGCGGCCCTGCTCATCCGCGACGCGGTGCACCAGTCCGGCGAGCTCCACGCGGTTCGCGGTTCCGGTCTTCGCGAGCAGGTGCGAGACGTGCGTGCTCACTGTCTTCTCGCTGATCACGAGCGCCCGCGCGATCTCGGAGTAGGTGTGTCCGACCACGATCAGGTCGAGGATCTCGCGTTCGCGAGGGGTCAGCCCGGGCAACGGACCGAGGACGCCGGATGCGAATGACGACGGCTCCTCGATCGGAACTCTCGCGCGCCTCGCCAGGTCGAGCAACTCACCCTCGACGGGTCGGGCGCCGAGATTGCGCGCGAGCGCGAGTCCGCTGCGCAGCATCTCCGTGCCCTCCCGTCGACCGCGTGCTCGAGCGAACAGCGCTTCCGCGGCGCGCCAACGCGAGTAAGCCTCCTCCCATGGAATATGTGCCGTGCTGCATGCCTCGACAGCTTCGCACCAGGCCAAAGACGCATCGGCCCGGCCTCGGGCCCTCGCCTGCTCAGCTGCATACATCGCGTCGAACGCCACGATCTGCCGTTGCATGAGCGGCGTGAGGACGCCGGCGTCTCGGAGCGTATGCGGGAACCGCGCCACGAGCGCATCGAGCCGGGCGAGGGCATCGCTTGCATCAGCACCGGTGTCGCGTGCGGCTCGGGCGAGGTCGGCGAGTGCACGCGCCGCGAGCGGCATGAGCCACTCGCACATCGTGGGTGGAGAGCCGCCGCCGGTCGCACCGGCCAGTGCCGCCTCGTAGGCACCATCCGGATCGCCCCCCGCGAGTCGGACCTCCGCCCGGACGGCGTCGAACTCGAACGCGAGGAACGCCGACCCGTCCGCGAACAGCTCGTCGGCGCGGAGGAGGTGGCCCCGCGCATCGCCGAGGTGGCCGCGGAGCGCGGCGAATCGCGCTGCCGTCAGTCGCGCCAGAACGTCACCGAGCGGGCCGGCGTCGGATCCGAGCGCGACGCGAAGGCGCTCCTCGCATTCCACGCCACGGCCGACGACGAGCAGCGAGACCGCCTCGTTCGCGGACAGCCAGGCGATGTACACCTGCGGGCCGCCCCGCGCGGTGAGCTCGACCCGTCGAGTGCGCATTCGATCGGCGAACCACCCGGATGCCCACGTCTCCACCGCGTTCGCCTCCCACAGGACGGCATGCACGTACGCGAACCAATCGTGCGCCTCGAGCGCGGCCTCGACCGCCTGCTCCCCGAGTTCGCGGGCACGGAGTCCGTCGCCGGCGTACAGCGCGGCCATGGACCCGGCGGCGAGGGCATGCGCGAGAGCGCGTGGGTCGTTCGCGTCGCGTGCCACGGCGATCGCGTCGTGCGCGTGCACCGCGGCATCCGGCATCTCCGCCCACAGCTCGGCATGCGCGAGTTCCGCCAATCCCAGTGCGAACTCGGGGCTCGCCGGGCTTGCCGACGAACGTCGAACAGCCTCGCGCATCTCGGCGACCTCGATGAAGGACCTCCCGGCCATGAACCGCAGGTGCATCCGGCGCACGATGAGTTCCGCGGCGACCAGCGGTTCGGCCTCGTCATCGAGGCGGTCGAGCATCGCCTCCACCGCCTCGAGTTCGTCGAACGTGGCGCCCGCGTCCGCCGCGACCGAGCGCTGGCGGCGGAGGAGCCCGCCGAGCCGCTCGTCGGCGTCGGCGATGTCCGGGAGTCTCGGCAGCAGGTCGACGGCCCGGCGCAGGAGACGCAATTCCTCCGCGCGCCCGTCGGCCCCTTCCACCGCATCAGCTGCCCGAAGAGCCCATTCGAAGGCAGAGCGCGTCTCGCCCGATCGGTACCGATGGTCGGCGATGGCGACGACGGATGCCACAGAAGCCGGCTCTTCGAGTCGAGCCTCGAGATGGTTCGCGAATCGTCGATGCCACTCCCGGCGCTCGTCATCCGACAGCGCTGCGGCGAGCACCTCTGCACTCATCGGGTGGTGGAACCAGAACGAGCCGTCCACGAGGCCGTCGAGGGTGCCCGATCCAACAGCCTCGGCCAGCGCGGAACGGACACCGTCGACATCGGAATCCGCGACGACCTCGGCCAGGTCGCCGGCGCTGATCGCCGCGCCGCCCACTGCCAGCACGGTCGCGAGCCGCCGTGTCTCGGGCGAGAGCCGGAACCAAGCCTGCAGCACCGCGGAGCTGAGATCCACTGGGAACGCGACGGGAGCCGCACGTGCATCGGGTGTGAGGCCTGAGACCATGAGCCGGGTGAAGTAGGGGTTGCCCCGAGCATGACCGTGCACATCGTCGATGAGCGATTGATGCGGCACCCCTCCCATCAGCGCCTCGATCTGCTCGGCGGTGCCCGTGCGGTCGAGGGGTTCCACCCCGAGTTCGAACACTCGGGGAAGGCGCCGGATGTCGGCGAGCCAGCGCTGGAGCGGGTGCCCGAGACCGACCTCCCCCGCCCGAAGCGTTGCGATGACCGTCAGGTGACGACGAGCGGGGCCCGCGATGACGTACATGAGTGCATCGAGCGTGGAACGATCGGCCCACTGCACGTCATCGACGACGAGGACGACGGGGTGGACTCGACAACGGCGGCCGAGCCAGTCGTCGAACCGGACGGTGACGTCGCGTTCGTCGCCATCGAGATCGACGATTCCGGCCTCCTCGAGGCTCTCGTCGAGGTTCCGGAGCGCGGTCCGAATCGGCAGCAGCGGAATCGACATGGACGTGAGCGGAAGGCACGCCCCGAAGATCGTCATGGCGTCGGTGCCCTCCGAGCACGCCCGCGTCACGAGCGCGGTCTTCCCGACGCCCGCGTCCCCTGAGACGACGAGCGTCTGCGCCTCCTCGGCGGCGGACCGTTCGAGGAGCCCCCTGATGATCCCGAGTTCCCGATCCCGCCCGACGAGCACGGGCGACGACGGTTCGGGTGGCACGGCCACGGTCCCAGTCTGGCACTGTCGCGGGCGCGGATCTCAGGTCTTTCGGCCCTGATCTCAGGGGAAGCATCCGATTCGGCATCGCTGCCCTCGAGCGGATCGTGGATCGCATCATCACGACCGATGACGGAAGGAAGCATGATGAACACCGCACGCACCCTCGGCACCTCAGCCCTGGTCGCGGCCCTGACGCTGACGCTGGTCGGCTGCAACCAGGCCTCCGAGGACACCACGAAGGTCACCACCGTCGAGAAGGAGCGCTTCGCCAGCACGGAGGTGTGCAACGCCCCCGCCTGGATCCGCGAGCGAGCACCCGAAGGCATCTGCGAGACGGAGCCCGTGGTCGACGACAACATGAGCCTGCGTCGTCTCCACCTGGAACGCCAGCGCTCGGATCGATGACCCTCCGCCGGCGGCCGGTTCTCCGGCCGCCGATCCGGCTCAGAACGGCAGCAGCGGGTCGACGCCGATCGCGAGGAACAGCAGATCGCGAGGAACAGCAGCGAGAGGCTTCGGATCAGTGACGGGCGAGGGCAGCGATCCGGCCCTCGATGTAGCCCCGGAGCTCGTCCTCCAACGACCTCATCCTGGCAAGAGCGGCCGGGTCGTAGTAGATCGCGGCCTGCGACCACGCCGACCAGGATCGGTCGCCGCGGGAGGCGTTCGCGGCGGCGTCGACGGCTCGGAGATTCCGGATGTCGTTCACGACCTCGAGTTGTCGTTCAGGACGGAGCGCGTCGAACCCCTTCATCCGGACGATCTCATTCAACGGAACGACGTGGTCGACGGCCAACGCCCCGGTTCTCGGCAACAGTCCGGTCGCAGCGTCCCGACCATATGCGGCCCCGAGCACCTTGCCGCGCGCCGCGAAGCTCGGCGATGCGGCGCGCATGATCACGTAGAGCGGCTGGCCCTCGCGGTAGAGCTGCTTGATCAGCCTGAGTTGCGACTCCAATCCGGCGGCCAGCTCCCGACCGAGCTCACGCGGCCGGTCGGCGAGTTCCCGCAGGGTGAGTTTCGCTGGATCTCCAACGATCTCCTCGAGCGCGGCCCGTTCCTGGCTGCTCAGTAGGGAGAGATCCATCTTCCCGCCCGGTTTCATCCTGGTGTGCACGGCACGGAGGAACGCGGCTTCATCCTGGATGGTCGTGAGTCGCTCCTGCAGGGTGTTCAGCTTGCCTTGCGTGAAGGACTTGGGCGACTTCGCCGCAGTGGCCACGTCAGCGCCGAGGTCGAGCCCGCAGATGCGATCGCTGAATCGGCACCAGGTGCCCCTCTCGTGCAGTCGGAAGATGTGCTTCTGGCCACCGCTCTCAACTGCCACCTGCGCCAGATAGCCCTCGCGCTTCAGCGCCTCATCGGTGACCTTCTGGGCGGTGCCGGCATCAAGCGCCTGCTTGACCAGGGGCTTCTCCGACTGGGCGAGCTCACGACGGATGGCGGGCAGCGCCTGCTCAGAAACACGCTCGACCCTCTGCCCGAGCTTCCCGGTGGCTGCCGCGGCCCTGCCCGCCCCACCGAAGAGCCCATGGAAGATCCGGTCGACCAGCAACTGGGTACCCGCGCTGCCCAGAATCTCCGTGAGATCGCGTCCTGGTCGGCCCTCGGCGTCGGCCTGCATCTCGGTCGCGAACTCGTCGATGGCGATCGCGGCGATCACGAGTGCGATGCTGCCGGAGAAACCGAGTGCGAAGGCGCCGGCCTTCAACAGCAACGGGGTGGCGTGCTGGATCCATCTCGTCTTGTCGTACACCTGCTCCGTGACTGAGGCGACGAACGGGTCATGGCCGCGAATGAAGTCGCTCTGGCCGATCTGGTACATCCACAGAGGTCGCTCGGGGCGGTGGAACCAGATCTGGCCGGCGCCGATGTCGGTGATCTGGAACGGCCCGATCCTCTGCCCTGGGAGCACGACCGCGTTCCAGCGCCCGAGAGGCGCCGCCTCACCGTGGTGGGTGGTGAGCACGGCCCGCAGTCTGTCCGGCTCGAGAATCGGCTCGCCGAGCTTCGGCGTCAGACCGACAGCCGTCAGCAACTCCTTCTGGTACCAATCGGCAAGGCCATCCCGAACTCCGGCGCGAATGTCGCCCCACCTCTGACGAATGGTCTCGGCTCCACTGATCCGGACCGCATCAGAGCCCTCGAACTCGTGGGTGGCGGTGATGCGCTTGGTCAGTCCGACACCGTAGTCGTCGACGAGCCGATCGGTGGCGCCTGGATCGAGCTGCATCGCCCGCACGGCTGCGCCGGTATGCAGCATCTTCTCCGACTCGCCGGCCCAGGTGACAAGCCGCGGCTCGGTGGCTTCGCGATCGACGAAGCGCTCCGGCATCGGCGTCGTCGGCCGGTCACGATGGCACCTCGGGCACTCGGTCGGCAGTGAGTGCTCGAGGAAGATGCGCGAAGTGAATCGGAGCTGCTCGGCGGGCGGGGCGAAGCCGAATGGACTCGTCGTGGGCTTCCCGAGGGCGAAGTCGGTCAGAGGGTCCCGCTGCAGTGAATGGGAGCTGGTCGCACTCGCTTGCAGCATGCGGGAAACGGCCGCGTTGCCGGCGGTCCGCTGGAGGGTGAGCACTCGAGCTGCTGCCGACGGGGCGAACCTGCCGGCCGTCTCGAGACCGGCGACGGAGGCGGATCGGTGCGGCGGCGGCCGAGCGCCGTCCCGGGTAGGCCCCGTCCCACGGGCGAACGGCATGGCGCTGACCTGCATCTCGACCTCCGCTGCGGTCGTCCTGACCTTCAGGATAGGTCGGCGTTCTCCGACTTCACGGGCAGGATCACCTGCCCGTCGGGGCGCCGGTCGCTGCACATTCAGGCATCACCGGCGGCGGTCCACGACGACGACACCGTCGGCGAGCGGAAGCGGCAGCCATCGCTGGAGTCGAGCATGCGCCTGACGGCGCGTCCGCCTTTTCGCTCAGAACGGGAGCAGCGGGTCGATCCCGATCGCGAGGAACAGGAGCGAGAGGTACACGATCGACCCGTGGAACACGCGCATCGGCGAGACCTGCTCGTGCCGGATGGCGAGGTTGTAGAGGCGGTGCGTCTCGGAGATGAACCACGCCCCCGTGACGAACGCGATGGTCGAGTAGACGAGGCCCATGCCCGCGACGGGGATGAGCAGCAACGAGGACGCGACGGTCGCCCAGGCGTAGAGGATCACCTGCAGTCCGACCTGTGCGCGACCGCGAACGACGGCGAGCATGGGCACGCCGGCGGCGGCGTAGTCGTCGCGGTACTTCATCGACAGCGGCCAGTAGTGCGGCGGCGTCCAGAGGAAGATGATCAGGAAGAGGATGAACGGCGTCCAGGTGAGGCTCTCGGTGACGGCAGCCCAGCCGATGAGCACGGGCATGCATCCCGCGATTCCCCCCCAGACGATGTTCTGGGCGGTGCGGCGCTTCAGGATGAGGCTGTAGAAGACGACGTACAGGAGGATCGCGGCGAGCGAGAGCAGGGCGGCGAGCCAGTTCGTGAAGACCCAGAGCCACGCGATGGATGCCGCGCCGAGACCGTACGCGAAGACGATCGCCTCGCGGTCGGTGAGCTCGCCGGTGACGAGCGGGCGCCCCTGCGTGCGCTTCATCACCCGGTCGATGTCACGATCGATGTAGCAGTTGAACGCTCCGGCGGAACCGGCGCTCATGGCGCCGCCGATGAGGGTGGCGACGAGCAGCCACAGGTCGGGCAGGCCGTCCTGCGCGAGGATCATGGTGGGCGCGGTGACGACGAGCAGCAGCTCGATGACTCGCGGCTTCGTCAGCGCGAGGTAGGCCGACAGCTTGCTCCGGACCGTCATGGGCGGTCGCGACTCGCGGATGTGTACGGCTGCCTGCATCGTTCCTCTTCCGGGCGCGGGCACATTCGGCCAGACTCCGCGCGACCCCAGACGATTCTAGGCCATGGCCGCGCGAGCATCGATCGGAATGCGCTTGCCGACCTCGCATCGCACGGCGTCGCGCGTGAGTCACAGCCCGTCACGGAGTGCACCTGCATCCATATACTTGGGGAATGCGCGCCCGGCTCCACGGGTTCGACCAACCGGGCGTCACGCGAACACGTGCCCGGTCGAAACCGCCCGCGTGGCGGACCGCGCCGCAACGTCCTCGGCGGGTCGGGCCCGACGGTTCCCGACGCCGTCACGATCGGAAGGAACAGCACCTCGTGGCAACTCTGCAGTGGGAACCCATCGACGATCGCGCGGTCGACACGGCGCGCGTGCTCGCGGCCGATGCCGTCGAGAAGGTCGGCAACGGGCACCCCGGCACCGCGATGAGCCTCGCGCCCGCCGCGTACCTCCTCTTCCAGAAGGTGATGCGCCGCGACCCGGCCGACCGCTCCTGGCTCGGGCGCGACCGGTTCATCCTCTCGGCCGGCCACTCCTCGCTCACCCAGTACGTGCAGCTCTACCTCGCCGGCGACGGCCTCGAGCTCGACGACCTGAAGGCGCTCCGCACCTGGGGCTCCAAGACCCCCGGCCACCCCGAGTACGGCCACACCGACGGCGTCGAGATCACCACCGGCCCCCTCGGCCAGGGCCTCGCCTCCGCCGTGGGATTCGCCTACGCCGCCCGCTTCGAGCGCGGCCTTTTCGACCCGGATGCCGCGGCGGGCACGAGCCCCTTCGACCACTTCGTCTACGTCGTCGCGGGAGACGGCGACCTGCAGGAGGGCGTGACGAGCGAGGCATCCTCGCTCGCGGGACACCAGCAGCTCGGCAACCTCGTCGTCATCTACGACTCGAACCAGATCTCCATCGAGGACGACACGAACATCGCGTTCACCGAGGACGTCGCCGAGCGCTACGAGGCCTACGGCTGGCACGTGCAGACCGTCGACTGGAAGAAGACGGGAGAGTACGTCGAGGACGTCGCCGAGCTGCACCGGGCGATCGAGGCCGCGCAGGGCGAGACCTCCAAGCCGTCGATCATCGTACTGAAGACCATCATCGGCTGGCCGAGCCCCGGCAAGCAGAACACCGGCAAGATCCACGGCTCCGCCCTCGGCGCAGCAGAGCTCGCCGCCACCAAGGAGGTGCTCGGCTTCGACCCCCAGCAGACCTTCGTCGTCGCTGAGGACGTGCTCGAGCACACCCGCGAGGCGCGCGAACGCGGCGCCGTGCAGCACGCCGAGTGGCAGGTCGCGTTCGACGCCTGGGCCGCCGCCAACCCCGAGCGGAAGGCGCTGCTCGACCGGCTCGAGGCGGGCGAGCTGCCCGACGACGTGGCATCCGTGCTCCCGTCGTTCGAGGGCGGCACCGAGGTCTCCACCCGCGCGGCATCCGGCAAGGTCATCAACGCCCTCGCCGGAGTGCTGCCCGAGTTCTGGGGCGGCTCGGCCGACCTCGCCGAGTCGAACCTCACGACCATCACCGCCGCGGCGTCGTTCATCCCGACCGAGCACTCCACGCACGAGTTCGCGGGTGAGCCCTACGGGCGCGTGCTGCACTTCGGCATCCGCGAGCACGCCATGGGCGCGATCGTGAACGGCATCGTGCTGCACGGGAAGACCCGCCCGTTCGGCGGCACCTTCCTCATCTTCAGCGACTACATGCGCCCGGCGGTCCGCCTCGCGGCCCTCATGAAGGTGCCGTCGATCTTCGTGTGGACGCACGACTCCGTGGCACTGGGCGAAGACGGCCCCACGCACCAGCCCGTCGAGCAGCTCGCCACCCTCCGCGCCATTCCCGGGTTCACCGTCGTGCGTCCCGCCGACGGGAACGAGACCGCAGTGGCCTGGCTCGAGATCCTGAAGCGCCGCGGCGGCCCGGTCGGCATCGCGCTCACCCGCCAGAACATCCCGGTGTTCGAGCGCGGCGAGGGCGAGGCATCCGGTGACACCCTGGCCTCGGCCGCGGGGCTCGCACGCGGCGCGTACGTCCTGGCCGAGGCACCGTCGGGCACCCCCGAGGTCATCCTCATCGCCACGGGTTCCGAGGTGCAGCTCGCCGTGGCCGCCCGCGAACAGCTCGCCGCAGTGGGCATCCAGGCACGGGTCGTGTCGGCACCGAGCCTCGAGTGGTTCGAGGAGCAGGATGCCGCGTACCGGGAGTCCGTGCTGCCCGCGTCAGTGACCGCCCGCGTGTCCGTCGAGGCCGGCATCGCCCTCTCGTGGCACCCGTACGTGGGCGACCGCGGCCGGAGCGTCTCGATCGAGCACTTCGGCGCATCCGCCGACTACAAGACCCTGTTCCGCGAGTTCGGCATCACGACGGACGCCGTCGTCGCCGCCGCGAAAGAGACGCTCGCGTCCGACTGACGCGCGCAACGAAGGAGACGACACCCCATGACCACCACCTCCCCCACCGCAGCGCTGTCCTCCGCCGGCGTGAGCATCTGGCTCGACGACCTGTCGCGTGAGCGAATCACCTCGGGCGGGCTCGAGCGGCTGATCGCCGAGCGCAACGTCGTCGGCGTGACCACCAACCCGACCATCTTCGCGGGTGCCCTCGCGAAGGGCGAGGGCTACACCGAGCAGCTGCACGAGCTCGCCGGCCAGGGTGCCGACGTCGAGGCGGCCGTGTTCGAGACGACGACCGCCGACGTGCGCGATGCGGCCGACCTCTTCCGCCCGGTGTACGACACCACCGACGGCTACGACGGCCGAGTCTCGATCGAGGTCTCCCCCGACCTCGCGAACGACACCGACGCGACCATCGCCGAAGCCCACCGACTCTGGGACAAGGTCGACCGGCCGAACGTCATGATCAAGATCCCGGCCACCCTCGAGGGGCTTCCGGCGATCACCGCCGCTATCGGCGCCGGCATCAGCGTCAACGTCACCCTGATCTTCAGCCTCGACCGCTACCGCCAGGTCATCGACGCGTACCTGACCGGCCTCGAGCAGGCGAAGGCGGCGGGCCTCGACCTGTCGAGCATCCACTCGGTCGCCTCGTTCTTCGTGTCACGTGTCGACACCGAGGTCGATCGGCGCCTGAGCGAGATCGGCACCGACGAGGCCCTCGCGCTGAAGGGCAAGGCCGGCGTCGCGAACGCCCGCCTCGCGTACGAGCTCTACGTCGCGCATTTCGCGTCCGAGCGCGCGACCGCCCTGCTCGACGACGGCGGGCACCGCCAGCGCCCCCTGTGGGCCTCGACCGGCGTGAAGGACCCGTCGCTGCCCGACACCCTCTACGTGACCGAGCTCGTCGCGCCCGGCGTGGTCAACACGATGCCCGAGAAGACGCTCGAGGCCACCTTCGACCACGGCGTGATCGAGGGCGACACCGTCACGGGTGCCTACGCCGACGCGGGCGCCGTGCTCGACGCGCTTGCGCGCGCGGGTGTCGACTACGACGACGTCACCGGGGTGCTCGAGCGCGAGGGCGTGGAGAAGTTCATCGTCTCGTGGCACGAACTGCTCGACACCGTCCGCGGTGCGCTGGAGGCGGCGCGATGAGCTTCCGCATCTCGGTCAGCGGCGCCGCCGCCGATGCCGTTCGCCGAGTCGTGCCGCAGCTCGTGGCCGACCTCGTGGCCAGCGGCATCACCGGCCAGGATGCCTCGCTCTGGGGCCCGGCCGCCGAGGAGGAGTCCGCCAAGCGCCTCGGATGGACCGAGGCGGTGGCCGTCTCGCGGCCGCTCGTCGCCGAGATCGAGGCGCTCCGCGAGCAGCTCGAGGCCAAGGGCGTCGACCACATCGTGCTCGCCGGCATGGGGGGATCCTCCCTCGCGCCCGAGGTCATCACTCGCACCGCGCGGGTCGGACTCACGGTGCTCGACTCGACCGAACCCGGCCAGGTGCGGGCGGCGCTCGCCGACCGTCTCGGTCGGTCAGCCCTCGTCGTCTCGTCGAAGTCGGGCTCGACGGTCGAGACCGACAGCCAGCGCCGCGTGTACGAGCGGGCCTTCCGTGATGCCGGTATCGACCCGACGTCGCGCATCATCGTCGTGACCGATCCCGGCTCGCCGCTCGACGAGTCCGCTCGCGCCGCCGGCTACCGCGTGTTCAACGCTGATCCGACCGTGGGCGGCCGGTACTCCGCGCTCACGGCATTCGGCCTCGTGCCTTCGGGCCTCGCCGGCGTCGACATCGCCGAGATCCTCGACGAGGCCGAGACCATCGAACTGTCGCTCGCGGTCGACACCGCAGAGAACCCCGGCCTCGTGCTCGGGGCGGCGATCGCGGCCACGGCGCCTCTCCGCGACAAGCTCGCGATCGTCGCCGACGGCACGCACGTCGTCGGTTTCGCCGACTGGGCCGAGCAGCTCATCGCCGAGTCCACGGGCAAGAAGGGGACCGGCATCCTGCCCGTCGTCCTCGACGCCGAAGCACCCGAGCTCGCCGCCCGCCTTCCTGACGTGCAGGTCGTGCGACTCGTCGACGACGCCGGTGACGAGATCTTCGTCGACGACCCCTCGGGCGACATCCGGGTGTCGGGCACGCTCGGCGCGCAGTTGCTCGTGTGGGAGTACGCCACCGCCGTGGCGGGCCGGCTGCTCGGGATCAACCCGTTCGACCAGCCCGACGTCGAGTCGGCCAAGATCGCCGCACGCGGTCTGCTCGACGCCCGCCCCGAGCCCGCACCCGCGGCATTCGTGGCCGACGGCATCGAGGTGCGCGGCACTCCCGACGTGATCGGCGCCTCGAGCGACCTCGCGTCGGCCATCGACGTACTGCTCGAGGAGCTTCCGCCGAACGGCTACCTGTCGGTGCAGGCGTACGTCGACCGAGTCGCCCACCCCGAGCTGGCCGGACTGCGCGACGCCCTCGCCACCCGGGCGGGCCGCCCCGTCACCTTCGGCTGGGGCCCCCGCTTCCTGCACTCGACGGGCCAGTTCCACAAGGGCGGCCCTGCGGTCGGCGTATTCCTGCAGATCACCGAGGTCGCCGACGACGACCTCGAGATCCCGGAGCGCCCGTTCACGTTCGGCCAGCTCATCGCCGCCCAGGCCTCGGGGGACGCGAGCGTGCTCGCCGATCACGGCAGGCCAGTGCTCACGCTCACGCTGACGGAGCCTGCGTCGAACATCCCGACACTGTTCGACGCCGTCGGCTGATCAGAGGGAAGACTCCATGGCTCCGACCGCGATCTCCGCGCAGCGCAACCCGCTGCGCTCGCCCAAGGACTACCGCCTCAACCGCATCGCCGGCCCGTCGAGTCTCATCATCTTCGGCGTCACCGGCGACCTCTCGCGCAAGAAGCTCATGCCCGCGGTCTACGATCTCGCCAATCGTGGGCTGCTGCCGCCCGGCTTCGCGCTCGTCGGCTTCGCGCGGCGGGACTGGGCCGACGAGGACTTCGAGCAGGTCGTCCACGACTCGGTCAGGCAGTACGCGCGCACCGAGTTCCGTGAGGACGTCTGGAAGCAGCTGGCCCGCGGCATCCGGTTCGTGCAGGGCGACTTCGACGACGACGCGGCGTTCGACCGGCTCCGCGGCGTCGTCGAGGAGCTCGACCGGAAGCGCGGCACCATGGGCAACCACGCGTTCTACCTGTCGATCCCGCCGAAGTCGTTCCCGCTCGTCACCGAGCAGCTGAAGCGGTCGGGACTCACCGGACAGCGGGACGACCAGTGGCGTCGGGTGGTCATCGAGAAGCCGTTCGGGTCCGACCTGCAGTCGGCGCGGGAACTGAACGACGTCGTCGCCTCGGTGTTCCCGCCCGACTCGGTGTTCCGTATCGACCACTACCTCGGCAAGGAGACGGTGCAGAACATCCTGGCGCTGCGCTTCGCGAACCAACTCTACGAGCCCATCTGGAACGCCAACCACGTCGACCACGTGCAGATCACGATGGCCGAGGACATCGGCGTCGGTGGCCGCGCGGGCTACTACGACGGGATCGGCGCTGCGCGCGACGTCATCCAGAACCACCTGCTCCAGCTGCTCGCCCTCACGGCCATGGAGGAGCCGATCTCCTTCAAGGCCGGCGACCTGCGCGCCGAGAAGGAGAAGATCCTGGCCGCCGTGCGGCTGCCCGGTGACCTCGCCGCCGGCACCGCCCGCGGGCAGTACTCCGGCGGTTGGCAGGGCGGTGAGGAGGTCGTCGGCTTCCTCGACGAGGACGGCATGAACCCCCGGTCCACCACCGAGACGTACGCCGCGATGAAGCTCACGATCGGCACCCGGCGCTGGGCCGGCGTGCCGTTCTACCTGCGCGCGGGAAAGCGACTCGGCCGCCGCGTGACCGAGATCGCGGTCGTGTTCAAGCGGGCGCCGCAGCAGGTGTTCGCCGACAGCCAGACCTCCGAGCTCGGCCAGAACGCGCTCGTGATCCGCGTGCAGCCCGACGAGGGCGTCACGATCCGCTTCGGATCGAAGGTGCCGGGCGCCGGCATGCAGGTGCGCGACGTCACCATGGACTTCGGATATGGGCACGCCTTCACCGAGGCGAGTCCCGAGGCGTACGAGCGGCTCATCCTGGACGTGCTGCTCGGCGACCCGCCGCTCTTCCCCCGTCAGGAGGAGGTCGAACTCTCCTGGAAGATCCTCGATCCCATCGAGGAATTCTGGGCCACCCAGGGCCGGCCCGAGCAGTACCGGCCCGGTACCTGGGGGCCCGCGTCGGCGGACGAACTGCTCGCCCGCGACGGACGGACCTGGAGGCGCCCATGATCGTCGACCTGCCCGACACCACCACGAGCCAGATCTCGAAGACGCTCGTGAAGGTCCGCGAGGAGGGCGGCGTCGTCGCCCTCGGGCGCGTGCTGACCCTGGTGATCGCCACCGCACCGGGGGGCGAGGAGGAGGCGATCGAGGCTGCGAACGACGCGTCGAGGGAGCATCCGATGCGCGTCATCGTGATCTCCAGCGACCCCGACGAGGCTCCGCGCACGCCGTCGCGACTCGACGCGGAGATCCGCGTCGGCGGCGACGCGGGCGCGAGCGAGGTGATCGTGCTGCGCGCGTGCGGCGACGCAGCGCTCGACGAGGAGAGCCTCGTCATGGGCCTCCTGCTGCCGGATGCCCCGGTCGTCACCTGGTGGCCGGGCATGGCGCCGGGTGTTCCCGCGGAGGCGCCGCTCGGTCGCATCGCGCACCGCAGGATCACGGATGCCTCGACCCAGGCCGACCCGCAGGCGGCGTTGCACGCCCTCGCGACGAGCTACCACCCCGGCGACGCCGACTTCGCGTGGACGCGACTCACGCTGTGGCGGGCGCAGCTCGCCGCGGTGCTCGACCAGCCCCCGTACGAGCCGGTCGTCGGCGTCACCGTGACGGGCGCGATCGACTCGCCGTCCACGACGCTGCTGGCAGCGTGGCTCCGACTGCAGCTCGACGCGCCCAGCACCTGCGTGCTGACCGGCATCGAGTCCGGATCGCACGGCATCCACGGCGTCCGGCTCGATCGCCCCGGCGGCACGATCGAGCTGGTGCGCGACGTGCCCGGCGTCGCCACGCTGCGCCAGCCCGGCCAACCCGTGCATGACGTGGCGCTGCCCCGTCGCAGCCTCCGCGACTGCCTCGCGGACGAGCTCCGCCGTCTCGACCCCGACGAGTTGTACGGTGAAGTGATCACGAGGGGCATCGCGCTCCTGGATGCCAGGGAGGCCGAAGGAGTCCATGCATGACGAATGAACGACGCGTGCTCGTACATCCCGACAAGGCGTCGTTGGCGAGTTCCGTCGCCGCGCGGTTCATCACGAAGATGCTCGACATCCTCGACGCGCAGGCGGTGGCTCACGTCGTGCTCACCGGTGGATCCATGGGATCCGCGATGCTCGAGGCAGTGGCCGCGTCACCGGCGCGCACGTCGATCGACTGGTCGCGCGTGCACTTCTGGTGGGGCGACGAGCGCTGGGTGCCGGCCGGCGACGGCGAACGCAACGACCGGCAGGCGCAGGAGGCGCTGCTCGACGACCTCGACCTGCCTGCCGAGAACGTGCACCCGTTCCCGGCATCGGATTCCGGGCTCTCGCTCGACGAGGCCGCCGCCTCCGCCGCGGCAGAGCTGTCGACGCACGGCGTCGACGGGCTGCCGCATCCCATCTTCGACATCACCTTCCTCGGCGTCGGCCCCGACGGGCACATCGCCTCGCTGTTCCCGCACCGCTCGGGCATCCGGGTGACCGATCGCACCGTCATCGCCGTGCGGAACTCGCCCAAGCCGCCGCCCGAGCGCCTCAGCCTGACGCGCCCGGTGATCAACTCCTCGCAGCGCGTGTGGCTCGTGCTCGCCGGCGCCGACAAGGCCTCGGCGCTCGGCCTCGCCCTTGCCGGTGCGAGTCGCGACGAGGTGCCGGTCGCCGGGATCAAGGGGCGCCGTCGCACGGTGTTCTTCGTCGACGCGGATGCGGCCGCCGAGGTGCCTGAGGCGCTCATCTCGCGCGATTACTGATCGCGGAGTCGGACCACGACGCCGTCGGGCCGACGAGGAGGGGGCCAGCCCACCGGCTGGCCCCCTCACGTTCGTGGTCTCGGACGTCAGTCCTGTGGCGCGGCCTGTCCGCGGCGGGCGCGAAGCTGCGTGAGCGCCTCCTCGAGCAGGGCTGCAGCCTCTTCGTCGGTGCGCCGCTCCTTCACGTACGCGAGGTGCGTCTTGTACGGCTCGAGCTTCGACACCGACGGCGGGTTCTCCTTGTCGCGGCCGGCCGGCATGCCTGTCGATGGGCTGTCGATGATGTCGGGGATCTCCTCCTCGGGGAGGTTCGCCGCGAAGTGGCGCACGGTCTCGTTGCCCTGGGCGTCCCAGTAGCTCACCGCGACGCGGTCGGCGTGGAAGCCGCGGTCCTGTTCGCCCATCGGGCCCGCGCCCACGCGCGAGCCCCGGATGGCGCTGTTTCCCGATGCCATGACTCCCCCGTCAGATTCCGGCGTCGAACTTGGTGATGAGGCCGAGCAGCACGATGCACGTCACCCATACGAGTCCGAGGATGATCGTGATGCGGTTGAGGTTGCGCTCGGCGACACCGGACGCGCCGAGGCTCGAGGTGACGCCGCCGCCGAACATGTCGGACAGACCGCCGCCGCGGCCCTTGTGCAGCAGGATGAGCAGCGTCAGCAGGAGGCTCGTGAGACCGAGCAGCACCTGCAGGACGACCTGGAGAATCTCCACGGTGAACCTTTCCGGGCACGACGCAGTGGGTCGAGCCGTCAATCAGTATAACGGGACGTGCACCGCCGACCACGGAACGAAGTCCGCAGGCGGCGGCAGGATGTCACGTGCCGACGTGCTTCTTGAACCGGACGATGCTCGAGAACTCGTCGATGTCGAGGCTCGCACCGCCGACGAGGGCGCCGTCGACGTTCGGCTCCCTGAGGAACGACGCGATGTTCGCCGCCGTCACCGAGCCGCCGTAGAGGATGCGCGTCGCGGTGGCCGCCTCGTCGCCGAGCAGCTCGCCGATGAGGGCGCGAAGCGCGGCGCACACCTGCTCGGCCTGCTCGGGGATCGCCGCCTGCCCGGAGCCGATCGCCCAGACGGGCTCGTAGGCGACGACGAGTCCCTTGGAGCCGTCGACGCCGTCGAGTGCGGCACGCAGCTGCGCGACGGGCACGGCGCTCGGGCCGTGCGCCTCGAGGTCGTCCGCGGTCTCCCCCACGCAGACGACGGGCACGATCCCGTGGCGGTGCGCGGCGAGCACCTTCGAGTTGACGTCGGCGTCGGTCTCGCCGTGCAGCGTACGCCGCTCGGAGTGCCCGATGATCGCGTAGGCGCAGTCGAGCTGCGCCAGGAACGCCCCCGAGATCTCGCCCGTGTAGGCGCCTGAGTCGTGGGCCGAGACATCCTGCGCGCCGTACCCGATGGGGAGAGAGTCGGCCGTCACGAGCGTCTGCACCGACCGCAGATCGGTGAACGGCGGGAACACGGCCACCTCCGCATCGGCGAAGTCGTGCTTCGCGTCGGCGAGCGCCCAGGCGAGCTTCTGCACGAATGCGATCGCCTGCAGGTGGTCGAGGTTCATCTTCCAGTTGCCGGCGATGAACGGGATACGTGCGCCGCCCTGAGGCGGTCGAAGGGTCACTGCCATCCGAGGACCTCCAGTCCGGGGAGCTTCTTGCCCTCGAGGAACTCGAGGCTCGCGCCTCCGCCCGTCGAGATGTGTCCGAATGCCTTGTCGGGGAAGCCGAGCTGTCGAACGGCCGCAGCGGAGTCGCCGCCGCCGACGACGCTGAGCCCGTCGACCTCCGTGAGCGCCTCGGCCACCACACGCGTGCCTTCGGCGAACGGTGCGAGCTCGAACACCCCCATGGGACCGTTCCAGAAGACCGTCTTCGACTCGCGGATGCGGGCGGCGAACGCGGCCGCCGTCGCGGGGCCGATGTCCAGGCCGAGTCCGGATGTCCCGAACGGCGTGTCCTCGATGGCGTCGGCCGGCGCGACGACATGCTCGGCGTCGGCCGAGAACGAGGCGGCGACGACCACGTCGGTCGGCAGCACGATCGACACGCCGCGCTCCTCCGCCTGGGCGAGGTAGCCCTTCACGGTGTCGATCTGGTCGGCCTCGAGGAGGCTCGACGCCACCTTGTGGCCCCGGGCGGCGAAGAATGTGAACAGCATGCCGCCGCCGATCAGCAGCGTGTCGACGCGGGGCAGGAGGTGCGCGATCACGCCGAGCTTGTCCGACACCTTCGACCCCCCGAGCACGACCGTGTACGGCCGCTCGGGCGACTCCGTGAGCCGGTCGAGCACGTCGAGCTCCGAGGCGATGAGGAGCCCTGCCGCGCTGGGCCGGAGTTCCTCGAGCTCGTACACGCTCGCCTGCTTGCGATGCACCACGCCGAATCCGTCGGAGACGACCGCGTCGGCGAAGCCTGCCAGCTCGCCCGCGAACGCCGTGCGCTCGGCCTCGTTCTTCGAGGTCTCCCCCGGGTTGAAGCGGAGGTTCTCGAGCACGAGCACCTCGCCGTCGCCGAGCGCGGCGACCTTGGCCGCGGCATCCGCACCGACCGTGTCGGTCGCGAAGGCGACGGGGGCGTCGAGCAGCTCGCCGAGGCGGCTCGCCACGGGTGCGAGGCTGTACTTCGGGTCGGGCGCGCCTTCGGGGCGGCCCAGATGGGAGACCACGATCACGCGGGCCCGCCCGCCCGTGAGGGCCCGGATGGTCGGCACCGACGCCCGCACACGCCCGTCGTCCGTGATGACCTCGCCCTGCAGAGGGACATTGAGGTCGCAACGGACGACGACGCGCCTGCCGGCGAGCGGACCGAGGGACTCGATCGTTCGCAGGGTCACATTCACTCGTTTCAGAGGCGCTCGGCCACGTATTCGGTCAGGTCGACGAGGCGGTTGGAGTAACCCCACTCGTTGTCGTACCACCCCGACAGCTTCACCTGGTCGCCGATCACGCGGGTGAGCCCGGAGTCGAAGATACAGGAGTAGGGGTCGGAGACGATGTCGCTCGACACGAGCTCGTCCTCGCTGTACTTCAGGATGCCCTTGAGCGGGCCCTCCGCGGCCGCCTTGTAGGCGGCCTTCACCTCGTCGACCGTCACCGGACGCGACGACGTCACGGTGAGGTCGGTGATCGAGCCGGTGGGAACGGGCACGCGCAGCGCGAAACCGTCGAGCTTGCCGACCAGTTCGGGGAGCACGAGGCCGATGGCCTTCGCGGCGCCCGTGGAGGTGGGGACGATGTTGATCGCCGCGGCGCGGGCACGGCGGAGGTCCTTGTGCGGGCCGTCCTGGAGGTTCTGGTCGGCGGTGTACGCGTGCACCGTGGTCATCAGGCCGCGCTCGATGCCGAACGCGTCGTTGAAGACCTTCGCGAGGGGCGCCAGGCAGTTGGTGGTGCACGAGGCGTTCGAGATGATGTGGTGCTTCTCGGGGTCGTACGTCTGCTCGTTGACGCCCATGACGAACGTCGCATCCTCATCGGTCGCCGGAGCCGAGATGAGGACCTTCTTCGCGCCCGCCTGGAGGTGCTTGCGCGCGTCGGCGGCCTTCGTGAAGAACCCAGTGGACTCGATCACGATATCCACGCCGAGCTCGCCCCACGGCAGGTTCGCCGGATCGCGCTCCGCGAACGCCCTGATGGCCGTGCCGCCGACGATGATGTGCTCGTCGTCGTAGTCGACCGTGGCGTCGATGCGCCCGGTCACCGAGTCGAACTCCAACAGGTGGGCGAGCGTCTTGTTGTCGGTGAGGTCGTTCACCGCGACGACCTCGAGGTCGGCGCCCTGCGCGAGCGCGGCGCGGAAGTAGTTGCGGCCGATTCGGCCGAAGCCGTTGATGCCGATCTTCACGGACACGGAAGTCTCCTGTTCAACGAGCGCGAGAGCGCGTTTGCACGGGTACTGATCGGACGGCAGGGGTCCCCGGACAGCGTCCGGGGACACCAACCGCTATGACAGTAGCAGCAGCCCTGAGGTCTTCTCGCGCGCGGTCGTGAGGCGCTGCTGGACGTTCTCCCAGTTCGCGATGCTCCAGAACGCCTTCACGTAATCGGCGCGGACGTTCTTGTAATCGAGGTAGTACGCGTGCTCCCACACGTCGAGCATGAGGAGCGGCACGATGCCCGCCGGCATGTTCGCCTGCTGGTCGAAGAACTGGACGACGAGGAGGCGCTGCCCGATCGAGTCCCAGGCGAGCACGGCCCATCCCGAGCCCTGCACGCCGAGCGCGGTCGCCGTGAAGTGCGCCTGGAACTTGTCGAACGACCCGAACTGGTCTTCGATCGCCGACGAGAGGTCGCCGGTGGGCTTGTCGCCGCCGTCGGGCGAGAGGTTGGTCCAGAAGATCGAGTGGTTGACGTGGCCGCCGAGGTTGAACGCGAGGTCCTTCTCGAGCTTGTTGACGTTGGCGAGGTTGCCCGAGTCGCGCGCCTCGGCGAGCTGCTCGAGGGCGGTGTTCGCGCCGGTCACGTACGCCTGGTGGTGCTTCGAGTGGTGCAGTTCCATGATCGTGCCGCTGATCGCGGGCTGGAGCGCCGAGTAGTCGTAGGGCAGATCCGGGAGGGTGTAGTCGGCCATTGCTTCTCCTTGTCAGATACCGGGCATTCCGGGCTCCTGCCCGGCGTTCCGCGGCTGCATCCTCGAGTCTATGCCCGGGCCGGGAACGACGACCGGGGTTGACGCGGCCCACGACGAACAGCGGATGCCACGGCATCCGCGTGCGCGCAGCCCCTGGTCAGACGTCGTCGAGGTCGGGCGGCAGGCTGGCCTCAGTGCCGGGTACGCCCAGCTCGACCGCACGCCTGTCGGCCATCGCGAGCAGGCGGCGGATGCGCCCGGCGACGGCGTCCTTCGTCATGGGCGGGTCAGCGTGGTGGCCGAGCTCGTCGAGGCTCGAATCGCGGTGCGCGAGGCGGAGTTCGCCGGCGTAGCGCAGGTGCTCGGGGATGTCGTCGCCGAGGAGCTCCATCGCGCGTTCGACGCGCGCGCACGCCGCGACGGCGGCCTGCGCGGAACGGCGGAGATTGGCGTCGTCGAAGTTGACGAGGCGGTTGGCGGTGGCCCGCACCTCGCGTCGCTGGCGCAGCTCCTCCCAGTTGCGCACCGTCTCGGTGGCGCCCATGAGTGCGAGCATCGCGCTGATCGCCTCGCCGTCGCGGATGACGACGCGGTGCACGCCGCGCACCTCGCGGGCCTTCGCCGAGATGCCGAGTCGGCCGGCGGCGCCGACGAGTGCCATCGCCGTCTCGTTGCCCGGGCACGTGACCTCGAGGGCCGCGGAACGGCCCGGATCGGTGAGGCTGCCGTGTGCGAGGAACGCGCCCCGCCACACCGCGGCGACGTCATCGCGGGAGCCGGTGGTGAGCTTGTTCGGCAGGCCCCGCACCGGGCGCCGGCGTGCATCGAGCAGGCCCGTCTGCCGCGCGAGCGTCTCGCCGCCGTCGAGCACGCGCACGAGGTACTGGTTCGACCGGCGGATCCCCGACGGCGAGATCACCGAGACATCCGGTCGCACGCCGTACAGCTCGCCGAGGTCGCGCGTCACGCGCCGGGCGATGGTCGGCGAGTCGAGCTCGGCCTCGATGGCGATGCGCCCCGAGATGATGTGCAACCCGCCTGCGAACCTGAGCACCGAGGCGAGCTCGGCCGCCCGAACGCTCGTCTTGGACACCTCGACCCGCGCGAGCTCCTCCTTCACGTCGCCCGTCAGCGCCACGTCACACCCTCTCCTTCGTCGATCGCGTCAGGTCGTCGGGGCTCGAACCGATCATTCCCGGCCCCGATCACGGTGCTTCACGCTCACCACGACGCCCGGCAGCTGCTCGAGCCGCTCCGCGAGTTCCCGCACGATCGCCACCGAACGGTGCTTGCCACCCGTGCAGCCGATCGCGATCGTCGCATGCCGCTTGTTCTCACGCTGGTATCCCGCGAGCACCGGCGCGAGCGCCGCCGCGTACGCGTCGATGAACTCGTGTGCTCCCGGCTGGCTCAGGACGTACTCGGACACGGCGGCATCCTCGCCGCTCAGGTGCCTGAGCTCGGGGATCCAGAACGGGTTCGGCAGGAATCGCGCGTCGGCGACGAGGTCGGCGTCGGCCGGCAGGCCGTACTTGAAGCCGAAGCTCAGGATGGTCACCTGGAGCCCGGCCCGCCCCTCCTCCGCGAACGTCTCGGTGATGAGCGTCGCGAGTTGGTGGATGTTGAGGTCGGACGTGTCGATGACCATGTCGCTCGACTCGCGGAGCTCCGCGAGGCGGATCCGCTCGGCCTCGATGCCGTCGAGGATGGTGCCGTTCCCCTGCAGCGGGTGCGGACGACGCACCGACTCGAACCGGCGCACGAGGACCGCGTCCGTGGCATCGAGGAAGACGACCCGAACGTTGGTACCGGTGCGGAGCGCTTGGATGATCTCCTGCAGTTCCGAGAAGAAGTCACGACCACGCACGTCCACGACCGCGGCGATGCGCGGCAGCGAGGTGCCCGCGCGCTCCACGAGTTCGACGAGCGGGCGGAGCATCTGCGGCGGCAGGTTGTCGACCACGTACCAGTCGAGGTCCTCGAGGGCGTTGCCGACGGTCGAGCGGCCCGCCCCCGACATCCCGGTGACGATCAGCACCTCCTGTTGCTGCTCAGCCCCGGCTGCCATCGTCTCGGGCCCCCTTCCGCGCGTCGACACTCCAGCCTACCGGGGCGCCGACACGCCGTCGGCGCGCAGGTGCCCGTGCACGGTGGCCGCGAGCGTCGGCCCGATGCCCTTGACCTCGCCGATCTCGGACTCGGTGGCCGCGCGCAGCCGCGACACGGATCCGAAATGGCGGAGCAGCTCCTTCACGCGCGCCGGACCGAGGCCGGGGATCTCGGAGAGGAGGGTGCCGATGTCGCGCTTGCGCCGCTGGCGCTGGTGCGTGATCGCGAACCGGTGCGCCTCGTCGCGCACGCGCTGGAACAGGAAGAGCGCGTCGCTGTTGCGCGGCAGGATCACCGGGAAGTCGGCGTCGGGGGTCCAGATCTCCTCGAGCCGCTTTGCGATGCCGCAGAGGTAGATGCCCTCGACCCCCGACTCCTCGAGGGCGCGGGCGGCCGCGGCCACCTGGGGCTGGCCGCCGTCGACCACGAGGAGGTTCGGGCGATAGGCGAACTTCCTGCGTCGCTCGGACGCCGCGGGGGCGTCGTCGGTGCCCGCCGCCGTGTCGCCGGCCGCCGACGGCGGGTCGACGGTCGGACCCGGCGCAAGGTAGGCGAGCCGCCGCGTCAGCACCTGGTGGATCGAGTCGGTGTCGTCGTTCGAGTTCGGGATCGTGAAGCGCCGGTACTCGTCTTTGCGGGGCAGTCCGTCTTCGAACACGACCATCGAGGCGACGATGTTGGTGCCGCTCAGGTGCGACACATCGAAGCACTCGATGCGCAGCGGCGCGTCGGCCATGCCGAGCGCCTCCTGGATGTCCTCCAGGGCGCGCGAGCGCGTCGTGAAATCGGCGCTGCGCCGCGTCTTGTAGAGCATGAGCGACTGCCTGGCGTTCTGGGTCGCGGTCTGCAGCAGCGCCGCCTTGTCACCGCGCTGCGCAGCGCGGAGCCGCACCTTGCGGCCGGCGAGCGTCGCCAGCCACGTCTCGAGCGCCTCGGCGTCGTCGGGGAGTTCGGGCACGATGACCTCGCGCGCCGGGTTGAGCCCGTCGACGTACGCGTTCTGCACGACCGAGTCGACGAGCTCGCCGAGCGGGACGTCGAGTTCCTTGTCGACCGTCCACGTGCGCACCCCCCGAACCCGGCCGCTCCGCACGATGAACAACTGCACCGCCGCGGCGAGCTCGTCGTGCTCCACGCCGAAGACGTCGATGTCGACTCGGTCGCCGAGCACCATGGCGCTCTTCTCGAAGAACGCCCGCGCGGCCTGCAGCTGGTCGCGCCGCCGCGCCGCGGTCTCGTAGTCCTGCACCGCGGCCGCGGAGCGCATCTCGTGCTCGAGGTCGTCCAGGATGCGCGGGTCCTGGTTCTGCATGAAGGCCACGAACCGGTCGACGTTCGCGCGATGCTCCTCGATCGTGACCCGGCCCGAGCACGGGCCGAAGCAGCGGCCGATCTGGCCGGCGAAACAGGGCTTGCCCGACGCCATCGCCCGTCGGTAGTCGCTGTCCTTGCACGTGCGGATCGGGAACAGCTTGATGAGGAGGTCGAGGGTCTCGTTCACGGCCCAGACCTTCGGATACGGGCCGAAGTACCGGGCACCTGGGATTCCCCGCTTGCGCGACACCATGGCGCGCGGCGCCTCGTCGGCGAGCGTCACCACGAGGTACGGGTAGGACTTGTCGTCCTTGAACCGCACGTTGAACGGGGGCTTCAGCTCGTTGATCCACGTGATCTCGAGGTTCAGCGCCTCGACGTCGGTGCGGACGACGGTCCACTCGACGGACGCGGCGCTCGTGACCATGCGGCGCGTGCGCTCCTGCAAGGTGTGCAGCGGCGCGAAGTAGTTCGACAGTCGCGCGCGCAGGTTCTTCGCCTTGCCGACGTAGAGCACGCGTCGCTCGGCATCGCGGAAACGGTAGACGCCCGGCGCGGTGGGGATCTCCGCCGCCTTGGGGCGATACGGGACGCCCTCGTTCTTCGGCAATGCTGTGCTCATCGCCTCAGCTGGCGACCTCGGCGTGCACGGATGCCGCGTCGAAGATCTCGCGGAGGAAGTATCCGGTGTGGCTCTCGGTGACGCGCGCGACCTGCTCGGGCGTGCCGGTCGCGACGACCTGCCCGCCGCCGGAGCCGCCCTCGGGGCCGAGGTCGATGATCCAGTCGGCCGACTTGATCACGTCGAGGCTGTGCTCGATGACGATCACGGTGTTGCCCTTGTCGACGAGCTTGCCGAGCACCTTCAGGAGCTTGCGGACGTCCTCGAAGTGGAGACCGGTGGTCGGCTCGTCGAGCACGTACACGCTGCGGCCGTTCGACCGGCGCTGGAGCTCGGTAGCGAGCTTCACCCGCTGCGCCTCGCCGCCGGAGAGCGTCGTGGCGCTCTGGCCGAGCTGCACGTAGCCGAGACCGACGTCGACGAGCGTCTTGAGGTACCGGTGGATCGCGGAGATCGGCTCGAAGAAGTCGGCCGCCTCGCTGATCGGCATCTCGAGCACCTCGGCGATGTTCTTGCCCTTGTAGTGCACCTGCAGCGTCTCGCGGTTGTAGCGCTTGCCGCCGCAGACCTCGCACGCGACGTAGACATCGGGCAGGAAGTTCATCTCGATCTTGATCGTGCCGTCGCCCGAGCACGCCTCGCAGCGGCCGCCCTTGACGTTGAAGCTGAAGCGCCCGGGCAGGTAGCCCCGCGCCTTCGCCTCGGTGGTCTCGGAGAAGAGCGTGCGGATGCGGTCGAAGACGCCCGTATAGGTCGCCGGGTTCGACCGCGGGGTGCGCCCGATGGGCGCCTGGTCGACGTGCACGACCTTGTCGAGGTGTTCGAGCCCGGTGACCCGGCGGTGCCTGCCCGGCACCTTGCGCGCACCGTTCAGGCGGTTCGCGAGCACCCGGTAGAGGATGTCGTTCACGAGCGACGACTTGCCGGAGCCGCTCACGCCGGTCACGGCCGTGAACGTGCCGAGCGGGAAGTCGACGTCGATGCCGCGCAGGTTGTTGGCCTCCGCCCCCTGCACCGAGATCACGCGCTGCGGGTCGATCGGGCGCCGACGCGCCGGGAGCGCGATCGCCTTGCGACCCGACAGGTAGTCGCCCGTGAGCGAACGCGTGTTCTTCAAGAGTTCGGCGTAGCCCCCCGAGTGCACGACGGTGCCGCCGTCGACACCTGCACCGGGGCCGATGTCGACGATCCAGTCGGCCGTGCGGATGGTGTCCTCGTCGTGCTCGACGACGATGAGCGTGTTGCCGAGGTCGCGGAGGGCGACGAGCGTGTCGATCAGGCGGCGGTTGTCACGCTGGTGCAGGCCGATGCTGGGCTCGTCGAGCACGTACAGCACGCCCGTGAGGCCCGAGCCGATCTGGGTCGCCAGCCGGATGCGCTGGGCCTCGCCGCCCGAGAGCGTGCCGGCCGCACGAGCGAGGTCGAGGTAACTGAGGCCGACCCGGATCAGGAAGTCGAGCCGCACCTTGATCTCGCGCAGCACCTGGGCGCCGATCGCCTGCTCGCGGTCGGTGAGTGCGAGCCGGTCCATGAACGCCCGGGCGTCGGTCAGGCTGAGCTCGCCGACATCGGCGATGCTGTGGTCGTGGATGAGCACCGAGAGCACCTCGGGCTTCAGCCGCTTGCCGCCGCAGACGGGGCATGGCACCTCGCGGAGGTATTCCGCCCAGCGCGCGCGCTGCACGTCGGTCTCGGCCTGCACGTACTGGCGCTCGATGTACGGGACCACGCCCTCGAAGCCCGAGGTGTAGCTCATCTCGCGGCCGTAGCGGTTGCGCCACCGCACCTTGACCTCGAAGTTGTCGCCGCGCAGCACCGCGTCGCGCGCCGCTTCGTCGAGCTCCTCCCACGGCGTGTCGAGTGAGAACCCGAGGTCGCGGGCGAGGCCGTCGAGCAGCTTCTCGTAGTAGTTGTAGAGGCTCTTGCCCTGCGAGGTCCACGGGAGGATGACGCCCTCGGCGATGCTGAGCGACGGGTCGCCGAGGAGAAGCGCCTCATCGACCGACATGCGCGTGCCGAGGCCGGAGCACTCGGGGCAGGCGCCGAACGGCGCGTTGAACGAGAAGGTGCGCGGCTCGATCTCGGTCAACTGGATGGGGTGCTGGTTCGGGCAGGAGAGCTTCTCGGAGAACGTCGCCCAGGCATCGGGCCCGGATTCGTCGACGAGGTTCACCTGCACGAGGCCGTCGGTGAGGCGCAGGGCCGTCTCGAGCGAGTCGGTCAGCCGGCCGAGCACGTCGGGACCGGCCACGAGCCGGTCGATCACGACCGAGATGTCGTGCTTCACCTGCTTCTTGAGCACGGGCGGCTCATCGAGCCGGATCAGCTCGCCGTCGACCATCGCGCGCGAGTACCCGCCGGCCGCCAGCTCGCGGAACAGGTCGACGAACTCGCCCTTCTTCTTCGAGACGACGGGGCTCAGCACCTGGTACCGCGTGCCCTCGGCCAACTCCATGAGCTGGTCGGCGATCTGCTGCACCGTCTGGCGCTGGATGCGCTCACCGCACACGGGACAGTGCGGAATGCCGATGCGCGCCCACAGCAGGCGCATGTAGTCGTAGATCTCGGTGATCGTGCCGACCGTCGACCGCGGGTTGCGGTTCGTGGACTTCTGGTCGATCGAGACCGCGGGGCTCAGGCCCTCGATGAAATCGACGTCTGGCCGGTCGACCTGGCCGAGGAACTGACGTGCGTACGCCGACAACGACTCGACGTATCGACGCTGCCCCTCGGCGAAGATCGTGTCGAACGCGAGCGACGACTTGCCCGAGCCCGACAGGCCCGTGAACACGACCATCGCATCCCGCGGGATCTCGACGTCGACGTTCTGCAGGTTGTGCACGCGGGCGCCGCGGACACTCAGGCGCGAGTGGGCATCGAGACGTGAAACTGGCACCCTACGAGTCTAGAGAGGGCCACCGACACGGTCCCCGTGAGGGCGCGTGCTCTCAGCGAACATACGTTCGATTCCCCGGCCGCCGGTTTCGTGCCGGCCCGCTCCGCCCGCGGCGGTCGGCCCGCGGCATCCACGTCAGCCCAGATGCCCTGCCTTCTCCATCTGCCGGAGCTCTCGCTTGAGCTCGGATACCTCGTCGCGCAGGCGCGCGGCGAGCTCGAACTTCAGCTCGCCGGCCGCCTCGAGCATCTGCTCGTTGAGGTCGCGGATGAGCTCCTCGAGGTCGTTCGCGCCGGCCGCCGCTATGCCCTCTCGGCGGAGGTTCGGCACGGGCGCCTTCTTGCGCCCGTCGCGACCGGCGAGGAACTCCGCCGTGTCTGCCTCCTCGCGCGCGAGCACCTCGGTGATGTCGGCGATCCGCTTGCGCAGCGGTTGCGGGTCGATGCCGTTGGCGCGGTTGTACTCGAGCTGCCTGTCGCGGCGACGCGTGGTCTCGTCGATCGCCGCCGCCATCGAGTCGGTCAGGGTGTCGGCGTACATGTGCACCTCGCCCGACACGTTGCGCGCGGCGCGGCCGATCGTCTGGATGAGCGAGGTCGACGAACGGAGGAAGCCCTCCTTGTCGGCGTCGAGGATGGCGACGAGCGACACCTCGGGCAGGTCAAGCCCCTCGCGCAACAGGTTGATGCCGACGAGCACGTCGTAGACGCCGGCGCGGAGCTCGGTGAGCAGCTCGACGCGTCGCAGCGTGTCGACGTCGGAGTGCAGGTAGCGCACCCGCACGCCCGCCTCGGTGAGGAAGTCGGTGAGCTCCTCGGCCATGCGCTTCGTGAGCGTCGTGACGAGCACGCGCTCGTCGCGCTCCGCCCGGATGCGGATCTCCTCGAGGAGGTCGTCGATCTGCCCCTTCGAGGGCTTCACCACGATCTGCGGGTCGACGAGTCCGGTGGGGCGGATGATCTGCTCGACCACGCCGTCGGCCACGCCCATCTCGTAGCGTCCGGGGGTCGCCGACAGGTAGACCGTCTGGCCCACCCGGGCCTTGAACTCGTCCCACTTGAGCGGGCGGTTGTCGAGGGCGCTCGGGAGCCGGAACCCGTGCTCGACGAGCGTGCGCTTGCGCGAGGAATCCCCCTCGTACATCGCGCCGATCTGGGGCACCGTGACATGCGACTCGTCGATGACGACGAGGAAGTCGTCGGCGAAGTAGTCGATGAGGCAGTGCGGCGCCTGGCCCGGCGCCCGGCCGTCGATGTGCCGCGAGTAGTTCTCGATGCCCGAGCAGAAGCCGATCTGCTCCATCATCTCGAGGTCGAACGTCGTGCGCATGCGGAGCCGCTGGGCCTCGAGGAGCTTGCCCTCGCGCTCGAGTTCGGCGAGGCGCTCCTCGAGCTCGACGCGGATGGTGCCGATGGCGCGCTGCATCACGTCGGTGCTGGCGACATAATGCGACCCGGGGAACACGGGCACCGCATCGAGTTTCGCCACCACCTGCCCGGTGAGCGGATGCAGCGAGTACAGCGCCTCGATCTCGTCGCCGAACATCTCGATGCGGATGGCGAGCTCCTCGTAGATCGGGATGATCTCGATCGTGTCGCCCCGCACCCGGAACGTGCCGCGGGAGAAGTCGACGTCGTTGCGCTGGTACTGCATCGACACGAACTTGCGGATCAGCCAGTCGCGATCGACGCGCTGCCCCAGCTGGAGCGGCATCATCGCGGCGAGGTACTCCTCGGGCGTACCGAGGCCGTAGATGCACGAGACCGTGGAGACGACGACCACGTCTCGGCGGCTGAGCAGGGAGTTCGTCGTGGAGTGCCGCAGCCGTTCGACCTCAGCGTTGATCGACGAGTCCTTCTCGATGAAGGTGTCGGTCTGCGGCACGTACGCCTCGGGCTGGTAGTAGTCGTAGTACGAGACGAAGTACTCGACGGCGTTGTTCGGCATGAGCTCGCGGAACTCGGTCGCCAGCTGCGCCGCGAGGGTCTTGTTGTGCGCGAGCACGAGCGTGGGTCGCTGCACCTGCTCGATGAGCCAGGCCGTGCTGGCCGACTTGCCCGTTCCGGTCGCACCGAGCAGCACGACGTCGGTCTCACCGGCGTTGATTCGCCCGGCGAGCTCCGCGATCGCGGTGGGCTGGTCGCCGCTCGGCCGGTACTCGCTCACCACCTCGAACGGGCGGACGGATCGTGTGGCCTGCATGCCTTCCAGTGTAGGTTCGCCCGCCGACATCGGGCCCGGACGGGAGCGCACCGTCCGTCCGGAGGGCCGGCCGCGAGAACCGCCGCTTGATCGCAGGATCCTCTCCACGCACGGGACCGCTCCTGAATTCTGAACCGGGTTGTCACGGCTCTGGATCCTCGCGAGCGGGGCCATGGTGACGGCCCCGGTCACCGGATCGCCCGTCACCGCGGTCGAGGTCGAGGAGGTCGCACGGCTGCGCGTCGAGGCGGCGACACGAGCGCGAGACGACGGTCAGCGGGACGGACCGCGGCCGGGCGACCGGGGCGTCCGGCACGCCGCGTGCGGCCGATCGCGGTTCAGGCCCGAGAGCGCTCCTGGCGGATCCGATGCCACAGCGCGTCGGTCTGACTCATGGTGTGCGCCATCGATCCGTCGGTGTCGATCACGACGTCGGCGACAGCCAGGCGCTCCGTGTTGCCGACCTGCGCGTCCACCCTGGCCTCGGCCTGGATGGGGTCGAATCCGCGCTCCTCGACGAGGCGCTTCACCTGGGTGCGCCGGGGCGCATTCGTCACCACGATGAGGTCGAACCGGAGGTCATCGGGTACGGATGCCTCTACGAGCAGCGGCACGTCGTACACGACCACCGCATCGGGTTCCTCGGCGACGGCGCGCTCGATGAGTTTCGCGGTGAGCGCGCGGACGGCCGGGTGCACGATCGCGTTGAGCTTCGCGCGTGCGGCCTCGTCGCCGAACACGATCCCACCGAGCTTCGCCCGGTCGAGCGTGCCGTCGCGCCTGAGCACCTCGGAGCCGAACTCCTCGATGATCCGAGCGAGCGCGGGCTTGCCGGGCTCCACGACGCGACGCGCAAGCTCATCGGCATCGATGTGCACCGCACCGTGCTCGACGAGCCGTCTCGCGACGGTGGACTTGCCTGAGGCGATTCCGCCCGTGAGGCCGATCAGATACACGCCCTCACTATATCCATGCGAAAGTCGACCGAAGTCCGCAGGCGGCCGGGAGGTGTCAGGTGCTCGAACTGCTGACCGGAACCGGGCTGGCGCTCGCGGCCGGCCTCAACGCGTGGGTCCCGCTCGTCGTGATCGGCGCCCTCGACCGGTTCACGGGACTCGTCGAGCTGCCCCCGGCGTGGGCCTGGCTCTCGAACGAGTGGGTGCTGCTCATCCTCACGGTGCTGCTGGTGCTCGAGTTCGTCGCCGACAAGATCCCGGGGCTGGACTCGGTCAACGACGTCGTGCAGACCTTCATCCGGCCGACCGCTGGCGGCATCGCGTTCGGGTCGGGAGTGGACGCCTCGACGGTCGCCGTGACCGATCCCGAGACCTTCTTCACCACGCAGCAGTGGGTGCCCGTGGCGGTCGGCGTGGTGCTCGCGCTCGGGATGCACCTGGCCAAGGCCGCGGCGCGCCCGATCGTCAGCGCCGCGACCGGCGGTCTCGGCGCTCCGGTCGCGAGCGCGGCAGAGGACGCCGGCAGCATCACGCTCGCGTTCGCCGCACTGCTCGCACCCGTGCTCGTGCTGCTCGCCGTTGTGCTCATGGCGATCCTCGTGGTCATGCTCGTACGACGGCGTCGCGCGCGCCGCGTGCGAGTGGGGCATCCGCCGACTACCGGGTAGCCGGCTCGAAACGCCGGGAGGCCGGCCCCCGAGGGGACCGGCCTTCCGGTTCGCGGATCGTACGCGCGTCAGTTGCTCGAGAGCTTCTCACGCAGCGCCGCGAGCGACGCGTCGTCGGCAAGGGTGCCCGTGCCGGACGAGTCGCTCGAGAACGAGGCACCGGCCGGAAACGAATCGTCGGCGACCGCGGCTGCGTTCGCCTGGGCGACCTGCTTCTTGTGCGCCTCCCAGCGAGCCTGGGCGGCAGCGTAGTCCTGCTCCCACTTCTCGCGCTGGGCCTCGAAGCCCTCGCGCCACTCGTTGGTCTCGGGGTCGAAGCCCTCGGGGTACTTGTAGTTGCCCTGCTCGTCGTACTCGGTGAGCATGCCGTAGAGCGCCGGGTCGAACTCGGTGCCCTCCGGGTCGACTCCCTCGTTGGCCTGCTTGAGCGAGAGCGAGATGCGGCGACGCTCGAGATCGATGTCGATGACCTTGACGAAGACCTCCTCGCCGACCGACACGACCTGCTCTGCGAGCTCGACGTGCTTGCCCGACAGCTCCGAGATGTGCACGAGGCCCTCGATGCCGTCGGCCACGCGGACGAACGCACCGAACGGAACGAGCTTCGTGACCTTACCCGGGGCGACCTGACCGATCGCGTGGGTGCGAGCGAAGACCTGCCACGGGTCCTCCTGCGTCGCCTTGAGCGACAGCGAGACGCGCTCGCGGTCGAGTTCGACGGAGAGCACCTCGACGGTGACCTCCTGACCGACCTCGACGACCTCGGAGGCGTGCTCGATGTGCTTCCACGAGAGCTCGGAGACGTGGACGAGACCGTCGACGCCACCCAGGTCGACGAACGCACCGAAGTTGACGATCGACGAGATGACACCCTTGCGGATCTGTCCCGGGTGGAGGTTCGCGAGGAACGTCGAACGCGACTCGGACTGCGTCTGCTCGAGGAGCGCGCGGCGCGAGAGCACGACGTTGTTGCGGTTCTTGTCGAGCTCGAGGATCTTCGCCTCGATCTCCTGGCCGAGGTACGGCGTGAGGTCGCGCACGCGGCGGAGCTCGATGAGCGAGGCGGGCAGGAAGCCGCGGAGGCCGATGTCGACGATCAGGCCGCCCTTGACGACCTCGATCACCGTGCCGGTCACGACGCCGTCGGCTTCCTTGATCTTCTCCACGTCGCCCCAGGCGCGCTCGTACTGGGCGCGCTTCTTCGACAGGATGAGGCGGCCTTCCTTGTCCTCCTTCTGGAGGACGAGCGCCTCGACGGTGTCGCCGACGCCGACGACCTCGCTGGGGTCGATGTCGTGCTTGATGGAAAGCTCACGCGAGGGGATGACGCCCTCGGTCTTGTAGCCGACGTCGAGGAGGACCTCGTCGCGGTCGATCTTCACGACGGTACCCTCGATGAGGTCGCCGTCGTTGAAGAACTTCAAAGTCTTCTCGACCGCGGCGAGGAAATCGTCAGCAGATCCGATGTCGTTGATCGCGACCTGCTTTGGCGCCTTGGTCGTTGCGGTTGTCATGTAGTGAATGCTCCGTAAAGGACAGAATCGAGCCCATCGCGTCGGTAGAGAGTTGTGTTGGTTCCGCGATGGGCATGCGGACAGGGACGTCAGACGAGTGACGCTCCATCCTAGCCGAACGCCGGAGACTCCGGCAACCGCGCAGACCGCACCTGCAGGAAGCGTCGCTTCAGCGCCTCGTTCGCAAGCAGATACACGGCGGTGAGCCCGAACAGCGACGCGAGGATGGGCCACGGCACCGGGACCAGCCCGAGCGGCGTCGCAAGTGGCGGGACGTAGGGCAGGACGATGGTCGTCACGGCCATGGCGACGCTCGCCCAGAGCAGCGCCGATCCCGGCCGCGAGCGGAACACGGGGCGGCCGGTGCGCAGCGAGAGCAGCACGACGAGCTCGGTCAGGGTCGACTCGATGAACCATGAACTGCGAAACAAGTCCTGGCCGGCTTGGAACACCCAGAGCAGCAGGCCGAACGTGGCGAGGTCGAACACGGTCGAGAGCAGGCCGAAGACGACCATGAAGTTCCGGATGCCGCGAAGATCCCATCGGCCGGGCTCGTGGACCCGTTCAGGGTCGACGCGGTCGGTCGCGATCGTGGTGGCCGGGATGTCGCTGAGGAAGTTGAGGAGCAGGATCTGGCGCGGCAGGAGCGGCAGGAACGAGAGGAACAGGCTCGCGACCGCCATCGAGAGCATGTTGCCGAAGTTCGCGCTCGTGGTCACCCGCACGTACTTGAGCGTGTTCGCGAAGGTGGCACGGCCAAACTGGATTCCGTCGGCCAGCACCGCGAGGCTCTTCGCCAGCAGCACGACGGCCGCGGCCTGCTTGGCGACGTCGACGGCGGTGTCGACCGAGATGCCGACGTCGGCCGCGTGCAGCGCCGGCGCGTCGTTGATGCCGTCACCGAGGTATCCGACGGTCTCGCCGTCCGCCCGCAGCGCCGTCAGGATGCGGCGCTTCTGCAGCGGCTCGACCTCGGCGAAGACGACGACGTCCTGCACGTGGGTGACGAGCGCCGCGTCATCGAGCCCGACGGTCTCGGGTCCGGTCAGCACACGCGGGGTCTCGAGCCCCACGAGCGACCGACGGCGGCCGCGACGAGACGGTCGTCGCCGGTGATGAGCCGAACGGACACGCCCATCGCCTCGAGCGCCGCGATCGAGGCGGCGGCGTCCGCCTTCGCCGGGTCGCGGAACGCGAGGATCCCCATGAGCGCGAGACCGGATTCGTCGGCGGGAGTGAGCACGGCACCGGACCGTGGAACACCCGGATCGCCACCGCGAGCACGCGGAGTCCTTCAGCACTGAGCTCGGCGAACCGTTCGGCCAGTGCCGGGCGCACCGTGTCGATCGACACCGTGGCGCCGGCGACGACGGCCCTGTCGCACACGGAGAGCACGCCCTCGAACGCGCCCTTCACGATCAGGGTCGGCGCGTCGTCGAGGCGCACGAGCACCGAGAGTCGTCGGCGACCGAAGTCGTACGGCACCTCGTCGAGCGCGTCGACACCCTGCTGGGGCGCCCGGCGCGCGAGGATCGCCAGGTCGAGCGGGTTCGGGAAGCCATGCTGCAATCCGGCGTTGAGGCTCACGAGCTGCAGCACCAGGTCGCTGTCGCGGCCATCGAGGTCGAAGGCGTGAGCTCCACGGAGCTCTCGGTGAGCGTGCCGGTCTTGTCCGTGCAGAGCACGGTCAGGGCGCCGAGGTCCTCGATGGCATCGAGCCGCTTCACGATGACCTGCTGTCGCGCCATGCGCCGGGCGCCCGTCGACAGGCTCACCGAGATGATCGCGGGCAGCATCTGCGGGCTGAGCCCCACCGCGAGGGCGAGCGAGAAGAGCAGCGACTCGAGGAGCGGCCGGCCGAAGATCGTGTTCACCACGAAGATGAAGGCCGTCAGCACCACCATGACCCAGATGAGGAGCACGCCGAAGCGGGTGGAGCCTCGCGTGAACGCCGTGGTCACGCGCTTCTTCTCGAGTTCCGACGAGACCGCGCCGAACTCGGTGTCGCGCTCGGCGAGCACCGCGACGGCGCGGCCGGTGCCACTCACGACATGGGTGCCGAGGAACACGGAGTTGGCGCGATCGGTCAGCGCGGCGTCGGGTGGCACCGGAAGCGCGGCATCCTTCTCGGCCGGGAACGACTCCCCCGTGAGCGTCGACTCGTCGACGAGCAGGTTCTCGCACTCAAGGAGTCGGCAGTCGGCCGGCACGACGCCCCCGCGCCGAGCTGCACGAGGTCGCCGGGGACGACCTCCGCCACGGGGACGTCGATCTCGCGGCCGCCGCGGATCACGGGCACCTTCACCTCGACCCGCGCGAGGAGGGCCGCGACGTCGTTGTTGGCGCGGAACTCCTGCGTGAAGCCGAGGATTCCGCTCGCCAAGAGGATCGCGATGATGATGGATCCGTCGGTGGGGTCGCCCACCAGCATCGAGATGATCGTCGCCACGATGAGGATGAGCATGATCGGACTGCTGAACTGCGAGAGGAGCAGTCGCGGCCACGACGCCCTGCCGTGGCGATGGACTCGACGCACGACGGCAGTCTAGGCAGCGAAGGCGTCGGGTCAGCCGAGCAGTGCGCGACGGAGCGTGTCGAGCCCGACGCCGCCCAGGTCGAGCGCACGGCGATGGAACTCGCGGATGTCGAAGGCCTCGCCCTCGCGACGCCGCAGCTCGTCGCGCAACTGCTCCCAGATTCGCTGGCCGACCTTGTACGAGGGCGCCTGGCCCGGCCAGCCGAGGTAGCGGTTCACCTCGAAGCGCACGAAGCCCTCATTCATGTTGACGTTCCGGCCGAGGAACTCGAAGGCGTACTCCCCCGTCCACGGTCCCTCGCCGTCGGGCCGCTGCTTGCCGAGGTGCACGCCGATGTCGAGCACCACCCGCGCCGCGCGCATGCGCTGCCCGTCGAGCATGCCGAGGCGGTCGGCCGGGTCGTCGAGGTAGCCGAGGTCTTCCATGAGCCGCTCGGCGTAGAGGGCCCACCCTTCCGCGTGACCGGAGGTGCCGGCCAGCTGGCGGCGCCACGTGTTGAGCTTGCGGCGGTTCATGACCGCCTGCCCGATCTGCAGGTGGTGCCCGGGCACACCCTCGTGGTACACCGTCGTCAGCTCGCGCCACGTGTCGAACTCGGTCACGCCCTCGGGCACCGACCACCACATGCGGCCCGGCCGGCTGAAGTCGTCGGTCGGACCCGTGTAGTAGATGCCGCCCTCCTGCGTGGGCGCGATCAGGCACTCGAGCGTGCGGATCTCGGCGGGGATGTCGAAGTGCGTCGCCCCGAGCTCGGCGACCGCACGGTCGCTCGTCTCCTGCATCCACCGCTGCAGGGCGTCGGTGCCGTGCAGCTTGCGGCTCGCGTCGCCGTCGAGGAACGCGATCGCCTCGGCGACGGATGCCCCGGGCTTGATCTCCTTCGCGGTGGCCTCCTGCTCGGCGACCATGCGTGCGAGCTCCTCGATGCCCCACTCGTACGTCTCGTCGAGGTCGATCACGGCGCCCAGGAACCGGCGCGACTGGAGCGCGTAGTGGTCACGACCGACGGCGTCGCGCTCACCCGCGGCGGGGAGGAGCTCCTGCTCGAGGAACTCGGCGAGGCGACCGTAGGCGGCACCCGCCTGCGCGGCGCGTGCGTCGAGGTTGCTCCGCAGCCCGGCGGGCAGGTCCGCGGGGGCGGCGCCGACGAACTCGGCGAAGAAGCCGTCGGTGCGCTCGAGCTTGTGCGCCTGGGTCGCCACCTCGCGCACCTGGCGCTTGGCTGGCACGATGCCCCGCCTGATGCCGAGCCGGAGCGTCTCGACATAGCCGTCGAGGGCGGCCGGCAGCGCGTCGAGCCTGGTCGAGATCGTCGCCCAGTCGTCGGCACTCTCGGTGGACATGAGGTCGAAGACCTCGCGCAGCTCCTGCGCGGGACTCGCGATGACGTTGAGGTCGCGCAGCGGCAGCCCCGCCTCGTGCGCCTCGAGGTCGAGCGCCAGTTCGCTGCGCAGGTCGGTGACCGTGACGATGTCCACGTCGTCGACCGGCGTCGCCGCATCGAGGGCGGCGATCGTGCGCCGTACCGCCTCGGCCGAGCGCTCGAGTCCCTCGGGCGAGTAGTCGCCGAATCGCGAGTCCGCCTCGGCACGACCGATGTACGTGCCGAGGGTGGGGTTCAGTTCGACGGCAGTGTCGACCCACTGCTCTGCGATGCGGTCGACGTCGGTCGGGGTGCGCTCACTCGATGCCATGGGAGCGAGCCTATGACACCGCGCCGACCCCGCATCGGGGGATCCTGCCGATGATCGATGAACGGATGCCGCACCGCGTATGCAACCCGATCGGTCACCCGCTCAGTGCGCCGCGTCGTCCCAGTTCGCACCACGACCGATCTGCACGTCGAGCGGCACGAGGAGCTCGGCCGCGTGCGCCATGCGGTCGCGCACGACCGCCTCTAGCGCGTCGGACTCGCCGACCGCGACCTCGAAGATGAGCTCGTCGTGCACCGTCATCAGCATCCGGCTCCCGAGACCCTTGGCGGCGAGGTCGGCTTCGACGGTCGCCATCGCGATCTTCATGATGTCGGCCGCCGATCCCTGGATCGGAGAGTTGAGTGCGGCGCGCTCGGCGTTCTCGCGGTGCACCCGGTTGGGGCTCGCGAGATCGGGGAAGGGACGGCGGCGACCGAAGATCGTCTCGGTGTACCCGTCGATCTTCGCCTGCTCGACGACCCCGCGCAGGTAGTCGCGCACGGCTCCGAACCGCTGGAAGTACTCCTTCATGAGTTGCGTCGCCTCGGCGCGCTCGATGCGGAGCTGCTTCGAGAGGCCGAATGCGCTGAGCCCGTAGGCCAGCCCGTACGACATCGCCTTCACCTTCGTGCGCATCACCGGTGTCACGTCGGACGGATCGACGCCGAAGACCCTGGCGCCGACGAACCGGTGCAGGTCTTCGCCCGCGTTGAAGGCCTCGATGAGCCCCGGGTCGCCGGAGAGGTGCGCCATGATGCGCATCTCGATCTGCGAGTAGTCGGCCGTGAGGAGTTCCGCGTACTCGGTGCCGTGCCGGAAGGCCCTGCGGATGCGGCGGCCGTCTTCGGTGCGGATCGGGATGTTCTGCAGGTTCGGATCGTTCGACGACATGCGGCCCGTGGCCGCGCCGATCTGCCAGTACGTCGTGTGGATGCGGCCGTCGGAGCGGATCGACTTGTCGAGCGACTCGACGATCTGCCGCAGCTTGGTCACGTCGCGGTGCTCGAGCAGGTATCCGAGGAAGGGGTGCGGATTCGACTCCTGCAGGTCGGCGAGAGCGCTGGCGTCCGTCGTGTAGCCCGTCTTGGTGGCTCGGGTCTTCGGCATGCCGAGCTGGCCGAACAGCACCTCCTGCAGCTGCTTCGGCGACCCCAGGTTCACCTCCCGGCCGATCTCGGCGTAGGCGGACGCCGCGAGCGCCGCCGCGCGGTCGCCGAGCTCCGACGAGAGCGCCGCGAGCTCGACGTGGTCGACCGTGACGCCACGGAGCTCCATGGCGGCGAGCACCGGGACGAGCGGCATCTCGACGTCGGCGAGGAGTCGCCTGGACGTCTCGCCGAGGGCCCGCAGCACCACCGGCGCGAGCCGGAGCGAGTACCACGCGTACTCGGGTGCGCCCGCGTCGGTGCCCTCCTCGGGGAGGAGCTGGGCGGGGTCGGCCTGTGGCACGGTCTCGCCGAGGTGGAACGACACCAGGTCGGCGAGGGTCTTCTCGGTGAGGTTCGGACGCACGAGCCACCCGGCGACGAGGGTGTCGACGACCAGTCCATCGAACGCCAGCCCCGATCGACGCAGCGCCTTCAGCTGCGACTTGGCGTCGGTCATGACCTTCGGCCCGTCGCCCGCGAGCCACGCCTCGAACAGGGCCACGTCACCTCGACCGGGCTCCCATGGCAGGTGCACGGTCTCGGTGGCGGTCGCGATGCCGGCGCCGATCACCCTGCCGTCGAGCACCTCGAGGGCGAGCCCGAGCCCCGCGGGCTCGGCCGCCTTCGCGCGCTCGAGCCACGCCCCGAGCTCCTCGCCGAGGAGGCGGGCCGGGGTCGGAGCGACGGGCGCGACCCGCGCGGCCTCGGCGGGGAGGGCGACCGCGGTGGTCGGTACGCCGTTGCCGACGGCTCCGGCCACCGTTGCCTCCCCCGCCGCGATCTTCGTGAGCCGCTCCATCAGCGTACGGAACTCGAGTCGCTCGAAGATCGGCCGCACCGATTCGAGGTCGATCGGCTTCGCGCGGAACTCGTCGAGCTCGACGTCGAGCTCGACGTCGGTGACGAGGTGGTTGAGCCGCCGGTTGCGGATCGCATTCTCCTTCTGGTCGCGCAGGTTCTGCCCGACCACGCCCTTGATCTCGTCGGCGTGCGCGATGATGCCGTCGAGATCGCCGTAGAGCCCGAGCCACTTCACGGCGGTCTTCTCGCCGACCTTCGTGATGCCGATGAGGTTGTCGCTCGTCTCTCCGACGAGGGCGGCCACGTCGGGATACTGCTCGGGGCGGATGCCGTAGCGCTCCATGACCGCGTCGACGTCGTAGCGCTTGAGCTGCGAGACGCCCTGGGTGTTCGGGTAGAGCAGCGTCACGTCGTCGTTCACGAGCTGGATGGTGTCCCGGTCACCCGAGACGAGGAGCACGCGGTAGCCCTCGGCGTGCCCACGTTTGGCGAGCGTGGCGAGGATGTCGTCGGCCTCGAAGTCGTCGACCTCGACGGTACGGATGTGCATGGCGTGCAACGCCTCCTGGAGGAGCGACACCTGCCCCTTGAACTCGGGCGGCGTCTCGCTGCGCGTGCCCTTGTACTCGGCGTACTCGCGCGTGCGGAACGAGACGCGCGACTTGTCGAACGCGACGGCGATGTGCGTGGGCTTCTCGTTCTGCAGCAGCAGGAGCAGCATCGACAGGAACCCGTGGATGGCGTTCGTGTGCTGCCCGTCGCGAGTCGAGAAGCTGTCGACGGGAAGGGCGAAGAAGGCTCGGAAGGCCAGCGAATGGCCGTCGATCACGAGAAGGGTGGGCTTGTCTGCGTCCGGCACCCACCAAGACTACAAGCGGCCACGGACACCGGATGTCGCGGCCGAAATCGTCGCCGGCGACGGATGGCTCGCGGCATCCGGACCCCGGGTCAGCCTCGCTCCGACCCCCGTGCCGCATCGACCAGGATGCGCCGCTCGGCGGCGGCGATGACGCGTCGCGTGCGGTCCGCGGCATCCGGATTCACCGAAATCGAGTCGATGCCGTAGCGCACGAGGTGCTCGGCGAACGCGGGGTTGTTCGACGGCGCCTGCCCGCACAGCGACGACGTGATGCCCGCCGACCGGCACGCCGTGATGATGCGCTCGATCGCGTCCAGCACCGCGGCATCCGCCTCGTCGAACAGCTCGGCGCAGATCTCCGAGTCGCGGTCGACACCGAGCATCAGCTGGGTGAGGTCGTTCGAGCCGATCGAGACCCCGTCGATTCCCATCGCGGCGTACTCGGGGATGCGGTAGACGACCGACGGCACCTCGGCCATCACCCAGCGCTTCAGCCCGCGCTGGCGTCCGAGCGGGCTGGCGTCGATGAGCTCGAGACACGCCTCCAGTTCCCACGTCGTGCGCACGAACGGCAGCATCAGCTGGAGGTTCGGGGTCTCCTCGCGCACGCGGGCGAGCAGCTCGAGCTCGAGGTTGAAGAGCTCGGGCTCCTTGACGTAGCGGTACGCGCCGCGGTACCCGATCATCGGGTTGTTCTCCTGCGGCTCGAAGCGCTCGCCGCCTTCGAGGCCGCGGAACTCGTTGCTGCGGAAGTCGATCGTGCGGTACACCACCGACCTGCCGGCGAACGCGCGGGTGACCGAGAGCAGCGACTCCTTCATGCGGCGCAGGAAGTCCTCCCGCTGCCCGCGGGCGAGCATCTCGCGCGGGTGCATGCCGCCGAGCGCGTCCGTGATCATGAACTCCGCGCGCAGGAGACCGACACCGTCGACGTCGAGCGCGGCGGTCTCCTCGGCGCGCTCGGCGATGGCGAGGTTGACGTACAGCTTGGTCGCCAGCGGCTCGGGCGCCGCGGGTACGGCGACGGTCGAGACCACGGCCGGCGCAGCGTACGAAGTGGATGCCGCGGCATCCGCCCCCTCGATGATCTCGCCCTTCGCCCCGTCGACCGTGACCAGCTCGTCGTCGCGGAGCACGGTGGTCGCCGTGCGGGCGCCGACGATCGCGGGCACCCCCAGCTCGCGCGCGACGATCGCGGCGTGGCAGGTCATGCCGCCGCCGTCGGTGACGACCGCCGCGGCACGGCGCATCGTCGGCACCCAGTCGGGGTTCGTCATCGGCGCCACGAGGATCTCGCCCGTCTTGAGGGACGCGCCCTCGGTGGGACTCTGCAGGATGCGGACGCGGCCCGTGACCCGCCCCGGTGCCGCGCCGAGGCCTCGCAGCAGCACGGTGCCCGAGGGCATGCTGCCGACCTCGGCAGCGCCGCCCATCGGGGCCGCCGCCGGGCCGCCGCCGAGGGTCGTGACCGGGCGGGACTGCAGCATCCACAGCCGGCCGCCGGAGTATGCCCATTCGGTGTCCTGCGGCTCGCCATAGTGCTCCTCGACCTGCAGGCCGAGACTCGCCACCTCGAGGACCTCCTCGTCGGTCAGCACGCGACCGTGGGCGGCTGCGCCCTCGAGCTCCTCGCGTTCGACCGTGCCGCCGGGGCTCGCGACGAGCCGGTGGCTCTGATGCCCGATGCGGGTGGAGAGCACCCGGGGACCGTCCTTCGCGACGATGTAGGTGTCTGGTTCGACCGCACCCGAGACCACGACCTCGCCGAGGCCGAGCGCGGCCTCGACAACGAGCCGGTCGCGGGCGCCCGTCGAGGGGTCGACCGTGAACATCACGCCCGAGCGGTCGGAGGTGATCTGCATCTGCACGACCACGGCGAGCACCGGCTCCTCGTCCATCCCCTGGCTCGCCCGATACGAGACGACCCGGTCGCCGTAGAGCGAGCTCCAGCAGTCGCGCAATCGCGCGAGCACGGCGTCGTCTCCGATGACGTTGTTGTACGTATCGTGCATGCCCGCGAACGACGTGCCCGCCGCGTCCTCCGAGGTGGCCGAGGAGCGCACCGCGACGGCGACGTCCTCGCCCAGGCGGTGGTACTCGGCGAGAATGGCGGCTCGCACGTCGTCGGGGATCGGAACGCCGCGCACCGCCTCTCGCAGGGCGGCGGCCGAGCTCGTGAGCCTCTCCGGGTCATCGGCCGCCGCGGCGGCCTCGCGGAATCCATCCAGCAGCCGCTGCCGGATGCCGGCGTGATCGATCGCCTCGAGGTACGCCTCCGCCGTGACGACGAACCCCGGCGGGATCGGCAGGCCGGCCGACGTCATCTCTCCGAGGTTCGCCCCCTTGCCGCCGACCGACGGGGCATCGCCGAGACGCAGCTCCTCGAACCGACTGACCAGAATGGACCGCGCATCGCCCGGCATATGTGCTCCCCCCGACTCGTTGCCGGGCCCCAGCACCCGGACACCCCACATCATTCCACGGAGTCGGGGAGGGTCAGGGCCGGAGGTCCTACTTCCTGGGCGCCAGCTGCTCGATGATCGCCTGCGAGACATCCTTCATGGTGAGACGACGGTCCATCGACGCCTTCTGGATCCAGCGGAACGCCTCGGGCTCGGTGAGGCCCATCTTCTCGTTGAGCAGGCCCTTCGCCCGGTCGACGAGCTTGCGCGTCTCGAACCGCTCGACGAGGTCGCCGACCTCGGCCTCGAGCGCGATGATCTGGGCGTGCCGGGCGAGTGCGATCTCGATAGCGGGCAGCAGGTCGTTGGGGGTGAACGGCTTCACGACGTAGGCGAGGGCGCCGGCTTCGCTCGCGCGCTCCACGAGCTCCCTCTGGCTGAACGCCGTGAGGAGCACCACCGGGGCGATGTGGCCCTTCGAGAGGCGCTCGGCAGCCGAGATGCCGTCGAGCTGGGGCATCTTCACGTCCATGATGACGAGGTCGGGCCGCAGCTCGGTCGCGAGTGCGACCGCGGTCTCGCCGTCACCGGCCTCGCCGACGACCTCGAAGCCGTTGTCACGCAGGATCTCGACGATGTCGAGGCGAATGAGCGACTCGTCCTCCGCCACGACGACACGGCGCGGCGCCGGCTGGGTCTGTTCGCTGTCTGTCACGCAGGAAAGCCTACGGTATTCTGGGCGAGGTCCTTGGCCGGTGTGGCGGAATGGCAGACGCGGAGCACTCAAAATGCTTTGCCCGAGAGGGCGTGTGGGTTCGACCCCCACCACCGGCACGAACAGGGCGCACGATCGTCACCCGTGGGCGGCTGCGATCCCGATGACGAGGCAGCGCTCGTCGTCATCCCAGACCGCGCTCGTGCCCAGCGCCGCACAGCGGCGTGCCATCTCGCCTGCGATCGCGTCGGCGTGCCGGCCGGCCAGGCGGGCGCGGAAGTCGACGATCTCCGTGGGGTGCAGGCGCAGCTCGGTCGGGGCCGCGCCCTCGGTGCGCAGCATGAACACGAACGAGTGGTCGTTGCGTTCGACCGGGTCGACCGCGTAGTCATCCACGAAGTCGCCGGCGCCGTACAGGATGGGCCGCTCGCGGTACACCTCCACCCCGCGCACGATGTGCGGCGAGTGCCCGAACACGACGTCGGCGCCCGCGTCGACGAGTGCGCGACCGAACCGCCGGTGGCTCGGCGGCGGGTCGACGCCCCAGTTGCCGCCCCAGTGCGCCGACACGATGACGAGGTCCGCGGCCTCACGCTGCCCGGCGACGTCGTCGAAGAGCGCCGCCGCGCGGGGGTCGCCGAGGTCGACGGGCACGTGACGCACGCCGGGTGCATCCGGTCCGGCCTCCCAATCGGGCTCGTTGTCGGTGAAGGCGAGCATCGCGATGGTGACGTCGTCGCGGCCGATGACGGCCGGGCGCCGGGCCGCGTCGGCATCGGGCCCGGCACCGGTGAAGCGGATGCCGTGCTGCGCGAGCGTCGAGAGCGATTCGAGTGCGGCATCCGTGCCGAAATCGAGCACGTGGTTGTTCGCCACCGAGACGATCGCGAAGCCGGCCGCCTCGAGGCTTGCCACGGCGCCCGGGTCGGCACGGAAGTGGAAGGTCTTGCCGGGCTGCGGCCGCCCGTCGACGGCGAGCACGAACTCGAGATTGCCGACAAGCACGTCGGCACGCCGCAGCAGCGGCAGCGTGTCGCCCCACGGGAACTCGGGGGAATGGTGGCGCAGTTCCTCGGCCACGAGCCGTCCGAGCATCACGTCACCGACGAAGGCGATCTCCATGTGCTCCTCCAGCCGCCGACGCCGGGACGCTCCTAGAGCACATCGCCGACGACGTGCACGCGCACGTCGTTGGTGGTGCCGGGAATGCCGGGAGGCGAACCCGAGATGATCACGACCTTCTCGCCCGCCTCGGCCATGCCGGTCTTCGCGAGCACCTCGTCGACCTGGCCGACCATCTGGTCGGTGTGCGTGACCCGCTCGACGACGAACGACTCGACGCCCCAGTTGAGCGCCATGCGCCGGCGAATGGCAGGATAGGGCGTGAACGCGAGGATCGGGATGACCGAGCGGATGCGTGCCATGCGCCGCACCGACTCGCCCGTCTCGGTGAAGACGCACAGGTACTTCGCCTCGACGAAGTCGGCGACCTCGACGGCCGCGAGCGTGATGGCTCCGGCCTGCGTGCGCGGCTTGGTGCCGAGCGGCGGGATGCGCTCGAGGCCGTGCTTCTCGGTCGACTCGATGATGCGGGCCATGGTCTCCACCGTGACCATGGGGTACTCCCCCACGCTCGTCTCGCCCGAGAGCATCACGGCGTCGGCACCGTCCAGCACTGCATTCGCGACATCGGAGGTCTCGGCGCGGGTCGGCACCGGGCTGTGGATCATGGACTCGAGCATCTGCGTCGCCACGATCACGGGCTTCGCGAGGCGCCGAGCGATCTCGACGGCGCGCTTCTGCACGATCGGCACCGCCTCGAGCGGGAGCTCGACGCCGAGGTCGCCGCGCGCCACCATGATGCCGTCGAACGCCTCGATGATGCCCTCGAGTGCCTCGACCGCCTGCGGCTTCTCGATCTTCGCGATGACCGGAATGCGACGGCCTTCCTCTTCCATGATGTCGTGCACGCGCTCGATGTCGTTGGCGTTGCGGACGAACGAGAGCGCGACGAGGTCGGCGCCGAGCTCGAGCCCCCAGCGGAGGTCGGCCTCGTCCTTCGCCGACAGGGCCGGCACGTTCACGGCCACGCCCGGAAGGTTGATGCCCTTGTTGTTCGACACGGGGCCGGCGACGACGACACGCGTCGTGACGACCGTGCCGTCGGTCTCGACGACCTCGACTCGAACCTTGCCGTCGTCGATGAGGAGGTGGTCTCCGGGCTCGACGTCATGGGGCAGGCCCTTGAACGTCGTGCTGACGATCTCCTTGCTGCCGACGATGTCCTGGGTCGTGATCTTGAAGGTGTCGCCCTCTTCGAGCTCGTACGGGCCGTCGGCGAACTTGCCGAGCCGGATCTTCGGCCCCTGCAGGTCGACGAGCACCGCCACCGCGCGGCCCGAATCGTTCGCGGCCTTCCGGACGTTCTGGTAGACGGCCTCGTGCACCTCGTACGTGCCGTGGCTGAGGTTCAGCCTCGCGACGTCGATGCCGGCGTCGACGATCGCGCGGATCTGCTCGTAGCTCGATGTCGCCGGCCCGAGGGTGGCGACGATCTTCGCACGTCTCATGTGGTGTGTGCTCCGTGTTCTGCGCCGAGGCGCGGAGTGGTGATGGTACGCCGTCGGGCGCGCCAAGGGTCAGATGGCGAATGCGCGCGCGTCCGCCCGGATCGGGCTCGGCAACTCGGTGTCGCCTTCAAGGTACCGGTCGACAGCGGATGCCGCAGCCCGGCCCTCGGCGATCGCCCAGACGATGAGCGACTGCCCGCGACCCGCGTCGCCGGCGACGAACACTCCGGGCTGCGCGGTCGCGTACTCGGCGTCGCGGTCGATGTTGCCGCGGTCGGTGACGGGGAGCTGCAGCTGCTCGTCGAGGTCGCGGGTCTCGGGACCCGTGAAGCCCAGCGCGAGCAGCACCAGGTCGGCCGGAATCTCCCGCTCGGTGCCCGCCTTGGGCACTCGACGGCCGTCGAGGTACTCGGTCTCGGCGATGCGGATCGCCCGGAGCTCACCGATCTCGTTCGCGAGGAACTCGACGGTCGACGCGAGGTACTGGCGATTGCCGCCCTCCTCGTGCGCGCTCTGCACCTCGAAGACGGTCGGATGCATGGGCCACGGCTGCTCGGGCGGGCGCGCGGCGCTCGGCTCCCTGCCGATGGCGAGGTTGGTGACCGACAGCGCGCCCTGGCGGTGCGCCGTGCCGATACAGTCGGCTCCCGTGTCGCCGCCGCCGAGCACGACGACGTGCTTGCCCTCGGCCGTGATCTGGTCGAAGACGGGGTCGCCCGCCACGTGGTGGTTGGACTGCGTGAGGTACTCCATGGCGAAGTGCACGCCGGGCAGGTCGCGACCGGGAATGGGAAGGTCGCGCGGCACGATCGCCCCCGTCGCGATGACGACCGCGTCGTACCGCTCGCGCAGCTGCTCCCATGAGATGTCGACGCCGATGTTCACCCCGGCGCGGAAGCGGGTGCCCTCGGCGATCATCTGCGCGAGGCGCTGGTCGAGGTGCTTCTTCTCCATCTTGAAATCGGGGATGCCGTAGCGCAGCAGGCCGCCGATGCGGTCGTCGCGCTCGTAGACCGCCACGGTGTGCCCGGCTCGCGTGAGCTGCTGCGCGGCGGCCAGGCCGGCGGGGCCTGAGCCGACCACGGCGACCGTCTTGCCGGTGAGGCGCCCGGGCGGCTGCGGCTGCACCCAGCCGCTGCCGAACGCCTGGTCGATGATCGAGACCTCGACCTGCTTGATGGTCACGGCCGGCTGGTTGATGCCGAGCACGCACGAAGACTCGCACGGTGCCGGGCAGAGCCGGCCCGTGAACTCGGGGAAGTTGTTCGTCGCGTGCAGTCGTTCGATCGCCGCGCGGCCCTCCCCGCGCCACATGAGGTCGTTCCACTCGGGGATGAGGTTGCCGAGGGGGCAGCCCTGATGGCAGAACGGGATGCCGCAGTCCATGCAGCGACCGGCCTGTCGGTGAAGCTGGGCGGAGTCGCCCGGCTCGTAGACCTCTTTCCAGTCCATGATGCGCACCGGCACGGGTCGCCGCTTGGGCAGTTCCCGCTCGATGACCTTCAGAAAGCCCTTGGGGTCAGCCACCCGTCACCTCCATGATTCGGGTCCACACCACGTCGCCGTCGGGGTCGAGACCCTCGTCGACGGCGCTCTGACGTGTGCGGAGCACGGCAGCATAGTCGCGAGGCAGCACCTTCGTGAAGCGATCGAATGCCGCATCGCCCTCGGCGAGGAGCACCGCCGCGACCGACGAGTCGGTGGTCTCGAGATGCTGCTCGAGCAGGTCGCGAACGATCTCGCGGTCGGCGCTGCCGAGCGGCATCAGGTCGAGCTCGCCCGCACTGAGGGACTCGCGGTTCACGCGTCCCTCGCGGAGGCCGAGCACGTACGCAGTGCCGCCGGACATGCCGGCGCCGAGGTTCCGGCCGGTCTCGCCGAGGATGAGCGCCAGGCCGCCCGTCATGTACTCGAGCGCGTGGTCGCCGACGCCCTCGACGACCGCGGTGGCGCCGGAGTTGCGCACGAGGAACCGCTCGCCGACGATGCCGCGGATGAACATGCTGCCGCGCGTCGCGCCGTAGCCGATGACGTTGCCGGCGATCACGTTGCGCTCGGCGACGAACCCACTGTCGCGGGGCGGCCGCACCACGATCTGGCCACCCGAGAGCCCCTTGCCGACGTAGTCGTTCGAGTCGCCCTCGAGGCGCAGCGTGATGCCGCTCGGCAGGAACGCGCCGAGGGACTGCCCTGCCGATCCCGTGAGCGTGACGTCGATCGAACCGGTCGGCAGGCCGTGCTCGCCGCGATGGACCGTGACCTCGTGGCCCAGCATGGTGCCGACGGCGCGTTCGGTGTTCGTGATGGGAAGCTCGATCTGCACCGTGCCGCCCTCCTCGAGCACGATCCGGCTGCGCCGGATCAGCTCGTTGTCGAAGTGCTCCCCGAGCTCATGGTCCTGCGCACGGAAGTTCCGCCGCGGCTCGGACTCGGAGAAGTCGGGGCCGACGAGCAAGGGCGACAGGTCGAGGCCCGAGGCCTTCCAGTGCCCGATGGCACGGTCGACGTCGAGCAGCTCGCGCCTGCCGACGATCTCCTCCACCGAGCGGTAGCCGAGTTCGGCGAGGTACTCGCGCACCTCCTGGGCGATGAACTCGAAGAAGTTCACGACGAACTCCGGCTTGCCGGTGAAGCGCTTGCGCAGCTCGGGGTTCTGCGTCGCGACTCCCACCGGGCAGGTGTCGAGGTGGCAGACGCGCATCATGACGCAGCCCTGCACGACCAACGGGGCCGTGGCGAAGCCGAACTCCTCGGCGCCGAGCAGCGCGCCGATGATGACGTCGCGGCCCGTCTTCAGCTGGCCGTCGACCTGCACCACGACACGGTCGCGCATGCCGTTGAGCATGAGCGTCTGCTGCGTCTCGGCGAGGCCGAGTTCCCACGGCGTGCCTGCGTGCTTCAGCGAGTTGAGGGGGCTCGCCCCGGTGCCGCCGTCGTGCCCCGAGACGAGGATGACGTCGGCGAGCGCCTTGGCCGTGCCGGCGGCGACCGCGCCGATGCCCGACTGGCTCACGAGCTTGACGTGGATGCGCGCCTTCGGGTTCGCGCGCTTCAGGTCGAAGATGAGCTGCTTGAGGTCCTCGATCGAGTAGATGTCGTGGTGCGGCGGCGGCGAGATGAGCCCCACGCCGGCGGTCGCGTGCCGCGTGCGGGCGACCCACGGATACACCTTCGTGGGCGGCAGCTGGCCGCCCTCGCCCGGCTTCGCGCCCTGCGCGAGCTTGATCTGGATGTCGTCGGCGTGCGTCAGGTACATGCTCGTCACGCCGAACCGGCCCGATGCCACCTGCTTGACGGCGCTGCGGCGCTCGGGGTCGAGGAGCCGGTCGAGGTCCTCGCCGCCCTCGCCCGTGTTCGACTTGGCACCGAGCCGGTTCATCGCGATCGCGAGCGACTCGTGCGCCTCCTTCGAGATCGAGCCGTAGCTCATCGCACCCGTCGAGAAGCGCTTCACGACGGACTCGACCGACTCGACCTCGTCGATCGGCACCGACGGGCGCGTGCCCGTGCGGAGCGCGAACATGCCTCGGAGGGTCATCAGCTCCTCGGCCTGCGAGTCGACGAGCGAGGTGTACTCGCGGAACACGTCGTAGCGGCGGTTGCGCGTCGAGTGCTGCAGCCGGAACACGGTCTCAGGGTTGAACAGGTGCGGGGAGCCGTCGCGCCGCCATTGGTACTCGCCGCCCGTCGCGAGGCGCTCGTGCGCTCGCACGGCGACGTCCTCGGGGTAGGCAACGGCGTGACGGCGCCGGTTCTCGGTCGCGATGACGTCGAGTCCGACGCCACCGAGCTTCGAGGTCGTGCCGGTGAAGTACTCGTCGACGAAGTCCTGCGCGAGCCCGATCGCCTCGAACGCCTGGGCTCCTGCGTACGACGCGATGGTCGAGACGCCCATCTTCGACATGATCTTCAGCACGCCCTTGCCGAGCGCCTTGATGACGTTGTGCACGGCACCCTCGGGCGTGATGCCCGTGATGACACCCGAACGCACGAGCTCCTCGCACGTCTCCATCGCGAGGTACGGATTCACCGCCGCAGCCCCGTAGCCGACGAGCAGCGCGACGTGGTGCACCTCGCGGACATCGCCGGCCTCGACGATGAGCCCGACCTTCATCCGGTTCTCGGCGCGGATGAGGTGGTGGTGCACGGTCGAGAGCATCAGGAGCGACGGAATCGGGGCGAGGTCCTTGTTGGAGTCGCGGTCGCTCAGCACGATGAACGCGGCGCCCTCCTCGATGGCCTCGTCGACCTCGTCGCAGACCGCGGCGAGGCGGTCGCGGAGCGCGTGGGGCCCCTCGTCGAGCCGGTAGAGACCGCGGATCGTGGCGGTCGTGCGCCGGCCGGGCGACGGGTCGATGTGCACGATCTTCGCGAGCTCGTCGTTGTCGATCACGGGGAACGACAGCGAGACCTGGTGGGCGTGCTCGGGTCCGACGGACAGGAGGTTGCGCTCGGGACCGACCGACGACCCGAGCGACGTCACGACCTGCTCGCGAATCGAGTCGAGCGGCGGGTTGGTCACCTGGGCGAACTGCTGGGTGAAGTAGTCGAACAGCAGCCGCGGCCGCTTCGACAGCACCGCGACGGGTGTGTCCGATCCCATGGCGCCGAGGGGCTCCTGACCCGTCTTCGCCATGGGCGTGAGGAGGATGCGCACCTCCTCCTCGGTGTAGCCGAAGGTGCGCTGACGGCGGCTGACCGACGCCGGCGGATGCACGATGTGCTCGCGCTCGGGGAGGTCGGCGAGGCGGATCCGGCCCTGCTCGAGCCACTCGCCCCACGGCTCGGATGCCGCGAGCTCCGCCTTGATCTCGTCGTCCTCGATGAGGCGGCCCGACTCGGTGTCCACGAGGAACATGCGGCCGGGCCGCAGCCGGCCCTTGCGCACGATGCGGCTCGGCTCGATGTCGAGCACGCCGATCTCGCTCGCGAGCACGACGAGCCCGTCGTCGGTGACGAGGTAGCGACCGGGACGCAGGCCGTTGCGGTCGAGCGTCGCGCCGACGAGGGTGCCGTCGGTGAATACGATCGCGGCGGGGCCGTCCCACGGCTCCATGAGCATGGAGTGGTACTCGTAGAACGCGCGGCGAGCGGGGTCGATCTCGACCTGGTTCTCCCACGCCTCGGGCACCATCATCATGACGGCGTGCGGGAGGCTGCGTCCGGCGAGGGTGAGGAGCTCCACGACCTCGTCGAACGAGGCGGAATCGCTCGCGCCGGGCGTGACGATGGGCAGGATCGGCGTGAGGTCGCCGAGGACCTCCGACTCGAGCTGCGACTGCCGTGCCCGCATCCAGTTGCGGTTGCCCTGGATGGTGTTGATCTCGCCGTTGTGCGCGATCATGCGGAACGGCTGCGCCAGCGGCCACGACGGGAACGTGTTCGTCGAGTACCGCGAGTGCACGAGCGCGAGCTTCGAGGCGAACCGCTCGTCGGACAGGTCGGGATAGAACGGCTCGAGCTGGAGCGTCGTGACCATGCCCTTGTAGACGAGGGTGCGGCTGGAGAGCGATGCGAAGTACAGGTCGAGCTCGCGCTCGGCGCGCTTGCGGAGCCGGAAAGCGAGCCGGTCGAGCGCGATGCCCTCGAGCCGGCCGCCCTCGGAGGTCGTCGCTGCGGACTGCACGAAGAGCTGCTGCACGGCGGGCATGGCGGCCCGGGCGAGCGTGCCGAGCTCGTCGGGGCGCACGGGCACCTCGCGCCAGCCGATCACCTGGAGGCCCTCGGATGCCGCGAGCTCGCCGAGTCGCCGCTTGACGCCCGAGCGGGCGGTCGGATCGACGGGCAGGAACGCGTTCCCGACCGCGTAGGCGCCAGCCGCGGGCAGCGGGAACAGGGCGACGGCGCGCAGGAACTCGTCGGGCACCTGCGTGATGATGCCCGCACCGTCGCCCGTGCCGGCGTCGGAGCCTACGGCGCCGCGGTGCTCGAGGTGACGGAGCGCGTCCAGCGCGGCGGTGATGATGTCATGTCCTGCCGTGCCCCTGAGGGTCGCGACCATCGCGAGGCCGCAGGCATCCTTCTCGGCGGCGGGGTCATACAGGCCCTGGGCGTCGGGAACGAGGCCGAACCTCGAGAAGGGTGGAGTGAGCGACACGTGGACCGTCCTCATCAACTAGGTGGCAGCGGGGGACGTCGTCGGCCCTGCGAAGGGATGTCGCGACGCCATGGTGCGGCGTCGCTTCGGAGAACGTGGGAGCGGGCCCTACGGGGAGGTCGACCGGCTCGAGCTTGTGGCTGCCGTCGTGCCCGCGGTGTTCTCACCCTCGACGCCATCGTCGAGAGAGTCGGACTCGGTTTCGTCCGAGTCTACCTCAGCGTCGGGACCCGTCCATTCACGACCCGGAACGTAGGGACTGGGCTCGTTGCCGGTGTGCCGACGGGACTGCACGACGAGGATCACCAGCCCGAGCACGATCGCGGCGAACGACGCCCAGACGTTCGACCGGATGCCGAGGAACATCTCGCTCGGGTCGACGCGGATCGACTCGAAGAACGCCCGGCCGGCGCCGTACCAGATCAGGTAGACCGCGAGCGCCTTGCCCCAGCGGAGGTTGATCCTCCGCTCGAGGAGGATGATGAGCGCGGCGCCCGCGAGGTTCCAGATGATCTCGTAGAGGAACGTGGGGTGGAAGAGCGTGCCATCGGCGAGGCCGGCGGGGAACGCGGTGTTCGTCGACTCGATCTCGAGGCCCCACGGCAGGTCGGTGGGCAGGCCGAAGAGCTCGTGGTTGAACCAGTTGCCGAGGCGGCCGGCGGCCTGCGCGACGAGCAGGCCCGGTGCCAGGGCGTCGGCGAACGACCAGAAGCGGATGCCCGTCATGCGACAGCCGATCCAGACGCCGACGGCGCCGCCGATGAGCGAGCCGTAGATGGCGTTGCCGCCCTCCCAGATGTTCCAGATCGCTCCCGGCTGGAACGGGTTCCAGACGTTGGCGCCTTCGTAGAAGTAGTCGTCGGGGTGGGTGAGCACGTGGAAGATTCGCGCGCCGATGATGCCGAGCGGCACCGCCCAGAGGGCGATGTCGAGTACGACGCCGGGCTCGGCGCCGCGCTTGGTGAGCCGCCGCGACGTGATCATGACGGCGAGGATGATGCCCAACAGGATGCACAGCGCATACGTGTGGATGTTGAGCGGCCAGCCGAACAGGTTGAGTTCCCAGACCTGCCAGTCTTCGTCGGGGCTCGGGATGCTGAGCGGTGCGATCACTCGGGCTGCTGCCTTTCCTCGGGGAAACGTCGGCCCGCGTGGGCCTCAGTCAGCGTACTTCACTCGGCCCGCGTGCCGCGCGCGAGCTCGGCCGCGAGAGCGCCCGCGGCGTCGACGCCGCCGTCGGCGAGGGCCTTGACGAGCGCCGAGCCCACGATGGCGCCGTCGGCGTACTCGAGCACCTCGGCGACCTGCGCCGCCGTCGAGATGCCGAGTCCGACGCAGCTCGCGGGGGCTCCCGCGGCCTTGAGGCGTGCCACGAGTGTGCGGGCCGCAGCGTCGACGTCGCTGCGCGCGCCAGTGATGCCCATGGTGGAGACCGCGTAGACGAAGCCCCGGCTCGCCTCGACGGCCTGGCGGAGGCGTGCATCGGTGGAGGTGGGCGCGGCGAGGAACACGCGGTCCAGTCCGGTGCGCTCGGATGCCGCGATCCACTGCGCCCCCTCATCGGGGATGAGGTCGGGCGTGATCAGCCCGGCGCCGCCCGCGGCGGCGAGGTCGTCGGCGAAACGGTCGACCCCGTACTGCACGACGGGGTTCCAGTAGGTCATGATCAGCACCGGGGCATCCGTGCGTTCGGTGACCCGCCGCACGGCCTCGAAGCCGTCTGCGAGCCGGAAGCCGTTCGCGAGCGCCTGCTGCGTCGCCGCCTGGATGACCGGACCGTCCATGACGGGGTCGGAGTAGGGCAGCCCGAGCTCGAGCACGTCGACCCCGTTCTCGACGAGCGCGAACGCCGCGTCGACGCTCTCGTCGAGCGTCGGGAAGCCGACGGGGAGGTAGCCGATCAGCGCGCCGTTCGCGTCGTCGTTGCGGCGCCGGATGACGGGGCCCACCGTCCTCACCTGGGATTCTCCTCGTCGTAGAGCTCGAAGTACTTCGCCGCCGTGTCCATGTCCTTGTCGCCCCGACCCGAGAGGTTCACGAGGATCGTCGCATCGGGGCCGAGCTCGCGGCCGAGCTCCATCGTGCCCGCGAGCGCGTGCGCCGACTCGATGGCAGGGATGATGCCCTCCGTGCGCGAGAGCAGGCGCAGGGCCCCCATGGCCGCGGCATCCGTGACCGGGCGGTAGTTCGCTCGGCCGAGGGCCGACAGCCACGAGTGCTCGGGACCCACTCCGGGGTAGTCGAGGCCGGCGGAGATCGAGTGCGACTCGATGGTCTGGCCATCCTCGTCCTGCAGGAGGTAGCTGCGCGCGCCGTGCAGCACGCCCGGGCGGCCCATCGTGATGGTGGCCGCGTGCCGCTCGGTGTCGACGCCCTCCCCCCCGGCCTCGTAGCCGTAGAGCGCCACGTCGACGTCGTCGAGGAACGCGTGGAAGATGCCGATCGCATTCGAGCCCCCGCCGACGCACGCGGTGACCGCGGTGGGCAGGGCGCCCGTCAGGTCGAGCACCTGCTGGCGCGCCTCCTCGCCGATGATCTTCTGGAAGTCGCGCACCATCTCGGGGAACGGGTGCGGACCGGCCACGGTGCCGAAGATGTAGTTGGTGGTCTCGACGTTCGTGACCCAGTCGCGCATCGCCTCGTTGATGGCGTCCTTCAACGTGCGCGACCCTGCGGTGACGGCCACCACGTCGGCGCCCAGCAGGCGCATGCGGGCGACGTTCAGCGCCTGGCGCTCGGTGTCGACCTCGCCCATGTAGATCGTGCACTCGAGGCCGAAGAGCGCCGCGGCCGTCGCCGTCGCGACGCCGTGCTGGCCCGCGCCCGTCTCGGCGATGACGCGGTGCTTGCCGATGCGCTTGGTGAGCAGCGCCTGCCCGAGCACGTTGTTGATCTTGTGCGAACCCGTGTGGTTCAGGTCTTCGCGCTTCAGGATGACCCGAGCGCCGCCGGCGTGCTCGGCGAAGCGCGGCACCTCGGTGATGATCGACGGGCGCCCCGTGTAGCTGCGGCCGAGCTCGGTGAGCTCGGCGCCGAAGGCGGGATCGAGCTTCGCGAGGGTGTAGGCCTCGCTCAGCTCGTCGAGGGCGGCGACGAGGGATTCGGGCACGAATCGCCCGCCGAAGTCGCCGAAGTACGGACCGGTCTGCGCTCTGAGCGCCATGTCACACCGCCAGGAATGCTCGGAGGTTGGCTACGGGGTCGCCCGTGACGAGCGCCTCGCCGACGAGCACCACGTCGGCACCGGCCGCGCGGTAGTGCGCGACGTCGGCGGCCGACTGCACTGCCGACTCGGCGACGCGGACGGCGCCATCGGGGAATCGGTCGGCCAGGCGGCCGAAGAGGTCGCGGTCGAGCTCGAAGGTCGAGAGGTCGCGGGCGTTCACGCCGATGAGCCGAGCGCCGAGCGCCGCCGCCCGATCGAGTTCGTCGGCGGAATGGGTCTCGACGAGCGGCGTCATGCCGAGGTCGACGATGAGGTCGAACAACTCCCGGAGCGCGTCGTCGTCGAGCGCGGCCACGATGAGGAGCACGAGGTCGGCGCCCGCCGCGCGTGCCTCGAACACCTGGTAGGCCGTCGAGATGAAGTCCTTGCGGAGCACGGGGAGCGCGACGGCGGCGCGCACCGACACGAGGTCGGCGAGCGAACCGCCGAACCTGCGGCCCTCGGTGAGCACGCTGATCGCGCTCGCGCCGCCGAGCTCGTAGCTGCGTGCGAGCGCAGCGGGGTCGACGATGGGCGCGAGCGCACCGCGCGACGGACTCGACCGCTTGATCTCGGCGATGACCTTGACCTGCCCGGCCGGGTGGAGCACCTCGAGCGCGTCGAGCGCGGCCGGGCGCAGCAGCGCCTCGCGCTCGACGTCGACGAGGGATCGCGCCGCACGGCGCGTCTCAGCGTCGGCGACCGCGTTCGCCGTCAGCTCGGAGAGCACGCGTCAGTGCACCTTCGGGCTCACCTTGGCGCCGCCGACCCCGTAGCCCGCACGGGCGAGGGCCCACCCGACGATGAGTCCGACGACGAGCACCACGGCCGAGGCCCAGACGAGCCACTGCACGTCGAGGAAGAACGCGACGGTTCCGACCGTGATGGCGATGAGCATGATCGTGACAGCGGTCCACGCCGCGGGCGAGTGTCCGTGGCCGGGATCAGCGGTCTCAGTGCTCATGATGCTCCTTCGTGACGGGGGTACGTCCGCCAGTCTAGCGGCTGGCCCCGGGTCGCCCGTCGTCACCCGGCGGCTCGTCGGTGGGGTCGTCGCCACGGCTGAGCTCGTCCCAGTCGTCGATGGCCCTGTCGGATGCCGCGCGCCCGCGGACGGCGGCCGACACGGTTCCGTCGGCCTCGGCGAGACGCGGCGAGCGGTAGCGGCGCGATGCCGCCGGCCAACGCGTGCCGGTCACGAGCACGACGATGCCCGCCGCGACGAGCAGGACGCCGCCGACCAGCGCGGCCACAGGCCACGCGGTCGGCACGGCGGAGACCACGAGCTCGGTGGTGGGGTCCGAGCCCGAGACGCCCGTGGCATCCGTCACCGCCGGCGAGACGGCCGCGATGGGATCGCCGAGGCTCATGCCCGCGGCCAGCAGCACGCACCCGCCGAGGACCACCTCGAGGACGGCCAGCACCATCCGGATCGCCGGACCCGCGATCGCGAGCGCCGCGACGAGGGCGAGGCCGGCCAGGCCCAGCGCCGCGAGCGCGGGCGACGCGATGCTCCCGGGCACCGCGATCGCATCGCCCGAACTGCTCGCCGCGGCATCCGCCAGTTCGAGCTCGAACCAGGTCTGGCTCCACGACAGGAGCGCCAGGCCGCCACCGAGGATCGTGGCGACGAGCGCGGGCAGCTTCATGCGGGCGGCGCTCACCCGACCCTCCGCATGGCGTTCGCGACGGCGACGGCTCGCAGCGGCGCGGCCGCCTTGTTCTGCGACTCCTGGAACTCGGACTCGGGCACCGAGTCGGCGACGAGGCCGCCGCCGGCCTGCACGCGCGCGACGCCGTCCGAGATGGTGGCCGTACGGATCGCGATGGCGAGGTCGGCGTCGCCGCCGAATCCGAAGTAGCCGACGACGCCGCCGTACAGGCCGCGTTGCGCGGGCTCCAGCTCGTCGATGATCTCGAGGGCGCGCGGCTTCGGCGCGCCCGAGAGGGTGCCGGCGGGAAACGTCGCGCGGAAGACGTCGACCGCGTTCCGCCCCGGAGCGAGATCGCCCTCGACACTCGACACGAGGTGCATGATGTGGCTGAACCGCTCGACGCGCATGAACTCGGTCACCTCGACCGAGCCGGGCAGGCACACCTTCGCGAGGTCGTTGCGTGCGAGGTCGACGAGCATGAGGTGCTCGGCCTGCTCCTTGGGGTCGGCCACGAGCTCGGCCTCGAGGTCGGCGTCGTCCTCGGGCGTCGCCCCGCGCGGCTTCGACCCCGCGATGGGGTGCGTGAACACGCGGCGGTCCTCCACCTTCACGAGCGCCTCGGGCGAGGAGCCGACGATCCAGTACGGCTCCCCCGCCGGATCCTCGAGGTGGAGCACGTACATGTACGGACTCGGGTTGAGGCTGCGGAGCACGCGGTAGACGTCGATGGGGTGCGCCGTGACCTCCTGCTCGAACCGCTGCGAGATCACCACCTGGAAGATGTCGCCCTCGCGGATGTACTCCTTCGAGCGTTCCACGGCGGCGAGGAAGTCGGTCTTCTCGGTGCGGTGGCGGGGAGCGGCGGCCGTCGTCAGGTCGATCTCGGCGAGCCACGCCTCCGACGGGCGGGCGAGGGCCAGCTGCATCCGGTCGAGGCGCTCCTGTGCGCCGGCCCAGAGGGAGTCGGGCGACTCCGCGCCGTCGTTGAGCACCGACGCGACGAGCCGCACGGTACCGGTGCGATGGTCGATGACGACGAGCTCGGACACGAAGCTGAACGCCTGTCCCGGCATCCGGTAGTCGGCCGGCGGGCGATTCGGCAGGTGCTCGATCTGCCGGATCGCCTCCCAGCCGATGAATCCGACGAGCCCGCCGGTGAGCGGCGGCGCGCCGGGGATGTCCTCGGTGGCCCAGCGCTGGTGGAGCGCCTCGAGCGCGGCGAGCGGGGCGAGCTCTCCGGCGTCGCCGAGCGCGCGCTCGGCGGACAGCCCGTAGTCCTGCCACTCGACACGGCCCTCGTGCTCGGTGAGCACGCCGTACGAGGATGCGCCCACGAAGGAGTAGCGCGACCAGATGCCGCCCTGCTCCGCCGACTCGAGGAGGAACGTGCCCGGTCGGCCCTCGGCGAGCTTGCGGTAGATGCCGACGGGCGTCTCGCCGTCGGCGAACAGCTCGCGCGTGACCGGCACGACGCGCCGGCCGCGCAGGAGTCGGGTGAACTCGTCGAACGTGGTGGTGGCGCCTGGCACGCGGGTCTCCTCGGTTCAGTCGGTGGTGGCCGCGCCATGCGCGACCAGCAGCGGGTCGCCGTCGAAGCAGGTGCGCGTGCCGGTGTGGCATGCGGCGCCGACCTGCTCGACCGTGACCAGCAGGGTGTCGGCGTCGCAGTCGAGCGCGGCCGATCGCACGTACTGCACGTGGCCCGAGGTGTCGCCCTTGCGCCAGTATTCCTGCCTGGAGCGCGACCAGAACGTGACGCGACCCTCGGTGAGCGTGCGGCGCATTGCCTCGCGGTCCATCCAGCCGAGCATGAGCACCTCGCCGGTGCCCTCCTGCTGGATGATCGCGGGCAGCAGCCCGTCGGCGCCGAACCTGGCACGATCCAGAGGCGAGGCGCCGGGCGACCACGACTCCTCGTCGCGCTCCAGCTCCTCATCGCCCGGCATGATCATCGCACGATCCTCCCGTCTGCGGCGAGGGCCGCCTTCACCTCGGCGATGGTCACCTCGCCGTTGTGGAACACGGATGCCGCGAGCACCGCGTCGGCGCCGGCGGCGATCGCCGGCGGGAAGTCGGCGACCGAGCCGGCGCCGCCCGAGGCGATGACGGGGACCCGGGAGTGCTCGTGCATGAGTGCGGTGAGCTCGAGGTCGAACCCCTGCTTCGTGCCGTCGGCGTCGATCGAGTTGACGAGCAGCTCCCCCGCGCCGAGCTCGATCGCCGTGCGCGCCCATTCGAGCGCGTCGAGGCCGGTCTCGGTGCGGCCGCCGTGCGTCGTGACGACGAACCCCGACTCGGTGCACCCCGATCGCTTGACGTCGAGCGAGAGCACGAGCACCTGCGCGCCGAACCGGTCGGCGATCTCGGCCACGAGGGCCGGCCGCGCGATGGCCGCGCTGTTGACGCCGATCTTGTCGGCGCCGTGACCGAGGAGGCGCGCGACGTCCTCGGCCGAGCGCACGCCGCCGCCCACCGTGAGGGGGATGAAGACCTGCTCGGCGACGCGCTGCACCATGTCGTAGGTCGTGGAGCGGTCGTCGACGGTGGCCGTGACGTCGAGGAACGTGAGCTCATCGGCACCCTGGTCGGAGTAGCGCGCGGCGAGCTCGACAGGGTCGCCCGCGTCGCGCAGGTTCTGGAAGTTCACGCCCTTCACGACGCGGCCGGCGGCCACGTCGAGGCACGGGATCACGCGGACGGCGAGCGTCATCGGGGCCTCACAGCCTCGCCGCGTGGATCGCGCTCACGAGGATCGCGCGCGCCCCGAGAGCGTAGAGCTCGTCCATGACGTGGTTCATGTCGATGCGCGGGATCATGACGCGCACGGCCACCCAGTCGGGGTCGTGCAGCGGCGAGACCGTCGGCGACTCGAAGCCCGGGGCCGCCTCGGTCGCGCGCTCGAGGTGCTCGACCGGCACGTCGTAGTCCAGGAGCACGTACTGCCGGGCGACGAGCACGCCCTGCAGCCGCCGGAGCAGCGTCGCGGCGCCCGGACGCTCGACACCCGAGCCGATGAGCACGGCCTCGGACTCGAGGATGACGGGACCGAAGATCTCGAGGCCGGCCTTGCGCAGGGTGGACCCCGTCGACACGACATCGGCCACGGCGTCGGCGACGCCGAGCCGCACAGCCGACTCGACGGCGCCGTCGAGCTTCACGAGCCTCGCGGTGACGCCGTGCCGGGCGAGGAAGTCGCCGACGAGGCCGGGGTAGCTCGTCGCGACGCGCACGTCGGCGAGGTCGACGAGCGCGTGGAACCGTCCATCGGGACCCGCGAAGCGGAACGTGGACTCGCCGAACCCGAGCGGCGCGATCTCGGTCGCCTCGGAGCCGGAGTCGAGCAGCAGGTCGCGACCGGTGATGCCCACGTCGAGGGCGCCGGAGCCGACGTAGGTCGCGATGTCGCGCGGGCGGAGGTAGAAGAACTCGACCCCGTTGCGGGGGTCGGCGGTGTGCAGGTCGCGCGGGTCGCGCCGGCCGGTGTACCCGGCCTCCCACAGCATCTGCGCAGCGGTCTCGGCGAGCGAGCCCTTGTTGGGCACGGCGATTCGGAGCATTTCCTGCCTTATGTTCCTGGCAACACTGGCGTGTCGACGGTCCTGATCGGTCATGTGCGTGATCAGAGATGTCGGTACACGTCGGCGGGCGTGAGCCCCTTCGCGAGCATGAGCACCTGCAGGTGGTAGACGAGCTGCGAGATCTCCTCGGCGGTCTCGTCGTCGCTCTGGTATTCGGCGGCCATCCAGACCTCGGCCGCCTCCTCGACGATCTTCTTGCCGATGGCGTGCACGCCGGCGTCGAGCTGGCGCACGGTGCCGGAACCCTCTGGGCGGGTGCGGGCTTTGCGGCTGAGCTCGACGAAGAGGTCGTCGAAGGTCTTCACCCGTCCAGACTACCGGTGCCCGGAGCCCGGCCTGTGCGTGTGCGCGGAAGCAGCGGCCCGGAGCGCGGCGATGCGGTCGGCCGGCACCTCGCCGTTGAAGACGTGCGACCCCGCCACGAACGTGTCCGCACCGGCCGCGGCGGCGATGCCGATGGTCTCCTCCGTGATGCCGCCGTCGACCTCGAGCCACACGTCGAGCCCGGCCTCGTGGATGACGTCGGCGAGCCGGGCGAGCTTGGGCATCGTCTCGGGAATGAACGCCTGCCCGCCGAACCCGGGTTCGACCGTCATCACGAGCACCTGGTCGAACTCGGGCAGGAGGTCGATGTAGGGCGCATCGTCGGTGCCGGGCTTCAGGGCGATGCCCGCCCGCGCCCCCAGGGCGCGAAGTCGGCGCGCAAGGGCGACCGGCTCGCCGGCCGCCTCGGCGTGGAACGTGACCGATTGCGCGCCCGCCTCGGCGTAGGCGGGACCCCACCGATCGGGGTCGTCGATCATGAGGTGCACGTCGAGCGGGATGGGCGAGACCTCGTGCAGCCGTCGCACCATGTGCAGCCCGAACGTGAGGTTCGGCACGAAGTGGTTGTCCATGACGTCGACGTGCACGAGGTCCGCCGTGTCGATGCGCCCGAGCTCGCGTTCGAGGTTCGCGAAGTCGGCGGCGAGGATGCTCGGGTTGATCCGCGTCGTCATGTCGCCAGCCTACCGAGGTCCTTCGGCGGCCGGGTCCGTGGCCTCGTCGCTGCGACGCACGAGGGCGATGAACATGGCGTCGGTGCCGTGCCGATGCGGCCACAGCTGCACTGTCTCCGGCTCGCCCTCCAGGTCGAGCGGATGCCTCGCCAGCGCCTGGGCCGCCGCCGCCGTGTCGAGCTGCTCGATGCGACCGCGCCAGCGCTCGAGCGCCGCGCCGAGGGTGCCACGAGTCTCGGCGGTGTGCGGCGAGCACGTGACGTACGCGAGGATGCCCCCGGGCGCCAGGGCGCGCACGGCGGCGTCGAACAGCTCGCCCTGCAGCCGCGTGAGCTCCGCGACATCCGACGGGGTCTTGCGCCACCGCGCTTCGGGCCGGCGACGAAGTGCGCCCAGGCCCGTGCACGGGGCGTCGAGGAGGATCCGGTCGAAGCCGTCGGGGGCACCGAGCGCGGCAGGGTCGATCTCGCGACCGTCGCCGACCCGCACCTCGACGGGAAGCGGGACGGCGGCGATCGCGTTCCGCACGAGCTCGGCGCGCGCGGGCGCGAGCTCGTTCGCGGTAAGGCTCGCACCACCCGCGAGCGCCTCGGCCGCGAGCACCGCGGTCTTGCCGCCCGGGCCTGCGCAGAGGTCGAGCCAGCGCTCGCCGGCGCGCACCGGCGCCGCACGGGCGAGCACGAGTGCGGCGAGCTGGGATCCCTCGTCCTGCACGCGGATGCGCCCGTCCGACGACGCGGCCGCGGCAATGGGATCTGCGGCGGTGCCGCCGATCGGCGAGAACCGGTCGGGCTCGAAGCCCTCGATCCCCGCCGGCTCGGCCCCCAGGCCGGGAAGCACGACGAGGTTCACCCGCGGTGCCGCGTTGTCGGCCTCGAGCAGCTCACGGAGCTCGGCGCCTCGCCCTTCGCGCTCGAGCGCCGCGCGGAAGGCGCGTACGACCCAGGCGGGATGGCTCTCGAGCCGGGCGAGGAGCTCGTCGTCGTTCGACGCACCCTCGGCGACGAGCTCGCGCCACGCCTCGGGCGACGTTCGCGAGACGGTGCGCAGCACGGCGTTGGCGAAGCCGGCCGCCTTCGGCGCGACGCGGCGTGCGAGCGCGACCTGCTCGAACACCGCCGCGTGCGTCGGCACGCGCGTGGCCAGGAGCTGGTGCGTGCCGAGGCGCAGCACGTCGAGCACGGCCGGGTCGATCGCGTCGGCCGAGCGACCCGCGGCGAGCTCGATCACGCGGTCGTACAGGCCCTGCATGCGGAGCGTGCCGTAGGTCAGCTCGGTGGCGAACGCGGCGTCCGCCCGGCTGAGTCCGGCGCGCCGGATGCGCACGGGCAGCAGGAGGTTGGCGTACGCCTCGTCGGCGCGCACCGCCTCGAGCACGTCGTAGGCGACGAGGCGGGCCGCCGAGATCCGGTCGGGCGCGCCACGCCGTGCCGGGCGCCCGCCGCGCTGGCCACCGCCCGCGCCCCCACCGACGGGCCGCCGCGATGCGCTGCCACTCACCGCGCCACCACCTGATCACGGCCCGCGCCGCGCCACCAGTCGCCGGCGGGCATGGCCGTGCGGCCTGCGGGCTGCACGCGGCGCAGCTCGAGCGGGTGCGTGCCCGTGCCGACGAGCACGCGGCGACCCGATGCGGCGATCTCGCCCGGCGCGAACGGAGCGGCATCCGAGGCGTCGGCGAGCTCGAGCACCTTCAGGCGCTGGTCGTCGACCGTGGTCCAGGCGCCGGGCTCGGGCGTCACCCCGCGAAACCGGTCGCGCACCCGCGCCGCCGGAAGGCTCCAGTCCAGCCGCGCGTCGTCGATGCCGAGCTTGGGCGCGAACGTCGGCTCGCCCCGCTGCGGCGTCGTGGCGGCCGTGCCGCCGGCGATGGCGTCGACAACCTCGGCGAGGAGGTCGGCACCCGTGACCGCGAGCGCGTCGAGCAGGTCGCCCGCGGTCTCGTCGGGTTCGATGCTGCGGCGCCGTTCGCCGAAGACGTCGCCCGCGTCGAGCTCGGGCACGAGGCGGAACACGGATGCCCCGGTCTCGGCGTCGCCGGCGATCAGCGCGTGCTGCACCGGCGCGGCGCCGCGCCACGCGGGCAGCAGCGAGAAGTGCAGGTTGATCCAGCCGTGCGCGGGCGATGAGAGCAACGGCTCACGCACGAGCCCGCCGTAGGCGACGATGACGCCGAGGTCGGGTCGCAGCGCGCCGATGCGCCCGGTCGCGTCGGCGTCGAGCCGGGCCGCCTCGATCACGTGGATGCCGAGCCGCGCGGCCGCCGACGCCACGGGTGAGGGCGTGAGCACCCGCTTGCGGCCGAGCGGCGCCGCCGGGCGGGTCACCGCGGCGACGACCTCATGGCCGCTCGCGGCGAGACGTTCGAGCGACGGGACGGCGGCGGCCGGCGTACCGGCGAAGACGAGGCGGAGCTTCTGCACACTCCATTGTGGCCGACGGTGGCCGACCGTCGCCGGTCAGGGCACGTCGGGATCGTCGAATCGCAGCCGCAGCATGGGCGGGCGTCGCACCGGGCGTCCGGCGACGGGACGCCGGCGCTCGGTGGCCACGCGGATCATCTCGGCGTGCAGTTCACGCGCGACACGCGTGCCGGACGAGTAGTCGAATCGCACTATTGCGCGCTCGAGGCCCTCGTCGGCCGGGGCCGGACCCAGCACGTCCACGCCGCCGATGGCCCGCACCGCCTCGACCGCACGAGCCACGGCGGCGTGGGCCGCTGTGACACTCGCCACTCGCACGGCAGGAGGGAAGCGCAACATGCGGCGTGCGGCGAGCTCGCCCTCGGCCCACTCGGCCTGCCGCCAACCGCTGAGCGCCGTGGCGAGCGCTCCCGCCACGCCCACGAGGAAGACGGGTGCACCGGGCGCGGCAAGGGCGCTCGCGTTCGACCACCAGCGCAGGCAGTCCTCGGCGACGCGAAGGGATTCGCGCAGGAGCATCCGCGCCCCGTCGAGGAGCAGCACCGCCCGGTATCCGCCGTCGGCGATCGGCTCGGCACCGCGCGTGGCGACGACCAGCGCGGGCTCGGGGCCGGCTCGCAGCACCGGCCGCTCGCCGTCGGAGAGGATCACGCGCGTCCTCGGGAACGCTCGCCCCAATTCCTCGGCCGTGCGGCTCGCGCCGACCGTGACGGCTCGGAGCTTCGTGCCGTCGCACACGGGGCACTTCCAACCGCTCGCGCTGGTGCCGCACAGGACGCACCTGGCCGTGCCGCCCTCACGGGGCACGGCGAGGCCGCCCCCGCATGCGGCGCACCGTGCGGGCTCGCGGCACCGGTCGCACGCGAGGAGCGGCGCGTTGCCCGGCCGGGCGACCTGTACGAGCACCGGACCCTCGCGCAGCGCCTCCTGCGCCTGCCGCCAGGCGACCGTGGGGATACGCGCCGAGCCGGGCTCCGGATTTGCCTGCTGCTCGGTCGGGATGACCCTGGGGCGCACGTGCTTCAACGGCGCGACTTCGTGCACCCAGCCGATCTCGACGAGCCGCTGCACATCGACGCTTCTCGTGTGCGCGACCAGGAGCAGCGCCGCACCCGACTGCTCCTGCCGGATGAGCGCCGCGTCGCGGGCGTGCACCCCCGGGGCGAGCGGCTCGGCGAGGAGCGGATCGCCGTCGTCCCAGATCGCGATGAGGCCCAGCCGTGCGGCCGGCGAGTACACGGTCGAACGATTGCCCACGATGATGCGGGCGTCGGGACCAGTCGCGTCGAGGAATGCGCGATAGCGGTCGCCGCCCGACTGCCTGGCATCGGTGCGCAGCACGCGACGCCGGTCGACGGATGCCGCGAGCGCCGCTTCGAGCTGCTGCTGGTCTCGGTAGTCGGGCACGACGAGCAGCGCCGAGCGGTCGGCGGCCAGGGCGTGTGCGGCCGCCTGGGCGAGGGTGGCCGCCCAGGCGGCGACCCATTCGCCGGTCGGGAGGCGCACCGGCCGGGGATCGGCGGCCACGGTCATCCGCTCGCCGTCGGCGATGCCCGCCTCGAGACGGCCCGCTTCGGCGCCCGGGATCGGAGGCAGGTCGGCCGGGAGCGGGCCCGGGTCGGGGTCGGCCGCGAGCCACGATCGTTCCACGCGGACATAGCGGCTCGGGATGGCCAGGCGCAGGATGTCGCTCGCGTTGCCGGCGGCCCGATCCGCCGCAGCCCGGGCGAGCTCCCACACCTCGGGACGCAGGAGGGCCACGTCGGAGACGACGTCCTCGAGCTCGCTCAGCTCGCCGCGGTACTCGCTCGTGTCGGCGAGCTCGACGATCCACCCGTCGGCGATGCGGCCGCCCGTGCGGAGCGGCACCTTCACGCGCACGCCCGCCTTCGCGGCGTCGGCGAGCCGCGTCGGCACCGCGTAGTCGAACAGCTGGTCGAGTTGCGGAAGCGGGGAGTCGATGAGCACCCTGGCGACGGCGCCGCCCGGCATCTCAGAGTCCGGCGGCGGTGCGCAGGTCGTCGACGCGGTCGAGCCGCTCCCACGTGAAGTCGGGCAGCTCGCGCCCGAAGTGGCCGTACGCCGCGGTCTGCGCGTAGATGGGCCGCAGCAGGTCGAGGTCGCGGATGATGGCGGCGGGCCGGAGGTCGAACACCTCGCGGATCGAGGCGATGATGCGCTCGTCGGGCACGTGCGCCGTGCCGAAGGACTCGACGTACAGTCCCACGGGGGCTGCCTTGCCGATCGCGTACGCGACCTGCAGTTCCAGCCGGTCGGCGAGGCCCGCGGCGACGGCGTTCTTCGCCACCCAGCGCATGGCATACGCCGCCGAGCGGTCGACCTTCGACGGGTCCTTGCCGCTGAACGCCCCGCCGCCGTGCCGGCTCGCGCCGCCATAGGTGTCGATGATGATCTTACGGCCGGTGAGCCCGGCGTCGCCGTGCGGGCCACCGATCTCGAAGCGACCGGTGGGGTTGATGAGCACGGCCAGGTCGGGCCGCGAGAGCTCGACGGTGTCGAGCAGGGGCCGGATGACGAGCTCCTCGACCTCGGCTCGCAACTGCTCGGTGGAGACGGCGGGCGAGTGCTGGGTGGAGAGCACGACGGTCTCGATCGTGCGCGGCACCTGGCCCTCGTAGCCGATGGTCACCTGGGTCTTGCCGTCGGGCCGCAGGTACTCGAGTTCGCCCTGCTTGCGCACCTCGGACAACCGCTCGGCGAGACGGTGCGCGATCCAGATCGGCACGGGCATGAGTTCTGGCGTCTCGCGGGTCGCGTATCCGAACATGATGCCCTGGTCGCCGGCGCCCTGCAGGTCCAGCGCGTCCACGCTCGCGCGCTCGCGTGCCTCGAACGCATGGTCGACGCCCTGCGCGATGTCGGGCGACTGCGCGCCGATCGAGATGGAGACGCCGCAGGAGCGCCCGTCGAACCACACGTCGGACGACGTGTATCCGATCGAGGTGACCCGGTCGCGCACGATGGCCGGGATCTCCACGTAACCCGAGGTGGTCACCTCCCCCGCCACGTGCACGAGGCCCGTCGTCACGAGCGTCTCGACCGCGACGCGGCTGCGCGGGTCCACCGTGAGCAGGGCGTCGAGAATGGAATCCGAGATCTGGTCGCAGATCTTGTCGGGGTGTCCCTCGGTCACGGACTCGGACGTGAAGAGGCGGAGTGCGCTCATGTGGGCTCGTGTTCCTTCGTCGGGTCGGCGGTGGCGGCCGCGGTCGCCAGTTCCAAGACAACCACGTCGAGGATGTCGTCGGCCACCGACCGCTTCGTTCCGTGTGCTCGTGTGACGATCTCGCCACTGCGTCCGATGACGACCACGCGGTTCTCGTCTGTCGCGAAACCCTCGGTCCAGCCGACGCGGTTGACCACCAGGAGGTCGGCGCCCTTGGCTTCGCGCTTTGCGCGCCCGAGGTCGAGCAGTCGCTCGTCGTCGGGCTCGGTCTCGGCCGCAAAGCCCACGAGCAGCATGCCGTCGTGGGGTGCGTGTCCGAGGCCCGCGAGGACGTCGGGGTTGCGCACGAGTTCGAGCGTGAGTCCGGAGTCGCTCGCGTCCTTCTTGATCTTCGTCTCGCTGACGCCGGCCGCCCGGTAGTCGGCCACCGCCGCCGCCATCACGACGACGTCGGCGCCCTGCGCGGCATCCGTCACCGCCTGCTGCAGTTCGAGCGCGGTCGAGACGCGGCGGATCTCGCAACCGACCGGCTCTGGGATCTCGAGGTTCGCGGCGATGAGCGTGACCTCGGCGCCGCGGGCGCGCGCGGCGTCGGCGATGGCGACGCCCTGCCTGCCGCTCGAGCGGTTGCCGAGGAAGCGCACCGGATCGAGCGGCTCGCGTGTGCCGCCCGCGGTCACCACCACGTGCACGCCGGCAAGGTCGTGCCGGCCGGATGCCTCGACGCGTCGCAGCGCGGCCGCGACGATGGCCTCGGGCTCCTCCATGCGACCGGGGCCGCTGTCGGCGCCCGTGAGCTGGCCGACGGCCGGGCCGACGATCGTGACGCCGCGTGCGAGAAGGGTGGCGATGTTGGCCTGCGTGGCCGGATGCCGCCACATCTCGGTGTGCATCGCGGGCGCGATGACGACGGGCGCCTCGCTCGCGAGCACGGTGTTGCCGAGCAGGTCGTCGGCCAGCCCGGTCGCGAGCTTCGCGATGGTGTTCGCCGTCGCAGGTGCGATCACGATGAGGTCGGCGGCCTGGCCGAGCGCCACGTGCCGCACCTCGGCGACGCCCTCGTAGAGGTCGACGTGCAGCGGGTTGCGCGAGATCGCCTCGAGCGTGGGGCGGCCGACGAACCGCAGCGCACCCTCGGTGGGCACGACATGGACGTCATGCCCCTCGAGTACGAGGGCGCGGACGACGCCGACGGCCTTGTACGCCGCGATGCCGCCAGTGATGCCGACGACGATGTTGAGCGGCGACATCCGTGCGTGCTCAGTCGCCGATGGGGCGGAGGCGGAGCTTGTCCTCGTTGATCTCGTGCAGTGCGACCGAGAGGGGCTTGTCGTCGATCGACGAGTCCACGAGCGGGCCGACGTTGTCGAACAGGCTGCCCTCGTGGAGGTCGGCGTAGTAGTCGTTGATCTGGCGGGCGCGCTTGGACGCGAAGATGACGAGCTGGTACTTCGAGTCGACCTTGGAGAGCAGGTCGTCGATGGGCGGATCGATGATGCCGGACAGCTTCTCAGCCATGGACTGACTCCTTAGAACGAATGACGAGCGCACCTCGTGCGCGCAAGCTCTGGGCCCGGGCAGCTCAGCGCCGACCCTTTCGGGGCCTCATCAAGTCTACGACCTCTTGCGCGGCCTTGCCGACGTCGACGTTCACGACCTGATGGTCGAACTCCTCGACGGCCGCGAGCTCGACCTTGGCCGTCTCGAGCCGGCGCTGCTGCTCGGCGGGACTCTCGGTGCCGCGGCCGACGAGGCGGCGCACGAGTTCCTCCCAGCTCGGCGGCAGCAGGAACACGAGCGTCGCCTCGGGCATCGCGCGGCGCACCGACCGTGCGCCTTGGATGTCGATCTCGAGCAGCACGCTCGTGCCCGCGGCGATCGCCTCCTCGACCGGACGGCGTGGCGTGCCGTACCGGAAGGCGTTGTGCACCGTCGCCCACTCGAGGAGCTCGCCCGCCTCGATCATGCGGTCGAACTCGGCGTCGCTGACGAAGAGGTAGTGCTCGCCCTCGACCTCGCCCGGCCGTGGCGGACGAGTGGTCGCCGACACCGACAGTCGCACGTCGGGGTGGTGCCGGCGGATGTAGGCAGCCACCGTGCCCTTGCCGACCGCCGTGGGGCCCGCGAGCACGACCAGCCGGTCGCCCGTGCCGCCGTGCGCGGCCACCCAGCCGGCGACGAACTCCCGCAGCCGGCGACGTTGGATGCGGCCGAGGCCGCCCAGTCGCTTGGACGTCGAGATCTCGAGGTCGCCCAGGATGCGGGCAGTCTTCGTCGCCCCGATCGCGGGGATCGACGTGAGGAACTCCGTGACGCGCAGGCGTCCCTCGACGCCCTCCGGCGCCTCGTACGCCACGCGCAGCACGTCGAGCGGGCTGCGCGAGCCGTCGGCGACGGCGGCCTTCACCACGGCGCGGGCGCGTCGTGCCGCCACGGCGGCTCGGGATGCGGCGACGCGGTCCACCTCGGGTGGTGCGGCGGTCGTCTTCGTCCTGGTCTCAGCCAATTGCGGCTCCGTACTGGTCGATGCGACGCGCGATGGCGTCGGCGATGCCCTCGGGCCCGGCGCCGAGCAGTGATCGCGACTCGCTCGCGATGACCCCTGACGCGTAGGAGCCGAACCTGAGGCGGAGGTCGCCGGGTTCGGCGCCCTGGTGTCCGAACCCGGGCGCGAGCACCGGCAGCCCGGGCCGCGGCGGCTCGGCGTCGGTGTCGATGCCGGCGAGCCGGAGGTCGACGGTCGCGCCGAACACGACGCCCATCGAGCCGAGGTCGCCGCCCGCGGCATCCGCCCGCCGCTCGTTCCAGCCGATCACGCCGTGCGTGATGGCCTGCGCGACCGTCGAGCCGGCCCGGCTCGACTGCTGCAGCACGGCGCGCTGGATCGCGGCGGCCTCGGGGTTCGACGTGGCGGCGAGCACGAAGAGCCCCTTGCCCGCGGCGTCGGCCGACCGCGACACCTGCTCGATCGAGCCGAGCCCCTGGTAGGCGCTGATCGTCATGGCGTCGGCCTCGAGGGAGGACCCGGGCGTGAGCCACGCCTCACCGTAGGCGGCCACGCTCGATCCGATGTCGCCGCGCTTGACGTCGGCGATCACGAGTAGGCCGGCGTCGCGCGCCTCGCGGAGGAGCCGTTCGAGTGCCGCGTAGCCCGCCGCGCCGTGCCGCTCGAAGAACGCCACCTGCGGCTTCAGGATGCCGACGCGGCCCGCCGCTGCCTCGATGACCCGCAGGCCGAACTCGCGGACGCCCTCCGCGGAGTCGGGCTGGCCCCACACGTCGAGGAGCGAGGCGTGCGGGTCGAGTCCCACGCAGAGGCGGCCGTGGGCGTCGAACGCCGCCGCGAGCCGCTCGCCGAATGGCGTCACGCCGTTCACGCCGACATCTCCCGGCGCGTGGCGTACTCCTGCAGGCTCGTCACGTCGAAGCCCCCGCTCACCGCATCGAGCGACGCGACGGCGGCCGAGAGCTCGGCGATGGTGGTGAACAGCGGGATGTCGGACGCGACCGCGGCGGCACGGATCTCGTAGCCGTCGGCGCGCGCCGAACGTCCGCTCGGGGTGTTCACGACGACGTCGACCTCGCCCCGGTTGATGAGCTCGACGACGGATGCCTGGTCCGGGGACGGACCCTCGCTGAACTTGCGCACGACGCGCGCCGTGATCCCGTGGCGGTGCAGGACCTCGGCGGTGCCCTCCGTCGCGGCGATCTCGTATCCGAGCTGCTGCATCCGCAGCACCGGGAACACGATCGCCCGCTTGTCGCGGTCGGAGACCGACACGAACACCGTGCCCGAAAGCGGCATGCCGCCGTACGCGGCGAGCTGGCTCTTCGCGAACGCGGTCGGGAAGTCCTTGTCGATGCCCATGACCTCGCCCGTCGAGCGCATCTCGGGGCCGAGCACCGAGTCGACCGTGATGCCCTCGCGCGTGCGGAAGCGGTGGAACGGCAGCACGGCCTCCTTCACGGCGACCGGCGCATCGAGTGGCACCCGCGAACCGTCGGACGCCGGGAGCATGCCCTCCTCGATGAGCTCTGCGATCGTCGCGCCCACCATGATGCGCGACGCGGCTTTGGCGAGCGGGATGCCGAGCGCCTTCGAGACGAACGGCACCGTGCGGCTCGCGCGCGGGTTGGCCTCGAGCACGTAGAGCACGCCGGCGCCGATCGCGAACTGCACGTTGAGCAGGCCCCGCACGCCGATGCCCTCGGCGATGGCGCGCGTCGCCTCGCGCACCCGGTCGACCTCGGCCCGGCCGAGCGTCACGGGCGGCAGGGTGCAGCTCGAGTCGCCCGAGTGGATGCCGGCCTCCTCGATGTGCTCCATGACCCCGCCGATGTAGAGTTCGGTGCCGTCGAACAGCGCATCGACGTCGATCTCGATCGCGTCGTCGAGGAAGCGGTCGACGAGCAGCGGATGACTCGGGCCCACGATGCCCTGGCCCTCGATGCGGAGGAAGTAGTCGGCGAGCGAGGCGGAGTCGTACACGATCTCCATGCCGCGTCCGCCGAGCACGTAGCTCGGGCGCACGAGCACGGGATAGCCGATGCCCTCCGCGACGTGCACGGCGCCCGCGACCTCGATGGCCGTGCCGTTCTGCGGCGAAACGAGGCCGGCGCGGTCGAGGATCTCGCTGAAGAGGCCGCGCTCCTCGGCGAGGTCGATCGCGTCGGGGCTCGTGCCGAGGATCGGGATGCCCGCCGCCTCGAGCCCCTTCGCAAGCCCGAGTGCGGTCTGGCCGCCGAGTTGCACCACGACGCCGACGAGCTCACCTGACTGCGACTCGGCGTGGATGACCTCGAGCACGTCCTCGAGCGTGAGCGGCTCGAAGTACAGCCGGTCGCTCGTGTCGTAGTCGGTGGAGACCGTCTCGGGGTTGCAGTTGATCATGATCGTCTCGAAGCCCGCGTCCGACAGTGCGAACGACGCGTGCACGCACGAGTAGTCGAACTCGACGCCCTGGCCGATGCGGTTCGGGCCGGAGCCGAGGATGACGACCTTGCGCCGGTCGCTCGGCTCCACCTCGGTCTCGAGGTCGTAGCTCGAGTAGTGGTACGGCGTGAGCGCCGGGAACTCCCCCGCGCACGTGTCGACCGTCTTGTACACCGGCCGGATGCCGAGGATGTGGCGCACCTCACGGGCGTCGGCCTCGCCGAAGCCGCGGAGCTGGCCGATCTGCGCGTCGGAGAACCCGTGGTTCTTGGCGAGCATGATGAGCTCGGTGTCGAGCGCGTCGGCGTTCGCGACGGTCTCGGCGACCTCGTTGATGAGCACGATCTGGTCGAGGAACCACGGGTCGATCTTGGTGGCCTCGGACAGCTGCTCGACGGTCGCGCCCTTGCGGAGCGCCTGCTGCACGAACACGATGCGGCCGTCGGTGGGCACGCGGGATGCCTCGACGAGCTCCTCGGCGCTGCGCTCCTCCGCGCCCCAGTGGAACGACGAGCCGCGCTTCTCGAGCGAGCGCAGCGCCTTCTGCAGCGCGGTCGCATAGTTGCGGCCGATGGACATGGCCTCGCCGACCGACTTCATGGTCGTGGTGAGCGTCGGATCGGCGGCGGGGAACTTCTCGAACGCGAACCGCGGCACCTTCACGACCACGTAGTCGAGCGTCGGCTCGAAGCTCGCAGGGGTCACCCGCGTGATGTCGTTGGGGATCTCATCGAGGCGGTACCCGATGGCGAGCTTCGCCGCGATCTTCGCGATCGGGAAGCCGGTGGCCTTCGACGCGAGCGCCGACGAGCGCGAGACACGTGGGTTCATCTCGATGACGATGATCCGGCCCGTCTCGGGGTTCACGCCGAACTGGATGTTGCAGCCGCCCGTGTCGACGCCGACGGCCCGGATGATGTCGATGCCGATGTCGCGCAGCCGCTGGTACTCGCGGTCGGTGAGCGTCAGCGCAGGCGCCACCGTGATCGAGTCGCCGGTGTGCACGCCGACCGGATCGACGTTCTCGATCGAGCACACGACCACCGTGTTGTCGGCGGTGTCGCGCATGAGCTCGAGCTCGTACTCCTTCCAACCGAGGATCGACTCCTCGAGGAGCACCTCGGTGGTGGGTGAGTTCTGGAGGCCCTGCGTGACGATGCGCACGAGGTCCTCCCCGGTGTACGCGAAGCCCGAGCCGAGGCCGCCCATGGTGAACGAGGGGCGCACGACGAGCGGGTAGCCGAGGTCCTCGGCGAACGCCTTCGCCTCGTCGAGCGTCTTCGCGACGTGCGAGCGGGCGACCTCCGCCCCCGCCTCGACGACGAGGTCCTTGAAGAGCTGCCGGTCCTCACCCTTGCGGATCGCCTCGACCTTGGCGCCGATGAGCTCCACGCCGTGCTCGGCCAGGATGCCCGCGTCATGCAGCGCGATCGCGGCGTTCAGGGCGGTCTGGCCGCCGAGGGTCGGCAGCAACGCGTCGGGACGCTCCTTGATGATGATGGACTCGATGATCTCGGGCGTGATGGGCTCGACGTACGTCGCGTCCGCGAAGCCCGGGTCGGTCATGATCGTCGCGGGGTTCGGGTTCACCAGGATGACGCGCACGCCCTCCTCGCGGAGCACCCGGCATGCCTGCGTGCCCGAGTAGTCGAACTCGGCGGCCTGGCCGATCACGATCGGGCCGGAGCCGATGACGAGGACGCTCGTGATGTCGTCGCGCTTGGGCATCAGGCGTCGTCTCCCTCGGTGGTCGCGTGTTCCGAACGGTTCGCGATGACCATCTCCCGGAAGCGGTCGAACAGGTAGTTGGCGTCGTGCGGGCCCGCGGCCGACTCGGGGTGGTACTGCACCGAGAACGCCGGGATGTCGAGGCAGTTGAGGCCCTCGACGACGTCGTCGTTGAGGTCGTAGTGGCTCACCTCGACTCGGCCGAAGCCCTCGCTCGACTCGCTCACGCGGTCGATGGGCGCATCCACAGCGAAGCCGTGGTTGTGCGCCGTGATCTCGACTCGGCCCGTGGCGCGGTCGAGCACGGGCTGGTTGATGCCGCGGTGGCCGAACGGCAGCTTGTAGGTGCCGAAGCCCAGCGCGCGGCCGAGCAGCTGGTTGCCGAAGCAGATGCCGAAGTACGGCAGACCCTCACGGAGCGTGGTGCGCAGCAGGTCGACATGCCGGTCGGATGCCGCGGGGTCGCCCGGTCCGTTCGAGAAGAACAGGGCGTCGGGGGCCGACTCGAGCACCTCCTCGGCCGTGATCGTCTGCGGCACGACGTGCACGTCGAAGCCGCGTTCGGCGAGGTACCGGAGTGTCGAGGTCTTCACCCCGAGGTCGAGCACGGCGACCGATCCAATGCGCTCGCCCTCGGCAGGGAGCGTGTAGGAGTCGGCCGTGGACACGGTGCCCGAGAGGTTCAGCCCCTCCATCTCGGCGCCGCCGAGCACGAGCTCGAGCTGTTCGCCGTGCGTGAGCGAGGCCGCGTCACCGGAGAAGACGCCGGCACGCATCGCGCCCGCAGAGCGGATGTGCCGCGTAATCGCGCGCGTGTCGACGCCGCAGATGCCGACGATGCCGGCCTCCTCGAGGTCGTCCTCGAGGCTCCGCAGGGAGCGGAAGTTCGACACTACGCGGGAGGGGTCGCGCACCACGAAGCCCGCCACCCAGATGCGGGAGGACTCCATGTCCTCGTCGTTCATGCCGGTGTTGCCGATGTGCGGCGCGGTCATCATGACGATCTGGCCGGCGTACGACGGATCGGTGAGGGTCTCCTGGTAGCCCGTCATGCCCGTCGCGAACACCAACTCGCCGAGGGTGCGCCCGCGAGCACCGTACGCGCGCCCCTCGTAGCGGCGACCGTCCTCGAGCACGAGCACCGCGGGGTCGTGGGTGCGGGTCAGGGTCTCAGTCATCCGAGGCCTCGCTCTCCGGTTCCGGCCGCGGCGCCATGGGCGCGGCGGCGATGTCTCCGACGGCCGCGATGATGCGTGCCGAGTCGCCCGGGTACCGGGCCCTGAAGTAGCTGTCGACGTGCGGGGCGACCAGTTCTGGATCGTGCACCTGCACGATCCAGGTGATCGCGATGAGGCCCTCGGGCTCGACGCCGCGGTCGATCACGTAGGTCGCCGGGCCGGCCGCGACGATGCGGTCGGCCGGCACGAAGATCACCGGCTCCCCCGCGATCCGGATCACGACGCCCTCGGGCAGCACCTCGAGGTGGGCGGCGCCGCGGAACGCGAGCCCCTGCACGGCGAGCCGTTCGAGCGGCCGGCCGACGGGCGTCGTGGCGACGTAGAGCACCTCGGTCTCGACGAGGGGGTCTCCGCGCTGCGCGGGCGGCAGAAACGCCGACATGGACTCGTCTCGCACCGTGCGGCGCTGCCACGACCGCCACATGAGCCACGCCGCGACCCCGACGATGACGACGGCGACGACGGCCCCGATCCACTTATCCACGCTCGACCCCCCAGGCTGCGGCCGCGTTGCGGGCGACCTCCTCGTGCGGGCGCACGGCGCCGTCGAGGAAGGTCGCGTACCCGCCGTGGAAGGTCGCGACGACGCGCCCCGGCAGGCGGCGGCCGAGGTATGGCGAATTGGCGCTGCGACCCGCGAGCCGGCGGAGGTCGAACTCGGATGCCGCAGCGGGGTCGTACAGGGTCAGGCCGGGTGCGGCGCCGACGGCGATCGCCTCGCCGTGGCCGTGCAGCCGACCGATGCGTGCCGGCGCGTCCGACATCACGCGCGCGACATCCGCCCAGTCCATGAGCCCGGTCTCGACGACCGCCGCGTGCACGACCGAGAGAGCGGACTCGAGGCCGACCATGCCGTTCGCGGCGGCCTGCCACTCGCTCTCCTTGGCCTCGACCGGGTGGGGCGCGTGGTCGGTCGCGACGATGTCGATCGTGCCGTCGGCGAGCGCGGTTCGCAGCGCCTCGACGTCCTCGGCGCGGCGCAGCGGCGGGTTCACCTTGAAGCGCGGGTCGTAGCTCGTCGCGAGGTCCTCAGTGAGGAGGAGGTGGTGCGGCGTCACCTCGGCGGTGACATCGATGCCGCGGGCCTTCGCCCAGCGGATCACCTCCACCGAGCCGGCGGTGGACACGTGGCAGACGTGCAGGCGGCTGCCGACGTGCTCGGTGAGGAGTACGTCGCGGGCGATGATCGATTCCTCGGCGACGGCGGGCCAGCCGGCGAGGCCGAGCTCGCCCGAAAGGGCCCCCTCGTTCATCTGGGCACCCTCGGTGAGGCGTGGCTCCTGTGCATGCTGCGCGATGACGCCGTCGAACGCCTTCACGTATTCGAGGGCGCGGCGCATGAGCAGCGGGTCGGACACGCAGAAGCCGTCGTCGGAGAAGACCCTCACGTTCGCCCGCGAGCGGGCCATCGCGCCGAGTTCGGCGAGTTGTTCGCCCTTCAGGCCGACGGTGACGGCACCGATCGGTTGCACGGTCGCGTAGCCCGCGGCACGTCCGAGCGACATCTCCTGTTCGACGACGCCCGCGGTGTCGGCGACGGGGAAGGTGTTCGCCATGGCGAACACGGCCGTGAACCCGCCTGCCGCCGCGGCCTGCGTGCCGGTGAGCACGGTCTCGCTCTGCTCGTAGCCGGGCTCGCGGAGATGCGTGTGCAGGTCGACGAGGCCTGGGAGCGCGATGAGGCCGTCGGCGTCGACGACCGTGGCGCCCGCGGCATCCGCGACCGAACCCATCTCTGCGATCGTGCCTTCCGCGAGGAGGAGGTCGGCGCGCTCGCCGGAGGGCAGCGTGGCGCCGGTGATGAGAATGCGCTCCGGCATCAGGCTTCACCCCGTTCGCCCGACAGCAGCAGATAGAGGGCGGCCATTCTCACTGATACTCCGTTCGCGACCTGCTCGCGCACCGTGGACTGCGGCGAGTCGGCGGCGCGGGCGGCGATCTCCAACCCGCGGTTCATGGGTCCGGGGTGCATGACCATCGTAGTCGGGGGCAACCGATCGAACCGGGCGTCGTCGAGACCCCATGTCCGCGCGTACTCGCGGCTGTTGGGGAAGAATGCGGCGTGCATGCGCTCCGCCTGGATGCGGAGCATCATGACCACGTCGGGCCGGGCTGCGAGCGCATCGTCGAGGTCGTACCCGACGCGCGCCGGCCACGCGGTCATGTCGACCGGCACGAGCGTGGGCGGCGCGACGAGCTCGACCTCGGCACCGAGTGTCGTGAGGAGCCACACGTTCGAGCGCGCAACACGGGAATGCAGGATGTCGCCGACGATCAGGACGCGGACACCGTCGAGTCCGCGACCGCGGGAGGCTGCGCCGTGCAGGCGGCTGCGGATCGTGAACGCGTCGAGGAGCGCCTGCGTCGGGTGCTCATGCGTGCCGTCGCCCGCGTTCACCACGCCGGCGTCGATCCAGCCGCTCGTCGCGAGCGTGTGCGGGGCGCCGGAAGCGTGGTGGCGGATCACGACACCGTCGGCGCCCATCGCCTGCAGCGTCTGCGCCGTGTCCTTCAGGCTCTCGCCCTTGGAGACGCTCGACCCTTTCGCGCTGAAGTTGATGACGTCGGCCGAGAGGCGCTTGGCGGCGGCCTCGAATGAGATGCGGGTGCGGGTCGAGTCCTCGAAGAACAGGTTGACGACCGTCTTGCCCCGGAGCGTCGGGAGCTTCTTGACCTCGCGCTCCTGCACGGCCGCCATGTCCTCGGCGACATCGAGGAGTGCGATCGCCGCCTCGCGGTCGAGTTCACGGGTGCTGAGAAGGTGGCGCATCAGCCCTCGCCCCCTCCGATCGTGACGGAGTCGTCGCCGTCGATCTCGGCGAGGCGCACGTTGATGCGCTCGCGGGTGGAGCTCGGCAGGTTCTTGCCGACGAAGTCGGCACGGATCGGGAACTCGCGATGGCCACGGTCGACGAGCACGGCGAGGCGCACGGCGCGAGCCCGACCGAGGTCGGCGAGCGCGTCGAAGGCGGCGCGGATGGTGCGGCCCGAGTAGAGCACGTCGTCGACGAGCACCACGGTCTTCCCATCGATGCCGCCGGGCGGCACCTCAGTGGGCGCGGGCGTGCGAGTGCGCGTGCGGCCGAGGTCGTCGCGGTACATCGTGACGTCGAGCGAGCCAGCGAGGGCGGGCGGGGCATCGGGTTCGATGCGCGCGAGGGTCTCGGCGATGCGGCGCGCGAGCGCGACGCCCCGGGTCGGGATGCCGAGGAGCACGAGATCCGAGCTGCCTCGATTGGACTCGAGGATCTCGTGCGAGATGCGGGTCAGCGCCCGCGTGATGTCAGCCTGGTTGAGCACGGCACGTGCCACGGACCGACTCCCTTCTCCGCCTCACGGGACGGCCTTAAAGGTTGTCAACTCCGACGAGTCTACCGTGCGCCGTGGAGCTCGGACGCCGGTCCTAACCCTTCGCGTGCGAGATCGCGGCGAGCAGCCCGTTCACGAATCCTGCCGAGTCATCCGTCGACAGCACCGTGGCCGCCTCGACGGCCTCGGAGATCGCCACGGGGTCGGGCACCTCGTCGTTGAAGACGATCTCCCACACCCCGATGCGCAGGAGCGCACGGTCGACGGCGGGCATGCGCTCGAGCGTCCACCCGCGCGAATGCGTGGTGATGAGCTCGTCGATCTCCTCACTGTGGTCGACGATGCCGTCGACGATCTCGCGCGCGTACAGCCAGGACGCCTGGCGCTCGGGCTCGCTGACCGCGCGCTCGGCCTCGACCGCGAGCACCTGCTCGACGGGCACCCGGCGCATGTCCGCCGAGTAGAGCATGTCGAGGGCGCGCTTGCGCGCCTTCGTGCGCGCGCTCACTAGTCGTTCACGCGGCCGAGGTAGTCGCCCGTGCGGGTGTCGACCTTGACCTTCGTGCCGGTCTCGAGGAAGAGCGGCACCTGGATCTCGTAGCCGGTCTCGACGGTGGCGGGCTTCGTGCCGCCCGTCGAGCGGTCGCCCTGCAGGCCCGGCTCGGTGTACGTGATCTCGAGCACGACCGACGCGGGCAGGTCGACGTAGAGCGGGTTGCCGTTGTTCAGCGCGATGGTGACGGCCTGGTTCTCGAGCATGAAGTTCTTCGCGTCGCCGACGACGGGCGCGGGTACCGTGACCTGGTCGTAGTCGGTCGAGTCCATGAACACGAAGCCGTCGCCGTCGCTGTACAGGTAGGTGAAGTCGCGGCGGTCGACGTTCTCGATGTCGACCTTGGCGCCGGCGTTGTAGGTGCGGTCGACCACCTTGCCGGTGACGACGTTCTTCAGCTTCGTTCGGACGAATGCACCACCCTTGCCGGGCTTGACGTGCTGGAACTCGATGACGCTCCAGAGCTGGCCGTCGATGTTGAGTACGACGCCGTTCTTGATGTCAGCGGTGCTTGCCATTGGTGGTGTTTCCGATCGTCGAAGGAAGTCGCAGGGCACGCGCCGATGGCGTGCAACTGATCGAGTGTAGTCGACTCACCCGCGCGACCGCAGAACCCAGTCGACCGCCAGGCGATAGGAATCTGCGCCGAACCCGGCGATGACTCCGGTGGCGACGCCCGAGATGACGCTCGTGTGCCGGAACGTCTCGCGGGTGTAGGGATTCGAGAGGTGCACCTCGACGAGCGGCACGCCGGCCCGCTTCAACTGCGCGGCGGCGTCGCGGAGCGCGTAGCTGTAGTGGGTGAACGCCGCCGGGTTGAGCACCACCGGTACGCGCCGGTCCACCGCCTCGTGGATCCAGCCGATGAGTTCGGCCTCGTCGTCGGTCTGCCGCAGGTCGATCGCGACGTCGTCCGGCACGGATGCTGCGAGCCCGGCACCGATGTCGGCGAGCGTCTCGCTGCCGTACACCTCGGGCTCGCGGGTCCCGAGCCGACCGAGATTCGGGCCGTTGAGGACGAGGATCGTGGTGGTCACCCGGCCAGCCTATCCACGGTGAACGCCGGGATGACGGCGGGTGGCACGTCGACGGGCGGGCGCGCCTCCCGTTCACCCGTTCGTCGGCATCGGGATGGACTCCGGCCACGTCGTCGTGCGCTCGACCCGGTTGGGTGGCGTGCATGGCACATCGCATCGCACGCGCACGGACGCGCATCCTCGCCCTTGCCGCGGCGGCCGCCACCTCGGCCGTCATCCTCATCCCAGCTCCCGCGAACGCCGCCGGCAACGGCGAGCCGCAGAACCCTACGGAGAAGGTCGTCGAGCCCACCCTCGTGGCCCGCGCGACGCTGTCGGCCGACCACCTCGAGCCCGGGCCGGCATCCGGCGCGCTCGCCTCGCCGGCGAACGGCCGCACCGGCCCGTTCGCCGGCCAGGTCGTGCCCGGATTCTCGGCGATGATCGACAACGGCGACGGCACCTTCTGGGCGCAGCCGGACAACGGGTTCGGCTCGAAGACGAACTCGGCCGACTTCCTGCTGCGCAACTACCTCGTCCGCCCCGCTTGGGAGACCGCCGAGGGCGGCGCGGGCCAGATAGAGATCGAGCGCTTCATCTCCTACAACGACGCGAACGGCGTGCTCGACTTCCCCATCGTGAACGAGTCCACGGCCGAGCGCCTCCTCACCGGGGCCGACTTCGACGTCGAATCCGTCGTTCAAGCGAAGGACGGCTCGTTCTGGGTCGGCGAGGAGTTCGGTCCGTTCCTCCTGCACTTCGACGCAGACGGCACGCTCCTCGAGAAGCCCTACTCGCTGCCCGGCGGAGCCAAGTCGCCCCAGAACCCCTACCTCGCCGCGGGCGAGACGCCGCGAGTGCGCCCGAGCCGCGGGTTCGAGGCCCTGGCGGGCAGCGCGAGCGGACGCTACCTCTACCCCGTCCTCGAGGGCCCCTACGCCGACGACCCCGACCTCCGGCGGCGCGAGATCCTCGAGTTCGACACGAAGACGGGCGCCTACACGGATCGCACCTGGAGCTACCAGGCCGACCAGGACGCGAACGTCGTGGGCGATGCGTTCACGGTGCGCAGCGATGTGCTGCTGCTCGTGGAACGCGACGACTTCGAAGGGGACCAGTCGGTCACGAAGCGCGTCTACGAGATCGACCTGTCCCGCATCGATGACGAGGGCTACGTCGAGAAGTCGCTCGTGCTCGATGCGCTGCGGATCGCCAATCCCGACCTGATCGGCGCGGGTGACGGATACGGCACGGGCGAGGCGTTCTCGCTGCCGGTGCAGTCGTTCGAGACCGTCGTGCGCCTCCGGGACGGACGCCTGCTCATCGGCAACGACAACAACTACCCCGGCAACGATGCACGCATCACGGGAACGCCCGATGACACCGAGTTCGACGTCATCGACCTCGAGAAGGAGCGCGTGCCCTCCTCCGACATCACGGTCGTCGCCCACCGCGGCGCGAGCGGCTACCGACCCGAGCACACGCTCGCCGCGTACGAGACGGCGATCACGCAGTGCGCCGATTTCATCGAGCCCGACGTGGTCGCCACGAAGGACGGCGTGCTCGTCGCCCGTCACGAGAACGAGATCAGCGGCACGACGGATGTCGCGTCCCGCCCTCAGTTCGCCGACCGCATGGCCACGAAGACCATCGACGGGGTGACGGTGTCGGGCTGGTTCACCGAGGACTTCACGCTCGCCGAGCTGAAGACGCTCCGCGCGATCGAGCGGCTGCCCCAGGTCCGTCCCGAGAACACGGCGTTCAACGGGCTCTACCAGGTGCCGACGCTCGACGAGGTCATCGACCTGGCCCGTCACTCGACCAGCTGCCAGGGCGAGCCGATCGGCGTGTACCCCGAGACGAAGCATCCGTCGTACTTCGACTCGATCGGCCTCTCCCTCGAGGAGCCGCTCGTTGCCCAGCTCTCGGCGAACGGGGTCGACGACGCCGACGCCCCGGTGATCGTGCAGAGCTTCGAGGTCGCGAACCTGAAGGAGCTCGACGGCATGACGGAGGTCGCACTCGCCCAGCTCATCAGCTCGAGCGGTCGGCCGTACGACTTCACCGTCGCCGGGGATGCGCGCACCTACGCCGACCTCGTGACCCCCGCCGGGCTCGCCGAGATCGCCGGCTACGCCGATGGCATCGGCGTCGAGAAGAACGTCGTCATCCCCCGCAATGCCGACGGCACGCTCGGCGCCCCGAGCCCGGTCATCGAGGACGCGCACCGCACGGGGCTCGACGTGCACGGCTGGACGTTCCGGCGTGAGAACGTGTTCCTGCCCGCGGAGTTCCGTTCGAGCAGCGACCCGGCCGGCATCGGCGACCTCGCGGGCGAGATCCGCGTCTTCGTCGAGGCGGGCCTCGACGGCATGTTCAGCGACAACCCCGACGTCGCCGTGGCCGCGATCCGCTGAGCGGCGACCGCCGGATGAACGGCGGGTGGACGCCCCCGGCGTCCACCCGCCGTTCCCGTCAGGACCCGATCTCCTGGTACGCCGCGAACAGCAGCGACTGGTCGGGCGCCTGCATCACGGTGGGCTTCGCGAGGTCGTCGAGCACGATGAAGCGCAGCTGCCCGGCGCGGGCCTTCTTGTCGCGCTGCATGGTCGCGAGCAGCGTGTTCCAGCGTCCGGCGGGATACGTCGTGGGCAGGCCGAGCAGGTCGAGCACGCGCTTGTGCCGGTCGGCGACCTCGTCCGAGAGGCGGCCCGAGAGGCGGCCGAGCTCGGCGGCGAACGCCATGCCCACCGAGATCGCCGCGCCGTGCCGCCACTGGTAGCGCTCGGCGTGCTCGACGGCGTGGCCGAGCGTGTGCCCGTAGTTCAGGATCTCACGCAGCCCCTGCTCGGTGAAGTCCTCCGAGACGACGTCCGCCTTCATCCGGATCGCGAGCTCGACGACGCGGCGGAACTCGGGCGACGTCGGGTCGGTCGCGACGTCGGGGTCGGCCTCGATGATGTCGAGGATCTCGGGGTACCGGATGAACCCGGCCTTCACGATCTCGGCGAACCCGGCGAGGATCTCGTTGCGCGGCAGCGTGTCGAGCATCTCGAGGTCGCAGAGCACGGTGGCCGGGGCATGGAACACGCCGACGAGGTTCTTGCCCTCGTTCGTGTTGATGCCGGTCTTGCCGCCCACGGCCGCGTCGACCATGCCAAGCACGGTGGTCGGCACCTGCACGACGCGCACCCCGCGGAGCCACGTGCCCGCCACGAATCCCGCGAGGTCGGTGATCGCTCCCCCACCGAGCCCAACGATCGCGTCGCTGCGCGTGAAGTCGGCCTGGCCGAGGATCTGCCAGCAGAACGCCGCCACCTCGACGCGCTTGCCGGCCTCGGCGTCGGGCACCTCGGCGAGCAGCACCTCGAACCGATCCTGGAGTTCCTCGCGGATGGCGATCGCGCGTGCGCCGAGCGTCGGCGCGTGCACGACGAGCACCTTGCGGACCGATGAACCGAGCACGTCGCCGAGTTCGGCGAGGACGCCCCGCCCCACGACGACGTCGTAGCCCGGCTCGCCCCCGACGCGGATCGTCGTGCGCGTCTCGCCTGCCGTCATCGTGATCCTCCGAACCGTTCGGCGATGTCGTGGACGATACGTGGGACCGAGCGGCGCGACGTGTCGATATCCAGGTCGGCGAGCGACCGGTAGACCGGCGTGCGCTCCTCGAGGATGGCCGCCCACCTCGCGAGCCCACCCTCGGCGAGCAGCGGGCGGGTCCCGCCGGTGAGCCGTGGGGCCACCGCCTCGGGCGAAACGCGCAGCCACACGACCGGCAGGTCGGCGAGGTCCCTGCGGGTCTCGGGATGCAGCACCGCGCCGCCGCCCAGCGAGATCACCGCCTCCTCGCGCAACGCCTCGGCCACGACCTCGCGCTCGACGACCCGGAAGGCCTCCTCGCCCCGACGTGCGAAGATCTCCTCGATCGGTCCGTACCGCTCGACGATCCGCGCGTCGGTGTCGATGAAGGGGGCACCGACGGATGCCGCGAGCCGCTGCCCGACCGCGGACTTGCCGGCCCCCATCGCACCGATGAGCACGATGGGCAGGGCGAGCCCCGCTCGCTCAGACACGATCGCCCGCGACCTCCGAGGTCGCGATCTCGGTGAGGAGCGCGTCGGGGATGGCCGCGAGGTACGACTCGAGGTTGCGACGGGTCTCGCCGACCGAGTCGCCGCCGAACTTCTCGAGCACCGCATTCGCCAGGGTGAGTGCCACCATCGCCTCCGCGACGACGCCGGCTGCGGGCACCGCGCAGACATCCGATCGCTGATGGTGCGCGGGCGCGGCCTCGCCCGTGGCGACGTCGACGGTGGGCAGCGCGCGCGGCACCGTCGCGATCGGCTTCATGCCGGCGCGCACCCGCAGGACGGTGCCCGTGGACATGCCGCCCTCGGTGCCGCCGGCGCGGTCGCTCGCCCGCACGATGCGCCCGTCGCTCTGGTGCAGTTCGTCGTGCGCGGCCGAGCCTCGGCGCGTCGTGGTCGTGAAGCCGTCGCCCACCTCGACGCCCTTGATCGCCTGGATGCCCATGAGCGCGCCGGCGAGCTGGGCGTCGAGCCGGCGATCCCAGTGCACGTACGACCCGAGGCCCGGCGGCACGCCGTAGGCGAGCACCTCGACCACGCCACCGAGGGTGTCGCCGTCCTTATGGGCGGAGTCGACCTCGGCGACCATTCGCTCGGAGGTCTCGGGATCGAAGCATCGGAGGGGGTCGGCGTCGAGGCGCTCGACGTCTCCCGGCATGGGGAGCGGGCGGTCCTCGGGCACGCGCACAGGGCCGATCGCGATCGTGTGCGACACGAGGCGGATCCCGAGCTCGCCGAGGAAGGCTCGTGCCACCGCGCCGAGGGCGACTCGGGCCGCCGTCTCTCGGGCGCTCGCCCGCTCGAGCACCGGGCGGGCCTCGTCGAAGCCGTACTTCTGCATGCCGACGAGGTCGGCGTGCCCGGGCCGGGGTCGCGTGAGCGGCGCCCCGCGACCGCGGCCGAGCGTGCCCGGGTCCACGGGCTCGGGGCTCATGACCTCCTGCCACTTCGGCCACTCGGTGTTGCCGATGCGCAGGGCGATCGGGCTGCCGAGGCTCTCGCCGTGCCGGACGCCGCCCGAGATCGCGAGCTCGTCCTGCTCGAACTTCATGCGCGCGCCGCGGCCGTAGCCGAGCTTGCGCCGAGCGAGGTCGGCGCGGATCGCGTCGAGCGAGACTGGAATACCGGCGGGAAGACCCTCGAGGATCGCGACGAGCTCAGGCCCGTGCGACTCTCCGGCGGTGAGCCAACGGAGCATGCTCCCTATCCTTCCACAGCCGTGTCAGACGGATTCGCGCATGACGGCGAGCACGGCTCCCTCGTCGGGCAGCTCCGCGAACGGGTCGCCGTTGACGAAGATCCGCACCTGCAGGAGAGCCTGGTGCAGGAGCATCCCGAGGCCATGCACGACCATCCCGCCCGCCGCGATCCAGCTCGCACCGAGCGGCGACGGCCACGGGTCGTATGCCACGTCCAGGAGCGTCGCGCGCCGTGCGAGCGCGGCGCGCGGCCCCACGCCGAGGTCGGTTCCGCCCGGCACGGTGCTCACGACCAGCTCCGCGTCCTCGATCCCCGCGAGCTCGTCGAGCCGACCCTCCTCCACGACGAGCCCGAGGCGCCCGCCGAGCTTCGCGAGCTCGGCCGCGGCACCGGGGCGACGCACCAGCACGCGCACGTGCGAGGCGCCCAGCTCCGCCACCGCGGCGAGGGCGGACGCCGCGGTCGCGCCGCCGCCGAGGATCAGGCCGTGGCGCACCATGCCCACGCCCGCCTCGCCGAGCGTGCGGACGATGCCGCCGACGTCGGTGTTGAACCCATGCCGCACGCCGTCATCGAAGAGCACGGTGTTGGCCGCCCCGGTGATGGTCGCCAACTCGTCGAGGTCGTCGACGAGCGGCAGCACGTCCTGCTTGAGCGGCATCGTCAGCGAGAGCCCGCGCCACGTGGCATCCAGCCCGTCGATGAATTCAGCGAGCCCGGCGCCCCGCATCTCGATCGCGGTGTACTCCCAATCGAGCCCCAGCCTTCGGTAGGCGGCGCGGTGCAGCCCGGGGCTCTTCGAATGGGCGATCGGAGACCCGAGCACGGCGAGCCGGCGCATCAGTTCCCGTACTCCGGGTGCTCCTCGAGCCACGCGAGGAACCGTTCGACGGCCGCATCGTGCTCGTCGATCGTCGCCGAGAACACGGTCTCGCCGGTGTCGAGGTCGACGGTCACGAAGTACAGCCACGGTCCCTCGGCGGGGTGCAGGGCCGCGTCGATCGCGAGGTCGCCCGGGTTGCCGATCGGGCCGGGCGGCAGGCCCGGATGGACGTACGTGTTGTACGGGTTCGCCGGGTCGGCGCGCTCGGCGTCCGTCGTCGTGACGACCGAGTCGTCGCCGATGCCGTAGTGGACGGTCGAGTCGAACTGCAGGAGGCCGCTGTCGAAGAGCTCGGGATTCAGGCGGTTCTCGATGACCCGGGAGACTTTGTAGTAGTCGTCGCGCAGTCCTGCCTCACGCTCGATGAGCGACGCCTTGACGATCGTTCGCCATCGGTCCTCCGGCGCCACGCCCGCCGCATCGAGCGCCTCGAATGAGCGGTCGACCAGCATCTTCACGAGCGCGTCGGCCGTGATGTTCGGCTCGACCGTGTACGTCGCCGGGAACAGGAAGCCCTCGATGCTCGTGGCCTCGGCCGGCAGGCCGTACACCTGCGGATTCGCGGCAGCGGCCTGCAGCTCCTCGACGGGGATGCCCGTGACGAAGGCGGCCTCTGCCAGCGCGTTCTTCGCCCACATCCCCTCCTGGATCACGAACGTGTTCTCGAGCTTGTTCGCCGGGTCGAGGAGCGCGTCGAGCGCGGCCTGCGCGCTCATCTGCTCCGCGAGCCGGTACGCGCCCGGGTGGAACTCGGGCTCCGGTGTCTGTGCGAGGAGAAGGTTGTAGAAGGCGTCGTAGGAGGCGGTGACGCCCTCGTCGACGAGGTTCTCGGCGATGTCCGACCCGGTGTCGCCCTCGTAGATCATGAAGACGAGCTCACCCGTGCCCGAGCCTTCGAAGTCCTCGGCGGGCGTGAAGCGCTCGATGAGGGAGTTGATCGGGTCTTGCAGGAAGACGAAGGCGCCCGCGCCGAGCGCGGCGACGATGAGGAGTCCGACGAGGCATCCCCACGGGCCCCTCCGGCGTGACCGCTCGTCGTCGTAGTCCTCGCGCTTGAGCGCACGTCGCTCGGCGCGGCTCAGCCGCCCCGACGACTCGTCATCGGGGTCGCCCGACCAACCCTGCAGCTCGTCGTTCCACGGCAGCGGGTCCTGCTGCTCGCGAGGCTGCCCCGAGGGGTCGGGGTCGTCGAGCTGCCAACGGAACGTGGTCTCCGACGGCCCGAGTTGCTGCTCGGGCTGCCACTGCTGCTGCGGCTGCGGTGGCTGCTCGGCCGCCTGCTGCGCGGCCGCCTGCTGCGCGGCCGCCTGCTGCTCGGCCGCCTGCTGCGCGGCCGCCTGCTGCTCGGCCGCCCACTGCTCGGCCGCCTGCTGCTGCACGGGACCCCGGTCGTACACGGGTCGACGGGGGGCGTCGAGCGGCCCTGCGGGTCGGGCGGCGGCAGGCTGCTCCGGCGTCGGGTAGTGCTGAGGTGGCGGAGCGGCGGGAGATTGCGCGGCAGCCGCCTGCTCCTGCTCCAGTTGTTGCTGGGCGAGCAGCGCGGCTGCCCGCTGCTCGGCCTCTCGCACTTCGCGACGGGTCATCGGAGGCCGATCGCGTCTGCCGCCCGGCGAGGCGGGAGGGAGATGGGTCACAGGGGGGACGACCCTTCGTCTGTCGTGAGCAGCCGTCCGGGCTCGGCGCCCGACGCCCGCTCCGAGTCGATGGCGTGTTGCAGAATGATAACCGCTGCAACTTGATCGACGACCGGTCGCCGGCTCCGAGCCGAGCGCCCCGAGGCCCGCAGCGCCTGCTGGGCGCTCACCGTCGAGAGTCGTTCGTCGACGAGCCGCACGGCGGCACCCGCGGCCACGAGGCGCTCGGCGAACCCGACGGCGTCATCGGTCGACGCCGTCGGCTGCCCCGACAGCGACAGCGGATGCCCCACCACCAGCTCGAAGGCTCCGAACTCGTCTGCCAGCTCGAGGACTCGGCGCACGTCGGCATCGCCCTCGGCGGCGCGAGGCACCGTCTCGACGGGCACTGCGAGGAGGGCTCCGGCATCGCACCGGGCGACGCCGATGCGCGCGCGCCCCACGTCGATGCCGAGCCTGACGCCCGATCGCATGCGCCGACTACCGGCCGAACTCGCGCCGCACTGCGTCGAGTGCTGCGGGAATGGCCGAGAGGTCGCTGCCGCCGCCCTGCGCGAGGTCGGCCTTGCCGCCGCCGCCGCCGCCGAGCACCGCCGCCATCGTCTTGGCGAGTGCGCCGGCGTTCGCGCCGGCCTCTCGGGCCGCGGGCGAGGTCGCGACGATCGCGACGGGCTTGCCGCCCACCTCGGCCGCGAGGGCGACGACGGATGCCGCGTCGCCGAGCTTCCCGCGCACGGCGGTGGCGAGCGAGCGCAGCGCGTCGCCCGAGCCGAGCCGCCCCACCGTCTCGGCGACGAGGAGCACGTCGCCCGACCGCACCGCGTTCGCGGCGAGCGCCGGGACGCGATCGCTGAGCGCACGGGCCTCGTACGCCTGGATCTTCTTCTCCGCAGCCCTCAGGCTCGCCACGAGCTCGCCGACCCGATCGACCAGCTGCTCGGGGCGGGTTTTCAGGCTCGTGGTGAGCTCGTTGACGAGCGCGCGCTCCGCGGCGAACCGCGTGAACGCGTCACGGCCGACGAGCGACTCCACACGGCGGTTCGACGCGCCGACGGAGGATTCGCCGACGATGTTGATCATGCCGATCTCGGCGCTCGTCGACACGTGCGTGCCCGCGCAGAGCTCGCGCGACCACGGCCCGCCGATGTCCACGACGCGCACGACATCGCCGTATTTCTCGCCGAAGAGCGCCATGGCGCCGAGCGACTTGGCCTCGTCGAGCGGCATCTCGCGAGCCACGACCTGGAGGTTGTCGCGGATGGCGTTGTTCGAGATCTCCTCGATTTCGCTGCGCGTGGCCGTCGAGAGCGCCGAGTTCCACCCGTAGTCGAGGCGCAGGTAGCCCGCCTTGTTGAACGAACCGGACTGGTGCGCCGTCGGCCCGAGCACCTGACGCAGCGCGGCGTGCACGATGTGCGTTCCGGAATGCGCCTGGGTGGCGCCGCGCCGGTAGTCCTCGTCCACGAGCGTCGTCGCGGGCACGCCGACGCCCACTTCACCGGAGACGACCTTCACGGTGTGGCTGGTGAGCCCCTTGACGGGCTTCTGCACGTCGATCACCTGGAGTTCGAAGCCGTCGCCGACGATGCGCCCCTGATCGGGAGCCTGGCCGCCCGATTCCGCGTAGAGCGACGTCTCGGCCAGGATGACCTCGGCCGTCTGCCCGGCGGTCGCGACGGGCACCTCCCGCCCGTCGACGATGAGGCCCAGCACGGTGGACTCGGTCGTGAGGTCGGTGTAGCCCGTGAAGATGGTCTCGCCCCGCGCGCGGAACTGCCCGTACACCGAGAGGTCGGCGAGCACCTTCTTCTTCGACTTCGCATCGGCCTTCGCGCGCGTGCGCTGTGCGGTCATCAACTCGTCGAACGCGCCGCGGTCGACCGCGAGGCCGGCCTCCTCGGCCATCTCGAGCGTGAGCTCGATCGGGAACCCGTAGGTGTCGTGCAGGAGGAACGCGGTGTCGCCTGCGAGCTCCTCCCGGCCCGACTGCTTCGTCGCCGCGACGGCGGTGTCGAGGATCGACGTGCCGGCCACCAGCGTGCGCAGAAACGTCTCCTCCTCGCCGAGCGCGAGCTTCTCGATGTGCGCGTAGTCGTGCGCGACCTCGGGGTAGGCCGACTTCATGGCGTCGCGCGAGGCTGCGAAGAGTTCGCGGAAGGTCGCGCCGTCGACCCCGAGCAGGCGCATCGCGCGGATGGTGCGACGGAGGAGGCGACGCAGGATGTACCCGCGGCCCTCGTTCGACGGGGCGACGCCGTCGCTCATGAGCATCAGCGAGGAGCGCACGTGGTCGGCGATGACGCGCATGCGCACGTCGTCGTCGTGGTTCGTGCCGTAGGTGCGGCCGGAGAGCTCCGCCGCACGGTCGAGCACCGGGCGCACCTGGTCGATCTCGTACATGTTCTCGACGCCCTGCTTGATGAAGGCGACGCGTTCGAGGCCCATGCCGGTGTCGATGTTCTTCTTCGGCAGTTCCCGCACGATGCGGAAGTCGGTCTTCGATGTCACGTCGTCGATCAGGTACTGCATGAACACGAGGTTCCAGATCTCGACGTAGCGATCGTCGTCGGTCGCCGGCCCTCCGTCGACGCCGTATGCCGGGCCGCGATCGAAGAAGATCTCGGAACAGGGCCCCGCCGGGCCGGGCTGACCGGTGTGCCAGTAGTTGGTGTCCTTGTCGAGGCGCTGGATGCGCTCGTCGGGCAGGCCGGCGACCTTCTTCCAGAGCTCGATGGCCTCGTCGTCGTCCTTGTAGACGGTGACCCAGAGGTCCTGCGGGTCGAAGCCGAGGCCGCCGTCCGCCTCGGGGGTGGTGAGCAGCTCCCACGCGAACGCGATGGCGCCTTCCTTGAAGTAGTCGCCGAACGAGAAGTTGCCGTTCATCTGGAAGAACGTGCCGTGCCGAGGGGTCTTTCCGACCTCTTCGATGTCGTTGGTCCGGATGCACTTCTGCACGCTGGTCGCGCGCGGGTACGGCGCGGGCACGAGTCCAGTGAGGTACGGCACGAAGGGCACCATGCCGGCGACCGTGAACAGGAGCGTCGGGTCGTCGGACACGAGCGAGGCCGAGGGCACAACGGTGTGGCCGCGCGCGGCGAAGAAGTCCAGCCATCGCTGGCGGATGTCTGCAGTCTGCATGATTCCGTTCTGGTTCAGCTGCCCGGCGTCGCGCGGGCGGGTCGTGGGGCCGGCCTTCAGCTCGTGGACGAGGCGTCGCCCTCTGCGCGCAGCTCGGCGTCGCGCTCGTGGTAGCCCTCGGCGATGGCCTTGCCGAAGGCCCTCGCCTTGGCGTCGATCGACGAGAAGAACTCCCGGCCCTGCTTGGTCTGGTTGAGCTGGTGCGCGGCGACGAAGCCGGTTGCGACGCCCACGGCGAACCACAGCATGCTCTTCACGAAGTGCTCCCTCTGACCGATCCGAAGCCGCGCGACCACTGCCCGGCGCACATCCATACAGTCTAGTGGCGGCGGATGCCGCCGAAGACGGAACGGGGGCCGCGGGATGTCCCCGCGGCCCCTGTCCGATCTCGCGGATCAGCGAGCGGCGTAGTACTCGACGACGAGCTGGACGTCACAGGTCACGGGGACCTCGGCGCGCTTCGGACGACGGACGAGCGTCGCCTGGAGCTGGTCGAGCTGCACGTCGATGTAGCCCGGGAGCTTGGGCAGCACGTCGACGTGGCCGCCGGCAGCGGCGACCTGGAACGGCTCGGTGCCCTCGGAGCGCTGCTTGACGCCGATGGTCTGGCCCGGCTTCACGCGGAACGAGGGACGGTCGACGATCCTGCCGTCGACGAGGATGTGGCGGTGCACCACGAACTGGCGGGCCTGCGCGATGGTGCGGGCGAAGCCGGCACGGAGCACGAGCGCGTCGAGGCGCATCTCGAGGAGCTCGACGAGGTTCTCACCCGTCAGGCCGTCGGTGCGGCGCGCCTCGTTGAAGGCGATGCGCAGCTGCTTCTCGCGGATGCCGTACTGGGCGCGCAGGCGCTGCTTCTCGCGCAGACGCACCGCGTAGTCAGAGTCGGCCTTGCGCTTGGTGCGGCCGTGCTCGCCGGGAGCGTAGGGGCGCTTCTCCATGTATCGGGCGGCCTTCGGGGTGAGGGCGACGCCGAGCGCACGGGAGAGGCGGGTCTTGCTACGTGACTGGTTCGACACGAATGTCCTTTCGGAAGAATCTCAAGTGTGAATTCACGGCGCGATCGTGGCACCGGAAGTCTGTGTCAGAGGGATTCACCAAGGGCGGACCGGCTACAGGTCGCACCCATTCGCCGTTGACTCTCTCGCAGCCGCGCTCGAGAATCTGGCTTCAGGCCGACGGATATGCTATCACGCGGGGCCGATGTGGCGCACCAAGCTCAACGGCCTCCGCGCACGATGCGCCGGAGCTTGGCCAGGCGCGCGAACACCTCACGCTCGTTCCCGTGCTCGGTGGGCTCGTAGTACACGGCGCCGCGCAGCGACTCGGGCAGGTACTCCTGGGGTACGACGCCGATGGGATCGTCGTGCGGGTACACGTAGCCCTTGCCGTGGCCCAGCCGCTTCGCCCCGGGGTAGTGCGCGTCGCGGAGGTGCGACGGCACGGGGCCGGCCTTGCCGGCGCGGACGTCGGCGATCGCCTGGTCGATGCCGAGGTAGGCCGCGTTCGACTTCGGCGCCGTCGCGAGGTGCACGACCGCCTGCGCGAGGGGGATCCGGCCCTCGGGCATGCCGATGTACTGCACGGCGTCGGCGGCCGCCACCGCGACGCCGAGCGCTGCGGGATCGGCCATGCCGATGTCCTCCGAGGCGAGCACGATGATGCGGCGGGCGATGAACCGCGGGTCCTCCCCCGCCTCGATCATGCGCGCGAGGTAATGCAGGGCGGCGTCGACGTCGCTCCCCCGCACCGACTTGATGAACGCACTGATGACGTCGTAGTGTTCGTCGCCGTTCCGGTCGTACCGGAGCAGCGCGCGGTCGACGGCGCGCGCCACGACGTCGGCGGTGATCTCGGGCTTCACCGGCTCCGCGACATCCGTCGGCTCATCGGTGCCCTCGGTCGCCGTCTGCGACGCGGCGACCGCGGCGGCCTCGAGCGCCGTGAGGGCTCGCCTCGCATCGCCCGAGGCGAGCCGGATGATCGCAGCCCTCGCCTCGGGCTCCAACCGGACGCGACCGGCGAGTCCGCGCGGGTCGTCGACCGCGCGGTCCACGAGCACGCCCAGGTCGTCGTCGGTGAGGAGCTCGAGGGTGAGCAGCAGCGACCGCGACAGGAGCGGCGAGATCACCGAGAACGACGGGTTCTCGGTCGTCGCAGCGACCAGGATGACCCAGCCGTTCTCGACGCCGGGCAGCAGTGCGTCCTGCTGCGCCTTCGTGAACCGGTGGATCTCGTCGAGGAAGAGCACGGTGGACAGGCCGTAGAGGTCACGGCTGGCACGCGCCTCCTCCATGACCTGCCGGACGTCGCGGACGCCTGCGGTGACCGCGGAGAACTCCACGAACTTGCGACCGGAGGAACGTGCGATGGCCTGGGCGAGCGTGGTCTTGCCGGTGCCGGGTGGCCCCCAGAGGATGACCGACACCGAGCCGGACTCGCCCGAGCGGTCGCTCGCGAGCGCCACGAGCGGGGACCCCGGGGTGAGGAGGTGGCGCTGGCCGGCGACCTCGTCGAGGCTCCTCGGGCGCATGCGCACCGCGAGCGGGGTCGCGCCGGAGCGCAGCCCCGGGCCGGAGTCCACCATGCCGTCAAGCGTAGCCGCGGCATCCGACACCGAAGTCCGCCCCCTCCGGGGCGATTGGTGCCGAAACCGGGCCTTGCGTAGAGTCGGCACGCAGGAGTCCCGAGAAGGAGCATGCGTGGCATCGAACGACCGTCAGGCGCGCGAGGAACGAGCGCGCCTCCGCACCTACCAGGCCCGCCAGGAAGTGCACGCCCGCAAGCAGCGCCGACGCACCAGGGACAACGTCATCGCGGTCGTCGCCGTGCTCGCGCTCGCGACCGCCGCCCAGCTGCTCTACTTCAACGGCGGCCCGGGCACGCCCGAGGCCGAGCCGACCGCCACGCCGACTCCGCCCGCCGGCGAGAACGAGGGCGACGTCCCCTCGGCCGACATCGCCGAAGGCCGCACGTGGACGGGCACGCTCACGCTCAACGACATCCCGCTCGGCGTCGAACTCGACGGCGCGGCCGCCCCGCAGGCCGTCTCGAGCGAGATCAGCCTCATCCAGTCGGGCTTCTACGACGGCACGACCTGCCACCGCCTGACGAAGGACAACATCTGGGTGCTCCAGTGCGGCGACCCGGTCGGCGACGGCACCGGCGGTCCCGGGTACAGTTACGGCCCGGTCGAGAACGCGCCGGCCGACAACCTCTACCCGGCCGGCACCATCGCGATGGCTCGCCAACCCCTGGACGGCTACAGCCACGGCAGCCAGTTCTTCATCGTCTACGAGGACACCACACTGACCCCCGACGAGGCCGGCGGCTACACCGTCGTCGGCCGCGTCACGAACGGACTCGACGAGTTGCGAGCGGGGATCACCGACGCGGGCACCGCCGATGGAGCGACCGACGGGGCACCTGCGGTGGCCGTGACGATCGCCGGGTTCACGATCGAGTGACGTCCGGCGCCGCCCGCGAGCGGTGCAATAGGCTTGATGCCGTCATCGCCGCCGCGGGCGGCATCCGACCACGACAGGGTGAGGCCGTGACCGATTCAGAGCAGCAACCGTGGGGCCGCGTCGACGAGACGGGCACCGTCTTCGTACGCACCGCCGACGGCGAGCGCGAGGTCGGCCAGTACCCCGACGCGACGCCTGAAGAGGCGCTCGCCTACTTCGAGCGCAAGTACGCCGACCTCGCCGGCCAGGTCGGACTCCTCGAGCAGCGCGTCCGCCGTGGGGCACCGGCGGCGGATGTCGCGAAGGCCGTCGCCTCCCTGCGCGAGTCGGTCGCCGCTGCCAAGGCGGTCGGCGACCTCGAATCGCTCGCCCGTCGGCTCGAGGCCCTGTCGGGCACGACGAAGGAACTCACGGAGCAGCAGCAGGCCGAGGCCAAGGCCGCCATCGGCGAGGCCATCGCGCAGCGCACGCGGATCGTGGAGCGGGCCGAGTCGCTCGCCGCACAGGATCCGGCCAAGACGCAGTGGAAGCAGGCGACAGCCGAGCTCGACGCGCTCTTCGCGAGCTGGCAGCAGCACCAGCAGGAGGGCCCGCGCCTGCCGAAGAACGAGGCCAACGAGCTCTGGAAACGCTTCCGCACGGCCCGTTCCACCATCGAGCAACACCGCAAGGCGTTCTTCGCGGAACTCGACGCGGCGCACCGCGACGTGCGCGCCAGGAAGCAGCGCCTGATCGAGCGTGCAGAGGCGCTCGCCCCGCGCGGCGCCGACGCCGTGGCCGATTACCGCAGCCTCCTCGACGAGTGGAAGCAGGCCGGCCGCGCGGGCAAGAAGGTCGATGACGCCCTGTGGGCCCGGTTCAAGGCCGCCGGCGACGTGCTCTTCCAAGCGAAGGCCGAGGTCGACGCCAAGGAGGACGAGGAGTATCGCGCCAACCTCACCGAGAAGCTCGCGCTGCTCGAAGAGGCCGAGAAACTGCTCGCCGAGACGGATCCCAAGGCGGCCCGCGCCGCGCTCAACCGCATCCAGCGGCGCTGGGACGACATCGGTCGCGTGCCCCGCGACCAGGTGCGGCCCGTCGAGGACCGCCTGCGCAAGGTCGAGACGCACGTGCGCTCGCTCGAGGACCAGCAATGGGAGCGCGAGGACCCCGAGAAGAAGGCCCGCTCCGAGGGCATGCTCGGCCAGTTGCAGGACGCCATCGCCAAGCTCGAGTCGGAGCTGGCCGCCGCGGAGACCGCGGGCGACCGGCGCGCGGCGGACGCCGCGCGGGAGGCCCTGGACGCGCGCCGGGCATGGCTGAAGGCGGTCGGCGGCTGAGTCTGTCGCGGGCCTGTCGCCGGGACGGGCCCGACTCGTCCGCGGATGCGTCGACCCGGCCGGGTTCTCCACAGTCGAGCCCACCGACCCGTCCTGAGGCGGGGCGGTGCCCGAGCATGGGCGAATGGCCAGGCTTCCCATGGTGCTCGGCACCGTCGATCTCCCCATCGCCGAGCTCTGCGCGGCACGCCTCGACGGCGAGCTGTTCGCGATCGACGACGGCTGGGCGCCGATCGACGAGCCCGACCTGCCGGCTTTCCGTGCCGCGGTCGTCGCGCTCAGGATGCCGCGTCCCCTCGTCATCGAACGGAGGTCCGCCGCGTGGGTGCACGGCGCCCTGCCCGTCCCGCCTTCGGTCGCCCAGTTCTGCGTGCCGCACAGCGCGCGCATCGCGGTGCTCGGCGAGCCCCGTATGTCCGTGCGGGAGGTGAAGATCGACGAGTCCGAGATCGTCGACCTCGGCGGCATCCGCTGTACGTCCGTCGTGCGCACCGGATTCGACGTTCTGCGCGACCCCGACTACGACGCGACCGGCGGCGAGGCGGTGGTGACCGCGCTCATCGCGGACCGGCCCTGGCTCACGTCTGCCCTGCATGCCCGACTGGACGCCGCGACCCGCATGCCGCACAAGTCGCTTGCACTCTCACGCCTCGGTCGCGCCGAGGCGGCGGCCCCGAAGGGTGAACTCCGTCAGCCGTCGCTCACGCGGTAGACGTCGTACACGGCGTCGATGCGCCGGACGGCGTTCAGCACGCGGTCGAGATGCGTCGTATCGCCCATCTCGAAGACGAAGCGGCTCAACGCGAGCCGGTCGGTCGAGGTCGACACGTTCGCCGAGAGGATGTTCACGTGATGCTCAGAGAGCACGCGCGTGACGTCGGAGAGCAGGCCCGCGCGGTCGAGCGCCTCGATCTGGATCTGCACGAGGAACACGCTCTTCGAGCTCGGCGCCCACTCCACGTCGATCATGCGCTCGGGCTCGCGCATGAGGCCCTGCACGTTGTGGCAGTTGGCCTGGTGCACCGAGACGCCCGAGCCGCGCGTGATGAAGCCGACGATCTCGTCGCCCGGCACGGGCGTGCAGCAGCGGGCGAGCTTCACGAGGATGTCGGGTGCGCCGCGCACGAGCACGCCCGAGTCCGAACTGCGCGGCAGCGGTCGCGACCGCACCGGGATCGGCAGCTCGGGCTCGTCGCCCTCCTCCACATCCCGCACGAGGGCGACGACCTTCTCGAGCACCGACTGGGTGGAGATGTGCCCCTCGCCGACCGCCGCATACAACGACGAGACGTCGTCGTACTTGAGCAGCGCGGCGACCTCGGCGAACGACTCCTGGCTCATGAGCTTCTGGAGCGGGAGATTCTGCTTGCGCATCGCGCGGGCGATCGCGTCACGACCCTGCTCGATCGCCTCGTCGCGGCGTTCCTTGGTGAACCACTGCCGGATCTTGTTCCGCGCACGGGGACTCTTGACGAACGTCAGCCAGTCCTTGCTCGGACCGGAGTCGGGGTTCTTCGAGGTGAACACCTCGACCACATCGCCGCTGTTCAGCTCGCTCTCGAGCGGGACGAGGCGGCCGTTCACCTTCGCCCCCATGGTGCGGTGGCCGACCTCGGTGTGCACGGCGTACGCGAAGTCGACCGGGGTCGCGCCTGCCGGCAGGCCGATCACACGGCCCTTCGGCGTGAAGACGTAAACCTCCTTCGCGCCGATCTCGAACCGCAGCGAGTCGAGGAACTCGCCCGGGTCGGCGGTCTCGGCCTGCCAGTCGGAGATGTGCGCGAGCCACGCCATGTCGGTCTCGTTGGCGCCCGCAATCTCGGTGGTGCGCCCCGAGTTCATCCGCTCCTTGTACTTCCAGTGCGCCGCGACGCCGAACTCGGCGCGCTGGTGCATGTCGTGGGTGCGGATCTGGATCTCGACGGCCCGCCCCTTCGGCCCGATGACCGTCGTGTGCAGCGACTGGTAGAGGTTGAACTTCGGCGTCGCGATGTAATCCTTGAATCGCCCGGGCAGTGGTGTCCACCTCGCGTGGATCGCGCCGAGCACGGCGTAGCAGTCGCGAACCGAGTTCACGAGCACCCGGATGCCGGTGAGGTCGTAGATCTCGTCGAAGTCCCGGCCGCGCACGATCATCTTCTGGTAGATCGAGTAGTACTGCTTGGGCCGCCCCATCACCTTGCCGCGGATCTTCGCGGCCTTGAGATCGTCGGTGACCAAGTCGATCACGTTCTGCACGAATTCCTCGCGCTGCGGCGTGCGCTGCCTCACGAGGCTCTCGATCTCGGCGTAGAGCTTCGGATACAGCACCGCGAACGAGAGGTCCTCGAGCTCGAGCTTGATCGCCTGGATGCCGAGGCGGTGGGCGAGCGGGGCATAGATCTCGAGGGTCTCCGTGGCCTTGCGCGTCGCCGACTGGGCGGGCACGAATCCCCAGGTGCGGGCGTTGTGCAGGCGATCCGCGAGCTTGATGATCAGCACGCGGATGTCCTTCGACATCGCCACGATCATCTTCCGCACCGTCTCGGCCTGCGTCGAGTCGCCGTACTTGACCTTGTCGAGCTTCGTGACGCCGTCGACCAGCATGGCGATCTCGTCGCCGAAGTCCGCGCGCACCTGGTCGAGCGTGTACGCCGTATCCTCCACGGTGTCGTGCAGGAGGGCCGCGGCGATCGTCTTCGGGCCGATACCCAGATCGGCCAGGATCTGGGCGACCGCGATCGGGTGCGTGATGTACGGCTCGCCGCTCTTTCGCTTCTGCCCCTCGTGGGCGCGCTCGGCGACGGTGTAGGCGCGCTCGACCAGTACGAGGTCGGCCTTCGGGTGGTGCATCCGCACGGTGCGCATGAGCGTCTCGACGGCACCCGACGGCTGGGCCCGCGAGAAGATGCGGGGCACCAGACGGCGCAGCGAAGCGGTCGAGTTGACTCCCGCCTCAGTCATGCGCACACCTCCGAGACTCAATTATCGCCGCTCCGAGCCCTGGTTCGCGCCACGCTCGCCCGAGGCGAACGTCATCCGGTCGGCACCGCCTCCGCCGAGGTGTCGGATGACGCGCCTGCGCGTTCGCGCTCCTTCAGCACCTTCTGGTCGTGGCGCTTGATCGCCGGCTCGCCCTCGCGCAGCTGCGAGTACAACGGCGCGGCGATGAACACGGTGGACCACGTGCCCACGATGATGCCGATGAGCAGCGCCAGCGAGATGTCGCGGAGCGTGTCGGCTCCGAGCACGCCGGCGCCGATGAAGAGGATCGCGGCGACCGGGAGGGCCGCCACCACGCTCGTGTTGATCGAGCGCACGAGCGTCTGGTTCACGGCGAGGTTCACGGACTCGGCGAACGTGCGCCGCGATTCCATGCCGTCCTCCGAGGTGTTCTCGCGGATCTTGTCGAAGACCACGACGGTGTCGTACAGCGAGTAACTGAGGATGGTGAGGATGCCGATGGTCGCGGCGGGGCTGACCTCGAAGCCGACGGCGGCGTAGATGCCGACGGTCACGATGAGATCGCCGAGGAGCGCGAGGATCGCCGCGAGCGACATCTTCCAGGTGCGGAAGTACAGCGCCATGATGATGGCCGCCAGCAGGAGGAACGCGGCGAGGCCCACGAGCGCCTGCCTCGTGACATCCGCTCCCCAGCTCGGGCCGATGAACGATGACGTGACCTCGGACTCGGGCACGTCGTAGGCCTCGGCGAGGGCCGTGGTGACGGCGCGCGACTCGGACTGCTCGAGCTGGTCGGTCTGCACGCGCACGCCATCGCCGCCGACGATGGTCACGTGCGTGGCCGCGTCGGGTACCACGGATGCCACGGCGTCGATCGCGGGGCCCGGCTCCGCGTTCTCGATGCCGGCGATCTGGAACTGCGATCCGCCGCGGAACTCGATGCTGAAGTTGACGCCGCGGAGCACGGGGACGAGCACCGACAGGATGATCAGCACCGCCGCGATCGCGTACCACTTGTTGCGGCCGCCGACGAAGTTGAATGAGCGCTTGCCCGCGTAGAGGTCGTTGCCGAATGTGGTCAGCCGGTTGGCCATCAGGACTCCTTGCCTTCGCCCGTGCCGCTGCCGACGCCCGCGGTGGCCTTGCGTTCTGCGATGGTCTGGCGCTTCTGCGCCTCCTTCGAGCTCGACGCGACCTTGGTCGCGGGAACCGCGACGGGCTTGCGGAACTCCGCCCGACCGCGGTAGACCGCGCCCAGCGCGTTCGGGTCCAGGCCCGACCAGGGGTTGCCGCTCGAGAAGAACCTGGTCTGCGCGAGCAGCTGCAGCATCGGGTGCGTGAACAGGATCACGACAACCACGTCGATGATCGTGGTGAGGCCCAGCGTGTAGGCGAAGCCCTTCACGCTGCCGACCGCGAGGATGAACAGCACGACCGCGGCGAGGAGGTTGACGCCCTTCGAGGCGAGTATGGTGCGGAACGCGCGCTTCCAGCCGGCCTCGACGGCGCCGACCAGAGAACGGCCGTCGCGCATCTCGTCGCGCACGCGCTCGAAGTACACGATGAACGAGTCCGCGGTGAAGCCGATCGCGACGATGAGACCCGCGATACCGGCAAGCGAGAGGCGATAGCCCTCGCGCCACGACAGGATCGTGATCATCAGGTAGGTGATGAGTGCCGCGATCGCGAGAGAGGCGATCGTCACCGAGCCGAGGGCGCGGTACTGGAAGAGCGTGTAGATCACGACCAGGATGAGGCCGATGAGGCCTGCGATGAGGCCCGACTGCAGCTGCGAGGTACCGAGCGTGGCCGAGATCGTGTCGGATGACTGCACCGTGAAGCTGATCGGCAGGGCGCCGAACTTCAGCTGGTCGGCGAGCGTCTTCGACGACTCCTGCGTGAAACTGCCGGTGATCTGGGGACGACCGTCGGTGATGGCCCCGTTCATCTGCGGCGCCGTCAGCACCGCGCCGTCGAGCACGAAGGCGAACTGGTCGCGCGGGCTCGCACCCTCGGCCTGGAGGCCGTAGAGGCGCGTCGAGACCGCGGCGAAGTCCTCGGTGCCCTGTTCGTCGAACTGGATGTTGACCGCCCACTGTCCGGTGCTGGCGCCCGTCTGGGTCGTCACCATGCCGTTCGTGGCGTCGACGATGTTCTCGCCGCTCGCCTCGACGGGGCCGAGGAGGTACTTCACGCTGCGCGCGACGTCGCAGGTGACGAGCGGCTCATCGGCGGGCGCGACGTTGGCGTCCGCCTCGTCGAGCGCGGCGCAGTCGAAGTTGTCGAACTGGTCCTGCAGCGCCGGCGTGACCCAGGCGAGGTCGCTGCCGTCGGTCGGCTCGGCGGTCGGCGTCGACTCGAGCTCCTCGGCGGGCTCGGTCGGCTCGGGGCTCGCGCTGGGGTCGATGGACTGGTTGGTCGCGACATCCGCGAGCAGCACGGCGCGGAGCTCGAGCTTGGCCGACGACTCGATGCGGTTGCGGGTCTGGTCGTCGAGCTCACCTGGGATGCGGACGACGACGTTCGAGCCCTCGGTGTTGATCTCGGCCTCGGCGACGCCCGACGCGTCGACGCGCTGCCGGATGATCGAGACCGCCTGGTCGAGCTGCTCCTGAGACACGGACGCGCCGGTCTCGACCTGGGGCTCGAGGATGATCTGGGTGCCGCCCTCGAGGTCGAGCGCGAGTTTCGGCGTCCACGATCCGCCGCCCCAGATGACGCCCGCCGCGTTGATGGCGAAGAGGCCGACGATGATGACGCCGAGCCAGGTGAGGGATCGCCAGGCCTTGCGAACGGGGGTCGGCCTCGATGACCGCTTCGATGGTGCAGCCACGTGTTCTGCTTTCTCTGCAAGAGCCCGCGCGATCACGCGCGGGCCGAGCCTCGGTGGGGAGCCTCAGTCGTCCGACTTCTTGGTGTCGGGCGTCTCGTCGGTCGGGGTGTCGTCGACACGCTCGCCGTACTCGGGCTCACCGTCGCCCGCGACCGGCTCCACCTCGGTCGCGGAGGCGGCCGCTACCGGCTCGACGACGCGCGCGACCGCCTGGCGGTGCACGGTGAGTACCGTGCCGGGCGAAGTCTCGAGGAGCACCTGGTTCTCGTCCTCGTCGATCGAGAGGATGGTGCCGAAGACGCCGAAGTTGGTCATCACCTTCGCACCCGGCTGGACCTTCGTCCGCAACTCGCGCGCGTCGGCCTGCCGCTTGCGCGAGTTGCGGAACATGAAGAAGATCAGCACCGCCAGAACGGCGAGCATGATGATGGTGAACGGATCGAACGTCATGAGGGGTTGGAACCTTCCGGTGTGCGGCATGCCGCACGAAGTCGACGGCGTTGAGGACGAAGCCTCCAAGGATTATAGGTCATCGATGGGAAGGGTGGCTGCGCCTTCCGACGGGCCGTTCGGCAGCCCGAAGTGCCGCCACGCCGCTGGCGTGGCGACCCGGCCGCGCGGGGTGCGCGTGATGAGTCCGATGCGGACCAGGAACGGCTCGACGACCGCCTCGATGGTCTCGGCCTCCTCGCCGACCGAGACGGCGAGGGTGTTGAGGCCGACCGGGCCGCCGTCGAAGCGGGTGAGGATGATCTGCATGACCGCGCGGTCGAGCCGGTCGAGCCCGAGCGCGTCGACGTCATACAGGTCGAGGGCCGCGCGGACCGCGTCGACGTCGGCGCGCCGCCCCGAACCGGTCGACGGGTGAACGAGCGCGTAGTCGCGCACCCGGCGCAGCAGCCGGTTCGCGATGCGGGGCGTGCCGCGGCACCGCCCTGCGATCTCGGCGATCGCCTCGCCGTCGATGGCGAGTCCGAGCATCGAGGCGGCCCGCGCGAGCACCTGCTCGAGCTCGGCCTCGTCGTAGAACTCGAGGTGTGCGGTGAATCCGAACCGGTCGCGCAGCGGGTTGGGCAGGAGGCCCGCACGCGTCGTGGCGCCGACGAGCGTGAACGGCGAGAGATCGAGCGGCACCGACGTGGCGCCTGCGCCCTTGCCGACCATGATGTCGATGCGGAAGTCCTCCATGGCGAGGTAGAGCATCTCCTCGGCCGAGCGCGCCATGCGATGGATCTCGTCGATGAAGAGCACCTCGCCCGGCACGAGCGAGCTGAGCACGGCCGCGAGGTCTCCGGCGTGCTGGATCGCCGGCCCGCTCGACATGCGCAGGGGTCGGCCGGCCTCGTGCGCGACGATCATGGCGAGCGTCGTCTTGCCGAGCCCGGGAGGCCCGGCGAGCAGGATGTGGTCGGGCGTGCGCTGCTGCAGGGTGGCCGCCGTGAGGAGGAGCTGCAGCTGCCCGCGCACGCGGGTCTGGCCGACGAACTCGGCGAGGCTGCGCGGACGCAGCGCGCCTTCGAATGCCAGCTCGGCCTCGGACGCGAGTTTGGGATCGGTGAGGTCGAGGTCGTCCTCGCCGGTCTCGTTGCGGGTCATCGCGCCCGTCCGGCCTGCTGCGCGGGACCGAGTCGCGTCAGCGTGAGGCGCAGGAGCGCCGGCACGGACGCGGTCTCGGTGTCGGATGCCGCGGCCATGGTCTCCTCGACGGCCTCGGCCGCCACGCGCTCCGACCAGCCGAGGCCCGTGAGCGCGGCGAGCACGCTCTCGGCCACGCCGCCGGTGCTGATCGCGGCCGGCGCCCGCCTCGTCGTCGTTGCGACGAGCTTGCCGGCGAGCGACACCGTGATGAGCTTCGCGGTCTTCGGCCCGATGCCGCTGACCTTGCGGAACACGGCGTCGTCGTCGGCCTGCACCGCGGCGGCGACCTGCTCGGGAGACAGCGCCGAGAGCACCCCGAGCGCCGACTTGGGGCCGACGCCCGTGACGCCGATCAGCAGCTCGAAGACCTCGAGTTCGTCGCGCGTCGCGAAGCCGAACAGCGTCAGTGCGTCCTCCCGCACGATGAGGCTCGTGTGCACCGTGAGGTCGCTGCCCTCGCGGCTCGCGAGCGCGAGCGCGGGCGTGGCGTTCACGTGGAGGCCGACGCCGCCGACCTCGATCACGATCGAGCTGCCGGCCGCGGCGAGCACGCGGCCTCGAAGAGAGGAGATCACTCCTTCAGCCTACGGGCCGCCCCCGACACGGCGGCGGAACGCTCCGCGGCGAGCCACGCGCGCTGAGCCGGCGTGGGCGCCGCGGCATCCGCCGTCGTCGCCGATCCCGCCTCGACCATCGCAGCGCCCGCCACTCCCCCGGTGCGCCAGGCGTGGCAGATGGCGAGGGCGAGCGCATCGGCGGCATCCGCCGGCTTCGGGACCGCATCGAGGCCGAGGATTCGCGCGACCATCGCGCCGACCTGCGCCTTGTCGGCGCGCCCGTAGCCCGTGATCGCAGCCTTCACCTCGCTCGGCGTGTGCATGGCCACGGGCAGCGCCCGGCGCGCGGCGATGAGCATGGCCACGCCCGAGATCTGGGCGGTGCCCATGATGGTCGAGACATCCGACCTCGCGAAGACCCGCTCGAGCGCGACCGCCTCCGGACGATGCTCATCGAGGATCGCCTCGATCCCGTCGGCGATGCGGGCCAGTCGCCTGGGCGTGTCGAGGCCGGCGGGCGATCGCAGCACGACGACGTCGACGAGCCGCGCGGTGCGGTTCGGCTCGACGTCGACCACTCCGACGCCGCAGCGCGTGAGGCCGGGGTCGATGCCGAGCACGCGCACGGCGACGGCCTAGTCCTCGGCCTCGAGCTCGGCCTGGACCTTGGGCGACAGGTCGAAGTTGCTGTAGACGTTCTGCACGTCGTCGCTGTCTTCCAGGGCGTCGATGAGCCGGAACACCTTGCGTGCGGTGTCTGCGTCGATCTCGACCTTGAGGTTGGGCACGAACGCGGCGTCGGCGGAGTCGTAGTCGATGCCCGCCGCCTGGAGTGCGGTGCGGGCGGCCACCATGTCGGATGCCTCGGTGATGACCTCGAAGGTCTCGCCCTCGTCGGTGACCTCCTCGGCGCCGGCGTCGAGGACGGCGGCGAGCACGTCGTCTTCGGTCGTGCCGTCGGCCGGCACGACGATGACGCCCTTGCGCGCGAAGTTGTAGGCGACCGAGCCCGGGTCGGCCATCGTGCCGCCGTTGCGGGTCATGAGCGTGCGCACCTCGGCGGCGGCGCGGTTCCGGTTGTCGGTGAGGCACTCGATGAGGAGGGCGACGCCGTTCGGCCCGTAGCCCTCGTACATGATGGTCGTGTACTCGATGGACTCACCGGTGAGCCCGGCGCCGCGCTTGATGGCACGGTCGATGTTGTCGTTCGGAACGGAGGTCTTCTTCGCCTTCTGCACGGCGTCGACGAGCGTCGGGTTGCCGGAGAGGTCGGCGCCGCCCATCTTGGCGGCCACCTCGATGTTCTTGATGAGCTTCGCGAACGACTTCGCACGGCGCGAGTCGATGATCGCTTTCTTGTGCTTGGTCGTCGCCCACTTGGAATGCCCGGACATGTGTCTCCCGTCTGGGTGGTCGGTACCCCGACATTCTAAGCCAGCGGACGGGAGCCCTTCGGCGAGGACGCGGCGGGGCGCAGGCGCTGCAGCTGTCGCTCGTAGCTCCGCCGGCCCACCAGCCGGTACGCCGCGCGCATCGGCCAGGGCAGCTCGCGTGCAATCCACGCGTCGCGCTCGCTCTCGGGGAGGCTGTCCATGATCAGCCCGACCAGCAGGAACAGCGGAAGCGCCGGCCGCTCACGCCCCACCTCGGCGCTGATCTCGTCCCACTCGACCTCACTCAACACCTCGTCGAGCACCGGGAAGGCGTCGCGCTCCTCGTCGTCGAGGTGCACGGCGAGCGCGCGATCGACCTGGTCGAGCGCGACCGCGAGGTGTTCGGCGGCGATGACGTCGGCTTCGGCCTTCCAGTCGTCGACGAGCGCGTCGACGACGTCGAGCTCGTCGGACAGCGCCTCGTGCTGGCGGCGCATGGCGGTCACGTGCAGTCCGCACGCGGGCGCGCGCTCGGCCATCCGGTCCCAGAAGAAGGCGTCCTCCGCGCGATGGTGCGTGTGCAGCATCTCGGTGAGGCCGAGCAGGTGCCGGGCCAGGAAGGCCGCCCGATCGACATCGCCGGGCGCCACGTCGCGCACGAGTCCCGGTGCATCGCCGAACAGTCGGCGGAACACCAGGTGGATCAGCACCACCTCGTCGCTGCGGCAGGGGGTGGCGGGGGCGTCGGGCGCGGCGGGCGCGCCGGTCGAGGGAAGGCGTTCGGTCATGACCTCCAGCGAAGCGGATGCCGCGGCCGATCGCCTCCGGGTCATCCCCGAAACGAGGTCGCGACGTCAGTCGACGAGCTTGTGCAGCGTACGGAGGTTGCGGTTGGTGGTCGTCGGCTTGAACTTCGCCCTGCCGAGGAGCTTGGCGAAGGGAGTGTCGACGGTGGTGCCCTTCACCGGATTCCAGTAGACGACGCCGTGCCCGCCGGCGATCGGGTCGACGTCGGGGTCGAAGCGGCCGGGGTCATCGAGGAGTTCGTCGAGCACGGCTGGCTCCGAGGTGAAGACGACGTACGGCTGCCGGTGCGCGTCCTCGGCATCGAAGGGGAATCCGTCGATGGCGGCCCGGAGGTCGTCGTGCGTGATGAGCACGATCCAGGCGTCGTAGCCGAAGCGGTCGGAGAGCGCGCGTTCGATGCGGGACTTGAGCGCCGCGGCATCCGCTCCCTCGGCCGTGAACGCGACGTTGCCGCTCGCGAGCACGGTGCGCACGCCGTCGAACCCGAGTCCCTCGAACAGTTCCCGCAGGTCCGCCGAGCGGATGGTGATGCCGCCCACGTTCACGCCGCGCAGGAGCGCGATGTACCGAGTCATCCGTTCAGCGTACGGTTTCGCACCGTCCCGAGGAAGTACTCGTGGAAGCGGTACTCCCCCGTGATCTCGGGGTGGAAGCTGGTGCCGAGGAGGTTGCCCTGCTCGACCGCGACGACACGTCCGTCAGGCAGGGCAGCGAGCGGCGTCGCCGCCGGTCCGACCGATTCGACGACCGGCCCGCGGATGAACACCGCGTGCACCGGCTCGTCGCCGAGCGCGGGGATGTCGAGATCGGTCTCGAACGACTGGTTCTGCGAGCCGAATGCGTTGCGCCGCACCACCACGTCGAGCCCGCCGAGCGTCTGCTGGCCGGCGATCGCATCGAGGATCGTGTCGGCGAGCATGATGAGGCCGGCACAGGTGCCGTACACGGGCAGGCCGCCGGCGATGGCGCGCTTCAACGGCTCGGCGAGTCCGTAGGCGCGCGACAGCTTGTCCATGACGGTCGACTCGCCGCCCGGGATCACCAGGCCGTCGACTGTCGCGAGCTCCTCCGGCCGACGCACGAGCGACACGTGGGCGCCCAGCCGCGCCAGCAGGTGCGCGTGCTCGCGGAAGTCGCCCTGGAGCGCAAGGACGCCGACCCGGGGGCCGACCGCAGCCGTCTCCCCCGCGCCGATCGATTCGCTGCGGAGCGTCGTCACCAGCCGCGCTCGGCGAGCCGGTGCGGAGCGGCGAGGTCGCCGACGTTGATGCCGACCATGGCCTCGCCCAGGCCGCGCGAGACATCCGCGATCACCGACGGGTCGTCGTAGAAGGTGGTGGCCTTGACGATGGCTGCGGCGCGCTGCTCGGGGTTGCCCGACTTGAAGATGCCCGAGCCCACGAAGACGCCGTCGGCGCCGAGCTGCATCATCATCGCGGCATCCGCCGGCGTCGCGACGCCACCGGCAGTGAAGAGCACGACCGGGAGCTTGCCGGTCTCGGCGACCTCGAGCACGAGCTCGTAGGGGGCCTGCAGCTCCTTGGCGGCGACGTAGACCTCGTCGCGCGTCATCGACTTCAGCTGGTTGATCTCGCCCGTGATCTTGCGGATGTGCCTGGTGGCCTCGGACACGTCGCCCGTGCCGGCCTCGCCCTTCGAGCGGATCATGGCGGCGCCCTCGTTGATGCGGCGCAGCGCCTCGCCGAGGTTGGTGGCACCGCACACGAACGGGGTGTTGAACTGCCACTTGTCGATGTGGTTCACGTAGTCGGCGGGCGAGAGCACCTCGGACTCGTCGATGTAGTCGACGTCGAGCGCCTGCAGCACCTGCGCCTCGACGAAGTGCCCGATGCGCGCCTTCGCCATGACGGGGATGGAGACCTCGGCGATGATCGCCTCGATGAGGTCGGGGTCGCTCATGCGGGCGACGCCGCCCTGCGCGCGGATGTCGGCGGGCACGCGCTCGAGCGCCATCACCGCCACGGCGCCGGCGTCCTCGGCGATGCGCGCCTGCTCGGGCGTGACGACGTCCATGATGACGCCGCCCTTCAGCATCTCGGCGAGGCCGCGCTTGACGCGGCTCGAGCCGGTCTGCGAGGTGGCGGCGGGCGCGGGGACGGAGTGCTCGGTCATGGGTCAATCCTAATCGTCGGGGTGAGGGCGGCAGACGCCGCGATGGAAGTCGTGGTGCCGCTCACTGGACACGGTGGCCAACGGATGCCGCGCCCGGCGCCGGGTGGTCAGGCCGGCCAGGCCTCGGCGATCTCGTGCCGGACCTCGCCGAGCAGGCGCGGCAGCGCCTTCGTTCCGGCGATGATCGGGAAGAAGTTGGAATCGAGCGCCCACCTCGGCACGATGTGCTGGTGCAGGTGCTCGGCGATGCCCGCGCCGGCGATGCGACCCTGGTTCATGCCGATGTTGAAGCCGTCGCACCTCGAGACCTGCTTCACGACGCGCATGGCGACCTGGGTGAGCTCGCCGATCTCGGCGACCTCCTCGGGCGACGCCTCGTCGTACGTGGCGACGTGGCGGTATGGGCACACGAGCAGGTGACCGCTGTTGTAGGGGTACAGGTTGAGCAGCACGAACGCGTGCGTGCCGCGCGCGACGATGAGCGACTCCTCGTCGCTCAGCTCGGGCGCGCGGCAGAACGGGCAGGCGTGCTCGTTGGGTTGCTGTCCGTGCTGGATGTAGACGAGTCGATGCGGGGTCCAGAGCCGCTGGAACGCGTCGGGGACCCCGGCGATGTCGGCCGCGGCATCCGTCGGCACGCCCTCGAACTCGTCGGCCTGGTAGGCGCCCACGTCAGAGATCGTCCTTCGTCATCACCTGGCGGCGATCGTCGATGGCCGCCAGGATGCGCCTGACGGCCTCTGCGATCGGCACGCCGTTCTCCTGGCTGCCGTCGCGGAACCGGAAGCTCACGGTCGCGCCGGCGCGGTCGATCTCGCCCGTGATGAGCTGGAAGGGCACCTTCTGCTGGGTGTGCGTTCGGATCTTCTTCTGCATGCGGTCGTCGCTCGTGTCGAGCTCGGCGCGCACGCCCGCGCGACGGAGTTCGTCGATGATGCCGCCGAGGTACTCGGCGTACTCGTCGGCCACCGGGATGCCGACCACCTGCACGGGCGAGAGCCAGACCGGGAACGCGCCTGCGTAGTGCTCGGTGAGCACGCCGAAGAACCGCTCGATCGAGCCGAACTTCGCCGAGTGGATCATGACCGGCTGCTGGTGCGTGCCGTCGGCCGCGGTGTACTCGAGGCCGAAGCCCTCGGGCTGGTTGAAGTCGTACTGGATGGTCGACATCTGCCAGGTGCGGCCGATGGCGTCGCGCGCCTGCACCGAGATCTTCGGCCCGTAGAAGGCGGCGCCGCCCGGGTCGGGCACGAGCTCGAGCCCGGATGCCTCGGCGACCTCGCGCAGGACGTCCGTCGCGTCCTCCCACTGCTCGTCGGAGCCCTTGAACTTGTCGGAGTCCGCGTCGCGGGTGGACAGCTCGAGGTAGAAGTCGTCGAGCCCGAAGTCGCGCAGCAGGCCGAGCACGAAGTCGAGGAGGTGCTCGATCTCGCTGGGCGCCTGCTCGGGCGTGACGTAGCTGTGCGAGTCGTCCTGGGTGAGTCCGCGCACCCGGGTGAGCCCCTGCACGACGCCCGACTTCTCGTAGCGGTAGACGGTGCCGAACTCGAAGAAGCGCAGGGGCAGCTCGCGATAGGAGCGGCCGCGCGACCGGAAGATGAGGTTCTGCATCGGGCAGTTCATCGCCTTCAGGTAGTACTCGCTGTTCTCGAGCTCCATCGGCGGGAACATGGTGTCCTTGTAGTACGGCAGGTGGCCCGACAGCTCGAAGACGTGCGCCTTCGCGATGTGCGGCGTCGAGACGTACTGGAAGCCCTCCTCGATGTGGCGGCGGCGGACGTAGTCCTCCATCTCGCGCTTGATGATGCCGCCCTTGGGGTGGAAGACCGGCAGGCCCGACCCGATCTCCTCCGGGAACGAGAAGAGGTCGAGTTCGGTGCCGAGCTTGCGGTGATCGCGCCTGGCCGCCTCCTCGAGGCGATGCTGGTGGACCCGAAGTTCGTCCTTCGTCGGCCATGCGGTGCCGTAGATGCGCTGCAACTGAGGGTTCTTCTCGGACCCGCGCCAGTACGCGGCCGCCACCCGGGAGAGCGCCCAGCCGTTGCCGATCGTCCGGGTGTTCGGCAGGTGCGGTCCGCGGCAGAGATCCTTCCAGACGGTCTCCCCCGACTTCGGGTCGACGTTGTCGTAGATCGTGAGCTCGGCGCCGCCGACCTCCACAGTCTCGCTCTCCTCGAACTGCTCGGTGCCGGTCGCGTGGCCCTTCAGCCCGATGAGCTCGAGCTTGTACGGCTCGTTCGCGAGCTCGGCGCGGGCCTCGTCGTCGGACACGACGCGCCGCACGAACCGCTGCCCCGAGCGGACGATGCGGGCCATCTCCCTGTCGAGGGCCTTGAGGTCGTCGGGCGTGAACGGCTCGGTCACGTCGAAGTCGTAGTAGAAGCCGTCGGTGACGGGCGGGCCGATGCCGAGCTTCGCCTCGGGGTTCACCGCCTGCACGGCCTGCGCGAGCACGTGCGCGGTCGAGTGCCGAAGGATGCTCAGGCCGTCGGGTGAGTCGATCGTCACGGGCTCGACGACATCGGCGTCGGTCACCGTCGTGGCGAGGTCCTTGAGCTCGCCGTTGACGCGCATCGCGACAACGGATCGATCAGTGAAGAGCTCGAAGCCGTCGGCCACTGTGATCCACTCCCTGTGAGTCGAGACGAACCCTTCAACTGTAGTGCGACCGGATCACGCCACCCGCCGCGGCTCACGCCTCGCGCGTCTTCTCGCTTCTGGCAATCGTGTCTCGAGAAGCGATTCTCGATACTTCTCTGCCGGGGAGGGGCCTCACGCGACGGCGCCGTTCGGCGGGCGAAGGAGGCGAGAGGCGATCTCGGGAGAGATCAATCGCCACCTGCGCGACAACGGCTGGTTCATCCGGCCGGCGCGTCGCACCAAGGAGCTTCGGCTCGCAATCGCGGGGGCGGCTCCCGAGCTCGCGAGCATCTGCACCAGGAGCCGGCCGTGGCCGACTCTGCCGATCACCCCAGCACACCGCGCGAGGTGTCCCGGCATCGTGCCGAGCGGTGCCCTGCACCTCGAGGCCCCGACCCCGGTGGAAGACCGCCGCGTCAACGCGACCGAGGTCGTGTTCGACGACGTGGCGGCCGAGAAGTAGCGCCAGTCCTGGATCCGAATGGCCGTCGCGCGCAACGAGCCGTCGTCGGCCCTGACCGTGCATCGTGCGTCGGCATGGTGCGTCGATCCGTCGGTGCCCTCGAAGACCGCGGCCCCGGTCGCCTGGTAGGCGTCGCCGCCGGCCGGGACGACCTCGAAGGACGCGACACCTCGATCGCGGCGACGTCACGGGATTCCAGCTCCGCCTGAATGGCGTCGTGGCACGCCGACGCGGCAGCTGCGGCACCCGGCTCATCTCGGACTCGACGCCCAACGTCGGAGGCTCCGTGCGAGGAGGACTAGCATCCCGCGTATGGCAGAGCAGACCTCAGCGGAGCCGCGACTGTTGGCCGGCGGCAACCCGCAGATCCCGAAGGGCGACGGCGACGAGCCCGTCAACGCGTATCTCCGTGCGATGCCGGGCTGGAAACAGCACGTTGGTCAGCGCCTGCACGACCTCGTCGTGCGGACGGTCCCCGATGTCCGCATGGCGGTGCGCTGGAACTCGCCGCACTACGGCATCGAAGGCAACGGATGGTTCCTCAGCTACCACTGCTTCACCCGGTACGTGCGAGTGACCTGGCTGAATGGGTCAAGCCTGGATCCCCGTCCTCCGGGGAATCCAAGCACGAGCGAGTGCGCTATCTCGATCTCCAGGAGGACGACGAGTTCGACGACGGACGCATTGCGATTTGGATCCGACAAGCCGCCGATCTGCCCGGCGACGAGCTCTGACCGGCATTCTGGGCGCACGTCGACTTCGGCCCGGCATGTTGGTGAGTGACCGGCCTCGTCAATCGCGAGCGACGATCCGGAACCTGTCGTCGAAGGAGCCGACGGCAGCGACGAACTCCGCCTCGAGGAGCGATTCCGAGAGGCGGACCTCGAGGTTGCCCCAGCTCGGTTCGGTATTGGCCCCCGACCATGCGCTGAAGTACGCCGCGTCGGGATCGTCGGTGTGGACGTCGCGCAGCGCCGCCCCTCCGGTGCCGACGGTGACGAACGCGGTGCCACGGCCCTGATCAAGCGGGGCCCCGTCATCGGCCACACACGCCCCGCTGATGCGCTGGGGCGCGATCGAGGCGCACGCGTCGCCGAGGCCGAGCTGCACGGTCCGCTGGTAGAGGTGTTCGTGTCCGCTGACCACGAGGTCGGCGCCGCTGGAGACGAGGAGGTCGATGAGCTCCGGTTCCGGGTCGCACCCGTAGTCCCCGACCGAGAGGCATGGCTTGTGCATGCCCACGACGACCCATCGGATCCCGGCCTCGCGCGCGCCCTCGATGGCCTCCCTCGTCCATTCGAAGCGCTCGGACCCGGGGGCGTACGACCACGGGCCATCACTGAAGGTGAGGCCGGGCGAGATCATCACGAACCGCACGAGCGGGGTGTCCGCAGGAACGTCGAGGGAGTACTGCCGGGCGTATTCGCCGGCCAGGCCGGGAAGGCGATTCGGCAGGCAGTCCGCGAAGGCGTCGATGTCACCGTTACGCCCGTCGGATTCGTGGTTGCCCGACAGGAGTTGGAACGGGATGCCTGCGCCGACCCGTTCCGTGACGAACTCGCACCACACGCCCTCCTCTCCGGTCCCGCCATACGAGAGATCACCGAGGGCGAGGTGCAGATCGGGGTCGAGTGAACGGATCTGCTCGAGCGTCTCCGCCGACTCCGCGGTCGCCCCGATGTCGCCGGATGCCGTGAACGTCAGCGCGGCGGCAGCCGGTGTCGGCTGACCCCCGGAATCCCGGTCACCGGTTCGCGCGGAACCGACGCAGGCTGCAAGGAGCGCGAGTCCGGCCGCAGTGAACGTCACTGTCGCGAGTTTCCGTGCCGGCGGCATGATCCCCCCATCGCCATGGCGCACCCTGCGAACGCCCGTCCGCCCCAATGACGGGGGGCCATCCGGTGCAGCGTATCGCGGGCAGCGGGGTGTCCCCTCTGCCGTAAGGCCCGACGTCCGCCAGCCCCGGAAACTCCGCCTCTCCGGAACGGGAAACGGCCCGGATCAGTGGATCGGGGCCGTTCACGTCTGGTGGGCGATACTGGGATCGAACCAGTGACCTCTTCCGTGTCAGGGAAGCGCGCTACCGCTGCGCCAATCGCCCGAGTCGAGTGCGAGGACTCGGCTTGGAGGTGGATACGGGATTCGAACCCGTGTATACGGCTTTGCAGGCCGCTGCCTCGCCTCTCGGCCAATCCACCGTTGCTTGGGTTCACCACCAACGAACAAACCGGCTTGCGCCGGCCTGATCAGAGCGGATGACGAGACTCGAACTCGCGACCCTCACCTTGGCAAGGTGATGCGCTACCAACTGCGCCACATCCGCGTTGTCACGTGTTTCAGCGACAGAGAGACTCTAACGGATTGGATGAACGAATCACAAACCGAGGGGGTCGCCTGGCTCGTTCGGCTCGGTCATCAGGCCAATCCGTCCCGGCTTCCGGGCGTGTCATCGCCGTCGACCGTCCGGCGGTCCGTTCCGATGTGCATTCGCCTGCCCCTGTCGGCTAGTATCGAACCCGCGGTGGCGACGAGTTCGAGCCGCACCCTGATGGGCGATTGGCGCAGCTGGTAGCGCGCTTCCTTCACACGGAAGAGGTCGTCGGTTCGAGCCCGGCATCGCCCACGAACGCCCCCACTCCACTGGGGGCGTTCTCCGTCTCCCCCGTGCCCGCTGGGGTCCACGGCGGCGATGAGGGGGCCGCGCGGCTAACAGCACCGACCGCCGCGTCACTGAGCGAGCCGCCACGCCCTTCCGGGTCGGGTCAGTGCCAGCCGTACCGCTCGCGGAGCGCCGACGCGAGCCGCGCATAACGCTCCGCGTCGAGCGATGCCGCCTCCCGGCGCATGCCGCCGGCGCGCACGCGGAAGACACGATCGATGCGCGCCCAGCTCGGCCTGCCCTCGGTGTCCCAGGCGCCGTCGCCGAGCGGCACGTGGTCACGATCGCCGTCGCGCGGCTTGCTCGTGAGCTGCACCGCGAGGAAATTCCCTGAGCCGGATGTCGCAACGATCACGACCGGGCGGTCCTTGCCGCGCCCGTCGTTCTCCACGTACGGCACCCAGGTCCACACGATCTCGCCCGGGTCGGGTTCGCCGTCGCGCGCCGGCGCGTAGGCGAGCCGCACGCGGCGGATGGCGCGTGGGTCCAGCTCGATCGTAGCGTCGGGTCCCGCCTGCCCAGGTGAGAGCACGCCGGTCGTGGTCGACGCGCGGCTCGCGACATCCGTCCTCGCAGCCCCGGAGCGTCCCGCCGAGAAGGACCGGATGACACGCCCGAGGGCGGTGAGGAAGCGGCTGGTGTCTGGCACACCCGCACACTACCCCACCGCCCTCGCGGCCCTTCGACGAGCTCAGGGACCGAAGACCGGCCGGTCTAGACGGTCTCGAGCTTGTAGCCCTCCTCACCGTGGACGATGGTGTCGATGCCGGCGATCTCATCCTCGTTCTTCACGCGGAAGCCGATCGTCTTCTGGATGATCCAGCCGATGGCGTAGGCGAGTACGAACGAGTACACGAGCACCGAGAGGGCGGCGATCGCCTGGACCAGGAGCTGCGTCGCGTCGCCGCTGTAGATGAGGCCCGTGCCGTTGGCGAAGAAGCCGAGGTAGAGGGTACCGATCAGGCCGCCGACGAGGTGGATGCCCACGACGTCGAGCGAGTCGTCGAAGCCCCACTTGAACTTCAGGTCGATCGCGAGGGCGCACACGGCGCCGGCGATGATGCCGAGGACGATCGCCCAGGACGGCGTCACGAACGCACAGGCCGGGGTGATGGCGACCAGACCGGCGACGGCACCCGAAGCGGCGCCGACGGACGTGGGCTTGCCGTCCCTGATCTTCTCGACCACGAGCCACGCGAGCAGCGCCGCAGCGGGAGCGGCGAGCGTGTTGATCCATGCGACGGCCGCAGTGCCGTCGGCGGCGAGCTCCGAACCCGCGTTGAAGCCGAACCAGCCGAACCACAGCAGGCCGGCGCCGAGGAGCACGAACGGCGGGTTGTGCGGGACGTGCGCGCCCTTCTGGAATCCGACGCGCTTGCCGAGAACCAACGCGAGAGCGAGCGCCGCAGCACCGGCATTGATGTGCACCGCGGTACCGCCCGCGAAGTCCAGTACGCCGACGCCGAAGAACTCCTGCATGCCGTAGGTGGTCCACCCGCCGTATGCGAACGACCCGTCGTCGGCGAGGCCGAAGTTGAACACCCAGCTCGCCACGGGGAAGTAGACGAGCGTCGCCCACACGCCGGCGAAGATCATCCACGCACCGAACTTGGCGCGGTCGGCGATGGCGCCCGAGATGAGCGCGACCGTGATGATCGCGAAGGTCGCCTGGAACGCGACGAAGGCGAGCGGCGGGTACGCCGCGTCCTCGGGCGTCTCGAGGAGGCTCGACAGCCCGAGCGCCGACCAGTCGATCGACCATGGCGGCACCAGGCCGTCAGCGCCGGGGAATGCGATCGCGTACCCGTACAGCACCCACAGCACGCCGATGAGGCCGATGGCGCCGAAGCTCATCATCATCATGCTGATGACGCTCTTCGCCTTCACGAGGCCGCCGTAGAAGAATGCGAGTCCCGGGGTCATGAGCAGCACGAGAGCCGCCATTATCAGAAGGAACGCCGTGTTGCCTTGATCCATCTCGAACCTCTCTCAGATTTGCAGGGGTGGGAACCTGTGCCGCCCAGTCTCATGACGGGACGTTTCGAGAGGGATCGCGAAGTGTTTCGATGATGTTACGGACGCGGCGTTCACGTAAACAGCACATTTCGGCTGGCATGGGAATCCATGTGAGATCCCCTGCGAGTCAGTCGTGGGGCGGCAGCTCGCCCGCGGTGAGCGCGATCATGCGGCTCATCGAGCGGAGGTACTTCTTGCGGTACCCGCCGCCCATCATCTCGTCGTCGAAGACCCGGTCGAGCGGCAGTCCGCTCGCGACGATGGGCACTTCGGCGTCGTAGACCCGATCGATGAACGCGACGAGGCGCAGCGCCGCATTCTGGTCGTTCAGCTCGTGCACGCCCTGGAGCGCGATGATCTCGAGCCCATCGATGAGCTTGATGTACTTCGACGGGTGCACGGTCGCGAGGTGGGCGATGAGGGCGTCGAACCGGTCGAGCGACACGCGGTGGCCGCGACCAGAGAGCGCGTCGGCGGCGTGGGCGACCGCCTCGTCGGTGAGCGTCTCGGCATGCCCCTGGATGTCGCGGCGGCGGTAGTCGAGTCCGTCGATGCGGAGGGTCTCGAAGTTCGCCGAGAGTGCGTGGATCTCGCGCAGGAAGTCGGCGGCGGCGAAGCGACCCTCGCCGAGCGCGTTCGGCGGCGTGTTGCTCGTGGCGGCGACCCGCGTGCCACCGGCCATGAGCTCGCCGAGGAGACGCGTCATGAGCATGGTGTCGCCCGGGTCGTCGAGCTCGAACTCGTCGATGCAGATGAGGCGGGCACCGCGGAGGAGCTCGACGGCCTGCGCGTAACCCAGGGCGCCGACGAGGGCCGTGTACTCGATGAAGGTGCCGAAGTACTTGGGGCCATGCGCGACGTGCCAGAGTGCGGCGAGGAGGTGCGTCTTGCCGACGCCGAAGCCCCCGTCGAGGTAGACGCCCGGCAATTCGATGCGTGCGGGCCGCTTGCGCGAGAAGAAGCCCCCGGGCCGCTGCGCGGCCCGCCAGGCGCCGGCGAACTCCTTGAGCCGATCGAGGGCGGCCTGCTGCGAAGGGTGGTCGGGATCGGGCCGATACGACGCGAAGGAGGCGTGCTCGAACTGCGGCGGCGGGACGAGCTCCGACGCGATCTCGGCCGCGGAGATCGACGGGTTCCGCTCGACGAGTCGGACGAGGGCATGGCTCGAAGCCGTGGTCATCTGGAGGGGCTCCCGTGTTGCACCGGATGTCGGGCATGCTGACTTCCACCCGCACGCCGCGTAGATTCGAGGTGGACAGGTCAACAGCCTAGTCCGCTCCCCGCACACCCCCGTCCGACCGGACGATCCCTGGAGGTTCCATGTCCGCCGAGTTCGACTCCGCCGCCAAGTTCGCCGAGTACGCGCATCCCGAGCGTCTCGTCAGCACCGATTGGCTCGCCGAACACCTCGGGCGACCCGGCCTCGTCGTGGTCGAGTCCGACGAGGACGTCCTGCTCTACGAGACCGGGCACATCCCCGGCGCCGTGAAGATCGACTGGCACACCGAGCTCAACGACCCCGTCGTGCGCGACTACCTGAACGGCGAGCAGTTCGCCGCGCTCCTCGGCTCGAAGGGCATCGCCCGGGATACGACCGTGGTCATCTACGGCGACAAGAACAACTGGTGGGCGGCCTACGCCCTGTGGGTGTTCACGCTGTTCGGCCATGACGACGTGCGCCTGCTCGACGGTGGGCGCGACCTGTGGATCGCCGAGGGTCGCCCGATCACGACAGACGCCCCAGAGGTCACCCCGGTCGAGTACCCCGTGGTCGAGCGCGACGACGCGGTCGTGCGCGCATTCAAGGATGACGTGCTCGCGCACTTCGGCAAGCCCCTCATCGACGTGCGCTCGCCCGAGGAGTACACCGGCGAGCGCACGCACATGCCCGCCTATCCCGAGGAGGGCGCGCTGCGCGGCGGGCACATACCCACCGCGGCATCCGTGCCCTGGGCCCGTGCCGCCGCACCCGACGGCACGTTCAAGACCCGCGAGGAACTCGACGCCATCTACCGCGGCGAGGTCGGGCTCGCCGCGGGCGACGACGTCATCGCGTACTGCCGCATCGGCGAGCGCTCGAGCCACACCTGGTTCGTGCTGACGCACCTGCTGGGCTTCGAGAACGTGCGCAACTACGACGGCTCGTGGACTGAGTGGGGCAGCGCCGTGCGCGTCCCGATCGCGACGGGCCACGAGCGGGGCGAAGCGCCCGCGCGCTGACGTTCGGCGCCGGCCGAGCGCGGTCGCCATTGGTGCGAGAATGGAGGCGATGGATGCCATGACCTTGCCCGCCCGGCTCGCCGAGACCCGCGAGGATTTCCTCGCGCTCGGCGTGAAGGACCGCCTGCAGCTGCTGCTCGAGTTCTCGAACGAGCTGCCCGAGCTGCCCACGCGATACGCCGACCACCCCGACCTGCTCGAGCGGGTGCTGGAATGCCAGTCGCCCGTGTACATCTTCGTCGAGCTCGACGACGACGGGCTCGTGCACATGCACGCCACCGCGCCCGCCGAGTCGCCGACGACCCGGGGCTTCGCGTCGATCCTCGCCCAGGGCCTCGAGGGGCTCACCGCCGAGGAGGTGTTCGGCATCCCCGACGACTACCCGCAGTCGCTCGGCCTCGGCGAGGCGGTGTCGCCGCTCCGCGTGCGTGGAATGACCGGCATGCTCGGACGCGCCAAGCGGCAGCTCCGGGAGCGCGTCGCGGCAGCCTGACCGCGAGACGGACGCAGCCGCCGCAGCGGATGCCCGCGTCCGCAGCGGAGCCCGCGGCCTACCCGGCGATCTCGGCCTCCTCGCCGATCCGCTCCGGCGACTCGGAACTGCGCTCGAGCCAGCCCCGCACGAGACCGGTCCACCGTTCGGGATCGTGGTTCCACAGCTTCGTGTGCCGCGCCCCCTCGAACACCTCGAACTCGATGAGGTCGGGCCGCGCCTCGACGAATCGCCGCGACCCGTCGATCGGCACGAAACCGTCGTCGACGCTGTGCATGAGGAGCATGGGCACGTCGAACTCGTCGGCCCGCGCCACGGGATCCAGGTCGGTCACGTCGATGGGCGCGGCGAGTCCCGTGAGTCCACCGCTCCAGGGCCCGCCGATGAGCCGCGAGACGAAGTCACCGAGGCCGCGCGGGTACCCCAGGGCCTTCCCCTGGAAGCGCAGGATATCGATCCAGTCGATCGCCGGCGAATCGAGCACGACGCCCACGAGGCGCTCTCGCACCGCGGGCGAACGCAGTACCGACTGCAGCACGATGGCGCCGCCCATCGACCAGCCCATGAGCACGATGCGGTCGGCGCCATGTTCGATCGCGTGGTGCACGGCGGCGACCACGTCGGCCCATTCGGTGCCCCCGAGCCCGTATCGCCGGTCCTCACTCTCTGGTGCCTCGCCGTCGTTGCGGTAGGAGATGAGGAGCGTCGTCCAGCCGGCCTCGTGCGCCGGCGGCACGGCGCGCAGTCCCTCCTGCCGCTTCGCGCCGCGGCCGTGCACCTGGATCACCCATCGGTCCGAACCGCCTTCGGCGGGCACCACCCAGGCGGGCGCCGGACCGAGCGGCATCTCGACGACGGCGTTCTCGTAGGGCAGGTCGAGCTCCCACGGACCGAGGTGGTAGAAGCCGTTGATCCGACCGCGCTCAGCGCGCTCGAGCCGGCCGAAGTCGACCCGGTCGAGGCGCCGACGCACCTGCCGGTCGTCCACCTCGATGACGTCGCCGAGGCGGGCATGCCCCGACTCCCGATCGAACCAGAGCCCGTACCGGCCGCGCATGCGGGATTCGTCGGATGCCGCGAGCACGACCTCGCCGCTCGGAAGGTCGATCGCCGTGATCCGCACGTCCTCCTCGCGCACGGCAGGCGGGATGACGACCTTCCGCGCGAACCGCACGACGATGAACGCAACGACCGCGCTGACGCCGACCGCGAGCAATCCGGTCGCCGCGGCGACCATTCCGACGGTGTCGCGGACTCCCGTGCGCCGACTCATCTGCACCCCTTCCTGCGAAGCGATCCCGTGTGCACGGCGGCGTGCGGCGTGCCGCCGACATCCGCCCCATCCGAGACTCTAGTCTGCACACGTGCCCGACTCCGCGACGCATCTGCCACCCGAGTTCGAGGCCGCGCTCGAATCGCTGCGTGCGGCCTCGCCACGGCCGGAGTTGCGCGTGTCGGAGATCCCCGCGCCCGGGTCGCTCGCCCCGCACGCGGTGGCATTGTCGGCGGATGTCTCACCCACCCGGCACGCCGATGACTCCGACCTCGGAACGGGCAGGTTCGTGCTGCTGTACGACCCGAGCGAGCCCGAGGCCTGGGGCGGTCGCTTCCGAGTGGTCTGCTTCGCGCAGGCGCCGCTCGAGACCGACATCGGACTCGACCCGTTCCTCGCGGATGTCGCGTGGTCGTGGCTCGTTGACGCGCTCGATGCCCGGGGCGCGCGCTACGTCGCGGCATCCGGCACCGCGACCAAGGTCCTCTCGACCGGATTCGGCGAGCTGGCACGCCAGGGCGACGGAGCCCAGATCGAGCTGCGGGCCTCCTGGACCCCGCTCGACGCCGACATCGGCCCCCATGTGGAAGGCTGGGGTGAGTTGCTGTGCATGCTCGCGGGGCTGCCGCCCCGATCAGAGGGGGTGACCGCCCTGCCCCGACGGAGGACCAAGCGTGGATGAGTTCCGGGTGATCGCCTCGCCCGTCGAGTTCGGCGATGCCGTGAGGCGGATCGCCGACGGCGAGGGGCCGGTCGCCGTGGATGCCGAGCGTGCGAGCGGCTTTCGCTACTCGCAACGGGCCTACCTCATCCAGATGTTCCGCCGTGAGGCTGGCACGTTCCTCTTCGACCCGCCCGAGATCCCCGACTTCTCCGAGTTGCAGGCCGCGGTTCGCCCGGTCGAGTGGGTGCTGCACGCCGCGAGCCAGGACCTCGCGTGCCTCCGCGAGGTCGGCCTCGACCCCGAGCGAATCTTCGACACTGAGCTCGCGGCGCGGCTGCTCGGGATGCCCCGGGTCGGACTCGCCTCGGTCGTCGAGGAACTGCTCGGCATCAGGCTCGCGAAGGAGCACTCCGCATCGGACTGGTCGACGCGGCCCCTCCCGCAGTCGTGGTTGCAGTACGCGGCGCTCGATGTCGAACTCCTCGTGGACGTGCGAGATCGGCTCGTCGAACGACTCGACGTGACCGCCAAGGCCGACCTCGCGCTCCAGGAGTTCGAGGCCGTGCTGCACCGCGAGGCGAAGTCGCCGGCCGCCGAGCCGTGGCGCCGCCTCTCCGGCATCCACGGCGTGCGCGGCCAGCGCAACCTCGCCGTCGCCAGGGAGCTCTGGCTCGCGCGCGACGCGCGGGCGGCCGAACTCGACGTGGCGCCGGGGCGCATGGTACCCGACGCGGCGATCCTCGCGGTGGCGAAGGCGCTGCCGCAGAGCCGCCGGGCCCTCGCCGACCTCCGGGAGTTCACGGGGCGCGCGAGCCGCACCGAGCTCGACCGATGGTGGGCGGCCGTCGAGCGCGGGCTCGCCGCCACCGACCTCCCGGCCGTGCGCGTGCCGAACGATGCGCCGCCTCCGCCGCGCGCCTGGGCGATGCGCAATCCCGAGGCGGACGCGCGACTCCGGCTCGCGAAGCAGGCCGTCGCCGAGGTCGCCGAGCGACTCGAGATGCCCGTGGAGAACCTGCTGACCCCCGACCACCTGCGCCGCGTCGCCTGGTGGCCGCCGGCCGAGCCCACCGCCGATGCGATCGCCGCGGCGCTCAGCCGTCTCGGGGCGCGGCCGTGGCAGGTTGAGGCAACCGCACAGGTGATCGCCGATGCCTTTGTCGACGCGGAACAATCCCTTCAGGATGCCGTGCACGGGGCTTCGTAGGTTCCGTCAAGCGATTCCGCCCCTCTCCGATGGCTTTCATAGGATCGAGGCATCCTGACCGAAACGAGGGAGCTGCAGCGTGGCTGAACGAGCTGAAGTCGTCTTCGTCGACGGGGTCCGCACCCCGTTCGGACGAGCCGGCGAGAAGGGCATGTACTGGAACACGAGGGCAGATGACCTCGTGGTGAAGGCGATCGTCGGATTGCTGGAACGCAACCCCAGCGTGCCGAAGGATCGCATCGACGACGTCGCGATCGCCGCCACGACGCAGACGGGCGACCAGGGCCTCACGATCGGCCGGTCCGCGGCGATCCTCGCCGGCATCCCGAAGTCCGTTCCGGGCTTCGCCATCGACCGCATGTGCGCGGGCGCCATGACGGCTGCGGCGATGATGTCGAGCTCGATCGGGTTCGGCATGTACGATCTCGCCATTGCCGGTGGGGTCGAGCACATGGGCCACCACCCGATCGGGTCGGGCGTCGACCCCAACCCGCGGTTCGTCAGTGAGAAGCTCGTCGGCGAAGACGCGCTCGTGATGGGCGCGACCGCCGAGCGGATCCACGACCGGTTCCCGCAGCTCACCAAGGAGCGCAGCGATCGGTTCGCCCTTGCGAGCCAGCAGAAGACCGCCGCGGCCTACGAGGCCGGAAAGATCCAGCAGGACCTCGTCCCCGTCGCCATCCGTACCGAGGAGGGCTGGGGTCTCGCGACCCGCGACGAGGTCATGCGCCCCGAGACCTCGCTCGAAGGACTCGCCGGGCTGAAGACGCCGTTCCGTCCCCACGGACGGGTGACCGCCGGCAACGCGTCGGGTCTCAACGACGGAGCCACCGCCGCGATGCTCGCCTCCGGCGCCGTCGCCAAGGAGCTCGGTCTCGCCCCCAAGATGAAGCTGCTGAGCTTCGCATTCGCGGGCGTCGACCCCGAGATCATGGGCATCGGGCCGATTCCCGCCACCGAGAAGGCGCTCCGCAAGGCGGGCCTGAAGATCGAGGACATCGACCTCATCGAGATCAATGAGGCGTTCGCCGTGCAGGTGCTCTCGTTCCTCGAGCACTACGGCATCGCCGACGACGACCCGCGCATCAACCCGTGGGGCGGTGCCATCGCGGTCGGCCACCCGCTCGCCTCCTCGGGTGTCCGCCTCATGAACCAGCTCGCGAGCCAGTTCGCAGAGCGCCCCGACGTGCGCTACGGCATGACGACCATGTGCGTCGGCCTCGGACAGGGCGGCACGATGATCTGGGAGAACCCGAACTACTCGCGCAGGGCAGCGAAGAAGGCCTGAGGACGACCACGATGACCGACTACACCACGATCGACTTCGGGTCGCTCACCGCGCTCTCAGAGGACGAGGTCGTCACGCACTCGTACGTGCGCGACGTCCCGCTCTCGGGCGGGAGGACGCTCGCCCTCGTGACGCTCGACAACAGTCGCGACCACACCCGGCCGAACACGCTCGGCCCGGTCTCGCTGCTCGAGTACGCGAAGACGCTCGACGCGCTTCGGGATCGTGCCGCCGCGGGTGAGATCCACGCCGTCGCCGTGACGGGAAAGCCCTTCATCCTCGCCGCGGGCGCCGACCTCACCAAGGTCGACGAGATCCCGAGCCGTGAGGTCGCCCTGCGCATGGGCCAACTCGGCCACTACGCGCTCGGCAAGGCATCGGAGCTCGGAGTGCCGTCGTTCGTGTTCATCAACGGCCTCGCGCTCGGCGGCGGTCTCGAGATCGCGCTCAATGCCGACTACCGCACGGTGGATGCCTCGGTGCCGGCCGTCGCGCTCCCCGAGGTGTTCCTCGGCCTCATCCCGGGCTGGGGCGGCGCCTACCTCCTGCCGAATCTCATCGGCATCGAGAACGCGCTCAAGGTCGTCATCGAGAACCCGCTGAAGCAGAACCGCACGCTCAAGGCCGACGAGGTGCTCGAACTCGGCATCGCCGACGTCCGCTTCCCCTCGGTGAGCTTCCTCGAGGACTCCATCAGGTGGGCCGACGACGTCGTCTCGGGCCGCGTGAAGGTGAAGCGACCGAATGAGCCGGGCAAGATCGAGCGACTCGTCAAGTGGGATGCCGCCATCGGCATCGCCACGAAGATGCTGAAGAGCCGCATCGGGACCGTGCCGAAGTCCCCGTACGCCGCACTCGAGCTCCTGAAGGCCGCGAAGAGCGGAACGAGGGCCGAGGGCTTCGAGCGCGAGGACGAGGTGCTCGCCGACCTCATCGCAGGCGATCAGCTCCAGGCATCCGTGTACGCCTTCAACCTGGTGCAGAAGCGCGCGAAGCGGCCCGCCGGCGCCCCCGACAAGGCGGTCGCGAAGCGCGTGACGAAGGTCGGCGTGCTCGGCGCCGGGTACATGGCGAGCCAGCTCGCACTGCTGTTCGTGCGCCGTCTGCAGGTTCCCGTCGTCATCACCGACATCGACCAGGAGCGTGTCGACAAGGGCGTGGGCTACATCTCGGCCGAGGTCGACAAGCTGCTCGACAAGGGGCGCATCTCGCCCGACGAGGCGAACCGCCTGAACGCGCTTGTCACCGGCACCACCGACAAGGCCGACTTCGCCGACTGCGACTGGGTGATCGAGGCCGTCTTCGAGGAACTCGAGATCAAGCAGCAGGTCTTCGCCGAGGTGGAGCAGTTCGTCTCCCCCGAGGCCGTGCTCGCCACCAATACGTCGTCGCTCTCGGTCGAGCAGATCGGCGCGAAGCTGGCGCACCCCGAGCGCGTGGTGGGCTTCCACTTCTTCACTCCCGTCGCGGTGATGCCGCTCATCGAGGTCGTGAAGACCCCGGCGACGGACGACGCGACGCTCTCGACCGCGATGGTCACCGCCGCGAAGCTCAAGAAGACGGCGGTGATCACGGCCGACACCCCCGGCTTCGTCGTGAACCGCCTGCTCGCGGTGCTGCTCGGCGAGGCGATGCGCGCCGTCGACGACGGCACGTCGTTCGCCACGGTCGATGAGGGGATGGCGCCCCTCGGCCTGCCGATGGCGCCGTCGCAACTGCTCGACCTGGTCGGGCTCAGGGTCGGCGCGCACGTGCTCGACACGCACCACGCCGCGTTTCCCGACCGCTTCTACCGGTCCGAGAACCTGCACCGGCTCGCCGACTACGGCAAGCTGCTCGAGAAGGACGACAAGGGCAAGGTCACGGGCTTCGACAAGGGCGCCCTCAAGATCGTCTCCGGCGGGAAGAACCCCTCGACGCCCGAGGAGATCCTCGCCCGGCTGCAGGACGGTCTCGCACGCGAGGCGAAGCTCATGCTCGACGACCGCGTGGTCGCCGCGGCGGAGGACATCGACCTGTGCATGATCCTGGGCGCCGGCTTCCCGTTCCAGATGGGCGGCCTGACACCGTACCTCGACCGGGTCGGCGCATCGGAGCAGGTCTTCGGCGACACGTTCCACCACCCGCCGATCCGGGGCGTCGACGCGTAGCGCGAGCTGCCGTCGCGAATCTCCCATCCGTCGGTTCCCGTCGGGGACCCCGGGAACCGTTCCCCGGGGTCCCCGAATCAGCGAGCCCCGCCCTGCCCCTTCGGGTACCCGTTGGGCCCTTGACGCCTCGGGGTCTGCGAGTAGGTTGATCGCGATGGAGCACGGGCGAGCGCGATCGGACCGTGGTCACCCGTCGGTGCCGACACGCGGGGTGAACCGCAGCGCACCTGTGCCGACCGTCGTCGACCGGTTCGTTTCGATGCAGCGACGCGCGGGCAACGTCGCCGTCGCCGAGTCGATGCTCGCGACCGGCGACTTCCTCGGACCGCTCGTGCAACGGGCCCCCGTCACTGTGCAGCGGGTCGCGCTCAGCGGCGACGACATCTCTGCGCTCGCCGAACGTATGCATCGAGCGATGGATCGCTGGGGAACCGACGAAGAGGCGATCTTCGTGTCTCTGCAGGAACTCGACAAGGACGCCGCCGCAATCGCCAAGCTCAAGGCCGCCTACCGTACGGCCCACGCCGCCGACCTCGAGTCGGCCATCCGCTCGGAGATGAGCGGCACCGAGCTCGCGCTCGCGCTCGAACTGCTGGGGGTGTCGGGCTCGGCAGTGAAGGCGGCGCCGGCCTCGGACGCCGACTACAAGGCCGCGGCGCGCACGCTCCACGGCGCGATGGATCGACTCGGCACCGACGAGGAAGCGGTCTATTCGGCGCTCATCCCCATGGGACGAGATCAGATGCGGACCGCGAAGCTGTCGAGCACGTACGACACGGAGTACAGCGGCGGCCTCACGGGCAGAGGACTCGCGGCCGACATCGCCGACGAGATGAGTTCGGACGAGGCGGCATACGCCTTGTACCTGCTCCACGCACCCGCACCGCGGGCGCCGACAGCGGAGGTCGTGCCGGGCTCACCCGGCACGGAAGAGCACGCGGGCACGATCCCGGGCGGAAAGGTCTCGGTGCGCAGCGGCGCCGATTTCACGCTGCCGAGCGGCGCCGCGTACCCCGGAGGGTTCACCGTCGGATACGAGGGCGCGCTCGCGCCGGACACGGGGTGGATCCAGTTCCTCTGGTCGGAAGTCGTCGCGACCCAGGCCGATGGCTCATCGGCCTTCGTGAGCCAGGGCGGCATTCCGACCACGAAGGGCACGATGTCGCTCACCACCGATCCGTCCAGCCCCATTCGCACGATCGATTCGGCCAGCGCCGACGACCCCTTCTACGAGAGTGCGGGCGTCGACATCCGCACGCCGACCTCGACGGTGATCTACGACCGTCCGTCGGAGTTCGGCTCCATCGTCTCGGCGCAGTTCGACGGCGGTGCCACGAAGGTCGTCGAACGCGACCACTTCGACCAGTTCCTCGTGCAGGACTACAACACGGTCTACCACACGACGGTCGTCGTCGAATGGGCCTACACGTCGAAGACCTCGAGCACGAGAACGACCAAGGGCGGCGGTCCGGGTAAGGTGTCGGGCATGCCCGCCCACTTCAAGTCCGTGCTCATCTCCCTCTATCCGAAGTTCGCGTACGTACAATGACGCGCGTCCGGGGTGTGCTGCGGCTCGACGACGTTCCCGTCGCCGCACAGCGCGTCCTCGTGGTACCGGAGACGGGTTCGCCGGTGGTCGGGGCCACCGACACGTCGACCGACGGTCGGTTCGAGGTGGATGTCGGCCGGCAATCGGGTCCCCTGATGGCGGTCGGCCGGGTGAGCGTCGATGTGCTCGCCGTGGTGCACGCGCAGGTGCGCCCGGATGGCCGCGACACCGCGCTCGTGATCCGCTCCGACGATCTCGTGTCCCTCTCCTGCAGCGTCGTCGCACCGGACGTCGCGCATCGGCAGATGTCGATCACGATCGACCCACTTCACCTCTCCGGGGTTCCGGACCGGTTCGAGCCGCTCCTGCGCCGACGCGACGCAGGCACCGTCGACGCGTTCTTCTTCCGCCGCGGACTCGACGCACCCGAGCTCACCCTGCGCGTGCAGCGCGGAACCTACCGATTCGACGCCTCGGCGTTCGATCGGGCGCGCCCGAATATCGCCGCCCCCGACTTCGAGAACCTCGTCCTGTCGAGCGTCAGCACCGAAGACGGCCACGTCGCCGAGCCCGACGGTCCGTTCGGCGGCGTCCGAATCGACATCGACCGTCCTTCGAGCCTGACGCTCGAGCTGCGCGTGCTCCCCGACGCCGAACTGCTCACGCCGTGACGACCGCCCGCGTCAGACCCGGGGCTGCGGTCGCGTATCGCTCGAGACGCGCTCGAGCCTCGCGGCACGGGCATGCGGCAGCTTCGATCCGAGCACCATGGCCGTGACGTCGCGCGCGATGTGCTGCGGCGTGAGGCCGACGCGCTCGAGGATGTCGCTGCGCGAGCCGTGCTCGAGGAACTCGTCGGGCAGGCCGATCTCGGTGACCGCCGTGTCGACACCCGCTTCGCGGAGGTCCTGCCGGATGCGCGTGCCGATGCCTCCCACCCGGATGCCGTCCTCGAGGCTCACGACGATGCGGTGCTCGCGGGCGAGGTCGACGACGCTCGCCGGCACCGGGACGACCCAGCGCGGATCCACGACGGTGGCGCCGATGCCGTGGGCTTCGAGGCGCTCGGCGACCTCGAGGCCGATGCCCGCCATGGGGCCGACCGTGACGAGCAGAACGTCCCTGCGACCCGACTCGGCGAGCACGTCGACGCCGTCGTGCGTGCGACGCGCGGCGTCGTAGTCGACGCCCACCGTGCCCTTCGGGAACCGAAGCACGGTGGGGCCGTCCTGGACGGCCACGGCCTCGGCCAGCTCCTCGGCGAGCCGCACGGAGTCGCGCGGCGCGGCGATGCGGATGCCGGGCACGACCTGCAGGATCGAGAGGTCCCAGACGCCGTGGTGACTCGGTCCGTCGGGGCCCGTGACGCCGGCGCGGTCGAGCACGAACGTCACGCCGGCCTTGTGCAGCGCGACATCCATGAGCACCTGATCGAAGGCGCGGTTGATGAACGTGGCGTAGACGGCGACGACGGGATGGAGGCCGCCGAACGCGAGGCCGGCCGCAGAGGTGGCGGCGTGCTGCTCGGCGATGCCGACGTCGAAGACTCGGCTCGGGAACCGCTCGGCCATGCGGTGCAGTCCCGTCGGGCGGAGCATCGCCGCGGTGATGCCGACCAGGCGCTCGTCGTGCTCGGCGAGGCGCACGAGCTCGTCGGCGAACACGCTCGTCCATGACGGGGCCGACGAGGATTCGAGCGACTCCCCCGTCTCGGGGTCGATCTGGCCGACCGCGTGGAACTGGTCGGCGATGTCGTTGCGTGCGGGCTCGTAACCGCGGCCCTTGTCGGTGATGGCGTGTACGATGACGGGCGCCCCGTAGTCCTTGGCCTGTCGGAGCGCCTCCTCCATGGCGCGCTCGTCGTGTCCGTCGATCGGCCCGATGTACTTGATGTCGAGGTTGGAGTACAGCGCCTCGTTGTTGGTGAACCGGCTGAGGAACCCGTGCAGGCCGCCGCGGACGCCGCGATAGAACGCTCGCGCGGGCCCGCCCATCCGGTCGAACGCACGGCGGCTCGACAGGTGCAGGGCGCGGTAGGTCTGCTTGGTGCGCACGGAGTTCAGGAACCTGGCCATGCCGCCGATGGTGGGCGCGTACGACCGGCCGTTGTCGTTCACGACCACGACGAGCCGGCGTGTGTTGTCGTCGGAGATGTTGTTGAGCGCCTCCCACGTCATGCCGCCCGTCAGTGCGCCGTCGCCGACGACGGCGACCACGTGCCGGTCGTACTGGCCGGTCATCTCGAACGCCTTCGAGATGCCGTCGGCCCACGACAGCGAGCTGGAGGCGTGCGAGCTCTCGACGATGTCGTGCTCGGACTCGGAGCGCTGCGGGTAGCCCGCGAGCCCGCCGGTCTGACGGAGCGTCGAGAGGTCCTTGCGGCCCGTGAGCAGCTTGTGCACGTACGACTGGTGACCGGTGTCGAACACGATGGCGTCGCGCGGCGAGTCGAAGACGCGGTGGATGGCGATCGTCATCTCCACGACGCCGAGGTTCGGGCCGAGGTGGCCCCCGGTCTTCGAGACGGATGCGACGAGGTACTCGCGCACCTCACGGGCCAGCTGCTCGAGCTGCTCCTGGTCCAGCGCGTCGAGGTCGCGTGGTCCTGAGATCGTCTCGAGCAGGGTCATGGGTGGCGCCTCCGGGTGCTCGCGGCGGGTGCCGCGGATCGAATCGAGTCTACGCCGGGCATTCTGGGAGGCCGGGCAGAGTCCGGGGCGGTGGGCGAGTGCCGACCACCCCGATTCGCGAGCTGCGAGCTACGAGCTACACGAGCGAACGCAGCACGTACTGCAGGATGCCGCCATTGCGGTAGTAGTCCGCCTCACCCGGCGTGTCGATGCGCACGACCGCGTCGAACTCGACGGCCTGCTTGCCGGCCGGCGAGTGCTCGCTCGGCGCGGCGACGACGTGCACGGTGCGCGGCGTGACGCCCTCGTTCAGCTGCTCGAGACCCGTGATCGAGACGATCTCGGTGCCGTCGAGGCCGAGCGAGTCGGCCGACTCACCAGCCCGGAACTGCAGCGGGACGACGCCCATGCCGATGAGGTTCGAGCGGTGGATGCGCTCGAAGCTCTCGGTGATGACCGCCTTGACGCCGAGCAGGCTCGTGCCCTTCGCCGCCCAGTCGCGACTTGACCCGGAGCCGTACTCCTTGCCGCCGAAGACGACGAGCGGGGTTCCGGCGGCCTGGTAGTTCTGGCTCGCGTCGAAGATGAACGACGGCGTCGCGTCGGTCTTCGTGAAGTCGCGCGTGTAGCCCCCCTCGACGCCGTCGAGGAGCTGGTTCCTCAGGCGGATGTTCGCGAACGTGCCGCGGATCATGACCTCGTGGTTGCCGCGGCGCGATCCGTAGGAGTTGAAGTCCGTGCGGTCGACGCCGTGCTCGGTGAGATACCTGCCCGCGGGGCTGTCGGCCTTGATCGAGCCGGCAGGCGAGATGTGGTCGGTGGTGACCGAGTCGCCGAGCTTCGCGAGCACTCGGGCGCCCACGATGTCGGTCACGGGCGTGGTCTCGAGGGTCATACCGTCGAAGTACGGGGGCTTGCGCACGTAGGTGGACTCGGCGTCCCACTCGAATGTCGCACCCGTCGGCGTCTCGAGCCCGCGCCACCGCACGTCGCCCTCGAACACGCTCGCGTACTGGTGCGTGAACATGTCCTTGTTGATGGACGAGTCGATCGTGTCCTGCACCTCGGCGGCGTCGGGCCAGATGTCCTTGAGGAACACGTCGTTGCCGTCGGCGTCCTGACCGAGCGCGTCGACCTCGAAGTCGAAGTTCATCGATCCGGCGAGGGCGTACGCGATGACGAGCGGCGGGCTCGCGAGGTAGTTCATCTTCACGTCGGGGTTGATGCGTCCCTCGAAGTTGCGGTTGCCGGAGAGCACCGCGGTGACCGCGAGGTCGTTCTGCTGCACCGCGGCCGACACCTCCTCGATGAGGGGACCCGAGTTGCCGATGCACGTCGTGCAGCCGTAGCCGACGGTGTAGAACCCGAGCGCCTCGAGGTCGTCGTTGAGACCGGCCTTCTCGTAATACTCGGTGACGACCTTGGAGCCCGGGGCGAGGGTGGTCTTCACCCACGGCTTGACCTTCAGGCCCTTCTGCGCCGCGTTGCGGGCCAACAGGCCCGCGGCGAGCATGACCGACGGGTTCGACGTGTTCGTGCACGAGGTGATGGCCGCGATCGTCACGGCGCCGTGGTCGAGCGTGTAGCCACTGCCGTCGGGCGTCTTCACCGGCGTCGGCTTGGACGCGGTCTTCGGCGCGTGCGAACGGCGGTGATCGGAGTAGTGATTGTGCTCGTCCTCCGGCGTGTTGCTGGGCGGGTCGGACGCCGGGAACGACTCGGAGGACTCGAGGTCGACGAGGTCGTGCGTGACCTCGGCGTAGTCGACCAGGTCCGCCTCGAACTGCTCCTTCGAGTGGCTGAGCTCGATGCGGTCCTGCGGCCGCTTCGGGCCCGCGATCGAGGGCACGACCGTGCCGAGGTCGAGCTCGAGGTACTCCGAGAACACGGGCTCGTGCTCGGTGTCGTGCCAGAGCTTCTGCTCCTTCGCGTACGCCTCGACGAGGGCGAGCTGCTCGTCGCTGCGACCCGTGAGGCGCAGGTAGTCGATCGTGACGTCGTCGATGGGGAACATCGCCGCGGTCGAGCCGAACTCGGGGCTCATGTTGCCGATGGTGGCGCGGTTGGCGAGCGGCACGGAGGCCACACCCGGACCGTAGAACTCGACGAACTTGCCGACCACGCCGTGCTTGCGCAGCATGTCGGTGATCGTGAGGACCACGTCGGTCGCGGTGACGCCCGTGGGGATGGCGCCGGAGAGCTTGAAGCCGACGACCTTCGGGATCAGCATCGACACGGGCTGGCCGAGCATGGCCGCCTCGGCCTCGATGCCGCCGACGCCCCAGCCGAGCACGCCGAGGCCGTTGACCATCGTGGTGTGCGAGTCGGTGCCGACGCAGGTGTCTGGGAAGGCGCGCATGACGGTCTCGCCGGTCGCTGAGCTCGTCGAAGGGCGGTCGTAGATGACCTTTGCGAGGTGCTCGATGTTCACCTGGTGCACGATGCCGGTGCCCGGCGGGACCACCTTGAAGTCGTCGAAGGCGGTCTGGCCCCAGCGCAGGAACTGGTAGCGCTCGCCGTTGCGCTCGTACTCGATCTCGACGTTGCGCTCGAGGGCGTTCTCGGTGCCGAAGAGGTCGGCGATGACGGAGTGGTCGATGACCATCTCGGCCGGCGAGAGCGGGTTGATCTTGTTGGGGTCGCCGCCCAGGGCGGCGACCGCCTCACGCATCGTGGCCAGGTCGACGATGCAGGGCACGCCCGTGAAGTCCTGCATGACCACGCGGGCCGGCGTGAACTGGATCTCGGTGTCCGGCTCGGCCGTCGGGACCCACGATCCCAGCGCCTCGATCTGCTCCTTCGTGACATTGGCACCGTCCTCGGTGCGAAGGAGGTTCTCGAGGAGGACCTTGAGGCTGAACGGCAGCTTGTCGTGGCCGGGCACGGTGTCGAGTCGGAAGATCTCGTAGGACTTCTCACCGACGTGGAGCGTGTCCTTCGCCCCGAAACTGTTCACTGCAGACACGATGTCCTCTCCTTCGCGGATGACGCGTATTTATCTTGATGTCGAGATAACTCTATCACTGAGGCGATCGTGGTGACGACGGGTACACCGCCCGCACGACGAGCCACGTGAACACCAGCACGAGTGCGTACAGCGGCACGCCCATCAGCAGGCGCGTGGCCCCGAGCGCCTCCACGTTCCCGGCGAAATAGAACGGCACCTGCACGACGAGTCGCGCCGCGAAGAGTCCGATCCAGACGAGCGTGAGGAACTGCATGGCCTGCAGCCTGCGACGTTCCGTGCGCCACGAGGTGCCGTCGCCGACGAGGAACCCGACGATGAGGCCGATGAGCGGCCACCCCACGAGGAGCGACACGAGCAGCGCGACGGCATAGGCGGCATTCGTGTAGAAGCCGAGCACGTAGTTGTCCTCGGCTCGCCCGGTCCAGAGGGCGAGGGCAGCGGATGCCCCGACCCCGACGAGTCCCGCGATGGCCTGCGTCGGTCCGCTCCGGCGTACGAGCCGCACGACCGTGAAGATCACGGCGAGGCCGATGGAGGCCGCGAGCGCGGGCACGAGCTCCTTGGTGAACGTGTAGACGACGAGGAACACGAGGCCGGGCAGGATCGCCTCGGCGAGGCCGCGCACGCCCCCGAGTGCGCCGAGCAGGTCGCGACCCGTCAGGGTCTCCTCGCGGGCGATGCCGCCGAGCCCGGAGCGCTCGGCCGCGGCCGCGAGCTGCCGGCCGAACTCGTTCGCGCCGTCCTGCTCGGGGCCTGCGGCATCCGCTGGCTGGTCGTCGGGCTCGCGTCGGGCGTCGGGATCGGCCATCGGGCTATGCCGTGGGCGCGCCGGCGGCCGGCATGCGCAACGGGATCAGGTCGCGGGGCGGCATGGGCGTGGTTCCGCGCACGACGACGATGGACCGGAAGAGGTCTTCGACCTGGGCCGCAGCGGTCGGGTCGACCGCTGCCTCGCCGGCGATGACGCCACGCAGGAACCAGCGCGGGCCGTCCACGCCGATGAAGCGCGCGAGGCGCATGTGCCCGGCCTGGCCCTCACCTGCGGCGACGGGGATCTGGGCGAGCAGTTCGGGGCCGAACGTTCCCTCGCGGACGGTGGTCGTGCCGCCCTGGCGCGCGATCTGCTCGGCGATCTGCGCGCGGATCTCATGCCACAGCCCGCTCGAGCGCGGCGCCGCGAACGGCTGCACCTGCAGCGTGGAGTTGGCGTAGTCGAGGCCCACGGCCACGACGCGCTTCGTGCCCTCCTCGACCTCGAGCCGCAGGTGCAGGCCCTCGCGAGGCAGCACCTTGACCCCGCCGAGGTCGACGTAGGGGCGCACCGGGTTCGCCTCCGACTCGTCGAACGGGCCGGCGACCGCTCGGTCTTCGGGCGCCGACTTGGGCTGGTCGAGGGGGACGTCGTCGATGTTCTCGATGTCGCTCACGCGTTCACTCCTGATCTGTGCTCCCCGAATCCCGTCGAACCGAATCCCCCTTCGCCGCGCATGCTTCCGGGAAGCCGCTCGACCTCCACGAACCGCGCGCGACTCACCGGCATCACGACGAGCTGCGCGATCCGGTCGCCCGCCTCGATCGTGTACGATTCGCCCGCGTCGGTATTGAGGAGCGCAACCTTGATCTCGCCCCGGTAGCCCGCGTCGACGGTGCCCGGCGCGTTCACGATCGTGATGCCGTGCTTGAAGGCGAGGCCCGACCTCGGCACCACGAACGCGACGTACCCGTCGGGCAGGGCGATGGAGACGCCGGTGCCCACCGTGGCCCGCGCTCCGGGCGCGAGCACGACGGACTCGGATGCATGCAGATCGGCACCCGCGTCGCCGGGATGGGCGTAGGTCGGGAGGCGGTCGGCCGTGATCAGCACATCGACGGAATCGGTCACTGTTCGAGGGTAGTGCAGAAGTCTGATCGAATAGAGCCATGCCCGACTACCACGAGAGACTGTGGCCGACGCCTTGGATCTACATCGCGACCCTGCTCCTCGTGCCCGCGAGCATCCTGGTGCTCGCGCCCGTCTCGATGCCCGCCGGCATCGCCACCGGCGTCGTCCTCTACCTCGCAGTGGCCGGATCGCTCACGCTCACGGCTCCCGTCATCGAGGTGCAGGACGGGATGCTCCGCGCCGGCCGCGCCGAGATCTCGCTTGCCCACACGGGCGAGGCCGTCGCTGCATTCGACGCTGACGCGCGGGTCGAACGAGGGACCGGGCTCGACGCGCGGGCGTTCCTCGTCATCCGAGGATGGGTGCAGCCGGTCGTGCGGGTGCCGATCTCCGACCCGAGCGACCCCACGCCGTACTGGCTCATCTCGAGCCGTCGACCCGACGAACTGGCCGTCGCGATCAACGGATCACGACGGCCGGGCGATGCGGAGCGAGACGTCTAGGAGGCGCACTCCAGGCAGATCGGGCCGAGCTTCGTCTCGTGGTCGATCTGCGAGCGATGCTTCACGAGGAAGCAGTTCACGCACGTGAACTCATCAGCCTGGGGCGGGAGCACGACGACGTCGAGCTCGACGTCGGAGAGATCGGCACCGGGCAGGTCGAAGCCTCCAGGGTTGTCGGCGTCGTCGACATCCACCACTCCCGACATCTTGTCGGGGACGCGCTCCTTGAGGGCCTCGATCGACTCGGAGTCGTCCTCGGTCTTCCGCGGTGCGTCGTAATCCGTTGCCATTCCCATCCATTTCTTCGGTGCCGAAGATTCGGCGGCCATAGTCTGCATCAATTCGGGTGCGTAAGCAAACCACTCGCGCCACCCGGCAACCTGCTACGTGCTCAACTTCCGGCGCGCCCGCGCTATTCCCGGCGGCGCCTTCCCCGGCATGGCATCCTTGGGCGGAGACGATGGCACGGAAGGGCTTTGTCGTTATGCAGGAACTCAAGGTAATCGGAGTCGAGAACGGCGCGTTGCTCGCCGCCTCCGACGATGGAGCACGCTTCCGGATCGAGATCGACGAGGTGCTGCAGTCCCGGATCCGGCAGGCGCAGCCCGAGAGCCCCACCGGACCCAAACCCTCGCCTCGCGAGGTGCAGTCGCTCATCCGCTCAGGGCTGTCGGGCGAGGATGTCGCGCAGGTCACCGGTGCGTCGATCGACTACATCCGCCGGTTCGAGGGACCTGTGCTGGCCGAGCGCGAGCACGTCGTGACGAGCGCACTCGCCGTGCCCGTGCACGTCGCGGCCGACGTCGATCCCGCCGATGACCCGGCAACGTTCGGCAGCGTCATCCGCGAGCGCCTGTCGAAGCTCGGCGTGCACGGCGAGCGCTGGGCCAGCTGGAAGGACGACGAGCGCGGCTGGATCGTGAAGCTCGAGTTCGCGGCCGACACCATCGACCACGACGCGCGCTGGGGCTTCGAGCCGCGAACCCGGGCGCTGCATCCGCTGAACTCCGAGGCCACCACCCTCTCGCAGCAGGGCGACCTCAAGGGCGGGCTGATCCCGCGGCTGCGCGCGGTCGCGCCCGACACCGACGAACCCAGCCGGTTCGACAGCGGCGCGTTCACGTTCGAGGAGCCCGACCACGCCGAGTTCGACACCGCGCCGCATCTCGAGCCGTTGCCGTATGCACGCACGACGGCCCCGGCCTCGAGCCCCGCGGCGGCGCGAGCGGCGATCAAGCGCGCGGACGAGCCGAAGCCGACGCTCAGTGAGACCGCCGACCTGCTCGAGGCGCTCCGCCGGCGACGCGGCGAACGCGAAGCCGCCGGAGCCGAGGCCGAGCGGCCCGCCGCGCCGGAGCCCAAGGCGCCGGCGCCGGCCGCGGAGACACCGTCGGTGCCCGAGGCCAAGCCGACTACCGACGACACGCCCGGAACGGCGGCACGCACGCTCTGGGGCGGCAAGCCGTCCAGCGCCCAGGCCAACCGTCCGGCGAAGAAGGGCCGCGCGTCGATGCCGAGCTGGGACGAGATCGTCTTCGGCGCGCGCAGCGACGACGACCTGGCCTGACGGCTCCCCGACTTCGGCCCGCCGCGAGGTATCCGCTGGCCCCGACCTTTCATGCGCCGCGCCGTGCGGTGCTGGCATTCGAACATACGTTCTGGGCATCTGCCTCGGTGAAGTGCGGAGTCAGATCCCGCATCTTGCGCAAGCGGGCGCGGGGATCCATCGGACTCCACCGGAATTGGCGCCGAATCATGAGGAACCAAGCGCGTAGGCCGGCCGCTTCACCGAGACAGATGCCCAGAACATACGTGCCCCTGTCGCTCTCAGGCTGGCGATTCCAGGCGAGCGCCGACGACGGCGAGACCCACGTGTTCGACGTCGAGCACGACGGCGCGCACTGGCAGCTGGTGCGCGTCTACGACTGACGCGCCGACGATCGACTACGCGGACTTCTCCGCGCGGCGGGGCTTGTGCGGCACGATGGTCGGGGCCGCATTGTCGAGCACCGCGGCCTTCGTGACGACGACGCGCGCGACCCCCATCGAGGACGGCACCTCGAACATGATCGGCCCGAGCACCTCCTCCATGATGGCGCGCAGGCCGCGGGCCCCGGTCTGGCGCAGCACCGCGAGGTCGGCGATGGCCTCGAGCGCGGCCGGCTCGAAGTCGAGTTCCACGCCGTCGAGCTCGAACATGCGCTGGTACTGGCGCACCAGGGCATTGCGGGGCACCGTGAGGATCTCCATGAGGGCATCGCGGTCGAGCGGCAGCACGGTGGCGACCACGGGCAGTCGGCCGATGAACTCGGGGATGAGACCGTACTTGTGCAGGTCTTCGGGCAGCACCTCACTGAAGATGTCGGCCTCGTCCTCCTTGCTGTGCAGGGGGGCACCGAAGCCGATGCCGCGTTTGCCGGCACGCGACGAGATGATGTCCTCGAGGCCCGCGAATGCGCCCGCCACGATGAACAGCACGTTCGTCGTGTCGATCTGGATGAACTCCTGGTGGGGATGCTTGCGTCCGCCCTGCGGCGGCACAGAAGCCACGGTGCCCTCGAGGATCTTCAGCAGCGCCTGCTGCACGCCCTCGCCCGAGACATCCCGCGTGATCGACGGGTTCTCCGCCTTGCGGGCGATCTTGTCGATCTCGTCGATGTAGATGATGCCGGTCTCGGCTCGCTTGACGTCGTAGTCGGCAGCCTGGATGAGCTTCAGGAGGATGTTCTCGACGTCCTCGCCGACGTACCCGGCCTCGGTGAGGGCCGTGGCATCCGCGACCGCGAACGGCACGTTGAGCTGCTTCGCGAGGGTCTGCGCGAGGTAGGTCTTGCCGCACCCGGTCGGGCCGATGAGCAGGATGTTCGACTTCGCGATCTCCACGTCGTCATGCGCCCGGTCGGCGGAGGTGAGGGTCGTGCGGGCGCGTACGCGCTTGTAGTGGTTGTAGACCGCGACGGCGAGTGCCTTCTTCGCGGCATCCTGGCCGATGACGTACTCCTCGAGGAAGGCGAAGATCTCCTTGGGCTTCGGCAGCTCGAACTCGCCGGCCTCGGTCTCGCCCGCCTCGGCGAGTCGCTCCTCGATGATCTCGTTGCAGAGTTCGACGCACTCGTCGCAGATGTAGACGCCGGGTCCGGCGATGAGCTGCTGGACCTGCTTCTGGCTCTTTCCGCAGAAGGAGCACTTGAGCAGATCGGCGCTCTCCCCGATGCGTGCCATCGAACCCTCCCTGTCGACCAGTCTGTTCCGAGCCTAGCCCGAGAATCGGGCCATGCGGCATGACGCGCCCGGATTGGCAGCCGAAGGCGGTTCGCAGTCCGCGAACCATCGGATCGGGCTCGGATGCCGCGATCCGGCGGGCCTCCCAACGCACCGGGCCGTACATGCGACGAGGCGGGCGACCCGTCCTGCGTGGACCGGTCGCCCGCCTCGATGGGGCGTCGACTAGCGCGTGAGCGCCGGAACGCTCTTGCGCGACGAGAGCACCTGGTCGATGAGGCCGTACTCGAGCGACTCCTCGGCGGAGAGGATCTTGTCGCGGTCGATGTCGGCGTTCACCTGCTCCTTGGTGCGGTTCGAGTGCCGCGAGAGCGTCTCCTCGAGCCACGTGCGCATGCGCATGATCTCGGCCGCCTGGATCTCGATGTCGGATGCCTGGCCGTGACCGGCCTCGCCCATGGCGGGCTGGTGGATGAGCACACGAGCGTTCGGCAGCGCGAGGCGCTTGCCGGGCGTACCTGCCGAGGCGATGACCGCCGCCGCCGACGCGGCCTGGCCGAGCACGACCGTCTGGATCTCGGGACGGATGTACTGCATGGTGTCGTAGATCGCGGTCATGGCCGTGAACGAGCCGCCGGGCGAGTTGATGTAGAGGATGATGTCGCGATCGGGATCCATCGACTCGAGCACCAGGAGCTGGGCCATGATGTCGTCGGCCGATGCGTCGTCGACCTGCACGCCGAGGAAGATGATGCGGTCCTCGAAGAGCTTGGCGTAGGGATCCTGGCGCTTGTAGCCGTAGGCCGTGCGCTCCTCGAAGCTCGGCAGGATGTAGCGCGAGCCAGGCGCCTGCATGCCGCTGAAGGCGGTGCCGCCGAAGGCAGGGATGTTCATTCGCTGGTTCTCTCTTCTCTCGATGCCTACGCCTGTTCGGTTCCGCCGCCGCCGGACACGTCGAGCGCCGACTCGCGGATGTGGTCCACGAACCCGTACTCGAGGGCCTCCTGCGCGTTGAACCAGCGGTCGCGGTCGCCGTCGGCGTTGATCTGCTCGACGGTCTTGCCCGTCTGCGCCGCGGTGATCTCGGCGAGGCGGCGCTTCATGTCGAGGATGAGCTGCGCCTGGGTCTGGATGTCGCTCGCGGTGCCGCCGAAGCCTCCGTGCGGCTGGTGCAGCAGCACGCGGGCGTTGGGCGTGATGTAGCGCTTGCCCTTGGTGCCCGCGGTGAGCAGGAGCTGGCCCATCGACGCGGCCATTCCGATGCCTACCGTGACGATGTCGTTGGGAACGAACTGCATGGTGTCGTAGATCGCCATGCCGGCCGTGATCGAACCGCCGGGCGAGTTCACGTAGAGGTAGATGTCCTTCTTGGGGTCCTCGGCGGCGAGGAGGAGCAGCTTCGCCGCGATCTCGTTTGCGTTATCGTCACGAACCTCGGAACCCAGCCAGATGATGCGGTCCTTCAGCAGTCGATCGAAAACACCGGGGCTGGGTGTCGCTTCGGCCATGTGTCGCTCCGTTTCCGTTGTCGCGTTCACTCGAATCTATCCGGTGCAACACGTGCCAACCGGGCTGTTCGCCCTAGGCGGAGGCGCGAGCTCCGCCGCGTAGGCAGACATCGACACGCGGTACCGCGGCAGGTGCCGCGCGCGGAACGCGACGACCGCGTCATGGAGCTCGCCCGCCTCAGACCCGACGGCGCCGAGGAGCGCGATGGATTCGATCGGTCTGCCGAGGATGCGGATCGTCGGCCGACCACACGGCGTCGATGCGTCGCTGCCAGTCGTCCATGTGGTTCTTCCGGGTTCGTCAGTCGACGGTATCCCCCGTGGAGACGACGGAGGGCCGGATGCCCCGCGGCATCCGGCCCTCGCCTGCGATGGTGCCTACTCGTCGTCGGCCTTCTTCGCAGCGCGCTTGCTCGCGGGCTTCTTCTCCTCGGCGGGCGCCGCAGTCGCGGCTTCCTCGACGGGCGCCTCTGCGGCGGCTACCGACTCGGCCTCGTCGGACTCGGCCACGGCCGTGAACTCGGAGAGGTCGACGGGGTTGCCCGCGGCATCCGTCACCTTGGCCTTGCCGAGCGCGATCGCGAGCGCCTTGTTGCGCGCGACCTCGCCGACCATGGCGGGGATCTGGCCGTTCTGGCTGAGGACCTGGACGAACTCGTTGGGGTCCATGCCGTACTGGGCCGCGCCCTGCACGAGGTACTGGGTGAGCTCGTCCTGGCTCACCTGCACCTTCTCGGCCTCGGCGATCTTGTCGAGCACGATCTGCGTCTTGAACGCCTTGGTGCTCGACTCGGTGACCTCGGCGCGGTGCTCGTCGTCCTCGAGGCGACTCTCGGACTCGAGGTGGCGGTGCACCTCGTCCTCGATGACGCTGTCGGCGACGGGCACGTCGACGAGCTCGAGGAGCTTCTCGACGAGGAGATCGCGGGCCTGGGTGCCCTGGCCGAACGACTTGTTGCGTGCGACCTGCTCCGTGAGGCTCTGCGTGAGCTCCTCGAGGGTGTCGAACTCGCTCGCGATCTGCGCGAAGTCGTCGTCGGCCGCGGGGAGCTCGCGCTCCTTGACGGCCGTGACGGTGACGGTGATCTCGGCGGTCTCGCCCTCGTGGTCGCCGCCCAGGAGCTTGGACTCGAACGTCGTGGTCTCGCCGGCGGTGAGCGACTCGAGCGCCTCGTCGATGCCCTCGAGCAGCTCGCCCGAGCCGAGCTCGTACGAGATGCCGCTCGCGGTGTCGACCTCGGTGCCGTCGATGGTGGCGACCAGGTCAAGGGTCACGAAGTCGCCGGTGGTCGCGGGGCGGTCGACCGTGATCAGGGTGCCGAAGCGGCTGCGGAGGCGCTCGAGCTCGGCCTGGACCTCGTCGCCGCCGACCTCGACCGAGTCGACCGTGAGCGCGAGGCCGTCGTAGTCGGGGAGCTCCACGTCGGGGCGCACGTCGACCTCGATGGCGAGCAGCAGGTCGCCCGAGAAGTCCTTCTCGTCAGGCCACTCGACGATGTCGGCCTCGGGACGGCCGAGGGGGCGGAGCTCGTGCTCGGTGACCGCCGCGCGGTAGAAGCCGTCGAGGCCCTCGTTCACCGCGTGCTCGAGCACGGCGGCCTTGCCGACCCGCTGATCGATGATGGGCGGCGGCACCTTGCCCTTGCGGAAGCCTGGCACGTTGATCTGCTCGGCGATGTGCTCGTAGGCGTGGGTGATGCTGGGCTCCAGTTCCTCGGGCGTCACCGAGATGGTGAGCTTGGCGCGCGTGGGGCTCAGCTTCTCAACCGAAGTGGTCGGCATGTGGAAGATCTCCTGTTGTGTGGAAGTTCGTGTCGAGCCGCTGGCGACTCGTCGGGGCGACAGGATTCGAACCTGCGACCTCCCGAAGCCACCGAGCCATCACCGAGTGGCCCCGGCAGCCCCGGATTGTCTTGGGTTTCCTTGCGTTAGCAGGGATTACGGCGACGGCCGATCACCGAGTCTATCGGATCATTGGCGGTCGCCTGCGGTTGCTAGGGATGGGTTAGCGATGACCGCCCGTCAGGCGCTGGTCGTGGTGAGCCCGGCGACCTCCGTGCTCGGCCCGCTGCTCGTCATCGACCGTTCGGAGGCACGCCGACCACGCCGCTCGGCAGCCCGCACGCGGACGGGTGAGCGTCCCGAGGGGATGTCGCAAGCGACCTAGTGTCGTGCGCCTGAAATTCTCTGGTTAAGTTGTAGAATGGGGTATGCCGAGAACGGGACGCCCGAAGGCCGAGTTGATTCTGAGTGATGAGGAGCGGGAG
>NZ_BMMD01000003.1 GCF_014645655.1 Agromyces bauzanensis | reverse complement strand
GCCTCCGGCCAGCCTTGACGCCGGCTCCGGGCGCCACCAGGCGGCCGCTATCGGGGGGGAAGGATCCCCCAAAATCATGTCTCTACGGTTTCAGGGGATTGCCGGCTCCCCCACAGTCGGGATCTCGCCCTGAACGTCCGGATCCACCGCCTCATCGACAGGGACCGGATCCGGCACCGCAGCCGAATCCTCGACAGGCTCCTCCAGCACCTCCACCGGGGCGATATCACCAGCGTCGTCGCCGCCTGCCTCCTCAGCGAACGCAGGATCGGACACCAGCCCACCCACCAGCGCCAACGCAATCACCATACCGAGCACAGGACGAGCAGAACGGCGCACGATTCCCCCCAGACGGGCGGCATCCCCGCGAAGCCAGCCACGCGAGACCCACTGTCTCTGAAACCGACCAGCTTCACCCACCCCCAGATGGGGGGTCTGGTGTTCGTGGCTGTCTGTCGATCCGATAACGTCGTTGCCCGATCTGCACAGGCGAGGCGACGGAAGGAGATCCGCCGGCGCCGACAGCATCGATGAAGGTTAAACCGTCGACACCGCGGATCGAGGCCCTAGCTCGCACACAGGGCCCAGACCAGTGCTTCTCGGACGACATGATTCCGGGTCTATTGCACCCACCGAACAATGCCCAGATTACCGCTCATGTCGAACCTGCCGCACATGAGGCGGAGTCGACACGAGCGCTCGAGCACCTCGAATCGCGCGCCACGCCGCGGCCGCGTGCCACGGCCCCGCAGCACCCGGGCCCCGGGCCCCGGGCCGCTGCGAGTCAGCGGTCGTCGCCGTCGGTGCGGGATGGACGCACCTCGGACTCCTGGATCGACTCGATGACCGAGTCCTGCAGACCCTTCTGGCCCGTGTGCAGCTCCTGGTAGGTCTCGCCGGCGCCCATGATCGGGCCGAACGCGGCGCGCAGCCGCTGCCTCCTCGGCGCGCGCACGGCGCGCACCGTCATGCCCACCACGAGCGCCGCCGCGAACACCGCGGTGAGGATCGGCAGCACGAGTTGCATGCTCAGAACCCGAACGCCGTGATGGCGGGCAGCGTGCCGTCGCGCCAGGCCTCGAGCACGAACCGCTCGTGGTGCACGGTCTGCTCGGGCAGGGCGTCGAGGTCGAACCAGCGCAGGTCGGCGGCTTTCTGCTCCTGCAACGCCGGAGTGCCGCCCCACGTGCGGCAGGCGAAGAAGAAGTCGACGCGCTGGTCGACGGCGAGTCCCGTGGGGGCCGTGCGGTGCATGGTCGAGAGCGGCTCGAGGTCGCGCTCGGCGAGGGTGACGCCGAGCTCCTCGGATGCCTCGCGCACGATCGCCCGGGTCACCGGCTCGCCCGCCTCGACGTGGCCGGCGGCCGACGCGGCCCACCAGTCGTCGTAGTACCCCGTGCCGGTGCGGAGTTGCAGGAGTACCCGGTCGCCGTCGACGAGGAACACGTACGCGGCCGGCACGACACTGAAGCCGCCGTGCTCCGCCGCGTAGAGCGCCGGGTAGGTCTGGCGGGCGTCCGGTTCGCGCTTCATGGGGTCTCGATACGCTTCGCTACTCGACCACCGGGCGAGGTCAGTATCCGACGACCGGGCCGAACGCGTCGGCCAGGGGCGCGCGGTTCACCGCGCGGAGCTCGTCGACCGGCACGGTGAACAGGCCCTGCACCTCGAGCGAGCCCGACGCGGCATCCGTCACCCCGATGCGACGGACCGGATAGCCACGGCCCTCGCAGAGTCCGCGGAACTTCACGTCGTCTTCACGGGGGACCGACACGATGACCCGGCCCGTCGACTCGGAGAACAGTGCGGTGGCGGCGTCGAGCCCTGAGTCGTGCAGCACGTCGTCGAGCACGATGCGTGCGCCGACGCCGAAGCGGCCGACCGCCTCGGCGAGCGCGACCGCGAGGCCGCCGTCGCTGAGGTCGTGCGCCGAGTCGATGAGTCCCTCGATCGCGGCGGCGTTCAGCAGCCCGGCGAGCGCCTTCTCGCGGGCGAGGTCGACGGCGGGCGGGCGTCCGCCGAGTCGATCGTGCACGACGCCGGCCCACGCGGAGCCGTCGAGCTCGGCGCGGGTGTCGCCGAGGAGGTAGATGTTGTGGCCGTCGTCCTGCCAGCCGCTCGGGATGCGGCGAGCGACGTCGTCGATGACGCCGAGCACGGCGATCACGGGCGTCGGGTGGATCGGCACGTCACCGGTCTGGTTGTAGAACGACACGTTGCCGCCCGTGACGGGGATGCCGAGTTCGAGGCATCCGTCGCTCAGGCCCTCGACGGTCTCGGAGAACTGCCACATGACCTCGGGGTTCTCGGGGGAGCCGAAGTTCAGGCAGTCGGAGACGCCCATGGGCACCGCGCCCGTGACGGCGACGTTGCGGTACGCCTCGGCCAGCGCGAGCTTCGCCCCCTCACGCGGGTCGAGCTGCGAGTACCGGCCGTTCGCGTCGGTCGCGAGCGAGACGCCGAGGCCCGACTCCTCGTCGACGCGGATCATGCCGGCGTCGTCGGGGTAGCTGAGCGCGGTGTTGCCCATCACGTACTTGTCGTACTGGTTCGTGACCCACGAGGCATCCGCCTGGTTCGCTGACCCGATGAGTTGGAGGAACTGCGTGCGCAGTTCGTCGGGGGTCTGCGGGCGGGCGAGGTCGGATGCCCCGTCGGCCTTCAGCGCGTCCTGATACGCCGGGTAGGCGACCGGGCGCTCGTAGACGGGGCCGTCGACCGCGACGGTGCGCGGGTCGACGTTCACGATCTCCTGGCCGCGCCACGTGATGGAGAGGCGCCCGCTGTCGGTGACCTCGCCGAGCACGCTGGTCTCGACGTCCCACTTCTTCACGACCTCGAGGAAGCCGTCGAGCTTCTGGGGCTTCACGATCGCCATCATGCGCTCCTGGCTCTCGCTCATGAGGATCTCCTCGGGCGTGAGCGTCGGGTCGCGCAGCAGCACGTCGTCGAGCACGATCGACATGCCGCCGTCGCCGTTCGCCGCGAGCTCGGAGGTCGCGCACGAGATGCCGGCCGCCCCGAGGTCTTGGATGCCCTCGACGAGGTCGCCCTTGAAGAGCTCGAGGCAGCACTCGATGAGCACCTTCTCGGCGAACGGGTCTCCGACTTGCACGGCCGGCCGCTTGGTCGGCCCGCCCTCGGCGAACGTGTCGGACGCGAGGATCGACGTGCCACCGATGCCGTCGCCGCCCGTGCGCGCACCGAACAGCACGACCTTGTTGCCCACGCCCCTGGCGTTGGCGAGGTGCAGGTCCTCGTGGCGCAGCACGCCGACCGCGAGCGCGTTGACGAGCGGGTTCTTCTGGTAGGTCGGGTCGAACCAGGTCTCGCCGCCGATGTTCGGCAGGCCGAGGCAGTTGCCGTAGAAGCTGATGCCCGACACGACGCCGTGCACGACACGCGCGGTGTCGGGGTGGTCGATGGCGCCGAAGCGCAGCGCGTCCATGACGGCGACCGGGCGCGCGCCCATCGAGATGATGTCGCGCACGATGCCGCCGACCCCGGTGGCCGCACCCTGGAACGGCTCGATGAAGCTCGGGTGGTTGTGCGACTCGATCTTGAACGTGACCGCCCAGCCCTCGCCGATGTCGAGCACGCCGGCGTTCTCGCCGATGCCCACCATGAGGTGCTGCTTCATCTCGGGCGTGACCTTCGTGCCGAACTGGCGCAGGTAGATCTTGCTCGACTTGTACGATGCGTGCTCGCTCCACATCACGGAGTACATCGCGAGCTCGGCGCTCGTGGGCCGGCGCCCGAGGATGTTGCGGATGCGCTCGTACTCGTCGGGCTTCAGGCCCAGCGCGGCGTACGGCTGCTCCTTCTCGGGCGTCGCCTGCGCGACCTCGACGGTGTCGAGCACCGGCGTGCCGGTCACTGAGCCAGTCGAAGGGGGCGCCGGGGCAGCGGTCGTGGCGGATGCTTCGGTGGTCACGAGTGGCGAGCTCCAGAGAACGGCGGCGAGCGGATGCCGCGGGCGGATGCCTGACCGTGCAAGTCTACCCGCGCCGCTCACGTGAGCAGTCCGGATGCCGCGGCGTCCTCGGCTCGGGGGCCAGTCACAGTGCGGTCGAGTCGCCGATGCGATACCTGCGGTGTTTGCTTTGTGCCGGCGCCGTTGCGATGAGCGCACCCTGCGCTACGAGAACCCGGAGCCGAGGACGCAGGGCTCCCGGCGTGCTCTGCGTGTAGCGCGCCAGCTCGTTGATACCTAGCTCACCACGCTCGCGAACGGCATTCAGAATCCTCTCATCAAGCGGGCTCGCAGCTTGTACCTCGTTCACCTCCACGGGGAAGCCTTCGAAGAGCGAACGAGCGTTGAGCTCGCCGGCGATCAGTCTCCGTCCTGATCGGTACGTCTCCCCGATCCGCGGGGGAAACGCGAGCCAGCCGTCGTCGACCAGACGACGCAGTACATGCTTTGCGTCTTCGCTGTCCATGACGAGCGCGGCGCGCAGAATCTGATCATCCACGGCATTTCCGCGATGAACGAGTACGAGCGCGCGTTGAAGGTCCGGCTCGAGGCTGTCAGCGCCGATGGACCGCAGCCAATCCGAGCTGTCGGGATTCAAGAGGCCATGCCGGTCGAGTACGACCGTCATGCTCGTCACGGTGGGAAGGAACTTCGGCGCTGGGAGCCCGGCCCTGCCGAGAACCCCGGTCATACGCGGAATTCCTGACCCCGCGTTCTCGGAAACCGATTCGTCCCGCCCAGGCAGAGGGACTTCGGTCAACAGCGCGGCGAGGACCTGGTTGCGGGAACGCGAGCTGCCATCATAGAGATCCACGACTCGTCGGCCTCCCCAGATTCCTCCGGGATTGGACACTTCGATACGGTCCGGAAACATCTCGACTCTGACCTGCTCACCGAGCGCCCACGCGCTGTAGTCGCGATGGGTCAGTGCATTGGTCACAGCCTCACGAAGTGCATCGACGGGTACTTCAGGTTCGTCGACGGCACCGGCACCACGCGAGATCCGCCGCGTCTTCAGGTTCTCCAAGATGGCGAGGACGGCATCATCGACCATCACAGGAATGGACCCTTCGATGATCCGCCGATCCAACATGCGTACGTCTCCGATCACGTCGGCCTTGGTCCGTCCGGGATAGACCGCGAAGGTGATGATGGCCTGCGGATAGAACTGCTGGGGATAGCGTCCGAGCGCCAAGAGGCCCGCCAGCGTGGGGGTGCTCCGATCTGCGGCGAGCACATTGTGCCGATGCAGTATGTCGGCGTCGTGACTGAGATCCGCGACAGACCTGGGGCGTGTTCGTCGGACCCGTGCGATGAATCGTGAAACCTGGCCCGGGTCGAGGTCGTCGATGGAAGCACCATCGACCATCGTGGAATCCTCGTGCGGCTGCGCACCATCGGTGGAAAGGAGAAATACGCCGTAAGTGCTCATTCGTCGGTCGCCGTCGCCGACCCGTTCGTAGGTACCCCCTTCCTTGCCTTGGGCAGTAACGAAGGACGGTTTCTGGCTTGGGGGGAGTTCTGCCACATCGATGACCACCACCGGTGAGCCGCCCACTTCATCGACATCGATGGTCCCGAGGGGACGGGGCGTGATCGGACCTGCGCCATCCGCGGCTCGGCGCGGCCGAAAGGCGTCGGCGACCGCATCCCGAATCGCGATCGCATCGAAGCCCTCGGCCGGCAAGAAACCGTCGGACTCATCGAGTCCCAAGAGAACGACGCCGCCCCCATGATTGCTGAACGCGCTGATGGTCGGCCACAGGCTCTTCGGTAGGCCGCCGACCGCTGCCTTCGCTTCGATGTGGCGGAGGTCGGTTCCGACGCTTCGAAGCTGCTGGACGACCTCGGCCAGCTCTCCTCGGCTCGTCTCCATCGCGCCTCCGCTGCCGCGGGATCACTGTAGTTCACTGATCGATCACTGTAGCATCACTGATGTCGGCTGACGATGATTCGCTCACTGCAGCTTGTGTCATTCGGAGGCTGGGTATTGCGAGCCGGGTCAGCAGCGGTGTGACCGGTAGATAGCGAAATGCAGGGGATGCGTTCCCGCGACCGGACGCGTATCTCAAGCGGTGGACACGGCCATGACGTGTGCGGCGCCGCAGCGCCCGCCGCTTGGGCCGCGATTTGTGGCTTACGCCTCGCGCCCCCCGGGCGGGCCGATGATGAGCAGCCCCGTGAACACCGCGGCGATGCCGAGCACCGCGACCACGGAGAGCAGCACCGGACGCGCGAGGAACCAGCGGAGCATCCGGTTCACCCGGTTGCCGTCGGCCGGGTGCTCGGTGGGTTCGTGCCGCCACTCACCGTCGAGGCGGCCGCGGCGGATGAGCCACAGTTCGAACGGGATCGTCGCGTAGGGCACGATCGCCGTGAGCACCGCGAACGCCATGAGTCCGACGCCCCAGCGCTGGTTGACGCCCACGAGTACGGCGGTGAACGCGTAGCCGAGGAACACGAACCCGTGCACCGATCCGGCCGGGAAGAGGGCGCCGTCGAATCCGGCGGCGTACTTCAGGACGAGCGCGACGACGAGGCCGGTCCAAGTGACGGCCTCGGCGATGGCGAGGGTGCGGAAGAGGCGCTTCGGTGACACGGATGCTCCAGGGTCGGGGGTTCCTCCATCGTCGCAGGCGGCCAAGGGGGCGCCGCATCGAACGAACGGTTGATCAGGCGTCGAGTGAGGCCAGGTACGCGGCGTTCCCGCGGATGGCGGCCTCGTACCGCGCCAGCTCGGGGGTGTCGATGCGGTCGGTGACGAGCTCGAGCAGGGTGGCGACCGCGGCGCTGCTCCGCCCGGCCGCGTGCAACGTCAGGGCGTGGAATACGCGCAGCGATTCCGACCGCGGGAACTCGGCGCGGGCCCGCTCGAAACGCGGCGAGCGACTCGTCATGGCGCCCGAGGTTGCGCAGCGTCCAACCGTACTGCAGGCTCGTTCCTCGACGCCGGCGGTGTAGTAGGCGCCGCCGACCTCGTAAAGCACCTCGGGGTCGTCTGTGTGCTCGGCGAGCACGGCGAAGAACGCGTCGATGGTCGGCTGCATGTCCGCGCGGTTGCGCGCGTCGAAGATGGCGCGCAGGGTGTTCTGTGCTTCGGTCGAGGTCATCGTCCCATCATGCCCGCGGGCACCGTGCGAGCGGTCGGTCGACGGGTGTCAGAACCGAGGGATCCACAGGTGTTTTGACTGATTCAAAACAACCGCTACGGTTGGGACATGAGCACCTCGGATGTCACCGCGAGCGCGACCGCGCCGCACGGCGACGGCGTGCTTGCGCACACGCTCCGCGACGTCGGCCTGAAGGTCACCGCTCCACGCCTCGCGGCGCTGCTGGCGCTCGCCGAGCATCCGCACGCCGACGCAGACACGGTGTTCCGCGCGGTGCAGGCCGAACTGCCTACCACGTCGCTGCAGGCCGTCTACGGGGTGCTCGGCGCGTTCGCCGACGCCGGCCTCGTGCGCCGCATCGAACCCGCCGGATCCCCGGCGCTCTACGAGCGGCGCGTCGGCGACAACCACCACCACCTCGTGTGCCGCGATTGCGGGCGCGTGGAGGACGTGGACTGCGTGGTCGGCGAGAGCGCGTGCCTGACGCCGAGCAGCACCCACGGCTTCCAGGTCGCCGAGGCTGAGGTGACGTTCTGGGGGCGGTGCCCCGCGTGCGCAGCGGCAGCGGCGGCCGTCGCCGAGCCGACCTAGCCACGGCATCCACTCGCCCCTGAAGACACGACCCGGATCACCGTCGCTCCGGGCCCCCGACGTGCCCGGAAACCCCGGGCCACGAGAGAAGAGGAAGTCATGACGGACTACACGACCACGCAGACCGGGGCACCGGTCGCCAGCGACGCGCACTCCCTCACCGCGGGCGTCGACGGCGCCACCGTGCTGCACGACCGCTACCTCGTCGAGAAGCTCGCCCAGTTCAACCGCGAGCGCATTCCCGAGCGCATCGTGCATGCCAAGGGCGGCGGCGCGTTCGGCGAGTTCGTCGTGACCGAGGACGTGTCGCGGTGCACGCGTGCGGCGGTGTTCCAGCCGGGCGCGACGAGCGAGATGCTGCTGCGCTTCTCATCGGTCGCCGGTGAGCAGGGGTCGCCCGACACCTGGCGCGACGTGCGCGGCTACGCGCTGAAGTTCTACACGACCGAGGGCAACCACGACATCGTCGGCAACAACACCCCGGTGTTCTTCATCCGCGACGCCATCAAGTTCCCCGACTTCATCCACTCGCAGAAGCGCCTGCCCGGTCCGGGCCTGCGCGACGCCGACATGCAGTGGGACTTCTGGACGCTCTCGCCCGAGTCGGCGCACCAGGTGACCTACCTCATGGGTGACCGTGGCCTCCCGCAGTCGTGGCGCACGATGAACGGCTACGGCTCGCACACGTACCAGTGGATCAACGCCCCCGGCGAACGGTTCTGGGTGCAGTACCACTTCCTCTCCCGCCAGGGCGACCTGCACCTCGGCGCCGACCAGGCCGAGGCGATCGCCGGCGCCGACGCCGACCACTACCGCCGCGACCTGTACGAGGCCATCGAGCGCGGCGAATTCCCGACGTGGGACGTGTACGTGCAGGTCATGCCGTACGAGGAGGCGAAGGCCTACCGCTTCAACCCCTTCGACCTCACCAAGACCTGGTCGAAGAAGGACTACCCCCGCATCAAGGTCGGCCACTACACACTCAACCGCAACCCGCGGAACTTCTTCGCCGAGATCGAGCAGGCCGCGTTCTCGCCTGCGAACCTCGTGCCGGGCATCGACATCAGCCCCGACAAGATGCTCATGGCCCGCGTGTTCAGCTACCCCGACGCGCAGCGCTACCGCGTCGGCACGAACTACAACCAGCTCCCCGTGAACGCGCCGCACGCGGCATCCGTGCACAATTACTCCCAGGACGGCGCCCAGCGGCACGGCTTCAACCACCCCGACGTGCCGGTGTACGCGCCGAACTCGTTCGGCGGGCCCGTCGCCGACCCGGCTCGCGCCGGCGAGGGCGGCTGGGAGTCCGACGGTGCGCTCACGCGTGCCGCGGCCACGCTGCATGCCGAGGACGACGACTTCGGCCAGGCCGGCACCCTCTACCGCGAGGTGTTCACGGCCGAGGCGAGGGCGCGCTTCCTCGCAACGCTCACCGGCCAGGGCAACGCCATCACGGTCGACGAGATCCGCGAGCGGTTCTTCCGGTACTGGACGAACGTCGACGCCGAGCTCGGCGCGGCCCTTCGCGCGCAGGTCGGCACCGAGGTATCCGCCGCGTAGCAGTCGGGTGGATGTCGCGGGCGCCCGGCCTCCTCGAAGGGGTCGGGTGCTCGCCCGCCCCAGGTTGCAGCCGTGCCGCCCTGGCACGCTCGGCGCGGAGCACTCGCACGAACAGCGTCGCGATGATCGTGAGCGTGCCGAGCATGAGCGCCGTGAACACGCCGATCGTCGTCCACACCCGGGCTTCGGTCACCTCGAACACCTCTCCGTCTTCGCGGCCTGCGCATGAGAATGCCAGAGACCCCGGGCCGGGACCGGGTGGATCCGGGGCCGCGGACGGTCGTGGCATCCGTTGCGGTGTGGAGGAGGAGTCGAGGGTGCGCTATGCCTCGACGAGCCCGCGCCGCACGACGCTCGTGAAGAACCCGAGTCCGTCGACGCCCGAGCGCATGGCCGCGGCGGTGTCGGGGCCGAAGCCGGGCTCGACGGCGTGCTCGGGATGCGGCATGAGGCCGACGACGTTGCCGCGCTCGTTCGTGATGCCGGCGATGTCGCGCAACGACCCATTGGGATTCACGTCGACGTACCGGAACACAACACGCCCTTCGCCCTCGAGCCGGTCGAGGGTCTCCTCCGACGCGATGAACCCGCCCTCGCCGTTCTTCAGCGGGATCGTGATCTCCCGGCCGGGCTCGAAGCCGCTCGTCCAGTCGGTCGAGGCGTTCTCGACGCGCAGCACCTGGTCGCGGCAGATGAACGAGCCGTGGTCGTTGCGGATGAGGCCGCCCTCGAGCAGGTGCGCCTCGGTGAGCATCTGGAAGCCGTTGCAGATGCCGAGCACGGGCATGCCCTTGTTCGCGGCATCCGTCACCTCGCTCATGATGGGGCTGAGCGACGCGATGGCGCCGCAGCGCAGGTAGTCGCCGTAGCTGAACCCGCCGGGCAGGATGAGCGCGTCGACGCCGTCGAGGTCGTGCGAGCCGTGCCAGAGGGCCACCGGCTCTGCGCCCGCGAGCCGCACCGCGCGCCGTGCGTCGCGGTCGTCGAGCGAGCCGGGGAAGGTGATGACGCCGATGCGCATGTAGGCCCGCCTCAGTGCGTCTCGCCGGCTGGCGCGACGTAGCCCTCGTCGGGATGCTCGGCGGCCGCTTCGAGCGATTCCTCGGCGAGCTCGACGTTCGACTCCACGTAGTGGATGCCGACGATGTCCTCGGTGACCGAGTTGGAGAGGATCTCCTCGGCGATCTGCTTCACGCCGGCGCGCAGCTCGTCGTCGACCGGGCCGTCGACGGTGAGCTCGAAGCGCTTGCCGATGCGCACGCCGGTGAAGCCGGTGTGTCCCGTGCGGGCGAGGGCGCCGGCGACGGCCTTCCCCTGGGGGTCGAGCAGTTCGGCCTTGGGCATCACGTCGACGACGATGGTGGGCACCGAGGTTCTCCGTCCGGTGACGAGGGGGTGGATGCCTCGATTCTATCGGGCACCCGTCGGCCGGTCGTCGTCCGCCGTAGACTGCCGATCGTGGCGGCCCCAGCGGGTGAGCGCGAACGGCTCTCGGCGGCCGACGCGTCGAACATCGTGCTCGACGCGCCCGATCAGGTGAACGCGTTCCTGATGGCCGGCGTGCTCGCGCCCGGCGGACCGGTCGGCCCCCACGGTGGCGTCGACCTGGCCGCGTTGCGTTCGGCGTTGGCCGAACGACTCGCGGCGCTGCCGCGCTTCTCGCAGCGCGTCGTGCGCGACGGCCGTGCGCTCGCATGGGAGGCGACGGAGCCTGACCTTGACCACCACGTGCGGCTCCTGGAGCCGGTCGACGGCCGCGCCGGGCTCGAGGCGCTGTGCGCTCGTCTGACGGTCACGCCGCTCCCGCTCGACCGGCCGCTCTGGGAGGTGCTCCTCGTGCCCGGCGTGGCGCCCGCGCGCGTGGGCTTCGTGCTCCGCATCCACCACGCCGTGGCCGACGGGCTGGCCGCCGTGCGGCTCGTCGAGCACCTGCTGCGCGGCGACGAGGCGCCGACGATGACGGATGCCGCCGCGGCATCCGTTCGCGAACCGACCACGCCCCCGGCGCAACGCGGCCTCCGGACCCGCCCGCGGACGCTCGCCTCCGGCTGGGAGCGGACGGTCGCCGTATTCCGCCGGGAGGTGCCACGCACGGTGCTGCTCGGGAGGATCGGCCCGCGCCGGGGCGTCGCATTCGTCGACGCGCCGCTCGACGGGATCGCCGCGGGTGCGGCCGCCGTGGGCGCGACCGTCAATGACGCGCTGCTCTCGGCGGTGGTCGCGGCCGCCGAGGCGACCCTTCGGGCCTGCGGCGAGCCGGTGCCGCCCGCGCTGCCTGTGAGCGTTCCGGTCGCGATCAATCGACGCGGCGGGTCGGGCAACGCGGTCGGGGTGATGCTCGTGCCGCTGCCCACGGGCGAGACCGACGCGGAACGCCGACTGCGCCGGGTCGCGGAGCTGACCCGCTTGCGCAAGGACGACGCCCGCGCGCGCGGCTCGTACGAACTCACCAGGTCGCGGTTCGGCACCCGCCTGTTCAAGCGGTTGGTGCGGTACCAGCGCCTGATCGTCATGTTCGTGACCAACGTGCCGGGGCCGCGGCATCCGCTCGCCCTGGCCGGAGCACCGCTCGAGCGCGCCTGGCCGCTCGCCGCGATCCAGGGAAACGTGCGTCTCGGGATCGCCGCGCTCTCCTACGACGGAGTGCTCGGCTGCGCCGTGCACTGCGATGCCGACGCCGTGTCGGCGGATGTGTTCGCCGGGGCCCTCGGCGAGGAGTTCGGCCGCATCGCCGCGCTCGCGTGACGCCCAGGTCGAGCTATGCGGCCGGCACAGGCCGCTCGCTGCGGTGCCGACGCAGCACCACGATGAGGAGCACGGATGCCGCGACCTGCAGCACGACCACGAGCACGATGAGCGTCGGCACCTGCTCGTAGAGGGCCCCGGCGATGGTCGCCCCGGCGAGGGCTCCGAGACCCTGGAACACGGCGAACCAGCCGTAGGCGGAGCCGCGCTGCTCGGCGGGGACGAGGTCGGCCACGAGTGCCTTGACGGTGGAGTCCTGCACGCCCGTCGCCAGCCCCCAGATCACGACGCCGACGACGACGATGGCGATCGTGCCGCCGAGCGTGAAGCCGGGCACGAACGCCGTCAGGAGGGGCACGGCCAGGAGCACTCCCGGTCCGACACGGTCGTAGGTCCACCCGGTCGCGAGCGCCCCGATCGCGGCCGCCGCCATGCCGGCGGCGTACACGAGCGGCACGCCGGCGATCGGCGCGAGGTCGGCGGCGACGAGGTGGTACGACATCACGCCGAAGCTCAGCAACCCGAAGGTCGTGAGTGCGGCGAAGGTCGCGAAGAGCAGGAACGTGGTGCGCACGCGGGCGGGAATCGCGGACAGCCCCGCGAGGCGGGCGGCGAGGGACATCCGTGTCGGCGCAGGAGTCGCCGCCGCCGCGGGCTCGGTCGGTGCGGGAGCTGCCGCGGCCGGCTCTGCCCCCGCGGATCCGGCCCCGCGATACACACTCGGGTCCGGGACCCTCGCCCGGAGCCAGAAAAGCAGCACCATGGCGATCGCCGCGGGAACGGCGAGCGCGAGGAACGCGGGCCACAGCGCGCCGGTCGCCGCGGCGATGGCGGCGACCAGCAGCGGCCCGGCGAACGCCCCGACCTGGTCGAGGAGCTTGTGCACGCCGAAGCCCCGGCCGCGGCCCACCGCGCCGGCGGCATCGGCGAGCAGCACGGTCTTCGCGGGGCCCCGCACGGCCTTCCCGGTGCGCTCGGCGAGCAGCAGGCCGCTCGCGGTGGCCAGCGACGCCGCGCCGAGCAACGGCGTGAGCGCGAGGAGCGGCACGCTCACGGCACTCAGCGCATAGCCCGTGATCGTGAACCCCCAGTATGCGCCGGTGCGGTCGGCCCACGGTCCGGTCACCAGGCGCAGCACGAGGGCGATCGCGGTGGCGGCGCCGGTGACGGCGCCGACGAGCGCCGCGGAGGCTCCGAGTTGCTCGAGCAGGGCGCCGCCGACCGAGATCGCGCCGTCGGAGACCATGTCGATCGCGAGGCTCACGAACCCGAGCCCGAGCACCATCGACCATGGCCGAAGGCCCGCTGGGCGCGTGGCTGCGGCATCCGACATCTGCGCCCCTTCCCGTTCGGCCGATCACGGCAGGACGCCAGCGTAGTGCAGGCAGGCCCCGAGGAGGGCGAGGCGTCGGTACGCGCCTTCGGTGCTACTCGACCATCGAACTCCGCGTCAGCCGCGACGCCCGAAGAGCGACTTCAGGACGGCGGCCACGCCCACGAGGGCGGCCGCGCCGACCGCGATCACGAGCGTGGGGTTCTCGCGGTACTTCGCCTTCACATACGTGACGCCGTCATCCGCCGCCTCCCTGGCGTTCTCGAACGCCTCCTTGGCCTGGGTCGTCATCTTGTCCATGGCTTCGGCGGCCGCGGCGCGCATGTCCTCGACGGCGTCTGCCGCGGCTTCCTTCGCCTCGGCGGCGCCGTCCGTCACGGTGTCGGCCGTCTCGGCGGCGGTGCCGCTCACGATGTCGGAGATGTTCTCGGCCGTCTCAGTGGTCGCGCTGGTGACCCGGTCGGCGGCCTCGCGTGCGGCTCGGGTCGCGTCCTCGATGGTGCGGTCCGTGTCGGTCATGGTTCCACCCTTCCTCGTACGATTCGGTCATCGTACGCGCGCAGCCCGGATGCCGCCCGAACCGACGGCCGGATTGCCAGTGGGCCCTCGGGCTGGTAGTTTCCGACGATGCTGGCGCGGGGGCGCGAGTTGAGGCCATCCGCACCGAGCGCCGGCTCGAACGGTGCGGATGGCATCGTCTCGATTCTCGGATGGGGGCACTGCACCTACGCCAGCCCGGCCCGCTCGGTCAGCACGGTCCGCAGGGTGTCCCGCGCGGCCGCGAGTCCGCGGTGGACCTCCTCGAAGCTCGTCGAGAGCGGCGAGAGCCCGATGCGCAGGCCGCCCGGGTCGCGGTAGTCGGGAATCACGTCCTGCTGCCAGAGCCGCGCCGTGACCTCGCGCATGGCCGGGTGCCGGAGCGTCACGTGACCGCCGCGGTCGGCGGGGTCGAGCGGCGACCCGAGCGACACGCCGAGCGGCGCGAGCCACTCCTCGGCGACCGAGATCGCGAACTCCGTGAGGGCCACGGACTTATCGCGGATGGCGGGCATGCCGACCTCCTCGATCATCGCGAGCGTCTCGTGCATCGCCAGCATGCCGACGATGGGCGGCGTGCCGCTGAGGAAGCGACGGATGCCGCGGGCGGGAACGTACTCGGGCCCCATCGCGAACACGTCCGCCACACCCATCCAGCCCTGGATCGGCTGCGCGAGCACCTCCTGCAGGTCGTCGCGCACGTACGCGAATGCTGGTGACCCCGGGCCGCCGTTGAGGTACTTGTAGGTGCACCCGACGGCCAGGTCGAAGCCCCAGAGGTCGGCCTTCACGGGCACCGAGCCCGCAGAGTGGCAGAGGTCCCAGAGGATCAGGGCACCCGCGTCGTGGGCGATGCGGGTGAGCTCCTGCGCCTCGGCGAGGTAGCCGGAACGGTAGGCGACGTGGCTGATGACGACGAGCGCCGTCTCGGGCCCGGCCGCCTCGGCGAGGTGCTCGCTCGTCACGCCCGAGGCGGTGTCGACCTGGATCCACCGCAGGCGCAGGTCGCGCTCCCGGGCGATTCCCTCGAGCACGTAGCGGTCGGTCGGGAAGTTGTCGCTGTCGACGACGATCTCACGACGCCCCGGGTCTCGCACCAGCTGCGCATCGACCGCCGCGCGAGCGAGCTTGTACAGGAGCACGGTGGTGGAGTCGCCGACCACCGTCTGTCCGGGCTTGGCTTCGATGACGGCCCGGCCGATGAGGTCGCCGATCTCGAACGGCAGCTGCATCCACGACTCGTGCCAGCCGCGGATGAGGCGTCCTCCCCACTCCTCGCGCAGGAACCGTTCCATGCGCTCGATCGCCGACAGGGGCGGGCGGCCGAGCGAGTTCCCGTCGAAGTAGACGAGGTCGGTGTCTGCGCCCGCGAATCGCTTGCGGTAATGCGCGAGCCCGTCGGCGCGGTCCATCCGGCGGGCGTAGGCGAGGTGCGGGTCGAGGGTCACAGGGCCTCCAGTTCTTCGGCCGGCACGAGGCACGCCGAGGCGAGCCAGTCGGGGAGTCCGTCGAGGGTCGTGGGCGGTGGGCCGGGCACGAACGTCGCGACGGCGTCGTCGCGCTCGTCGAGCGGCCACGGGTCGCAGATCGCGGCGAGGACGTGGGATGCCCCGAGGCCGGCCTCCGTGAGCAGGCCGACCTCGGCGGGGTTGACCCCGAGCGGCTGGTCGCCGTTGCCGAGGTCGGTGCCGTAGAGCACTCGGCCGCCGGCGGCGCGGAACCGGCGCAGGTTGTCGATCGCGAGGTCGCGTTCGGGCGTCGGCTCGCCATGGCCCGCGACGAAGAGCGTCGAGATCCAGCGTTGCCCGTCGACCGCGGCACGCGCGACGAGGTCGTCGTCGACGCGTTCGGTGAACGGCGTGTGCGCGAGCGCGTCGACACCGGCCTCGATCGCGAGCCGCGTCATCCCGTCGCCTTCGACATGCGCGACGACGGGCAGGCCGCGCCCGTGCGCCGCGGCGACCACGGCGTCGAGCGTCGACCGGTCGAACACCGGTCCGGCGGCGGCGTCCAGCGCGACCTTGATGAGGGATGCCCCGAACGCCTGCTGCTCCGACACGGCCGTCTCCGCGGGGCCGGGCAGCGACCCGCGACCGTCGCCCGTGGCTGCGGGAACCTCGCGAGCGCAGCCGGGCGCAGCCCATGGTCGTCCGACCGGGTACCCGCCGGGCGCCGTGAGGAAGGTACCCGCGAACTCCACGTGCGGCAGCCCGTCGTGGGAGCGCCGTTCCGTGAGGAGGTCGAGCGGTGCCCCGAGGTCCACGGCGCCGGCGAGCGCGGAGTCGGCCAGCGCGTGGATGCCGGTGATCATGAGGTGCACGTGGTGGTCGACGAGCGGCGGCAGCATCGTGCCGGCGTCACCGGCGTGCTCGCCGTTCATCGACCGGCGCACGGGTTCGGCGAGCGGGCCGAGGTCGAGCGTGGCGCGGTGGCGGGCGGCGGGTTCGTCAGCGTGCCGCATCCGTCATCCCGGGATCTCGGTGCGCACGGCGTAGAGCTCGGGGAAGAAGGTGAGCTCGAGTGCTCGCTTCAGGAACGTCGCTCCGCTCGACCCGCCCGTGCCGGTCTTCATGCCGATGATGCGCTCGACGGTCTTCAGGTGCCGGAAGCGCCAGAGCTGGAAGTTGTCCTCGAGGTCGACGAGCTCCTCGCAGGTCTCGTAGGCGGCCCAGTGCTCGTCGGTGTGCTGGTAGATCTTGGTGAACACGGGCACGAGCTCGGGCCGGAACGTCCAGGCCAGGGTCACGTCGCGTTCGAGCACCTCGCTCGGGATCGGGTAGCCGGCTCGAGCGAGGAGCCGGAGGAACTCGTCGTAGACGCTCGGCGATTCGAGCGCGTGCCGGAGGATGGCGGTGGCTGCGGCATCCGACTCGAAGATCCGCATCATCTTCGCGTTCTTGTTGCCGAGCACGAACTCGACGGCGCGGTACTGGTACGACTGGAACCCGCTCGCGTTGCCGAGCACGCCGCGGAACTGCGCGTACTCGGTGGGGGTGAGGGTCGCCAGCACCGACCACTGCTCGGTGAGCGTCTTCTGGATGTGCTTCACCCGCGCGATGCACTTCAGCGCCGGTGCGAGTTCGTCGGCACGCAGGAGGTCGCGCGCCGTCTCGAGCTCGTGCAGCACGAGCTTCAGCCACAGCTCGGTGGTCTGGTGCTGGATGATGAACAGCAGCTCGTCGTGATGCTCGGGCCGCGAGATGGGCCGTTGCGCCGAGAGCAGCGTGTCGAGGTCGAGGTAGCCGCCGTAGCTCATCCGGTTGCTGAAGTCGGTGACGACGGATGCCTCGATCCGGCGCGTGTTCTCGGCGACGGGGCGCTCGTGCTCATCGGTGTCGGCCACGCGTTCAGCCTAGCCGCGCGCCGCGATCACGCACCGTGGGTGCGGCGGATGCCTCGCCTTGATGCAGGCGCGGCGGGCGGGTCCCCCGCCGGTCGGACCGGTCGCCGCCTGCCGCACTGAAACCCCTCCCCCGAGGGGGTCGGTCACCTGCCGCTCCGAGGAAACGGAGGCAACACTCCGAATGATACCCGACGAACCGGCTATGGTGAACACGTGAACCCGGCCGCTTCGCCGCGGCGTGATGCTCGGCGGAACCACGAGCGACTCCTCGCCGAGGCGAGGGTGCTGTTCGCCGAGCGCGGAATCGACGCTCCGCTCGATGAGCTGGCGACGCGGGCCGGTGTCGGCGCTGGCACCGTGTACCGACACTTCCCGAACCGCGACGCGCTGGTCCGCGAACTCTACGACATCGGGGTCGGCGAGCTGCGCGAGCTCGCGGACGGGATCCTCGCCGCCGAGACCGCCTGGCGATCCGTCGAACTCTACGTGGAACGGCTTGCGGCGTGGCTCGCGAACGCGCCCTACGTGCCCGCGGTCATGCGTCGCATGGCCGAGATCGATCCCGGCTACCGGCCCGGCGCCGAGTTCGCCGAGCCGGTCGACGGGCTCGTCGCACGCGCCCAGGCCGAGGGATCGCTTCGCGCCGACGTGACGGCGGTGGACCTCAGCGTGCTCGTCGACATGCTGGGCTCGCTCGGCCAGTACGGCGGCACCTACCTGCCGTACTGGCGACGCCAGCTCGCGGTCGTGCTCGACGGGCTGCGCGCGCGTCCCGACCTGACGCCGCTGCCCGGCGTCGGGCTCGATTTCGAGACGTTCCACGACATGTCGCACCGCAAGGGACCCCGCACCGCCGGCGACTGACGACCGGCGTCGCCGGGGGGCGCTGCGATCAGTCGGCCGCGCGCACCTCGATGAGGTTCGCCCACGGGTCGTCGAACGCGAGGGTGCGCCCGTCGTCCCGCGTCGCGACGCCGTAGTGCGACATCCGCTCGCCGAGGTCGCCGAGGTCGTCGGCGCCGGGCACGACGATCTCGACCTTGCCGAGGCCGAGCGCCGGGCCGCGCCGACCCGCGCCGGCGCTGTTCCACGTGTTCATGGCCATGTGGTGGTGGTAGCCGCCGGCCGACACGAAGAGCGCCTGGCTGCCGTACATCGTGGTCGTCTCGAAGCCGAGGCGGTCCACGTAGAACTCGCGGGCGCTCGGGATGTCGCCCACGGACAGGTGCACGTGGCCGACGATCGCGTCACCGAGCCCCGTGCCCGCCGTCGCGGCATCCGCTGCGAGCTGTGTCAGGTGCTCGGTGAGGTAGCGATTCGGGTCGAGGAACATCGTGGCCATCTCGATCTGGCCGTGCGTCCAGCTCCACTGCGAGCGGTCGCGGTCGACGTAGAGCTCGACGCCGTTGCCCTCGGGGTCGCTGAAGTAGAACGCCTCGCTCACGAGGTGGTCGGAGCTGCCCGTGAAGGTGCCCGGGTACTTGAGCGCCACCGAGTAGACGGCGGCGGCGAGCGCCTCGCGCGAGTCGAAGAGGATCGCGGTATGGAACAGGCCCGCGCTGCGGGGACCGGCGTGCCTCAGCTCGGGGGCGAACTCGAGGATGACGATGGGCGTCGTGCCGCGTCCGAGCACGGCGACCGGGCCGTCGTGGCCGAGCAGCTCGAGGGTCACGCCGTCGCGGTAGTAACGGATCATCGCGTCGAGGTCGCCGACCTTCAGCGTCACGGCGCCCATGCCGGTGTCGGCGGCGAGGAGGCCGGTCGACGGCACACCATTGGTTGTAGTCACAACTAATGATAACCCATCGATCCCACCGGGCATTCCGAAAGGGGTGGTGGCATGGCCAATCGGAGAGTATGGTCCGCCGCATCCGCTGCTCTTCGAGCCGTCGACCGATCCGAGGCTGGCGGCGGCCAACCAGGGCGTCCAGCTGCTGAACGACACGATCGAGGCATCCGTCGCCGCGGCCGGATCGGGATTCGTCCATGTCGCCGTGGAGACGGTGTTCGCCGGCCACGGCATCGGTGCCGGGTCGACCCGTGGATCATCGCGCCGGGGAACGATGAGGCGTACCACCCGAACCCGGCCGGGTACGTGGCCTACGCGGAGGCCATCCGAGCGGCCGGCTGAGCTCGCCGCGCCGCTCAGAGGCCGAGGGTCAACCGCTCGAACAGGGCGCGGTACCGCTCGGCGGTGCGCTCGACGATCTCGTGAGGCAGCGTCGGCGGCTCCTCGACCTCGTCCTGATCCCAGTTCGCGGCCAGCCAGTCGCGCACGATCTGCTTGTCGAAGCTCGCCATGCGCAGCTCGGGAGTGGCGCCCGTGAGGTACGCCTCGGCGTCCCAGTACCGGCTCGAGTCGCTCGTGAGCACCTCGTCGGCGAGCGTGACGATGCCCGTGTCACGGTCGGCGCCGAACTCGAACTTCGTGTCGGCGAGGATCACGCCGCGGCTCTCGGCGACCTCGGAGGCGTGCGTGAAGATGTCGAGCGACAACGCCCGCAGCTGCTCCGCGACGGTCTCGCCGACGAGCTCGATGGTGCGCTCGTACGAGATGTTCTCGTCGTGCTCGCCGAGCGGCGCCTTCCACGCGGGCGTGTACACGGGCTCGGGCAGCCGGTCGCCGTTCGAGAGGCCCTCGGGCAGCGGGATGCCGCCGATGGCGCCCGTGGCCTGGTACTCCTTCCAACCCCCGCCCGCGAGGTAGCCGCGCACGACGCACTCGATGGGGAACATGTCGAGCGTTCGGCACAGCATCGCGCGTTCGACCACGCCGGCCGGGACGTCGGGTAGGCCGGCCAGCCGGTCGTCCTCGGCGTAGGCGAGATGGTTGGGCACCTCGGGCAGCTGGTCGAGCCACCACCGCGTGAGCTTCGTGAGCACGGCGCCCTTGCCGGGGATCGCCGGCTCGAGCACGCGGTCGAACGCGCTCACCCGATCGCTCGCGACCACCAGCACGACGCGTGAGCGGCGCAGCGGATCGCCGGTCCAGTCGTCGTCATCGTCGGGCGTCGTCGCGGGCACGTACAGGTCGCGCACCTTGCCCGAGTACACGTGCGTCCAGCCGGACAGCTCTCTCGCGTCGCTCATGCGCGGGTTCCCCTCACTCCGCGACGCGCGCGGCGATGTCGGTTCGGTACTGCCCGCCCTCGAGGCGAATGCGGCCGATGGCCTCGTACGCGCGTCGCCGGGCCTCGGCGAAGTCGGAGCCGAGCGCGACGACGTTGAGCACGCGTCCGCCGGTCGCGACGAGCGGCGCGGTCCCGCCGGGCCCCGACGCGGCGCCGATGGCGGTCGCGGCGTGCGCGAGGTGCACTCCGGGCACGGATGCCGCGGCGTCGACGCCCTCGATCACGCGTCCCGTCTCGGGGGCCTCGGGATACCCCTCGCTCGCCAGCACGACCGTGACCGCGGCATCCGGTCGGAACACCGGGCGCGGCACCTGCCCGAGCCCGCCCGTTGCCGCGGCGAACAGCAGGCCCGACAGCGGCGTCTCGAGGCGGGGCAGCACGACCTGCGTCTCAGGGTCGCCGAACCGCGCGTTGAACTCGATGACGCGGATGCCGCGAGAGGTCAGGATGAGGCCCGCGTAGAGCAGCCCGATGAACGGCGTCTGCTCCTCGGCGAGCTGCTTCACGGTCGGCTTTGCGATGGTCTCGACGACCTCATCGTCGAAGGCCTCCTCGCTGCCGAAGCGGTCGGCGAGCCACGGCAGGGGCGAGTAGGCCCCCATGCCGCCCGTGTTCGGCCCCCGGTCGCCGTCGAGCAGGCGCTTGTAGTCCTGCGCGGGCGAGAGCGGCACCACGTGCGTGCCGTCGGACAGCAGGAACAGCGAGACCTCCTGGCCGTCGAGGAACTCCTCGACGAGCACCGGCCCCTGCTGCAGGTAGTGGGTGGCGTGCGCGAGCGCGGCGTCGCGGTCGCTGGTGACGAGCACGCCCTTGCCGGCGGCGAGCCCGTCGGCCTTCACGACGTAGGGCGCACCGAAGTCGTCGAGCGTCGCCTCGACCTCGGCGAGGGTGTCGGCGAGCGTCGCGCGGCCGGTCGGCACGCCCGCGGCCTCCATGACGCGCTTGGCGAAGGTCTTCGAGCCCTCGAGGGCGGCCGCGGCCCGGCCCGGCCCGAACACGGCGATGCCGCGGGGACGCAGCGCATCGGCGACGCCGGCCACGAGCGGGGCCTCGGGGCCGATCACGACGAGCTCGATGTCGTTGTCGAACGCGTAGTCGGCGACGAGCACGGGGTCGGTCGGGTCGAGTGCGATCGTGGTCACGCTGCCGCGCGCCGACGAGGTCGCGGATGCCGCGATGCCGGCGTTGCCGGGGGCGGCGATGATCTCGTGACCGGCCTCCTCGTCGAGGAGCGCGAGGACGATGGCATGCTCGCGCGCGCCCGAGCCGAGGACGAGGATTCTCACCGGTTCAGGCTACCCCGTCGCATCCGTTCAGAATTCAGGATCAGCGCGAGCGAGTGTGGTCGTCTCGGCGCGGAAACGACTCCTGACCACCCGGGACCACCGCCGACCTCCTGAATTCCGATGCCAGTGCGGGCCGCCGCGGTGGGTGCAGGATGGAGGCATGGCACGGGTGCGGATCGACGACGCGTTGGGGCGGGCAGCGGTGAGCACGGTGCAGGCGATCGCCGCGCGCCGCGGCGAGGGCGCAGGCGCTGCACTCGGGGCATCCGTCGACCGTTCGACCCTCGCCCTCGCGGTGCGGTACACGCTGCAGCTCCTCGCCGAGCAGGCCCCGGGCGGCACCGTCGAGGTGCGCGTGCCGCCGCACGGGGCGGTGCAGTGCATCGAGGGCCCGAAGCACACGCGCGGCACACCGCCGAACGTCGTCGAGACGGATACCGCGACGTGGCTCGCCCTGGCGGTGGGCGACCTGTCGTGGGCCGATGCGCGGGCATCCGGACGCGTGCACGCCTCGGGTCAGCGTGCCGACCTCGGTGGGCAACTGCCGGTGCTGCGCATTCCCTGAGGGCGCACGCCGTCGCCTCGCCGGTGCGGGACAATGGAGGGGTGAGCGACATGCAGAACTCCCCCGAGACGCCCGAGCCGATCTTCCCGGCCGGAGTCGGTGGAGACGCCGCGGATCCCGTGGCATCCGAGGTCACCAGCGACACGGTCATGGTGCGGCGCTCCCCGCGCTACGGCCGGTTCATCACCCTCGGTGCGCTCGTGGGCGCCGTCGTCGCGCTGATCCTGACGTTCGCGTTCTCAGGACAGCCCATCGAGGGGCAGCTCGTCCAATTCGACAAGGGCCAGGTCTTCGGCTTCCTGCTGCTCTTCTGCGGTGTCATCGGTGCTGGGCTGGGCGCCATCGTGGCACTCATCATCGACCGGGCATTGGCGCGGCGCTCGACCGCCGCCATCGCCGAGCACGAGTCCACCCACTTCATCGACGACTGAGCCGGCGTCACGTCACCCGCCGCGGGCGGCCGATCGTGGCGGCCCGAACTCGGTGCGCCCCGGCGAGGAACGGCCGCCGCGACGGCGGCACCGCGGCATCCGCCCGTCAGATGAGGCTCAGCACCGCGTCGGCGAACTCACGCGGCGCCTCCTGCGGCGGGTCATGCCCGATGCCCGGGAGCTCCCGGAACGTGTAGGGCCCGGTGAAGTGCTCGCGATCCTCCGCGGCACTCGGGCCGCCGAGACCGTCGGCGCCCGATTCGAGCACCACGGTGGGCACCGTGATGGGCGGCTGGGCGTACATGGCCGCCTCGATCGCGGCATACCGCGGATCGCCGGCGACGAGCCCCGAGCGGTGCCGGTACGAGTGGATGACGACGTCGACGAAGTCGGGGTTCTCGAGGCTCGGCGCGCTCGCACGGTAGGCGGTCGCGGCATCCGTCCACTCGGGAGACCACGTGGTCCACAGCAGTTCGCAGAGCTCGTGGCGGTAGCGCTCGAGGCCTCGCCGTCCGGCCTCGGAGTGGAAGTAGTACTTGTACCAGTACGTGCGCTCCCACTCGGGACGCGTCGGCTCCTGCGCGAGCGCCGGATCGAAGATGTTGTAGCCGCCGACCGTGACGAGACCGGCGACCCGTTCGGGATGCAGGGCCGCGACGATGCACGCCGCGCGTCCGCCCCAGTCGTAGCCGCCGACGACGGCGCGGTCGATGTCGAGCGCGTCGAGGAGGTCGAGGAGATCCTGCGTGAGCGCGCCCTGCTCGCCCGAGCGCGGGGTCGCGGCATCCGCGAACCGTGTCGGGCCGTAGCCGCGCAGGTAAGGCGCAATCACGCGCACACCGGATGCCGCGAGGAACCCCGCGACCTCGTCGAACGCGCGCACGTCGTAGGGGAACCCGTGCGAGAGCACGGCCACGGGTGCGCCGGCCGGACCCGCCTCCTCGTACGCGATCTCGAGCACGGGCGTGCGGACGGTGCCGCGGCGTGTGAATCCCATCACGCCAGTCTGGCGCAGGCCGCCGACGATGCGGCGGCCGCGCGGCATCCGCCTGGCGATGGCGGCCGGTCGTCGCGACGGCGGCTCGAACTCGTTGCACCACGGCGAGGAACAGCCGCCGCGAACGCCGGGCCGCGGCATCCGCTCAGCTCAGCTGCGTCTGCTCCACCCACTCGAGGTACTCCTCGGTGACGGTGCCCGTGACGTAGTCGCCCGTGAAGCACGACATGTCGAGCTGCTCGATCGACGTGCCCTGCGTGATCGCCGCCTGCAGGTCGGCGACCTCCTGGTAGATCATGTGGTCGGCGTCGAGCTCGCGGGCGATCTCGGGGATCCTGCGTCCGTGCGCGATGAGCTCCTGGCGGCTCGGCATGTTGATGCCGTACACGTGCGGGTAGCGCACCGGGGGAGCGGCCGACGTGAAGGTGACCTCGTTGGCGCCGGCGGCGCGCGCCATCTCGACGATCTCCTTCGAGGTCGTGCCGCGCACGATCGAGTCGTCGACGATGAGGACGTTCTTGCCCTTGAACTCCATGCCCATGGCGTTGAGCTTCTGGCGCACCGAGCGGCGCCGCTGCGCCTGCCCGGGCATGATGAACGTGCGGCCGACGTAGCGGTTCTTGTAGAAGCCCTCGCGGTACTCGATGCCGAGCTTCTGCGCCACCTGCATCGCGGCGGGCCGCGACGAGTCGGGAATGGGCATGACGACGTCGATGTCGCCCTTGTCCATGTGCGTCTCGATCGTCGTCGCGAGGCGGTTCCCCATGCGCAGGCGCGCCTCGTACACCGAGATGCCGTTCATGATCGAGTCGGGCCGGGCGAGGTAGACGTACTCGAACGAGCACGGCACGAGACGAGGGTTCGGCGCGCACTGCCTCGACACCATCTCGCCGTCGAGCGAGATGAAGATCGCCTCGCCGGGTTCGACGTCGCGCACGACCTCGTAGTCGCCGTTCTCGAGCACGAGCGATTCGGATGCCACGATCCACTCGTCCTTGCCGGCCTCGGTGGCGCGGCGACCGAGGATCAGCGGACGGATGCCGAACGGGTCGCGGAACGCGAGCAGGCCGTAGCCGGCGATCATCGCGATGACCGCATACGAGCCTTCGACGCGCTCGTGCACCAGCTCGACGGCGCGGAACACCTGGTCGGGGTCGAGCTCGAGGCCCTTGATCTGCCCCTGCAGCTCGGTGGCGAGCACGTTGAGGAGCATCTCGGTGTCGCTCGTGGAGTTCACGTGGCGACGGTCGATCGAGAACAGGTCGCCCGAGAGCTCGCGCGTGTTCGTGAGGTTGCCGTTGTGCACGAGGATGATGCCGTACGGCGCGTTCACGTAGAACGGCTGCGCCTCCTCCTCGCGCTCGGCCGCGCCCTTCGTGGTGTAGCGCACGTGGCCGAGCCCCAGGTTGCCGAGGAGCGATCGCATGTCGCGCGTGCGGAACGCCTCGCGCACCTGCCCGCGCGCCTTGGCCATGTGGAACACGGGTCCGTCGGCGGTCGCGATGCCCGTGGAGTCCTGGCCTCGGTGCTGCAGGAGGAGCAGGCTGTCGTAGATCTGCTGATTGACGGGCTCGGTGGAGACGATGCCGACGATGCCGCACATGCGAGCAATGGCTCCTCGGGTGTGGGTGATGCGTCCGAGCTGGACGATCCATCCTCCCACATGCGCGCGTGTGAGCCGCCTCAGTGGCCGTCGATGCGCACGTGAGCGGATGCCCCGTGGCCGACGGCCACCCGATGCCGGATTCAGTGCACGAACTGGCCGGTCGTGCGCGGCACGCCGGGCGCGATGAGCGCCACGGCGAGGACCGCCGCGACGGCAGCGACGCCCGCCGAGACCGGCGACGCCGACGGCGCTGCCGAGCTCATGGAACGAGTTCAGCAGGCCAGATGCCGCGCCCGCCTCGGCGTGGTCGACGCCGCCCAGTGCCGTGGTGCTCGCGCACACGAAGGCGCCGCCGAGTCCGAGCGCGCCCACCGTCATGCCGATGATCGCGATCGCCTCCGACGAGCCGGCCGTGATCGGCGACCACCCGGCAACGCCCTGCAGCTCGAAGGAGAACCATGAACAGGCCGCCGACGAGGAGACCCGTCGCGACGAGCATGAGCAGGGAGCCGGTCGCGACCGGTCGCGAGCGCACGAGCCCGAGTCGAACGAGCGGTTGCGCCGAGCGGCGCTCGACCACGACGAAGGCGGCCAGCAGGGCGACGCCGAGGACGGCGAATCCGACCGCGGAGCTGTACCTCCGTGCGACCGCGGCATCGACCTTCGTGCCGATCATGCAGTACCACTCCGAGTTCGACCATCACCGCAGGCCATCGCGCGACCGCACGCCTTGGAACATCGCCGAGCAGACCGGCGACGATCGTGTGGTGCCCGTGTTCCGCGACTTCGCGAAGCTGCGCGAGCGGCTGGTGCCCTACCTCGCCGAGGAGGCCTCCGAGAGCGTCCGCACGTCGGCGCCGCTCATGCGGCCGGTGCACTTCGATCACCCGGGCCTCGAGACGGCGTGGACGCATCCGTTGCAGTGGATGCTCGACCGCGTGCCGGTCTACGTGCGCGCCGAGGCGTGGCCGCGGCTCGCCGAGGTCTTCACGCCATGACCGCGGGCCTTACCGGGCGTGCAACTCCACGAAGGTGCGGAGCATGCGGCTCGGGTGTGACACCTCCGCGCGCCGCACCGATGCGAGGGTGAGCTCGAGCTCGTCGGCGGCGAAGTAGCCGTGGCCGGCGTACGCATGGATGCGCACGACGATGCCGTCGAGGTCGAGGTCGAGCTCGGGGTGGAACTGCGTCGCGTAGACGTTCGACCGCACCCGGAACATCTGCACCGGGCATGTCGGCGACGATCCGAGCAGGGTCGCCGAAGAGGGCAGGGAATGGATGGCCTCCTTGTGCCCGACGAACGTCTCGAAGGTCGGCGGCATCCCTGCGAGCAGGGGATCGGATACCCCAGCGTCGGTCAGGGTGACCGGTACGACGCCGATCGGCTCCGCATAGGTGTGATCGATCGTCGCGCCCTGGTGCACGCCGAGGGTCCCGACGCCGTAGCAGGCGCCGAGGAACGGGAAGTCCCGGGCGACGACCTCATCGAGGAGTGCCGCGAATTCAGCCTCGACCCGGTGCTGGACGGGCGACTTCCGCTCGGCCGGGTCGGAGGCGTTGAACGGGCCGCCGCCGACGAAGATGCCCGACAACGCGTCGAGGTCGAGCCGCGGCATGGGTCCCGCCTCGAGCCGCACCCGGACGAGGTCGCGCTCGTCGAGCCCGGTATGCCGCAGGAAGAGGGCGTACTCTTCTTCCGCGGGTACCTCCTCGGCACGTGTGGCGAGGAGGACGAACGGCTTCACGGCCCCACGATACGCGCGCGGCAGGTGTCGTCAGTACTCCGACGGCTTTGCGAGCACGGCCATGGTGCAACGCGAGACGCACACGAGCCGGCCCTGTTCGTCGGTGATGCGGACGTCCCACACCTGCGTCGTGCGCCCGCGGGTGATCGGGCGCGCCTCGCCGTAGACCCAGCCCTCGGCCACCGGCCGCAGGTGGTTGGCGTTGATCTCCATGCCCACGCAGTAATTGGCTTCGGGGTCGACGGTGAAGCTCGCCCCCCAGCTCGCGAGGGTCTCGGCGAGGAGCACGGATGCCCCGCCGTGCAGCAAGCCGCCGGGCTGGCGCGTGCGCTCGTCGACGGGCATGCGGCCCCTGAGTGAATCATCCGTCAACTCGGTCATCTCGATGCCGAGCGCGCGGATCGCGGTGCCGTCGCAGCGGGAGTTCGCCCACTCGACGGAGGGCTCGCCGAACCAGATACTCATGCCATCGAGTCTGGCACGACCGGGAGGTGATTTCCTCCGGCGTCGCGCCGGACACGATGATCCTCAAGGCTGACGAGCAGTGGGCTCGGTTGGAGCCGTTGCTGCCCTCGAACGCTGGGCGTCGTGGGCATCCGTTCCGGGAGGACCGTCGGGTCGTGGACGGCATCATCTACCGGTCCCGGACCAGGATCGCGTGGCGTGATCTGCCGCGGGAGCTGTTCGGGCCGTGGCAGACGGTGTGGAAGCGACATCGCCGTATGCCGGGCCGGCGATGGGACCTGGGATCGTGCGCCGGCGCAGCTGATCGCCGGAGCCGACGCCGCCGGTGATGTGGACTGGGCTGCGAGCGTGGACGCGACGATCGTGCGAGCTCCTCGATGAATCCCGTCGCACATCACCGACTCGGGCCTGGCTGGCGACGACCCGCATCTCGCGCTGGGTCACGTTCGACCGCACGTGCCGGCGTGAGGGATCAGTGGCTCACGTCCACAATGAGTTGGGGGGGCGTCCTCGATGGGCCCATGTCGTCGTCGAATTCCCTGGAGATTCGGTCGACAAGCGGCTGCAGGAAGAGGCGTCCGAGTTGGCGCACCATGATGGTGACGACCTGATCGCCGACGGTGTGCTTCGTCGAGGCGACGCCGGCCGCCCGGAGGTCGTGGACCTGCTGTGCCGAAAGCTGGCTGAGCCGGCTCACCAGGTCGCCTCGCTCGGCGCTGCCATCAAGCAGGGCTCGCCGCAGGTAGTCGACGATCGCCCGATTCGTGGACAGCATTTCGGCGACAGCCTCATCCCGCGCGGCTGCGATCTGGTCGACCGGACGGCTGCCTAGCGGAACGGACGCGATCGTCTCGGAGAACCGATCGACGATCGCGAGTTCGACGGCTTCGCGCAGCACCTCCTTTGTCCCGTAGTGGTGGACGATCAGTCCGACCGTCACGCCTGCCGCTGAGGCGATCGCGCGCAACGAGGTGGCGTCGACTCCCTGCTCGGCGAACAGGTCCAGCGCGGCGTTCCGGATCCGGGCCTTGCCGGTGAGGTCGTTGGCGGGCGGTCCCGCTCCGGGCAGTCGTCGGGCCATGTCCCCTCGGTCCCTGTCTGTGTTCCGCTGCGTGATTCCTTCGATCCTAGCTATTGCACGATTCGTATCAGTTACTGTACAGTTGTACAGACTTGGTGATCGCAAAGGAGCAGCACGTGTCAAGGACGTCGGTTGCAGAGGCGCTCGCGGGGGTAAAGGTCGTTTCCTTGGCCGTGAACCTTCCGGGGCCCTTGGCAGCCGCCCGACTTGCCTCGATGGGCGCGTCGGTGACCAAGGTCGAGCCACCGTCAGGAGACCCGCTCCAAGGAGCGGCGCCAAGCTGGTACGCCGAGCTCGTTGTCGGCCAGGAGGTCGTCACGCTCGACCTGAAGGAACCAGTCGGCCGATCGGCGCTGGAGGGGCAGCTTGCCGGCGCCGACGTGCTGGTGACGGCGACGCGGCCCTCGGCGCTGGCGCGGCTCGGGCTCTTGGAGAGCGTCGAGCGTCATGGTCTCGTCCTGGTCGAGATCGTCGGCTACGACGAGGAGCGCTCGGACGAGGCTGGCCATGATCTGACCTATCAGGCGGCACGGGGTACGCTCGTGCCGCCCACGATGCCGCTCGTGCCGGTGGTTGACGTCCTGGGAGCGGAGCGGGCGGTGACCGCGACGCTTGCCGGGCTGCGGCGGCGGACGTCCGGGCAGACGGCCATCCGCGAGCGGGTCGTGCTCGACGACGTGGCCTTCCACGCATCGGCCGCGGTGCGCCACGGCCTGACAGGTCCCGGTGACGTCCTCGGTGGGGGCCTGCCCACCTACGGCATCTACGCGACGAACGACGGGCACGTCGCCGTCGCGGCGATCGAGCCGCACTTTGCCGAGCGCCTCGCTGACGCCGTCGGGGGCACGCGTGACGAGCTGGTCGCCCGCTTCGCCACCGAGTCCGCCGCCCATTGGGTGTCCTTGGGCCGTTCGCTCGACATCCCCATCGCTGCCGTACTGAGCCTGCCTGCCGCTGGTGTCGGGACTCCGGTCCATTCCCGCGGCCTCGACTGATCGCCCCCGCACCCAGGAGTCCTTCATGCCCAGCCTCGCCCAAGTCCTTGCCCGAACGGCCAGCCGCGCTCCCGAGCCGACCGCCGTCCAGTTGGGTCGAGTTCGATGACGTATGCCGTGCTCGACGCCCGCGTCAACCAGCTCGCGCGCGAGCTGTCCAGCCGGGGCCTGGCCAAGGGCGACCGTCTGCTCCTGCTGTCGGGCAACAGCGACGCCTTCGACTGCAGCACCGCCGACGCTGGGATGCTGAAGCCCGGTGCGGACGGAACCCACGGACTGCCCGCCGGCTACGCGATACCGGCGGGCACGATCCTCGGCACCAGATCCGGGCGGAGCTCAGTGGCTGACACCCCGAGCCGGCTCGGCGCCCGGCCCACCGCCGGTACGCCGAGGACCTCGCAGACAGTGCGCGTCAGCGTCCAGGGACCCGTCGCCACCCTCGACCTCAATCCCGACCGACTCGGCGATGCCGTGGTCGAGTTCGACGCGGTCATTCCAGCCTTGGGTGATCTGCCCCAGCCGGTCATCGCCAAGGTTCGCGGCGCCGCCGTCGGCGCCGGCCGCAACCTGGCCCTCGCCTGCGACTTCGTCGTCGCCGACCAGACCGCGCGGTTCACCCAGCCGGCTTCTCCCGGGCTGCCCAGGCACGCACCAGGCACCTGCTCGACGAAACATGGGCCGCAGCCCTGCCCGAAGCGCTGGACCGCGAGGCGGCACCCCGGTCGCCGATGTCTCCGCGCCCGAGTTCCTGCACGTCCTGAACACCTTCCGTACCCGTAACCCCCGTACCCCCACCAAGGAGCCCAACCATGACACGTGAAGCAGTCATCGTCGACGCCGTCCGCACACCGGTCGGCAAGCGCGGCGGCCAGCTGCGCACCTGGCATCCCGTCGACCTGCTCGCGCACACCCTGTCCCATCTCGTTCAGCGCACCGGCCTCGACCCGGACCGCCTCTCCGACGTCATCGTCGGCTGTGCCATCCAGCGCGGCGAGCAGACCGGCAATGTCGCCCGCAACGCCCTGCTCGGTGCGGGCCTGCCCATCACCCTGCCCGGCACGACCCTGGACAGGCAGTGCGGCTCCGGCCAGCAGGCGGTCCACTTCGCCGCCCAGGCGATCAAGTCCGGCGAGTACGACTTCGCCATCGGCGCCGGCGTCGAGTCCATGAGCCGGGTCGACCTCGGCCCGCTCTTCGTGCCCGGCGGCGGCCAGGGCGACTGGTACGGCGAGCGGGTCCTGGCCCGCTTCGACGGCAACCTTCCCGCCCAGGGCCCGTCAGCCGAGCTCGTCGCCGCCAAGTGGGGCTTCACCCGCGAGCAGCTCGACGCCTTCAGCGTCCAGAGCCACCGCCGCGCCGCCGCCGCGACAGATGCCGGACACTTCGCGTCCGCCCTCGTGCCCCTCGACGGCACCGACAAGGATGGCTCGGTCGCGCCGATGACCCGGGACGAGGGCATGCGGCCCGACGTCGACCCCGCGCGCGTTGCCGCGCTCCAGCCGGTGTTCTCCCCGGACGGCGTCATCACCGCCGGCAACGCCTCGCAGACGAGCGACGGCGCCGCCGCGCTCCTCGTCGCAGACCGCGCCGCCACCGAGGCGGCCGGGCTACGGCCGCGGGCCAGGATCGTGTCCATGGCCGTCGCCGCGGACGACCCGGTGCTTCAGTTCACCGCCGTCATCCCTGCCAGCCGGAAGGCCCTGGACCAAGTCGGCATGACCGTCGGCGACATCGACCTCGTCGAGGTCAACGAGGCGTTCTCGCCGGTCCCGCTGCTGTGGCGCGAGGAGTTCGGCTATCCCGAGGACCAGCTCAACGTCAACGGCGGATCCATCGCCATCGGCCACCCGCTCGGCTCGACCGGAGCCCGGCTGCTGACCCAGCTCGTCAACGAGCTCGAGCGCCGGCAAGCCCGATACGGCCTGCTCACCATCTGTGAAGGCGGCGGCATGGCCAACGCCACCATCGTCGAACGCATCGCCTGAAGGAGCCACATCATGCAACTCAGCAGTCGCACCTTTCTCGTGACCGGCGGCGCATCCGGGCTCGGTGGCGCGACCACGGCCGCGCTGCTGGAGCGTGGCGCGCACGTCGTCGTCGCAGACCGCGCCGGGACAGCACCGGCCGGGGCCGTCTTCGTCGAGACCGACGTCACCGACTCCGGCGCGGTGGCCCACGCGGTCGAGGTGGCCACCCGGCAGCCGGGACCGCTGTCCGGGGTGGTCAACTGCGCCGGCATCGGCATCGCCCAGAAAGTGCTCGGCAAGTCCGGCCCGCACGCACTGGAGGACTTCATGAAGGTCCTCGAAGTGAACCTCGCCGGCACCTTCAACGTGATCAGGCTCGCCGCCGCCGCGATGAGCGACGCCGAGCCGGGCCCGGGCGGCGAGCGTGGCGTGATCATCAATACTGCCTCGGCCGCCGCCTTCGACGGCCAGATCGGTCAGGCCGCCTACTCCGCCTCCAAGGGTGGAGTCGTGGCCATGACCCTTCCGATCGCCCGCGAGCTGGCCAGGTATGGGATCCGGGTGGCCACGATCGCACCGGGACTGTTCCTCACGCCAATGATGGGCGACCTGCCCGAGGCCGCGAGGGAGTCGCTGGGCCAACAGGTGCCCTTCCCGGCACGCCTCGGCGACCCGTCCGAGTACGCCGGCCTCGCCCTCCACATCATCGAGAACCAAATGATCAATGGCGAGGTGATCCGTCTCGACGGAGCACTGCGCATGGCCGCCCGCTGAACAGGAGATTCATCATGCCTTCCACCTTCACCACCCGCCCCATCGTCACCGGCTACCCATCGACCATGGGGGACGACGTCCAGCTCAACACGACCACGCTCATCCGGCACGCCGCCCGCACGCATCCCGAACGGGAGATCGTCTACCGCACCCCGGAAGGGGGCTGGGACCGCTACACGTACGCGGCGGCATACGAGCGCGTGATCCGGGGCGCCAATGCGCTGCGCTCTCTCGGCGTCGAGCCCGGGGACCGGGTCGGCATCCTCGACTGGAACAGCCGCCGCCACTACGAGCTCTACTGGGCCATCCCGGGCCTCGCCGCTGTGATGGTTCAGCTCAACCTCCGTCTGGGCCCAGAGGACCTGTCCTTCGTCATCGACGACAGCGGCACGTCGGTCATCTGCGTCGACGAGACCCTCCTGCCGGTCGCCGAGGCTGTCGCCCCCCTGCTGCCCGGAGTGCGCGCCTGGGTCGTCATGACGGACAAGCCGCTCTCTCAGGTCGAGACCAGCTTGCCCAACGTGCACCACTACGAGGACCTCGTCGCCGCGGCCAGCCCGCACATCGCCTGGCCCGAGATCGAGGAGCGCTCCGCGTACGCCGCGTGCTACACGACCGGCACGACCGGCCGGCCCAAGGGCGTCTACTACTCTCACCGGGCGATCTACCTGCACTCGTACGCCATCGCCACGAACATCGGGATGGTCCTCGACGACTGCACCATGCTCATCACCCCGATGTTCCACGGCCAGGCGTGGGGCCTGCCTCAGGCAGCGACCCTGATGGCCAACAAGATCGTCCTACCCGGCCGCTACATGGCCGAGGACACCAAACCGCTGACCGATGCGATCATCGCCGAAGGCGTCACCGTCGCCAATGGCGCACCCGCGATCTTCCTGCCGATGCTCCGGTACATCGAGACCCTCGACGAGAAACCAGACCTGTCCCGGCTGCGGATGATGTCCGGCGCCACCGAGCCGCCGCTGACCATGATGCGCGGCTTCCACGACCTGACCGGCGCCGAGGTCGTCCACGCCTACGGCGCGACCGAGACCACGCCGCTCGTGACCATGAACCGCTACAAGCCGAGCGTGCGCGAACGCCTGGGCGAGGACGAGCTCTTCGAGCTCAAGCGCAAGCAGGGGTTGCCCGTCAGCGGCATCGACATTCGGCTCATCGACGGCAGCGGCAACGACGTCCCCTGGGACGGCGTCACGCAGGGCGAGATCTGCGTGCGGGGCCCGTGGGTCACCAGGACCTACCACAACATGCCGGAGGACGATCAAGCCGACCGGTTCCACGACGGCTACTGGCGCAGCGGTGACGTCGGCACCATCGACGCGGATGGCTACCTGAAGGTGACCGACCGCGTCAAGGACGTCATCAAGAGCGGCGGGGAGTGGATTTCGTCGATCGACATGGAGAACCTGCTCCTCAGCCACCCGGCCATCGCCGAGGCCGCCGTCGTCGGACTGGCACACCCGAAGTGGCAGGAGCGGCCCTTCGTGCTCATCGTCCCAAAGCCCGGCCAGGAGGTCACCCTCGAGCACGTCCACGTCCACCTGTCGATCGCGTTCGCCTCATGGCAGCTGCCCGACGCGATCGAGATCGTGACCGATATCCCCCGCACGAGCGTCGGCAAGTTCGACAAGAAGGCGATCCGCGAGGCATACGCCGGCGCCTACCGAGGAGAGCAGGTCGATGCCTGAGCAGCTCGTGGCCGCCGAGACCCGGGGCACGACCTTGGTCCTCACCCTGGATCGACCGGTAGCCCTCAACGCGTTGAGCCGCGCGCTCGTCGACCGGCTCGCCGACCGACTCGAGGAGGCTGCCGCCGACGACGCCGTACGCGCCGTCGTCCTGACGGGGTCCGAGAAGGCCTTCTGTGCCGGCGCGGACATCGGCGAGATCCCGAACATGGTCGGCGCCTCCCCGCTCGACCCGCTCCCGCTCGACCGGCTCTTCGAGACCATGGCCCGCCTGTCCGTCCCGACGATCGCCGCGGTCCGCGGCATCGCCTTCGGCGGCGGCTGCGAGCTCGTCCTCGCCTGCGACACCGCCATCGCAGGCCGCTCGGCCAGCTTCGCCGTCCCCGAGGTCAAGCTTGGGGTGATCCCCGGCGGCGGGGGCACCCAGCGGCTCGTCCACGCCATCGGCAAGGCCAAGGCCATGCGGATGCTCCTGACCGGCGCGCCCGTCGACGCCGAATGGGCTTACGACGCCGGCCTGGTCGCTGACCTCGTCGACGACGCGCAGGTACTCGGCCGCGCTCTCGAGCTCGCCACGCAGATCGCAGGCAACGCCCCGCGAGCCGTTGCGTATGCTGCTGACTCGGCACGCCGGGTGAACGACATGCCGCTTCACCAAGGGCTCGCCCACGAACGGCGCAACTTCCTCCTCGCGCTCGGCACAGCTGACGCCAGTGAGGGAATCGACGCCTTCACCCACCGACGCGCACCCGCCTTCACGGGCAGATAGGGACGACTCAGATGATCCTGGACGACTACCGGTCACCGTGGTTGAGCGAGGACCTCGACGACCTGCGCCAGCTCGCCCGCACCTTCCTCGACAGGGAGGTCGTGCCGAACCAGGCCCGGTGGGCCGAGCAGCATCAGGTCGACCGCGACTTCTGGCGGGCCGCCGGGCAGGCCGGTCTGCTGTGTATCAGCATCCCAGAGGAGTACGGCGGCGGCGGAGGCACCTTCGCCCACGAAGCGGTCATCGCTGCCGAGCAGGCACGCGTCGCCGACGATGCCTGGGCCAACAGCGTCCACAGCACCATCGTGGCGCACTACCTCAACGCCTTCGGCACGCAGGAGCAGAAGCGGCGCTGGCTGCCCGGGATGGCTTCGGGTGACCTCGTCGGGGCCATCGCGATGACCGAACCGACCACCGGCTCGGACCTGCAACGGGTCCGCACCCGGGCCGTTCGCGACGGTGACGACTACGTCATCAACGGCTCCAAGACGTTCATCACCAACGGAACCCACTGCGACGTGCTGATCATCGTGGCTCGCACCAGCGACGAACCGGGGGCCAGAGGGCTGTCCCTCATCGTCGCCGAGACGGCTGACCTGCCGGGCTTCGAGCGCGGCCGGGTGCTCGAGAAGATCGGCATGCACGGCCAGGACACCAGAGAGCTGTCCTTCGTCGACATGCGTGTCCCCGCCGCCAATCTACTCGGGGGCGTCGAAGGCCGCGGCTTCCAGCAGCTCATGGAGCAGCTGCCGCAGGAGCGGCTCATCATTGCCGTCGCGGCGGCAGCCACGGCCGAGGCGGCCGTGCGGCATGCGATCGCCTACGCGAAGGAGCGAGAGGCCTTCGGGGAGAACCTCCTGTCCTTCCAGAACACCCGGTTCGTCCTTGCCGAGTGCGCCGCTGACGCCCTCGCCGCACGCACCCTCGTCGACAGCTGCATCACCCGGCACGTCGACGGCGAGCTCGACGCCGCCGCCGCCTCCCTCGCCAAGTTCTGGTGCACCGATATCCAGAACAAGGTGGTCGACCGCTGCCTGCAGGTCTTCGGCGGCTACGGCTACATGATGGAATACCCGATCGCCCGAATGTTCGCCGCTGCCCGGGTCCAGAGGATCTACGGAGGAACGAACGAGATCATGAAGGAACTGGTGGCACGAGCCCTATGACCCGCCCCCACGTCGAGCCCATCGCACCCGTGCTCCTGCCCGCTGAGGACATGCCCATCGGGCAGGAGATCGACTGCGGCTTCCACCAGGTCACCGAGGACGAGATCGTGCGGTTCGCCTCTACCTGGGACCCACAGTACTTCCACGTCGACCGCGATCTCGCCGCGCACAGCGACTTCGGCGGACTCATCGCCAGCGGCCTGCACACGGCCTCGATCTTCCAGAGGCTCGCAGCGACCGGCGTCTACCAGAGGTACGACGTCGTCGCCGGCAAGGAGATCCACGGCATGCGCTTCCTACGCCCCGTGCGCGCCGGTGACGTGCTGACGTGCTCCATCACCGTCCAATCCGTCGAACCGCAAGCGGCCGGGCGATGCCTCGTGACCATCTTCGGCGGACTCCGAAACCAGCACGGTCGCTCCGTACTCGAGCTCCACGCCGACTCGCTGGTCAGATCGCGAGATGCCAGCGCAAGGATGGCGCAGTAGGACCGCAGGCCAGCATAGGTCGGATGGGACGCGCGCCAGCGTCACCTCGCCCACTATGGAGCAGCGTCACAGCGCCCAGATTGGGCGCACTCGTTGTGGGGCTACTGGCCGTGACCCAGATGGGGCGTGGGCCAGGCCCACGACCGCAGTGGATTACGGTGTCGGCGGTCGCCCCATGCGGCATCGGGCTTTGCGTGTCCGGCGCCGAACCTCACGTCCTGAGAGGTCCACACGCGCCAGTCGCTGCTCCCAGGCGGCCCCCCGCGCCAGGCGGGCCCGCTCCTGCACCACCATGGACGAAGACCCAGTAGGCCGTGACAGGTCCGGCCGGCGGATACCGATCAAGACTGCAGCAAGAACAGAAAGGCGCAAGAGCTGGATCGAACTGGGCCCCAGCGCCGCGGCTCCTACGCCAGTTCGGCGATGATCGGGTGGATGGCGTCGTCGAACGCCGAGGCATCCGACCGCAGCGAGTCGGTGACCCCGACCGTCATCGCGCCGATCCACCAGACGCCCGGCGCCGCGAACGGCAGCACCTCCACGTTGAGCTCGAACGAGTGCGCTCGCCGGCCCACCTCGCGCTCGTGCTCGGCGATGGTTCCGGCGTAGGCGCGATACGAGTCGCCGCGTCGCGCAGCGGACGCCGACCGGTACTCCTGGTGCGCCCATTCGGCCCAGGCCCGAGCCGCTTCGGCATGGGGCACGATCGCCGCCGCGAGCACCTCGGCCTCGGACGTGGGGAGCGCGACATCCGTCTCGTATGCCTCTACGAGCTCGAGCGGCACGGGCGAGGGATGCGCCTCGGGCTCGACGGTCATCGCCCACCAGGCGCGCCACTGGCGCTCGAGCAGGTCGTGCTCGTCCATCTCGAGCCGCGCGCCGACGGGGCCGACATCCCGGAGTCGAGGAAGCTCGACGGGCGACGCGATGCCGAGCACCTCGCGCAGGTAGAGGGCGAGGAGAACCGAGCGACTCGCGTTCTCGCGAATCACCCACGACGGCGTGGCCCCCGACATGCCGTCATTTTAGTCCCGCCGATGCCGCCGGGACGGCCGCTTCGGCTCACGGTGCCCGGGTACCCTTGACACGTGACCGCGAACTCGTCCTACGCCGCCGCCGGAGTCGACACCGCGGCCGGCGATCTCGCCGTCGAGCTCATGAAGGAGGCGATCGCGAAGACCCACGGGCCGAATGTGCTCGGCGGCGTCGGCGGCTTCGCCGGCCTCTTCGACCTCTCCTTCGCCAAGGCGTACGAGCGACCACTGCTCGCGACCTCGACCGACGGCGTCGGCACCAAGATCGCCATCGCACAGGCGCTCGACGTCCACGACACCGTGGGCCAGGACCTCGTCGGCATGGTCGTCGACGACATCGTCGTCGTTGGCGCCAAGCCGCTGTTCATGACCGACTACATCGCCTGCGGCAAGGTCGTGCCCGAGCGCATCGCCGCGATCGTCACCGGCATCGCGCGCGCGTGCGCCGAGACCGGCACCGCGCTCGTCGGCGGCGAGACCGCCGAGCATCCCGGCCTCATGGGCGTCGACGACTACGACGTGGCGGGTGCCGCCGTCGGGGTCGTCGAGGCCGATCGGCTCCTCGGGGCCGACCGCGTGGCCGACGGCGACGCCGTGCTCGCCATCGCTTCAAGCGGGCTGCACTCCAACGGGTTCTCGCTCGTGCGCAGCATCCTGCACATCGCCGGGATCTCCTACACGGACGCCGCGACCGACCTCGGCATGACCTGGGGCGAGGCGCTGCTCGAGCCCACGCGGCTGTACTCGGGCCCGCTCGTGCGTCTCCTCGAGCACGAGCGGCTCGCGGCATCCGTGCACTCGCTCTCGCACGTCACCGGTGGCGGCATCGCGGCGAACCTCGCCCGCGTGCTGCCGCCCGACTCACGCGTCGAGGTGGACCGCTCCACCTGGTCGCCCGCACCCGTCTTCCGGGTGCTGAACGACCTCGCCGGCACGACGCTCGAGTCGACCGAGGGCACCTGGAACCTCGGCATCGGCTTCTTCGCGGTCGTGGCCCAGGATGCCGCAGCCGACGTCGTCGCCGAGCTCGGCGGGCTGGGGCTGCCCGCGTGGCAGGTGGGCAGCGTGGCCATCGGCGGCGAACCGGCTGCGACCGGCTCGGCCGACGGCTGGGAACAGGGCGCCAAGGGCGTGGACGGCGGCGCCGTGCGGCTCGTCGGCTCCTACGGGAGCTGACCGGCATGCGCGCCGACCTCTCGATCGGACTCACCGGCACCACCGACGCCGACACCATCCGCGCACTCGCACCGCGAGTCGAGCGTCTCGGCTTCGCGGCGCTGTGGGTGAACGACGTGCCGGGCGGCGACTCCCTCGCCGCGCTCCGCACCGCGGCGGCGGCGACCGAGAGGTTGCGCCTCGCGACGGGCGTGATCCCGCTCGATCGTCGCCCGGCCGACACGCTCGACCTGGCAGGCCTTCCCGTCGACCGCCTCACGGTCGGCATCGGCTCGGGCGGCGCCCCGCATCCGCTCGCCCTCGTCCGCGACGGCATCGCCACGCTGCGTCAGGCGACGGATGCCGCGATCGTCGTGGGTGCGCTCGGTCCGCGCATGCGGCGGCTGGCCGCCGAGCAGGCCGACGGCGTGCTGTACAACTGGCTCACGCCCGCGGCGGCGACCGAGGCGGTGACGGAACTCCGCGACGCGGCCGCCGGCCGCGCCGTGCGCGGCGTGCTGTACGTGCGCACGATCGCGGACCCCGACGCACGCGCCGCGCTCGAGCGCGAGGCCGACCGCTACGCGGCGGTGCCGTCGTACGCCGCGAACTTCGAGCGCCTCGGCGTGCGGCCGATCGACACCACGATCATGGCCGCCGCCGGCCTCGCCGCCTTCGACGTCGTCGACGAGGTCGTGCTGCGCGCCGTCACGCCGGCGGGATCGCTCGCCGAGCTCGAGCACTTCGTCGAGGAGGCTGCGCGCTGGCTCGTCGGCTGAGCTGGCCCGGCACAGGATTCGCGATCAGCCCGCTTCCGTGAGGTCCACGGTGCGCCCTCCCACACGCAGGCCCCGTACCGACATGGGCGTGAACCGCGCCATCGGAGCCGTGCGAAGCGCGTCGCCGTCGGGCTCGAGTCCGAGCACGGCGGTGAGCACGGCGACGGCTCTCCCGGCTCGAATGACCGAGCCGCCGCACGGGCGTCTGCGAGGTGACGGACCGCTATCGTGTGCCCATGACAGCTGATCGCGTGGACCATGAGGCCGCCCCTGCGCCGCGGCTCGGCCGATGGATCGGGTTCGTCGTCGCAGGCGAGAGCATCGGGTTCCTCGTGCCGGTCACCGGATTCGCGCTCGCCGCGGCCCTTGGGCTCCAGGGGTGGTGGGCCTGGGCCCTGCTCGTCGTGATGGGCGCGGGCGAGGGTGCGCTCCTGGGGCTGGGCCAGTCCCTCGCGCTCCGCGGCTCGAGTGCGGCGGTGCCCGTGGGCCGCTGGGTGGCGGCGACGGCGGGCGCGGCATCCGTCGCCTGGTCCATCGGAATGCTGCCGCCCACGCTCGCCGATGTCGGCGTGGAGATCGACTGGGGTTCGCCGGTCACCTGGGTCGTGGCCGGGCTCGCCGGGCTCGTGCTGCTCGCGACCATCCCGGTGGCGCAGTGGCCGGTGCTCGCACGCAGCGTGCCGCGGGCGTGGCGTTGGATCCCGCTCAACATGGCGGCATGGCTCGTCGGGCTGGTGTTCACGTTCCTGCCGTCGCCGTTCGTCGACGAGTCCACGCCGGGCTGGCTCACGTTCCTGCTGTTCGCCGTCGGCGGCGTGCTCATGGCGACGACCGTGGCGGTGATCACCGGCTTGGGACTCAGACGGATGTCGCGGCCTCGTCGAGCCGGTGCAGCGTGAGCGCCGCGATCGTCACGGCGTCGACGACGTCGCCCGCGCGGATGAGGTCGGCGAGCTCGTCGTCGCCCACGAACCGGTGCTCCATGAGCTGCTCGGTGGCCTCGCGATCGGGCTCGCCCGCGCGGAGGTCGGTCGCGAGGTAGACGTCGCAGGCCTGGTCGACGAAGCCGTAGGCCTCCTGCATGCGGCCGATCGGCCGCATCGTGCCGGCGGTGAAGCCGGTCTCCTCGCGGAGCTCGGCCGGGGCGAGGGCGAGCGTGTCGCCATCGTGTCCCGCCGGCCAGGATCCCTGCGGGAACTCCAGCACGCGTCGACCGATGGTGTACCGGTACTGCTCGACCATCCACCAGCCGCCGCCGTCGCGGGGGAGGATGACCGCGAAGTCGGGTTTCTCGACGACGCCATACACGGCCTCGTGCCCCCCGGGCCACCGCACGAGGTCCTCGCGCACGCGCATCCACGGGTTGGCGCAAGCCAGACGGGCCGTGAGGGCGCGCAGTGTCTCGGTCATCCGCTCAGCCTAGGACGCGCCTCGCGAGAGATCGATACGGGGATGCGCAGGGGGGAGCGGCGCTTACGCGCGCTGCTCGTCGCCCGTGACGTAGGTGTCGTCGTCGTCGGCGGCATACTCCGCCCACTTCGCCGTCTCGTCGCTGAATTCGTCATGCTGCGAGCCGGTGAGCTCGCGCTCAAGCGCCGTGTAGTCGGTGTTCGGGCTGAAGTACTTCAGCTCCCGTGCGACCTTGGTGTGCTTGGCTTTCTGACGGCCGCGCCCCATGCGTGACCCCCTTACGACATCTGGCCGGGTGGGATGGTCTTCACCCGGCGCTCATCTGATAAATGAAATTCGTCCGACGGCCAGTTTAGCACCGCCGATCATGCAGTCCGGCGTCATCCACATCGGAGCGAGCGACGGAGTCCGCACCATCTCCGTGTGCGCGCATACAGCATGACGTGCTGAGATGATGTGGTGATGTCGAGCCCTGAGCGCGTGAAGGTCGTGGTGATCGGCGCCGGGCAGGCCGGCCTCTCCGTCGCCTACTATCTTCGGCGATTCGAGCTCGTCGCCGACGAGGACTTCGTCATGCTCGATCGGGCGCCCGGACCGGGTGGTGCGTGGCAGCACCGCTGGTCGTCGCTGCGCCTGGGCACGGCCCACCGGGTCAACGACCTGCCCGGTATGTCCGATCTCGGGCTCAGCTTCGACACCGCCGACCGCACGCTGCCGGCGAAGGAGGTCGTCGCCGACTACTACGGCCGCTACGAGGAGCACTTCGACCTGAGGGTGCGTCGGCCGATGAATGTGCGCAGCGTCGAGAACGACGGCGTCGACCTTCGCGTGCACTATGAGGACCTGACGCCCCAGCCCATCGAGGAGCAGAAGGCCCGCGGCCTGTTCCGTCGGCGTCGCTCGTTCGAGGAGCCCGGGCCGCCCCCGCCGCCGCGATACGAGATCACGTCGCAGTTCCTCGTGAACGCCACGGGAACATGGGGGTCGCCGTTCGTTCCCTACTACCCGGGCATGGCCGACTTCGCGGGTCGCCACGTGCACACCTCCGACTACACCAGTGCCGAGGACTTCCGCGACAAGCACGTCGTGGTGGTCGGCGGCGGCACGTCGGCGATCGGCTTCATGCTCGAGCTCGAGCCGGTGGCGGCGGGACTCACTTGGGTCTCGCGCCGTCCGATCGACTGGCTCGACCGGCAGGAGCTCGATCTCGAGGGAGCATCCGCTGCCGTCGCGATCCAGGACGAGGCGGCGCGCTCGGGTCGGGCGCTCCCGTCGATCGTGAGCGGCACCGGTGTGCCGAAGAGCCGCCGCATCGCCGCCGGTATCGAGCGGGGCCTGCTCGCGGCGAGGCCGATGTTCGACCGCATCGAGGCCGATCGCGTGGTGTGGGACGGCCCCGACGGCGGCATGGCCCGCGCCGACGTCATCATCTGGGCGACGGGATTCCGCCCAGAGTTGCGCCACCTCGCCCCGCTGAAGCTGCGCGAGAAGGCGGGCGGCGTGCAGGTGGGGCAGGGCGCCGCGTGGAACGATCCGCGCATCTTCCTCGCCGGCTACGGACCCCAGGCATCGACCATCGGCGCGAGCCGTGCGGGCCGCATGATCGCGCGCCAGATCATGGCGATGATCTAGCCTCACCCGTTCAGCCGGTGAGCGGATGCCTCAGCCGGCGCCGCCGTCGCGGGCGCGCTGCCCGAACGTCCCCGACGTGAGCGTGCGGTACGACGCTGCGACGATCTCCTCGAGCGCCGCGAGGTCGATGGCGTCGAGGCTCTTGAGGTAGAGGCATCCGACGCCCGTGGTGTGCGGACCGAGCCGCTCGATCAGTGCGGCGTGCGCGGCGATGCCGTCGTTGAGGTAGATCGTCGTCGCGGGCTTTCGCGGCGAGAACCCCGCGGCCGGGGCGTCGCCCTCGCGCCCGCTCGCGTACCGGTAGTGGTACGACCCGAAGCCCACGATCGACGGGCCCCACATCTTGGCCGGCTGCCCGGTGACGCGCGTCATGAGCTCGAGCATCGTCTCGGCGTCGCGCCGTCGGACCGGGTGCTCGACCCGGTCGAGGAACTCCCGCACCGCGGCATCCGTCGCCATGAGCTGCAGCCTATCGGCCGGCTGTCCTCCCGGCCACGGGCCGTCGCGGCACGGGCCGCACCGGCTCGCCGCGGCGGTCCTGTCCGGGTAGCGGATGCGAGCGGCGACCGTAGAGGAGGTCCGACGAATCGAGCAGCCAGGGCACGAGCGCGACGGTCACCCCGTGCACGAGCATGAGCTTCTGGCGGATGCGCCTGGCCTTGTGGTTGTGCAGGAGATTCTCCCACCAGTGGCCCACCACGTACTGCGGCATGTAGACCGTGACGACCTCGGACCCGTGCCGTTCGCGGCGACCCTTGATGTACTGGATGAGGGGGTGGCTGAGGTCGCGGTACGGCGACGAGAGGATGCGCAGCCTCACGTGGATGTTCTGCTTCACCCAGTCCTTCTTCAGCTGCTTCGTCTGCTCGTCGTCGATCGACACGTGCACGGCCTCGAGGGTGTCGTGCCGGGCGGCGATGGCGTAGTCGAGCGCCTTCAGTGTCGGCTTCTGCATCCGGCCCACGAGGACGATCGCGTGGTCGCCGGCGGAGCCGAACGTGGTGACGGGATCGACCTCGATCTCCTTCTCGACGTCGCGGTAGTACCGGTGCACGCCGAGCATGAGCGCGTACAGCACGGGCATGAGCACGAACACGATCCAGGCGCCGTGCGTGAATTTCGTCACCGTCACGACGACGAGCACCACCGCGGTCATGGCCGCGCCGACGGCGTTGATCGCGAGGGCGCGCAGCATGGCGGCTTTCGAGAGCGGCCGCTCATCGGCGTCCGCCGGCCGCTTCGGCCGCTTCGCAGCGGTCGACGGATGCCGGCGCAGCTCGCGCAGCCAGTGGCGCACCATGCCCGTCTGCCCGACGGTGAACGAGACGAACACGCCGATGATGTAGAGCTGGATGAGCACCGTGAGATTGGCCCGGAAGACAACGAGGATCAGGGACGCCGCGAGTGCGAGGATCACGACGCCGTTCGAGTAGATCAGCCGGTCGCCCCGGGTCGACAGCGACTTCGGCGCGTAGCCGTCGCGCGCGAGCACGGACCCGAGCAGCGGGAACCCGTTGAACGCGGTGTTCGCGGCGAGCAGCAGCACGAGCGCTGTCGCGGCCTGGATCACGTAGAAGGGCACGGTGTCGTCGCCGAACGTCGCGGCGGCGACCTGCGCGATGAGGCTGCGCTGGGGCTCCGTGGCGCAGTCGTCCCAGCCGATCAGGTGGCACGGCACCTCGGCGTAATGCACGTTCGCGATGAGGGCGAGGGCCGTGAGGCCGGCGAAGAGGATGATCGCGATGCCGCCCATCAGGCTGAGCGTCGTCCGCGCGTTGCGGATCTTCGGTCGGCGGAAGGCGGGCACGCCGTTCGAGATCGCCTCGACGCCGGTGAGCGCGGAGCATCCGCTCGCGAACGACCGCAGGAGCAGGAGGACCACGCCGGCCTGGGTGAGCGATTCGGCCTGCACCTCGAACCCTGCCGACTCGGCGACGGGCGCATCGCCGAGGACGGTGCGGGTGAGGCCGACCACGACCATCACGAAGACGCTGCCGATGAAGAGGTAGGTCGGCACGGCGAACGCCTTCGACGATTCGCTGACGCCTCGCAGGTTCACGGCGGCGAGGACGACCACGAAGAGCACGGCGATCTCGACCCGCCACGGGTTCAGCTCCGGAACGGCGGAGATGATGTTGTCGACGCCCGACGCGACCGAGACGACGACCGTCATGACGTAGTCGACGAGCAGGGCGGATGCCACGACCAGTCCGGCCTTCTCGCCCAGGTTGCGATGCGCGACCTCGTAGTCGCCGCCTCCCGACGGGTAGGCCCGGATGAGCTGCCGATACGACAGCACGACCGTCGCGAGCAGCACCACGACCGCCACGGCGACCCAGGGCGTGAAGCTCAGGAAGGCGAGGCCGCCGATCATGAGGATCATGAGAAGCTCTTGGGGCGCATACGCCACCGACGAGAGCGGGTCGCTCGCGAAGATTGGCAGCGCGAGGTACTTGGGCAGCAGCTGCCCTTCGAGCCTCTCGGTCGGAAGCGGGACGCCGATGATCCAGTTCTTCGGCGACTTCAACTCAGCCGGCGCACCCGCCTCATTCGTCACGGCGGACGACATTACGCCTGCCGCCGCCGTTGTCAAGTCGGGCGGATGCCGCTACCCGGCCATGCTCGCGATCTGGATGAGGTTGCCGCAGGTGTCGTCGAAGATCGCCGTGGTGACCGGGCCCATCGCGGTCGGCGGCTGCGTGAACTCGACGCCCTCGCCCACGAGCCGGGCATGTTCGGCGTTCACGTCGTCGACCGCGAAGGAGGTGAACGGGATGCCGTCGGCGACGAGCGCCCGCTTGTAGGGGCCGGCCGCGGGGTGCTGGTCGGGTTCGAGCAGCAGCTCGACTCCGTCGGGCGCCTCGGGTGAGACGACGGTGAGCCAGCGGAACTCGCCGGCGGGCACGTCGACCTTCTTCTCGAACCCGAGCACGCGGGTGTAGAAGTCGAGGGCCTTCTCCTGGTCGTCCACGAGGACGCTCGTCACGTTGATGCGCATGGTTGTCTCATTCCTTCGCCTGGTCGGGATGGTCGGGGTGGTCGACATGCGCTCGGAGCCACTCCTGCCACGCGGCCCGGAGCGGCGCACGGTTCAGGGTGTGGCGGCGGAAGCGCCCGTCGCGACGGGTCTCGACGAGGCCCGCGCGTTCGAGCACGTCGAGGTGCTTCGCCACGGCCTGGCGCGACACCTCAAGGCCGTGGCGCATGATCAGTCGCGTACACAGCTCGAACAGGGTCTGGTCGTCGCGCTCGGCGAGCTCATCGATGAGGATGCGCCTCGTCCGATCGGCCAGTGCCCGGAACACGTCGTCCACGACAGCAGCATAGGCAACCAAATGGTTACCTGTCAACGCGCGGCTCCCCGGGCGGTTGGTAGAGTTGACACGAATCCCGACCGAGCGAGGGGCCCCCGACGTGAACCGTGCGACGCAGCTTGCGCGTGGCGCGGCCACGGCTGCGGTCGCCGTGTTCCTCGCGGCCTTCTCGCACGGCGTCGCCGCAGGCGAGGCGCCCGGCGGCGTCGGGCTCGTGTTCGCCGCACTCGTCGCGCTCGCGGCATCCGTCGCCTTCGTCGGGCGGCGCACCAGCCCGGTGCGCCTCGCGCTCGCCGTCATCGTGAGCCAGGGTGCGTTCCACCTGCTCTTCGGCGTCGGCGCTGCCGGCGGCGACCGGCTCGTCGTGAACGGCACCGGCCACCACCAGGTCGTCACCGTCGTCGAGGGCGCGGCGCCCGCCGTGACCCACGCCGCGCATGCCGACGTCGCCATGCTCGTCGCGCACGCGCTCGCCGCGGGGCTCACCATCCTCTACCTCCTCGCCGTCGAGGCCGCCGCGTGGCGCTCGCTCACCGGCACGGCTCGCCGGCTCGTCGGCCGGCTCACGGGCGCGACCACGGTCGTCCCCGTCGAGGTCCCGGTGCCGCGTCCCGCGGTCGTCGGCCGGCCGCTGCTGCTGCGGTCCCGTCTCCGGTACGCCGGGCTGCGCTACCGCGGCCCGCCCGCACTCCTCGCCTTCGCCTGACCCCTGCCGCGACTGCGGCGATCCACTGCATTCCGGATGCCCCGGCGCGAGCGCCCCCGCGCCCGCCCGTGCGTCCGTCACGAAGACGAGGAACCTCACCACATGACCGACCAGACCGCCGTCGACGCCATCGCCGTCGACCCGACCCCCGCACGCGCCGACCGGCTCCGTGCCACACTGCTCGCCGGCGCCGTGCTGGCCGCCGCAGCCATCGGGCTCGCCGATACCGCGCCGGCCTCCGCCCACGATGACCTGCTCGGCTCGAGCCCCGAGGACGGGCAGGTGCTCGATGCGGCCCCCGCCGCCATCGAGCTCGAGTACTCGAACGACATCATCGAGATGGGCACGGCGATCGTCGTCGTCGACGCTGCGGGCGAGGAGCTCGAGACCGGCGAGCCCGTCATCGCGGGCCGCACGGTGACCGCGACCCTGCCGGCCGACGTCGCCGACGGGGAGTACCAGGCGCGTTGGCGCGCCGTCTCCGCCGACGGCCACCCCATCGAGGGGACCATCGACTTCGGCGTCGGCGCCGGTGCGACGGGCGAGTACGCGGCGCAGGCCGACGACGGCGAGCATGCCGACGAGACTGCGGCGGCCTCCGATACCGGGCCGACCGTGGGCATCATCGCCGGCGCAGCCGCGGCGCTCGCCGTGATCGCGCTCATCGTCGCCCTCTTCGTCCGCAACCGCCGTCGTGGCGACGCGTCCTGAGCGGAGAGTGACCATGCGAACGATGAAGCGATCCCTCCTCACCTCCGCCCTCACCGTCGCGGCTGCGCTCTCCCTCGCGGGGTGCGCGGGTGCGGGGGCCTCCGCCACGAGCGCGGCCGATTCGGGCGCAGGCTCGGTGGCCGAGGCATCCGTCATCCTCACCGACGGCTGGGCGAAGGCCGCCGAGACCGGAATGACCGCCGTGTTCGGCTCGCTCGAGAACGCCGGGTCGGAGGACCTGGTCGTCGTCGCCGTCGAGTCGGATGCCGCCGAGTCGGCAGAGCTCCACGAGATGGTCGGCGACGGCAGCGGCACCATGTCCATGCGCGAGAAGGACGGCGGGTTCCCGATCGCCGCGGGCGATCACCTGCATCTCGAGCCGGGCGGGAACCACATCATGCTGCTCGGCCTCACCGCCCCGCTTCTGGCGGGTGACGAGGTCGCCCTCGAGATCTCCTTCGACGACGGCTCGACCATCGAGGTCACCGTGCCCGTCAAGGACTACGAGGGCGCGAACGAGAGCTACGACGGCGGCGAGCACGGAGCGCACTGATGACCCGTGGATCCGCAGGCGGCGGGTTCTCGCGACGGCAGCTCCTCATCGGGGGAGCAGCCGCCGCGGGCGCGGGCGCTGCGACGGCCCTCGGCGCCGAGGCGGCGTGGCGGGCGGCGACGGGAAGCGAGGGGTCGTCGGCGACGACCGTCGGCGATGCGGTCGTGCCGTTCCACGGCGAGCACCAGGCCGGCATCGAGACCCCGGCGCAGGCGCATGCGCTCTTCGTCGCGCTCGACCTGCACGAGGCTGTCGATGTCGCGGCGTTGCGCCGCCTGATGCGCATCGTCAGTGACGACGCGGCCCGTCTCACGCGCGGCGAGCCCGCGCTCGCCGACAGCGAGCCCGAGCTGGCGCTCGTGCCGGCCCGGCTCACGGTGACGTTCGGGTTCGGGTCGGCGTTCGTCGCACGGGCCGGCGCCACCGCGTCGCCGACGTGGTTGCGGCCGCTGCCCGCGTTCACCGTCGACCGGCTGCAACCCGCGTGGAGCGACGGCGACCTGCTCATCCAGCTCGGTGCCGACGACCCAGTGACCGTGGCGCATGCAGCACGGATGCTCCTGAAGGACGCCCGCGCCTTCGGCTCCGTGCGGTGGTCACAGCGCGGCTTCCGGCGGGCGGCCGGCACCGAGGCATCCGGAACCACCATGCGGAACCTCTTCGGCCAGGTCGACGGCACCGTCAACCCCGAACCGGGGAGCGCCGACTTCGCGGACGTGGTCTGGGTCGGCGACGGCCCGAGGTGGCTCGATGGCGGCACCGGCATGGTGCTGCGCCGCGTCGCGATGGACCTCGACGGATGGGACCGGGTCGACCGCCCCGGCCGCGAGTTCGCCATCGGGCGCCGACTCGACACCGGCGCGCCGCTCACGGGCGAGGCCGAGCGTGACGACCCCGACTTCGAGGCCGTCACGGAACTCGGCTTCCCGGTGATCTCGGAGGTGTCGCACCTGCGGCGAGCGCGCAGCGACGACCCGCGCGAGCGGATCCTCCGGCGTGGCTACAACTACGACGACGCGCCGGCCGGGGCGTCGGTTTCGGACGCGGGGCTGATCTTCGTCTCGTACCAGGCCGACGTGGATCGCCAGTTCGTGCCCATCCAGCGCCGGCTCGACGAGGTCGACCTGCTCAACCAGTGGACGGCGCCCATCGGCTCCGCCGTCTTCGCTATCCCGCCCGGGTGCGACGAGGGCGGCTACATCGGAGAGACGCTCGTGTGAGTCGGAGGCGGGCGGATGCCGCGGCGGTGCGCCGCGGCATCCGTTCGCGGCATCCGTTCGCGGCATCCGTTCGCTGCGTCCGCTCGGCGCGTCCGTTCGCTCAGCGCGCGGCGAGGTAGGCCGCGGCGGCGGCGGCGAGACCGAGCACGAGGGTCATGACCACGTTGAGGATCGCCGCGCGCCACCGTCCACCGTCGAAGAGCTCGATGGTCTCCACGCTCCACGTGCTGAACGTCGTGAGGCCCCCGCAGAACCCGGTGACGAGGATGAGGCGCACGTCGCCGGCCAGTTCGGCCCGCTCGGCGAACCCGATGAGCGCGCCGGCGAGGCCGGACCCGAGCACGTTGACGATGAGGATGCCGCCGGGCAGGTGCCCGGGCCGTACGGGGAACGCGCGCGACAACGCGTAGCGCAGTACCGCACCGACCGCGCCGGCCCCGAGCACGGCCGCCGCGATGAGCGGGGTCAGGCCGCCGGTCACAGGGTCTCCCCGGCGTCCGTGACCTCGGTCGGCATCGGCCGGTGCGCGACGAGCGAGCCGAGCCTGAGGCCGGCGGCGGCGAGTGCGAGGCCGCCCACCACCGAGACGCCCAGGTACAGGGCGGCGAGGCCCGGCTCGCCCACGCGCGCGAGCACGAGCACCGAGGCGAGCACGGCCGAGAGGGTCGTGAACGAGCCGAGCACGCCCGACCCGAGGCCGGCCTTCAGCCACATCGGCGTGGACGGCTTGGTCCACAGGCCGCCGACGAGCCAGCCGAGTGCGAACGCCCCGACGAGGTTCACGATGAAGGTCTCGACGGGGAGCTCCCCGTCGGCGTGGGGGAACGCGAGATCGCTCGCGAGCCGCAGGCCGGTGCCGATGAGGCCGCCGAGGGCGACGGCGAGGTACGCGCGCACCCTGCGAGACTACCCCCGAGGCGTCTCGGCCAGTTGGGCGACCCAGACGCTGGCGTGCAGCACGAGCCCCGGCTTCACCTCGAAGTCCTCCTCGCCGACGAGCGTGAAGCCGGCCTTGCGGCACACCGCGTTCGACGCGGGATTGTCGACGCGCGGGTAGGCGTACACCGGTAGCGTCTCGCCCGCGGCCCGCGCGCGCTCGAGCATGGCGGCCACTGCGGCCGGCGCGATGCCCTGTCCGCGGTACGCCTCCTCGACCGACCAGCCGGCCTCGAGCACCGGCTCACCGTGATGCTCGCGCTGCCAGTACCCGATGACGCCGACCCCCTCGGTGTGGCCCGGGATCTCGATGCGGAACTGGAAGGCCGTGCCCTCGTGCTGCATGCGGAGGTAGCGCTCGTGCCGCGCGATCACCTGCTCGTCGGTCTCGACGCCGCCGAGCTGGTCCATGAGCTCGGGCGTGTTCGCCCGACGCAGCAGGTCGAGGTCGTCCGGCGACCAGGGGTGGAGCGTGATGTCGGCCATGGACCGATTGGATCACGCCCCGCCGACACGCTCCACCCGTTCCAGGACCTGCGGGCGCAGCTCAGCGCTCGGCGAGCGTGGCGAGCACGTCGGCGCGCACCTCAGCGAGTCGCGACTTCAGCAGTGCCACCGACTCGGGCCCGAGGCTGCCCCGGTGCGCGTGCGTGCGCAGGTCGGTGCGGAGCTGCTGCCGGAACTCGTTGATCGCGAGGTCGGCCTCGTGCACCGCACGGGCGGACTCGAGGTGGGTGGCGTTGGCGGCGGCCGTGGCACTCGCCGAGGCGCTCGTGGCCTGGCGCTTCGCCTCGCGGGCGGCCGACGCGAGCTCGGCGCGAAGCGATCGCATCGCGTCGTTCACCTCGGCGCGCACGCCGTCGGCGAGGCGTCGAACCGAATCGGTGAGGTCGTCCTCGATGGCGTCGAGCTCGTGGCGCCGGGCGTCGAGTTCGGCGCGGCCGGCATCCGTGATCTCGTAGACGGTCTTTCGCCCGTCGGTCGACTTCGTCACGAGGCCTTCCTCCTCGAGCTTCGAGAGCCGCGGGTAGATCGTGCCGGCACTCGGGCTGTAGGTGCCGCCGAACCGTTCGGACAGCGCCTGGATGAGCTCGTACCCGTGCCGCGGCCGCTCCTCCAGGAGCGCCAGCAGGTACAGGCGCAGGTTGCCGTGGGCGAAGACGGGGGGAGTCATGCCGACGCCTCGCCCTCGCTCGGGTCGGACTGAGACGCGCCGGCCTGCGCCCGGGCTCCGGCCGCGGCATCCGTCGTTCCGGTCTTGCCGCCGTCGCGTCGCATGATGGAGATGTTGCCCGAGACGCTGTTCGCGCCGAGGTCGAGCCAGCGGCCGGACAGTTCGCCGACGACGCGCTCGAAGCCCTTGCCGAGCATGCCCTTGACGGTCATGTCGTCGAGCAGCACCGTGCCGCCCACGGTGTTGATGCGGTACCGCGCACCCGTGCCGGGCTCGAAGCGCACCGTGAGGTCGCCCGAGACCGTGTTGGTGTCGATGCGGTCGGGCGTTCCCTCGGTGTCGATGATCATGTTGCCCGCGACGGTGTCGGCGTTGAACGCGACGATGTCGCCCGTCGCGACGACGTCACCCGAGACGGAGTGCGCCGTGATGCGACCTGTGTGGTTGCCCGCCGAGACCTCGCCCGAGACGCTCGAGAGCTCGACATCGCCCTCGTGGCTGTCGAGCACGATGTCGCCCGAGACGGTGTTGAGCTTCGCATCGCCGGCGAAGCCCGAGACGAGCGCGTCGCCCGAGACGACGCCGAGCTTCAGCGCGACCGTGCGCGGCGCCAGGATCGACACCTCGGCCTTGGCGCTGCCGACGAAGCCCTTGAACGCCTCGATGAAGTTGTCCCAGCGCAGTTGGGGGTGGTCGATCTCGAGCACGTCGCCGTCGATCTCGACCTTGAGGTCCTTGCCGGTGACGCCCCTGATCTCGATGCGGGCGCCTGGCTCATCGTGGGCGATGACGTCGACCTTCCCGCCGATGAGGCTCACCTTGAGCTTGCGTACGAGTTCGAGGTCGATGACCCGGGACTCTCCGGGTGCGATGACCCACTTCTCGATGGTCATGGTACTTCCCCTCTCCAGTCGCGATATATCGCGTCCGTCCTTGCACTCACGATATATCGCGTGTAGGCCGGACGCAACTATCCGCAGAGGGGGATGGCTGAGCGCCGCCGACAAGACGGCGTGGTAGCAGCGGGCACGTGCAGCTCGGCAGCGACTGGACGGCGGCGTGCGAGCGGGGCATCGACCCCCCGGCGGGGGCCAGCCGACGAAGGAGTACTTCCTCGGACTCGCCGACATGTACCTGGCCGACGAGCGCTTCGCTGCGAACTACGGCGGCCGGGCCGGTGCCGAGTCGTGCGTGACGCGGTGACCGTCCACGCCGAGCGCACGCTGCAGCGGCTGCGCAGGATCGACGTCAGGATGCGGCGGTGACGGATGCCACGGGGCCGGTCGGCGTCGGTGCATCCGCTTCGCCCGGAGTGGCGACGCCTGCGGTTCCGGCGGCCGGCTGCGGCATCCGGTTCGATCGCTTGATCGCGAAGAGCGGGATCGTGTACCCGCACAGGGGGCCGATGAGGAGGGCGAAGGCCAGCGTGCCGATGCCGACGTTGCCGCCGAGGAGCCAGCCGGCGGCGAGAACGACGACCTCGATGCCGGTGCGCACGATCCAGATCTTCCAGCCGGTCACGCGGTGCAGGCCCGTCATGAGTCCGTCGCGCGGACCGGGACCGAAGTGGGCGCCGATGTAGAGGCCCGTGGCGATCGCGACCACGACGATGCCGGCCGGAAGCAGCAGCACGCGCACCCAGAGGTCGAGGCCCGGCGGGATGAGCCAGAGCCCGACGTCGGCGAAGGGTCCGACGAGGAGCGCGTTCATCACGGTGCCGAAGCCGGGCTTCTGGCGGATCGGGATCCAGAGCAGCAGCACGACGGCGCTCGTCACGATGGTGATGACGCCGAAGGTCCAGCCCGTCTGCTTGGCGATGCCCTGCGTGAGCACGTCCCACGGGGCGACGCCGAGCTCGCCGCGCACGATGAGCGCAATGCCGATGCCGTAGAGGAACAGCCCGGTGAAGAGCTGCACGAGGCGACGCGCGAGCAACGGGGCGGAATCGGAGGGACGTACGAAGGGGCGGGGCATGACAGCAATCCAATTCTCAAATTGGCCTTCTCGCAAGAAGCCAATTCGCCTAGAGTGGCCTGATGGCGGATCTCACGCTCACGGCTCGCTCGCTCGAGTTGCTCCTCGGCGACTGGCGCGGCGCGGGCAGCGCCTACGAGGAACTCGCCGAACGCATCCGCCTCCTCATCCTCGACGGGCGCATCGCGGTCGGCACCCGGCTTCCGGCCGAGCGCGATCTCGCCCATCGACTCGGGTGCAGCCGCACGACGGTCACGGCCGCCTACCGGCACCTCCGCGAGCAGGGCCTCCTGCAGAGCGTGCGGGGCTCCGGCAGTGTCGCGCGCCTGCCGGGCGCTCCGGCGGTGCTCCCCGCACCCCTCGAGACGGAATACCTCGACTTCTCCAAGGCCGCGCCGCCCGCGCTGCCCCGGCTGCCGGAGCTCGCTCGGCAGGCGGCCGACGACCTTCCCGCACACCTGTCGGATGCCGGCTACGACCCGATCGGAACGCCCGGGCTCCGCGCGGCGATCGCCGACCGGTACACGGTGCGGGGGCTGCCGACCACGCCCGAGCAGATCATGGTGACGATCGGCGCCCAGCACGCCATCGCGCTCCTCTCCCGCGCCATCATCGGCCGCGGCGACCGAGCGCTCATCGAGGTGCCCACGTACCCGCACGCGTACGAGGCGCTGCGGGCCGCCGGCGCGCGGCTCGTGCCGGTGCCCGCCTCGCCGTGCGCTTCGGGCGCCGACGAGCGCGAGGAGACGGCGGCGCTCGTGCAGGCGATCCGGCACTCCAATCCCGCCATGGCGTACCTCATGCCCGACTTCCAGAACCCCACGGGCCGCACCCTCAGTCGCACCGCCCGGCAGCAGGTGCTCGATGCGGCCGCGAGCCAGGGCACCGTCGTGGTGGCCGACGAGACCACGGCCGAACTCTCGATCGACCGGGTCGGCGAGTTCCCGCCCATGGCAGCCGACGGGCAGGCAGTGATGATCGGTTCGGTCGGCAAGACGATCTGGGGCGGCGTGCGCGTGGGCTGGATCCGCGCCGAGCGCCCGCTGATCCGGCGGCTCCTCGCCGTGCGATCGCCGGGCGATCTCGGCACGCCCATCCTCGAGCAGCTCATGATCACGCGGGCGCTCGCACGCATGGACGAGATCCTCGACCTCCGCCGGGAACAGCTGCGCGCCGGACGCGACCGACTCGAGGCGTTGCTCGCCTACGCGATCCCCGAGTGGGACGTGCCGCACGTCGATGGCGGCATCGTGACGTGGGTCGGACTCGGCGCGCCCGTGAGCTCGCAGCTCGCGCTCGCAGCTCGCCGCGAAGGCCTCCTCGTGGCGGCCGGGCCGCGCTTCGGCATCGACGGGGCGTTCGAGCGGTTCATCCGCCTGCCCATCTGCTACTCACCCGAGCTCACGGATGCCGCGGTGCAGGCGCTCGCCCGCACATGGCGGTCGCTCGCCAACGCGCCCGTCGCGGAGTCCGAACCCGAGTTGCTGTCCTCGGTCGTCTGACTTGCGAAAGGCGCCGGGTCCGGTGCCGGGACGAGGCCACGGCGTCTGCCGCACGGCGACCGCCGACGTCATCTGCTCATCCCCACGCTCGTCCGACGTCAGCGGCGGCGGCAGGCCGGAGTCCAGCATCCTCGCCGAGTGGATTCACAGCCGGCCGTGACATGCCGGCCATCATGCCCCTGCGAGAATCGTGGGTATGCACCTGCTTGCCGCGCTCAGCATGAAGAACCGGGCGCTCATCGCACTCGTCACCGTCGTCGTCGCGATCTTCGGCGGCATCTCGCTCACGAACCTCAAGCAGGAGCTCGCGCCGTCGATCGCGTTCCCGCAGCTGTCGATCGTCACCGCCTATCCCGGCGCGTCGCCCGACGTCGTGAACACGGATGTCTCCACGCCGATCGAGACGGCCATCCAGGGCATCACCGGCCTCGAGACCGCATCGACCACCAGCTCGACCGGGCTCTCACGGGTCACGGCGAGCTTCACCTACGGCACCGACCTCGCCTTCGCCGAGCAGAAGCTGCTCTCGGCGGTCAATCGCATCGCCGCGGACCTTCCCGAGGACGTCGAGCCGCAGGTGCTCGCACTGAGCCTCGACGACTTCCCCGTCATCGCGGTCGCCGTGACGGGCGTCGACGACGTGAGCGCGTTGTCCGACGAGATCACGCGTACCACGCTCGGCGAGATCAACGACGTCGACGGCGTGCGCGAGTCGACGCTCGTCGGCGATGTCGGCCAGCGCGTCACCATCACCCCCGAGCCCGCAGAGCTCGCCGCGCGCGGCCTCACGCAGCAGGCGATCCGCGATGCGCTGCAGCAGAACGGCCTGCTCGTCCCCGCCGGCACGATCACCGAGGGCGACTCGACATTCGCGGTGCAGGCCGGCGTTCGCCTCGGCAGCGTCGACGACATCGCCGGCCTGCCGGTGCTCGGCGCGGGTGCTGCGGCGGATTCGGGTCCCTCGACGGGCTCAGGGACCGTCGCCACGACCATCGACGACGTGGCATCCGTCGAACTCACCGACAACCCGGTGACGAGCATCTCGCGCGTGAACGGCGAGCCCGCGCTCACGATCTCGGTGACGAAGCTCCCCGCCGCCAACACCGTCGAGGTGTCGAACGCCGTGCGGGCGCTGCTGCCCGACCTCGAGTCGTCGCTCGACACGACGAACCCCGGCGCGACGTTCACGGTGGTGTTCGACCAGGCACCCTACATCCAGCAGTCGATCGAGTCGCTCGCGACCGAGGGCCTGCTCGGCCTCACGTTCGCCGTCCTCGTCATCCTCGTGTTCCTGATGTCGATCCGGGCGACGCTCGTCACCGCGATCTCCATCCCGACGTCGGTGCTCATCACGTTCATCGGGCTGCAGGCCGCCGACTACACGCTCAACATCCTCACGCTCGGCGCGCTCACCATCGCGATCGGCCGCGTCGTCGACGACTCGATCGTGGTCATCGAGAACATCAAGCGGCACCTCGTCGAGGGCGCCGACAAGGCGTCGACGATCATCCGCGCCGTGCGCGAGGTCGCCGGCGCCATCACGGCGTCGACCATCACGACCGTCGCCGTGTTCCTGCCCATCGCGCTCGTCGAGGGCGTGACGGGGGAGCTGTTCCGTCCCTTCTCGCTCACGGTCACGATCGCGCTCCTCGCGTCGCTGCTCGTCTCGCTCACGATCGTGCCGGTGCTCGCGTACTGGTTCCTGAAGCCGGCCAGGGTCCACAGGCACGAGGACGAGGCGGAGATCGCGGCGGCCGCGTTCGTCGAGGAGACGAGCCCCGCGGCCGCTCCGACGGGCTCAGCGCGCACCGTCGACGAACTCGAGCACCCGTCGCGCCTGCAGCGCGGCTACCTGCCGATCATCGAGTGGACGCTGCGGCACAGCGTGGTCACGATCATCATCGCCGTGCTCATCCTCGGCGGTACGATCGCACTCACGCCGTTCATGAAGACGAACTTCCTCGGTTCCTCGGGTCAGAACACCTTCCAGGTCACCCAGGAGCTCCCCGTCGGCTCGAGCCTCGAGGCCATGGACGAGGCGTCGCAGCCCGTCGAGAAGGTGATCCGCGACACCGAGGGCGTCGAGACCGTGCAGACGTCGATCGGCTCGGGCGGGCGCGGTCTCGCGGCGGTGCTCGGCGGCGGAGGCGGCGCGACCGTGACGTACTCGGTGACCACCGACGAGGGCGCCGATCAGGATGCCCTGCAGGCATCGGTGCGGTCGGAACTCGACGAGCTCGAGGACGTCGGCGAGGTCACCCTCGCCGCTTCGAGCGGTTTCGGCGCCTCCACCGACATCGAGGTCGACGTCACCGCATCGAACGCCGAGGACCTGGCCGCGGCGACCGAGTCGGTGCTGGAGGAGCTCGACGGGCTCGACTCGCTCGCTCAGACCACGTCGAACCTGTCGGAATCGCGCCGGTACATCGCCGTCGAGGTGGACCGAACGGATGCCGCGGCCGCGGGCTACTCGGAGGTCGCCCTGGGCGGCTACGTCTCGGCCGCCACGCAGCCGCAGTCCGCCGGCTCGGTCGTGATCGATGAGAAGACGCTCACGATCTACCTGGCGACCGAGAACCCGCCCGCGACGATAGGCGAGCTCTCGGCGCTCGACGTACCGACCCCTGCGGGCCTCGTACCGCTCGACTCGCTTGCGACCGTCGGCGAGGTCGACGGGCCGTCGTCGGTCACGACCGTGCAGGGCCTGCGCAGCGCGACCGTTTCGGCGACACCGAAGGACGAGGACCTCGGCACGGCCACCGCACAGGTGACGGCCGCCATCGAGCGCGCCGACCTCCCGGCCGGTGCGACCGCCTCGATCGGCGGCGTCGCGGCCGACCAGGCCGAGTCGTTCGCGCAGCTCGGACTCGCGCTGCTCGCGGCGATCCTCATCGTGTACATCGTCATGGTGGCGACATTCCGATCGCTCCTGCAGCCCCTGCTGCTGCTCGTGTCGGTGCCGTTCGCGGCCACCGGCGCCATCGCGCTGCAGGTGATCACCGGCGTCCCGCTCGGTGTCGCGTCGCTCGTCGGCGTGCTCATGCTCGTCGGCATCGTGGTGACGAACGCCATCGTGCTCGTCGACCTCGTGAACCAGTACCGGCACCGGGGCATGAACGTGCGCGACGCCCTGCTGCACGGCTCGTCACGACGACTGCGGCCGATCCTCATGACGGCGCTCGCGACGATCTTCGCCCTGCTGCCGATGGCACTCGGGGTCACCGGCCACAGCGGCTTCATCTCGCAGCCGCTCGCGCTCGTGGTGATCGGGGGCCTCGTTTCGTCGACCGCGCTCACGCTCATCGTGCTGCCCGTGCTCTACAACCTCGTCGAGGGCGCGCGCGAGCGCCGTGCGCTGCGGCGCGCGGCTCCGATCGCGGGTTGAGGAGCGCCGCCGGAGGCGACGCGTCTCGAAACCCGGCCCGTGCGGAGGCGGGTTTCGAGACGACCGCGAGCGGCCTCCTCAACCGGCGGTCGGGCGCAGGGCCGCCGCCTTCGCGAGAAGCGCGGCGCGCTCCCGCGTGTTGCCCGTGAGCCGGGCGGCGGTCTCGAGTTCGCCGCGCGCCTCCTGCGTTCGCCCGAGCCGGGCGAGCAGCTCGCCGCGCACGGCGCGGAGTCCGGGGTAGCCCGCGAGCCTGCCGCTCCGCTCGAGCTCGTCGACGAGACGCAGCGCGCTCGCGGGGCCGGTGGCCATCGCCACGGCGACGGCGCGGTTCAGCTCGACCACCGGAGACGGCGCGACGCGTCCGAGCGCCTCGTAGAGCACCACGATCCGCCCCCAGTCGGTGTCGGCGGCCGTGGGCGCGACGGCGTGGCATTCGGCGATCGCCGCCTGCAGCCCGTACGAGGCGCGGCCCCGGCCGATGCGGTCAGCCCTGGCGAGGGCGATGCGTCCGCGTTCGATCTGCGCTCGATCCCAGCAGCTACGATCCTGCTCGTCGAGCGGGATGGGGGTCCCGTCGCGCGCGACCCGCGCGGCGAAGCGCGACGCGTGGAACTCCATGAGGGCCACGAGCGACCACGCCTCGGGCTCGCGGGGCATGAGGTTCGCGACCATGCGGGCCAGGCGCAGGGCCTCTGCCGAGACATCCGGCCGCACCCATTCCTCGCCGGAAGCCGGGAGGTACCCCTCGTTGAAGATCAGGTAGAGCACGCTCAGCACCGAACCCAGGCGCTCGGCGTAGTCCTGCGGCTCGGGCACGGCGAATGGGACGTTCGCCGCCGCGAGGGTCTTCTTCGCCCGCACGATGCGCTGCTGCACCGTGGCGACGGGCACGAGGAACGCGCGTGCGATCTCCTCGCTCGACAGGCCGCCCACGATCCGGAGCGTCAGCGCGATCTGCGCCTCCCGCGACAGCACCGGGTGGCACGCCACGAAGACGAGCCGCAGCACGTCGTCGTCGATGGTGTCGGGGTCGAAGAAGTCGCGGGATGCCTCGCCGCCCTGCTGCTCGAGATCGCGCGCCATTGCGGCATATCGCTCGTCGAGCCGTTCACGGCGACGCCAGCCGTCGATGGCGCGCCGCTTCGCGACGGTCGTGAGCCACGCCCCGGCGTTGTTCGGCACGCCCTCCTCGGTCCACTGCCGGAGGGCCTCGAGCATCGCCTCCTGGGCGAGGTCCTCGGCCTGCCCGACGTCGTCGGTGAAGCGCGTCAGCGTGGCGACGATGCGGGCCGATTCGATGCGCCAGACGGCGGCGAGGGCGCGCCGGGCCTGGTCGGCGTCGGCGTCGGACGCCGACTCGACCGAGCCCGAGGCATCCGCGCGCATCACTCAGCCGGTCGTGCCAGTCGGCCGGCCTCGGCCTCGTCGCGCCACTCTGCTTCCTTCCGGATCCACTCGTTGTCCTGCGGGAAGTCCTCGAGCTCGGTGACGCGGCGCACCTCGAGCCGCGCCCCGGGGCCGAGCGGGCAGCGCTTGGCCCACTCCGCGGCCTCCTCCTTGCTCGACACCTGGATGATCCAGAAGCCGTTGAAGAGCTCCTTCGCCTCGGCGTACGGGCCGTCGGTGACCACGGGCGGCGTCGAGTCGAAGTCGACCACGAACCCCTCCGTGGCATCGGCCAGGCCCTCACCGGCGAGCAGCACGCCGGCCTTGATGAGGGACTCGTTGTAGCGGCCCATCGCGGCGATGACCTCGTTGAGATCCATCTCCTGGTACGCCTCGATGCCCTGCTCGTTCGCCCGCATGATCAGCATGTACTTCATCGTCGTCCTCCTCGGTCGGTGCGGGCCGAAGCGCCCGCCTCACTCTGTCGTCGAACGGGCAGGGGGCCGGATCGACATCGGCGCGAACTTCAGCTTCGGTCGGTCGAGTGACGGATGGCGCCGACCTGCGGTCGCCTCAGGCCACGCCGGGGCCGAGCGGCGTGCCCTGGTGGAACACCAGTCGCGGACGACCACCCGAGATGCGCCACAGCGAGCTGCGGCGACTGCGCTCGCCATTCGCGTCGAGCGTGTAGGTGAGCAGGGCCAGGTCGGGCGCCACGAGTTCGACGTGCTCACCCGTGACGACGGCCGACTGCAGCTCGACCGCGTCGGAGCCAGTCATCACGTCGATGAGCTCGTCGTGCGTCCACAGCCGGCCGCTCTTGCCGATCTCGCGGAACGAGTCGTGCAGCAGCTCGCCGAGTGATTCGGGGTCGCGGCGCACCTCGGGTTCCAGCAGCCTGCGTTCGGCGCCCGCGACGAGCACCGCGATCGAGTCGTCCATGCCCAGCACGCTACCCGTCCGCGCGGCTCGTGCCCAGAGCCGGGTCGGCTGCGTAGCCCCTTGGAGCGAGCGGATGCCCGACAACGCAGGAATCCGGGCCCCATCCCCGCCGTGGCGGCGGGATGGGGCCCGTTCTCCTGCGTCGTGAACGGCGCTCCCGTCAGCCGACGCGCTCGAGCACCGCACGAGCCGATGCCTCGGGACGCAGGTCGAGGCGGCGCAGCAGCTGCGCGTTCGCCGCGACGATCACGGTCGACAGCGACATCAGGATCGCGCCGACCGACATCGGCAGCACGAACCCGATCGGGGCCAGCACACCGGCGGCGAGCGGCACCGAGATCAGGTTGTAACCGGCGGCCCACCACAGGTTCTGCGTCATCTTGCGGTAGCTCGCGCGCGACAGCTCGATGACCGAGACCACCGAGCGAGGGTCGGATGACGCGAGGATGACGCCGGCCGACGCGATCGCGACGTCCGTGCCCGCGCCGATTGCGATGCCGACGTCGGCCTGTGCGAGCGCCGGGGCGTCGTTCACGCCGTCGCCGACCATCGCGACGCTGAGGCCCTCGTGCTGGAGCTCCTGCACCTTGGCGGCCTTGTCCTCGGGGCGCACGCCCGCGAAGACGCGGTCGATGCCGAGCTGCCCCGCCACGGTCTGCGCCACGGGCTCTGCGTCGCCGGTGATCATCACGACGCGCAGGCCCAGGGCGTGCAGCGCGTCGACCGCCTCCTTCGACTCCGGACGCACCTCGTCGGCCAGGGCGATCGCGCCGGCGACCTCGCCGTCGACGACGACGTGCAGCACGGTCGATCCGCGCTCGGCCCACTCCCGCGACTCGGGGACCGCATCGAGGCCCTCGCGAGCGAGCATGCCCGGTCCACCGACGTGCACGGTGCGACCTCCGACCTCGGCGCGCACGCCGATGGCGGCGGATGCCTCGAAGCCCGATGCCGCGACCGTCGCGAGCTGCCGGTGGCCGGCGTGCGCGACGATGGCCTTCGCGAGCGGGTGCTCGGAGTCGTGCTCGGCGGATGCCGCGAGCGCGAGCACGTCGTCGAGGTCGTGCCCCGGGACGGCCGCGGCATCCGTGACCGCCGGCTCGCCCTTGGTGAGCGTGCCGGTCTTGTCGAACAGCACTGCATCGACCGTGCGCATGGTCTCGAGCGCGAGTCGGTCGGTGACGAGCACGCCGCCGCGGGCTGCCCGCTCGGTCGCGATCGACACCACGAGCGGGATGGCGAGGCCGAGTGCGTGGGGGCACGCGATCACGAGCACGGTGACCGTGTGGATGACGCCCTCCTCGGGCAGCCCGATGGCCCACCAGACGGCCGCGGTGATCGCGGCGGCGCCGAGAGCGAACCAGAACAGCCACCCGGCAGCCCGGTCGGCGATGCGCTGGGCGCGAGAGCTCGAGGCCTGCGCCTCGGCGACGAGTCGCTGGATGCCGGCGAGCGCGGTGTCGTCGCCGATCGCGTCGACGCGCACGCGGATCGCCGTGTCGGTGGCCACGGTGCCGGCGACGACGTGGTCGCCGGGCCCGCGGCTCACGGTGCTCGACTCCCCCGTGATCATGGACTCGTCCATGGCGGCCGTGCCGTCGATCACGTCGCCGTCGGCCGGCACGCGGCCGCCGGGACGCACGATCACGATGTCGCCGACGACGAGGTCGGACGGGGAGACGGTCTCGGTGGTCGTCTCGCCGGTGGCCGAGTCCGACGGGACCACTCGCTCGGCCTCGTCGGGCAGCAGCGCAGCGAGGGCGTCGAGCGCCGACGACGTGGCCGCGATCGAGCGCATCTCGATCCAGTGGCCGAGCAGCATGATCACGATGAGGAGGGCGAGCTCCCACCAGAAGTCGAGGTGGTGGGGCAGGATGCCGAGCGTCGCCCCGAGCGACGCGAAGTACCCGACGGTGATGGCGAGGCCGATGAGGAGCATCATTCCGGGCTTGCGCGCCTTGAGCTCCGACCAGGCGCCGGTCAGGAACGGGCGCCCGCCCCAGAAGTACATCACGGTGCCGAGGACCGGTGAGATCCACGGGATCAGCGGAGAATCGGGCAGCGCGTAGCCGATGATGCCGGCGAACATGGGGCTGAACGCGATCGTCGGGATCGCGACGACGAGCATGATCCAGAACAGGCGGCGGAACTGGGCGACATGGTCGCCGTGACCGCCATGCCCGCCGCCATGAGCGCCGTGTCCCGCCATCTCGTGGCCGCCGTGTTCCGCCATGTCGTGGCCGCCGTGTTCCGCCATGTCGTGGCCGGGCATGTCGTGTCCCTCGTGCCCGGCGTGGTGCTCGTGCATGTCATCTCGGGTCATGCTCATCGATCTTCCTCCGTTGCCACCCGGTTCGCGAATACCCCCAGTGGGTATTGCTCACCACCAAGAACGCACCGCCCCCGCGATCTGTTCCCGCCTTCGCGAGAGATTTCCGGCAACTCCGGTCGCGGCTTGCGAGGATGGAGGCATGACGAGTCCTCGGGAAGCGTCCGCCGACACGTTCGACCCGGTGCGAACGGATGCCGCCGACGTCGCCCGCGTCATGGGTGTCGATCCCGAACGCGGGCTGACGTCGGACGAGGCATCCGCGCGGCTCGCCGAGCATGGACCGAACGAACTGCGCAGCGCCGTGCGCAGTCCGCTCTGGCGACGGGTGGTGGCGCAGTTCACCGACCCGCTCATCCTGCTGCTGGTCGCGGCGGTCGTGATCTCGCTCATCGCGTGGATCATCGAGGGCGCCGAGGGCTGGCCGATCGACGCGATCGTGATCGTCGCGATCATCCTGCTGAACGCGGCGCTCAGTCTTGTGCAGGAATCACGGGCCGAACGCGCCGTGGCGGCGCTCGCCGTGATGACGCAGGCGCACTCGGCCGTGCTCCGCGACGGTGAGTTGCACACCGTGCCGAGCAGCGACCTCGTGCCGGGCGACGTCCTCGTGCTCGCCGAGGGCGACCAGGTCGGTGCCGACGCGCGCCTGTTCCGCGCGAACTCCCTCCGAGTCGCCGAGGCGTCGCTGACCGGCGAGAGCGAGGCCGTCGAGAAGCGCGTCGACACGATCGACGCGAAGGTGCCGCTCGGCGACCGATTCGACATGGTCCACAAGGGCACGGCGGTGAGCCGCGGAACGGGCCGGGCGATCGTGACGACCACCGGCATGTCCACCGAGATGGGTGCGATCGCCACCATGCTCGACGAGACGGTGGAGGAGCCGACGCCCCTGCAGGACGAGGTCGCCCATCTCGGTCGCATGCTCGGCCGCATCGTCGTGATCATCGCGATCGTCGTGATGATCACCGTCGCGCTCGTGCAGGGGATCGGCTCGCCCGCCGACCTCGTGACCGTGCTGCTGCTCGGCGTCTCGCTCGCCGTGGCCGCCGTGCCCGAGGGCCTTCCGGCGATCCTGTCGCTGGTGCTCGCCCTCGGCGTGCAGCGCATGGCGAAGCGGAACGCGGTGGTGAAGAAGCTCTCGAGCGTCGAGACGCTCGGATCGGCATCCGTCATCTGCACCGACAAGACCGGCACGCTCACGACGAACCAGATGACCATCCAGCGGATCGTCACCGCATCGGGCACCGTCGACCTCGGCGGCGTCGGCTACGCGCCGATGGGCCGCGCCACGTCGAAGGGCTTGGAGCTCGGCGAGGGGCCCCTGCTCGCCGAGGCGCAGATCGTGATCGGCGTCGGCTCGCTCGCGAACGACGCGCAGCTCGCCGAACGCGACGGCATGTGGGAGATCGAGGGGGACCCGACCGAGGCGGCGTTCCTCGTCGCGGCCGGCAAGCTCGCCGGCACCGCGGAGGAGGCGGCGCACTACGGCCGCGTGGGCGAGGTGCCGTTCAGTTCCGAGCGCAAGATGATGTCGACGGCGCATCGCCACGAGAACGGCGACCTCGTCGTGCTGAGCAAGGGTGCGCCCGACGTGCTGCTGCGGCACTGCACCAGGCTGCAGGTCGGCACCGAGATCGTGCCGCTCGACCCCGTGCGGCGGGCCCGTTGCCTCGCCGACATGGAGGCGCTGTCGGAGGAGGCGTTCCGCACCCTCGGGGTCGCGTACCGCCTGGCGCCCGAACTCGCGGCCACGGGCGGGGCCCCGGACGCGGCATCGTTCGACGAGTCCTCGGAGGAGGGACTCGTCTACGCCGGTGTCGTGGGCATCATCGACCCGCCGCGCCCCGAGGTGCGACCGGCGATCGCCGAGGCGCACGCCGCCGGCATCCGGATCATCATGATCACGGGCGACCATCCGGCGACCGCCTCCCGCATCGCGCGCGACCTCGGCATCATCGACGAGGAGGGCATCGCGTTGCCCGGCGCCCGCATCGACGGCATGGACGAGCACCAGCTGCGCGACGCCGTGCGCACCGTGTCGGTGTTCGCGCGCGTGGCGCCCGAACACAAGCTGCGCATCGTCGATGCCCTGCAGGCGGAGGGCCAGATCGTCGCCATGACAGGCGACGGCGTCAACGACGCCCCCGCGTTGAAATCCGCCGACATCGGCATCGCCATGGGCATCGCGGGCACCGAGGTCACCAAGGAGGCGGCCAAGATGGTGCTCGCCGACGACGACTTCGCGACCATCGTGCACGCCGTGCGCGAGGGCCGGGTGATCTTCGACAACATCCGCAAGTTCCTGCGCTACCTGCTCTACTCGAACATGGGCGAGGTGCTCACGGTCTTCTTCGGCGTCGTGTTCGCGGGGGTGCTCGGATTCACCGAGGCGGGCGGCGACGGGCTCGTGCTGCCGCTGCTCGCCACGCAGATCCTCTGGATGAACCTCGTCACCGACTCGGGTCCGGCGCTCGCGATGGGCGTCGACCCCGAGATCGACGACGTCATGACGCGGCCGCCACGCGGCATCCATGACCGGGCGATCGATTCGGGCATGTGGATCGGCATCGGCACCACGGGCCTCGTGATATCAGTCATCACGCTGCTCACGATGGACATCTTCCTGCCGGGCGGCCTCATCCCCGGCGGCACGAACTCTTTCGACACCGCGCGCACCGCGGGCTTCACGACGCTCGTGTTCGCAGGGCTGCTCACGGCGTTCAACGCGCGTTCGGCCACCTCGAGCGCGTTCCGAGCGCTCTTCGCGAACCGGTGGCTCTGGGGTGCGGTCGTGCTCGCCGTGCTGCTGCAGATCGCGGTGGTGTCGCTGCCGCCGCTGCAGGTGGCGTTCAGCACGCAGAGCCTCAGCCTCGAGCACTGGCTCGTGTGTGCAGGCATGGCCTCGGTGGTCGTCTGGGTCGAGGAGTTGCGCAAGCTCGGCATCCGCATGATCGAGGGTCGGCGCGCGGATGCCTCGGCCCAGGCGGTCCCCGCGGGCTGAGCGGGTTCGCGCTGCGAGAACAGGCGGGCGCGGGGCATCCGTCTCATGCTGGGATGAACCCATGGACCTGCTCATCCTCGGTGGCACGCAATGGCTCGGACGGGAACTCGCGAGGGAGGCCATCGGCCGGGGGCATCGCGTGACGTGCCTCGCGCGAGGCGAAGCGGGCGACGTCGCCGACGGTGCGCGGCTGGTGCGGGCCGACCGGTCGGAGTCCGGCGCGTACGACGAGGTCGCGCGTCAGGAATGGGACGCCGTGATCGACGTGACCCGCCAGCCCGGGTTCGCCCGGCGTGCGGCCGCCGGCCTCGCGCCGCACGCCCGGCACTGGACGTTCATCTCATCGGGGAGCGTCTACGCTCGGCACGACGAGCCGGGTGCCGATGAGTCCGCCGAACTGCTGCCACCGCTCGAGTCCGACGTGTCGACGCCCGAGACGTACGGCGAGGCGAAGTCGGCGATCGAGCTCGCCTACCGCGAAGCGCTCGGCGACCGGCTGCTCGTCATCCGGCCCGGCCTCATCGCAGGGCCCGGCGATGCCTCGGGACGCAGCGGGTACTGGGTCGCGCGCGCCGCCCGCGACGATGAGCCGATGCTCGTGCCCGACATCCTCGATGCACCAGTGCAGGCGATCCACGTCGGCGACCTCGTGCGCTTCTCGCTCGATTCGGTGGAGCGGGGGCTGACGGGCCGGTTCAACGCGGTCGGCGACCGGGTCACGTTCGCCGATTGGCTCGAGCGCTCCCGGGCGATCGGTGGGCACCGAGGCGAGGTCGTCGCGGTCTCGCCCGAATGGCTCGGAGCGCAGGGGGTCGCCGAGTGGTCCGGTCAGGACTCGCTCCCGCTGTGGATCGCCGACCCCGAGTGGAACGCGTTCCTCGACCGGTCGAACGCCGCCGCCCGCGCCGCTGGACTCCGGCTGCGGCCGCTCGACGACCTGCTCAGCGACGTGCTCGAGTGGGAACTCGCCCAAGGGCTCGACCGCCCGCGCGGCGCGGGCCTCAGCGCGGAGCGCGAGCGCGAACTGCTCGCGGCGCTTCGAGGCTGACCATCGCAGTGCCACGAGCCTGACGCCCGACCGGACGCCGGGCGTAGCATGAGCCCAAGGGGGCGGCTCCGCTCCCGTCGGTATCGGAGGTGATGGTGCATGATGTGGGACTACGGCTACGGCATGGGCTGGGGCTGGATCCTGATCCTGTTCGGGCTGCTCGCGATCGCCGCGCTCGTCGTGCTGGTGGTGCGATCGTTCACGTCCGGTTCCTCAGGGCCACCGCCGGGGCAGCCGCCGACGCACGGACAGCCGCCCCGGAGCAACGCCCGGGCCATCCTGGAGGAGCGGCTCGCGCGTGGAGAGGTCACACCCGACGAGTACCGCGAGATCCGGCGCGCGCTCGACGAGACCTCGCCGCCGGCGGGTGGCTGAGGCGTATCGGGGCGCGTCGGTGTGCGTCCGGAATCGCAGACACGGCGGTCGACGGATGCCTCGGCCGGCGGTATCCGCCATTGCCAGCGTCGTGAGATGGTGACGCTCTCGCACGATCCGCTGTGGCCCCGTGCGGGCGACTGGCCGGCGCTCGCCGACCTCGAAGCCGGGGAGACCGCCGACCTCGTGCTGCTCGGCGCGCCGACGTGGCGCACCTCGCTGTCGCCCACGGGGGCGCACGCGACCCCCGCGGCGATCCGCGAGGCGCTGCGACGGTACAGCCCGGCACTCATGCCCGACCGCGGTTCGCCCTCACGTGAGGAGGCGGAGGACGTCGATGTCCTGACGCTCGTCGACGCGGGCGATGTCGAGGAGCCCGACGGGCCAGATGGCGAGGCACGCGTGCGCGCGGCTGCGGCCACGGCGAGCGAGCGTTCGACGGTCGTCATGGCGCTCGGCGGCGACAACTCGCTCACGATGCCGGTGGCGCTCGGCGTGTGGGGCGACCGGCTCGGCACCGCCGGGCTCATCACGCTCGACGCCCACTACGACCTGCGCGACGGGGTCAGCAACGGTTCGCCCGTGCGCCGGCTCATCGAGGCCGGCCTCGACGGCAGGCGGGTGGTGCAGCTCGGCATCGCCGACTTCGCGAACTCGCGGCACTACGCCGACCGGGCCGAGGAGCTCGGCATCACCGTCGTGCACCGCGACGAACTGCACCGCCGCCCGATCACGGACGTGTTCGCCGAGGCGCTCGAGATCGCCGGGGCGGCGGGCGGGCCCGTCCACGTCGACCTCGACGTGGACGTGTGCGACCGGTCGGTGGCTCCCGGCTGCCCGGCCTCGGTGCCCGGCGGCATCTCGGCGTGGGAGCTGCGGGCGGCGTCGCGTGCGGCCGGTGCCGCGCCGGCGGTGGAGTCGGTCGACCTCGCCGAGGTGGATGCCACCGCCGACGCCCCCGACGGCCGCACCGTGCGGCTCGCCGCGCTGTGCGTGCTCGAGGTGGCGACGGGGGTCGGGCTGCGCTGATGAAGACGCTCGTGCTGGTGCGCCATGCGAAGTCGAGCTGGGACCACCCCGGCCTCGCCGACCACGAGCGGCCGCTCAACGACCGCGGGCGCCGCGATGCGCCGAGGATGGGCCGGCGGCTCGCCTCGCGAGGCCTCGCGCCCGACCTCATCCTGTCGAGCACGGCGGTGCGGGCACTGACGACGGCGGAACTCATCGCCCAAGCGCTGGGAATCGACCGCGACGGGATCGTCGCCGACGAGCGGCTCTACGCGACGTCGGCGTCGGGCCTGCTCGGCGTCATCGGAGAAGTCGAGTCCTCGGTGGGCACGGCGTTCGTCGTCGGCCACAATCCCGAGATGACGTCGCTCGTGCACCGGTTCACCGACGAGATCGGGCACATGCCGACCTGCGCGGTCGCCGAGTTCCGGTTCGAAGCCGACGCGTGGAACGAACTGGACGAAGGACTCGTGCGCGCGGTGCGGTTCGACACGCCGCGGTCGTAGGCGCCGCCGTCTCACTCGGCTGCGGCCGCGAGCATCCGCTGCACGTAGGGCGTCGCCGGCGCGGCGCGCAGGTCCGCGAGCGCGCCGCGCTGCGTCACCCCGCCCGCCTCGAGCACGAGGACCGAGTCGGCGAGCGCTGCGGCATCCGCCGTGCTGTGGGTGACGAGCACCGTGGCGCCGCCGAACTCGCGCACGTGCGTCGCCAGCTCGGAGCGCATCTCCGCGCGCACCTCCACGTCGAGCGCCGACATCGGCTCGTCGAGGAGCAGCACCTCCGGCTCGGCGGCGAGCGCCCGGGCGAGGGCCACGCGCTGCGCCTGCCCACCCGAGAGCTCGGCGGGGAACCGCTCGGCGAGCGGAGTCAGCCCGTAACGCTCGAGCCAGGGCTCGGCGGCTGCGCGGGCGGCCACTCGCGAACCGCCGCGCATGCGGGCTGCGAACGCGATGTTGTCGCGTACGTCGAGGTGGGGGAACAGCACGTAGTCCTGGAACACGACGCCGATGCGCCGGGCCTCGGGCGGCAGGGCGCCGACGGCGCGGTCGCCGATCGACACAGCGCCCGACTCGAGCGGCACGAGCCCCGCGATCGCGGCGAGCACGGTCGACTTTCCTGCGCCGTTGGGTCCGATGATGGCGAGCGGATGCCCCGGCGCCGCGTCGAACGCGGCCTCGACGTGCAGGCTCCCGCGCGCGACGTGCACGTCGACGTGGAGGGCGGGTCGCGGCGTCCGCGTCATCCGCGCACTCCGGGCAGCCACCGGTCGCGGAGTCCGACGAGCACCGTGATCGACACCGCGAGGAGGAGCAGCGCGAGCGCGATCGCCTCGTCGGGATCGGACTGCATCGCGAGGTAGCTCGCGATCGGCAGGGTGCGCGTGACGCCGGGCAGCGACCCGGCGAACGTGATCGTGGCGCCGAACTCCCCGAGCGCGCGGCTGAAGCAGAGCACGGCGCCCGCGGCCACTCCGGGGGCGACGAGCGGCAGCGTCACGTGCCGGAAGACCTGCCACCGCGAGGCGCCGAGCGTCGCGGCGGCGAGCTCGGTGCGACGGTCGGCCGTGCGCAGCGCGCCCTCCACCGCGAACACGAGGAACGGCATCGCCACGAAGACCTGCGCTATGACGACCGCCCCCGTGGTGAACGGCACCGCGATGCCGAACCAGTCGTCCAGGAGGCCGCCGACGACGCCCCGCCGCCCGAGGAGCTGCAGGAGCGCGATGCCGCCGACCACGGGCGGCAGCACGAGCGGCACCGTGACCGCGGCCCGCAGGAGTCGTCTCGCCAGCGTCGGCCAGCCGCTCGCGCGTGCGAGCGCGGTCGCAAGCGGCACCCCGAGCACGAGGCACACGGCGGTCGCCGCGAGCGCCGTGCCGAACGACAGCACCAGGGCCTGCAGCACGGACTCGCGCGCCAGGAGACGGGGCAGGTCGGCCCACGGCGCGCGCAGCACGAGCGACAGGAGCGGCAGCACGAGCAGGGCCAGTGCGACGGCGGCCAGGGCGGCGATCGGCCAGGCGAGCCGGCCGCCGGGGCCGGAGGCAAGCCGGCGGGTGGGTGCAGTCACGGTGCGCCGAACCCCGCCGCGTCGAGTGCGGCGCGCCCCTCGACGCCCGTCACGAACGCGACGAACTCGGCCGCGGCGGGGCTCGCGGCATCCGCCAGCACCGCGATCGGGTAGCGATTGACGACGGATGCCGCGCCCGGCGCGTCGATCCCCTCGATCGCGCCGCCCGCGGCGATCACGTCGGTGCGGTACACGAGGGCGGCATCGACGTCGCCGAGCACGACCTTCGTGAGCACGCTCGTGACATCGGTCTCGAGCGTGTCGGGCGCGGCGGTCACCCCCCGTCGCGCGAGCAGCTCGACGGAGGCCGCACCGCACGGCACGGAGGCGTCGCAGAGGGCGATCCGGAGTTCCGCCCGAGCGAGGTCGTCGAGACCGGAGACGCCGACGGGGTTGCCCGCCGGCACCACGAGCTCGAGCGTGTTCGTCGCGAACACCACGGGAGCCTCGGCGAGCCCGGCGTCGACGACCGTCTGCATGGGGGCCTCGGCGGCCGACGCGAACACGTCGGCCGGCGCGCCCGCCACGATCTGCTGGGCGAGCGCGCCGCTCCCGCCCGAGGTCAGCACGACGCCGACGCCCGGATGCGTCGACTCGAACCGCTCGGCGAGCGTGTCGAACACCTGCGTGAGGGAGGCGGCGGCGAAGACGGTCACCGTCGACGGTACGGCATCCGACGACGGGGCCTCGGGTGCCTCGCCGGTCGCGCACCCGGCCAGGACAGTGGCGACGGCGACCACGAGCACCGGCGCGGGCGCGCCGTGGCGCCTCACGAGTCGGGCCCCGGCGGCAGCTCGATCGACACGGTCGTGGCCTTCGCGCTCGCCGCGGCGAGCACGCCGGGCTCGAGGCCGAGCTCGTCGGCGGCTTCGGCGCTCATGAGCGAGACGATCCGGAACGGGCCGGCCTGCAGGTCGACCTGTGCCATGACGCCGTCGCGCTGCACGCGCGTGACGAGGCCGACGAAGCGGTTTCGCGCCGACGCCCGCGCGAGGGGGAACGCTTCGGCGAGTGCGCCGCCGGAGCCGAGCTCCTCCATGAGCGGCACGAGGTCGGCGCCCTCGACGACCCGCATGCCGTTCGCGCCGCGGGTGACGGCGAGCCGGCCCTGCTCGGCCCAGCGCCGCACGGTGTCGTCGCTCACGCCGAGCAGCGCGGCCGCTTCGCTGATGCGGAACTGTGTCACGATCTCATCTGCAGATGCGCATGCATGGCGGTATTCTACCCGCGATCGCGGAAGGCGGGCTTTGCGCGGGAGTCGGCCGTCGCCGCCTCAAGCGTCGGTCGGCGCCACGGGAACCACGGTGCCGTCGACGTCGCAGACCGCAGCGAGGGTGTTGTAGACGGTGCCGAACTTCCGCAGGTTCTGGTGCACGAGGTCGACGCGGTGCTGCGTCTCGGAGGTGACGATACGCAGCTCGTACCGGAGCTCGACGAACTTCGGCGGCGCGTCCTGACGCCGGGCGACGACGTCGACTTCCGCCGACTCGTACGAGAAGCCGAGCAGGGCGCCGGCGCGTTCGAGGTTCTTCAGCAGGCATGCCGTGAACGCGCCGGCGAGCAGCTCGGCCGGCCCGGGGAGGCCCGACGGCTCGTCGCGGCCCCAGCTCGCGTCGAACGGGATCGTCTCGTTCCCGGCTGTCACGGCGGCGCTCCCGCCGTTCGTGCTCATGGCGTGGACCGAGTAGGTCGACGGCGCTGCGGCCATGGTCGGCTCCCTTCGCGCTGCGTCACGGGTGCGGGCGGATGTCGCACGCTCGTGCTCCCGGCAAGGATAGCCAGCAGGCCGCTCGCGACATCCGTTGTCCTGGTGCGATCGGGTTGGAATACTGGGCGGATGGGGTGGATTCGTGGGATGGCAACGGGCGTGGCCGTCGTCGCGGCGGCCGTCGGGGCGGTCGTGCTGCTTCGTCGGGCGTCGTTGCGTTGGGGTGCGAGCGATGACGAGCTGCGCATGGCGCTGCCGGGCGACGACCTGCTCTCCGATCCCGACCTCGTGGCCACTCGGGCCATCTCCATCGATGCGGGGCCGGCCGACGTGTGGCCGTGGATCGCGCAGCTCGGCCAGAATCGGGGCGGCTTCTACAGCTACGACTGGCTCGAGAACCTCGTCGGCGTCGAGATCAGCACCGCAGACCGCATCGTCCCCGATCTGCAGATGCAGGCCGTGGGCGACGCCGTCGACCTCGCCCCAGGGGTGGCGCTGACGGTCGCCGCGCTCGAAGCGGAGCGGCATCTCGTGCTGCGCGGGGCCGTCGCGATCGACGGCACGGGTGCCGGCGCAGGCACGGGCGGTGCCGGCACCGGCGCCGGCGCGCCGTACGACTTCACCTGGGCGTTCGTCCTCATGCCGCGGTCCGACGGCTCCACGCGACTCGTCGTCCGCGAGCGATACGCGTACCTCACCGGGTGGGCGGCGGCGCTGGTCGAGCCGGTCGAGATGGTGAGCTTCCTGATGACCGAGCGGATGCTGCGCGGCATCCGCGATCGCGCGGAGCGCACCGCGCGGCCCGCAGCCCGCGACCGGTCGACCAGCTCCCCTTCCGCCGGATAGGCCACGGTGCCGCCGCCTGCGAGAATCGAAGGATGGACGACGTGATCGATCCCGCCTCCGCGCGGTACGCGCGCCAGCGTGTGCTGCCGGGCTTCGGGGCGGCCGGCCAGCGCCGGCTCGCCGACGCGCACATCGTGGTGCTCGGCGCCGGCGGACTCGGCAGCGCGGTCGTGCCCGCGCTCGTCGCCGCGGGCGTCGGCCGCCTCACCATCGTCGACGACGACGTCATCGACGTCACCAACCTGCACCGCCAACTCCTGCACGGGCACGCCGACGTCGGGCGCACCAAGGTGGACTCGGCGAAGGATGCCGCGGCGGCGCTCTCCCCCGAGACCGCCGTGCATCCCGTGCCGCACCGCTTCACCGCGGAGAACGCCGACGCGTTGCTCGCCGACGCCGACCTCGTGATCGACGGCACCGACGACCTGCCGACCCTCTACGTCGCCGACGACGCCGCGGCACGTGCCGGCATCCCGCTCGTGTGGGGCTCCGCCGCGAGGTTCTCGGGGCAGGTGGGCGTCTCGTGGGAGGAACGCGGCATCTCCTATCGCGACCTGTTCCCCGAGCCGGCCGCCGACGGAGGCCTCAGCTGCGAGATCGACGGCATCCTCCCGACGGTCTGCACGGTCACCGGCGGCATGATGGCGGGCGAGGCGCTGAAGCTCCTCACCGGCATCGGGGAGCCGCTGATCGGACGGGTCCTCGTCTACGACGCACTCAGCGGCCGCACCCGGGAGATCAGGTACCGGCGGGCGACGGATGCCTCCGGTGGTCGAGTGGGCCGCGAAGCGGCCGCATCCTCCGGTGGTCGAGTGGGCCGCGAAGCGGCCGTATCGAGACCAGCAGGTCCGCCGGCGAGTCTCGATTCGCCTCCTTCGTCTGCTACTCGGCCAGCGATACCCACGGCGGTGGAGGCGGCGGAGCTCGCCGACGAGCTCGCGTCGGCCGCCCCACCGCTCCTCGTCGATGTGCGCGAGCCGTGGGAGGCGGAGATCGCGGCGTTGCCCGGATCGGTGCTGATCCCGCTCGGTGAGCTCGGCGAGCGGGTCGGTGAGCTCGACCCCGCGGCATCCGTCGTCGTCTACTGCCACCTCGGGGTGCGCTCGCAGCGGGCGGCGCAGCAACTCGCGATCAGCGGCTTCGAGGTCGTGCGCAATCTCGCCGGCGGCATCGACGCCTGGTCGCGCACGGTCGATCCGGCCGTGGCGAGGTACTGATGGGCGCACGTATCCCGGTCGATGAGCACGCCGCGTTCGTGCGGTCGCTGCTCGCCGGACTCGGCGCCCGCCCCACCGAGCGGGTCGCGCTCGCCGACGCGCTCGGCCGCATCACGGCGTCGCCCGTCGAATCGCCCATCGCGCTGCCGCCCTTCCGCAACTCGCAGATGGACGGCTTCGCCGTGCGTTCCGCCGACGTGATGGATGCCCCGGTGTCGCTGCCGGTCGTCGGCGAGATTGCTGCGGCACCCGGGGTCCCCGCCCCGCTCGAGCCGGGAACGGCCGTGCGGATCATGACGGGCGCGCCCGTGCCCGACGGCGCCGATGCCGTGGTGCCGGTGGAGGACACCGAAGAGGTCGGCGGCGACGTGACCGGCGTGCTGATCCTCCACCCGAGGGCCGTCGGCGAATACGTGCGCGAGGCCGGATCCGACCTCGAGGCCGGCTCCGACGTGCTGCCCGCCGGACTCAGGCTCGCCTCCCGGCACCTGGCGGCGGCTGCGGCATCCGGCCTCGCCGAAGTGCTCGTACGCGAACGCGTGCGCGTCGCGGTCGTAAGCACGGGGAGCGAGCTCGTTCCACTGGGCACCCCCCTCGGGCAGGGGGAGATCCCCGACGCGAACGGGGTCGCGCTCGCCGCAGCGGTTCGCGCTGCCGGCGCGGTCGTGGTGCACGGGGGTCGCGTTCGCGACGATGTCGATCGGCTGCGCGCCGAGCTCGACACCGCACGCGAGGCGGGGGCTGAGCTCGTGATCACGAGTGGCGGCGTCTCGAAGGGTGCGTTCGAGGTCGTGCGCGAGCTCCTCGAACCCGCCGGGGGCTGGGTCGGCAGTGTCGCGATGCAGCCCGGCGGCCCGCAGGCGACGGGCGCGTATCGCGGCGTGCCCGTGATCGGCTTCCCGGGCAATCCCGTGAGCGCGCAGCTGTCGTTCGAGCTGTTCGTCGCGCCGTCGCTGCGGGCGATCGCGGGACTACCGCCCGCGGCGACCGAACGCCTCGAGCTCGCCGAGCCGCTCACGTCGGTGGCGGGCAGGAGGCAGTTCCTCCGCGGGCGCCGTACCGACGACGGGCGGGCGGGCGTGGTGGGCGGGCCCGGGTCGCACCTCGTGGCCGCGCTCGCGGCATCCGACCTGCTCATCGTGGTGCCCGAGGACGTCACCGAACTCGACGCGGGCGCCGTGGTCGATACCGTGCTCTTATGACATCGCTCACGCATCTCGACGACGACGGCCGCGCACGCATGGTCGACGTGGGCGCGAAGCCCGTCACCCGTCGCGTCGCGATCGCCGAGGGACGGCTCGACACGACTCCCGAGGTCGTCGGGCTCGTGCGCAGCGACGGGTTGAAGAAGGCCGACGTGCTGCCGACGGCGCGCATCGCGGGCATCTCGGGCGCGAAGCGAGCGAGCGAGCTCATCCCGCTCGCGCATATCGTGCCGCTCGACGCGGTGTCGATCGACTTCGGCTTCGAGGACGCCGCGGTGACGATTCGGGCCACGGTCTCGACCACCGCGCGCACCGGCATCGAGATGGAGGCGCTCACGGCCGTCGCCATCGCCGGGCTCACGCTGCATGACATGGTGAAAGCCGTCGACCCGGCGGCACGGCTCGGCGGCATCCGACTCGTCGAGAAGCGCGGCGGCAAGCGTGGCGTCTGGAGAGCGGATGCCGCGGACTCGGCGGCCGTCGAAGGCCCGACGGATGCCTCGGCAGACACGTCGCCGGCAGGTCGCACCGCGCTCGTGCTCGTGGTCTCGACTCGCGCGGCCGCGGGTGCGGCCGACGACACCACCGGGCCCGTCATCGTCGGGTGGCTGCGCGAGCGCGGCTTCGAGACCGCGGAGCCGGTCGTGGTCGCCGACGCGGACGTCGCCGATGCCGTGCGCGGAGCCGTCGCCGCGTCGCCGTCGGTGCTCATCACGACCGGCGGTACGGGCGTGAACCCGACCGACCGCACGCCCGAGGCGACGCTCGCGGTGCTCGACCAGGAGCTGCCCGGCGTGGCCGAGGCCATCCGCACGGCGGGACGCGCGGCGACGCCCACCGCCGCGCTCAGCCGGGCTCGTGCCGGGATCGCGGGGCGCACGGTCGTCGTGAACCTGCCCGGCTCAGGGGGCGGCGTCGCCGACGGGCTCGGCGTGCTCGCGGACCTGCTGCCGCACGTCGTCGACCAGCTCGCGGGCGGCGACCACGCGCCCCGCCCCGCGCACACGGAGGTCTCGAATGCCTGAGCACGACGTCTTCGCCCTCGTCACGACCGAGCCGCTCGACCGGGTGGCGATCGAGTCGTTCGTCACCACGCGTCGGGACGGTGCGGTCGTGTCGTTCGAGGGCGTGATCCGAGATCACGACCACGGGGCGTCCGTGACCGCCCTCGACTACGAGGCGCATCCCGACGCGCAGCGTTTCCTGCGCGAGACATGCGTCGAGGTCGCGCGCGAGACGGGGCTCCGCGTCGGGGCCGCGCACCGGGTGGGAGCGCTCGCCATCGGCGATGTCGCACTCGTGGCCTGCGTGGCGGCGCCGCACCGCGCCGAGGCGTTCGCCGCGTGCGCCCTGCTGGTCGACCGAGTCAAGGAGCGCACCCCGATCTGGAAGCGCCAGTACCTCGAGGGCGGCGCCACGGAATGGGTGAACCTCTGAGCTTTGGGCGCTTCGGCACCGGGATGGCGCGAGAGAAGGTCGCTTCAGATCGAGGAAACGGCCGTTGGGAAGGCTCCTCGGGGTGCAGGAGGAGCCGCACCCGAGCCGCACCCAAGGCGGCGAGCGCCCCGAGGCCGCTCGCGTCAGCCGCCGGAGAACGGTGGCAGCACGTCGACGCTCGAGCCGAGGGGCGCCGACGCGTCGCGCTGCACGACACCGTCGACGAGGAACGAGCCGTTCGCTACGACCCGGGCCATCGCGGCGCCATACCGGTCGACCAGCAGGTCGCGGAGCTCCCCGACCGTGCTCCCGACGGCGTCGAGCGCCAGCGTCTCCTCTTCGACGCCCGTGGCGTCGGCGGCCGCGGCGAAGTAGCGCACGGTCAGCGATTCCATGTCAGCCACCGATCCCGCCCATCGAGCGCAGCGGGCGCACGAAGTCCTCGTGGTCGATGCCGTGCCCGGCCTTCTTGCCCCACATGGCGGCACGCCAGCGATCGGCGATCTCGGCGTCGTCGGCCCCGCCGCGCAGCAGCCCGCGCAGGTCGGTCTCGTCGTCACCGAAGAGGCACGAGCGCACCGAGCCCTCGGCGGTGAGGCGCGTGCGATCGCACGCGCCGCAGAACGAACGCGTCACCGAGGCGATGATGCCGACGGTCGCGGGGCCGCCGTCGACGAGCCATTCCTCTGCGGGCGCCGCGGGGTCGTCGCGACCGATCGGTTCGAGCGCGAAGCGCTCGCCGAGGACGGCGAGGAGTTCTTCCGCGTCGACCATGTTCTCGCGCACCCACGTCTTGTCGGCATCGAGCGGCATCTGCTCGATGAAGCGGAGGCGGCATCCGTGCTCGATCGCCCACGCGAGCAGGGTCGGCGCGTCGTGGAGCGTCTCACGCATCGCGACGGCGTTGATCTTGAGCGGCCCGAGCCCGGCGCGGTGCGCCGCGGCGATGCCGTCGAGCACGCGCGGCAGGCGGTCGCGGCGAGTGAGCCGGGCGAAGTGCTCGCGGTCGAGCGTGTCGAGCGACACGTTCACGCGCGTGAGACCGGCGGCGGCGAGGGCGTCGGCCTTGGCGTCGAGCCCGATGCCGTTCGTCGTGAGTGCGAGCGGCGTGCCGGGTGCCGCGGCCGCACTCAGCGCGATGATGTCGACGAGGTCGGCGCGGGTGAGCGGCTCGCCTCCCGTGAACCGCACTTCGCGCACGCCGAGGTCGCGCACGGCGATGCCGACGAGACGACCGATCTCACGCGCCGAGAGCAGCTCGTCGCGCGGGACGAGCGGGAGCCCCTCGGCGGGCATGCAGTAGGTGCACCGCAGGGAGCACGCGGTCGTGATCGACACGCGCAGGTCGTGGGCGACCCGGCCGAAGCGGTCGACGAGGCCGGGCACGTCGGGGCGACCCTCGACCGACGGTGCCACGGTGGGCGACCGCCTGATCGTCGGCATGCCGAGCGCGAGCGTCGTCATGCATCCACCCTACGTGCCGCACGCGCAGGCGAGTCCCCGCGTTTCCAGTGTGCGGATGCCTCGAGTCGTCGGCCGAGCGGGCGGGGCGCAGATGCAGCGACGGGTCCTCGCGCACCACGAGGCATCCCGGTGCCTCGAGCGACGGCGGACCGACGACGACGACGTGCTCGAACCCGGCCGACCGCGCCGCGTCGATCGCGGTCGTGAGCAGCCGGTGACCGCCGACCACGAGGTCGGGCTTCGACGCGCCCCGAGCCGGCCGGCGCGGCCGCCCGCGAGGATGATCGCGTCCATGCCGGTCATCGCGTGACCGCCACCTCGACGAGGTCGCCCGCCGCGACCTCCTCGACGTTTTCGGGGATGATCGCGAACCCGTCGGCGGCAGCGAGTCCGCCGACGAGGTTCGAGCCTGCGCCACCCGACGTCGCGGGCGCACGGACGGACCGCTGTCGCCCGTGCCGAGCGCGACGGGCATGTACTGGCGACGGCCGGCCGACGAGCGCCAGCCCACCTCGGCCGTGGCGCGCCAGGTCGGCCGCCGCACGTCGCTGCGGCCGGAGAGGCGCAGCAGCGCCGGGCGCACGAACGCCTCGAACGACACGGCCACGCTCACGGGGTTGCCGGGCAGGCCGAACGCCGGGCTGCGGCCGGGCAGCGCGCCGAAGGCCTGCGGCCTGCCGGGCTCCATGGCGACGCGCGGGAAGTCGACCGTGCCGAGCTCGCCGAGCACGTGCCGGACGACGTCGTACGCGCCGACGCTCACGCCGCCGGAGAAGACCACGGCGTCGCACGCCGGCGAGCGCCGAGCTCCATGCCGGCCGTGAGCACGCGGTCGCCGGCGCGGAGGTCCTCGCCTCGGAGGCGGATGTGGTGGCCCGGCCGGGGGACGGCATGGATGGCGACCCGGGTGGTGCCGGCATCCGTGTGCTCGACGGGCACCACCGCGTCGGCGCCCGCGGGAACAGGCGCCGCCGTCATGATGCGCGCCGCCTACCCGGGGCGGCATCCGCCCGCCGAGCGGCGTAACCGTCCATGGCAGAATTGTCGAACGAGTGCAGGTCCACGAGGGCGTCGACGGATGCCGCGAGGGTTCGGCCCGCGGCATCCGCCAGTCGCACCACCTCGACGGTGCGAAGCGGCGCGACGCTGGCGAGGATGCCCTCGAGGTGCGCCGACACCGATACGAGGGGCGCCATTCCGTCGGGCACCGACTGGAACGTCGACATGTGCTCGACGCTAGTCGCCGATCGGTGACACGGGGCTCTCTCGTCACTAGTGTGAAGCCGACGGAGTCCAGCCCGAGCGGGAGGAGACCACATGTCGTTCATCACCAGAGGGTTCAGCGGCCGCAGTCGCGATCGCGATGAACGCCTGCCGCCCGGGCAGACACTCGTCAGCGACTTCCCCGTGTTATCGGCCGGCCCGACGCCCGACATCGACACGGCCGAGTGGGAGTTCACGATCCGCACCGAGTCGGGCGAACACCGCTGGAACTGGGACGAGTTCATGGCACTCGACATCGACGACGTGTCGACCGACATCCACTGCGTCACGCACTGGTCGAAGCTCGGCACGAGCTGGCGCGGCGTCTCGCTCGACACGCTCTTCGCCGACGTCGAGACCGAGCAGGAGTACGTCATGGCGCACAGCTATGGGGGTTACACCACCAACGTGCCACTCGACGAGCTGCTCGACGGCAAGGCGTGGGTGGCGTTCGAGTTCGACGGTGAACCGCTCGACCCCGAACACGGCGGACCCGCGCGGCTGCTCGTGCCGCACCTCTACTTCTGGAAGAGCGCGAAGTGGGTGCGCGGGCTCGAGATGATGGATCAGGACGATCCCGGCTTCTGGGAGCAGAACGGCTACCACCTCCACGGGGATCCGTGGAAGGAGGAACGGTACTGGTGAGGCCGGGCTGGCACGTCGCCACCGTCGCCGCGACGCATCGCGAGACGCCCAACGCCGCACGCCTCGACCTGGACGTCGACGGCTGGCCGGGCAACGCCGCGGGGCAGCACCTCGACGTGCGGCTCACGGCGCCCGACGGCTACTCGGCCACGCGGTCGTACTCGATCGCCTCGTCGGGGCCGACGATGAGGGTCGTGCTCGCCGTCGACAAGCTGCCCGACGGCGAGGTGTCGCCGTTCCTCGTCGACGAGGTGCGAGCGGGCGACATGCTCGAGGTGCACGGTCCGCTCGGCGCGTTCTTCGTGTGGCGGCCGGGCGGCGCCGGCTCCGGCTCCGCCGGCTCCGCGGGCGCGGCCGGCTCCGACCGGGTCGACGCCCGCCCGGTGCAGCTCATCGCCGGCGGCTCGGGCGTCGTGCCGCTCTACGCGATCGCGCAGGCCCACGCCGACGCCGACGACCCGGCGCCGTTCCGGCTCCTGTACTCGGCGCGCACGCCCGACGACGTGTACTTCGCCGACGAGCTGCGCGCGCTCGCCGAGGCATCCGCCCCCTTCCGGCTCGACCTCGTGTACTCGCGACGCACGCCCGACGGCTGGCCGGCGCCGGCCGGCCGCATCACGCGTGAGGCGCTCGAGGCCGCGGTGATCCCCGCAGCCGACCGGCCGCTCGTGTACGTCTGCGGGTCCACCGGTTTCGTCGAGCGCGTCGCCGACTGGCTGGTGGGGCTCGGGCACGACACGCGATCGATCCGCACCGAGCGATACGGAGGCACGTGATGGAGCACGTCGACGGCAACTGGCTCGCCGGCCCGCTGGCCGAGTTCTTCAGCTTCGACGTCACGATGGCCACCGCCCGGTGCAGCGGGTGCGGCACCGTGGCGGAGCTCGCACGCGCGATGGTCTACCGGAGCGGCGCGGGCACGGTCGTGCGGTGCGGTTCGTGCGGGCACGTGCTCGCGACCCTCGTGGAGTCGGAGGATCGTGCGTGGATCGGGTTCAGCGGCGTGAGCGCGATCGAGGTGCGGCGGGAGCCCGCGTAGCGAAACGGACGTTCTTCCGGACTCCGCGCGCCGAATCTCTTCGACATTCCGAATCCGTCATGTCGACCGCGCCTCATGTGAGGTGAACTGACGTGAGCGAGAGGGAAGATCTCGCCGGCATCTGGAAGGCTGAGGCCATGTGGATCGGCTGGATCGAGTTCGACCTGCTGCTCGGCGACGTGCACTCGCTCAAGGAGAAGCGTGCGGTGCTCCGCCCCATCCTCGCGGAGCTGCGGAAGACCACAGAAGCATCCGTCGCCGAGGTAGGCGACCAGGACCTGCACCGGCGCGCGGCGATCGGCGTCGGCGTGGTGGCGGCGGGGGCCGAGCGGGTGACCGAGGTGCTCGATCGTGCCGAGCGGCTCATGGCCTCTCGACCCGACGTCACCCTGCTCTCGGCCGGGCGGCGCATCCGGCGCAGCGACGACGATTGACGGGATGCCGCCGGCTCACCGCTCGGCGATGACCTCCCCCTCCTTCCACACCCGCGCGACGAGCGGCACGCCCGGCCGGTAGGCGAGGTGCACGTGACTCGGCGCGTCGAGGAGCGCGAGGTCGGCACGTGCGCCGGGTCGGATGGCGCCGACATCCGTTCGACGAAGCGCCGCAGCCCCGCCCGCCGTCGACGCCCATACCGCCTCAGCCGGGGTCATGCCCATGTCGCGCACGGCGACGGCGATGCAGAACGGCATCGAGCTCGTGAAGCTCGAGCCCGGGTTGCAGTCGCTCGCGAGCGCGACGGTCACGCCCGCGTCGAGGAGCCGACGCGCATCGGGGTAGGGCTGGCGCGTCGAGAACTCGACGCCCGGGAGCAGGGTGGCCACCGTGGCGGATGTCGCGAGCGCCGCGATATCCGCCGCACTCAGGTAGGTGCAGTGGTCGACGGATGCCGCGCTCAGCTCGACCGCCAAGCGAACTCCGTCACCCTCACCGAGTTGATTGCCGTGCAACCGGATCCCGAGACCGGCCGCCGCGCCCGCCTCGAGCACGCGCCGCGACTGCTCGGGCGTGAACGCGCCGCGCTCGCAGAACGCGTCGACCCAGCGGGCGTGCGGCGCGCAGGCCGTGAGCATCTCGCCGACCACGAGGTCGACGTAGGCGTCGGGAGCGTCGGCATACTCGGCCGGCACGACGTGCGCGCCGAGGAAGGTCACCTCGTCGGTGACCTCGCCGGCGAGACGCACCAGCCGTGCCTCGTCGGCGACGGAAAGGCCGTAGCCGCTCTTCACCTCGAAGGTCGTCGTGCCTTGGGCGTGCAACTCGCCGACGAAGCCCGCCAGCCGGGCGCCCAGCTCGTCGTCGGACGCGGCCCGCGTCGCCGCGACGGTCGAGCGGATGCCGCCCGCCTCGTACCGTCGCCCCGCCATGCGTGCGGAGAACTCGTCGGCGCGGTCGCCGCCGAACACGAGGTGCGTGTGGCTGTCGACGAAGCCGGGGATGACGGCGCGGCCCCCCGCGTCGACCACCTCGACCTCCGACGTGCCGCGCGTCGCGTCCGAGTTCATCGAACCGTCGCGAACTGCGGGTGCTCCGTGGGCTGACCCACCGGTTGCGACGGTTCGATGAGGAGCGGCCGCGGTCGCGGCCGGGGCATCGGCGGCGCGACAGACCCAGGCCACGCGCCCGTGCTCGATGAGCACCGCGGCGTCGCGCACGATGCCGAGCGGCCCGCCGTCGCGGCCGGGCGCCGGTTCGTTCGTGACGAGCTCGCCGATGTTTGCGATGAGCGTGCTCACGGGGTGCGCCCCCTCGAGAGTGCAGTCGGCGCCGGTTGGCGGGCGGCAACTGCACTCTGGGCGCGCTGGCGCGACATCCGTCACCCCTCCATCATGGGCACGCGCAGGCCCCGCTCGCGGGCGACCTCGATGGCGCGCTCGTAGCCCGCGTCCACGTGTCGCATGACGCCCGAGCCCGGGTCGTTCAGGAGCACGCGTGCGATCTTCTCGGCGGCGAGATCGGTGCCGTCGGCGACGATCACCTGTCCGGCGTGGATGGAACGGCCGATGCCGACGCCGCCGCCGTGGTGGATCGACACCCACGTGGCGCCCGAAGCCGTGTTGAGCAGGGCGTTCAGGAGCGGCCAGTCGGCGATCGCGTCGGAGCCGTCGGCCATGGCCTCGGTCTCGCGGTATGGCGAGGCCACCGAGCCCGAGTCGAGGTGGTCGCGGCCGATGACCACCGGCGCGCTCAGCTCGCCCGAGGCCACCATCTCGTTGAACTTCAGCCCCGCGAGGTGCCGTTCGCCGTACCCGAGCCAGCAGATGCGGGCGGGCAGGCCCTCGAAGTGCACCTTCTCGCCGGCCTGGGTGATCCAGCGGCGAAGGTGCTCGTCATGCGGGAAGAGCTCGAGGATCGCCCGGTCGGTCGCGGCGATGTCGGCCGGGTCGCCCGAGAGCGCTGCCCAGCGGAACGGGCCCTTGCCCTCGGCGAAGAGCGGCCGGATGTAGGCGGGCACGAAGCCGGGGAACGCGAACGCGCGCTCGTGCGCGAGCCCGCCGAGCTCTGCCTCGCGCCGGATCGAGTTGCCGTAGTCGAAGACCTCGGCGCCCGCGTCCATGAAGCCCACCATGGCCTCGACGTGCTTGGCCATGCTCGCGCGGGCCCGCGTCGTGAACCCATCGGGGTCGGATGCCGCGAGCTCGTGCCACTCGGCCACGGTAACCCCCTCAGGCAGGTACGAGAGCGGGTCGTGCGCGCTCGTCTGATCGGTGACGACGTCGATGGCGACGCCACGCGCGAGGAGCTCGGGAAACACCGTCGCCGCGTTCCCGACCAGCCCGACGCTGAGCGGGGTGCGCGCCTCCTTCGCGGCGAGCACCCGCGCGACCGCATCGTCGAGGCCGTCGGCGAGCTCGTCGAGGTAGCCGTGGTCGACGCGTCGCGCGAGCCGGGTCTCGTCGACGTCGACGATGAGCACCGCGCCGCCGTTCATGGTCACCGCGAGCGGCTGCGCGCCGCCCATGCCGCCGCAGCCGGCGGTGAGGGTGAGCGTGCCGGCGAGCGTCGCTGCCGCGACATCCGCCGCACCCTCCCCCCGCCTGACGGCGAGCGAGCGCGCGACCGCACCGAACGTCTCGTACGTGCCCTGCAGGATGCCCTGCGTGCCGATGTAGATCCACGAGCCGGCGGTCATCTGGCCGTACATTGTGAGCCCGAGCGCCTCGAGCCGGCGGAACTCGGGCCACGTCGCCCAGTCGCCGACGAGGTTGGAGTTCGCGATGAGCACGCGCGGCGCCCACTCGTGCGTGCGGAAGACCCCCACGGGTTTGCCCGACTGCACGAGCAGCGTCTCATCGGCCTGGAGGCCCTCGAGCGTGCGCACGATCGCGTCGAACGCCTCCCAGTTGCGGGCGGCCTTGCCCGTGCCGCCGTAGACGATGAGCTCCTCGGGGCGTTCGGCGACCTCGGGGTCGAGGTTGTTCATGAGCATGCGCAGCGGTGCCTCGGTCTGCCAGCTCTTCGCGGTCAGCTGCGAGCCGCGGGCGGCGCGGACGGTGCGCGCGGGTGCGATGGGTGCGTCGGTCATGCCTCGATCACACCGCACGAGGCATCCGGCGACAACGGATGCCGCAGGGTGTGCGTCCGGGATCCCAGACGGCGGCGGCGGGGTGGCACGGGCGGCGGGTTTCGAGGCGCTGGCGCACCTCCTCAACCCGCCGATCGCGTCAGCCGAGCGTGATGCCGCGGCCCGCCATGAACGGGATGGCGTCGACCGCGATGCCGCCGAGGCGCACCTCGAAGTGCAGGTGGCATCCGGTGGACGCGCCCGTCGAGCCCACGGCGCCGATGAGCTGGCCGGCGGCGACGGTCTGTCCGGCGCTCACGGCATACCCCCCGTCGGCGAGGTGCGCGTACCCGGTCGAGATTCCGGAGCCGTGGTCGATCAGGATCCAGTTCCCGTACGTCCCGTTGCGGCGGGCCTCGACGACCACACCGCTCGTTGCGGCGAAGATCGGCGACCCGCACGAGGTCGAGACGTCGGTGCCGCGGTGGAAGTCGTTCACGCTCGGCAGCGGCTTGTTCGGGCGTGGCCCGAAGCCGTCCGTGAGGCGACCGGCCACGGGCAGTGCCCAGCCCTGTTCGCTGAGCTGTCCGGTGTCGGCCGGCAGCGAGGCGATGAGAGCGATGCTGCTCGCGGCGAGCCGGCTCTCGTCGTCGGCGCGCTGCTGCAGCGCGGCGAGTGCGGCACGCGCGTCGGTCAATGCCCGCTCCGCGGCGGCGACGTCGCGTTCGCGATCCTCGACCGGGACCGCGTCGACGGCGGCCCATGCGGCGTCGGCGCGCTCCTGGGCGGCCTCGGCCTCGTCGGCACGCTCCTCGGCGATTGCGAGCAGCGCCTCGGCGTCACCGTGGATCTGCGTGACTCGTGCGACGCCGCCGAGGCCGGCGAGCAGGTCGTTGCCCGCCCCGAACACGGCGTCCATCGACGAGATCGTCGTGCCATCACCGTGCGCGGCCGCGAAGTAGACGCGGCCGGCCGCATCGGCATCGAGCTGCGCCGCATCGGCGGACTCCTGCAAGAGCTCGGCGACCGCGCGGGCCTCCCCGCGCATCGATCTGGCGTCGGCGAGCGCCGCCTCGGCCTCCCTCAGCGCGGCCATCGCGCTGTCGATCTTCGCGCGGGCGGCGAGGAGCGCCGCGGACTGGGCGCTCGTGGCGGTGGTCGAGGAGCTGAAGCGCACGACGGGCCCCTCGCCGAAGAAGCTCAGCGGTGCGCTCGGCAGCGGGGTGCTCGATGCCGGCGGGGCGGACGTCGGCGGCGCGGTGGTGGGCGGTGCCGTGGTGGGCGGTGCCGTCGTCGGCGGTGCGGTGGTGGGCGGTGCCGTGGGTTCTTTGGTGGCCGGGGGGTCGGTCGGCGTGGGTTCTTCGGTGGCGGGCGGGTCAGTGGGCGTGGGTTCTTCGGTGGCCGGGGGGTCGGTCGGCGTGGGTTCTTCGGTGGCGGGCGGGTCTGTGGGTTCCGGGTCCGCCGCGGGTTCCTCGATCGGCGCCGGCTCGGATGTCGGCTCCGCGGTCGTCGACGTGTCCGTCGGCATTGCGGTATCGGTCGGCACGACCTCTTCGGCAACCGCGGCGCCGCTGCCGAGGCCGAACAGCGCGACGGCCGTAACGGTGGTCAGGACGACGCCGGCGCGACCGCGGCTCCGCACATACCACGGGCGTTCGGCATTGCTGCGCGCATACCGCGGGCGTTCTGCGGTGAAGGAGAAACGATTCGGCGTCATGAAGTTCCGTTCGGGCGTAGACCCAGAGCGATCCCGTCCAGTGTCGCACCGCCGCCCGGGGGAGACAACTCCCTCGCCCGGGGGAGACACCTCCCCGGCGCCCGGCGCGCACCCAGTTCGAGGGACACGATGCGGCGCTTCCTCCGGAACTCCGCTGTCCGCCGCCTGGATCACACCGGCCGGCTCCCGAGCCGTCACCTCGTGGACACCCCTTGTTCCACACCGCCATTCCGTCTGCTCACCGAGCGACCGAATGCTGGCCTCGGCATCGCAAGATGCCCGTGCCGCACCGCCGCCCAAATTCGGGCGCCGCGGGTCACTCGGTCGTCGGAGACCCGCGCCGGCGCGAGAGCGAATGAGGATATCGTGACCGGTCCCCGAGCTTCGGGCAGCGACGCGACGCTGCCGCGAGGGCGTGTGACTTTCACCGTCTTCCACTCCATGGACGACCAGATGCTCATCGCGTGGGCGCGGTTCCGGCACCCGTTCGTCGTCCGCTCGGCAGAAGCCTCGCCTCGGCCGGCTCGCTCCATGTCGCGAGCTGTGTCGACCCGCACGTCGCACCGACCAACCCCCGGCAGGCCGGAGGAGGGGTCTCCGGGGCTCTGGCGCCTGTTCGCGACGAACAATCGCGAACTCGGACGTAGCTTCCACCTCTACAGCAGCGTCGAGGCCGCCCGCATGCACGTGGAGCGGCTGCAGGGCGACGAGGCACGCCTCGAGATCGACATCGTTCCCGGGCCACTGACCTCGTCACGTGGCTGGATGATCACGCACGAGGGGTCGCCGGTGATGACCTCGAGCCGCTGGTACGCCTCCTCGTCAACGGGTTCAGAGGCGGCAGTCGGCGCGCTCGCGGCCTTCGTGCGCGCTCTCATCTCGCCGGTCGTCGACCACGGTCCGTCATCAGGCGCCGGCCGTCCCCGCATCCTGGGAGCGTCTGCGGATGCCTGACGGTGGGCGACGAGGGCATGCGTGGCCGATGGTGATGCTCGCGGCGTTCCTCGCACTCGCGGTCTGGATGTTCGGCGGCGCCATCACGTCCGCTGAGCCGCACTCCTCCGCCGGTGTCGGCGGCTCGCGGCAGGCCGCCGGCTCGGGGGAGTCCGTGGACCCGGGAGAGCTCGTCGCCGCGGAAACGCCCGAGGGCGAGGATGCCGCGGTGCCGGCCGATGTCGTGCGGCCCGCGGCATCCGACACAGTGTCCGACACGACTCCGGATGCCGCGGCGGTCGCCCGTGCGGGGACGCGCGGGAACGCGGCACACGTCGACCCCGCCTGGGCGAGCGAGCAGGCGGCCCGCACCGGGATCCCCCTCCGAGCGCTGCTCGGCTACGCGGGAGCCGAGCTTGCGATGCGGAGCGAGGCGCCGGGCTGCCGCATCGGCTGGAGCACCCTCGCCGCCATCGGTCGGCTGGAGTCCGGGCATGGCACCCATGGCAGGTCGTCGCTCGGCGACGACGGGGTTGCGCGACCGGCGATCCTCGGCCCCGACCTCGACGGCGAGCAATTCGACCGCATCGATGACACCGACGGCGGCGTGCTCGACGGTTCCCCGGCGACCGACCGTGCCGTCGGACCGATGCAGTTCATCCCGTCGACATGGCAGGAGTGGCGCGCGGACGGAAACGCCGACGGGATCGCAGATCCCCAGCAGATCGATGACGTATCGCTCGCCGCCGCACGATACCTGTGCAACTCCGGCGACCTGTCCGATCCGGCCGCCTGGCGCAGCGCGGTCTTCGCCTACAACCACGTGGACGCGTACGTCGACGCCGTGGCCGCCGCGGCGAGCGACTACGCCGAGCGAGCCCGGGGATGACCCAACCGTCCGGCCTCATCTCCGGGCGGTTCCGCCTCGGCGAGTTGCTCGGCACAGGCGGTTCGGCCTCGGTCTTCGCGGCGCTCGATACGACGGACGGTTCATCCGTCGCCCTGAAGCTCCTGCACCCGCACTTGTCGAACCGGCCGGCTGCGCGTGAGGCGTTCTTCGAGGAGGCACGACGTGCCCAGGGACTCCGGCATCCGAACATCGCCGGCGTGCTCGGGGTCGGCACCCATGAGGCAACCGGGGAGCCGGTGGCGTGGATCGCCCTCGAGCGTGCTCAGGGGCGGAGTCTCTCGGAGCAGGTCGAGCGGCACGGACAGTTGAGCGTCGACGAGGCGATCGACGTGATCGACGGCGTGCTGCGCGCGCTCGAGGCGGCGCACGGCGCGGGTCTCGTGCATCGCGACGTGTCGCCGGCCAACGTCATGGTCTCCCTCGATCCATCGGGTCGCCTGACGACCGACGGCGTGCGACTGCTGGACTTCGGACTTGCGGATGCCGCGGGCCGCGCCGCCCTCGGCACCGATATCCTGCGCAGCGAGTCGGTGACCGACGTTTCGGCCCGCGCCGGGGTGATCGGCAATGTGAACTACATGTCTCCCGAACAGGTTCGCGGGGGCGCCGTCGACGAGCGCGGCGATCTCTACCAGACGGGTGCGGTGCTCTACTTCGCCCTCACCGGACACGCGCCGTTCCCGCGCGCCACTCCGGCCGAGACGATGCGCGCCCACCTCGAGGCCCCGCCGCCGGTGCCGTCGGTGATGGACTCGCGCATTCCGCGCCGGATCGACCGGATCGTGGTACGGGCGCTCCTGAAGGATGCGGCGGACCGGTTCGCCTCGGCCACCGAGATGCGGGCCGAACTCGAGACCGCCGCCGGGGCCTCCGGCGCGAAGCCGAAGACCGAGCCCGGGAGCACGCGGGCGACGTCGGCTACCTCGGCGGTCGGCAGGCCCCAGCGTGAGGCCGTGACGCGCGTGCTCGGGAGCACGACGGTGCCGACGCGGTCGCCGACCACCGAAGTCACCGCCGTGCAGCGGGCGGGCGCAGTGCGCCGTCGAGGCGCTCCGAAGCGGAGCGGGAAACGGCGTCTCGTCGCCGGGCGCGGGCGCAGCACTGCCGGTGCATGGGCGTCGGGTGTCGTTCTGCTCCTCACGGTCGCGACCATCCTCGGTGTCGTCGCAGCGAGCTCCCCGGCCGTTCCGGTGCCGACTCCGGCGCCGTCCGGGGAGCAGGCCGCGCCGCCGCCGGCCGCCGCGCCGCCGCCGGCCGTCCCGCCGCCGAGCGCGCCCGTGGAGACGATCCCCGCAGTCGCTCGCGTCGTCGTGCCGGATCTGGCGCTCTCGACCCTCGCCGACGCGACGCGCACACTCGCCCATGCCGGCCTGGTCGTCGGCGAGCTCACCGTCGTCGAGTCCGAGCGTCCCAGTGACACGGTGCTCGGTTCATCGCCCGAGGCGGGTACGACCCTCGACGAAGGAACAGCCGTCTCGCTCACGGTCGCCTCGGGGTTCAATCGGGTGCCGCACGTGGTCGGCCTCTCACGCGCCGAAGCCCTGGCAGCGCTGCAGCGGGCGGGATTCACGGTCGCGATCGGCTCACGGCTCACCGCGGGGGTCGCCGTGGGCACGATCGTGGGCACCGACCCGGGTGAGGGCGCATCGGTGGAGCTGCGCACCACCGTCACGCTGCTCGAGGCCGAGATCCCGCCGCCCTCCACGCCAACGCCAACGCCCACTCCCACTCCCACTCCTGGGGCCGAAGCCGACTGAGTCGCTCGGTTCGCAACGTGCCGTCCAGTCGTCCTTCGTGTGGGCGAAATCCAGCGTTCACCTTCCGCAATCACCGTGAGGTCGTGTCGGCGCTCGTACGCGCCACCACTCCAGCGTCCGAGTTCGAGGTCCGAGGTTCCACACGATGACATGTCGATCGGAGCGGTCGTGAGCGACGATCGCAGCGCCGGCGAGGTCACCACCACGGTGATCCTCGCCGAGGAGGGCCCGTCGGCACAGCCGCCGCAGGAGCCGCGATCGCTGACGCCCAGGCCCTCGCGGTCCGACTCGATCTTCCGTTCGGTCGCCTTCGCGGCGGGCGGTGCGACCGTCGCCATCATGCTCGCCGTCGGCCTGTTCCTCTCGCTGCGTGCGGGCTCGGCGCTGCAGGTGACCGGATTCGGGTTCCTCGTCGAGCAGCAGTGGTCGCCCGAGACCGGCGAGTTCGGCATCGCGGCGGTGCTGTTCGGCACGATCACCATCGCGGTCATCGCCATGTGCGTGTCGGTGCCGCTCGCGCTCGGCACCTCGATGCTCATCTCCGAGGTGCTGACGGGAAAGCTCAAGCAGTGGTCGATCACCGTGGTCGACCTGATGGCTGCGGTGCCCAGCGTGGTGTTCGGCCTGTGGGGGGTCTTCTTCCTGCAGGAGAACATCATTCCCGTGTCGCGCTGGATCTCGACCTACTTCGGCTGGATCCCCTTCTTCGCGGTCACCGACCAGACCGGCGAACCGCTGACGGATGCCAGTGCGTTCACCTCGTCGGCCTTCATCGCCGGTGTCGTGGTCGCCCTCATGGTCGTGCCGACGCAGACCTCGATCATGCGCGAGGCCTTCATGCAGGCTCCGGCGGGCGAACGCGAGGCGGCCTACGCACTCGGCGCGACGCGCTGGGGCATGATCACCGCGGTCGTGCTGCCGTTCGGCCGCGGCGGCATCATCGGCGGCACCATGCTCGGCCTCGGCCGGGCACTCGGCGAGACGATCGCGGTCTACATGATCATCTCGCCGATCTTCTCCATCAACTGGCAGGTGCTGAAGACCGGCAGCAACTCGGTCTCCGCGCTCATCGCCCTACGGTACGGAGAGGCGAGCGAGTTCGCGCTCTCGGCGCTGATGGCGGCGGGCCTCGTGCTGTTCCTGGTCACGCTCGTCATCAACTTCACCGCCGCGTCGGTCGTCGCACGCTCCCGCTCCGGCGCTGAGAGCGAGGTGTGATGTCGCTGACCACCCTCGAGCAGCTCGAGCCCGACGAGGCGACGAGCGAGGCTGAGGCGCGCACGGCCGTGCCGGTCAAGGACGGCATCGAGGTCGGCCCTCGCCTCCGGCTGCGCTCGGCGCGGCTCGACGACCGGTACGCCCTGCTGGGCGCCGTCGCCGGCGCCCTCGCGATCGCGATCCTGCTGTTCGGCTGGATCGCGCCCCTGAGCGGCTTCGTCGGGTTCGTCGTCGTGGCGTTCCTGTGCTTCATCGGCATCTACGCGTTGCTGGTGAGCACGACCTCCGACGGGCGCGAGGTGATCGATCGCGTGATGACGGTCGTGCTCGCGAGCGCCGGGGTCATCCTGGGCACCGCACTGATCTTCGTGGTGGCGTACGCGCTGGTGCGCGGATTCCCCGCCCTGCTGCACCTGAACTTCTTCTTCCAGGACATGGAGTTCGCAGGCCCGCTCGACGGCCTCGACGTCGGCGGGGTCGCGCACGCGATCGTCGGCACGCTGATCCAGATCGGCATCGCGCTCGCGATCTCGATTCCGCTCGGCATCGTCACGGCGTTGTTCCTCAACGAGGTGGGCGGGCGCTTCGCGCGGTTCGTGCGTACCGTCGTCGACGCCATGACCGCGTTGCCCTCGATCGTGGCCGGCCTGTTCATCTACTCGGCGGTCATCCTGGTCTTCACGCACCAGCGATCAGGGTTCGCGGCAGCGCTCGCCATCACGGTGATGATGCTGCCGATCATCGTGCGCGCGTCCGACGTGGTGCTGCGCCTCGTCGCGGGGAGCCTGCGCGAGGCGTCGTACGCGCTCGGCGCGTCGAAGTGGCGCACGGTGTGGCAGGTGGTGCTGCCGACGGCGCGCTCGGGGCTCGTCACCGCCGTGATCCTCGGCACCGCCCGCGGCATCGGCGAGACGTCGCCCGTGCTGCTCACGTCGGGCGTCACGAGCGTGATGAACACGAATCCCTTCGAGGGCCCTATGATCTCGCTGCCGCTGCAGGTGTTCGACTTCGTGCGTTCGCCCGAGCCGAACATCATCGCGCGCGGCTTCGGCGCGGCCGCCGTGCTGCTGCTGCTCGTGCTGGCGCTGTTCGCGATCGCCCGCGTCATCGGCGGCCGGGGCCCCGGAGACCTGTCGCCCCGCCAGCAGCGCGCCGCGCGCGCCGCGTCGGAACGAGACGTCGAACGCATGGATGCCGCCGCAGCACGCCGCCTCGCGGCATCCGCCGAACCGCTGGAGGAACCGCAATGAACCCGCTGAAGCACCGCCGGACGCGGCTGGTCGCCGTGCTCGGCACCCTGCTGCTCACCGTGGGCATCGCGCTGCCCGCGAGCGCCGCCACCACCTATGAGCCGATCACCGGCACCGGGTCGACCTGGTCCCAGAACGCGATCGACCAATGGAAGTCGAACGTGGCGACGAACTACGGCATGCAGGTGAACTACACCGGCGTCGGCTCGTCGGCCGGTCGCCGCGACTTCATCCAGGGCACGGTCGACTTCGCGGTGAGCGAGATCCCGTTCCAGGCGAGACCAGAAGACGGCTCCGCGCCCGAGGTGTCGCCTCGCGGGTACGCGTACATGCCGATCGTCGCCGGTGGCACGGCGTTCATGTACCACCTCGTCATCGGCGGCAAGCGGGTCACGAACCTGCGGCTGTCGGGCGAGGTGATCACGAAGATCTTCTCCGGCGCGATCAGGAACTGGAACGACAGGGCGATCCAGGCCGACAACCCCGGGCTGGCGATGCCCGACAAGGCGATCGTGCCGATCGTGCGCTCCGACGGTTCGGGAACGACCGCGCAGTTCACGCTGTGGATGTCGAAGCAGTACCCCAATCTGTGGACCACCGGCATGACCTCGCAGTTCCCGACACCGCCGAACGGCAAGGCGCAGAGCGGCTCGGCGCAGGTCGCAGGGTACGTGGCCCAGGGCTACGGCGAGGGCGCGATCACGTACGTCGAGTACTCCTACGCGCTGGAAGCGGGCTTCCCGGTCGCGAAGGTGCTGAACGCCGCCGACTACTACATCGAGCCGACGGCCAGTTCGGTGGCCGTCGCGCTCCTGAAAGCCCGGATCAACACCGATCCCGCCTCGGCCGACTACCTGACGCAGATCCTCGACGGCGTGTACAACAACGCCGACCCTCGCACGTACCCGCTCTCGAGCTACTCCTACGTGATCGTGCCGACCGAGGTGAGACCGGATGTCGCCCCCGTGTTCACCACGGCGAAGGGCGCGACGCTCGGTGCGTTCGCGAGCTACTTCCTCTGCGAGGGCCAGCAGCAGGCCCCCGATCTCGGGTATTCGCCGCTGCCGATGAATCTCGTGCTCGCGGGCTTCGACCAGATCAGGCGCATCCCGGGCGCCGGCTCGGCGAACGTCGACCCGAACTCGTGCAACAACCCCACGTTCAAGCCGGGTGACTCACCCGACAAGAACCAGCTCGCCCTGACCGCCCACCAGCCGGCCGCGTGCGACAAGCGCGGACCGGCCCAGTGCACGACGGGCACGGCCGGTGCTCGCGAAGAGACTCCGGTGTCGGGGAAGGGCGGCGGGGGTGCCGCGACCGGCGGGGCGGGCGCAGCCGCAGACGGGAGCGCGGCCGGCGGTGCCGCCACCGGTGATCCGGCGGCCGCGGCTGCCGAGGCGGCGGCGGGCGGGGCCGGGGGGGCGGTGTACGACGAGAACGGCAACCTGATCTCCGACGGCGGCTCCACGGTGGCCGGCGCAGCGATCGCCTCGCCGTTCACGGTGGGCGACAACGGCTGGGGCTGGGAGGAGTCGGTGATGCTCGGCGCCGTGCTGCTGCTGCTCGCCGCGGTGGCGCTGCCCCCGTATCTGTCGCAACGGCTGCGACGTGCCGAAGCCACCGCCGGGTCGTCGTCGAGCGGGGTGAAACGATGAGCACGAGGTCGACGGATGCCCCGGCCGGCGCGGTCTGGCTCGGAGCCGGCTTCTCGGGGCTGGTCGTCGGCCTGCTGGTGGCCGGCGCCGTGGGGTTCGGCGGGGCCGTGGTGCCGGCCGAACCCGCGGCCGCGGCCGACGAGACGATCACCTCGAGCGCGGTGAGCCTCACTAACGCGCACGACGCGCTGAACCCCGAGGGGGCGCCGTTCCCCGATCTCGAGGTCACGGTCTCGCAGACCCGTGACCTCGTGTCGCAGGGCATCGAGGTGCGCTGGAAGGGCGGCAAGTCGTCGGTGCGCCCCTCGGGCAACTATGGCGGAGCGAACTTCCTGCAGGTCGCGCAGTGCTGGGGCGAGGATCCCGAGCACCCGGGGCACCCCGATCGTCGTACGTGCCAGTACGGCGGCACGCTCGGCTGGGGCGCGGCGCGCGACGGCTACGCCGTGGCGGATGAGGCGGTCGCTGAACGGGACGTGCCGTACACCGATCCTGCTGACAACTTCTTCGTGCCGACGTACACCGGCATCCCGTTCGTCGCCGCCAATCCCGAGGGCATCGTCGACGAGAAGCTGGCTCCGCCGGATCGCGTGGTGAACAACCTCACGACCGACGACGCGGGCAACATCAAGCAGAAGACCGGCACCGAGTACGTGAACCTGAACACGAATCCGTTCTTCTCCGCGTTCACCACGAACGAGGTCCCGTGGGCGGGCGCCGGGGCCGACGGTTCGGGTTCGGTGCCGTTCGAGGTGCAGACGGCCCTGCAGTCCACCGGTCTGGGTTGCGGGACGCCGGTCACGCAGCCCGACGACACCGTGGTGGGTCAGTCGTGCTGGCTCGTGATCATCCCGCGCGGCACGCACGACTCGGGATCTGTGCAGATCGACCGGTCGGGGCTGTGGTGGGATGCCTGGGAGCACCACCTGGCGGTGAAGCTCGAGTTCAAGCCGCTCGGCGTGCGCTGCGAGATCGGCGCAGCAGAGCGACAGCTGGCGGGGAGCGAGCTCGTCGCCGGGGCGGTGGCGTCGTGGCAGCCGCGGCTCTGCCTCGGCGAGAACGGCTCCCCGTTCGTGCTCAGCCAGGGCAACGAGACCGATGCGCTGGCGCGCGCCGCGGGCACGGCGCCGAGCCCGCTGGCATTCACGTCGCGCCCTCTCGACCTGAGCCGCGTGGCCGACGCCGCCGACCCGGTGGCCTACGCGCCCGTCGCCTTGTCGGGCATCGCGATCTCGTTCGCGATCGACCGGCAGCCGCATCCGACTGAGGCTTCCGAGGAGTACAAGGCCCGCGCGGCGCTGCCGATGACCGAGATGAAGCTCACGCCGCGACTCGTGGCGAAGCTGCTGACCGCGTCGTACTGGGAATCGCTGCCGGGGGGCGCCGACAGGTCGCACATCGGCTTCGAGAGTTTCTCGAAGCCGGGGAAGAACGCGCGCACGATCGTGCAGGACCCGGAGTTCCGCGAGATCAACGACCCGGAATGGTCGGCCCAGATCATCTCGGGGGCGTCGGCGGCCGACATGCTCATGCCCTCGGGTCGCTCCGACCTCGCCATGCGCCTGTGGGAGTACGTGCTCGCCGACCCCGACGCCCGGGCCTGGCTCGACGGCACGCCCGACGAGTGGGGGATGATCGTGAATCCCTGGTATTCGACCAACCCCGAGGTGAATCCGACCGGGCACGGCTTGGCGCTGCCGACCGAGAGCTTTCCCAAGGCCGACCCCATCGAGAAGCCCGACACGACCGTGAGCGACCCGGCCAACGGCACCGGCCCGATCAGCCTCGTCACCAACCGGCCGTTCACCAACAGCTTCGCCGATGGCGCCTATCGCGTGCTGCGCGGCGACGGCCTGCTGCTCGGCGGCTGGGACAAGTTCGCGGTGCCCCCGAAGTTCGGAAAGACGCCGCGCGAGCTGTTCGGCAGCCAGAAGGTGATCGGCGTGACCACCGCGCCGGCCGCCGCCCTCTACCAGACGGTGACCGCGTCGCTGCGCAACCCGGCGGGCGAGTACGTGACCCCCACTCGCGAGAGCCTCGCGGCGGCGGCCGCGGCCATGACGCCCACGGCGGCGCAGCCGAAGGTGCTCCAGTACGACTTCGGCGGCAAGGCGGCCGAAGCGGCACCCACCGCCTATCCGCTCACCATGCCGGTGTACGCCGCGCTGAACCCGAAGCAGACCGACGCCGAGCTGCGCGCCGTGTACGCCGACCTCATCCGGTACGCCGCCCGCGACGGCCAGACGCCGGGCACCGACGTCGGCGAACTCCCGCCCGGGTACGCGCCGCTGCCGCAGTCGTGGGTGGACCAGGCCCTCGCTGCGGCGGATGCGATCGAGCAGGGGACGTTCCCGACGTCCCCGTCGTCCCCGTCGTCTCCGTCGTCTCCGTCGTCCCCGTCGTCGGGCGCGTACGTGGGCAGTGGCGGCAGTCTCACCCCGCCGGCGCCTTCGGCGCAGCAACCGGCGCCGGCGCCGGCGGGCACTACGTCGGCCGTCACCGACCCGGCGGCCACCGGTGACGCCTCGGGGGCGCTGGCGGGTGCACCGACCCCCGAGGACCCCGAGATCGGCCCGGCCGCCGCCGCCGTGCCGATCGGGCTGGCCGCCGGCCTCGTGACCGCGCTGGCCGTGCCGGTGATGACACGCATCAGGAGGCGCGCGTGAATGCCTGTTGCACAGCCCCCGTACAGCGTTCCTTCGCAAGACGACGGCCGAGTGTTCACCTCGCCGAGCCAGCCTCGGTGTGGGACATCGACGCCCCACAGACTTGGCGGCCCCCCTCGGGGAGCCGCCAAGACGCCCGCTTTCCAGAGCGAGCGTTGGTCACACCAGATCCCTCGAGAAAAGGAAAGTTGTGAACAAGAAGAAGATTGTAGCAGCGGCCGCCGCCTTCGGCGTGGCCGTCTCGCTGATCGCAGTCGCCTCCCCGGCGAGCGCCGAGCCGGTCGCGAATGGTCCGGTCGTCGTGGGTTCCGACACACTGCAGGACGTCCTGAACGCCCTCGCCAACGGCACCACCATCTCCGGCGCGTCCGTCCGCTCCCAGGCCAACAGCCTCTTCGCGGCGTCGTTCGACGCAACCGGTTCCGTCACTATTCAGGCGAAGTCGAACGGCCCGCGCTTCGGCCGACCCAACGGCTCGAGCGACGGCGTGAAGGCGCTCAGCCGCTCGATCGACGGCGCGCCCTATACCTCGGCCACGCCGGGTTCACCCGCGAACGTGACCATCACCGGCCAGGTCGACATCGCACGCTCGTCGTCGGGCGCGGCGGTCAACGCGAGCGGCGAGCTGCTCTACATCCCGTTCGGGCGCGACGCGCTCTCGTACGCGCACTCGGGCGGCGACAACGCGGCGTTCGACAACATCGACCAGGCGACGCTCAAGGGCCTGTTCGAGTGCACCATCACGCAGGTCGGCGGCGTCACGGTCGTTCCCGTGATCCCGCAGTCGGGCTCGGGCACGCGCAAGGACTTCATCGCGAAGATCGGCGCCACCGAGGCGAGCGTGCTCGAGGTCTCCGAGGGCGGCTGCGTCGTGGTCGGCCAGGAGCACGACACGTCGCACCTCGCCGACGGCTCGGTCTTCCCGGCCAACGCCGTGACCGCGATGTCGGCGGCGCAGTGGGTGGCGCAGAACACAGGCGCCGGCATCGACCGCCGCGGCGCGGGCGTCAAGATCGGCTCGCCGGTCGCCGGCACCTCCGCGGTGACGGGCACCGGCACCTCGATGGTGCCGAACGCCGCGTTCTACGCCAACACCACGTGGGGCCGCGACACCTACATCGTCGTGGAGAACGCCCGCGTGACCGTCGGCAACGCGAAGTACGACCCCAACCTCGCCAGCGTCGTGAGCAACGCCGCCCAGAAGCTCGGCAACACGCAGAGCGCCCTTCCGGGTCAGGCCGGTTCGGTGAAGAAGAAGTTCGGCTTCCTCGCGCCGTCGACCACCACGCCGTTCCGCGCCGCGCTCGCCGGCTAGTTCTCCACCACCTCTCCAGCAATTTCCAATCCTCACGAAAAGGAATGCAATGAACATCAGCAAGAAGTGGCGCGCGGCAGCTGCCGGTGCCCTGGCCCTCGCCCTCGTGGGCGGCGGCGCGTCGGCGGCGAACGCCGCCATCCCGAGCGGCCCCGGCTTCCCGGTCAACCCGCAGCCCAACGGATCCCCGGGCGCGTTCTTCATCTTCGATGAGAACGCCCAGCTCGCCGAGCAGGAAGGCCGGGTGTTTGACCGGACCCAGTACATCTTCGGTGCCATGGACCCCGTGGACTACCTCGCCGAGGTCAAGCCGACCGACTACACCGCCGCCGGCACGTATGACCACGCCTACGTCTTCATCGCGAAGCCGAGCGAGATGAACGGCGGCACGGGCAGCTGGCGCGCTTACAACGACAGCGGATTCAACCCGGCAACCGGCAACCTCCTCACGCCTGCACTGACCTTGGGCGACCTTGCTCTCGCCAACAACGGCGGCATCGACTCGGTGTTCACCGAGGGTGGCGAGTGGAACGTCGGCTTCGCCTTCACGACGAACAACGGTGTGACCCCGGTCGCTTCGGTCTACCGCACCGTCACCATCGATGCGGCGACGGACACCTACACGTACCAGCCGCTGGTGCTCGAGACCGGCCCCGTCGAGCCCGCGGCCGACCTCGTGGTCGAGTCGGAGCTCGTCGCTCCCGAGACCGCGACGCTCACCACGACGCCCGACAGCACCGTCGTCGGGATCGACGCCGGTGCGGCGAACGCGAACAAGACCCTCGACGTGGCTGCCTTCCAGGGCGGCGCTCGCGTCGAGCTCGGCACGGTCGTGTTCGACGCCGCCGGCGTCGGCTCGGTCGACGTGGCGGGCAAGGTCACGGCCGGTTCCGCCGCGAAGCTCTTCGCCTACGAGAAGGTCGCTCGCCCGGCCCCCTCGACGATCGTCGACGAGACGCTCTCGGCCTGGGGTTCCTTCACGCTCACCGAGACTCAGGCGAAGTCGTTCACGAGCAACCTGACCACCACGGTCACCGCTTCGAACATCTTCAAGATCGTGGCCCCGGCCAACCCGAACGTCGACCTCGGCCCGGTTCGCCGTAACCAGACGACCGCGCCGGTGAAGCTCGGCCAGTTCTCGGTGATCGACGACCGCGACGTGCTCTCGGGCTGGGACGTCAACGTCAGCGCCTCGGACTTCACGGGTCAGGAGGCCACGAACGCCGGCCACGTGATTCCGGCCGTTCAGCTGGGCTACGCCGGTCTCGCCGCCGGTGGCATCCAGGACGGCGTCACGGTGAACCCGCTCGCCAAGGTCGCCGGTGAGGGTGTCTTCGGCTCGCTCGTCTCGGGTGCACCGAACTCCTCCACCACCGAGGCGGGTGCCAACTTCGACGCCGACCTGACCTTCAAGGCTCCGATCGACGCGAAGAAGGGTGTCTACAACTCCACCGTCACCCTGACCCTCGTCTCGAAGTAGTCCTTCGAGCGATCGTCACCACGTGATCCCCGTGTGGGAAAGGCGCGCCTCGCGTCTTTCCCACACGGCATGTGCGTGTCCACCCCCACATCACCACCGCCTCCCAGGAGGCGACCCGAGCGAAATGCACAGCCCGTGACTGCAGTCATCCTCCCCGCATCCTCCGCCCCGCGTCGTGCCTCCCGCGGCATCCACCGGGCCCTCGTCGTCGCCCTGCTCGGCTGCGCCGCGCTCCTGGGCATGATCGTGGGCGACCCCGCCGCCGCCCACGCCGAGGACACCATCGGCATCTCGGGGCAGCCGGCGGGCGCCGACGGCAAGCCAGACGGCCGCACCCGCTTCAGCTACAGTGCGGACCCCGGCCAGCAGATCGCCGACCAGTACCTCGTGCAGAACGCCGGCACCGTGGTGCAGTCGTTCACGGTGCTCGCAACCGATGCGTTCAACGACGACGCCGGCGAATTCGGCCTGCTCGAGACCGCCGCCGAGCCGGTGGATGTCGGCACCTGGGTGCACTTCGAGGGCGGCGCCAACCGCCTGCAGTTCGACCTGCAGCCCGGCGAGTCGCGCGTCATCCCGTTCACCGTCGACGTGCCCGCGCAGGCGGGGCCCGGCGACCATCCCGGCGGGATCGTCGCCTCGGTCGTCACGCCCGGGCAGCAGGTGAACCTCGACCGCCGCCTCGGCACCCGCCTCTACCTTCGCGTCTCAGGCGACATCCAGGCCGCACTCACGATCTCGAGCGTCGACAGTCAATACGTGGGCGACTGGTGGAACCCGTTCGACGGGGCCGTGCGCGTGCTCTACACGGTGCAGAACACCGGCAACATCGCGCTCGCCTCGAACGTCACCCTCGGGGTGCGCACCTGGTTCAGCGCCCCGGCATCGGGCAAACAGGGCGATGGCGCGCCCGAACTGCTGCCCGGGTTCACCCGCACCTTCGAGACCGAGGTGCCCGGGGTCGCGAGCTGGGGATACCTCAACCCCTGGGTGACCCTCAACCCCTTCGTCCAGGGCGACGACGAGACCAAGCGCATCGCGGTCGCCCAGACCTCGCGCGACACCGTGCTCATCGCGCCGCCGTGGCCGGTGGTGGTGGTCGCAGGGCTCGTGCTGCTGTACGTGCTGTTCGGCAAGTGGCGGCGACGTGCCGAGGCGAAGCGCGCCGCCGCATGGATGGCGTACACCGAGCAGGAGACCCGCCGCAAGATCGAGGCCGAGCGCGCGCAGGGCGAACCCGCGCAGGGCGAGCACGATGACGACCGGGACAAGGACGCCGTGGGCACCGGCCCGACACCGGGCGGGAGCGGTGCGTGACCGGCATCCGCCGCACCTTCGCCCGGCGGATAGCGCTGCGCGGGGCGCTGATCGTGGCTCTGCTCATCGTGACCGGCACCGCGGCATCCGGCCAGACGGCGCTCGCCGATGAGGGCGAGGGCGACGGAAACCTGACCGTGGACATCAGCGACGGCCTCGTGCCCACGCCGCCGCCCACCGTGCCGCCCAGCGGACGCCCGACCGGTCGCCAAATCACGCCGCCGGCGGGGCCACCGATCACGCCGCCCGGCAGGCTCAACGTCAACGGGCAGACATCCGGCTCGTTCATCGACACCGCCGACCCGCCCTCGTCGGCCGTGGACCAGACCCCGCCCACGCCGCCCGCGCCCGAACCGGACGAGGTGAGCCTCGGTGGTGTGCTCCTGGTCGGCGGGCTCGCGGGGGGCTTCTCGCCATCGCTCAACCCGCTCGCCGGTCAGCTGCAGGTGTGGTTCACCGTGCGCAACGTCTCGACGTCGACGATCGACGCGACCGCGGACTTCTGGCTCGCGGGTCCGTTCGGCCACCGCATCAGCGAGGTCGACGACGTGACGGTGACCGGCATGGTGCCCGGCGAGAAGCGCACCATCAGCGCCACCCTCCAAGGGGTGGGACAGTGGACGTTCGTGACGGTGCACGCGCGCCTCACTCCGCCCCCAGTCGTCGACAACGCCGAGCTCTCGTCGTTCACGCGCGACGCCAATGTGTTCGCGCCGCCGTGGCTCATCGCCGTGCTGATCGTCGTCGGGCTCGGGTTCGCGGCGGTGCGCTACTTCCTGCGGCGGCTCGCGCAGCCGGTGCGGGTGGGAGAACCTGCATGACGCTCATGGAGCTCGACACGTACGGATACGACAGCACCGACACGTACGGCGACGTCTCGGCCACTCCGCCGCGGAAGATCCGGCCTCCGAAGCCGCCCCGGCCGCCGAAGCCACCCCGACGGATGCCGCGACCGGAACGCCCACCGGTGGTGCTCTCGCCCCGCATGCAGTTCATCCGCGGCACGCTGATCGTCTGCTCGGCGTTGCTGCTTGCGTTCGTGCTGAACGTGATGGTCATCGGCCAGATCCGCCACTTCGTCACGCAGCAGCAGCTGAGCGACTCCTTCCGCGCCCAGCTCGAGCAGGGCGTCGGCCCGGTGAGCGAAGGCGACGTGAACGACGTGCTGCTGCCCGACGGGGCGCCCGTCGCGCTGATGGAGATCCCGAAGCTCGGCATCCGCGAGATCGTGGTCGAGGGCACCGATTCGGGAACCACGCAGCTGGGCCCCGGACATCGTCGCGACACCTCGCTGCCCGGCCAGGTCGGCGTGAGCGTGATCCTCGGGCGGGCGGCGGCCTTCGGCGGGCCGTTCGCCCGCATCCAAGAACTCGCGCCCGGTGACGAATTCACGATCATCACGGGGCAGGGGGAGCACACGTTCGAGGTGATCGGCCTGCGCTACGCGGGCGACCCGGCCCCGCCACGGTTGACGCCGGGCGAGAGCCGCGTCATCCTCACCACCGCCCGCGGCGTGCCCTTCTCGCCGACGGGAGTGGCCCGAGTGGATGCCCGTCTGGCGAGCGAGGTGCAGCCGAGGGGGGTGCGGCTGACGAACTTCGCCACGCTGCCCGAGTCCGACCGCGAGCTTCGCGGCGACACGTCGATGGCGTGGGCGCTCGTGTTCGCGCTGCAGTTCCTCGTGGTCGTCGAGTTCGTCGCGGTCTGGGCCTACCGCAACGTGGGGCCGCGCCGCACCTGGATCGTGTTCGTGCCGCTCACCGTGCTCGCCGCGCTCTGGGTGACCGGCGAGGTCGTGCGGCTCCTGCCGAACCTGCTCTGACCCCGCGCCCCCTGATCCATGCATCCTGAACCGCGCAACCCGAAGGAAGACGAGGCCATGACCGACGACATCACCACCGTCGAGGTGATTCCCGAGAGCCCTGACGGGCAGGAAGGCATCCGCCCGCCCCGATTCGGCCGCGGCATCCAGCAGCAGCCGTTTCAGGCGGCCGAACCCGAGCCCGCGACCCCCGCAACCCTCGAGGGCCGCAACATCACCGCGTGGTTCGGCGACCACCAGGTGCTCGACCGGGTCTCGCTCACCATGGAGGCGGGAGTGATCACGTCGCTGATCGGCCCCTCGGGCTGCGGCAAGTCGACCTTCCTCCGCATCCTCAATCGCATGCATGAGCTCGTGCCATCGGCGAGCCTCGCCGGAGAGGTCCTGCTCGACGGGGACGATATCTACGACCCGGCGCGGAAGCTCGTCGACGCGAGAAAGCAGATCGGGATGGTGTTCCAGAAGCCGAACCCGTTCCCGGCGATGTCGATCTACGACAACGTCATCGCCGGCCTCAAGCTGACCGGCGTGCGGGTCTCGCACGGCGAGAAGGACGAGCTCGTCGAATCGTGCCTCGTCAAGGCCGGCCTGTGGAACGAGGTGAAGGACCGACTGCGCGCACCCGGCGCGGGACTCTCGGGCGGCCAGCAGCAGCGGCTCTGCATCGCTCGGTCGCTCGCGGTGCGGCCGCGAGTGCTGCTCATGGATGAACCGTGCTCGGCGCTCGATCCGACGTCGACGCGTGTCATCGAGGAGACCATGCTCGAGCTTGCGCACGAGGTCACCATCGTCATCGTCACCCATAACATGCAGCAGGCCCAGCGGGTGTCGCAGCAGTGCGCCTTCTTCCTCGCCGCGCAGGGTACGCCGGGCACGATCATCGAGCACGGCGACACCGAGGCGATGTTCGCCGACCCCATCGACCCGCGCACCCACGACTACGTGAGCGGGCGGTTCGGGTGATGCGGGGCCTGCAGACGCTCCGCTCCTCGCACGAACCGTCGATCCGATCCGAAGGAGACTCTCCCATGAAACGCGCCCTCCGCCACGGAACCTGCCTCACGCTCGCCATGATCGCTGCCCTTCTTCTCGCCGGCTGCGTCGCCGGCCCCGGTCCCGACACCCCGGAATGCATGGAAGTCCTGCCGGGATCGCTCAGCGACGACGTGAAGGTCGACGGCGATTTCGGCGTTGCGCCCACCGCGGCCTTCGACCTGCCCGTTCAGGCCGAGGAACTCGAGAGGACCGTGGTTCGCGAGGGCGACGGCGAGACCACCGTCCCCGGAACCCACGTGAGCGCCGTGGTGAGCCTGTACTCGGGCGCGACCGGCCAGCAACTCCTCACGCATCCGGTGACCGTCACGGGCGGAGACTACGACGCATTCCGCGCTGCCGTCGACTGCGTTCCGACGGGCTCGCGTACCGTCACGGTCGCGCCCTCGACCGCCCTCTACGATGGGCAGGGCAACGGGGCGATCGGTCTCGCGCCCGGCGACACCGTGGTGATCGTGGCCGACGTGCAGGAGCCCCTGGAGCCACGGCCGTGGACGGAGGACGTGCCGGAGGTCGCGTTCGGAGCCGCCGCGGGCGCCGCGCCCGTTGTGACCCTTCCCGAGGCCGAGCCGCCCGTAGACCTGCTCCTGAAAGTGCTCGAGCCGGGCGAAGGCGAGGAGGTGCAGGCCGGCGACACCGTGACCATGCACTACCAGGGCACCAGCTGGGATTCCGGTGAGGTGTTCGAGCAGAGCTACGGTGGTCAGGCGCCGATCCTCTCGACCGACGGGCTTGTCCCGGGCCTCGCCGCAGCGGTGATCGGCCAGAAACCGGGAGCGAAGCTGATCGTGACCATCCCGCCACAGTCCGCGTACGGTACGGAGCACAGCGAGCTGAATCCGCTCGGCGGCCAGACACTCGTGTACCTCATCGAGGTCGAGTCGGTAGAGCCGGCGGAGTAGGGCGTGATGCACCGGCGTGCGCAGGGGCGTCGGCTCGACGCCCCTGCGCGCTCCGGGATCTCCTTGGATTCGCGGTCGAACGTCTGCGTGTCGAGCTGACGCGTGCGGCTGCGTCAGGCGAGCGCGGCTCCCGCGGCCGTAGCGGCTCGCGCGGCTACCGAGCCTGCCGTGACGAGCCCGGTGATCGCCTCGATCTCGGGGGAGAGGAAGCGGTCGGGCCCTGGCACCGCGCCCACCGCCGCGACGAGCGACACCACGGCGCCGGTCGCCGCACCGGGCGAGAGCGGCGCTCGCAGCGCCAGTCCCCGCGCAGCCGTCATGACCTCGATCGCGAGCACCCGGCTCAGCCCATCGATCGCGCGGCGCAGCTTGCGCGCAGCCGCCCAGCCCATCGACACGTGGTCCTCCTGCATCGCCGACGACGGGATCGAGTCGACCGACGCCGGCACGGCGAGCCGCTTCAGCTCCGACACGATGCCCGCGGCGGTGTACTGCGCGATCATGAGGCCGGAGTCGACGCCGACCTCGTGCGCGAGGAACGGCGGCAGCCCCTGGTTGCGCGCGCGGTCGAGGAACCGGTCGGTGCGCCGCTCGCTCATCGACGCGACATCCGCCACCGCGATCGCCAGGAAATCGAGCACGTAGGCCACCGGCGCTCCGTGGAAGTTGCCGTTCGACTCGACGCGGCCGTCGAGGGTGAGCACGGGGTTGTCGATCGCGCTGGCGAGCTCCGCGTCGGCGACGGATGCCGCGTGGTCGAGCGTGTCGCGGGCGGCGCCGTGCACCTGGGGGGCGCAGCGCAGCGAGTACGCGTCCTGCACGCGCGTGCACTCGGGGCCCTTGTGGCTCGCGACGATCGGCGACCCGGCGAGCAGGCGTCGCAGGTTCGACGCGGATGCCGCCTGCCCGCGCTGCGGGCGCAGGCCGTGCAGGTCCTCGGCGAACACGGCGTCGGTGCCGAGGAGGCCCTCGACGCTCATGGCCGCGGCGACGTCGGCGGTGGTGAGGAGCATGCGGAGGTCGTGGATCGCGAGCGTGAGCATGCCGAGCATGCCGTCCGTGCCGTTGATGAGGGCGAGGCCCTCCTTGGCACCGAGCCGCAGCGGCGTGATGCCGGCGGCGGCGAGCGCGGACACGGCATCCGTCGTCAGATCCGCCGAGCCCGTCGAGACCCGCACCTCGCCCTCGCCCATCGCCACGAGCGCGCAGTGCGCGAGCGGCGCCAGGTCGCCCGAGCAGCCGAGCGAGCCGTACTCACCCACGACGGGCGTGATGCCGGCGTTGAGGATCGCCGCGTACGTCTCGGCGGTCTCGCGGCGCACGCCGGTGCGGCCGGTCATGAGCGTCGACAGGCGCAGCAGCATGAGGGCGCGCACGACCTCGGTCTCGACCTCGGCGCCCGAGCCCGCGGCGTGCGAGCGCACGAGGCTCGCCTGCAGCTGGGCACGGCGGTCCTCGGCGATGAAGGTGGTGGCGAGCGCGCCGAACCCGGTCGAGATGCCGTAGTGCGGCTCGGGGTCTGCGGCGAGCCCCTCGATGATGGCGCGGCTCGCGGCGACCTCGTCGAGCGCGGCCGGGTCGAGGGTGACGGATGCCCCGTGCCTGGCCACCGCGACGACGTCGTCGACGGTGAGCGGGGCGGCGCCGACGTTGACGGATGCCGCATCGGCGCGGGCGGGCGTGGGCGCAATGGTGCTCATACTCCCGATTCCACACCCCGCCCGCGCGTGCGGGAACGCGCGCGAGGCGGCCGTTGTCTGTGATACCAGACGTGCGTAGACTCGCGTGGGAGGCATCCGGTGGCCGAATCGAAGGTGCCCGCCGCCGACCAGGCGCTCGCGATCCTCGCGCACCTCGCGGCGCAGCGCGGACCCGTGCCCGCCGCCACCATCGCGCAGGCGCTCGGGCTGCCGCGCTCCACGGCGTACCACCTGCTCGCGGTGCTGCAGCATCGCGGCTTCGTGGTGCACCTGCCGGAAGAACGGCGCTACGGCCTCGGCATCGCCGCGTTCGAGCTCTCCAGCGGGTTCAGCCGCCAGCAGCCGCTCGCGCGACTCGGGCGTCCGCTCGTGGCCAGGCTGGTCGACCGGCTCGGCGAGTCGGGGCACCTCGCCGTGCTGCACGGGCGCGACGTGCTCTACCTCGTCGAGGAGCGCGCCCCGCGCCGTCCCTCGCTCGTGACCGACGTGGGCGTGCGCCTGCCCGCCCACCTCACCGCGACGGGTCGCGCGATGCTCGCCGAGCTGCCGCCAGCGCAGTTGCGCGCCCTGTATCCCGACCGGGCCGCGTTCGCGACGCGGCATCCCCGGGGCGAGGGGGATGCCGACGACGACTGGAGTCACGGCCGGTTGAAGCGCGTGCTCGCGACCGTCCGCGAGCAGGGCTGGGCGGGCGAACACGGGGAGGTGACGGGCGGGCTCGCCTCGGTCGGCGCCGCCGTGCTCGACCACCTCGGCTGGCCGGCCGCGGCCATCGCGATCACGTACCCCGAGGACTCGGCGCGCGAGCTCCAGCCGCTCGTCGTGCCGGCCGTGCGGGAGGCGACCGCGACCCTCTCGAAGCGCATCCTCGGCGTCCCGTAGCACCGGGGGGACGGCTAGCGTGGACGGAGAGCCGACGACGAGGAGATGGCACATGGCCCAGTTCATCCGGTACAGCGAGCACGGCGGTCCCGAGGTGCTCACCATCGTCGAAGGGCCCGTGCCCGAGGCGCCCTCCCGCAGCGTCGTCGTCGAGGTGCGTGCGGCGGGCGTGAATCCCGTCGACGCGAAGATCCGCAGCGGCCGGCGCGGCACGCGCGACTTCAGCGAACCGCAGGGCCTGGGGGCGGATGCCTCGGGCGTCGTCGTCGCCGTCGGCGAGGGCGTCGACGGGGTGCGGGCCGGCGACGAGGTGATCGTGCACGGCGCATCCGGCGCGTACGCGAGCCACGTCGTGGCGAAGCCCTCTCAGCTTGTGCCCAAGCCCGCGGCGCTGAGTTTCGAGCAGGGCGCCGCACTCGGGATCCCGGCGGGCACGGCCCATCAGGTGCTGCGTTCGCTCGGCCTGCGCGAGGCCGAGACGCTGCTCCTGCATGCCGGGTCGGGCGGGGTCGGCCAGGCGGCGATCCAGTTCGCCCGGGCGTGGGGCGCCAACGTCGTCGCCACGTCGTCGCCCGGCAAGCATGACCGGCTGCACGAGTTGGGGGCGGTACCGGTGGCATACGGCCCGGGTCTCGTCGACCGGCTGCGCGCGGCGTCGCCGCGCGGGTACGACGTCGCGCTCGACGCGGCCGGCACCGACGAGGCCATCGAAGCCTGTCTCGAGCTCGTCGCCGATCGGTCGCGCATCGCGACGATCGTGCGCATGATGGACGCCGCGGACCTCGGCATCCGCACGTGGTCGAGCGCCATCCCGTCGACCATGGGCCCGGAGGAGCTGCGGCTGCGCGCCGAGGGCGTCGCCGAGGCGGCCCGACTCGCGGCCGAGGGCCGGTTCCACGTCGAGGTCAGCGCGCGCTACCCGCTCGCCGAGGCGGCCGACGCACAGCGCGAGAGCGAAGCCGGGCACGTGCGGGGAAAGATCGTGCTGATCCCCTGAGCCGGATTCGCGGGTGGGATCTGAACCCGGGCCTCGCGTAGGAAGTTATCCACAATCTGGGCTTCTCATGCATGTGCTGCGCATGTACGGTGAAGTATGGCCCGCATGCTGCAGGTGAGGAATCTTCCGAATGATGTTCACGCGCGACTGAAGGAGCGGGCCGCCGCCGAACGGATGTCCCTGTCCGACTACGTCGCGCGCGAACTCACCCGCATGGTGGCGTATCGCAGCAATGCCGAGATCCTCGAGGCCGCCCGGCCGCTTGCGGGACGGGTGTCGCGTGACGAGATCACGGCGACCGTTCGCGCAGACCGCGACGCGTGATGAGCGATCTCGATCTCGCCGGGTCATCGTCGGCCGCGCTGGTCGTCGACTGCTCGGTGATCATCGACGCCCTGATCGGCGATGCGGATGTCAGGTCCCGCGCCCTGCTCGGCGAGCGACCCCTCGCCGCCCCGGCGCTGCTCGACTACGAGGTCATGTCGGCGCTCCGTCGTCTTGCCGTATCCGGGGCGATCGGGGTGAGCGATGCGACCGAAGCGCTGGGACTCTTCGGCGAGATGGAGATCGATCGCCATGCTCCCGGCCTCATGCGTGCTCGCATATGGGCGATGCGACACACGATCACGACCTACGACGCCGCATACGTGTCGCTCGCCGAGGCCTTGGGCATCGCCCTTTTCACGGCCGACGAGCGTCTCGCCAAGGCTGCGGCGGCATACTGCGAAGTGGTCTGGTAGCGGAGCGGCGACCGCACGGCCGCCCGGAGCCCTCGTGCTGCTCGCCTACGCGGGTTGCCGCGGCGTGGGCCGCCATCGGGATCCTGCCTCGGCGCGGCCCCCGGTGAAGCGCCGCGAGCAGGGTCCGGCTGTGCTGGAGCATCGACCCGCTGCCCTGCAGGGCGATCGTGAGCAGGGCGAGTGCCACGACGGCCTGCAGCGGGCCGAACCCGGTCACGAGCACGACCGCGACCCCGGCCACCCCGCATGCGGCGTCGAATGCCGCCGACCACGCCGTCGGCACGGTCGGCCGGGTCGACGGAGATGCGGATGCCGCGGGCGACCCCGTGCGCGACATCCGGCGCCCCCGCTCGAACCGCGAGAACACGAGCACGACCGGCACCACTGCGGCGGCGCCCACGCCGAGCCACAGCGGGCGCGACGCCCACCAGGCGAAGCTCAGCGGTTCGGGCAACGAGACCCCGAGCGTCGCGCTCGCGACGAGGAGTGCGCCGGCGAAGGCGACGAGCACGGGCATGTGCCAGAGGTAGATGGTCATGGCACGCTCTCCGACGGTGGCGATCGCGCGCGAGGCATCCGCTCGCTCCACCCACGCCCGGATGCGCGGGCGGGCCAGCTGGAAGAGCGCGAGCTGCGCGACGCCGAGCACGACGAGGCCCACGGTCGGCGGGTTGAGGTTGTCGTACATGTCGACGGGGTAGGGGCCCACCACCGTGAGCACCGCGAGGAGCGCGAGCGCGCCGCCGGCCATGCCCCACAGGGTGCCGCGCGAGAGCCGGTCGAGCCCGCCGTCGGCGAGATGGAACCCGAGCTGCTGCACGAGCAGCCAGACCAGCAGGAGGTTCGCCAGTCCGATCGCCTCGATACCCGTCGAGAGGCGCACGACGTCGACGGCGACGACCGCCGCGAGCAGTGCGAGCGGAGTGAGCGCCCGCGCCCGTTCGTGGGCGCGCACCATGAGCGGCACGAGCGCCGAGATCGCGAGGTACACGCCGAGGAACCACAGCGGCTGGCCGATGCGGAATCCCGCGGTCGCCACGACGTCGGCCGGGACGCCGGCGAGCGACAGTGCGACCAGGCCGGTCGCCACGACGACCACGAGGACGATCGCCGGGCGCACCAACCGGCCGAGGCGCGTGCGCACGTAGTCGACCGGCGACGTCCCTCGCGCCTGCATCGACCGCCAGTGGTGGAAGCTCGAGAAGCCGCCCGCGATGAAGAACATCGGCATGACCTGCACGACCCAGCTGACGGGGCCGAACCAGGCCTGGTTCTCGAGGGCGTTCTCGAGCACCAGGCCGTCGGGGCCCATGGTGACGCCGAACATCATGGCGTGCAGCGCGAATACGACGACGAGCAAGGCGATGCGGATCGCGTCGACGCTCGAGTCGCGCGCGACTCCCGAGCGTGGCCGAGCGGATGCCCCGCCGCGAACGGATGCCCCTGCCGGACGTGCCAGGGTGTCGGTCATGATCGTGCCCCAACCTGGCGGTCCCTCCGCCCACGAGTGGCAGGTTAGGGACGCGGTACCGGCCGCCGCATCACCCGGCGGAACCGTTCCGCCCCCGTACCGGGGTAGGGGGTCTCGAGACCTCCCTCCTCGGCCACCGGGGCCGCGGTTCAGCCGCCGGGCCGCACGAGGCCGGTGTCGTACGCGAGCACGACGGCGTGCACGCGGTCGCGGAGCCCGAGCTTCTGCAGGATCTTCGAGACGTGCGTCTTCACGGTCTGCTCGGCGATGAAGAGCGCCGCGGCGATCTCGCTGTTCGACATGCCTCGGCCCACGAGCGTGAGCACCTCGCGTTCGCGCTCGGTCAGGTCGTTGAGCCGGGAGGTCGACGGAAGCGGAGCCGGGGCCGAGCGGGCGAAGTCCTCGATGAGCCGGCGAGTCACGCTCGGCGCGAGCAGGGCGTCGCCCGCCGCGACGATGCGAACCGCGGCCACGAGCTCGTCGGGCGTGGCGTCCTTCAGCAGGAATCCGCTCGCGCCCGCGCGGAGCGCCTCGTAGACGTACTCGTCGATGTCGAACGTCGTCAGCATGAGCACGCGCGGCACGTAGTCGGAGCTTCGCGACGGCGTCTGCAGGGCGCGGGTCGCCTCGATGCCGTTCAGCTGCGGCATCCGCACGTCCATGACCACGACGTCGGGCCGCAGCTCGCGGGCGAGCGCGACCGCCTCGGCGCCGTCGGCGGCCTGCCCGACGACGTCGATGCCGGGCTGCGCGGCGAGCACCGCCGCGAACCCGGCACGCACCATCGCCTGGTCGTCGGCGACGAGCACCGAGATCGTCACGTCGTTCCTCCGTCCGACCCGAGCGGCAGGGTCGCGAGGACACGGTAACCCCCGCCGGGTCGCTCGCCGTGCTCGGCATGCCCGCCGAGGAGCGCCGCGCGCTCGCCGATGCTGACGAGGCCGTGGCCGCCGCCGTTCGCGTCGAGTCCAGGGACATCCGTCGCCGGCTCGTTCTCGACCGTGACGATGAGGTCGCCCGCGAGCGCCTCGACCGACACGTACGTCGCCGCGCCCGGCGCGTGGCGAACCACGTTCGAGAGGGCCTCCTGCACGATGCGGTAGGCCGAGGTCGCGGCGAGCCCGGTCTCGGGAAGCCCGACGCCGAGCTCGAGCGTCACGGGCACGCCGGCGCGTTCCACGGCCACCGCGAGTGCCGGCAGTTCGCGGATCCCGGGCTGCGGGGCGGTGTCGGCCGACGTCTCGGCGCTGCGGAGCACCCCGAGCAGCTGCCGCATCTCGGTCATGGCGGCGCGAGCGGATACCGCGATCTCGTCGAACTCGGCCTTCGCCGCGTCGCTCAGCCCCGTGATCCGGTAGGGGGCGCTCGTCGCCTGCACGTGGATGATCGACAGTCCGTGCGCGACGACGTCGTGGAGCTCGCGTGCGATGCGGTTCCGCTCCTCCACGAGCACGCGGCGTTGCTGCTCGGACGCGGTGTTCGCGCGCTCGCGGAACAGCTCCTCGCCGATGAGCCGGCGCTGGGCCACGAGCAGCGCCACCGCGAACGCCAGGGCGGTCACGGCCGCTGCCGTCACGAGGTTCGCGGCGGCACCGAGGTCGACGAACGCGAACGGCGTGGTCACCACGATGCCCGCGAGCCAGGCGGACAGGCCCACCCACCAGGTGTGCATCAGCCCGAGCACGATGAGCAGCACGCCCTGCGAGATGATCGTCGTGACGGGCCACGGCCACGGTGCTCCCTCGGAGCCGGCCGACAGGAAGGCGAACCAGAGCACGCCCGCCGTCGCGACCACGGCCGCGGCCCACGGCCAGCGCACCGCGAGCGGGAGTGCGCCGGCGAGCAGGAGGCTCGTGGCGAAGGCGGCCAGCAGGTGTACGCCGTACACCGTTGCCGCCAGCGGAATCGACACCCACAGGAGCAGGACGGCGGCGAGCGAGGTCGCGACCCACATCCAGGCGCGGAACAGCCGTTCGTCGACGGGAAAGCCGGCCTGCGCCGCGGTGCCGGCGCGCGCAGGCGCGGCTGCGGGCCGAGGCGCGGCCGGCGGAACGGGTGGCGGCACGTTTCGCTGGTGGTCGTCGTTCATGGTGGCAGCAGCCTGTCACGCGCCCCACGTCGATGCATCCCCCCGCGGAGCCATGCCGGGGCCCTACGACGGTACGGGGCCTCTGCCAACGTGCCCGGTGACGGTCGATGGCGCGCCCGTGGAGTCACGGGCGGAGATCCGAGGGGGTCCCGTGTCGGAAGCACAGGTCGGAAGTCGGGCAGCACGTCCGCGTGAACTCTTCACTGGCCAGGCACCGGTTCCGCGGCTCGGCGCCGACCTCGTTCCGTCGGCTCGGCGGTCGGGCGCTCGAGAGCCTCGGCTTCTTCCAGGTGATGATCAGCTTCGTCATCGCGCTCGACTACACGGTCGTCATCGCGTGCGCGCTCAGCTACTTCGTGTTCTCGTTCGACGTGGCACGGCAGGCGGCGGTGCGGGTGGGCGGCGTCGCCGCGATCCTCTCGATCCTCCTGTTCTCCACCACGACGGGGCTCCTCGCCCTTGACGTCGCCGACCGGTGGGCGAACAACGTCGGCATCGTGGCGTCCGCCGTGCTCATGAGCGTGCTCGTGCTCCGGGTGGCGAGGACGACCATCGCGAGGACGAGGTGCCCGTCGAGCGCGACGCCTGAGCTGCGGCCGCCTCAGGCCAGGTGCGCGTGCAGGAAGGCCGCGACCCTTGCCCTGAGCGCCGCGTCGAGGATGCCGATCGAGTGCTCGCCGCCCGGCACGATCGCGATCTCGACGGGGACGCCCGCCGCGGCGAGCGCGGACGCGAACCGCTGCGACTGCCCGACGGGCACGACCTCCGACTCGGCATGGCCGATGAAGACGGGCGCGTCGCTCGGGTCGGCATGCGTCGCCGGCGAGGCATCCGCGGCGTGGGGGCATGCGTCGAGGGTCGCGCCGGGTTCGCAGTCGAGGTAATCGGCCACGATGCCGCGCAGCCACGGCGTGGCGCCGTCGGCGTCGAGGTCGACCGGGGTGAGCCCGACGGGACCCGACAGCTCGGCGACGGCCGCGACCCGCGAACCCTCGTCGAGCGGCCCGTCGCCCGTGGTGCCGAGGAGCGCCGCGAGGTTGCCGCCGGCCGACCCGCCGAACGCGCCGATGCGTGCGGGGTCGATGCCGAAGCGCTCGACCTGCTCGGGCACGCGCAGCCACTCGACCGCGAGCGCGACATCCTCGATCGCGGCCGGGAACCGCACGTCGGGCACCAGCCGGTAGTTGACGGATGCCGCGACGAAGCCCTCGCTCGCGAGCCACAGGCACACGTTGCGCCAGTCGACGTTCGCCTTGTCGCCGCGGGCCCAGCTGCCGCCGTGGATCGACACCACCGCCGGCCGCGACGGCACGAGGGCCTCGGCCGCTGGCGTGCACACGTCGAGGGTGAGCAGCGTGCCGTCCTCGCGGGTGCCGTACTCGAGGTCGGCGTGCACGTCGAGGCCGGCCGGCGCCGTGAACGTGCGGATGCCGATGATCTCGGCGCTCGCGACCTCGCTCGCGACATCCGGGCCCTGCGGGTCGATCTCGCGTAACGGCAGGTGGAAGCCCGAGAGCGCGCCCACGCCGACGACCGCCGCGATGGCGGCCAGCGCAGCCAATGCGATCCGCCTGGCGCGGATGCCGGGGCCGCCTGTGGTTCGGATCGAGGTCACGCCGGCTCCGGGTTCAGGGGTGGAGTGATGCTACCTCAGGTTCGGCGGATTCGCCCCGCACTCCTCGGCGCGCTGTCGCGGGTCACGTTTGCATGAGAATCGTCAGAAGAGGGCTCACCAGATCCGTGGCGCCGATTCTCATGCGAATTTCTGCGGTGGGCGCGGGCCTTGGCTCGCGAGAGGTGGTGCGGGGCGCTTTCCCAGCCGCGATCCGGTATCGTTGCCGAGTCGGTTCTGGACACCGCGCTGTGCGCGGATGGGTTTGTGAGTCCAAAGGGCCGGTTCCGAGGCATCCGCTCTCGGATAGTCACCGTATGTGAACGGCCCCGGTCGACGATGTTCCGGGTTCTCAGACCTGCTGTGCGCTTCGCGCGCCCGGCAGGCCTGCCATGTACTCCAGTACAACCCAGGAAGTGTCACCCATGCCCAAGAACAAGAAGCCCGCCGGCGGACGACCGGCGAAGAACTTCGATCCGAAGTACGCGAAGAGCAGTCGCGCCAAGCCGGGCTCGCGCAGTGCCGGCCACCGCGGCTACCGCCCCGAGGAGGCGGAAGCCCCGCGCAAGGAGCGCTGGTCACGCGATGAGCGCGTCGCCGCCGACCGCACGCCGCACCGCGCCGACCGCGACGGCCGCGATGCCCGTCGCGCCGAGGAGCGTCCCGCGCGCCGCGACGACCGCGCCCCGCGGTCGTACGACCGGGACGACCGTGCTCCGCGTCGTTCCGAGCGCGATGAGCGGCCGGCGCGTTCGTACGACCGCAGTGACCGTCCGGCGCGTTCGCATGACCGCACCGACCGTCCGGCTCGTTCGTTCGACCGCGACGACCGCACCCGTGCACCGCGTCACGACGGCGACCGTGCCGGATTCCGCGAGTCCGACCGTCGCCCGTCGAGCTTCTACCCGGCCAAGGACCAGGCGCAGCGGTTCACCGCGGCCGACGACGTCGTGCTCGAGCGTCTCGAGGCCGAGGCCATCCAGGCCGATGACGTCGAGGGCGTGACGTTCGCCGATCTCGGGCTCGGCGGCAACGTCGTGCGTGCGCTCGGGGAGCTCGGCGCCGAGTCGCCGTTCCCGATCCAGGCCGCGACGATCCCCGCGGTGCTCGAGGGTCGCGACGTGCTCGGCCGCGGCAAGACCGGCTCGGGCAAGACCATCGCGTTCGGCGCTCCCACCGTGGAGCGGCTGATGCAGCTCTGGACGGAGTCGGGCAAGTCGGGCGGCAAGCGCCAGATGGGGCGCAAGCCCCGCGCGCTCATCCTCGCCCCGACGCGCGAGCTCGCCCTGCAGATCGATCGCACGGTGCAGCCCATCGCGCAGAGCGTCGGCCTCTTCACCACCCAGATCTACGGCGGCGTGCCCCAGGGTCGCCAGGTCGGCGCGCTGCAGCGCGGCGTCGACATCGTGATCGGCACGCCCGGCCGCATCGAGGACCTCATCGAGCAGCGCCGGCTCGACCTCTCCGAGGTCGTCGTGACCGTGGTCGACGAGGCCGACCACATGTGCGACCTCGGCTTCCTCGTGCCGGTGCAGCGCATCCTCCGCCGCACCGCCGAGGGCGGCCAGAAGCTGCTCTTCTCCGCGACGCTCGACTCCGGCGTGGCCGAGCTCGTCGAGGAGTTCCTCGTCGAGCCGGCGGTGCACGAGGTCGCGGGCGAGGATCAGGCGTCGTCGACCATCGAGCACCGCGTGTTCATCATCGAGAACCGGGAGAAGCGCGACATCGTGGCGCAGCTCGCGAACCGCGAGGGCAAGACCCTCGTGTTCAGCCGCACGCGCGCGTTCGCCGAGGACCTGACCGAGCACCTCGAGGACTTCGGCATCCGCGCGGTCGCGCTGCACGGCGACCTCAACCAGTCGCGCCGCACTCGCAACCTGCAGCAGCTCACGAGCGGCCGGGTGAACGTGCTGGTGGCGACGGATGTCGCGGCCAGAGGCATCCACGTCGACGACATCGACCTCGTGATCCAGGCCGACGCGCCCGACGAGTACAAGACGTACCTGCATCGCGCGGGCCGCACCGGTCGTGCCGGAAAGGAGGGTCGAGTCGTCACGCTGATCCCGGGCAACCGCCAGCGCCGAATGACCGACCTGCTCGGTCGTGCCGAGATCGACGTGGCGTTCGAGCGGGTCGCCCTCGGCGACCAGATGCTGTTCGACATCGGCCAGGTCGACCTCGCCCAGGCGACCGATGAGTCCGTCGTGGCGGTCGAGCTCGAGGAGATCGAGATCGAGATCGAGATCGACGTCGACGAGCAGTCCGAGGAGCGCGCCTCCTAGGAGGCCGTCCGTACCGCGAAGGCGCGCATCCAACCGGATGCGCGCCTTCGTCGTCCGCGGGCGCGGCGCCAGGTGCGACATCCGTCCGGTGCCGATGGCGTCGAACCCGTGGTGTCCGGCGGGATGCGGGTCGGTACGCTTGAACCCGACGCGCCCCACGGGGTGCGGCCGCCGGCCGCACGGGAGCGCGGGACACGGGGGCGCGACATGGCCGACGACCGGAATCCGCAGGGCACGCCAGCGCCCGACCCGACGACGCCGGGGTCCGCCACGTCGGGGTCTCCGACGCCCGAGTCGGCGTCGCCGGAGTCCGCGACGCCCGGGTCGGCGCAGCCCGGATCGGCGCAGCTCGAGTCGGCGCAGCCCCCGGAGCCCGGCGCCCCCGGGCCGAACCGCGGCGTGAGCCGGGCGATGCTCATCTGGGTCGGCGTGGGTGTGGTCCTGCTGTCGTTCGTGGCGTCGTTCCTCGGTGCGTCGCTGGCACGATCCGCTGATTCGACCGAGCCGGTCGCGACATCGGCGCCGACGGTGGACGAGCTCGACGAAGCCGCGTACGAGGAAGCGATCAAGGAGATCCTTCCGGCGGGATCGGCGGTCCGCGCCGGCACCGGCGCGCCTGAATCGGGCAAGGGCTACGAGGGCGACGTCTACATCGACATCTCCACGTCCGACGTCTATCTGTTCCAGGACGACTGGACGCTCGTCGGGAACATCCGCACGTCGGCGGCCGAGAACCTCACCGGCGCGACCGGTGCGACCGGTGAAACGGGCGCGACCGGAGAGCAGGGTGAGCAGGGCGAGGCCGGCGCACCGGGCGAGCCGGGCACCCAGCTCACGCTCGGCCTCGGCGCACCCGAGAACGAGAAGTGCACCACCGACGGCGACGTCTACATCGACACGGAGGTCGTGGCCTTCTACGAGTGCGCCGAGGGTGAGTGGACGCTCTTCGGCCCGACCGATGAGGCGATACCTCCGTCCGAGCCCGCGGACGCGCCGACCGAGGAACCCGACGCCGGCTGAACCGATCGGATCCAGGCGCCCGCGCCCGACGAGTACAAGCCGAACCTGCATCACGCGGGCCGCACCGGTCGTGCCGGGCAAGGAGGGTCGTATCGTCAGCTGTCGTGCGAAGGCTCGCCCCCGCCAGCGGCGTGCCTTCGTCGGTCACTCCTCGGAGAGAGCACACGCACGATCGACCCGAGTTGCTCGAGGCGCCGCTCGTTGAGGGCGGCGCCCTCCATCATGTAGCTCTTGAGTACACCGTTGGCCCACCGTCGGAAGTGGATGCCCTCGGGTGACTTCACGCGGAAGCCGACCGAGAGGACCGCGTCGAGGTTGTAGTGCTCGACCGTGCGTTCGACGAGGCGGTCGCCCTCACGCTGAACTGTCGCAAATTCTGCGACAGTTGGAATCCCGTCCAGTTCCGCACGTCGGGCGTTGGCGATGTGCTTGCCGATCGTCTTCACGTCGCGGCCGAAGAGCGACGCCGTCCGGTGGCGAGTCAGCCAGACGGTGTCGGCAGGTGCGGATGCCAGGGCGCCGAGTGGCGGTCGGGGCATCCGTTTGCCATAATTACTTCCTGAACGGTCGGTCACTTATTCCTGCCCCATACGGCGGGCGGACGCCTACGCTGGGCGAGAGCGATCCATCACAGACAACGCGGTCAGGAGTGAGAAATGGCGGAGGCCTACCTCGTCGGTGGAGTGCGCACACCGGTCGGTCGCTACGGCGGAGTGCTCGCGAGCGTGCGGCCCGACGACCTCGCGGCGCTCGTGGTCGGCGAGGCCCTGCGCCGCGCGGGCCTCGACACCGACGCGATCGGATCGGGCGCGGTCGACGAGGTCATCCTCGGCGCCGCCAACCAGGCGGGTGAGGACAACCGAAACGTCGGCCGGATGTCGGTGCTGCTCGCCGGGCTCCCCGACTCGGTTCCCGGCATCACCGTGAACCGCCTCTGCGCCTCGGGCATGTCGGCCATCACCATGGCCGCGCGGGCGATCCGCGCGGGCGACGCCGACCTCATCGTCGCGGGCGGCGTCGAGTCGATGACGCGCGCTCCCTGGGTGCAGGCCAAGCCCGAGAAGGCGTGGGCCAAGCCCGGCGCGGCGTACGACACCTCCATCGGGTGGCGCTTCCCGAACCCGAAGCTCCTCGCCCGCGACAAGGCGACGTTCTCGATGCCCGAGACGGCCGAGGAGGTTGCCCGCGTCGACGGCATCACCCGTGAGGAGGCCGACGCGTTCGCCCTGCTCTCGCAGCAGCGCGCCGTCGCGGCGATCGAGGCCGGGCGCTTCGAGGCCGAGATCGTGGGCGTGCCCACCGCGCACGGCGAGGTGCTCGTCGACGAGGGGCCTCGCCCCGAGACCACGCTCGACGTGCTCTCGGGACTGCGCGCGGTCGTGCCGGGCGGCTCGGTCGTGACGGCGGGCAATTCGAGCGCACTGAACGACGGGGCATCCGCCATCGTGGTCGCGAGCGCCGAGGCGGTCGAACGATACGGGCTCACGCCCCGCGCCCGCGTGGTCGTGGGCTCGGCGGCCGGCCTCGCCCCCGAGATCATGGGCCTCGGCCCCGTGCCCGCCACGCAGAAGGCGCTCGCCCGGTCGGGCCTGTCGATCGGCGACCTCGGCTCGATCGAGCTCAACGAGGCATTCGCCACCCAGTCGATCGCGTCGATGCGCCGACTCGGCCTCGACGCCACGCGCGTCAACGCCGACGGTGGGGCGATCGCGCTGGGACATCCGCTTGGCTCGTCGGGCTCGCGCCTCGTCGTGACGCTCCTCGGTCGCATGGAGCGCGAGGACTCGCGCTACGGCCTCGCCACCATGTGCGTGGGCGTCGGCCAGGGCACGGCGCTCGTCGTGGAACGCGTGTGATGTCGGCGGATGGTCTCGAGACGTCGCTGCGCTCCTCCTCGACCAGCGGAGGGCGTGCGACCCTCCCGCTCCTCGTCGAGCGTCGCGACGACCGCGTCGTCGCGACCCTCAACCGCCCCGACGTGCGCAACGCGATCGACCAGGCCACGGTCGACGCCCTGCACGCGCTGTGCGCGGAACTCGAGGCCGATCCGCGCATCCTCATCCTCACGGGCGCGGCCGGCGTGTTCGCGTCGGGCGCCGACATCGCCCAGCTGCGGGAGCGGCGCGCGGAGGATGCCCGCGCCGGCATCAACGCCAACGCGTTCGTGCGCGTGGCAGAGCTGCCGATGCCCGTGATCGCCGCGCTCGACGGGTACGCCCTCGGCGGCGGCGCCGAGCTCGCATATGCGGCCGACATCCGGATCGCGACCCCCGCGCTGAAGCTCGGCAACCCCGAGACGGGCCTCGGCATCATCGCCGCCGCTGGCGCGACCTGGCGCCTCAAGGAGATCGTGGGCGACGCGCGCGCCATCGAGCTGCTGCTCACCGGCCGCACGATCGGCGCCGAGGAGGCGCTCGGGATCGGCCTCGTGACAGAGCTCCATCCCGCCGACGAGCTGCTGCCCGCCGCGCACGCCATCACCGATCGCATCGCGCGCAACGACCGCGCCGCGACGATCGCGACGAAGCGCGTGTTCCGGGCGCCGCGCGAGGCGCACCCCACGGTCGACCTCGAGGAGCAGGCCGTGCTCTTCGAGAGCCCCGAGAAGCACCGACGCATGACCGAGTTCCTCGAGAGGCGAACGAAGTGAGCGAGTCTCGATACGGCGCTGGCGCGCCTACTCGACCACCAGCGGCCGGAGCCCCGTCCGACGTCGGCGTGCTCGGCGGCGGGCGCATGGGCGCGGGCATCGCGCACGCGTTCCTGCTCGTCGGCTCCCGGGTCACGGTCGTCGAACGCGATGCGGATGCCGCGGCGGCGGCCTCGAAGCGGGTGCTCGAGTCCGTCGAGGCATCCGTCGCCCGCGGCACCGCCGACGAGAACGCGGGCGTCATCGGCGCCCGCTTCGCGACGAGCACCGACCTCGCCGACTTCGCCCGCTGCGGCCTCGTCGTCGAGGCCGTGCCCGAGGACCTGGAGCTGAAGATCGACGCCCTCACCCGCGTCGAGGCGGTGCTCGCGGCCGACGCGGCGCTCGCGTCGAATACGTCGTCGATCTCGATCGACCAGCTTGCCGCGCTCCTGGAGCGGCCGTCGCGCTTCCTCGGCATGCACTTCTTCAACCCCGTGCCGGCGTCGCAGCTCGTCGAGATCGTCCGCGGCGACGCGACCGACGGCGTGCTCGTGGCCAAGGCCCGTGAGTGGGTCGAGGCCATCGGCAAGACGCCGATCGTCGTCACGGATGCCCCGGGCTTCGCGTCGTCGCGACTCGGCGTCGCCCTCGGGCTCGAGGCCATCCGCATGCTCGAAGACGGCGTCGCGTCGGCCGAGGACATCGACAACGCCATGACTCTCGGATACAAGCATCCGCTCGGCCCGCTGCGCCTCACCGACATCGTCGGACTCGACGTGCGGCTCGGCATCGCCGAGTACCTCTCGTCGACGCTCGGCGAACGGTTCGACCCGCCCAACCTGCTGCGCCGCATGGTCGCCGAGGGCAAGCTCGGCCGCAAGACCGGCGAGGGCTTCTACCTGTGGGATGCCCCGTGAGCGGCACCCCCACGTACCACCTCGACACATCCAAGACCCACACGGACCGCGCCACTTTCGCAACCTCTGCGCCACATGAAGTGGCGCACCGCGCGGCGACGTGGCGCAGGGGAGCACCGGGCTCCCCATTGAAAGGAGCATGATGACCGAGATCCTGCCGAGCTATGTGAACGGCGAGTGGTGGACCCCCGATGCCGCGGCCGCGACATCCGCCGTCGAGGTGCGCGACGCGTCGACCGGCGACGTGGTCGCGCGCGTCTCGACCGAGGGGCTCGACCTCGGCGCGGCCCTCGAGTACGCGCGCACGGTGGGGCAGCGCTCGCTGGGCGAGCTGACCTTCCACCAGCGCGCCGTGCTGCTCAAGCAGATGGCGCTCGCGCTCACCGAGCGCAAGGCCGAGCTCTACGAGCTCTCGAGCCGTACCGGTGCGACGAAGCAGGACTCCTGGGTCGACATCGACGGCGGCCTCGGCGTGCTCTTCACGTATTCGGGCAAGGGCCGCCGTGAGCTGCCGAACGCGAAGGTGTACGTCGACGGCAATGTCGAGAGCCTCTCGAAGGACGGCTCATTCCTCGGTCGGCATATCTACTCGCGGCTTCCCGGTGTCGCCGTGCAGATCAACGCCTTCAACTTCCCCGTGTGGGGCTCGCTCGAGAAGTTCGCACCGGCCTTCCTGGCGGGCGTGCCCACGCTCGTGAAGCCCGCGACGCCCACCGGCTACCTCGCCGAGGCGTTCGTGCGCATCCTGGTCGAGTCGGGCCTGCTCCCCGAGGGCTCGCTGCAACTCGTGTCGGGCAGCGTGCCCGACCTGTTCGACCACCTGCGGCTCGGCGACCTCGTGGCATTCACGGGGTCGGCGTCGACCGCCGAGCGCCTGCGCGCGCACGACTCGGTGCAGACCGGTGGCGTGCGATTCACGAGCGAGACCGACTCGATCAACGCGTCGGTGCTCGGCGCTGATGCCGTGCCCGGCACGCCGGAGTTCGACGCGTACGTCAAGCAGCTCGTCGTCGAGATGACGAGCAAGGCGGGGCAGAAGTGCACGGCCATCCGCCGCGCGGTCGTGCCCGCGGCATCCGTCGACGCCGTGATCGACGCGGTGCGTGCGCGCATCCAGGAGCGCGTCGTGCTCGGCGACCCGCGAGTCGAGGGCGTCACGATGGGTCCGCTCGCGTCGGTCGCGCAACGTGACGAGGTGCTGCGGCAGGTCGGGAAGCTCGAGGCCGCGGGCGGCGAGCTCGTGATCGGATCGATGGATGCCCCGAGCGTCATGCGTGCCGACGGCGAGGCCGCCGACGTGTCCGACGGCGCCTTCGTCGCCCCCATGCTGCTGAGATTCACGGATGCCTCGAGCCCCGCGCTGCACGAGGTCGAAGCGTTCGGGCCCGTCGCGTCGATCGTCGGGTACGACACGGTCGACGACGCCGTGCGACTCGTGGCGCGCGGGGGCGGCTCGCTCGTGACGAGCGTGGCGACGCACGATCCCGAGGTGGCGGTGGCCCTCGCCGGCGGGATCGCCGCGTACAACGGTCGCGTGCTCTTCCTCGACCGCGACGACGCGCGCTCGTCGACCGGCCACGGCTCGCCGCTGCCGAGCCTCGTGCACGGCGGACCCGGGCGCGCCGGCGGTGGTGAGGAGCTCGGCGGCATCCGCGCGGTGCTGCACCACATGCAGCGCACCGCCGTGCAGGGCTCGCCCGAGATGCTCACCGCACTCACGGGCGTGTGGCACACCGGTGCGGCCTCGCAGCCGGGCGGCGTGCACCCGTTCCGGAAGTCGCTCGCCGAACTGCGCATCGGCGACCAGGTGGTGAGCAAGTCGCGCACGGTGACGCTCGAGGACATCGAGACATTCGCGAACTTCACCGGCGACACGTTCTACGCGCACATGGACGAGGAGGCGGCCGCCGCCAACCCGTTCTTCCCCGGCCGCGTCGCGCACGGGTACCTGCTCGTGTCGTGGGCCGCGGGCCTGTTCGTCGACGCGGCGCCCGGCCCGGTGCTCGCCAACTACGGCCTCGAGAACCTGCGCTTCATCACGCCCGTGTCGCCCGGCGACTCGATCCGCGTGGAGCTCACGGCGAAGGAGATCTCGCCGCGCGAGACCGACGAGTACGGCGAGGTGCGCTGGGACGCGGTGCTGAAGAACCAGGACGACGCCATCGTGGCGACCTACGACGTGCTCACGCTCGTCGCGAAGGAGCTCGCGCCGGCGGCCGTGTGACGGCCCCGGTGGTCGAGGTGCCGCGAAGCGGCGGATCGAGACCCGTGCACGAGGGTCTCGAGACGCGCCTGCGGCGCTACTCGACCGGTTTCGGCGGCTCGGTCGCGAGCGCGTACAGGCGATACCGCGGTGCGGTGGAGGTGGTCGACTCGAGCACCGCGGTGGCCCGCACGGTGCGAGCCGGCGGGCCACCCCGGCGGCGGCTACGGAAACATCGAGAACGGCAGACCCGTCAGACGGGTGACGCAGTGACGAGCCCGAGCCCGTCAGCGGCGTCGAGGAGGCGCCGGTCGTACGCCCACACCTCATCGGCCTCGAGGAGCGTGGCGGTGGCGAGGTGGATCGCGTCGAGCGAGCGAAGCGTCGGTGGGCCGATACGGCGGGCCACCGCGGTCACCTCTGGAGTGATCTGGGCTTCCTGCACGCCTGAGAGGGCACTGTCGCTCAGCCGGCCGATGAGTCGGGGATCGACGGTGTCGAGGCGGCTCCGAAGCGCGCGCGTCACTTCGACCCATGCGAGCGTCGACGAGGCCAGCACGGTGCCGGTTCGGGCGGCCGCGCCGAGGGCGGCGCCGATGGCGATGGATTCCGACTCGGCCACGACGCGCTTGAGCAATGCGCTGCTGTCGACGTAGACCAACATCAGAGTCGGTCGTCGCGGTCGAGGAGCGTCTCGGAGCTGACGCCGATGGGGAGGACGAGCTGCTCTTCACTCTCCTGGAACGGCCTGCGCGGGGGGATGAGGCTCGCCCGATACGACGACGCAGATCGGGCTTCGATTTCGAGATAGCGCTCGATCGCCCGGCGGAGGATCTCCTGTTGGCTCACGCCACTCGCGCGGGAGCGCTCACGAAGGGCATCCGCGATCTCAGGTGTCAGTCTCAGGTTCACCGCCATGATCGATGGTACCAAACGGTACCGGGTCGGCCAGGGCCGTATCGAGAACTCGACGTGGTCTCGATACGCTCGCCGGCGCTCGCTCCTCGACCACCGAGCGACTCAGCCGCGCAGCGCGAGCACGAACGGCAGCACCTCGGTGGCGCCCGCCGCGCGCAGGGCACGAGCCGCCACGGTCAGCGTCCAGCGGCTGTCGGCCAGCTCATCGACAAGCAGCACGCCGCCAGGCGGCACATCCAGCCCGTCGGCGGCGAACCGCTCCCAAACGCCGGCCAAGCGGAAGGCGCTGTTACCGCCGGGCCGACCCGTGGGCCCGCCGCCCACGGGGGTGAGGGCGCCGAGGTACGGAAGCCGCCCGACCTCGGCGAGCCCGCGTGCGAGCGAGTCCACGAGTAGCGGGCGCGACCGCGACGGCACCGACACGACCGCGACCGGCCGTTCGGCCCAGCCCCACTCGGCGAGCACGCGCACGCACGCCGCGAGCACCTGCGGCGACACCGGCGCGTCGGGCGCGCCCGCGGCGAAGAGCTCACGCAGCGTACCGCCCCAGCCGAGGTCGGTGAGCCGGGCGAGCCCGCGACCCTCGCCGGCCTGCTCGGCCGGTGCGATGCGCCCCTTCACGGGAACGCCGAGCCGGTCGGCTCCGGTGGGCCATGCGCGTCGCGGTTCGATCGGCACGCCGACGCGGTCGAGGGCCACGGATGCCGCGGCCGCGGCGCCCTCGGCCAGCTCGCCCGGGTACCACGCTCCCGCACAGGTGTCGCACCGACCGCATGGCGCCGCCGTGTCGTCGTCGAGCGAGCGCTGGAGGAACTCCATGCGGCACCCGTCGGCCTGCTCGTAGTCGATCATGTGCTGCTGCTCGGCCTCGCGCTCGGCGGCGATGCGCTCGTAGCGCTCTGCGTCGTAGGTCCACGGCGTGCCGGTTGCGACCCATCCGCCCTGCACGCGTCGCACGGCGCCGTCGACGTCGAGCACCTTGAGCAGCAGCTCGAGCGGCGTGCGCCGGATATCGACGCGAGCCTCGAGCGCGGGCGTCGAGAGCGGCACGTCGGAGAGCTCGTCGATGACGCGGCGGGCGCGCTCCTCGTCGGGCATCGACGCGGTCGCGAAGAAGTGCCAGATCGCGCGGTCCTCGGTGCCCGGCAGCAGCAGCACGTCGGCGCTCTCGCTCGCGCGACCGGCTCGGCCGACCTGCTGGTAGTACGCGACCGGCGACGACGGAGCGCCGAGGTGCAGCACGAAGCCGAGGTCGGGCTTGTCGAACCCCATGCCGAGTGCACTGGTGGCGATGAGGGCCTTGACCTCGTTGCGCTTCAGCATGCCCTCGGATTCCTCGCGCTCGTCGGGATCGGTCTGGCCCGTGTAGGCGCGCACGCTGTGCCCTCGCTCGCGCAGGAGCCGCGCCGTGTCGTTCGCCGCCGAGACCGTGAGCGTGTAGATGATGCCCGATCCCGGCAGGTCGTCGAGATGGCTCAGCAGCCACGCGAGCCGCGTCGGCGCATCGGGCAGCCGCAGTACACCGAGTCGCAGCGATGCACGGGCGAGCGGCCCGCGAATGGTGAGCACGTCGCCTGACGAGCCGAGCTGCTCCGCGACATCCGCCACCACCCGGCTGTTCGCCGTGGCCGTGGTGGCGAGCACCGGCACGCCCGCTGGGATCTCGGCGATGAGGTCGCGCAGCCGCCGGTAGTCGGGCCGGAAGTCGTGACCCCAGTCGCTGATGCAGTGCGCCTCGTCGACCACGAGCATGCCGATGCGGCGCACGAGTGCCGGCAGCTGCTGCTCGCGGAACGCCGGGTTGTTGAGCCGCTCGGGCGATACGAGCAGCACGTCGACCTCGTCGGCGGCGAGCCGCGCCTGCACGTCGGCCCACTCGTGCGGGTTCGTGGAGTTGATGGCGACGGCGCGCACCCCGGCGCGCTCGGCCGCCGCGATCTGGTCGCGCATGAGCGCGAGGAGCGGCGACACGAGCACCGTGGGTCCGGCGCCCTGCCGTCGCAGCAGCAGCGTCGCCACGAAGTACACCGCCGACTTGCCCCAGCCAGTGCGCTGCACCACGAGCGCCCGACGCCGCCCGGCGACGAGTGCCTCGATCGCCTCGAACTGACCGTCGTGGAACTCCCCGTCGCCGCGGCCCACGAGCTCGCGCAGCGCGGCCAGCGCGGAGGCGCGGAGGTCGGTGGATGGGGCGGCGAGCGTCATGCCCCCACTCTTGCCGATCCCGCTGACATTCGCCTGCCCGTGCCAACTCAGTCGCCGCGCCGCATGAAGCGCGCGACGAGCTCCCCGATGAGCACGGCGGTCGCGGCCGGTCCGCGCGACGGGGCATCCCGCAGCATCGACGTGTCGGCGACGCGGAGCCCCGACACTCCGCGCACGCGCCCGAGGGGGTCGACGACGGCGCCCGGGTCGGAGGCCGGTCCCATGGGCGTGCTGCCGCACAGGTGGATCGCGGTGCCGAGATGCGCGAGCATCCACGCATCGAGCGCGGCATCGTCGTCGAGGGTCGGGTCGTCGAGTTCGGTGAGCCGCTCGAACAGGTCGGCGAAGGCGCGCGTGCGCAGCAGCGCCACGGCCGTGCGGATGCCGAGCCGCATCCGCTCCCGGTCGTGCGCGGTCGACAGGTACCGGTAGTCGATGCGCGGATGCACCGCGGGGTCGGCCGACTCGAGCGTGATCGAGCCGCGCGCCTCCTCGCCCTGCAGCCCCACGAGCAGCACGAGGTCGCGTCCGTGCGCCGCCTGCTCCCGCAGTCGCGAGAGCGACGCGCCGCGCACGGCCCGCACGGTGGCGATCGGATGCCGCAGCGCCGCCCGGGCACCGCCGGCCACCACGCCGCGCGAGCCCATGAGCAGGTGGTTCATCGTCTTGACCGCGACCATGATCTCGAGGTCGCCCGCCGGGTCCCCGCCGGGCGATGCGAAGTTCAGCGCGGTCGTGAACGTCTCGGGCGTGCGCGGGTCCATGACCTCGCGCCGGGCGCGCCAGCCGACCGACAGGTCGGGGTGATCGCTGAACGCGTGGCCGACACCGGGCGCATCGCGAACGACGGGCACGCCGTGCGCGTGCAGCTGCTCGGCCGGTCCGACGCCCGAGACGAGCAGCAGGTGCGGCGTGCCGATGCCGCCCGCGCACAGCACGACCTCGTCGGCCTCGATCACCCGACCGGATGCGCCGGATGCATCGGCACGACCGGATGCCCCGGGGCCGCCGCCCCCAGCCACCTCGACCCCGACCGCCCGCGTGCCGTCGAACACGACACGCCGCACGCGGCATCCGCCGATCACATCGAGGTTGGGACGGTCGCGCACGGGATCGAGGTAGGCGAGGCCCGTGTTGATGCGCACACCGTCGACGACGTTCTGCGGCACGGGGCCGACGCCGGCCGGTCCGGGCGCATTCTTGTCGGGCTCGGCCCGGAAGCCGAGCTCGAGCGCCGCGGCCGTGAAGGCGCGGGCGGCGGGGTTCGACTGCGCCGCGCGGCGCACGGGCATCGGCCCGGTGTCGCCGTGGAACTCGCCCGCCCCGAAGTCGAGGTCGCGCTCGAGGTCGCGCAGCACGGGAAGCACACGCTCGAAGCTCCAGTCGGGGCCCGCGGCATCCGCCCACCTGGCGAAATCCTCGGGGCGGGCGCGCACGAAGTAGCCGCCGTTGATGGTCGACGAGCCGCCGATGGTGCGGCCGCGGGCGATCGTGTACGGCAGGTCGGGGGTGAGGTGGCCGAGGTACGACCAGTTCGCCGGATGCCCCGGCATCGCGCCCTGCACCGTCGACGCGTCGAGCAGCTCGGGCGGGAACTGCCCCCGCGAGCGGGGTACCGGCCCTGCCTCGAGCACGATCACCCGGTGATCGGGGTCTTCGCTCAGCCGGGCCGCGAGCGCCGCGCCGGCGGCGCCGGCGCCGACCACGACGGTCGTGCGGGCGGCCCCGGCACCGGTCACCGGGTCATCCCCGTGCGCCCCGGTGCGCCTGCACCACCTTGGTGTCGATGCGCTCGTCGATGAGCCGGAACGCCTCGTCGAGGAGGTCGAGCAGCGGCGCCGCGCCGTCATCGAGCCATTTCTCGTACGCCGCGAGGCAGACGCCGAGGCAGGTCCACGCCATCGTCTGCGGAATGAGGTCCTGCTCCGGCAGCTCGAGCCGGCGGGCGACATGCTCGGCCACGACCCGCCGCCACGAGGCGTAGCGCAGCGTCGAGTGGGCGAGGAGCGTGGGCACGTGCAGCAGCAGCTCCATGCGGCGGCGATGGTAGGGCCACTCCTCCTCGGGCACCCGGTTGAACTCGACGACCGCGATGCGCAGCTGCTCCATCATCGGGATGTCGTCGGGCATCCCCGACAGTTGTTCGCGCATGCGGTCGAGGAGAGGGCCGAAGTCGCCCCACGGCAGGTCGTTCTTCGAGGGGAAGTAGCGGAACAGCGTGCGTCGGCCGATGCCGGCCTCGCGGGCGATGTCGTCGATCGTGGTCTGGTCGAATCCTCGCTCCATGAACAGCGTGAGGGCCACGTGGCTGATCTCGGCGTGGGTCGTCGACGGCGCGCGTCCGAGCCTCGGCCGGGCCACTGCGTCCTCGCTGCCGAGCGTCATGGGCGCAACCCCCTTCCCAACGGCACTGAGTGTCATTAGTGTCGTACTCATCACCGAGATCGCCAAGGGTGGCGATCGCACATGAGGAGCATCCCATGACTCGTACCGACCAGCTCGTCGAACCGCAGAGTGAGATCGAGGACGTGATCGAGACGGATTCACTCGTCGAGGAGGTCTCGATCGACGGCATGTGCGGCGTGTACTGACGCATGGCCGTGCACGGGGTAGATCCCGAATCCGCTTGGCAGCTCCATCCGCAGGTCTCGGTGCGGCCAGAGCCCTTCGGCGCACTGCTCTACCACTTCGGCACCCGCAAGCTGTCGTTCCTGAAGGATCGCACGCTGCTCACGGTGGTCGAGGGGTTGTCGGATGCCGCGACCGCACGTGCCGCCTGCGAAGCCGCCGGTGTCGCCGACGAGCACCTGCCCACCTACCTCCGGGCGCTGGGCACGCTCGCCGATTCGAAGATGCTCGTGGAGCGTGCGGCATGACCCTCGTACAGGAATCCGCCCTTCGACAGGCTCGGGGCACCACGGTGACCGCGCCGCCGCCGGCCTCGATGCGCTTGGTCGACCACTTCGAGCGCGGCCTCGATGCTCCGATCTGCCTCACCTGGGAGCTCACGTACGCGTGCAACCTGTCGTGCGTGCACTGCCTGTCGAGTTCGGGTCGACGTGATCCCCGTGAGCTCTCGACCGAGGAGTGCAAGACCGTCATCGACGAGCTCGAGCGCATGCAGGTGTTCTACGTGAACATCGGCGGCGGCGAGCCCACGGTGCGCAGCGATTTCTGGGAGCTCGTCGACTACGCCACCGCGCACCACGTGGGTGTGAAGTTCTCGACGAACGGTGTGAAGATCACGCCCGAGGTCGCAGCGAAGCTCGCGGCGAACGACTACGTCGACGTGCAGATCTCGCTCGACGGCGCCACCGCCGAGGTCAACGACGTCGTCCGCGGGCCGCGTTCGTACGAGACCGCGCTGCGTGCGCTGCAGAACCTGTCGGACGCCGGCATGAAGAACTTCAAGATCTCGGTCGTCTGCACCCGGCAGAACATCCCGCAGCTCGACGAGTTCAAGGCGATCGCCGACCGGTACCGTGCTCAGCTGCGGCTCACCCGCCTGCGCCCGTCGGGTCGCGGGGCGGATGTCTGGGACGAGCTGCACCCCACCCAGGCGCAGCAGCGCGAGCTGTACGACTGGCTCGTCGCGCACGGCGACAACGTGCTCACCGGGGACTCGTTCTTCCACCTCTCCGCCTACGGGCAGGCGCTGCCCGGTCTGAACCTGTGCGGCGCCGGCCGGGTGGTCTGCCTCATCGACCCGATCGGCGACGTGTATGCGTGCCCGTTCGCGATCCACGACGAGTTCCTCGCGGGGAACGTGCGCGGCGAGGGCGGCTTCCAGTCGGTCTGGCGCGAGTCGGAGCTGTTCGCCCGGCTGCGCGAACCGCAGTCGGGCGGCGCGTGCACGTCGTGCCAGTTCTTCGACACCTGCAAGGGCGGGTGCATGGCCGCGAAGTTCTTCACCGGCCTGCCGCTCGACGGGCCCGACCCCGAGTGCGTGCAGGGCTACGGCGAGCAGCTGCTCAAGGACCGCGCCGACAAGCTGAGCCTGCCCGTGCACTCGAGTGACCATTCGCACCGCACGTCGCCGCCGCGTCCGCCCACCGGCATGGGGCCGGTGCGGCTCACGCTCGCGCGCCGCGAGGACCTCCAGGCGGCGCCCGTGAGCGCGTGCGCGGAGGATCCGCTCGCCGGCTTCACGGCGCGCCCCGCCGACGACTTCGTACGGAACGACGACTTCGCAACGAAGGAACCCGGCGCCGACCGGCGCCACCAGGGAGACATCCGCACCGGACTCGCGTAGGACCGACTCGCCTCGACGACCGCGATGGCGCGGTCGCGGTCGGTGGTGTCGCTTGCACGAGGAGGGTCGGCGTTCCCGGCGACAGGAGGAACGAGTCATGGGAATGCTCGACGGAAAGGTCGTCCTCATCGACACGCTCACGCAGCTACGCGCACTACTGCTCCTCGAAGTTCGGCGTCGTCGGGCTCATGAAGACGCTCGCGCTCGAGTACGCGCAGTACGGCATCCGCGTGAACTCGATCCATCCCGGGGCCATCCTGACGCGGGCGTCTCCATCCCCGTCGACGCCGGTCACCTGCTGATGCCCGGCTACAACGCCGACCCGGTGAAGTAGCCGAGCCCACTCCATACCAACCCCGACCGCCATCAGGAACACGAGAACGAAGGAGTCATCCATGACTGGTCAGCTCGAAGGCAAGGTCGCCTTCATCACCGGAGCCGCACGCGGACAGGGCCGGTCGCACGCGATCAGGCTCGCCCAGGAGGGCGCCGACATCATCGCGATCGACATCTGCGCACAGATCGACACCGTCCCCTATCCGATGGCAACGCCCGACGACCTGCAGGAGACGGTGCGGCAGGTAGAGGCGCTGGACCGTCGCATCCACGCCGTCGAGGCCGACGTGCGCGACCGGTCGGCGCTGCAGGCAGCGCTCGACGCGGGCGTGGCCGAGCTCGGCCCGGTCGACATCGTGCTCGCCAACGCCGGGATCTTCCCCCTGAGCATGAATCCCGATCCGCGAGAGTGGCAGGATGTGCTGGATGTCAACCTCACGGGCGTCTACCACACCGTCGAGGTGGCGATCCCGTCGATGATCGAACGCGGCCAGGGCGGCGCGATCGTGCTCACCAGCTCGACCGCGGGCCTCGCCGGAATCGGCGGCGACAACCCGGGCGGGCGCGGCTACACGGCGGCCAAGCACGGCGTCGTGGGGCTCATGCGCTCGTACGCCAACTCGCTGGCCAAGCACAGCATCCGTGTCAACACGGTGCACCCCACCGGTGTCAACACGCCGATGGTCGTCAACGATGCCATACAGGAGCTCATGCAGGCCGATCCGGCGATGAGCAACGCCATGGCCAATGCCCTGCCGGTGCCGATGATCGAACCGGTCGACATCTCGAACGCGATCCTCTGGCTGGTCTCGGATGCCGCTCGCTACGTCACCGGCGTCACCCTGCCCGTGGACGCGGGCTTCCTGGTCAACAAGTGACGTCGCGCTCCGCGTCGTCCGGAAGGGAAAGATCATGACGGGAAGAGTCGAAGGCAAGGTCGCCTTCATCACGGGCGCGGCGCGCGGTCAGGGCCGCTCGCACGCGATCCGCCTCGCGCAGGAGGGCGCCGACATCATCGCGATCGACATCTGCGAGGCGCTGCCCGAGAACCCGTATCCGCCGGCCACCGAGGAGGACCTGGCCGAGACCGTGCGCCAGGTCGAAGCCCTCGACCGGCGCATCGTCGCGAGGAAGGCCGATGTGCGGGACTTCGACGCGCTCAAGGCCGCGGTCGACGAGGGCGTCGCAGAGCTGGGCAGATTGGACATCGTCGCCGCGAACGCGGGTATCGCCGGGACGTACAACACGGGCGAGAACATCCCCGAGTACGACTGGTCGAACATGATCGACATCAATCTCAGCGGCGTCTGGCGCACCTGCAAGGTCGCCATCCCGCACCTGAAGACGTCCGGCGGCGGGTCGATCATCATCACGAGCTCCGACGCCGGTCTCTTCGCGTTCCCGAACCTCGCGCACTACGTCTCGGCCAAGCACGGCCTCGTGGGCCTCATGCGCACCCTCGCGCTCGAGCTCGCGGCGGACTTCATCCGGGTCAACAGCGTGCACCCGACGGTGGTGAACACCCCGATGGTCAACAACGACGCGACCTTCCGGCTGTTCCGCCCCGACCTGGAGAACCCGACGGTCGAGGACTTCAAGGCGGCGGCGGTCTCGATCAACGCCCTGCCGATCGCGTGGGTCGAGCCGGTCGACATCTCGAATGCCGTGCTGTTCCTCGCCTCCGACGAGGCGCGCTATGTCACGGGGATCACCCTGCCGGTCGACGCCGGCGCGATTGCGAAATAGACGCGATAGCAACAAGGAAAGGTCGAAGATCATGGGAAGACTGGACGGAAAGGTCGCGTTCATCACGGGCGCGGCGCGCGGTCAGGGACGCTCGCACGCGATCCGCATGGCGAAGGAAGGCGCCGACATCATCGCGATCGACATCGCACGCAAGCTACCCACGGTGCCCTACAAGGGAGCGACGAGCGAAGACCTCGCCGAGACGGTCCGCCAGGTCGAGGCGCTCGACCGGCGCATCGTCGCGAGCGAGGCCGACGTCCGCGACTACGGTGCGCTCAAGGGCGCGCTCGATGAGGGGGTCGCCCAGCTCGGCCGGCTCGACATCGTCAGTGCGAACGCCGGCATCTTCTCCAGCGCGGCCGCCGAGGAGATGACGGAGGAGGCCTGGGACGAGATGATCGACGTCAATCTGAAAGGCGTGTGGCTGACGACGAAGGCCGCCATCCCTCACCTCCGGGCCGCGGGTGGCGGGTCGATCATCATCACGAGCTCGACGGCCGGGATCAAGGCGTTCCCGAACTTCATCCACTACGTGGCGGCCAAGCACGGCGTCATCGGGATCATGCGGACACTCGCACTCGAGCTGGCGCCGGACATGATCCGCGTCAACACCGTGCACCCGACCAGCGTCGACACCGACATGGTCCAGAACGAGGCGATGTACGCGCTGTTCGCGCCGGACCTGGAGGCGGCGGCGCGGACGAGGGAGGTCATGGGCGAGCGGTTCGGCGCCATGAACGCGCTCCCGATCCCGTGGGTCGAGCCGGTCGACATCTCGAACGCCGTACTGTGGCTCGCCTCGGACGAGGCCCGCTACGTCACCGGGATCATGCTGCCCGTCGATGCCGGGAGTACCGCCAAGTAGGAGGAGACGTACGTGACCGATCTCGCACGAGCCGACACCGGGGCGAGCCGCCTCGCCGCCAACCGCGAGCGCATCGCGTCCCGCATCGTCGGCCGAGAGCGTGAGCTCGAGCTCACGCTCGCGGCCGTGGCGGCCGGGCGCGACATCCTGCTCGAGGGGCCGCCCGGCACGAGCAAGACGACGATGCTCACGGCGATCACGGAGGAGTGGGGCATCCCGCTGCTCTTCGTCGAGGGCAATGCCGATCTCACGCCCGCGAAGCTCGTCGGCCACCACAATCCGGCCCGGGTGCTGCAGGAGGACTACAGCGCCGAGAACTTCGTCGCCGGGCCGCTCGTCGAGGCGATGAAGGAGGGCGGGTTCCTCTACATCGAGGAGTTCAACCGCGCGCCCGAGGACACGCTCAACACGCTGCTCACCGCGATGGCGGACCGGTCGATCGCGGTGCCACGCGTCGGTCGCATCCATGCGAAACCGACGTTCCGCGTGATCGCGTCGATGAACCCGTACGACAACGTCGGCACGACGCGGTTGTCGACCAGCGTGCACGACCGGCTGAACCGACTCTCCGTCGACTACCAGGACACCCCGAGCGAGCAGCGCATCGTCGCCCTGCGCACTGCGGCGCAGGGAGAGCTCGGCGAGCGGCTCATCGCTGACGCCGTCGCCGTGACGCGGGCGACCCGCCGGCATCCCGACCTGAAGCAGGGCTCGAGCGTGCGCGGCGCGATCGACTGCGTGCTCGTGGCCACGAAACTCGCGGAGCTTCGCGACCTCCGCTCACCCGACGACGAGCGGTACCCCGAGCTCGTGTTCGACGCGATGATCGTGTCGCTCTCGGGGCGGATCCACCTCGACGAGGCGATCGAGACGACGCCGGAGCGGGTGCTGCGCGAGATCTGGGAGGACCGGTTCATCCTGGAGCCGCACGCAGCGGCGCCCGGATGAAGAGCCGTGCCGGCGGATTCCCCGCTCCAGCGCGAGCGGCCCGACCGGCGCGGTGCGAGCGGGAAGCCGCTGCGGCGCACCCCGAAGCGTCTCGAGGAGGAACCGACGGTGTTCGATGCCACGGCCGGTGCCGGCGGCGGCATGCTGCTGCGCCGGAGCGGTGAGGGCGGGCGCGCGGCGGCGAAGCCGATGCCCGGCAGTGCCGCGCCCGGGTTCACCGACGAGGAGGCGTCCGTCGTCGTGCCCGAGACGGATGCCGCGGTCGACCCGGCGGTCCGCGCCCGCGCCCGCCAGATCGCGGCCCGCCTCGCGGTGCCTCGGCCGCGTCGCGACGCGACGAGCCGGCGCGGACTCGGCGACCTCGGCAGCATGCCGTACCGCGGCGGCTCCGACGAGATCGACCTCGATCGCACGATCGAGGTGCTCGCCGAGCGGCCGTTGCCCGAGGACGAGGACATCGTGGTGCGCGACCGCATCCGAACGAAGCGCTCGGTGGTGCTCGCGGTCGACGTGTCGGGCTCGATGAAGGGCGAGCGGGTGGCGACGGCCGCGGCGACCGTCGGAGCGCTCGCGGGCGAGCTCCAGCACGACGACCTCGCGGTGATCGCGTTCTGGTCGGATGCCGCGATCCTGCTGAACCTCGGCGAGCCCGTGAAACCCATGGACCTGCTCGACACCATCATGCGGATCCCGGCGCGAGGGCTCACGAACATGGCGTTCCCGCTCGAGCTCGCGGCCAAGCAGCTCGCCCGTGCCCCGGTGCGGGATGCGCGCGTGATCCTCCTGTCGGACTGCGTGCACAACGCCGGGCCGGATCCTCGGCCGTTCGCCGGGCGGCTCCCGCGCCTCGACGTCCTGCTCGATGCGAGCGGGGAGCGCGACGTCGAGCTCGGCCGCGACCTCGCCCGCATCGGACGCGGTACCCTGCACGTGGTGCACGACTACCGCGGGGTGGCGCCCGCCGTGAGTCAGATCTTCGGCGGATGAGACGAGGACTTGAAGAAGGAGAGAGACGATGAGCAACGACTGGTTCGAGACCGTGGCGGTGGCACAGCGCCGCGCCAAGCGGCGCCTGCCGAAGTCGGTGTACGGCGCGCTGATCGCGGGGTCGGAGCGCGGCCTGACGTATCAGGACAACATGAAGGCGTACGGCGAGCTGCAGTGGGCGCCGCACGTCGCGGGGCACGCGGCTGAGCGCCGTCTCGACACGACGGTGATGGGCATCCCGATCTCGCTGCCCGTGCTCATCTCGCCGACCGGCGTGCAGGCGGTGCATCCCGAGGGCGAGGTGGCCGTGTCCCGGGCGGCAGCCAACCGGGGCACGATCATCGGCCTCTCGTCGTACGCGTCGAAGCCCGTCGAGGAGGTCGTGCAGGCCAACCCGAACACGCTCTTCCAGCTGTATTGGAGCGGCACGCGCGACACGATGCTCCACCGGCTGGAACGGGCGCGCGCCGCGGGCGTCAAGGGCGTCATCCTGACCCTCGACTGGTCGTTCTCCAACGGCCGCGACTGGGGGAGCCCGTGGATCCCCGAGAAGCTCACCCTGCAGGCGGCGATGCGGTTCGCCCCGCAGGCGGTGACGCGGCCGGCGTGGCTGCTCGAGTTCCTGAAGACCGGACATGTGCCCGATCTCTCCACGCCGAACCTCGCGCCCGCCGACGGCGGCCCGCCTCCGACCTTCTTCGGCGCGTACGGCGAGTGGATGTCGACGCCGCCCGCGACCTGGGACGACGTCGCGTGGCTGCGCGAGGAGTGGGGCGGCCCGTTCATGCTCAAGGGCATCAGCCGCCTCGACGACGCCAAGCGCGCCGTCGATTCGGGGGTCACCGCGATCTCCGTATCGAACCACGGCGGCAACAACCTTGACACGACGCCTGCGCCGATTCGCATGCTTCCGGGCATCGCGGAGGCGGTCGGCGACCAGGTCGAGGTGCTCCTCGACGGGGGCATCCGTCGTGGCGGGGATGTCGCGAAGGCGCTCGCACTCGGTGCGCGTGCGGTGATGATCGGTCGAGCATACCTGTGGGGGCTGGCGGCGAACGGACAGGCGGGGGTCGAGAACGTCTTCGACGTGCTGCGCGGTGGGCTGGACTCGGCCGTGCTCGGCCTGGGGCACTCCTCGATCGACGAGCTCAGCCCGGCCGACTTCTACATGCCGCCATCGTTCCGGCGCGAGCTCGGCACCGGGGCCGCGGCCGAGAAGCCCGCGGCGAAGCCCGAACCGCGCAAGGCGAAGCCGGCGACGACGCGCACCAAGCCCGAACCGGCCGAACCCCGGCCCGACGACGCGGTGGCCCTCGGCAACGTCTGAGACGGCCGCATGACCGAGCGTGACGCGCGTCACCTCGCGGATCGACCCTGGCCCGAGGTCGGTCGGCCCGTGCTGCTGGTGCCGCTCGGGTCGACCGAGCAGCACGGGCCGCACCTGCCGCTCGACACCGACACGGCCGTGGCATCCGTCGTCTGCGATGCGCTCGCCGAACGCCTCGCCGCCGACGGCGTCGACGCCGCCGTGGCGCCCGCGATCCCCTACGGCGCGAGCGGCGAGCACCAGGACTTCCCAGGAACCGTCTCGATCGGCACCGAGGCGCTCACGCTGCTCCTCGTCGAGTACGGACGCTCGGCGTGCGAATGGGCCGCGCGCCTCGTGTTCGTGAACGGGCACGGCGGCAATGTCGAGGCGTTCGCCGCGGCGGTGCCGAAGCTCATCGCCGAGGGCCGCGCGGTGTCGTGGCTGCCCTGCGCGGCGGATGCCCCTGGCGATCCGCACGCGGGTCGCACCGAGACCTCGCTCATGCTGGCGACGGACCCGGCTCGGGTGCTGGCCGAGCGTGTCGAGCCGGGGAATGACGCGCCCCTCGCCGAGCTCATGGCGGAACTGCGCGCTGGTGGCGTGCGCCGCGTCTCGCCGAACGGCGTGCTCGGTGATCCGCGGGGCGCGACCGCCGAGGAGGGCGAGCGGCTGCTCGACGCGATCGTGGCGCATGCGTGGTCGCGGTTCTCTGGAGGGGTCGTCGACGATCGCGGATGCCTCGTTTCCGCGCCGTCGGGGGCGGCGTCGTGACGGCGCGGTTGCCCGACGGCTTCGTGGTGCGCCTGAACCGGCACACCCGCGTCATCGACGACGGCGCCGTGCTGGTCGGCGGCTCGCCGACCCGCATCTCGCGCCTGAAGCCGCTCGCACGCCGCGCCATCCGGGGCCGCACGATGACGGTGACGGATGCCTCGAGCCGCGCGCTCGCCGACCACCTCCTCGCGACGGGCATGGCCGACCCCGTGGTCGACGCGCTGCCTGCCGCCGACCTCGCGCTCGCCACCGTCGTGATCCCCGTGCGCGACCGGCCGCGCCAGCTCGACCGCCTCCTCGACGGGCTCGGCGGGGCGCTGCACGTGATCGTCGTCGACGACGACTCGGTCGACCGGGCCGCCGTCGCCGCCGTCGCCGCGCGGCACGGCGCCGAACTCCTGCCCCTCGCCGAGAACGTCGGGCCGGCGGGCGCGCGCAACGCCGGGCTCGCACGCGTCACGACGCCGTTCGTCGTGTTCATCGACTCCGACGTGGTCGTCGAACCCGCGGCGATCGAGACGATGCTGCGGCACTTCGCCGACCCCGGGCTCGTGACGGTGGCGCCCCGCGTGCTCGGCCTCGAGAGGGGCCGGCCGAACTGGATCACCCGATACGAGGACGCCCGCTCGTCGCTCGACCTCGGCGAGGACTCGTCGAGCGTGCGACCGCGGTCACCCGTCACGTGGGTGTCGAGCACGTGCCTCGTCGCACGTGTCGACGCGCTCGGCCGCGGGTTCGACGAGTCGATGCGCGTTGGAGAGGACGTCGACCTCGTGTGGCGGCTGGTCGACGAGGGTCGGCGGGTGCGGTTCGAGCCCGCGGCATCCGTGCGCCATGAGCACCGGTCGACGCTCCTGGCGTGGATGGGGCGCAAGGCGTTCTACGGCACGGGCGCGCACCCGCTCGCCGTGCGGCATCCCGACGACATCGCGCCCGTCGTGCTCGCGCCGTGGGGCGCCGGGTTCCTCGTGGCGCTGATGGCGCAGCGGCGCTGGTCGCTGCCCGTCGCGGCCGCCATCGCGGGCGTGACGATCGTGCGCATCGGGCGCCGCGCGGTGGGCGTGCGGCATCCGTACCGCCTCGCCGGTCGGCTCACCGGCTACGGCGCGATCGCCGCGCTGACGCAGGGGTTCGCGCTGCTGCTGCGGCACTGGTGGCCGCTCGCGGCGATCGGATGCCTCGTGTCGCGCCGCGTTCGCCGAGCGGTGCTCGTGGCGACCCTCGCCGACACCGTGATCGAGTATGCGCGCACGAAGCCGAGGCTCGATCCGGTGCGGTTCGCCGTCGCACGTCGCCTCGACGACGCCGCGTACGGAGCGGGGGTCTGGTGGAGCGCGATCCGAGCGCGCTCGCCGAAGGCGCTGCTCCCCGACCTGCGCCGGCGGCACTGACGCGGCGTGCCTACCGGGCGGGTTCCCAGCCGATCGAAGGCGCCACGTGCTCGGCGATCGCGGCGAGCAGCCGCGTGTTGTACTCGACGCCGAGCTGGTTCGGCACGGTGAGCAGCACCGTGTCCGCCGCGGCCACGGCGGCGTCCTGCGCGAGGTCGGCCGCGATCGCGTCGGGCTCGCCGATGTAGCTCCTGCCGAACCGGGCGAGGCCGCCGTCGAGGAAGCCCACCTGGTCCTGCGTGTCCTGGCCGAGGCGGCCGCCGAAGTACCGGCGGTCCTCGTCGGTGATGAGCGGGATGACGCTGCGCGAGACCGACACCCGGGGCGTGCGCTCCCATCCGGCCGCGGCCCACGCGTCGCGGTACAGCTCGATCTGCTCGGCCTGCAGCTCGTCGAACGGCACGCCCGTGTCCTCGGTGAGCAGCGTCGAGCTCATGAGGTTCATGCCCTGTTCGGCGGTCCAGGTGGCGGTGGCCCGCGTGCCGCTGCCCCACCAGATGCGGTCGGCGAGGCCCGGAGACTGCGGCTGGATGGGCAGAAGGCCGGTGGTGCCGGTCATCTTGGGGTTCGCGGGTGCGACGCCGGCGCCGGCGATGGCCCGGCGGAAGGTCTCGGTCTTGGCGCGCGCGAGCGCGGCATCGTCTTCGCCTTCGGGTGGCACGAAACCGAAGCTGTGCGCGCCGTTCAGCGCGGGCTCGGGTGACCCGCGGCTCACGCCGAGCTGCAGGCGGCCCTCGCCGCCGGCGTGCGCGCTGATGAGGTCGGCGGCGGCGGCCTCCTCGGCCGTGTACAGGGGATTCTCGTAGCGCATGTCGATGACGCCCGTGCCGATCTCGATGCGGCTCGTGCGCGCCGCGATGGCGGCCAGCAGGGGGAACGGGCTCGCGAGCTGACGCGCGAAGTGATGCACGCGGAAGAACGCGCCGTCGATGCCGAGTTCCTCGGCGGCCACGGAAAGCTCGATCGACTGCACGAGTGCCTCGCCGCCCGAGCGGGTCGCCGACTGCGGCGAGGGATGCCAATGGCCGAAGGACAGGAACCCGATGCGCTTCTTCACACGCGGTACAGCAGCCTCAGGCATCCACCCATTCCCCTCGCGCAGGGCAACAACGGAAAATAGGTGATTCTCCGGATGCCGCGCGGCCACCTCAGGGAGGAGCTTAGGGGAAGATCCACGAAGAACCGGAGTACAGCATGTTCATCTCGGAAGTGACCTTCCCGCACCTGCAGGCGGAGCGCGAGGCGCGCCTGACGCGCGAACTCGAGCGGCGCCGTGTGGTCGACGAGCGTCGCGCCGAGGAGGTGGATGCCCGCGCAGCGACCACCGGGGCGAGGTCGGCCGCCGCGACGGGGTGGGCGCTCCTGCGCCGGAATCGCCGCCCCGCCCCCCGAGCGCGTTGCGCGACCTGTTGACGAACAGAAAGTGAGCGACCGACATTCTGGCGTGACCGGTTCGGCGCGCTGTGCGCATTCGCATGGCGGGGGCTGCAGCTCGACCGCTGAGGCGCGTTCGCGGGGGCGGCGCTGGCGCGCCTCCTCAACCCGGACTCAGCCCAGCAGTTCCTCGACGCGGTTCGAGGTGGGCATGCGCAGGCCATCGAGGGCCACCGCGATGACGTCGTCGGCGAGGCGGTCGGCGTCCTCCCGGCCGCCGGTGCGATACCACTCGACGATCGAGTTGATCATGCCGAAGACGAGGCGCGACACGACGCTCGCGTCGATGTCGCTGCGCAGCGACCCCTCGGCCTGCGCCTCCTCGACGAGCGCGGTCACCGCCCGGTCGAAGGCACGTCGGCGCGCCAGCGCCCGGCGTTCGACCTCGGTGTTGCCGCGCACGCGCAGCAGCAGCGTCACATACGGGAGCCTCGCGATGAGCACGTGCACGCCGCCGCGGAGCACGTACTCGAGGCGGTCGGCGGCCCGGCCGTGGGTGGACTCGGGCCCCTGGAGCACGCCCTCGAGCGCGCTCAGGGCGTTGTCGAGCGCGCGCTCGAGGATCTCGTCCTTCGAGGCGAAGTGGTGGTAGATCGCCGACTTCGACAAGCCCAGCCGGTCGGCGAGCACGCCCATGGAGGTCGCGTCGTAGCCGTACTGGTTGAAGGCGGCGACGGCGACCTCGAGGATCCCCTGCTGGTCGTAGCCGGGGCGGCCTCGCCGGAGGGTTCCGTTCTCAGGCATCGTTCTCAGTCTCGCACGCTCCCTGCGCGTGGCCCAGCCGCGCCAGGCGACCGCGTCGTCGGCCCGGCCGCACCGTGGTGCGTTGCGTGCGCGATGTGCCGGCGCGGCCAGATCCAGCTTGGCCAGCGCGGCGGCGTGTTCGGCAGCGGCCCGACCTTCGGCGGTCTCGGCGGCGCCATGGCCGAGTTCCTCCGGGTGCCGCACGCCGACACGGTGCTCTCGAAGATCCCCGACGGGGTCATCGCGGTGGACCGGGTGCCCGGCCGGCTGCGCGTCGCCGAGCAACTCGGCGCGACGCGCACGATCGTCGCCTGCCGTGGCATCCGCCGGTCTGGCGGCCTCAACAACGGCCTCGAGAGAATTCGCAGCAGTGCGCGCTTCGGCGCCCGAAACCCTGCACGACTGCGACCTCGTTCGGGGGGCGGCGTTCGAGACGGGCGCTGCGCCCCTGCGCCCCAGCGGCCCCGAAAGCAGCGTCCGCCTCGGCCCGCGATCGTCTCGCGGGCGCAGTCGGCACCCTCGGTGGAGGAGTTGAGACCGCCCGACGGCTACTGGTTGCGCAGGTCGTAGACGCGCTGGTACTTGCCTTCGCTGCGCGGCAGCGTGCCGGGCTCCTCGAGACGCACCGCGACCGACGAGCCGACGAACTCCTTGATGCGCTCGGCGAGCACGACCGTGGCGCCCTGGCTGTCCTCGACCGACAGGTCGGGGTGGCGCTCGATGCGCACCGTCAGGTCGTCCATGGTGCCCGTGCGGCTGAGCTCCAGGATGAAGTGCGGGGTGAGCTCCTCGAGGCCGAGCACGATCTCCTCGATCTGGGTCGGGAAGAGGTTCACGCCGCGGAGGATGATCATGTCGTCGTTGCGGCCCGTGATCTTCTCGATGCGGCGCATCGCCGGGCGCGCTGTGCCGGGGAGCAGGCGCGTGAGGTCGCGCGTGCGGTACCGGATGACGGGCAACGCCTCCTTGGTGAGCGTCGTGAGCACGAGTTCGCCCATCGTGCCGTCGGGCACCCGCTGCAGCGAGTCGTCGATGACCTCGGGGAGGAAGTGGTCCTCCCAGATGTGGGGGCCGTCCTTCGTCTCGATGCACTCGTTGCCGACGCCCGGCCCCATGACCTCGCTGAGGCCGTAGATGTCGACCGCGTCGAGGCCGAGTCGCTGCTGCAGCTCACGGCGAAGTTCGTTGGTCCACGGCTCAGCGCCGAGGATCGCGGTCTTGAGGCTCGTCGAGTGCGGGTCGATGCCGGCGTCGACCATCGCGTCCGCGATCGTGAGCAGGTAGCTGGGAGTGCACATGATGGCGTCGGGCTCGAAGTCGCGGATGAGCTGCACCTGGCGCGCGGTCTGCCCGCCGGACATGGGGATGACGGTGGCGCCGAGCTTCTCGACGCCCGCGTGCGCGCCGAGTCCGCCCGTGAACAGGCCGTAGCCGTAGGCGTTGTGCACCTTCATGCCGGGGCGCACGCCGGAGGCGCGCAGCGAGCGCGCGACGAGCGTGGCCCAGCGCTCGAGGTCTTCCTTGGTGTACCCGACGACGGTCGGCCGCCCGGTCGTGCCAGAGGAGGCGTGGATGCGGGCGACCCGGTCCATCGGCACGGCGAACATGCCGAACGGGTAGGTCTGGCGCAGGTCCTCCTTGGTCGTGAACGGCAGCTTCACGACGTCGTCGAGCGAGCGGATGTCGTCGGGGTGCACGCCCGCATCGTCGAACTTCTTCGTGTACAGCGGCACGTGCTCGTAGGCGTGGCGCACGGTCCACTGGAGGCGCTCCAGCTGCAGGGCCTCGAGTTCGGAGCGAGTCATACGCTCCTCGGGGTCGAGCTCGTCGAGGGTTGGCGGGCGAAGGCCCGAGACGGTGCTGGTGGTGGTCGTCGTCGTCGACACGGTGTGCTCCGGAGGTGAGAAGAGGCTCGGGATGCGGCGCGCTACGCGCCCCGCTGCTCGGCCTGCAGTGAACGGTTGGTTGTGATCGAGCGGCCGCGGAACTCGGCGACGGCGTCGCCGTGTTCGTCGACGACCGACACGTCATAGAGGCCCGTGCGCCCGCTGCGGGTGCGGCGCACCGCGGTCGCGGTGAGCGTCTGCCCGGCGACGGTGGACTTCAGGAAGGTGATGTCGGCGCCTGCCGCGACGGTGATGTTGTCGTCCTCGTTGCATGCGATCGCGAACGCCGTGTCCGCCAGCGTGAACACGAGGCCGCCGTGGGTGATGCGGAATCCGTTGGTCATGTCGTCGCGCACGCGCATGGAGACCACGGCGTGACCGGGATCGTCGCGTTCCACGACCATGCCGAGGGCCGACGACGCGAGGTCGCGGTCCATCATCGCGCGGTTGGGGACCGGCGGGGCCGGCTGGGCAGCAGCGACATCTGTGGTGGTCGCCGAGGTTTCGGCATCCGTCATCTTGAAGCTCCTCATCGAGTTCGCACGCCGTTGCAGTGGCGCTGCAATCGACTATATACTAACTGAACGATCGGTTAGTAATGCCGGAGCCACGGGTGCCCCGGATGCCGCGTACACTACAGGAGTCGACGATGACCTCTCCCGCAGACCTCAGCCTGGTCGGGCGTGAGTTCTCCCCTGAGGAGGCGCAGTTCAACGACCTCATCGCCGAGGACTCGCGCATCGAGCCCCGCGACTGGATGCCCGACGCCTACCGCAAGACGCTGATCCGTCAGATCTCGCAGCACGCGCACTCCGAGATCATCGGCATGCAGCCCGAGTCGAACTGGATCTCGCGTGCGCCGAGCCTCAAGCGCAAGGCGATCCTCATCGCCAAGGTGCAGGACGAGGCCGGCCACGGGCTGTACCTCTACTCGGCCGCCCAGACGCTCGGCATCTCCCGCGAGGAGATGACGGACCAGCTGCTGGAGGGCAAGGCCAAGTACTCCTCGATCTTCAACTACACGACCCCGACCTGGGCCGACATGGGCTCCATCGGCTGGCTGGTCGACGGCGCGGCCATCGCCAACCAGGTGCCGCTGTGCCGTGCCTCGTACGGCCCCTACGGCCGGGCGATGGTGCGCATCTGCAAGGAGGAGTCGTTCCACCAGCGCCAGGGCTTCGAGATCCTCCTCGAGCTCATGCAGGGCACCGAGGAGCAGCGCCGGATGGCGCAGGAGTCCGTGAACCGCTGGTACTGGCCCGCGCTCATGATGTTCGGCCCGCCCGACGACGAATCTCCGAACTCGACGCAGTCGATGGCCTGGAAGATCAAGCGCTTCTCGAACGACGAGCTGCGCCAGCGGTTCGTCGGCATGCTCGTGCCGCAGGCCGAGGTGCTCGGCGTGACGCTTCCCGACCCCAACCTCAAGTGGAACGAGGAGAAGCAGGCCTACGACATGAGCGAGATCGACTGGGACGAGTTCCACGAGGTGATCGCCGGCCGCGGCCCCGCCAACGCCGAGCGCATGCGTCGCCGTCGCGAGGCCCACGAGAACGGCGCCTGGGTGCGGGAGGCCGCCGCGGCCTACGCCCGCAAGCAGGCCGCGTAGCAGAAGGTGGTGGCATGATGTCGACTCCCGGCGAGACGGGCACCGAGGCCTGGCCCCTCTGGGAGGTCTTCGTGCGGGCCAATCGCGGCCTCAGCCACGTGCACGTCGGATCGCTGCACGCGCCCGACGCCGACATGGCCGTGCGCAACGCGCGCGACCTGTACACGCGTCGCAACGAGGGCGTGTCGATCTGGGTGGTCCCCGCCGACGCGATCACCACGAGCGACCCCGACGCGAAGGGCGCGTTCTTCGAGAGCCCGGCCGGCAAGAACTACCGGCACGCCGTGTACTACACGAAGTCCGAAGGGGTGAAGCACCTGTGAGCGACGAGCACGACATCGACCCGCACGGCGAGGTGTCGGTCGATCGCATTCGCCTCGCCGACGAGTACGCGGGCGAGAGCGCGCGGCACGGTGCGGTCGCGTCGACGGATGTCGCGGAGTACGCCATGCGGCTCGGCGACGACGCGCTCGTGCTCGCCCAGCACCTCGGCGACTGGATCTCCCGCGCACCCGAGCTCGAGGAGGACGTCGCGCTCGGCAACATCGCGCTCGACCTGATCGGCCACGCCCGCTCCCTCCTGCACTACGCGGGCACCGACACGGGACGCAGCGAAGACGACCTCGCGTACTTCCGCGACGAGCCCGACTTCCGCAACGCGTGGCTCTTCGAGCAGCCGAACGGCGACTTCGCGCACACGATCGCACGTGGGCTCGTGGCATCCGTCTACCTCGTCGAGCTCTACGCCGCGCTGACGGAGTCGACCGACCTGACGCTCGCCGCCATCGCCGCGAAGTCGGCGAAGGAGGTCGACTACCACCGCGATCACGCGATCCAGTGGACGGTGCGGCTCGCCGGCGGCACCGAAGAGTCGCGTCGCCGCATGATCGTGGGCATCGGCGATACGTGGCCGTACGTCGAGGAGCTGTTCCGCGACGACGAGCTCGTCGAGCGGCTCGCCGCACAGGGCGTCGCGGTGCTGCCGTCGTCGCTTCGCGCGGGCTTCGACGCCATGATCGCCGACGTCTTCGCCGAGGCGAAGCTCGAGCTGCCCACCGGGCGGCACGCCTACATCGCGGCCGGCGGCGGCCGTCAGGGCAAGCACACCGAGCACCTCGGGCCGCTCCTGGCCGAGATGCAGGTGCTGGCCCGTGCACACCCGGGGGCGTCGTGGTGACCGCGCGCCCTTCGACCAGCTCAGCGACCCAGGCACGTCCGCTGCCCATCGACCCGGCCGCCCGCCGGGCGTGGGACATCGCCGCGACCGTGACCGACCCCGAGATCCCCGTGCTCACGATCGAGGATCTCGGCGTGCTGCGTTCGGTCGAGGTCGAGGACGGCGGCGCCGTGCACGTGGAGCTGACGCCGACGTACAGCGGATGCCCCGCCATGGACGCCATGCGCGACGACGTGGTGCTCGCCCTCACGCACGCCGGCTACGCCGACGTCGACGTGAAGCTGGTGCTCGCCCCGGCGTGGACCACCGACTGGATGAGCGAGGACGGCAAGCAGAAGCTCCGCGAGTACGGCATCCAGGCGCCGACCGGCCACGCGGCCGTGCGCGGCGGACCCGTGCGCGTGCGGATGGCGGTCAAGTGCCCCCGCTGCAACTCGCTCAACACGAGAGAGATCGCCCGCTTCGGCTCGACCTCGTGCAAGGCGCTCTACGAGTGCCTCGACTGCCTCGAGCCCTTCGACTACTTCAAGGTGCTCTGATGGCTGCACGCAACCTCGGGTCGATCACGGCACGTCCCCCGGCGAGCGCCAGCGGCGCCGCCGCGGATGCCGCGGTGGCATCCGCCTTCCTGCAGAGCGCGGTGGGCGGCGAGCACGTGCCGAAGCGCCGCCGCGCCCGGTTCCACGAGCTCACGGTCGCGGAGGTGCGCTCGCTCACCGACGATGCCGTCGAGGTCACGTTCGACGTGCCCGACGAGCTCGCCGCCGACTACGCGTACCTGCCTGGCCAGTACGTCGCGATCCGGGCGACGATCGAGGGCAGGGAGCTGCGCCGCAGCTACTCGCTCTGTCGTCCGCCGTCGCGGGGGAGCATCTCGGTCGCCATCAAGCGCGACCTCGGCGGTCACTTCTCGACGTGGGCGAACTCCGAGTTGAAGGCGGGCGACGCGCTCGACGTGATGAGTCCCGAGGGCACGTTCACGTCGGGGCTCGAGGCCCTCGACGGCAAGCACATCGTCGGCATCGCCGCCGGTTCGGGCATCACGCCGCTCATGGCGCTCGCCCACACGGTGCTCGCACGGTCGGACACGGCCCGCTTCTCGCTCGTCTACACCAACCGCTCGACGCGCGATGTGATGTTCCTCGAGGAGCTCGCCGAGCTCAAGGACCGCTACCCGGCACGGCTCGCGCTGCATCACGTGCTCTCCCGCGAGCAGCGCACGGCGCCGCTCCTGTCCGGGCGTATCGACGCCGAGAAGCTGCAGCGCATGCTCGAGATGCTCATCCATCCCGAGACGGTGGACGAGTGGTTCCTGTGCGGCCCGTTCGAGCTCGTGCAGCTGGCCCGTGACACGCTCGCGGCGGCATCCGTGCCCGCCAAGCACGTGCGCTACGAGCTGTTCACGACCGACACCGGCGACCGCGTCGAGGGCGAGCACGGACGACCGGTGGTCGTGCAGCGCGGTGAGCCGACCGTCGCGATCGAGTTCAACCTCGACGGCGTGACCTCGAGCGTCGAGAGCCCGGTCTCTGCGAACGAGTCGATCCTCAACGCCGCGCTGCGCGTGCGGTCGGATGTCCCGTTCGCATGCGCCGGCGGCGTCTGCGGCACGTGCCGGGCCCGCCTTGTCGAGGGCAGCGTGAACATGACCGAGAACTACGCGCTGGAGCCCGAGGAGCTCGAGCGCGGGTACGTGCTCACGTGCCAGTCGCACCCGAAGTCCGACCGCGTCGTCGTCGACTACGATGTCTGACCCCAGTCTCGACCCTCGACCCTCGACCCTCGACGTTCTTACCCCGAGTGTTAACGGCAGCCGTCGAGTGATGTCGTTCTGTTGGAGCCCGCCTGACCGTACGTTAACACTCGGGGAAGATGGAGGATTCGGATGATCCAGCTGGAGATCCGCGACGGCGTCGCCGAAGTGGTGTTGAACGCGCCCGACAAGCTCAACGCGCTCGACGGGGCGGCGCTGGCCGAACTCGACGGGGTGTACGAGGAGGCCGAGGCCGCGGCATCCGAGGGGCGCGTCCGTGCGATGGTGCTGCGCGGCGAGGGGCGCGCCTTCTGCGCCGGCCGCGACATCTCGGGCGTCGACCCTCGTGACGACGACGTGCTGCGCTACCTCGGGGGCAAGGTCGAGCCGCTGCTCAAGCGGATGTCGCGCATCCCCGTGCCGACTTTCGCGGTCGCGCATGGCGCGTGCCTCGGCGTCGGCCTCGGGCTCCTCATCGCGAGCGACATCGTGTACGTCGCCGACTCCGCGAAGATCGGCTCGCCGTTCAAGAACCTCGGCGCGACCCTCGACTCGGGCGGCCACGCGTTCTTCGTCGAACGGCTCGGCGCGCACCGCACCATGGACCTCATCGTGACCGGCCGGCTCATGTCGGGATCCGAGGCCGTGGCCGCGGGCCTGTTCTCGCGGGTCTTCCCGGCCGATGAGGTGACGGATGCCACCCGCGCGGCGGCCCGTGCCGCGGCGTCCGGCCCCACTCTCGCGTTCGCGGCGTCGAAGCAGCTCGTCGCGGAGCTGCGCGACGAGCGCCTCGGCCTCTGGGGATCGATGGCGCACGAGAACCACGCCCAGGCGGCGCTCTGCGACACCGACGACTATCGCGAGGGCTTCGCCGCGTTCCAGGAGAAGCGCGCGCCGACGTTCACCGGCCGCAACTGACCCGGGGCGCGTGCCGCGCACGCCGCGTCACCCCTGAATGCGAGTGCCTCCGACGAGGCAGCGCGGGCGGCATCCGCACCCTCGTCGCCGTCGTTCGCGCTCACGGTGGGCCCACGCCCACTCGCGATCGGAGGCGACGCTCACGGCGCGCCGGGGGATTCCGCAGGCCCCTGGTTCCGATCGTGCTCGGCGATGTCGCGGCCGAGGTCGTCCTCGATCAGGAGGTCGAACCGCACGTGGTCGCTGCGATACGCCGAGCGGCCGAGCATGTGCGCGGTCATGGGCTGCGTGAGCAGCTGGAACGTCATGATGAGCACCACGGTCGAGAGCACGCCCCAGGTCGGCACGCGCAGCACGATCGCGAGGAGCACAACCGCGAGCCCCAGCACCTGCGGCTTCGTGGCGGCGTGCAGGCGCGTGAGCACGTCGGGGAAACGCAGCACGCCGATACCCGCCGCCATCGAGAGGAAGCCGCTCAGCAGGACGAGGGCGGCGACGCCGAGCTCGACCGGAGTCATGATTCGTCCTGCAGTCCGATGAACCGGGCGATCGCGATCGAGCCGAGGATCGCGAACACCGCGAGCACGAGCAGTACCACGAGCGTGTCGGTGTGCCGGTTGATCGCCATCTCGGCGCCGAGGGCGCACATCGCGATCGCGAGCAGCACGTCGGTCGCGAGCGCGCGGTCGAGGATCGACGGGCCGCGGATGATGCGCACGACCGCAGCGAGCGCGCCGATGCCGAACATCACGCCGGCGACGAGACCGATGATCGTGAGCGGGGTCATGCCTCGCCTCCCTTCAGGGCATCGGGTTCGCCGGGACGGCCGTCCGGTCCGTCGAGCGGATGCCGCTCCGCCGTCTCCTGCGGCGCCACCTCACGCACTGCGCCGGGGGCGAGCGGCGGCGCGCCGTCGGCTCGACCGAGGCCATGGGCGCGACGGGCGCGGTGCGCGTGTCGGACGGCGGCCGCCTGCTCGCGCGTTCCCATGGCCAGCACGATGCGTTCCTCGACGACGAGCACGTGCTCCCGCGCCTTGTCGAGATCCGCTTGGGTGCGCGTGCCGAGCGTGTGCACGTAGAGCAGCCCGCGTTCCCGGTCGATGTCGACCACGACGGTGCCCGGCACGACCGTGATGGCCTCGGCCGTGAGCGTCGTGATGAGATCCGACCGGGTGAGGAGCTGCACGGCGATGATCGCGTTCACCGGCTGCCAGGTCGGCCAGATCGCGCGACCGGCGACCTGGATCGACGCGATCACGACGTCGATGATCATCCGGACGCCGAGGAGCAGCCCGCGCCACGGGTTGAAGCGGCCGCTGAGGAGTACGGGCGGCAGGTAGAGGAATCGCGTCACGAGGACCGCGAGCAGCACGCCCGTGGTGATGGTGAGCACGTCGACGTGATCCCAGAGGAACACCCACAGCACCACGAGGATCAGGAGCAGGGGGAGTTGGCGCCAGACGGCCTGCCAGCGCGAGAGCGTCGGCTCGGCGGGCGGCTCTGCGGGCCCGAGCGAAGCGTCGCGCGGCTCGGGCGGAGTGGCCGAGGCATCCGCTGCACTCATCCGACACCTCCCGGGAAGACCAGGGATACGTACACCGACGGGTCCCGCAGGTTCTCGGCGGCCCGGCCCGCGAGGTCGAACAGCGGACCCGCGAACACCGTGAGCAGGAGCGTCAGCACGACCATGCCGGTGGTGACCCCCACCATGAGCCACGGCGTCGTGCGGGTGGCCGTGACGACGCCGCCGTCGGGCGCCTCCTGCACCGACGAGAGCAGCACCGACTCGTAGCCGGTGAGCTCGTCGCGGCCGCGCCAGAACGCCATGTTCCAGAAGCGGGCGAGCGCATAGAGCGTGATGAGCGAGGTGAGCGCACCCACCGCGATGACCGTCCAGATGAGCCAGGCAGGCGCGGAGGTGCCGGGGCCGATCTCGCCCGCGGCATCCGTACCGCCGACCGCATCCGCCCCGGCCACGAACAGCCCGACCTTGCCGAGGAAGCCGGAGAACGGCGGGATGCCGCCGAGGTTGAGCGCCGGAACGAAGAACAGGATCGCGAGCGGCGGCGACGCCGCGAGGAGTCCTGCGAGCCGGTTGATCGACGTGGCGCCGCCGAACCGCTCGATGAGGCCGGTGGTGAGGAAGAGGGTGGTCTGCACCGTGATGTGGTGCACGACGTAGTACACCGTCGCCGCGAGGCCGGCGACGCTCGCCAGGGCGATGCCGAAGATCATGTAGCCGATGTGGCTGACGAGCGTGAACGACAGCAGCCGCTTGATGTCGGCCTGGGTGAGCGCGCCGAGGATGCCGATGAGCATCGTGAGTCCGCCCACGACCATGAGGAGCGGCGTGAGGTCGTTCTCGGCGAAGATCACCGTCTCGGAGCGGATGATCGCGTAGACGCCGACCTTGGTGAGGAGGCCCGCGAACACCGCGGTGACCGGAGCGGGCGCGGTGGGGTAGGAGTCGGGCAGCCAGAACGACAGCGGGAACACCGCGGCCTTGATGCCGAACGCGACGAGCAGCAGCAGGTGCAGGATGAGCTGCACGTCCTGCGGCAGTTCGGCGAGGCGCACCGAGAGCTGCGCCATGTTCGCGGTGCCGGTCGCGCCGTAGATGAGCGCGATGGCGCTCAGGAAGAACAGCGACGAGACGAGGCTGACGAGGATGTACGTGACGCCCGCGCGGATGCGCTCGCCCGTGCCGCCCAAGGTCAACAGCACGTAGCTCGCGGACAGCAGGATCTCGAATCCGACGTAGAGGTTGAACAGGTCGCCCGCGATGAACGCGTTGAAGACGCCGGCCGACAGGATGAGGTATGTCGGGTGGAAGATCGACACCGGCGTCTCGCGGTGCCGGTCGGCGACGCCCTGTCCGACGGCGTAGAGGAGGACGCCGAGCAGCACGAGCGCCGAGATGACGATCATGATCGCGCTCAGCCGGTCGACGACCAGCACGATGCCGTACGGCGCGGGCCAGGCGCCCACCGCGACGGTGACGCCCGTGCCGGTGCGATCGACTTCGGCGAGGAGGACCGCCGCCACCACGGCGACGGCGGCGAGCACGGCGGTGCTCACGACGATCTGCGCGCGCCGGTGCCGGCCGAGGATGAGCGCGGTCGCCGCGCCGAGGAGCGGCAGCAGCACGACGAGCGGGACGAGTGCGGCGGGGGTCACGGTCGCCTCCTCCCGCCCCGTCGAGCGGATGCTTCGGATGCCTCGGATGCCTCGGGCTCCGCGTCGCCGCCCGCGTCGGGCTCCTCGTCGCTCGCGTCGATGAGCTCCTGCACGGCCCGGTCGTCGGCCGCGGAGCTGCGGATCAGGTCGGCGGTCTCCTCGGCATCCTCGACGTGCTCCGCCGCGTCGTCGACGAGGTCGCCGCGCGCGCCGAGCTGGGCCAGCCACCAGCTGCGGTAGAGGAGCGCGAGCAGGAAGGCCGTGATGCCGAGGTTGATGACGATCGCGGTGAGGATGAACGCCTGCGGCAGCGGATCGGAGATCTCCGACCCGTCGACGTCCTCGCCGAGGATCGGCGCGAGCCCGGGCGTGCCGCTCATCAGGTAGATGAGCAGGTTGACGCCGTTGCCGACCAGCAGGAATCCGATGAGCACGCGGGTCAGGCTGCGTTCCATCATGGTCGCGATGCCCGCGCCGAAGAGCACGCTCATGACGACCACGAGGGTGAGGGAGGCGCTCATGCTCGGGCCTCACCGTCGGCCGGCGCGGTGCCGGATGACGCCACCGCGCGCCGCTCGTCGTGCGGCGTGTCGGGGTGGAGCGCATCGTCGGCGGGGGCGATCGCGTCGGGCAGGCCGTGCTCGTCGGCGTCCTCCCGCTGGCGGTCGATCTCGGCGCCCAGCGAGCGCAGGATGTCGAGCACCAGCCCGACGACGACGAGGTACACGCCGATGTCGAAGAGCGTCGATGTGCCGATGGAGATGGTGCCGAGCACCGGCACGTCAGCCTCGAGCCACGACGACTGGAACACGGTGCGCCCGAGGAACAGCGGCAGCGTCGCCGTTCCTGCGGCGAGCAGCAGGCCGATGCCCAGGAGGCGTCCGGCGTCGACCGGCGCGGCCTCGCCGAGCTCGTACCGACCGCCCGCGAGGTAGCGCGCGACGAGGGCGAGCCCGGCCACCAGCCCGCCCGCGAACCCGCCGCCCGGAGCGTTGTGGCCCACGAACAGCAGGAACACGGACACCACGATCGCCGGGTGGAAGAGCAGCCGCACGAGCACCTCGACGAGGATGGAGCGATTGCGCGGCGAGATGGTACGACCCGCCAGCAGCCACGTCTGGCGCGTGGCCGCGGCCTCGCCGGCGGCGTCGGCCTCGTGCTCGGTGTCGGCGAGGCTCGCCCGGGCGCCCCGCATGGTGTCGGCCTGCTCGGGCAGCGGGAGGAACCGCTCGCGGCGCGTCGACGGCGCGTCGAGCCGCGGCGCGACGCCGGTGCGCCCCGTGATGAAGATGAGGCTCGCGACGCCCGTCGCCACGGCGACGAGCACCGAGATCTCGCCGAGCGTGTCCCAGGCCCGGATGTCGACGAGCATGACGTTCACGATGTTCCGCCCGTGCGCCTCGACGGCGAGCGCGGGAAGCCCTTCTGCGATCGTCGGCTGCACGCGCGCTCCGAGGGCGACGAGCCCGATGACCGCCATGACCGCGCCCGAGAGCACGCCGATCGCGATGCGGAACGGCGCGCGCACCGCCTGCCTGCGAACGGCGACCTGGCGGGGCAGTCGGCGCACCACGAGCACGAACACGACGACCGTGAGGGTCTCGACCAGCGCCTGGGTGAGCGCGAGGTCGGGCGCGCCCGACATGCCGAACAGCAGCACGAGCCCGTAGCCGGTGGTCCCCGCGAGCAGCACGGCCGTCATGCGCTGTCGCACGATGGCCGCCGCGATCGCCGCGGTCGCGATCAACGCCGCGACGATCGGCTGCGCGGGCAGGTCCCACGGCCGCACCGTGTCGGGCCAGGTCGAGTTGCGGAGGGCCGCGACGCCGAGCCCCGTGATGAACACGGTGGCGATGACGGCGACGTAGCCGGGCACGCCGCGCGCCTGGATGAACGTCGTGAGGCCGGCGGCGAGCCGGTCGAGCGCGCCGACGATCGCGAGGTATCCGCGACCCGAGTCGATCGTGTGCGGCATCGCGGCCTGCAGGCGGGCGACAGGGGCGCGCCGCCACACGAGCAGAGCGCCGAGGCCGAAGACGAGCGCCGAGAGCGCGAGTGCCGGTTCGAGCCCATGCCAGAGCGCGAGGTGGTACTCGCGTGAGCCGGGAAGCTCGTCGGCGGATGCGGCGAGGAGCGGCTCGACGAGCGGGAGCGCGAACGCGAACGCGAGGCTCGCGACGGCGAGGGTCCCGGGCGCGATGCCGATCAGCGTGCCCGTGGGCTGCAGGGTCGTCGGCCCGGCGCCAGGCTTGGTGAAGAACGCGCCCCACAGGAACCGCGCCGTGTACGCCACGGTGAGCACCGAGCCGAGGATGGCGGCGACGAGGGCCGCCCACGCCCAGGCTTCGCCCGCGGCCGTCGCGTCGAGGAATGCGGTGAACACGGCCTCCTTGGCCACGAAGCCGATGAGCGGCGGCACGCCGGCCATCGACGCGGCGGCGATGAACGCGATGGTCGCGATCACGGGCATGCGCCGGCCGACGGCGGAGAGCCTGCGCACGTCGCGCGTGCCCGTGGCGTGGTCGACGATGCCGACGACGAGGAAGAGCGTCGCCTTGAACAGCGCGTGCGCGAGCAGCAGCGCCACGCCCGCGAGCGCCGCGTCGCGCGTGCCGAATCCCGTGACGAGTACGAGGAAGCCGAGCTGGCTCACCGTGCCGTATGCCAGGAGCAGCTTGAGGTCGGTCTGTCGCAGCGCCCGCCAGCCGCCCACGATCATCGTGACCCCGCCGATCACGACGACGAGCGGATGCCACACCGAGACGTCGGCGTACCCGGGGGCGAGGCGGGCGACGAGGTACACGCCCGCCTTCACCATCGCTGCGGCGTGCAGGTAGGCCGAGACCGGCGTCGGCGCGGCCATCGCCGCAGGGAGCCAGAAGTGGAACGGCACGAGCGCGCTCTTCGAGATGGCTCCGACGAGCACGAGGCCGATCCCGACGGCACCGGCGGTGCCGCCGACGGGCTCGGCGACGAGTTCCGACAGTGACGTCGTGCCGCCGGCGACGACGAGCACCACGAGTCCGACGAGCATCGTGAGTCCGCCGAAGGTGGTCACGGTGAGTGCCTGGAGTGCCGCACCGCGGCTCTCCTTCCTCTCCGTGTAATGGCCGATGAGGAGGTACGAGAGCACGCTCGTGGCCTCCCAGAACGTGAACAGCAGGAACACGTCGTCGGCGGTGACGAGCCCGAGCATGACGCCTGCGAAGGCCAGGAGGAGCGCCGCGAACCGGCCGAGCCCAGGCTCGTCATCGCCGAAGTACTGCGTGCAGTAGAGCAGTACGAGGGCACCGATGCCGGTGACGATGAGGGCGAGGAGCAGCGCGAGGGCGTCGATGCGGAACGAGATCGCGACGCCGAGCTGCGGGATCCAGGGCACGACCTCGACGACCGGATTCCCGGCGAGCACCCCGGGCAGCCACGTGAGGAGCAGCACGAACGCCGCCGCCGGCATGAGGGCGATGAGCGGGAACACCCGCCGGCCGAGCCACCTCGCGAGGAATGGGGTCACGAGTGCGACCCCTGCGAACGCGGCGAGGCTGGCGATCATCGACCCTCCCCGCGCTCGCTCCGTCCGGCAAGTCTACCGGCTCGGTTTCGAGGGGAATCGGCGCATCGTATTCCGACAGCGGAATCGAAGACGGTGACGGATGCCGCGAGTGGGACGTTCCCGCGGCATCCGTTGCCGTGGTCTCGATACGCGCCCTCCTTCGTCGGGCGCTACTCGACCACCGGGACCGGCGTCAGGCAGCGGCGCCGCCGAGGTACGCGTTGCGCACCTCGGGCAACTCCACGAGCTCGGCGGGCGTGCCCTCGAGCACGACGCGGCCGCGCTGCATGACCACCGCGCGGTCGGCGATGCCGAACGAGGCACGCACGTTCTGCTCGACGAGGAGCACCGCGAGGCCGCGCTCGCGCAGCTGCGTGAGCACCTTCATGATCTCGGCGACGACCTTCGGCGCGAGGCCGGTCGACGGCTCGTCGAGCATGATCGCCTTGGGCGAGGCCATGAGGCCCCGGCCGATGGCGACCATCTGCTGCTCGCCGCCCGAGAGCGTGCCGGCCGCCTGCCCGAGCCGCGGCTGCAGGCGCGGGAAGAGCTCGAGCACGGCGTCGAGGTCGCCCTTGCCGCCGCGGCTCCACGCGCCGAGCATGAGGTTGTCGCGCACCGTGAGCGTCGGGAAGCAGAGCCGGTTCTCGGGCACGTGCGTGAGCCCGAGCGCCGCCATCTTCTCGGTGGCCCGGCCGGTGATGTCGGTGCCGTCGAGCTTCACCGTTCCGGCCGTCGGCCGGATGATGCCGTTCAGCGCCCGGAGCAGGGTCGTCTTGCCGGCGCCGTTCGAGCCGACCACCGTGACGATCTCGCCGGCGGGCACCTCGAGGCTCACGTCGTGGAGGATCGCGAGCTTGCCGTAGCCCGCATCGAGCGAATCGACGACGAGGGTCATGCGTGCTCCTCCAGTTCCTCGAGTTCGTGCTTGGCCTCGTCGGCGTCGGTGCCGAGGTAGGCCACGATGACGGCGGGGTCGTTGCGCACCGCCTCCGGCTCGCCGTACGCGATGAGCACGCCGTCGTCGAGCACCGCGACCGTGTCGGCGAGCGCCAGGACCTGCGCGACGTCGTGCTCGACGAGCACGATCGTCAGGCCCGCGTCGCGGAGCGCGCGGAGCAGGCTCGCGAGCATTTCGCGCTCCTTGCCCGACAGGCCCGCCATCGGCTCGTCGAGCAGCAGCAGCGCGGGCTCCGATGCGAGGGCCCGGCAGACCTCCATCATGCGCTGCCGCCCGAACGGCAGGTCGCCGGCCGCGAGTTCGGCGACATCGCCGAGGCGCATGGTGTCGAGGAGGTCGCGTGCGATCTCCTCGTTGCGGTACTGCTCGCGACCCTGGAGCCCGAGCATGCCCCGGATGATGCCGGCGCGGCCCTCGCGGTACCGGCCCATGTAGACGTTGCCCACCACGTCGGTCGACGAGAACACCTGCAGGTTCTGGAACGTTCGGGTGAGGCCGCGCACGGCGCCGACATGCGGCTTGCGACCCTGCACCTCCTCGCCGAGGAACGTGACCGTGCCCGACGTCGGCGTGATGGCGCCGGTGATCATGTTGAAGCACGTCGTCTTGCCGGCGCCGTTCGGGCCGATGAGGCCCATGATGCGCCCGGCGGGGACCGTGAAGCTCACGTCGTCGACGGCGACCACGCCGCCGTAGCGCTTCGTGAGCCCGCGCACCTCGAGGATCGCCTCGCCCTCGGCGAGCGGAGTCGAGACGCCCGGCACGTTGGGCACGCCCTCCTCGTCGACCGCGGCCGCGCCGTGCGGTGCGGCAGGTTCGCCGGGGACGCCGCCGAACGCACGCGTCGGCGCGTCGCCGGCGCCCGCGTCGGCCGTGCCGTCGGGAACCAGTGCCGCCGCGGCCACGCGCCGCGCCGCGGTGCGACGGCGGATCGCCGCCCACACCGTCCGCACCGCCTGGTAGAGACCGCCCGGCAGCAACAGGATGACGAGGATGAGCACGAGGCCGTAGCCGATGAGCTGCACCTCGCCGGTGGCGCCCGGGATGATCGCGGGGATCAGGTCGCGCAGTCCCTCGGAGAGCAGCTCCACGATGAAGGCGCCGGCGATGGCGCCCCACACGGAACCGAGGCCGCCGAGGACGACCATGAGCAGCAGCTCCACCGACACGTTGAACTCCGCCATCTGCGGCGAGACGATCTGCACCTGGTAGGCGTAGAACACGCCGCCGAGGCCCGCCAAGCCCGCCGAGAGCGTGAACACCTTCACGCGCAGGGCGTAGGTGTTCACGCCGAGCGACTCGGCCGCGAGCTCGGAGTCGTTGACCGACGAGAGCGCCCGGCCGGCGCGCGAGCGGGTGAGGTTCAGCGCGAGCACGAGGCCGACGATCACGAACGGCGCGACGTACCAGAAGAACAGTCCGTTGTTGTCGATCGGGATGCCGAAGACCTCCGGTCGTCCGAACCCGTAGATGCCCGTCGTGCGGCCCGTGAACTCCCATTCGCGCACGGCGATCATGACGATGAAGCCGAGCCCGAGGGTTGCGAGGGCGAGGTAGTGGCCGCGCAGGCGCAGCATCGGCAGGCCCACGAGGAGCGCCGCGAGCATGGCCGCGACGACCCCGCCGACGGCCGCGACGACGCCGGGCATCTCGAACTTCTGGAGCAGGATCGCGTGCGTGTAGGCGCCGATCGCGAAGAACGCGGCCTGCCCGAGCGACACCTGGCCGGCGAGGCCCATGAGCAGCGACAGGCCGATCGCGGGCAGCGCGAAGATCATCGAGAACACAGCGATGTTCATCATCGTGGAGGTCGCCGTGAACGGCAGGATGATCACCACGAGGGTGAGGATCGACACGCCGATGATGGTCGCGCGGTTGTTCGGCCAGAACCCGGTCTTCGACCGGACGGCCCCTGGCGATTTCTGGAGGAGCGTCACGTCAGACCCTTACCGCGTTCGGGCGCAGCACGAGGCCCGCCGGTCGGATGATGAGCACGATGATGAGGATGAAGAACGCGACGGCGTCCTTCCAACCGGATGCCACGTAGCCCGCGACGTACGACTCGAGCACCCCGAGCAGCAGCGCACCGACGATCGCGGCGCGGAACGACACGAGCCCGCCGAGCACCGCCGCCACGAAGCCCTTGAGGCCGAGCAGCAGGCCGCCCGACCAGATCGAGAGGTAGATGGGCGACGACACGACGCCGGCGACCGCGCCCACGAAACCGGCGATGGCGAAGGCGATCACGGATGCCACGGCCGGCGAGATGCCGACGATGCGCGCCGCGACCGGCTGCTCGGCCGACGCGCGAAGCGCCTTCCCCCACCGGGTCTTCTCGTAGAACAGCAGGACGCCGCCGCCGACGACGACGAGCGCGCCGAGCATCCAGAGCTCCTGCGAACGGATGCTGACACCCCCGATGAGCAGGTCCTCGCCGGGGAAGGCGGGCAGACGACGGGCCTCGGCGCCCCACACCAGCAGCATGATCGACTGCAGCAGCGTCGAGACGCCGAGCGTGAGGATGATCGAGACGAGCGTGGTGAGGTTCTTCACGCGCGCGATGACGAGGCGCTCGATGAGCACCGAGGCGAGCGTGACCGAGATCAGCGCGATGAGGATGGCGACCGGCAGCGGCAGGCCGGCGCTGACGAGCGAGATGCTCCCCAGGCCGGCCAGCATCGCGTAGTCGCCCTGGGCGATGTTCACGACGTGCCGCACCGTGTAGGTGGCGATGAGGCCGACGGCGAGCAGGGCGTACACAGAACCCTGTGACAACCCTGCCGCCGTCAGCTGGAGGAAATCAGTCAACGGATGCTGCTCACTCTTCGTAGAGGTTCCAGCGGCCGCCCTCGGCGATCGCGAGGATGAGCGCGTCGGCGGTGAGGCCCGAGTGGTTCTCGGGCGTCACCGTGAAGATACCCGAGATGCCCACGAAGTCGCTCGTCGCCTCGATCGCGTCGCGCAGGTCCTCGGGGTCGGTGCCGGCTTCCTCGATCGCAGCCACACCGATCTTCCATGCGTCGTACGCGTGGCCGGCGAAGCTCGACGGAGCGCTGTCGAAGGCCTCGGTGTAGTCCGCGATGAACTGGTCGATGACCTCCTTCTGCGGGTCGTCGGCGTCGAGCTGGTCGGCGACGAGCAGGCGGCCCATCGGGGCGATGACACCTTCGGCGGCATCGCCTGCGGCCTCGAAGAACGCGTTGTTCGCCACGCCGTGCGACTGGTAGACGGGCTTGCCGACGCCGATCTGCACGTACGCGGCCTGCGCGAGTCCGGCCGACGGCGTGATGCCCCAGATGATGACGAAGTCGGCGTCGGCCGCGCGCAGGTTCGTCATCTGGGCCGTGAAGTCGGTCGCGTTCGGCTCGAAGGACTCGGTCGCGGTGAGCGTGATGCCCCGCTCGGCGCCCAGCTCGGTGATGATCTCGGCGATGCCCTCGCCGAATCCGGTGGCGTCGCGGGCGAGGGCGACCTTGGTGTAGCCCTTCGACTCGGCGTCGTCGAGGATGCGCTCGAGCACGACGACGTCGTTCTGCGCGGTCTTGAAGACCCACTCCGAGCCGTCGACGATGGCGGCGTTCGCCGCTACCGAGATGGTCGGCAGCTGCGCGGCCTCGACGAGCGGACGCATGGCCAGCGAGGGGCCGGTGCGCGACGCGCCGATGATGAGGTCGACCTGCTCGTTCTCGATGAGCTCTGTCGTCGCCTTGGCGGCGCCGTCCTCGGTGGACTGGTTGTCCTTGATGATGAGCTCGACCTCGCGGCCGTTGATGCCGCCGTCCTCGTTGAGCTGCTCGGAGAGCATGTTGAGCGTGTTCTGCTCGGGAACGCCGAGGTTCGCGCCGACGCCCGTGATGTCGAGCACCGCGCCGATCTTGATGGGGCCCTCTTCCGAGGCGCCGTCGCCGCCGTCGCCGCCGCCGAAGTTCGACGACGAGCAGCCGGTGAAGGCGAGGGCGATGGATGCCGCGACGGCGGCGGGAACGAGCAGGCGGCGCTGCGCACGGTGCATGGGTGAACTCTCCTTTGAGCCCGAGATCGGGTTCTCGTCGCTGAGCAGGGTGCCGAGTTCATGACCGACCATTCGGTCACTATTTCGGTTGTTCCGACGATACGTTGCGCGAAGGGACGTTGCAAGCCGTCGTGATGCAACTGATATACGATTCTCGTGCTTGGATCGGTGCGGGAGGATGGAGTCATGCCGCTGCTGATCTCGGCCGACGAACTCGCCCGCCGACTCGACGACGAGCACTGCGGGCGGGCCGCCACGCGCACCGTCGTGCTGGACGTGCGGTGGACGCTCGCGGAACCCGACGGAAGGCCGGCGTTCCGGACCGGTCACATCCCGGGAGCCGTCTACGTCGACCTCGACCGTGACCTCGCCGACCACGCCGCGCATGGCCAGGGGCGGCATCCGCTGCCGTCGGAGGAGGCCTTCACGCGCGCGATGCGCGCCTGGGGGCTCCGCGACGGCGACTCCGTCGTGGTGACCGACGACGTCGGCATCCAATCGTCGGCCCGGGCGTGGTGGCTGCTCCGGCACGCGGGCGTCGAGGACGTGCGTATGCTCGACGGCGCGCTCGCCGCATGGACCGGCGCGGGGCATCCGCTCGAGACCGGCGACGCCGCACCCGAACCGGGCGACGCGACCGCGCACTACGGCGGCATGCCCGTGATCGATGCCGACGGCGCCGCTGCGTTCCCCGAGCGCGGCGTCCTCCTCGACGCGCGCGCCGCCGAGCGGTACCGCGGCGAGGTCGAGCCCGTCGACCCGAAGGCCGGGCACATCCCGGGCGCTCGCTCCGCCCCGAGCGCCGGAAACCTCGACGCGGCGGGGCGCTTCCTGCCCGCCGAGGCCCTGCGGGCGCGGTTCGGGTCGATGGGCGCCGTGGCCGGCACGCCCGTCGCGGCCTACTGCGGATCGGGCGTCACCGCCGCGCACGAGGTCGCGGCGCTCGCCGTCGCCGGCATCGACGCGGCGCTGTACCCCGGCTCGTGGAGCCAGTGGTCGAACCAGCCCGGTCGCCCGGTCGCCACCGGCGCCGTCGCGGGTTGATCCGGGCGCAACCGCGCGTTTCCCTGCATCGGTACGGTTCGCCGTGTTCCCGACGCCGTCTCCCGCGATCCAGCGGACGCGACGCCGGGAGTCCCCGACCTTCCGACCGAAACGAGACCCTCATGACCCGTGCGCTTCGCCGCGGAACGCCCGTCGCACTCGCCGCTGCCGCCCTCCTCCTCGTCGGCTGCACCCCCGGCCCCGACTCCGAGGCCGCCTGCATGGAACTGCCGTCGGGATCGCTCAGCGACGGTGTGACCGTCGACGGCGACTTCCGCGTGCCGCCGACCGCCACGTTCGACCTGCCCCTCCAACCCGATGCGATCGAGCGCACCGTCGTGCGCGAGGGTGACGGGGCCACCGAGGCGGGCGCGCGTGAATGCCACGGTGAGCATGTTCTCCGGCTCGACGGGCATGCAGCTCTTCTCGCGGCCGCTCACGATCACGGCCGTCCGTCACGATCCCCGACACCGCGCCGTCCACCGAGTAGCTGCTGAGCGTGCTCGAGCAGGGCGACGGCGGCCTCATCCCGGGTTTGGCAGCGGCGATCGTCGGCCAGAAGGTCGGCACGAAGCTCATCGTCTCGATCCCGCCTGAGTACGCCTACGGCACCGAGCAGAGCGACCGGAACCCGCTCGGCGGCCAGACGCTCGTCTTCCTCGTCGAGATCGGGGGAACCGAGACCGACCCGACCATCGCAGGCTAGGGGCGAGGCCGCCCCGGGTCACTCCACCTCGGGCCGCCGGCCCACCGCGATGAGCGTCGAGACGTCGACCGACGTCACGCCATCCTCGGCGAGTGTCGCGAGGAAGCGCTCGCGGACGCGCTCGAGCTCCCCGTCGTCAAGCCCCGACACGATCGCCTGCAGGCCCGTGCCGCGCACGAGCCGCCAGGCGAGCTCCGGCGTGGGTTCGAGGCGCCGCTGCACCTGCTCGGCGCGCACGTCGACGAGCCCGCGCTCCGTGAGCCAGAGCGCCAGCGTCCCCGGGGTCTCGGCGGACTCGACCGTCGGCTTCGTCAGGTCCTCGAGATCCAGGTCGGATGCCGCGCCGTCGGGCAGCGCCCGCACGAGCAGATCGGGCAGCGGTTCGAGTGCGCCGCGCGCCCACACCGTCACGGCGACACGGCCGCCGGGCCGCGCACGTTCGATGAGGTGCCGGGTGCCCGCCGCGACGTCGGGAAGGAACAAGATCCCCAGAACGCACTGCACGAGGTCGTACCCCGCCGGCTCCCACGTCGTGACGTCGGCGACATGGAGGTGCAGCTGTGGCATCCGATCGTCCGCGCGTTCTCGGGCGATGGCGATGAGCGGTTCGGCGAGGTCGACGGCGTCGACGAGCCCGCCGACCCCCACGAGCTCCGCGGTCGGCAGGGCGGATGCCCCGTCGCCGCAGCAGGCGTCGAGCACGTGTTCGTCGAACTGCGGTCGTGAACGCGCCACCGCTGCGGTCGAGATCGGATTCCAGAGCGGCTCGTCCAACTCCGCGAACGAAGCGGCCCCCCGGCCGAACTCCTCCGCGAAATCGGGTACCGTTTGCGTGTCCCCCATCTGCCCATTCTCGCCCTGATCTGGCGGAACGCGAAGTCTCAGGCAATCGAGAGCCGGAGCGGGCAGACTGGAGTCCCGCCTTCCCGATCGAAACGAGTCCTCCCGTCATGAATCGTGCCCTGCGCCGCGCCGCGCCCGTCGCACTCGCCGCCACCGCCGCCCTCGTCCTCGCCGGGTGCGCCGGCGGATCCGAGCCGGATGCCCCAGAGACGACCGCCGCGGCGGACTGCATGGACCTCTCCTCGGGGTCGCTCAGCGACGGCGTGACGGTCGAGGGCGAGTTCAGCGCCGTCCCCACCGCCACCTTCACGACCCCGCTCGAGGCCGATGAGCTCGAGCGCACAGTCGCCATCGAGGGCGACGGCGACGAGACGGCCACCGGCGACCCGGTCAACGCCATCGTCAGCGCATTCTCGGGCACGAGCGGCGAGGAGCTCTTCTCGCAGCCGGCCACCATCACCGTCGGCGACAGCACGGTGTTCGAGGCGTTCCTCGCCGGCATCGACTGCGTGCCGACGGGGTCGCGCACCGTCACGGTGGCGCCCGCCGCGACGCTCTACGGGGAGACCGGCAACGAGACGATCGGCGTGGCCCCCGGCGAGACCGTCGTCATCGTGGTCGATGTCGTCGAGGTGCAGGAGGCCCTGAAGCCCGGGGACTGGACCGAGAACGTGCCCGAGGTGGAGTTCGGCGCCGACGGCGAGGCGCCCACCGTGACGCTGCCCGCCACACCGCCGCCCGCCGAGTACCTGCTGAAGGTGCTCGAGGAGGGTGACGGCGACGAGGTGGCGCAGGGCGACAATGTCACCCTGCACTACCAGGGCACGAGCTGGGACACCGGCGAGGTCTTCGACCAGTCCTACGGCGGCGAGCCCGCCCAGTTCTCCACCGACCAGGTGATCCAGGGCTTCGGGTCGGCGCTCATCGGGCAGAAGGTCGGTACGAAGCTGATCGTGTCCATCCCGCCGCAGTACGCGTACGGCACGGAGCAGAGCGAGCAGAACCCGCTCGGCGGCCAGACGCTGGTCTTCCTCGTCGAGATCGAGGACACCGCACCGGCCGCCGGATAGTCGGCATCCGGAGCGACCGCGACGGCTCGGCCGGCGTGCTCGGTTGTACGGGCGTGCTTGCGGGCGCCCGTGCGTCCGCACGTCAGGCGGCGAGCAGCCCCCACCAGACGATCGCGGCCGTGACGAGCCAGAACGCGGCCACGAACACCGTGTCGGGCAGGCGCCAGCCGCTGACGGTGCGCTCGGTGCGGGTGTGATGCGCACCGAACGCGCGGGCCTCCATGGCGAGCGCGACGCGCTCGGCGTGGCGGATCGCGCTCGCGAGCAGCGGGATCGCGTACGAGATCGAGCGGCGCACGGCCGCGACCGGCCCGCGCCCGGTGTCGATGCCGCGCACCCGGTGCGCGGCGCGGATGACGTCGAGCTCGTGCCGGAACCGCGGCACGAACCGGAGGGCGGCGAGGGCCGTATAGCCGAGCCGGTACGGCACGCGCAGGTTCTGCACGAGCGCGCGCACGAGCTCGGGGCCGGTCGTCGTGAGCCCGGCGATGAGCGAGAGCAGCACGATCGACGCGACGCGCAGCGCGGTCGCGAGGCCGACGAGGTAGGCGGCGAGCGTGAACCGCCATTCGCCGACCTCGAGGAGCACGATGGATGCCGCGGTCGACGCGTCGTCGAGGCGCGCCGGGTCGACCCACACGCCGAAGGTCACCCCGAGAACCGCCACGCCCAGGGGCGTGCCGATGAGGAGCGCCACGACCGCCGGCGCCCGCAGCCGCGCACCGACGAGCAGCAGCGCGAGCGCCAGCACCACGAACCCGAGCGGCGTGGCGAGGTCGCGGGTGAAGAGGATGAGGATCATCGCGGGCAGCGGCGCGGCGAGCTTCGCGAGCGGGTTGAGTCCGTGCAGGAACCGTGCGGTGGGCACGGGTGCCTGCTCCGCGTACGGGTTGCGGGACGCCGCCACGGTCGACCCGGCGGTGGTCATGCGGCGGCTCTCATGCGGTGTCCCTCATGCGGCGGCCCGGCCGGGGCGCGGCAGCTGCGACATCCGGGTCACATGCTGCCATTCCGGATGCCGCACCAGGCTGCGGGTCGCGCGCGCGAGCGGCGGATGGCGCAGGCCGGCCGCCTCGATGAGCGGGCCCTCGAGCACCTCGCCGGTCGGGCCGGCCCCGATGATCCGCCCGCCCTGCATCACGGCGACGCGATTCGCGTGGTCGGCGACGAGCTGCAGGTCGTGGCTCACGATGATGACCGTGGTGCCCTCGGCGTTGAGTCGCCCGAGGATGCCGAGGAGCTCGGACGCGCGGGCGCGGTCCTGACCGAACGTCGGCTCGTCGAGCACGAGCACGGGAGCCCCGGCGACGAGCGCGGTGCCCACCGAGAGCCGTCGCTTCTGCCCGCCCGAGAGCAGGAAGGGGTGCTGGCCGCGCAGCTGCTCGAGGCCGAAGCGACGCAGCATCCGCTCGATCTCGGCCGGGCGCTCGTCGTCGGGAACGCCCTGCAGCCGGAACCCGAGGTCGAGTTCGTCGGCGACGGTGTGCGCGATGAACTGGTGCTCGGGATTCTGGAAGACGAAGCCGATGCGGCGCGCCCGGTCGCGGGCGGAGGCGCGCGAGGGGTCCATGCCGAGCACGTCGACCGTGCCGCGCGGGGCCGGGATCACGCCCGCGATGGCCTGCACCAGCGTGGTCTTGCCGGCGCCGTTGGTGCCGACGATGGCGAGGAAGTCTCCGGATGCCACGTCGAGGTCGACCCCGTCGACGACGACCGGCCCGCGCCGCCCGCCGCGCCGCACCGAGCAGTCACGCACGGTGATCGCGGCCGGCCGGGGCGCGGCGCCCTCGCTCGCTGGGCTCTTCGAGGCCGGTGTCCCGTCGACACGCTCCACGACCTCGGGAACCGGCGCCGGCAGCGCGTCGACCGCTTCGAGCGCGGCGGCGAGCTCCGACGGCGTGAGCGGCAAGGGGTCGATCGGCGCGCCCGCGGCGCGTAGCCGCATGCCGGCGAGCGTCGAGACGGGAAGCCACACGCCGAGCTCGGCGAGCTCGGCGGCGCGCCGCCGCAGCACCTCCCCCACCGGGCCGTCGGCCAGCACGCGACCTGCCGCGTCGAGCACGACCACGCGATCGACGATGTCGACGGCGGCGTCGAGGTTGTGCTCGACGAGCACGATCGCGTGGTCGCGCTCGCTGGCGAGCTCGCGGAGCACGGCGTACACCTCGTCGATGCCGGCCGGGTCGAGGTTGGCGGTGGGCTCGTCGAGCACGAGCACGGGGGAGGCGAGGGCGAGTGCGCACGCGATCGCGAGCCGCTGGCGCCCGCCGCCCGAGAGGACGTCGGGATTGTCGCCCCGGCGATCCCAGAGGCCGACGAGCTTCAGCGCCCGTTCGGCCCGTTCGAGCACCCATTCGACGGGGAGGAGCAGGTTCTCGGGACCGAAGGCGACCTCGTCGAGCACGGTTCCCGTGACGACCTGCGCGTCGGGATCCTGGAACACCATGGCCACGTGCTCGCTGAGCTCGGCGACCGGGTGCTCGCGCGTGTCGAGCCCGGCGACGCGCACCGTGCCGGCCAGCTCGGCGGCGACGGCGTGCGGCACGAGGCCGTCGAGCGCGAGCGTCAGGGTCGACTTGCCGCAGCCCGACGGGCCGAGCAGCAGCACCACTTCGCCGGCGCGGACGTCGAGGGAGACGCCGTCGGGCGTCGCACGCGACGCGCCCTCGTGGCGGATGCGCACGGCATCGAGCTCGAGCAGCGGGGCGGCTGGCATGGGCGGATCCCGGATCGGGCCGGCGCGGGAGCCGGCGACGGAGCGAGGCCGGCGAAGCCGGCTCAGGCCAGCCTAACCCGCACCGCCGTCCGGTCGCGGGGCGTGGGTGCGGCGTCACGCGACGTGCACTCTCGCGCCCGCCGCCGCCTCGAGCTCCGCCTCGAGTTCCGCCTCGATGTCGGCGAACGTGTCGTACTGGCGGATCCGCGCCGCGAGCACCTGCGCCCGGCTGCGGTAGGCGCGGTCGGCGAGCACTGCGTCGATGGCACGGCGCACGGCGTCCGCGGTCGGGGTGCCCGTCCTGAGGTTCACGCCGACGCCCGCCCGCGCGGCGCGCATCGACACCTCCGGCTTGTCCTCGGTGTCGCCCGCCGCCACGAGCGGCACGCCGTGGCTCAGCGCGCATTGCGTGCCGCCGTAGCCCGCGTTGGTGACGAACACGTCGGTCTTCGGCAGCAGCTGGTGACGTGCACGACCGGGCGTTCACCGTCGAGCTCCGGCCACCACTCGGGCAGCGCACCCGCGACCATGGTGCGGTTCGCTAGCTCCTGGGTCCGGCCGAACAGCACCTTCTGCACGAGCGAGTTCAGCGCGCGGTTCCGCAGGCGCCCCGAGCGCCGAGGCGCTCGGCGCGAGCCCGAGGCCGTACGGGGCGGCATCCGTGCTCGACTGGCTCAGCGGGATGACACCGGCGGCGAGCACCGGCGGACGGCTCGCGGGGTCGTCGAGGAGCGTCGGGAGGATGCCCGCGAAGGCCGCGTCGACGAGGATGGCGTCGGTGCGAGGTCGGCGATGGCGGCCTCGACCGAGCGCGACCCGGTGAGCACGGTGACGTCGTGGCCGCGGAGTTTCAGGGTCACCCCCGAACTGAGTGTCCGCTGGGTGTCCGTGACGGGCACGGCCGGCGGGAATGCCCCGGTCACGCCGGGTGTTGTATCAGTGTTCGGACGTGGAGCCACCACGTCGGAAGGAGGAGAACGTGGGCATCAGTTACGTCGAGTTCGAAGACGAAGCCGGAGTCCTGCGTCGCTACCGCAAGCACGTGAACGGTCGAGGCCTCGTCGCCACGACCGCCAAGGTCGACCCGACCGCCTTCGTCGACCCGACGGCCTACGTCGACCCCGGCGCCGAAGTGCAGCGCGGGGCCCAGATCGGCCCGCGTGCGTGGGTCGACCGCGACGCCATCGTCGCGGAGCGCGCCGTCATCGGCGTGAACGCCCATGTCGGCCGCCACGCGGTCGTCGGCCGCAACGCCGTCATCGGCCCCTACGCGACCGTCGGCACCGACGCGCGCGTGCAGAACGGCGCACGCGTGCCGCGGGAGACCACCGTCGCCGACGGCGACGAGTACCGTGCGTCGAGCGAGGACCTGCGCCGGCTCGGCCTCGCCGCCTGAGCGACGAGCCGCGGAGGGCGGCCGGATGGGCGGGCGTCGCCCTGTCTACGTCGCCCGGCGCATCGCGCTCACCGTCACGACGAGCAGCAGCATGACGCCGACGGCGATCACCGCGAAGCCCGTGACCATGCCCAGCGCGCTCCGCTCATACCCCGACCGCCTGCGAGGGCGATGGGCAGGACGACGAGGTGGGCGCCGCAGACCGCGGTGATCGCCGGAGTGGGCCGGCTCAAGCGGCGGTGGCGACCGCCTGGAGTTCGATCAGGATGCTCGGGGCAGCGAATCCCACGATGACCGTCGTGCGGGCGGGCCCGGGGTGCGGCCATGCCTTCAGGAACTCCGTGTTCCATGCGTCGAAGTGCTCGGCGCTCGCGAGGAAGACCTCGAGCTTGACCACGGTCTCCTTGGTGCCCCCCGCCTCCTCGACGGCCGCGAGCAGCGCCGAGAGCGCACCTGCGGCCTGTTCCTCGAAGGGCACCTTCGCCCCCGACGCCATTCCCGCGAACACCGATGACGCCACCAACCCCGACGTGAAGATGAGGTCGCCGAAGCGGACGGCGCCGGGGAGCATCGGCGATTGGCCGGGCGTTCGCACGAGCGCCATCAGGGCGCCTCGATCGGCATGACGGCCGACTCGTCGAGGTCGGCGATCGAGCCCCGTCCGAGCAACGTGAGCACCGAGTGCAACTCCTGCTTCAGCAACTCGAGCACCCGTGCCACGCCCGCTTCTCCACCTGCCGCCAGCCCGTAGGCGGCCAGCCGGCCGAGCACCACGACGTCGGCGCCCAGGGCGAGCGCCTTGACGATATCGCTACCGGTCCGCACTCCGCTGTCGAGGGCGATTTCGACCGAGGGGCCCACTGCGGCACGGATGGCCGGCAGTGCTTCCAGCGAGCTGATCACTCCGTCGAGCTGCCGCCCGCCGTGGTTCGAGACGAGGAGCGCACTCGCACCCGCTTTGACCGCGGCGACGCCGTCCTCGGGTGTCAGGATGCCCTTTGCCATCCAGGGAAGGCTGGTGCCCGACAGGAGGCGTCCGAGCTTCTCCCACGACCATACCGGCGCGTCGAGTTCGAAGAGCTGTCCGAAGACGTCGTTGATCTCGCTGTCGGGTGTCGGCGGATAGTTGCCCGATGCTGCTGAGAGCGGCGGGACGTAGCGGTTGCGGAGGTTGCGTTGCCGCCATCCCGCCGTCGGGCAGTCGCAGGTGATGCAGATGGCCTCGTAGTCGGCCGCTTCCACGCGACTGAGGATGCGCAGGAAGTTGTCATCGGACGCGAGTGGGTGGAACTGGGCGATCTTCGCCGCTGCCGGGGAGGCGGCGCGCACCGCCTCGAACGAGAACGAGCCTGCTTCCGGGACGATGCTCAGCGTGCCGGCCCGCTCATTTGCGCGCGCCACGGCCAGGTGGCCCTCGGCGTCGAAGAGGTTGTCCACCCCGAAGGGAGCGGTCAGAACCGGCAGACCGAGTTCCAAGCCCATGAACGTCGTCGTCGTGCTCGGTGCCACGAGGCCGTTCATGACGCGCGGTCTGAGCGCCCACTTCGCAAATGCTGCTCGATTGCGGCGAAGGGTGGTCTCGTCACCGGCGCCCCCTTCGAGGAAGTCGGTGACCTCAGGTGCAAGGCTGGCTACAGCCGCCTCTCGAATCTCGTCGAGGGTGGCGAAATCAAGCGTCACGTCGTTCAGGGCGGGGTTCATCACATTGCTCCTTCTGTCTGCAGTTCGGGGATGAGGATCCGGTCGGTGAGCTCATCGCCGGCGCCGACCATGAGGTCGACCACATGAGCCGCTTCCATGTGCTGCTTTCGTGCCTGCGGCACGTCTGCGATCACGCGGCCCCGGCTCATCACGAGCATCCGGCTGCCCAACCTCAGGGCGTGCTCCATGTTGTGGGTGATCATGAGGGTCGTGCAGCCCATCTCGGCGACGAGGTCAGCGGTGAGCTCCAGCACGCGAGCAGCCGTCGCCGGGTCGAGTGCCGCGAGGTGCTCGTCGAGCAGCAGCACATCGGGCGTTGCGAGGCCGGCCATGATCATGGTGATGCTCTGGCGCTGGCCGGCCGAGAGCAGGCCCATGGGATCGTGGAGTCGATCCTCGAGCCCGAGTCCCAGCCTCGACAACTCGTCGCGCATGCGGTTCCTCCGGGTGGCGTTGGTCGAGAAGCGGAGCGTGCGGCGCCGCCCTCGGCTCATCGCGAGGGCGAGGTTGTCTTCGATGCTGAGGTCGGGCGCGCTGCCCACCCTGGGGTCGTCGAACACACGCGCCACCATCGAGGCCCGCCGGTAATCCGGCCACGCGGTCACATCCCGGCCCTTGACCCTGACACGGCCCTTCGTGGGCCGCTGGGCGCCCGAGATGATCTGCACCGTGCTCGACTTGCCGGCCCCGTTCGAGCCGACCACGGTGACGAACTCGCCGGGGTCGAGCGCCAGATCGAGGTGGTCGAGCGCCGTCACCTCGTCGGCGCGGCCGCGATTGTAGACGAGTCGGATGTTCTCGAGTGCGAGCATCGGTTCATGCATCGACGGTCTCCTTGCTGGGAGTCGGAATGGGAGTGGGGGGCGCAGGTGCCGGTTCGCGCTTCCTGCTGAGGCGGACCCGGTAGCGCGCGAGCGCGGGAGCGAGGTAGCCCTGGGCCGCCACAGCGAGCACCAGCGTGAGTGCGGTGATGCCCTTGAGGTCACCTGCGGGAAGCCCGAACCGCAGCGCCGACACGAGGATCAGGCGGTAGATGAGCGCGCCCACTACGACGGCGAGCACGATGCGGATGACGCGGGACCCGGTGGGCCGGAGGAGCAGCACGCCGAGCAGGACGGCCCCGACGCCGGCGATGAACATGCCGGTGCCCATGTTGACGTCGGCGAAGCCCTGCATCTGGATCATCAGGCCGCCGCCGAACGCCGAAAGGCCGTTCGAGACCATGAGCGAGAGGATCAGCAGGCCGTTGTCGTTGACGCCGTTGCTCCGCACCATTCGCGAATTCCTGCCGCTCGCTCGGAGCGAGAGGCCGATCTCGGTGCGCAGGAACAGGGCGAACACGATGAGCACGACCGACACGATGGCGGCCAGCACGATCGACATCGCCACGTCGGCCTCACGCCCGGGGCTGGACACGAAGGGGCTGAAGATCGTCTCCATCCCCGCCGTGCTCATCGTCGGCATGCCCATGATCCGCAGGGTGACGGTGAAGAGCGCCATGTTCATCACGAGCCCCGCCATGAGCAGTGGGATGCGCAGGATGAGGTTGAGTTGCGACGTGACCAGTCCCGCGATGCTGCCGGCCGCGGCACCGATGGCCAGCGCCATCCATGGGTTGAGCCCGCCCGTGAGGCCGACGGCGGTGGCAGCGCCACCGAGCGCGAAGGAGCCCTCCACCGTCATGTCGAAGTCCTCGCGGATGTTCAGCACCAGGTAGATGCCCAGCACGAGCGGTACCAGTGGCAGGCCCGTCACCAGGGTGTCGATCAGGACGTTGTCGATCATGAGTGGTCCCTTCGGTGAATCGGATTCGAACTCAGCGCACGATCCGCTCTTCGATCGAGGCGGGGAACTCGATCCCGAGCGCTTCCTCCGTCTCGGGGTTCACGACGAACTCGAGTGCGTCGGGCGTCGTGAACGGCGTGACCGCCGGATCCTGCCCCAGGAGGACGAGCGCGGCGTTCTCACCGGCGGAGGTTCCCAACGACGGGTAGTCGGGGCCGATGCTCGCGAGGATCCCGGGGAACATCGGGTCGCCCCCTGCCAGGTAGGTGGGGATGCCGTCTCCCGCCATCGCCGCGCCAAGCGCATCGAGGCCTGCGATGACGTTGGCATCAGGCCCGACGAGCACAACGTCGGAACGCCCGACGAGGCTGCGGGACGCCTGGGCCACCTCGGCTGTGCTCGCCACCGTGGATTCCACGAGCTCGACGTCCGTGCCCTCCAGTGCCTTCTTCAAGTCGGCGACCCAGACCTGCAGGTTCTGGTTCGACGGGTCGTAGACGGTGCCGATCGACGCGGCGTCGGGGTGGATCTCGAGGATGTCGTCGACGAGGCTCGCCGGATCCACGTAGTCGATGCTGCCGGTGACGTTGCCTCCCGGCTCCTCGAGGCTCTCCGCCACACCGGCGCCCACCGGGTCGCCCATTGCAAGCGCGAAGACCGGCCGGTCGGTGATCTGCTGCGCCAATGCGATGACGGCGGGCGTTCCGATCACCGCGAAGGCGTCGTGGTCGCTTCCGGCGAAGTCGCGGCTGATGCTGTTGACGAGCGACTGATCACCGTTCGCGTTCTGCACGTCGAACGAGACCTCGGCGTCGCCGACGCCTTCGACCACCGCCGCCTCGAAGGCCTCGATGATGTCGTCGAGCAGGCTGGCCTGGGCGAGGGAGAGGACGCCGATGCTGTAGCTGTCCTTCGTCGCCTCGGACTCGCTGTCTGCCGCGCCCGAATTGGCGCTGCAGGCGGCGAGTCCGAGCGTGAGCGTCGCTCCCGCGGCCATGAGAAGGAGCCGGCTGCGCCGCCCGATCTGGTGTGTGGTCATGTGCTGCTCCGGTGTCCTCGTGGCGGGAAGGCATCCCGAAACCGGTGAAGCCGACGTGCGCAGGCACGCGGGCTTCATCGAGTTGGGAATTTCTTCTTGTGTTGCAGCCATTGTGCGGCTCCGCATACCGTTTGAAGCAGCGCGAAAAGAGAACTTCTTCCTGGGTTAACATGACGGTAACGCCGCGCGAACGGAGGGAACCGTGGTCGACAGGAAGCTGCGGAAGGACACGCAGCGCACCAGGAATCGCATCCTCGATGCGCTGGGCGATCTCATCAGGCGGGAGGGAGTGGATTTCTCGCTGCCCGACCTCGCTCGCGAATCCGGCGTCGCGACGGCCACGGTATACCGCCACTTCGACGATGCGCGGGAGCTTCGCGACGAGTACTACCTGCGGAGCGTCAACCAGCTCATGGTCCAACTCGAAGGGGCCGGCGCCGACCTTCACGGACTCGATCTCTACGTCGAGGTGTGCCGTCGCTGGGTGAACGCCGTGGCCCCGTGGGCGCGCACGGGCACGCTCATCCGCAGTTCGGAGGGCTTCCTCGAACGTGCGCGCGCCGGGAACGAGCTCATCCTGCGACTGCGCGGCCTGCTCGGGCGCGTGCTCGACCAGCTCGCCGCGGACGGCGTGATTCCTGAGCAGAATCACGAGTACGCGACGCTGCTCTGGATCACGCTCTTCGACGAGCGTGTGATCGTCGACCTCACCGCGGTCTTGGAGTGGGATCTCGACGAGGTGTCTGCGCGGCTCGGACGGTCGCTCCTCGGCGCGCTGTCGGCGTCGGCGACGCCCGACGGGTCACCACGCGCGGGTGCCGGGGCGACAGCTACCTGACCGGCGGAAGCAGCTCCTCGGCCAGCAACTCGAGCGTCCGCTCACGGCCGGGAGCGGCATCCGTCGGCTCACCCTCGAACGACCCCGCGATCGGCGACACCATCACCTCGTCGATGCCGTGGTGTTCGGCGAGGCGCCGCAGTTCGAATGAGGCACCGGCGGCGTCGGCGATGATCCAGCGCCGCTCCATGCCGGCGATGAGCTCGTCGACCATCGAGTCGGCGGGCGCCGCCTGCGCTTCCTCGACGGTCTCGAGGGGCCGCATCGGCTGGTTGGTGCGCAGGTGGGCCATCGACCGCAGCTGCGGCAGCGCGCGAGCACGAGCCTCCTCCACGGTGGGCGCCACCGACGCGTTCACCGTCAGGAACGTCTCGGGTGTCGGGTGCCGCTCACTCGGCCGGTATCCGGTGCGGTACAGCTCGAGCGCCCGCTCGAGCCCCTCGCCCGAGAAGTGGTTCGCGAACACGTACGGCAGCCCGAGCTCGGCGGCGAGCTTCGCCGAGTAGTCGCTCGAACCGAGGAGCCACAGCGTGGGGACATCCGTCGCCGCCGGCGTGGCGGTGATCGCGTACTCGCGCCCGCTCGTGAGCCGCAGCGTCGCGCCGGCGGGTGAGAGCAGGCTCAGGACGTCGGCGACATGGTCGGGGAACCGGTCGACGTCGGCGGTGGGCCCGGAGATCCGCAGGAGCTGGGTGATCACGGGGTCGCTGCCCGGCGCCCGGCCGATGCCGAGGTCGATGCGGCCCGGCGCGATCGCCTCGAGCGCGGCGAACTGCTCGGCGACCACGAGCGGTGCGTGATTCGGCAGCATCACGCCTCCGGAGCCGACGCGGATCCGCTCCGTCCGCGAGACCGCCGCGGCGATGAGCACCGGCGGGGTCGTCGAGGCGACGGCCGGCATGTTGTGGTGCTCGGCGAACCAGTAGCGCGTGTACCCGAGCCGGTCGGCGAGCTGCGCGAGGCGCACGGATGCCGCGACGGCGCCCGCGCTGGGCTGGGCGCTGCGCACGGGAACAAGGTCGAGCACGGAGAGTCGGAGTGAGGAGGCCATCCCCAATGGCAACCGGCACGCCGCCGGCGGCATTCCGCGCGCGGGCGCCGGGTGCGCGGCGGGGCGACGACGGCGCGGGGTAACCCTGACGTGATCGCAGGGTGCGCACTGACGTCCCGGAGTCCGCCGCGCCGTTGGATGGAGATCGCGTCCGTGTGCGCCGCCGGATCACCCGCGGCCGTCCGCCTCATGTTCGAAGGTCCGGGCCCACGACGCGACACCCCGAAAGGATCCATCCGTGAACACTCCTGTGTCCGGTGCCGCCGCCGCGCGTGACGCCGCCCACGCTGCCCACCCGTCCACCCGAGACCTCGCCCCCGTCACCGACCTCGCCGGAGCGGCCCGCATCCACCAGGACGAGGCCGAAGCCCTGTCGCTGCGTGAGGCACTCGCCGTTCTCGACGACCGCATCGCCGGCCGCGTCCACATTCCGGGCGAACCCGGCTGGGACGACGCCCGGACCGCCTGGAACCTCGCCGTCGACCAGCAGCCCGTGGCCGTCGTGGTCGCATGGCGCGTCGAGGACATCGACGAGACCGTGCGTGCGGCGAGGCGACTCGGCCTCGCGGTCGCCCCGCAGGCGACGGGCCACAACGCCGGCCCGCTCGCCGCGGGCGACGGCCTGGCCGACGCGCTGCTCCTGCGCACCTCGGAACTGCGCGGCGTGGAGGTCGACGTGGAGCAGCGCGTCGCCCGGGTTGAGGCGGGCGCGCAGTGGGGCGACGTCGTCGCCGCGGTCGCGCCGCACGGCCTCGCCGCGCTCGCCGGCTCGTCGCACGACGTCGGAGTCGTCGGCTACACGCTCGGCGGCGGCATGAGCTGGCTCGGCCGTTCGCACGGCCTCGCCGCCAACCAGGTGCTCGCCGCCGAACTCGTGACGGCCGACGGCGTCCGTCGTCGCGTCGACGTGGAGCACGACGCCGACCTGTTCTGGGCGATCCGCGGCGGCGGCGGCGATTTCGGCGTGGTCACCGCGCTCGAGTTCCGCCTCTACCCGATCTCCGAGATCGTGGCGGGCACGCTGTTCTTCCCGCTCGAGCGCGTCGAGGAGGTCCTGCAGACGTGGGCCGCGTGGACCGCGACCGTGCCCGACAGCGTCACCTCCGTCGGTCGCGTGCTGCGCTTCCCGCCGATGCCCGAGCTTCCGCCGTTCCTCGCCGGTCGGTCCTTCGTGGTCGTCGAGGCCGCGATCCAGGAATCGCCCGAGCGCGCCGACGAGTTGCTCGCGCCGCTGCGCGCGCTCGGCCCCGAGATGGACTCGGTGCATCCCCAGCCCATCGCCGAGCTGCTGCAGCTGCACATGGACCCGCCCGCCCCGACCCCGGGGTACGGCGACGGCATGATGCTCGCCGAGCTGCCGCCCGCAGCCGTGCGCGCCTTCGTCGACGCCGTAGGACCCGACTCAGGCTGTGCGCTGCTCTCGGCCGAGATCCGCCACGTCGGCGGCGGCTTCCGGCCCGAGGTCGCACGCGTGTCGGCCATCGGTCGCGGCACCCCCGAGCCGGGCGCGGTCACCGGCCTCGAGGCGGAGTACGTCGTGTTCGGCGGCGGCGTCCCGATGCCCGGCGTCGGCGACTCGCTCGTGACCTCCCTGGGCCGGCTGCTCTCCCGTATCGAGCCGTGGCGGGCCGAGCTCGACTACCTGAACTTCGCTGAGCAGGCCCGGCCCGCCGCGCGGCTGTTTGGTGACCAGGTCGAGCGGCTGCGCGGCGTCAAGCGCCGGTACGACCCGACGGGCGTCATCCGGTCGAACCATCCCGTGGCTCGCTGACTGGGGGTGTCGCTCGCGCTCCGGCCTTCATAGGCTGGGGGCGAGCGACATCGCTGTCGCCTGATCCAGGGAGAGGGACTGAATGACGCTCCACTACGAACTGCCCACGACCGCCGACTTCTCGGCACTGGCGGGACCGCATCAACCGGCCATCACGATCTACGCCTCGACATCGCCCGTGGTGAGCGAGCGCGAACGCGCCGAGGTCGCCGTGAAGAGCGCGTTCGACGAGGCGATCGAGCAGGTGCGGGCGACGGATGCCCCGGGGCCGGTCGTCGAGGAACTGCGAAGCGCGCGCGACGGCATCCTCGCCGAGCAGCGGCTGTGGGGCAGGTTGTCCCGTTCGCTGGCGATCTTCGTGGCACCGGGATTCAACGAGGTGTTCGTGTTGCCGAATCGGCTCGACGACGCGTTGCACGTGGGCTCGCACTTCACGCTCGGTCAGCTGCTGCGGGCACCGAGCCAGGACCAGGAGGCGTACGCGATCACGCTCTCGGCCAACGAGTGGGCGCTCTGGCACGCGACACCGACCGACCGTGCCGCGCAGCTCGACGTCGACAAGGCCGGCACCGCGAACCTCGACGAGGCGACGAACCGCGAACCGGGCGAGGATCGGCCGCGCGGGTACAACCGCGGCATCGGCGGCGTGGCGAGTCAGGGCGGCGCGAGCCGACTCATGGGCGGAGAGGGGCGCAAGACCCTGCTCGACCTCTACGCGAAGCGCGTCGGCGACGTCGTTCGCCGTGAACTGGGGCAGCGCGACCCCGATGACCGCGTGCCGCTCTTCGCCTTCGCCGCCGAGCCGCTGCTCAGCCTGTACCTGGAGCGGTCGAGGAACACGCGGCGCGTCGTCGGCGTATCGGGGGCGCCCGACCGGCTCGGCGCCTCCGAGATCGACGAGGCGTTGCGCCAGCATCTGGCCAGGCTCAACATCTCCGAGGCGAAACGCGACCTCCGGGGGCTCGTGAACGGCGTGGCCGGCCGGGTCGAACGCGACCTCGCCGCCATCGCGCGTGAGGCGGCCGACGGTGCGGTCGAGACGTTCTGGTTCGACTTCACGACGAGCGTGAACGGCATGCTCGACCGCGAATCCGGAGCCGTCGAGTTCGCCACCGGCAACGGCAGCGGCGAGCACCTCTCCGACGGTACGCTCGCGGGCGACCTGCTGCCGCAGCTGGCACTCCTCGTCATCGCGAAGGGCGGCAGGGTCGTCACGGTGCGCGGCGAGGACCTCGACGCGTCGGTCTGGTCGGGCCCGGCGATGGCCGAGTTGCGTTTCGCGCTCGCGTGACGGCCGGTGCGGCTGACCGCCGGATCGTCGGCGACGCGACCGGCCCAGATCAGACGGCGGATGCCGCGATGCGGTCGGGTGCGGCATCCGTTCGTCGGCGCATGGCGCCCCGCGGCCCGCGCCGGAGCGCCGCCTCGCGCACAGGGATGACGAAGCCCTCGCGCCAGCCGAACCGGATCTCGACCTCCTCGGCACGCGTGTCCTCGACGGTCACGTCCACCGTCGTCTCGGTGAGCACGCGAGGTGCGGGACGCGGCGGCGACTCGCGCAGTTCGAGCAGCAGGCGTTCGGGCTGGGAGCGGAATCCGGGCCCGCCTGCGACCAGGCGGAGCTCCCACCCGGCGGTGGGGCACAGGCCGGCACCGGTGACCTGCACGAGTCGGCCGTCGGACGTCCGGATCGCGACCGCGGCAAAGTCGTGCGGCGAGAAATCGCAGTGCATGGGGGTCGTCATTCAACCGACGCTACGGAGGCGCTGCTGACGCGTCCTCAGTGCAGGCGCTGATTTCCCCGCCGATCGGCGAGTCTCCACCGCGACGCGGGAAGCGCTTTCCCGCATCGCGGCACGGGCCTAGGATGGAGCCCATGCGATTCGGAATGTTCGTTCCCCAGGGTTGGCGTCACGATCTCGTCGGCATCGAGCCGGCCCGGCACTGGGAGGTCATGCGCGGGCTCGCCGAGTACGCCGACGCGCCCGACTCGGGATGGGAGTCGATCTGGGTCTACGACCACTTCCACACCACTCCGGTGCCCAGCGAGACCGAGGCGACGCACGAGGCGTGGACGCTCGTGTCGGCCTTCGCGGCGTCGACCTCGCGCGTGCGCCTCGGCCAGATGTGCACGTGCATGGGCTATCGCAACCCGGCGTACCTCGCCAAGGTCGCCGCGACCGCCGACGTCATCTCGGGCGGACGCGTCGAGATGGGCATCGGCGGCGGATGGTACGAGCACGAGTGGCGGGCGTACGGCTACGGCTTCCCGCCCGTGCCCGACCGGCTCGCGATGCTCCGCGAGGGCGTCGAGATCATGCGGCAGGCGTGGACCACGGGTTCGGCCGCGCTCGACGGGAAGCACTATCAGGTCGACGGGGCGATCATTCGGCCACTGCCGTTGCAGGAGGGCGGGATCCCGATGTGGGTCGCCGGCGGTGGCGAGAAGGTGACGTTGCGGATCGCCGCGAAGTACGCGTCGTACACCAACTTCTCGGGCACCCTCGACGTGTTCGCGCACAAGAGTGCGGTGCTGCGCGGGCACTGCGAGCGGCTCGGGACCCATTTCGACGCCATCACGCGCTCGTCGAACTTCAACACCGTGATCGGCTCGGATGACGCGGATGTCGCGCGCCGCCTCGACGCGATCGAGGCGCGCCTCGCGCCGTTCCTCGGCCCGGAGAAGACCGCCGGCTACATGGCGGAGCTCCGCGGGCCGCTCGGCATGGTCGGCACGCCGACCCAGGTGGCGGCGAAGCTCGCGGAGCGTCGGGAGCTCGGGCTCGGGTACGCGATCCACTACTTCCCGGAGGCGGCGTACGACCGGTCGAGCATCGACCTCTTCGCCGCGGAGGTCATGCCGGCACTCGCGTGACCCTCGCGGGTTGAGGAGCGACGCAGGAGCGTCTCGAAACCCGCTGCGACGAGCGACCCCATCGCGGACCGAGGAGCATGCGCGGGTCGCGGAGGGCGCGCAGAGCGCCTGACTCGAGGCCTGGCCGCCGATCGAGGTCGCAGTCGTGCCGGGTTTCGGGCGCGGGCGCGCGCACGACTGCGACTTCTGTCACAGGGATGTCGAGGGCACCGCGACTCGCCGTCAGGCGGGCTCGGGCCCCGAAGCGCACGGGTCGGGTGGCCGCGGGGTCGGAGGGCCGGACGCTACGCCGCCCCGGCCTCGTCGAGCTTCGCGCCGAGTTCGGCGTCGGTGGGCTCGGTGACGTGCGTGCCGTCGGGGAACACGATCACGGGGATGTTCGTGCGGCCCGAGATCGCCTGAGCGCGTGCGGCGGCGTCGACGACCTTCTCGAGGTCGATGTACTCGTAGTCGACGCCGCGTCGGTCGAGCAACGCCTTCGATCGGCGGCAGTCGCCGCACCAGGCGGCGCCGTACATCGTGATGCGGTCAGGGCTGAGTTCGGTCGTGGGGGAAGTCACGTAGATAACCTACGCATCGAGCCTGTGCGGTATTCCCAGCTTCATGCGGCAGTGGCAGACTCGGGCGCATGCGGTTCGAGACGACGATGTTCCTGTCGGGCAACAACACCGGCATCGAGGTGCCTCCCGAGGTGATCGAGGGTCTCGGTGCCGGCCGCAGGCCGCCGGTGCTCGTCACGGTCAACGGGTTCGAGTACCGGAGCACGGTGGCCGTGATGGGTGGGCGCTACCTGATTCCGTTCAGCTCCGACAAGCGTGCGGCCACGGGCATCCAGGGCGGTGACGGCATCGTGGTCGACCTCGACGTCGACACGGCACCGCGCACCGTCGAGGCTCCCGACGACCTCGCGGCCGCGCTCGACGCGACCCCCGGCGCCCGTGAGGCCTGGGACCGGCTCGCGCCGAGCCACCGCAAGGCGCACGTGACAGCCGTCGAAGGGGCGAAGACTGAGGAGACCCGGCAGCGCCGCATCGCCGCGGCGATCGCCAAGCTCACGGGGTAGCGACGACGGGCGCGTTCGAGACGTCCGTCGCGGCGGAGCCGGAGTTCGGGGCATCCGTCGCCGTCGGGGCATCCGTCGCGGCCGCAGCCCCGCCGACCCGCGGGAGCTCGACTCCCACGAGCCGGGCGAACGCGCTGAGCTGCGCCACGCCCAGCGGCGTGCGGGGAAGCGCGTCGAGCAGGCCCGGCGAGTAGACGAGGTAGGCGGCGACCTTCGCACGGGAGATCGCGACGTTGAGCCGGTTCTTCAGCAATAGGAACTCGACCCCGCGCGGTGCGACCGTGGCCGACGACGCGGCGAGGGAGACGATGGCGACCGCCGCCTCCTGGCCCTGGAACTTGTCGACCGTGCCGACGGGCACCGCGGTGTATCCCGCGCGGTCGAGCCGATCGCGAACGAGGGCGAGCTGCGCGTTGTACGGCGTCACCACGATGAGGTCGGTCTGCTGCAGGGGACGCGGGTCGGCCTGCTCGGGGCCGTCGGCCGTGTCACGGGTGCCGGTGTACGCGCGACCGAGCAGGTCGCCGACGATGCGCACCACCTCGTCGGCCTCCTCGGCCGACTCCGTGGTGTTGCCGTCGTGCTCGACGGCAACGGGCGTGAGGCCGGGCGGGATCCCGTCGATGCCGCGCAGCGAGGCGCAGTCGTGCGACCTGAGTTCGCCTTCGTAGGAGAGCCGCGAGACGGGGGCGGCGAGGGCCGGATGCATCCGCCGGCTCTCCGCGAGGAAGTATCCGTATTCGGCGGGCAGCACGTCGTGGCCGTCGGCGATCCAGCCGAGCGCCGAGGTGTCGACGGGTTCGGGGTGGGTGCCCTGGCTCACCTGTGGGAGCTGCTGCGGGTCGCCGAGGAGCAGGAGGCGCCGTGCCGCGACCGACGCCGCGATGGTCGACGCGAGCGAGAACTGGCCGGCCTCGTCGACGACGAGCAGGTCGAGCGCGCGGCGGCCCACGCGGTCTGCGTTCGCGAAGTCCCAGGCGGTGCCGCCGTAGACGAATCCGGTCGCCTGGTTCGCGGCGATGAACGACGAGGCGCCGTTCTTCTCGATGACGGTCCATCCGCGTTCGGTGTCGTCGTCGCGGTCCTTCGGTGCCTTCGCGACGAGACGGGGGTCGAGGCCTGCCGCGAGGACGGCGTCGAGCAGGTGTTCGACCACGGCGTGCGACTGCGCGACCACGCCGACCTTCCAGCCGTGGTGGCCGACGAGCCGCGCGATCACGCGCGAGGCGACGTACGTCTTGCCGGTGCCGGGCGGCCCCTGCACTGCGAGGTACGAGTCGTCGAGGTCGCCGAGGGAACGCACGACCACCCCGACGTACTCGTGGTCGGGAAGCGCGGCGAGCGCCCCCGAGCGCGTGCGCGGCGGGATGCGCCGCAAGAGGTCGACGGCGGGGTCGCGCGGCCACACGGGGTGACGGGAGACGATCGGCGCAGCCCATTCGGCGATCGCGTCGCGCTGGCGCCCGGCCGGCGGGGGATTGCCCGGCACCAGGGCCATGGGAAGCGCGCGCCAGGTCTCGCCGGCGACGCCGCGCTCTTCCACGCGGACGCCGTCGGCGGTCGCCTCGATGACCGTCGCGCTCGTCCACGCGCGTGAGCCCGGCCGACGCGAGGTCGACGGGAACGGAGCCGGCCACTCGTACAGCACGTAGAGGTCGGCGCCCTGGCTGAACCGGGAGCCGGGGGCGATGCGCCCGCGCAGCAGGAGCTCACGGCGATCGTGCTGCTGCCGCCCCTCGCGGTACCAGTCGTGCAGCACGACGGTGCGTGCAGGGTCGACGACGAGCACGTCGCGGTGGTCCTCCCAGGCCTCGAGCGGCTGTTCGACGCGGAAGAAATGACCCCACCAGAACGTCTTCAGTTCACGGTCGTGGTAGTCGATCGCGGCCGCCGCGAGGGCGAGCGCCGTGTGGTCGGCATCGCGCTCGGGGTCGTCGGCGGGGCCCGCGAGCCGCTGCAGCTGTACCGCGAGTGGACTCGCCTCGTAGGACTTGCCGGTCGGCTCCGCGATGAGCAGCGCGGGCACCGGCTCGACGTGCTCGCGCCGGGCGAGGTCGAGGAGCCAATCGCGCAGCCGCAGCGTGGAGACGCAGTCGTAGCGGTTGTACTCGGCGAGGTCGTCGAGCACGTGCTGCGCGGCGGCGGCACCCGCCAAGCCGGTCGCCGGATCCACGTCGCCGGTGGCGAGGAGCTCGCGGGCGCGCACGTACTCGAGGATCGAGTCGCCGCCCGACTTCACGTCGGCCTCACGCAGCTGGTCGCCCATGTAGAGCGGCTCGAGCTTCTTGATCGAGTACGAGCGGCTGCCGACCCGCACCGCGCGCTTCACGATGGGGTAGAGGTCGACGAGTACTCCGTCGGCGAGCAGTTGGTCGACATCGGCTTCGCCCACGCCGTGGCGGGCCGCGATCGAGGTGAGGTGCGTGCGCTCGTAGCTCGCATAGTGGTAGATGTGCAGGCCGGGATGGGCCGCCTGGCGCAGCTTCACGAGCTCGAGGAACTTCACGAGCGCCTCGCGCTCCTCGGCGAAGCTGTGCGCCCAGAGGGGGGTGAACTGCTCGTCGTTGTCGATCATGCCGAACAGGTAGTCGAGGCCCCACTCGGTGGCCGACCCCTCGGTGTAGAGCGGATCGCCCTCGAAGTCGAAGAAGAGATCGCCGGGGTCGGGCGTGGGAATCGCGGCGAGCGCCCCCGGCTCGCGCACGACGACGGGCGGCGGCAGCGGCGGGTCGTCGGGGCCGCGCTGACCGGCGGCTTCCGCTGCGGCCGTGGCCGCCTCGGCCGCCAGTTGCAGCTTCGCCTGCAGTCGCAGGCCCTCGAGCGTGGCCTCGAGGATGCCGTCGATCGGCCCCTGCGATGCGGCGAAGGCGTCGATCGTGGTGATGCCCGCCTCGAAGAGGTGCGCGCGTTGCGTGGTGCGGAGCCCGGCCACGAGCAGTGGGTCGCGATGCGCCTGCACCTCGAGGTCGCACGTCGGGCACCGGCCGTCGAGCGTGTAGCGCGGGTCGCCCCACGCCGCGGGGCCGTCGTCGGCGATGCGGTCGGCCACGATCTGCTCGAGCCGGGCACGGCGCAGCAGGTAGACGGGCTCGATGTCGTCGAGCCGGTGCGAGCTCGTGGTGCCGTCGCCGAGGAGGAGTTCGACGGTGTCCGCACGGGGGATGCCCAGCCGTGCGAGCTGCGTCGCGTAGGCGGCGAGCTGCAGCAGCGCCGTGACGCGGGCGCGGCGGGCGAGCTTCGAGTCCTGCACGAGGTAGCGGCCGTCGGGCTCGCGCACGATGAAGTCGGCGAAGCCGACGAACCCGTCGTCGACGAACGTCGCCTGGAACACGACGGGCGCGCCCGACTCGAACGCCGCGAGGGTCGCGGCGACGGCCGCGGCGACCTGGTCGGCGTCGCGCAGGTCGGGCCGGTCGATCTCGACCACGCCCGCGCCGAACCGCTCGCGGTACGACTCGAGCACGCGCCGCTCGTGCGCGTCGCCGAGGCGGCCCGCGCGTTCGAGCATCGGATCGGCGACGGGCTCGAACAGCGTGTCGCGCCCGAGCTTCACGTCGAGCTCGCGCAGGAACGCGAACTCGCATTCGGCGGCCTTCTTCAGGTCGCTCGCGCTCGTGACGACGGTGCCGTCGACCAGGTACATCGGCTTCCTCCCATCGTCTCAGGTCTTCACCGTAGCCCGAGCGTCCGACATCGAGGGACCCGTCGGATGCCGCGGCTCACCCTGCTCCGCCGAGCGCGCCGCGCGCGAGCCCGAGCATCCCCTCGACCGCGTGCCCGGTGAGCGAGCCGCGCGCCCCGGCGTCGCCCCAGCGCACGAGGGCCTGCGCGTTGAGCCCGTCGATCATGCCGAGGAGCTGCCAGGCGATGGATGCGGCATCCGTCGCCTGGAACTCGCCGCTCGCGATTCCCGCCTCCACGACGCCCTGCACCACCGCCTGCCAGGCGTCCATCCGTGCGCGCACGGATGCCGCGAGCTGCTCATTGCTGCGCCCGAGCGCCCACGCCTCGACCCAGACGACGGTGACGTCGTCGCGCGTGCCGTCGAGGAGCGTGTCGATGAGCGCGGCGAGGCGGGCCGTCGGGGTCGGCAGCCCGGCGATCAGCCGCTCGACCTCGCTGATCTCGGCCGAGACGATCGACGCGAACGTCGTCGCCGCCAGCGCGTCCATGCTCGGCTCGTAGTGGGCGACGAGCGCCGGGGTCACGCCGGTGCGGGCGGCGACGCCGCGCAGCGTCACGGCGGTGAGTCCCTGCTCGAGGGCGAGGTCGCGAGCGGCCTCCGCGATCTCGGCGGCTCGTTCGGCCGGCGACTTGCGGGCCGACGACCGGCGGGGGGCTCCTGACATCGACACCTCTTGTTGATCGTATGATCAATAATAGTCGAGCGGATGCCGCGGCATCCGTAGCCCGCAGAGGAGGTCGCCCATGTCGTGGCGCATGCCCGCAGAGACCGCGCCGCACGAGCGCACGTGGCTGGCGTTCCCGCGCCCGGGACTCACGCTCGGCGATGATGCCGCGTCGGCGGAGGAGGCCTACGCCGCGTGGACGGCGGTGGCGCACGCCGTCGCCGCATTCGAGCCCGTGACGATGGTCGTCGACCCGGTCGAGCGCGACCGCGCGCGCCGCATGCTCTCGGCCGACATCGCGCAGCTCGAGGCACCGCTCGACGACTGCTGGATGCGCGACATGGGCCCCACGTTCGTCGTCGACGACGATCGCCCGGGCGTGCTCGCCGGCGTCGACTGGGTCTTCAACGGCTGGGGTGCGCCGAAGTGGGCGACGTGGGCCGAGGACCGCGAGATCGGACGGTTCGTGACGGATGCCGCGGGCGCCGAGCTCGTCTCCTCGATGCTCGTGAACGAGGGCGGCGCGATCCACGTCGACGGCGAGGGCACCGCGCTGGTCACCGAGACGGTGCAGCTCGACCCGGGACGCAACCCGTACGCCGACAAGGCCCGCGTAGAGGCCGAGCTCGCGCGCACGATCGGCGCGACGACGGTGATCTGGCTGCCGCGCGGCCTCACCCGCGACTACGAGGACTTCGGAACGCGCGGACACGTCGACATGGTCGCGACGATCGCGTCGCCCGGCACGCTGCTCCTGCACGAGCAGCCGAGTCCCGAGCACCCCGACCACGACGTCATGCGTGAGCTGCGTGCGTTCCTCTCGGAGGCGACGGATGCTGCGGGCCGCCGCTTCGAGATCGTCGACCTGCCCGCCCCGTCGCAGCTGCGCGACGACGAGGGCTTCGTCGACTGGAACTACGTGAACCACCTCGTCGTGAACGGCGGCGTCATCGCGTGCGGCTACGGCGACGAGCGAGCGGATGCCGCGGCGCGCGAGCTGCTCGCGGCCGCCTATCCCGGGCGCGAGGTCGTGACCGTCGACGCCCGGCCGATCCTCGCGCGGGGCGGCGGCATCCACTGCATCACGCAGCAGCAGCCGGAGGTCCCGGAGCTTGTCGAAGGGAGCAGGGCATGAGCGGGTTCGCTTCGACGGGCTCGGCGAGCGAGGCGTTCGACGTCGTCGAGGCATCCATCGGCGACCTGCGCGCGGCGCTCGAGGACGGCCGTGCCACCGCGGTCGGACTGCTCGAGGCGTACCTCGCGCGGATCGACGCGTACGATGCGCCTGGAACGCCCACCGCGCTCAACGCCGTGGTCGTGCGCAACCCCGGCGCGCTCGCCGACGCGCGAGCCTCCGACGAGCGCCGCGCCCGCGGCGAGGCCCTCGGCCCGCTCGACGGGATCCCGTACACCGCCAAGGACAGTTACCTTGCTCGCGGGCTGACCGCGGCGGCGGGCTCCCCCGCATTCGAGCACCTCGTCGCCCAGCAGGACGCGTTCACGATCGAGCGACTCCGCGGCGCCGGCGCAGTGCTCATCGGCCTCACGAACATGCCGCCCATGGCGAACGGCGGCATGCAGCGCGGCGTCTACGGCCGCGCCGAGAGCCCGTACGACGCCGACTTCCTCACCGCCGCCTTCGGCTCCGGCTCGTCGAACGGCTCGGGCACGGCGACCGCCGCGTCGTTCGCCGCCTTCGGACTCGGCGAGGAGACCTGGTCGAGCGGCCGGGCGCCCGCCTCGAACAACGCGCTCTGCGCGTACACCCCCTCGAGGGGTGTCATCTCGGTGCGCGGCAACTGGCCGCTCGTGCCGACCATGGACGTGGTCGTGCCGCAGACCCGCACCATGGCCGACCTCCTCGAGGTGCTCGACGTCATCGTCGCCGACGACGCAGACACCCGCGGCGACTTCTGGCGCGTGCAACCGTGGGTCGAGATTCCGGCCGCGTCGGCCGTGCGCCCGCCGTCGTACGTCGCACTGCTCCCCGGCGGATCCGACCCCGCGAGCGCGACGGGCGGCGCCAGGGCCGCCCGGGCCGCCCGGGCCACCCTCGCGGGCCGGCGGTTCGGCGTCCCGCGCATGTACGTCAACGCGGATCCCGACGCGGGCACCGCCCAGCCCGGACGCAGCGGGGGCATCGGCGGATCGACCGGGCAGCGCATCGACACACGGGCATCCGTCATCGAGCTCTGGGAGGCCGCGCGGCGCGACCTCGAGGCCGCGGGCGCCGAGGTGATCGAGGTCGACTTCCCGGCCGTGACGAACTACGAGGGCGACCGGCCCGGCGCGCCCACGATCGCGACGCGCGGGCTCGTGAGCCCCGAGTACCTGAAGCGCGAGATCATCGACCTCTCGGCGTGGGCCTGGGAGGACTTCCTCCAGGCGAACGACGACCCGGTCCTGTCGACGCTCGCCGGCGTCGACGGGTCGCGCATCTTCCAGCAACCGGAGGGCGCGCTGCCCGACCGGTACACGGGCTTCGACGACGATATCGCGAGGTACCCGGAGTGGGTGCGGTCGCACCCCGGCGCGACGTGGGCCGGCATGCCCGAGCTCGAGTCGGGGCTACGGGGGCTGGAGGAGACCCGCCGACTCGACCTCGAGGAGTGGATGGACGCGCTCGGCCTCGACGCGGTCGTCTTCCCCGCGGTCGCGGATGTCGGGCCGGCCGACATGGACGTGAACCCGGCATCCGCCGAGCTCGGCTGGCGCAACGGCGTCTGGGTCGCGAACGGCAACCTCGTGCCGCGCCATCTCGGCATCCCGACGGTGACGGTGCCCATGGGCACCATGCAGGACATCGGGATGCCCGTGGGCCTCACGTTCGCCGGACGCGCCTACGACGACACGGCCCTGCTGACGCTCGCGGCCGCCTTCGAGGCGACCGGCGCGCGCCGGACGGAGCCGCCGCGCACGCCGCGGCTCGGCTGACGCCGGGTCAGTCGGTCCGCCAGTCCTGCCAGTCCTGCAAGTCCCACCAGGGCATCATGGGCCCGACGCCGTCCCAGAGGCCGGCGAAGGCGTTCGAGATCGCGGAGGTGATGAGCGAGAGCCCGAAGATGGCCGCCGTGATGATCCAGGCGATCATCTTGTGCTGCTCGTAGTCGGGCAGCAGGCGGCCCTCCTTGTCGCGCTGCACGCCGGCGAGCGTGAGGATGAGGTCGATCAGCCACCAGATGCCGAAGCCGCCGATCGTGATGAGCTTCAGGATGCCGGTGCCGATCTTGCCCAGGTAGAAGCGGTCGACGCCGAGGAATCCCAGGAGCCACGCGAACATCCACGTGGCGATGAAGGACCGGGGCGACGGGGCTGTGGACGGCGCCGCCGAGCCGGGTGGGGCGGCGGGCGGTTGGTAGGCGGGCGGCGGCTGGTTCGGGTCTGAAGGTGGGTATGCGGTCATGACGGTTACCTCCTCGATCCGCCCCAGTGTGCTCGTCGGGCGATCGGGGGCGGTGGGTCGAAGGTCCCGCCGGGGCATCCGTTCAGCGCAGGTTCAGCGCACCTCGACGGAGCGCTCGTGCAGGCCCGTGGCGCCGTCGGGGACGACGCCCTGCACCCGGGAGGTCTGCACCTCGCCGTCGGCGCCCGTGGCGCGTACCCGCAGGGTGTGGGTGCCGGCGGGCGCGTCCCACTCGTAGTGCCACTGCACCCAGGTGTCGATCGAGATCGCCGTGGCGAGCGTGGCCGGCTGCCACGCGCCGTCGTCGACCTGCACCTCGACGCGGTCGATTCCGACGTGCTGGCGCCATGCCACGCCCGCCACCGTGACCGGGCCCGCCGTGAGCGACTGGCCGCCGCGGGGCACGTCGATGCGCGACGACAGCTTGATCGGCCCGCGCTCGCTCCAGCCGCGATCGGTCCAGTAGGCCGTCGCCCGGTCGAAGCGCGTGACCTCGAGGTCGACCACCCACTTCGTCGCCGAGACGTACCCGTACAGCCCGGGCACCACCATCCGCACCGGGAATCCGTGCTCGGGGGGCAGCGGCTCGCCGTTCATGCCGACCGCGAGGATCGCGTCGCGGTCGTCCTCGAGCACGGCGAGCGGCGTCGACGCCGTGAAGCCGTCGACGCTCCGCGAGAGCACCATGTCGGCGTCGGCACTCGGCGCCGCGCGGGCGATGAGTTCGCGGATGGGATATCCGAGCCACACCGCGTTGCCGATGAGGCCGCCGCCGACCTCGTTCGAGACGCACGCGAGCGTCGTGACGCTCTCATCGAGGGGGAGGGCGAGGAGCTCGTCCCACGTGAGGGTGACCTCGCGCTCGACCATGCCGTGGATGCGGAGGCTCCAGTCCGAGGGGTCGACGGCGGGCACGGCCAGCGCCGTGTCGATGCGGTAGAACTGCGCGTTGGGCGTGATCACCGGGGCGAGGCCGTCGATGCCGAGTTCGGCCGCGGCGGGCACGGGCGCGGTGGCCGTCGGACGGGGGAGGGTGATCGTGTCGCGAATCGCGGTGACGGCGCGGGAGCCCGCCTGCAGCAGGTACCCACCCAGGGCGGCGACGGCGCCGACCGCGACGGCTCCGCCCGCCCAGCCGAGGAAGCGGCGCCGGTCGACGGTCGCGGGCGAAACCGTGGCTGCGTCCGCGGCTCCGCTTCCCGGGTCGAAGGATGCTTCGGGCGACGCGCCGGCGCCCGCCCCGCGTGTCGCGGCATCCGTCCTTCGACTCGTCGCGGGCGCGAGACTCCTGGCGGGCGCCGGACTCGTCGCGGGCGCGACGGGCAGCCGACGCACGAGGAACTGCAGGGCCAGCACGGCCGAGATCGCCGCGACCGCCGACGGGGCGAACGCGAGCATGGTCGCGTTCGCGCGCGTCGCGGCGGCGACCACGCCGACCACGCCGAGGAGCCCGATGAGTAGGCGTCCCAACGGCGGGCGAGGCACCTCGAGCACCCCCGCGGCACCCGCGACCGCGAGGAGCACGATGCCGATGCCCACGAGCAGGGCGGCCTTGTCGGCGGTGCCGAACAGGGCGATCGCGGCATCCTTCGCCCACGGCGGCGCGAGGTCGATGAGCAGCGACCCGACGACGACGAACGGACTCGACGCGGGCGCCAGCATGGCGGCCGTGAGTTCGCCGACGCCGGTTCCCAAGGCGACGGATGCCACGCCCGCCGCGGCGGGCAGCAGCCAATGTTGCGCGCGCTCGTTCCCGCTGGTCATGTGTTCAGGCTACGCGCCGGCTCCACGCGCGCACGGGCTGACGCCGTGGAGTTCCTCGGACCGTAATCTTCGCCCCGAGGCCCGCCGTCGGTCGCCGTTCCTCGCGGCGGCGGCGCGAGTTCGAGCCGCCGCCGCGACAAGCCGCCGCAGGGTGCGATCGTTCCTGGCGACGCGCCCACGGCCCTCTCAGCCCGCGGGCGTGTGCGCCGGGAGGAACGCGGCGACGGAGTCGGCGAGCGACGCGCCGATCTCGGCGGCCGGACGCTTCGTGCCCTTCACCTCGAACGAGTGGTTCGCGTTCTCGACCCAGTGGAGCGTCGCCGTCGGCCCGATGCGCGCCACGAGCTCGTCAAGCTGCTCGTTGGGCGTTGCGAACGGGTCGTTCCGTCCCTGCAGGAACAGCATCGGCACGGTGAGCCCCACGAGGTGCTCGTCGCGAGTCTTCTCGGGCCGGCCGGGCGGGTGCAGCGGATACCCGAGGTAGACGAGACCCGCCGCCGGCATCCCATCGGCCACCGCCATCGACGCCATGCGTCCACCGAAGGACTTGCCCGACGCCCAGATGGGCTCGCCGGGGGAGCCGGCCGCGACCGCGCGGGCTCGGGCGGCATCCACCACGGCACGCCAGGTCGCGATGGCGACGGGCGGGCGGTCGGGGAACCGGCGCCCGGCCTCGCGGTATGGGAAGTTGAAGCGCAGCGTCGCGAACCCGAGCGCGTCCATCGCGCGGGTGAATCCCGAGATGAACGGATGCTCCATGCCGGCGCCCGCGCCGTGCGCGACGACGATCGTGGCAGGGGCATCCGTCGGCCTCGTGGCGACGCCCGAGACGGGCGTGCCGTCGACGTCGATCGTGATGCGCTGCTCGTCGGTCATGGGCTGAGCGCCTCGAACAGGTTGCCGACGCCCTCGAGCACGGTGCCACGCGCGTCGACCAGGTCGCCGACCGCTGCGACGAGCTCGACCGCACTGCCCGCGGCCTTGAGGGCGAGCGCGACGTCGGCCGCGACGTCGATGGCGTCGGCGAGCGTGTCGAGGTTGTTGCGGTCGAGTGCGTCGTGCTCGAGTCGGAGCCGTGTCATCCACTCGCGTTCGAGCCGGAAGAGCACCGCGTACGGCAGGAGTCGTTCGTGCAGGTGGAATCGGGCGAGCCGCTCCGACGCGAGGTCGGCGCCCTGGCGCCCGATAGAGGCATCCGGCTCGCGCAGGTCGGCGCCGCTCGGCGACTGGAGCACGCGCATCCGGTCGGCCTCGGCCAGTGCGAGGTACTGGCGCAGTCCGTCGAGGTGCTCGCGCCTCGGGCGGGCGGCGGGCAGGAAGCGTCGCCACGACGACGGCGTGACGATGATCGTCGCGACCGTCGCGGCCAGGGCGAGGGTCGTGGCGCTGAGCGCTGGCCGGTCGGCGTTGACGAGGGCCAGGACGGTGAGGAGGGCCTCGACGAGGATGCCGAGGTAGGCGAGCACCGTGAGCGTCATGCCGGGCCAGGTGGTGCGGCGCTCGTCGATGAGGCCGTCGCGCGCGAGCGCGTGCTCGGCGTCGGCGACCACGCTGCGCAGCCGCCCCGCGAGCGCGCGCCGGTCGGACGTGAACCGCCGCACCCGGCCGTGCGTGTGCTCGGGCCCGAAGAGGGCATCGAGCAGGTCGAGCTCCTCGGGGCTGAACGTCGCGCCGTGCACGAGTTCGACGACGATGGGCTCGCGCTTCGATCTGCCGCCTGCGAGGAGCCGGATCTTGCGCTTCACCGCGAGATCGATGAGCGCAGCGGATGCCGCCCGCCGGTCGGCATTCGCGAGCAGCGCGTCGCGCAGCACCGTGGATCCGCGCTCGGGTGCGTATTGCACGACGAGCCCGGTCACGCGTTGGCCGGCGACGGCACGCGCCACGATCCCGAGCCCGAGGATGAGGAACGCCGGGACGATCGCGACCAGGATGACGGCGGTGAGCACGGGCCCAGTCTAGGAGCGGCAGGGTTCGGGGTGGCGCTCCCAGGCTGCGGGACGCGTCCCGAAGACGGGGCCGGGCGCCCGAAGGTGCCCGGCCCCGCTCGCTGCGCCCCCACGCAGCATCCGCCGCCCAGAACTCGGCGACGGGTTCCCGTCACGCCCCCCGGCGCGCGACGGTGTCGGAGCGGGTCCGTGGAGGCTGTGGGCTCACCCTCCACGGACCCGCAGATCCTCGAGGATCCGTCAGGATCGTTGGCTCAGCATAACCGGCGGGTAGTGCTCCTGCCTCCATCGTTCGGCTGATTCGCCGACGCGGGCTACGGCAATGAGGCTACGTCGCCGGCCGCGGCGGCCAGCAGCCGTGCGGCTTCGAGGGAGCCGGGTGTCGCTGCAGCGCGTTCGGTGGAGTCTGCGGCGCCGTGGGCGATGGTGGCCGCGAAGACAGCGGGCGACGCCGACAGCATCGCGGCGGCACGCGATCTCAGTGTCAGGCTGGTCGGCGCCGAAGCCGCAACTCGGCCGCCACGCGTGCGGTGACCGTCGCCACGACCACGGCAACCACGGCGATGATCGCGGCGACGCCCGTGACGGCCGACCCCGGGGCATCCGTCAGCCGCGCGCTCGCGATCCATGCGAGTCCCCAGCAGAGCGACAGCGTCGGCGCGACCCGGCCGCGATCCCAGACGGCGAGCGCCACGCCTACGAGACCCGCCACGGAGACGACGCCGACCGCCCACGTCTCGGGCGGGATCCCCCACCCGTCGAACCCCGCCGCGACGAGCGCCGCCGTCACGTTCGCGGCCGTCGCGACGATCACCCAGCCCAGGTACAGCCCCACGGTGCCGTCGGTCACGAGCGCGTCGACGACCTTGGGAGGCGGGTGTCCGAGGCACTGGCCGAAGGCGTACACGAGGACGAGGAGCAGCACGATGATGACGGGGACGCTGAGCCACAGCAGGTCGAACTGGATGCTGAGGATCCACGCCGCGTTGAGCACGAGCGACGCGGCGATCGGGTAGCCGACCCGGCGGTGCCGCAGCTCCGAGCGCTGCGCGGGCAGGAACTGCCACACCGCGTAGGCCAGCAACCCGGCGTAGATGACCGACCAGATGCCGAATGCGCTCCCCCCGGGCGCGATGAGCGTCGCATCGGCGGCGAGCGCGCCGCCCGCGGCATCCTGGATCGGCGTGCCGCCGGCAGCGCCCGACCCGATGAACGCGCCGACCACCGCCACCACGGCGCTCGCGGCCACCGTGAGCTGCCGGGCGAGGTCGCTGCCCGTCGTGGGTCCTGCCGCCGACGTCGTCGTCATCATCCGCTCCTGCCGTCGTCTCGTGGATCCCGGTCTCGTCGCAGTGCCAGCCTAGGGAACGGATGCCCCGCGCCGGTCACTCCGCGCCGAGCTCCTCGCGGATGCGCCGCAGATCCTCCATCAGCGACCCCACGAGGATCCAGTGCCCAGACCTCGGTGGCGAGACGACGAGCGCCGACGTGAGGGCCGGGGTCTCCGACGTGCGCGGCTCGTGCTCGGGTTCGGCGACGCGAGCGGCGAGCCGCACGTCGTGCGCGACGCGGCGAAGCTGTTCGGCGATCGCCCGCACGGTGGCCTCGTCGTGCAACGTCTCGTCGTAGTGGTCGGCGAACGCCCGCGTCATCCCGATCACCTGCGTGACGATGGGGCTCAATCGGGTGAGGAGCTCGCGCAACTGCACGAGCTCGTCGCGGTGCGCCGACCGGCGGGGGTTGAGCGTGAGCGACTCCTCGCCCGCGACGATCGCGGCGTCCGCGCCATCCCGCATCGGGCGCATCAGCCGCGCCTCGATCATGAGCGCGTCGAGGTCGGCCCGCGACCGCGACCGACCGAGCGCGTCGGCGAGACGGTCGACGGATGCCGCGAGCTCGCCGCCGAGCCGGGCGAGCTGCTCCCGGGCCGGGGTCACCGCCACGGGCGGCACGATGAGCGCGTTCACGATGATGCCGATCGCCGCGCCGATGAGCGTCTCGAGCACCCGGTCGAGCGCGTACTCGGGGGAGGACGCGCCGAGCGCGAGCACGAGCATGGCGCTGATCGCGACCTGGTTCGACGTGGCGGGCGTCATCTTCAGCGCCCACGCCACGAGCATCGCCACCACGATGGCGACGAGGATGATCCACGTGCTCTGCCCGAACGCCAGCGAGAGCCCGCTCGCCACGATCACGCCGAGGATTACGCCGATCGAGCGTTCGACGGCCTTGCCGAACGACTGGTTCACGCTCGGCTGCACCACGAGCAGCGCCGCGATGGCGGCGAACACCGGCAGCTCGCCCTGCACCAGCCAGCCCGCCACGAGCCACGCGGCGACGGTCGCGACCGCTGACTTCAGCACCTGCAGCAGCGGCATCCGCCTGGTCGCCCGGAACGTGGCCGTGAAGCGCATGCGCCAAGGCTAGCCGCGTGCGGTCTCCGCGGCCTCCGCGGCCTGCGCGTCGCCCGACGTGCCGGCAGGCGGCCCGGCCGCGGGCGGCCCCCCGTCCGACTTGCCCCGCCGGACCGAGCCGCTGACGACGGCGGCCACGACGCACAGGCCGGCCGCGCCGAACCAGGCGATCGTGTACTCGCCGGTCTGGTCGCGCACGAGACCCGCGGCGGTGGCCGCCAACGCGGCGCCCACCTGGTGCGACGCGAACACCCAGCCGAAGACGATGGGGCCGTCGGCACCGAACACCTCACGGCAGAGCGCGACGGTCGGCGGCACGGTCGCCACCCAGTCGAGGCCGTAGATGACGACGAAGACGATGATCGGCGGCTGTACCGTCGCGTCGAGGAGGAACGGCAGGCCGGCGAGCCCGATGCTGCGGCCGGCGTAGTAGACCGCGAGCAGGATGCGCGGGTTCACCCGGTCGGTGAGCCAGCTGGATGCCACGGTGCCGACGATGTCGAAGATGCCGACGAGTGCGAGCAGGCCCGCAGCGGTCGTCTCCTGCATGCCGTGGTCGTGCGCGCTGGGGATGAAGTGGGTGCCGACGAGGCCGTTCGTCGTGGCGCCGCAGATCGCGAAGCCGGCCACGAGCGCCCAGAACGTGCGCTTCCCGCTCGCGCGCACCAGGGTCGCGAGCGCGAGGCGCGCGGCGTTGCCGCGCACGGGCGCGGGCTGCTCCCAGCCGTCGGGGGCGCCGAACGGCGTCGTGCCGAGGTCTGCGGGCGATTGCGGAGGAACAGGGCCACGAGCGGCACGACCGCGAACGCCCCGACGGCGACGAGGAGCGACGCCTGGCGCCAGCCCTGCTGCTCGACGAGGGCGAGGAACGCGACCGCGGCGACGATCCAAGCCGGGTGCAGGGGGCTCGTGTGCCGCGGCGTGCTCGTGGTCATCCCTCGATTCTCACCGACGGGAGCGACCCCGAGTGCCGCGGGATCCCGCCGGCCTCGCGCGACGGCCGGACATCGCGTCAGGCGAGCGCGGCGAGCGCGTCCGCGATCGGGTCGTCGCCCGAGACGAGGTCGAACTGGGTGCGGGATGCCGCGCCGGTCTCGAGCAGGGTCGCGATCGTCTCCGCGACATCCGCTCGGGGGATCCTGCCGGGCTCGAGGGCGGAGCCCGCCCGCACCAGGCCGGTGCCGGCATCGCTCGTGAGTCCGCCGGGACGGACGATCGTCCAGTCGAGGTCGCGCGAGCGCACCGAGGCATCCGCCTCGCTCTTGGCTCGCAGGTAGAGCTGGAAGACGTCGTCGGACACCGGGTCGAACCGGTCGGCGCTCATGGCCGAGATCACCACGAAGCGGGGCACCCCGGCGGCCTCGGCGGCGTCGGCGAGGAGGATCGCGGCGTCGCGGTCGACCGTGAACTTGCGTTCGGCCGTGCTCCCGGGGCCCGCGCCCGCCGCGAACACCGCGGCATCCGCATTCTTCAGCACCTGGGCGACCTCCTCGACGGATGCCGCCTCCAGATCGAGCACGACGGCGGCGGCGCCGGTGGCGTCGACGTCGGCGCGGTGGTCCGGATTGCGGATGACGGCGATCGGGTCGTGCCCGGCGTCGGCGAGCAGGCGCTCGAGGATGAGGGCGATCTGGCCGTGGCCTCCGGCGATGACGACGCGCATCGCCCCAGTCAACGCGGCCCGGAAGGCGGACGCAAGGTTCGGCCGCGGAATCCGGGGCGAGGGACTTGGCACTCTCCATGCGGGAGTGCTAACCTGAGGGTACTTGAGTCGATTGGACTCAACTCTTTGACACATGCCGCGAGGGCGGCAGATGAAGGAGGAGAAGCCATGGCCATGTACTGGGATCCGTTCCGGGACCTCGACCGCTTCGCCGCGGGCGTGCTCGACAGCCGACAGTCGCCGCGCATGATGCCGATCGACCTGCATCGCGACGGCGACCACTACGTGCTCTCGGCCGACCTGCCGGGCGTGGACCCCGGCTCGATCGACGTGGACGTCGATGGCCAGCTGCTCACGATCCGCGCCGAGCGCACGCTGCGCTCAGACGCCGAGGTGAAGTGGCTCGCGCACGAGCGTCCGAGCGGCTCGTTCCTGCGCCAGCTCACCCTGGGCGACGGCCTCGACACCGCCGCGATCAGCGCGCACTACGACAACGGCGTGCTGAGCGTCGTGATCCCGGTGAGCGAGCGGGCGAAGCCACGGAAGGTCGCGGTGCAGAGTGCGCCGAACGTCGAGAAGGAAGTGACGGCGGGGGCGCCCGCGTCGAGCAGTTCGACCGCGTCGAGCAGTTCGACCGCGTCGAGCTGACCAGACGGCGGTGAGCGGATGCCGCGGGCGGGGGCCCGCGGCATCCGTCGTCTGTCGGCGCTCCTGTCGGGGCGTCCGTCGGTGGGCCCGTTCGTGCTCCGTCGGTGGGCGTCGGGTCGCCCCGTCCGCACTGCCGCGTACCTCGACCGCAGTAGCCGAGGTGCCTCCGTTGGATGGATGTGCCGGGCGTGGCTCCCCGCGAGGCTGGAAGGATACCCCGCCATGACAGGAGCACACCACGCGATGACCACCCCGATCCTCTCGGCGCGAGACGTACGCAAGTCGTACGGCCGCGGCGCCAACCGATTCGACGCGCTGAAGGGGGTGAGCCTCGACGTCCTCGAGGGCGAGAGCATCGCCATCATCGGAAAGAGCGGCTCGGGCAAGTCGACGCTCATGCACGTGCTGGCCCTGCTCGACCAGCCCACCGACGGCACGATCGAGCTCGCCGGCGAAGACACGCGATCGCTCAGCGGCGCGGCGTTGAACCGCGCCCGCAACCAGACCTTCGGGTTCGTCTTCCAGCAGTTCTTCCTCACGCCGAACGCGTCCGTGCTCGAGAACGTCATGCTGCCGCTGAAGATCGCCGGGGTCGGCCGGGCCGAGCGCAGGCGGCGCGCCCTCGCGGTGCTCGAGCAGCTCGAGCTCGCCGACAAGGCGAAGAACAAGGCCGTGAGCCTCTCGGGAGGGCAGAAGCAGCGCTCGGTCATCGCCCGCGCGCTCGTGAACCGGCCGCGCGTGATCTTCGCCGACGAGCCCACCGGCAACCTCGACACCGCCACGGGCGCGGTCGTCGAGGACATCCTCTTCGACCTGAACCGCGAGCACGGCATCACCCTCATCATCGTCACCCACGACGAGGAGCTCGCGTCCCGTTGCGATCGCCGCGTCCACATCCGCGACGGGCTCATCGTCGACATCGTGGAGCGCGCACCAGACGCCGAGCGCGCGGCGACAGCCGAGGAGCGTGCCGCATGAACCCCGTCGACCTCGTCGGCTCGGCCGTCGGCAACACGTTCCGCTCCAAGACGCGGACCATCCTCACGATCCTCGCGATCTTCGTCGGCGCGTTCACCCTCACCATCACGAACGGGCTCGGCACGGGCATCAACCGGTACATCGACGACACGGTCGCCGCCATGGGCGCCGAAGACGTCATGACGGTCACCAAGGTCGCCGAGAACGCGACGGATGCCTCCGACGGCCCGCGTGAGTACGACCCCGACGCGATCGTCGGCGAGCAGAACGGCCCTCCGGGCACCACGAACGTCGTCGCGCCGATCGGATCGGCGGAGCTCGACGAGCTCGCCGGGATCGACGGCGTGGTGCGGGTGCAGCCCGCGAAGCGCGTCGACGTCGACTCCATCGCCCATGACGGCGGCACCGAGTACGAGATCGGCGTCGGTGGCTTCGTGAGCGGGATGCGCCTCCAGCTCGCCGCGGGCGAGCAGCCCGACATCGAGGCATCCGATTTCCAGGTCGTCATCCCCGATTCCTATCTCGACGTGCTCGGCTTCGACGATGCCGATGCCGCGATCGGCGAACCGGTCACGCTCGCCGTGACCGACGCGGAGCGCACGCGGCACGAGGTCGAGGCCACGGTCGTCGGCGTCGCCGAGGCGAGCCTCGGCACGACCAGCTCCGCGGTGCCGAACGACGCGTTGAACGACGCGCTCTTCGCCGCCCAGTCCACGGGGCTCGATGCGAGCGAGCTCGACGCCTACAGCCAGGCGACCGTCTGGTTCGATCCGGCGTCGTCCGCCGACGAGGTGGCCGCCCTCGAGGCCGACCTCGCCGACGCCGGCTACGACTCGACCACCGTCGCCCAGCAGCTCGGGGCCTTCAAGAGCGTCATCGACGGCATCGTGCTCGTGCTCAACGCCTTCGCGATCATCGCCCTGCTCGCCGCGAGCTTCGGCATCGTGAACACGCTGCTCATGTCGGTGCAGGAGCGTACGCGTGAGATCGGCCTCATGAAGGCGATGGGCATGGGCAGTGGCAAGGTGTTCGGGCTGTTCAGCCTGGAGGCCGTGTTCATCGGATTCCTCGGCAGCGCGATCGGCGCGGGCCTCGGCATGATCGCGGGAAGTGCGATCAGCTCGGCGCTCGGGGGAGCGCTGCTCGCCGATCTGCCGGGGCTGACCCTCATCGCCTTCGACCCGGTGTCCATCGCCGCGATCATCATCGTGGTCATGGGCGTGGCGTTCCTCGCCGGCACGCTCCCTGCCGTGCGGGCCGCGCGGGCCGATCCGGTGGAGTCGCTGCGCTACGAGTGACGCGGCGCGCGCCCCCGGTGCGTGCGGCACGACGACGCCGAGAGCGCACTCCCCGCCCTGCGATGGGCGGGGAGTGCACTCTCGGACTCCGAACCCGCACGACCTTGCGTGGGTCCGTGCGTCACCGCTCGGGTCGGAAGCCCCTCAGCCGCAGGCTGTTCGTCACCACGAAGACCGACGAGAACGCCATGGCCGCTCCCGCGACGAGCGGATTCAACAGCCCGAGCATCGCGACGGGGATCGCGGCCACGTTGTAGGCGAACGCCCAGAACAGGTTGACCTTGATGGTACCGAGCGTGTGCCGCGCCAAGCGGATCGCGTCGGGCACGAGCAGCAGGTCGCCCGACACGACCGTGAGGTCGCTGGCCGCGATGGCCGCGTCGGTGCCGCCGCCCATGGCGATGCCGAGGTCGGATGCCGCGAGGGCCGCCGAGTCGTTGACGCCGTCGCCGACCATCGCGACGACGTGCCCGCCCGCCTGCAGCTCACGGATCGCCTCGAGCTTGCCCGCGGGCGTGACGCCCGAGCGCACGTCGTCGATGCCGACCGCCGCGGCGACCGCGCGTGCGGCGCCGTCGTGGTCGCCAGTGAGGAGCACGGGCCGAAGGCCCAGCCGGCGCAGCCGCGCGACGGCCTCGGCGCTCGTGGGCTTCACCGTATCGGCGACGCCGATGAGCCCGCGCACGGCGCCATCCCACGCCACGACGACCGTGGTGATGCCGCGCGCCTCGGCATCGTCGCGTGCGGCGCGCAACTCGCCCGGCAACTCGAGCGACCACGCGGACGCGAGCCACTCGGGCTTGCCCGCGACGACCAGGCGCCCGTCGACGACGGCCTGCACGCCGAGCCCGGCGTGCGCCGCGAACTGCTCCGCGGCCGGAAGCACCGTATCGCCGGGCGCAGCAGACGCGGTCGCGGTCGCCGTCGCCGTCACGGCCGCGGCCACGATCGCCCGGGCCACGGGATGCTCCGAGCCATCCTCGGCGGCGGCGGCGACGCGGAGCAGCTCGGGCTCGGGGCATCCGTCGACCGCATGGACCAGCGCCACGCGCATGCGGCCCGTCGTGACCGTGCCCGTCTTGTCGAGCACGACCGTGTCGATGCGACGCGTCTGCTCGAGCACCTGCGGCCCGCGGATGAGGATGCCGAGTTGCGAGCCGCGACCCGTGCCGACGAGCAGGGCGGTCGGCGTCGCGAGGCCGAGCGCGCACGGGCACGCGATGATGAGCGTCGCGACCGCGGCGGTGAAGGCGACCTCGAGCGACGCGCCCGTCAACAGCCATCCGGCGAACGCGACGATCGACAGCCCGATCACGATCGGCACGAAGACCGCCGAGACGCGATCGGCGAGCCGCTGCACGGGCGCCTTGCCGGTCTGGGCCTCCTCGACGAGCCGGCCCAGCCGCGCGAGCTCGGTGTCGGCGCCGACGCGGGTGATCTCCACGATGAGCCGTCCGCCGACGTTCACGGTCGCGCCCGCGACGCGCGAGCCCGCGGCGACCTCGACGGGCACCGACTCTCCCGTGAGCATGCTCGCATCCACGGCGGAGGCCCCGTCGACGACGAGTCCGTCGGAGGGAATCGTCTCGCCCGGCCGCACGACCACGTGGTCGCCGGGCACCAGCGAGTCGACGGGCACGCGCGTCTCGCGGCCGTCACGGAGGAGCGCGGCATCCTTCGCTCCGAGCGCGAGGAGGGCGCGCAGCGCGGCGCCCGACTCCTGCTTGGCGCGCGCCTCGGCGTACCGCCCCGCGAGCACGAAGACCGTGACCGCGGCAGCGACCTCGAGGTAGATCTCGCCCGTACCGGCCTCGGGGGAGCCGAAGAGGGTGAGCGTCATGGTCATACCGGGCATGCCCGCCATGCCGAAGAAGAGCGCGTAGAGCGACCAGCCGAACGCGGCGGCGACGCCCACGCTGATGAGCGTGTCCATGGTCGCGGCGCCGTGCCGGGCGTTGATCGCCGCAGCCCGGTGGAACGGATATGCGCCCCACACCGCGACGGGGGCGGCGAGGGTGAGCGCGAGCCACTGCCAGTTCGTGAACTGCAGCGCCGGGATCATCGACATGAGGAGCACCGGCACGGTGAGCGCCGTCGAGACGAGCACGCGGCGACGGAGCTCCCGCACCTCGTCGCGCTCGGGCGCGGTCGTGGTCGCGGCATCGCGACCCGCTGACGGCGTGGGCGGCGGGGGGAGCGCCGCCCGGTAGCCGGCCGCCTCGACCGCGGCGATGAGCTCGGCCGGGTCGAGCGCCTCGGCCGACGCCGCGCGCACGTGCGCCTTCTCGGTGGCGTAGTTGACGGATGCCTCGACGCCCGGCAGCTTGTTGAGCTTGCGCTCGATGCGCGTGGCGCACGACGCGCATGTCATGCCCTCGATCTCGAGCTCGACCGGCGCTGCGGTGCCCACGATCCCGGCGCCCAGGGCTTCGGTGCTCACGCGCCCGGCGCGGTCAGCGTGTAGCCGGCCTCCTCGACCGCGGCGCGCACGGCGTCGTCGCTGATCGGCCCCGAGCTCGTCACGGTGACGACGGATGCCGCGCCCGGCCGCAGGTCGACGGCCACCTGCTGCACGCCGTCGACGGCGGTGAGCTCCTCGGTCACGCTCGACACGCAGTGCGAGCACGTCATGCCCTCGACGAGGAAGTCGGCACTGAGTGCGCCCTCGGTGGCGGCAGCCCCGGTGGCGGCAGCCCCGGTGGCGGCAGCCTCGGTGGCGGCCGACGCGTGCGCGTCACCGGTCGCGCAACAGCTGCACGCTGCGTTCGCGTCGGTGAGTCCGAGGTCGATGCGCTGGAAGCCGGTCATGGCCGTCCTTTCGTGACGATGAGATCCAATGATACCCCTAAGGGGTACTGTCACGCTACACGAGTCCGAGCCGGAGCAGGCTCTCGGCCGACGCGATGATGGCCTCGTCGCGCGGTCGCGGCCGCCATCCGAGCACGCTCTGCGCCTTCTCGCTCGACGCGCGCCGGGAGCGGTTCAGCTCGGGGAGCATGGCGCGTAGGTCGGCGTCGAGGTTCGCCCCGATGCGAACGACCCAGTCGGGTATCACGATCCTCGGCACACGGCGCGCGTCGTCACCGAGCCGCTCGCGCAGGAGCCTCGCGAGGTCGGGGTAGGTGATCGGCTCGCCCGACACCGCGAGGAAGCGCTCGCCCGAGGCATCCGGATGCATCATCGCCCGCACGTGCAGGTCGGCGACGTCGCGCACGTCGACGCCCGAGGTCTGGCCGTGCGGCACGGCCGGCACCCGTCCCGTGAGCAGCGCGCGCAGCAGCGCGACCGAGCTCGAGAGGTCGGCGCCGAGGGCCGGCCCGAAGATGCCGACCGGGTTCACCACCGAGAGCTCGAGGTCGCCCCCTTCATAATCGACGAAGTCCCACGCGGCGCGCTCGGCGATCGCCTTCGACCGCACATACGGCGACAGGCCGGGGTCGTCGGGGTCGGTCCAGTCCTCCTCGGTGAAGGGTCGATCGGGCCGGCTCGAGTAACCGACCGCGGCGAACGACGAGGTGAGCACGACGCGTCGCACGCGCGCGTCGCGCGCCGCCCGCAGCACCCGCAGCGAGCCGTCGCGAGCTGGCGCGATGAGTTCGCTCGCGTCCTTCGGCTGGCGCACCGGGAACGGGGAGGCCACGTGCAACACGTATATGGCGCCCGCGGCGGCCGCGTGCCATCCGTCGTCGTGCAGCAGGTCCGCCTGGGCGTACTCGAGCCCCGCGGGGTCGGCACCGCCGGCGCGCACGAGGGCTCGCACGTCGTCGGCTCGGGCGAGCGAGCGCAGCGTCGTGCGCACCTGGTAGCCCGCGTCGAGCAGCCGCACGATGCAGTGCGACCCCACGAAACCCGTGCCGCCGGTGACGAGCACCAGTTCATCGTTCACGAGCGTCTCCCCGTGACGGATGCTACCCCGCGCGTCGGCCTTCGCGAACCCCGTCGCGTCATCTGCCTCTCATGTTCCCGTTCCCGCGCAGCGTGCCCGCTGTAGCGGCGACATTCCGTGGGAATGGAAACATGCGGGAGGAGAAAGCGGGGAGCGGATGCCGCTCAGCGGGCGAATACGCCCACGGCGGGGGCCGGGCCCGGGCCGCCGCCCGCGGCCCAGTTCGGCAGCATCGGGATGACCGTGTCGTAGTATCCCGCGAGGATGAACGCGACCGCCGCATACACCATGAGCCCGAACGTGGCGATGCCGAGCGCCGCACCGACGACGACCAGCCACGACCCCCGGCGGCGAGCCTCGCGATAGCGCGGCACCGCCATGAACGCCGCCCAGATGGCGAACGTCGCGAAGAGCACGACCCACACGACGCGGCCCAGCTGCAGGGCGAGCGGCACGGTCACCGACACGACGAGAGCGGTGAGGCCGAGGCCCACCGACGTCCACGCGAAGAACCGCGCCCAGCCGAGGCCGCGGGTGTGCTCGAACGGAATCATGCCCCGATTCTGCCGGAGCATCGATGGACCACGGGCACGCGTCTTCTCCTCATCTCCGACACGCACATCCCCGCGCGGGCGATGCGGCTCCTCGATGCGGTGTGGCGCGCCGTCGACGAGGCCGACGTCGTGATCCACGCGGGCGACTGGACCGACGTGGCGACCCTCGACGCCCTCGAGGCGGTGGATGTCGCGAGCCGGTGGATGACGCGGGCCGGCGTCCGCCTTCGGCAGGAAATCGCCGGGCGTCGGCAGGTCCGTGCCGTGCCGATGTCGGCCGGTCCCGCGAGAATGGGTCGGTGACTCGTCGTGGACTGTTCCTCTTCATCGCACTGGGCATCGCATGGGGCATCCCATATCTGTTCATCAAAGTCGCTGTGAGCGAGCTGGAGCCCGCCATGGTGGTGCTCGGCCGCTCGGCACTCGCGGCGATCCTGCTGTTGCCCCTCGCGTTCTTCCGGCGCGAGGTGGTGCAGGTCGTGCGCCGGTGGCGGCCGATGCTCGCCTACACGATCGTCGAGATCGTCATCCCGTGGTACTTCCTGAGCTCGGCGGAGTAGCGCCTGCCCAGCTCGACCGCGGGGCTGCTGCTGGCCACCGTGCCGCTTGCGGGTGTCGCCATCGCGTTCGCGATGGGTCGGCCCGAACGGCTCACGGGCGTGAACTGGCTCGGCATCGCCGCCGGCATGCTCGGCGTCGCCGCGCTCGTGGGCCTGGATGTCGCGGGGTCCGATCTCGTGGCGGTCGGCGAGGTCGCGATCGTGGTCGTCGGGTACGCGCTGGGTCCGGCGATCCTCTCGCGCTGGATGTCCGACCTGCCGGGTGTCGGCGTGGTCGCCGTGTCGCTGGCGGCCACCGCCGTCATCTACGTGCCATTCGTGCTGCTGACCGGCGCCTGGCCCGCCGCGTGGCCGTCGGCGGCGGTCATCTGGTCGATCATCGTGCTCGGAGTGGTCTGCAGCGCGCTCGCGTTCCTGTTCATGGTGGGCCTCATCGGCGAGATCGGCCCCGTGAAGGCGACGACGATCACCTATGTCAATCCCGCCGTCGCCGTGGTCGCCGGTGTCGTGGTGCTCGGCGAGCGGCTCACCGTGTGGACCGTCGTCGGGTTCGTGCTGGTGCTCCTGGGCTCCTACCTCGTCACCCGACGGAGGTCGCGGGAGCCGGTCGAGGCGATCGCGCCGCCGACGCCCGATGAGGCGCCGATCGGGCAGCGCCGGTAGTCGACAGGCCCGCCGAAGCGGGACTGACACGGGCTGCCCGCTGCACCGGACGGTTCACCCGGCGATTGCGGCATCCGTGCGCCGATGCGTCGGCCGCGGGCGGAATCTCCCGAGGAATCTCCCCGACCGATGTCGATCTTCAATGGGCGCGAGGCCGGCAGGCTTCAGCTCGTCGAGCACGAGACGTACTCGAATGGCGTCATGAAGCAGGTCTACGACGTGGTTCGCTGAACGAGTGTCGGGGCCACTTCATTCGTTGTCGCCGTTCCCGCGCGAGGCGCCCGGTGGAACGGGCACCTCGCGCGGGAACGGAAACAGTGGGCGGTCGGGCGTCAGACGCGGGCCTCGCGGCGCGCGGCGTCGGCGAGCGCGTCGGCGTCGAGCGCGAACAGGTCTCGCGATCCGGCCGTCGCGGCACCGATCAGTCCGGCGGCCTGCGGCAGCAGCTGCTCGGCGTAGAACCGGGCCAGCGGCAGCTGCGCCTCAGCGATGCCGTCGTCCTCGAGTCCGCGCGCGGCGAGCGCCGACTTCGCCATCAGCCAGCCGCCGACCACGAGGCCCCAGATGCGCAGGTACGGGGACGACCCCGCGAGCACCGCGTTCGGGTCGGAAGCGCCCGTGCGGAGCATCCATGCCGTGGTCTGCTCGAGCGTGTCGAGCTGCGCCCTCAGCTGCGCCCGGATCGACGCGAACTCCTCGCCGGCGGCAGCCAGCTCGCCGTCGAGTTCCCGCATCGACGCGATGAACTCGAGGGCCGACGCCCCGTCGCGCACCGGCAGCTTGCGGCCCACGAGGTCGGCGGCCTGAATGCCGTTGGTGCCCTCGTAGATTGCGGCGATGCGCACGTCGCGGTAGTGCTGCGCCGCACCGGTCTCCTCGATGAAGCCCATGCCGCCGTGGATCTGCAGCGCGAGCGACGTGAGCTCGTTGCCGAGGTCGGTGCCGAAGGCCTTGCAGATGGGAGTGAGCAGGCCGACGATCTCGTCCGCGCGCGCGCGGGTCGCGGCATCCGGGTGATGAGTCGAGCGGTCGACATGCGCCGCGTTCAGCAGCATCATGCGGCGCAGCGCGGCGATGTACGACTTCTGCGTCATGAGCATGCGCCGCACGTCGGGGAAGTCGATGATGGGCGAGTCCTCGGTCGCGCCGATCGTGCGGCCCTGGATGCGCTCGCGCGCGTAGTCGAGCGACTGCTGGTAGGCACGCTCGGAAACTGCGAGGCCCTGCATCCCGACCGAGAGCCGGGCGCTGTTCATCATGACGAACATGATGCGCATGCCGATGTTCTCGTCGCCGATGAGGTATCCGGTGGCGTCCTCGTACGACAGCACGCACGTGGGCGACCCGTGGATGCCCATCTTGTGCTCGACGCCGACGGTGTGCACGCCGTTGCGCTCGCCGAGCGAGCCGTCCTCGTTCACGAGGTACTTCGGCACGATGAAGCACGAGATGCCCTTCGTGCCGGCCGGCGCATCGGGGGTGCGGGCGAGCACGAGGTGCACGATCTGCTCGCTCAGGTCGTGGTCGCCGAAGGTGATGAAGATCTTCTGGCCGGTGATGCCGTAGGTGCCGTCGGCGCGCTTCACGGCCTTCGTGGTGAGCGCGCCCACGTCGGAGCCGGCGTGCGGCTCGGTGAGGTTCATCGTGCCGGCCCACTCGCCGGTCACCATCTTCGGCAGCCAGGCCTGCTTCTGCTCGTCGCTGCCGTAGTTGAGGAGCGCCTCGATCGCGCCCTGCGTGAGCAGGGGAGCGAGCGCGAACGCCATGTTGGCGGTCGTGGTGAGCTCCTGGATGGCGAGGCCGATCGAGCGCGGGAACCCGCCGCCGCCGTATTCTTCGGGCAGCGGAACCGAGCCCCAGCCCGCGTCGACGTAGGCGGCGTACGCCTCCTTGAAGCCCGTGGGCGTGGTCACGGTTCCATCGGGGTTGAGGCGCGCACCCTCGAGGTCGCCGGCGCGGTTCGTCGGCGCCACCAGTTCGGCCATGAACGTGCCGACCTCGTCGAGGATCTCGGCGACCGTGTCGAAGTCGGCATGCTCGAAGCCCGGAAGCTGGGCGACATCGTCGTAGCCCACGACGTGCTTCAGCGCGTAGGTGAGGTCAGCAACAGGCGGACGGAATTCGCTCATGTCCGTAGCGTAACTCCGGGCACCTCCCGGACAGCGGGGAACTGTGCGGGTTCCACGACGTGATCCGCCCTCCCGCGGCGTCGGTTGTGTCATCCCACAAGGGCGATGGATGTCGCGCGGGACGCGCCCCACCGCCGGTGCGTCACCCTGATCGCCAGTGTGTTACGGCGTGACCGCGATCGCAGCGACCGGATCCGCGACGATCGAAGGATGGTCAACTTCCACCGCACGATGCACGACTGGCCGCCGCCGGCGACCTCGTGATCGTCATCTCGTGGGCGTCGGTCGAGTCGACGCCCACGACACGCGCTGCAGCTCGACCGACGGTGCCGCGCGATGGCGGTACGCGGCCTCCTCGAAGAGTCCGCCGGCGACGAGCTCGCGCGCGTAGGCGAGCACCGTCAGTTCTTCGTCCATCCAGTCGGAGTACCGGTCGCGGGAGTCCTTCGCGAGCCGCTCGAACATCGCCTGCACGTGATCGGCGACGACGGTCTCGCGCCAGGCGACAGGCCCCTCGTGCAGCTCGCCGTCTTCATCGGTCCACATCGTTGCTCCTCCCGCGATCAAGAACGCTACCGGTGCGGGCGGCGATCATGAAGCAGGCCAGCTCGAACGCGTGTTCGGCGGCAGTGGTGGCCGAGCGGATGGACCTGCGGCCGCGGCATCCACAGCGATAGCCTGTGCGCGTCCTGGCTTCTCCTCCCGTCACGTGCCGCCGCTGCCATCCCTCGCCATCCCTCGCGCACCGCTCTCCCCGAGAGGCTTCCATGACCTATCGGTCGAACCCCTCTACCACCCCGCCGTGCCCGCCGGCCGCCGGTCGCATTCGCCCGGACGATGCCGAGGATGCCGAACACGATGGCGAGGATGCCGGGGATCCCGCCGACGACCAGCCCGATGAACAGCGGGATCCACGTGGTCAGGAAGCCCCAGACACCGAGCACGAGCGCGCGGGCTCGCCATGTCGGTCGTCGGCCTCGTGCTCGGTGGCCTGGCGTTCTTCTCGATCTTCCTGGGAGCCGGCACCATCTGGTGACGGCGCGGCCCGCCTCGACAGGGCGCGACCTGCGTCGATTCGCGGCGACGCGGCATCCGCTCAGCTCGTCGCGCGTGTCGACCCAGCCTCGGTGACGTGCTTCTTCTCGCGCACGTACACTTCGCGCCGAACCCGCGCGACGACGTCGCCGCGGCGGTCGGTGATCTCGGTCTCGAACCACTCGAGCACCTTCGCGCCGCCGCGGGCGCGCTCGCGCAGTTCGGCGACCTTCGCAGACGGCACCTCGAAGTGGGCCGTGAGGATGCCGCGGCCGGGCTTGAGGAACTCGATCTCGCCGCGGGTGTCCCACACCACGTGGTCGCGCCCCAACTGGTGCCTCACGAGCATGAAGAAGTAGGGGTCGGTCATGGCCGACATCGATCCGCCGAACGCGGTCTTCACGTAGTTGCGGGTGAAGACGTTGACGTGAAGCTCGACGGTCGCGCGCGTCCAGTCGTCGGAGAACTCCTTGACTCGGATGCCGCTGAACAGGTTCGGGATCCACAGGCTCATGCCGATCGCGAGTCGGCGGGGTGTCATGCGCATGTGTTCGATTGTGGCCGGATGCCTCGCCGGAAGGCGAGTCCGTTGTGCTGATCAGGCTGGAACAGTCGCGAGCAGCGCCACCAGCGCGGCCGGCCATGGGATGCGCTCCTGTTCGAGCCGCACGCCGCCCTCGGCGGCGATACGCGTGAGCGCCGCTCGTTCGCTCGCCGTGAGATGCGGGAGCTCGCGCGTCGCCGAGATTCCCGCGGCGCTCCCCGGGTCCGCGACCCAGAGGCGCCGATACGCGAGCAGGGTCGCCTCGTCCATGAGCACGCTGACGACTCCGTCGACGTGGGATCGCAGCGCGTTGAGGATGGCGAAGCCGTCGGCATCGAGGTCGCCCCAGTAGACGACCGCGGCGGTGCGTAGCCACGGGATCTCGCGAAGCCGCCCCACCGCGTACCCGCTGCCGTGCACCACCACGGCGCCGACGATCTCGGGCATGGCCACCACGGATTCGAGGTTCTCGAAGACGTAGACGATACGCGGCCGCAGGGGGAGCCGCGCGAGCTCCTCGATCGGCGCGGTGATGTCGCACAGGCCTCCGGGCCGGAGCGTCGGGTCGAGCACGCGCATGCGCATGAGCCCCGGCGGCGGCAACAGGCCGAGCGATCCGCGGCCGGTGATCGCCGCGTGCAGCGATTCGATGAGGCTCCGATGGGCGCCCAGCCATTTGGAGTGCACACCCTCGATGGGCAGCTGCCGCACGCGGTAGCCGGATGCCGGGTGTTGCACGAGCCACTCGAGCACGCCGATCAGGATGTCGAAGTCCGTCTCATCGAGGCGTTGCAGCGTGCCGCCGTGGGCGCGGAGGGCGAGGCTGAGCGGCGGCGATGGTGCGAATCGTTCGACGATGAGCGACGCTCGGTCGCGGAGGCGGCGCCACTCGCGGGCGACGCGCGGGCCCGCGAACGCGGCGATCGCGTCGGCGCCCACGACCGTGCAGCGCACGGGAACGCGCTGCCGGCCGAGGCTCGCCCAGGCGCGCTCAGCCCACGTGATCGTGATGCCGTCGAACGCCGCGTCGTGCACGTCGCGCCAGGTCTCGACCCACGCGATGGCTGCGGCCTGATCGGCGAGGGCGTCTCGTTCGGTCGGCGGGTGCAGCGCGATGTCGAGCGTCGCGCCGTCGTCGCCGATCGCCGCCCAGCCGCGCTGATCGCGCTCGACGCGACGCGCCGCACGAGCGCGGGCTTCGGCGACGAGCACCGGTCCGGCGGAAGCCGCCATCGATCAGTTCTCCCGGTGGAACACGAGGTTGGCGATCTGGGAGTCCTTGCGCGACGGGTTGGTGATCGACGTGACCGCGCCGACGTACGGCTCGATCGTCTGGAGGAGCTTCTCGGGGGTGGCGAGGATCATGTGGAACCCGAACTCGGTGAACACGTCCATGGCCATGCGCGTGTACCGGCTGTCGGCCTTGTCGAACGCCTCGTCGAGCACGATGGTGGCGTAGGTCGGCAACGCCTCCTCGTCGATGGTGAGCTGGTAGCGCAGCGCCGCCGCCAGGCAGAAGATGACGAGCTTCTGGCGCTGGCCGCCCGAGAGACCGGCGCTGGAGTCGTGCACGTTCACGACGCGTCCGCCGCGGTCGACCTCCTTGGCCATGAACGTCACGTGTTCGCGCGTGTCGAGGCATCGTTGGCGCCAGAGCCGGTCGGCGTGCTCGCTCGAGCCGAGCCGGCGCATGATCCGCTCGAGCACCGCGAATCGTCGCTCGGCATTCGACACGTCGTCATCCGACCAGTTGCCGTCGACGACGGCCTTGAGATCGGCGATGAACGCGTCGACCTCGGGCGTGCGCCTCGTCTTCGCGTCGATGCGCAGGTACCGGTCGACGTCGAACTGCGAACGACCGAGCGAGGCGTTCACGGGCACGATGCGCTCGGCGATCTGCTTGGGAGCATCGCGGATGTCGGCGAGCAGGTAGCCGATCAGGTCGCGGGACTTCTCGCGCAGCAGCCGCAGGAAGTTCTCCTCGTGCTCGGGCAGCCCGCGGGACTCGATGCCGTCGAGCACCGCCCGGTAGCCGGCGCGGTCGTCGATCGAGGTCGTCAGGTCGGCGGCGGCGGCGGGCCACCGGGTCGCGAACGCGACGGCGCCCTCGGTGAACGCGGCCTGCGCGCGTGCCCGGCGGCTGGATGCCGCGGACACCTCCTGGTGGAGAGCGTTCGACACCTTCCGTCCGACATCGCCCACATTCGCGCGGTCGATCTTGCGCTGCACGGAGCGGTAGCGGGCCTCGAGGTCCGCGGCATCCGTATCATCGAGCGCGGATGCCGCGACGAGGTCGGTGAGCTCGGCGATCTGCGACTCGACCTCGCGCAACCGTTCCGCGGCGATCTGCAGCCGAGCGCCGGTCGACTGTGCTTCGCCGGCGCGTCGACGGAGCTCGGATCGCGCGGCGTCGGCGGCGGCGACGGCGTCTTGCAGCTCCACACTGCGGGCGGTGAACGCCTCGAGTTGCCGCCGCCGCTCGGCGAGGAGCGCGTCGGCGGCCGCACGATCGAGTTCGGGCCACGCCTGGCGCAGCACGCGCTCGAAGACCCCGCGTCGTGCGGCGGCGGCATTCGCCTCGCGCTGGGCGTGCTCGAGCCGGGCCTCGGCCGCACCGTGCCGGCGCTCGGCGTCGCGGCGCTGGGCGATCAGCAGCTCGACCTTCGCGGAGTTGTCGGCGCCGAGCACCCAGTGCCGGCGGTCGTCGACGGCGTGGCGGTCATCCTTGACGTATCGGCGCGCCGAACGCTTGAGCTGGCCGCCGATCGTCACACCCCGTTCTACCGAGTCGAACTCGTCGGGGTGGTCGACGCAGGACACGTCGAACTCGCTCGACAGCCGCCAGCGCAGCCAGTCGCCGAACGGTCCGTCTGAGACCCTGATGCGGTGCAACAGCGGCTTCGGCGTGCGCGTCGGACGCGGCCGATCGGCGGTGGGCGGCACCGCCTCGAACACCAGGCGCGCGCCGAGATTCCGCGACTCCACCCGGCGGCGCACCTCGGGCAGGTGCTCGTCGCGCACGAGGAGCGCCGTCGCGATCGGGTGCAGCACGCGTTCGATCGCGCCGGTCCAACCCGCGAACTCGGGCAGCACCTCGATGAGCTCGCCGCCGAAGGGGAGCGCCGACTCGGGGAGCCCGAGCGCGTTCGCGAGCTCGCGCCGGGCGAGCAGGAGCGGCGCCGGCAGGTTGCTCTTGCGCTGCTTGAGCGCTTCGAGTTCGGCGTCGATCCGGCGGAGTTCCTGCTTCGCCTCGAAGTAGGGGGTGAGCTCGGGACGTTCGTGCACCGAGGCGGGGCCGGCTTCGGCGAGCGCGCGGCGCGCGGTGTCGCCCAACTCGGCGAACTCCGTGGCATCCGTCGGCGGAGTGTCGATGCCGACCGAGGCGAGCTCCTCGGCGAAGCCGGCCCACCGGGACGCCGTCGCGGCGGCAGCGGCCGCCGCGTCTTCGACGCGCGCCTGCAGCAGGTGCGCGTCGGAGCCCCCGAGCTGGAGTTCGCGGCGCTCGGCCTCGCGCCTGGCTTCGTCGGCGGCGTCGCGTTCGGCCTCGGCGCGCCGGGCCGCATCGTCGGCACGCGCGTGCTCGGCGACCAGTTCGCCGCGGGCGTCCTCGGCGAGGCGAAGCGCGAACCTGCGCTGGAACACGTCGATGAGGGCGGTGAGTCGCTCGAGCTCGGTGACCGTGCGGGCCTCGCGATCGTACTCCGAGATCGATGCGGCGACCCCGCGGAGGTGCTCGGCCTGGTGCCGCAGGTCGACGACGTGCCGGTGCGCCTCGTTCAGCTCGCCGAACTGCTCGACCGCGTTGTCGGCGCGCTCGAAGGTCGTCGGCCGGTCGAGCATGAACGTGCGGAACAGGTGGTCGAGGCTGCCGAGGTTCTTCGCCGACTGGGTCTTGTGGAGCAGGTGCAGGGCGTGCTCGCTGCCGATGCCGAGCAGGCGTCGCGCCCGCGCGTAGAACGCGCCGTGCGAACCGCTCGTCGTGACGACCGCGTCGGGCCAGGCGGCCTTGATGCGCCGCGCCTCGATGCCGTGCGCCACGAACTCCTCGAAGTCAGTGATCTCGAGGTCGCCGCGATCGACGACGCAGGCGTCCTTCAGGTCGGCGCGGTCGACGCTCGTGCCCTTCAGGTGGAAGAGCCGCGCGAGCGTGACCGGGACGTCGCGCTGGTTCTCGAAGCGAAGCAGGATGCCGCTCCACGTCGCGCCCCGGCGAAGGTAGGTGCTGATCGCCCGGTCGAGCGTCTCGTCGGCCTCCTTGCTCCAGGCGCCGCGCACGTAGCTGACGAGGGTGCGGTCGTCGCCGCGTGCCGACGCGTCCTGCGCGGCCGCGTTGAAGCGAAGCCAACGGTCGGGCGTGAGCACGGTGGCGACGGCGTCGAGCAGCGACGACTTGCCCGACCCAGATGCGCCGGTGACGAGGTGACCCAGGCGCGCCACGTCGATGCGGTGCAGTCCGTCGAACGTGCCCCAGTTCAGCACCTCGATCCTCGCGAGGCGCCATTGTCCGGGGTGGATGACGGCAACCGGTCCCGCCGCGGCGTCGGTGGACTCGGCGGTCTCGTCGGGGCCCTCCGCCCACTGCGGCAGCTCGAGCAGCGTCATGCGATCTCCTCGCGGTCGGCGTCGTTCGTGGCATCCGCTACCGTTGCTGTCTCGGCTCCAGGCGCGAGCCCGGCGATGCGCCGGTACTCGGCGGCGATCGCGTTCACCTGCTCGGCGTCGACGATGAGGCGCAGCACCGGCGAGATCTCGACGCGGTCGTCGCCGGCGTTGTGGATGACCCGGAGCTTGTTCTGCATCTTGCCCCACGAGGCGTTCAGGCGCTTCGCGAAGTCGTGTTCGTCGCGGTCGGCCGTGCGGTAGACGTGCAGCTGCTCGAACACCTCGTCCTGCCCGACGATGACCCGGCCCTCGCCCTCGGCGGTGAGCAGCATCTGCCGGAGCACGAGCAGCATCGCCGTGTCGAGGAAGGTGAGCGACTCGGTGCGGACGGTGGTCGGCGTCGCCAGCTCGCCCGCGTCGACGTTGCGCACGAACGCGAACTCGCCGATGCGGTCGACAACGAGGTCGAGGAAGAGTTCGTGCAGTCGCGACCGGATCGAGGGTTCATCGGCGAGCAGCGCCGACCAGAGCGCCGGCGACTTCGTGCCAGACAGGTACGGGCCCTTGACCAGTTCGAGCAGCGCTCGGCGTGACGGTTCGCGGAGCTCGCCGGCGTCGCCCGGCCACAGGGCGGCGGATGCGGCATCCGCATCGCTCGACGCGGGCACTCGGTCGGGCGGCGCGGGGCTCGCGGCATCCGGCGACTCGAGCTCGTCGTTCATGCGACCCTCCCGGAGAATCGATACGCGGGAACCTCGGCCAGGCGGCCGGCGCCGTCGGGTCCGGGCCATCGTACGATCTCGACGTCGTCGGTGCGCACGCCCTGCGAGGCGGCGAGCGAGATGAGGCCCACCACGCTCGCGACGCCTTGGGTCGCGGGGAAGCGTTCGAGCACCTCGGCGACGGTGCACGACCCGCGGTCGTCCAGTGCGGCGTTGACGTTGGCGGTGAGCTCCGCGAAGTCGATCTCGGTGTCGCGTGCGAGGGCGCGGAGCCGGTCGAGGTCTGCGACGGCGGCGAGGTGGCGGCGGATCGGGCGCGCGGCGTCGAGCTCGGCCGGGTCGTGCAGCCGGATGGCGCCGCCGCTGCCCAGGGCGACCGCGGAGAGCTCGAGGTCGAGCTCGGTCGGGTGGTACGGCTTGGTACGGGCGGCGGCCGGGATGCCGGCCGCCAGCGCGTCGCGGATGTGTCGGCGCAGCACGCGGTCGCGCTGGTAGTCCTGCGACTGCACGTACCGGCGGAGGCCTCGCGCGAAGGCCGTGATCACTTGGTGGATCTCGCCGCTGCCCTCCTTCAGCGTGCCGATGAAGCGACGCAGGAATCGGCGATCCGCGCTGGAGAGCCCGTCGGCGAAGTCGCGGTCGAGCACGTGGCGGATGTCGTCGTCGAACGCCTCGCCGACCTCGGGGTCGAGCACGAGCGTCGAGAACGCCGCGAAGCTGCGGCCGGCGTCGGAGTCGGCGATGAGGTCGACGCCGCGGAACACCTCGTCAAGCACGGCGCGCTGCGAGTCATCGGACTCGACGATGCGAGACCGGAGGTCGGCGTTCAGCGCCTCGAACTCGGCGCGGACCCGGGCGAACTCGGTGGGGATGTCGGCCGCCTGCGAGAGGATGTCGCGCACGCGCTCGATCGCACGGTCGGGGTCGATCGTGTCGGCTTCGCCGGCGTTGATGGCCTCGATGCGCGCGTCGAGGCGATCGCGCTGCGCATACAGCTGCTCGAGCCGTCGCACCGTGTCGGGATCGGAGTCGACGGCGAGCTGCGCGAGCTGTCCGGCGATGCTCGCGAGCCGCGACTCGGTGACGGTCTGTCGCGGGGCGGACAACTGGTCGAGCATGCGGAGGGCGCCGTGCGCGGCTGGCGAGAGCTCGAACGTCTCGCCCCGCGACTCCTCGTCGGGTCGGCGGGTGAGGAAGCCGGCCCGACGCCACTCGCCGCAGTACCCCTGCGCCGAGAGCGGCAGGTCGAAGCCGTGGGCGCGCAACTCCTCGAGGTCGTGCTCGATGCGATCGTAGAACTCCTCGCTCGGAAGTCGGCGCTCCTCACCGCCCAGGTGCGTGTGGAGGATCGCGACGATGATGGGCGCGTTGTCGGCCCGCAGCAGGCGCCACGTGGCATCCGACTCGAGCAGGCTCGTGAGCGTGAGCGCCTGGCTGAGGGTGGACATGACGGATGCCTCGTGTGGTCGGTCTCGAAGGGTGATGGGGCCACGACCCCAGACCATCTTGCGGGATGCCGCCGACATCGTCGAGTCGGTTCCGCGCCGACCTCGCGGCGAACCGACGACCGCCCGGGGCCTCAACCCTGATGCAGTGATGCAGCGCTCGTGATGTTAGGATGCATCCGTGCGCACGACCATCACGCTGACGCCCGACGCCGACGCACTCGTGCGCCGGGTCATGCGCGAGCGCGGGCTGTCGTTCAAGGACGCGGTGAACTTCGCGATCGTCGCCGGCCTCGCCCCGGCCGAGCGTGGGGCACCGGTCGAGACGCCCACGTTCGACCTCGGCCACGCGCGGCTGCCGCTCGACCGTGCGACGGCGCTGGCGGCCGAGCTCGAGGACGAGCAGCTGTTGCGCAAGCGGGAGCAGGGCAAGTGAGTCGCGGCGCTCGGCCGCTCCGTCCGGTGCGCGGCGCCCGATGAAGCTCGTCGACGCGAACGTGCTGCTCTACGCGGTCGACCGCGGAGCGGAGCATCATCGGGTGGCGAAGGCGTGGCTCGACGCCGCCATCGCCGGACCCGAGACGGTGCTGATGCCGTGGGTGAGCCTGCTCGCCTTCGTGCGGCTGGTGACGCATCCGTCGGTGTACGAGCACCCACTGCAGGTCGGACAGGCGCTCGATGTGGTCGACGGATGGCTCGCAGCCGCGGCCGTCGTGGCTCCCGAACCCGACGCGCGGCATGCCGCGCGGCTGCGCGAGCTGCTGGACGCCACCGGTCGCGGCGGCAACCTCGTGAACGACGCCCACCTCGCGGCACTCGCGCTGGCGCACCGGGCGAGCGTGGTCACGTTCCACAGCGACTTCGGACGGTTTCCCGGGGTGACGTGGGAGCGGCCGGACTGAGTCGGCGCGGTGCGGCGTGGCCCGAGCAGTACCCGCTCAGCGCGCGGTGGCGGCGCGGCGCGGCCCGGTGGCCCGCGAAGTTCCGCCGTGCCGCGGCGGCGGACCTGTCGGCCGGGGTGCACCCCGTACCATCGATGGTGCGTGGGGGCCCTCCCGCCGCATCCGAATCAGAATCCGACGACCGTCCGACCCCGGTCCGCCGACACGACGGACCGGCAGCCTCCTGGAGTTCGGTTGACCGCCCCATTCGACGATGAGCCCGAGTCCGGGTTCGTCCTGCCCGCGGCCTGGCCCGACGAGGTGGCAGGCATCGACGAGCTCCATGAGCTCGACGATGGGGACGGCCGTGACGAGGGCACGCACGGCGGAGCCCACGCCCAGCCGGTCGAGATCCCGCCCGTCGAGGGGCCGCGGAATCCGATCGCCGATCGTCCCAAGTACTTCCTGAGCAGCCTGGAGCCGAGCGGTGAGTTCGACGCCGTCATCGTGGCGGTCACGGATGGCGCTCGACGGCGCTACTTCACGACGCGCGATGGCGTCAGGTTGGTGGAGCTCGACGAGGGCGCCTTCGAGCGGCGAAGCGAAGGCGGGGCCCGGTCGTTGCTCGAGCTCGACGAACGCGAGCTGGGTGAGCTGGAGGCGGAGCTGCGGTTCGTGCGCCCGGTGCGGGGACGGGATCCGATCGCGGAGGCGGCGGCCGAGGCGACGGGAGCCGGGGCCGAGGCGCAGGAGGTCGAGGCGGAGCCGCGCCCGGAGGCGGACGCTGCGGCGGAGCCGGGCCCGGATGACGCGGCGCATCCCGTTCCGGCGCATGCCACCGCCGAGGACGCCCCCGTCCAGCCCGAGACCGATGATGAGACGGATTCCGAGGAGAACCAGATGGCGACGGATGCCGGAGCAGGCGAATCGGCGGAGGCTCCGACCGAGGCCGAGGAGGTGGACCGGGTGACCGAGGAATTCGAGGAGATCGTGCTGGCGGCGAGGCGGTCGACCTTCGAAGTGCCGCGCGTCGCGACAGCCGCCCCAGACGCCGCCGGCGCGACATCCACCCCAGACGTCGCCGGCGCGACCGAGCCGGATGCCACGCCCGCCTCGCCGCCCGCGGCGCTGCCGGCGAGCGACGCCATCGAGCAGGTGGCGCTGGCCCGGGGGATCGCGTTCATCGCGCACCGCGGCCAGCTCGACCGGAACGGTGCGCCGTACGTCGACCATCCGGGACGCATCGCCGAGCGATTCGATCCGGCGACTGAGCCCATCGAAGCCGCGTCCGCGTGGCTGCACGACGTGCTGGAGGACACGCCGATCACCGCGCAGGAGCTGTTCGAGGCAGGTGTGCTCCCCGAGATCATCGACGTCGTGCAGCTGCTCACGCGCACGCCGGATGTCGCGTCCGACGAGTACTACGCGCGGATTCGCGTCAACCCGATCGCGCGCCGCGTGAAGCTCGCCGACATCGACGACAACACCGCGCGCTGGCGCCTGCGCCGCCTCGACTACGAGGTGCAGTTGCGACTCATCGAGAAGTACCGATTGGCGCGCCGGGCGCTCGGCTCGGCGTGAGGCGGCATCGCGGGTACTGAGCGGACTCGCGCGTGCTCGCGAAATCCGCTCGGAACGCTTCTGAAACACCCGCCCGGCATGCTCGACACAAGCATTCACACGTGTCATCTGCCGGGCTCGATGGCCCGCGCGGAGTGAAGGAAGGAGTCGCCATTTCGTTCCACGTCCCGCTCGTCGACATCTCGGCGTACGTGCGCGACGGTTCATCCGTCGAACGTGCCGCCGTGGCGCAGCAGGTCGATGCGGCGTGTCGCGAGGTCGGTTTCATCCAGGTCGTCGGGCACGGGATCGCGGCATCCGTGATCCAAGGGCTGACCGATGCGATGGACGCGTTCTTCGCGCTCGACCTCCGCGCGAAGAAGGCATACCGCACGCCGCCTGCGGTGAACCGCGGGTACACCCCGCCGAAGTCGGAGTCGCTGAGCCTGTCGCTCGGGGTCGAGCCGGCGAACCGCATGAACGACTTCTTCGAGGCGTTCAACGTGGGCGCGGGCGCGGACGACTACCCGCACGTCGCCGACCTGCCGCAGCCCGACTACGCCGACAACGTCTGGCCCGACATCGACGGCTTCGAGGCGCACGTGAGCGCCTACTTCGCCGAGGCCGGCCGTGTCGCCCGCACGATGACCCGCATCTTCGCCGACGCGCTCGGCCTCGAGCCGGGATTCTTCGATCGCGTCACCGACCACTCGCTCGACGTGATGCGCATGAACTACTACGCGCTTCCGCCGGGCACCGACGTGCGGCTCGACGGCGACCTCACCGGCATGGGCGAGCACACCGACTACGGCATCGTCACGGTGCTGTGGGCCGATCAGGTGCGCGGCCTGCAGGTGCTCGGCAGCGACGGCTCGTGGAACGACGTGCAACCGGCGGATGGCGCGTTGCTGATCAATCTCGGCGACGTCACCGCGCGCTGGACGAACGAGCGCTGGATGTCGACGCTGCACCGTGTGAAGCCGCCCGTCATCGACGGCATGATCGAGCGACGCCGGTCGGCGGCGTTCTTCCACGACGGCAACGTCGACGCGCTCATCACGACGCTGCCGACGTGTGTCGATCCGCGGCATCCTGATCTCTACGAGCCCACGACGATCGGCGAGCACATCGCGGCGAAGCTCGCGGGGTCGCGGGCCGGGCGGCGCAACGACGCTGCGGTGCGCGAGTCGGCGCGGGTGCTCGCGAGCCGGTCGGTCGGCGGGGCGGGCGAGGGCATCCGAACGTCGTCGGGCACGGTCCGTTCGTGAACCACTTCCACATCGAGCTCGGGGCTGAGGCGCGGCGCGACCGGGGGCGTCACGCCCCACGTGCCGCGCGAGTGCGTCAACTCCGAAGCATCGCGAGGCCGAACGCGCGGGCGGCCGGATGGATGCCGCGGCCGTCGTCGTCGGTGAGGCCCATGGTCGAGAGCATCCGCTTGACCCGGTTCACGTCGGCGTCGCCGAGTCGGCCCCGACCGCCGCGGTGGCGAGCCTCATCGAACGCGAAGCGTCGCACGTCGCGCACGTCGCGATCGCCGCACACGAGATCGATCGCGAGCTCCGCGACATCCGGCTGCCGATGGTAGGAGGATGAGTAACCCGGGCTGATGAGGCGCTCGGCCAGAACGGCCCAGAGGGCGGCGGGATCGTCGAGCAGTCGGTTGCGGACGACTGCGAGGGTGTACAGCCGGCCCTTCTGCACGCGGGCGAGGTGGAGGACCCTGAGGTCGTCGCCCAGAGGCCCGCACGATGCCAGGTCGATCCCCTCGGGTGAGGCGGCGGAGCGGAGGAGCTCGCGGATGGGCGCCGTCGCCGTCGCCATGTGCGCGGGATCGGCCTGCGCGGGTGCGAGGGCGCCAAGCTCGATGAGATCGATGCGCAGGGCGCGCCGAGCGGCGTCGCTCGCACCGGTGGTGGCGGCGTCGAGTGCTGTCCAGCGGCGGTCGGTCGAGCCCGGGATGCCGTTCGACGACGCGCCGAAGGCCAACTCGAACTCCTGGGCCATGGCCTCGTGCCACGCCGGATCGCCCAGCTCGCCATACGCGCCCTCTGTGCCGACGCGCGGTACGGTGCCGGCACCGCCGAGGATGGCCGCCCGCGGCACGGATGATCGCGACGATGCGGCATCCCGTCCGGTTACCGCGATGCGATGCCGCCAGATTGGGCCGGTCTCGCCGGTCTCGCCGCGCTCGCCGCGCTCGCCGTCGAGTCCGAGCTGCCGGTACTCGAACTCGAGGTGCCCGTCGAACCGGTCGGTGACCTGGCCTATGGTCCACTCGCGACGACAGGCCGGCTCCGACTCGGGCTCCAACCACTCGTCGTCGTATCCGTACCGGTGGTCATGCCGTGAGCGTGCCGGCGTGAGCGCACCGCAACCCCACGCGTCGGCGTCTCGCCCCCACCAGGGCGTGTGCGAAGTGCCGAAGCGCCATGTTCCGGTGCCCGTCCAGCCGAAGGCGACCATGATCGCTTCGGCGAGGGCCGACAGGCCGAGCGTCGGATCGAGGATCAGCGAGCGCCAGATGGGATCATCGATGCCGTCGAGATCGATGCGGAGGGTGAGGTGCGCGCGCGTCGCGCTCGTTCGCCAGGACATGGGGACATCCTTGCCGCGGGGAGTCCTCGATCCGCAGCCCTCGGCGGATCTGTGCGGCGTTCACCGCGTCGGCGGGCTGTTGAGGACGGATGCCTTCGCGCGACCTGCCGAGCCGCTGCAGCGAGCAGTCCGCCGTCGCCGGGTGTCGCCACTGCCCGCCGTGGTGGCGGACGTGCCGGTGTGGTCCGCCCCGATCGTCTTCGAGGTGATCGATGGGGGATGCTTCGCCCCTGTCGGGCCGAGACTCCGACGGCCGACGTCGTCGAGAGCCGACGCGCGGCCACGGCCGCCGAGTGTCGGAACCGCGTCCCGCCGACTCCACAGCGGCCTTCCAGCGGCACCCATAGGATCGAAGGCATGGCCGGGTTCTGGGGCAAGCGAAAGCGCGACGATCACGAACTGCAAGCCCAGGACGCCGACCTGGCGAAGCGGGCCGGCACGGCCCTGGTCGCCGCCGACGAGCGCATCCGTGTCACCGCCGACGAGCTCGTCTTCGCTCAGGCCGAGCTGGGGTCCGACGCGACCGCGGAGCTGAGCGTGGCGCTCGCCACGGTTCGGCAGCACCTGGGCGAGGCGTTCCGGTTGAACCAGCTCAATCACGATGAGATTCCGGACACCGCCGAAGAGTTGCGTTCCCGCAACGGGCGCATCGTGCAGCTGTGCGATTGGGCGGAAGACGTGCTGGACGAGCGCACGTCAGCGCTCGCCGAGAAGATCGCGCGAGCGCGGCGGGCTCCCGAGATCATCGCCGGCGTCAGGGCGGATGCCGCGCGCCTCCGCGTCCGCATTCCTCACGCCCACGACACCGTCGAACGGCTCGCCGCCCGCTATGCGCGAGAGGCGCTCGCCCAGGTGGAGTCCAACCCCGCGGAGGCCGAGCAGCTGCTCGGATTCGCCGAGCACAGCGCCGGCGTGGCCGAGCGGCGGCGCGAGGCCGGGCAGCGCGAGCAGGCCAACCTCGCGCTCGAGGCATCCACCGAATCGGTGCGCCGAGCGTCGAAGCTCCTCGATGCGGTGGAGACCTTCGAGGTCGAGGCGCTGCGGGCGGAGTCCACGCTGGCGGCGATCGTCGAGGACTCCCGCGACGACGTCGCGGTCGCGCTCAGGGAGCCCCACTCGCCCGCCGTCACGGCCGCGATCGCGGACCTGCAGGCGGCTCTCGCCGTCCTCCCGCCGGCCGGCGTCAACACCGACCCGTTCACGCAATTGGACCGGTTGCGCGAGGCGAACGCGGGGCTGGATGCCGCGATCGCGGCGGCCCGCGAGCGCGCGGCCCGCCCGATCCCGCCGCTGGAGCACGTGCGCCACGCGATCGACGACGCCGACCGACAGCTCGCCGTCGCCCGCGACGTCATCGCCGGCCACCGTGGCTGGATCGGCGCCGACGCCCGCACCCGGTTGGCCGAGTCCGAGCGCATCCGGCTCGACCTCGACCGCTACCTCGGCATGTCCGCGGCGGCCGTCACCGTCATCGACGAGGACCACCGAGAACAGGCGATGGCGATGGCCCGCCGCGCCGCGTACCTCGCGGGCGAGGCCCTGCAGCTGGCACAGCGCGACATCAACGCATCGCGACCGCAGGATCCTGGGCAGTGGGGCGGCCAGGGCTGGGGCGGCGGGCGTCGCGGCGGCGGGTCCGACGTCATGGGCGGCATCCTCGGCGGCCTCGTCATCGGCAGCATCCTCGACGGCATCTTCGACTGATATGTAGGCAAGCTCAGGGGCCGCCCTTCGACAAGCTCAGGGACCGTCAGGCTCAGGCCGCGGATGTCGCGGACGGGTGCTGCTCACAACTCGATGAACTCGACGCCGGGCAGGTCGCAGAATCGCGCTGCCCGGTCGGTCGTGAGCACGATGCGACCAAGGACTCGCTCCGTCGTTGACGATGCTCGGGGAGGCGAACTCGATACCGGTTCGGAGTCCCGTGACGCTGACGGCGGCTTACCGCATCCGGCGATGACGCTTATAGTCGCCGGGCGCCCACCGGATACGTGCCGGCGTGACTCCCCAAATGAACGTCGTCCTCGGCATCGGCGAGGATTTCGACTGCACGTTCAATCGCCTCGGTTCCGACGGTGATCGGCACCCGGATGAACTGCTCGAATTCTCCGTCGAGGCCGAACCACGGGCCGGCCCCGATCAGCAGACCACGGGCTCGCGCTGCTATCGTCATGGCCGAACTCACGGGTTCGTCGAGTTTCACCCATGAGGCGATGCCGCCACGCGTCGGGCTCATCGTCCAGGAGGGGAGCAGAGTACTCAGCGCCGACTGCAGCGCGTCCCGAGAGGCACGCAGGGCATCGCGTCGGAACTCGAGCACCGGCTCGAAATCGGTCAACATTTCCGAGTAGACCAGTTGGTCGATGACCGCGGCGCCGAGGTCGTTGGCCATCCGCGCCGCGATCAGACGGTCGACGTTCTCGACGCTGGTGCGAACCCAACCGACCCGGAGGCCGCCCCACACCGTCTTACTCGCGGAGCCAATGACGATCACGCTGCCAGGTCGATGCGCGAATGAGGCGATCGGCGGGAGCGCATCCTGACCGTCGAGGGCCAACTCGGCCGTCGCCTCATCGGAGACCACCACCATGCCGTGGGCCTCGGCAGTCGCGACCACCCTCCGCCGTTCGTCGATGGTCATGCTCCGACTGGTCGGATTATGGAAGTCGGGCATGAGGAAGGCGAGCGTCGGAACCGACCTACGTACCGCGAGGTCGAAGCCATCAACATCCCAGCCGGCTGACGCATCCATGCGGAAGGGCAAGAGCCGCGCGCCTGCCGCACGGAGTGCGCTGAATGCGTGAGGGTATCCCGGCGACTCGACGACGACCCGGTCGCCCGGCGCGACGAACGTGCGGGCGACGAGTGAGATGGCGCTCTGGCTCCCACTCGTGACAAAGATCTCCTCGGGGTTCGTCGGCAACCCTTGGCGGGAGTAACGCTCTGCCAGCTTGACACGGAGCTCAGGCAACCCGGCCAGCTCGTAACCGTCAGTGGTCAGTCGGGGTGGCAGACGGTCGAGCGCCCGCACCGCCGCCGCGTGCGTACCGGGCGCAGCCGTACAGGTCGCCCGGCTGAGGTCGATGATGTCGCCCGGGCGAGGAAGCGGGAGCTCGGGCGGGCGTCCCGGAATCTGGGCGACGCTCCCGGATCCCTGCCTGCTCTGCAGATATCCCTCGGATCGAAGCATCGTGTAGGCCGCGTTCACCGTCGTGCGACTGAGAGCGAGACTCGCGGCGAGGTCGCGTTCCGACGGAAGACGGGCTCCCGGGGTGATCCGTCCGTCGATGATCAGCAGCCGGATTCGGGCCGCGAGTGCTGCATAGGCCGTCCCATCGGTCTGCTCCCAACCGCCCAGCAGCTCGAGCAGATGCGTCTTGCCGACACGCCACGGCGCCATGAAGACCACTATATCTAAATGGTCTCTTGAAGCAATACCAATTTACCAATTGGATATCGATCGGAGGTGAGGAAACCACTGCAACTCACCCCGTGAACGAAGGGAATGGCACCATGAACACACGAATGGCGGCGAGGGTGGCTCTTACCGCATCGCTCGCTGTCCTACTGACCGGCTGCGGGGGAGCAGCGGCCGGCACGTCCGAAGCTCCGGCGCTCGGAATAGCACGCGGACATGTCGTCGAGTTGGATGAGCTGACCCGCACTTCGCAGCAGTCGGTCGGTCTCCCGTCAGAGGCTCGAGCATGGAGCAGTGAGGCGCTCCGCGAGTTCCATGGCCAGCGGTTGTCCGAGCCTGCCTCGGTGACGGTCTGGACATCAGAGGCACGGCGCGAGCTGAGCAGCGCTCGGCCTCCAACGGCGGCCGAGCGGCCGTTCAGCGCCGAGGTCATGCGCGAGCTGAAGGGCACGGTGCCCCGGACGCTCGAGCGGCCGTTCAGCGCCGAGGTCATGCGCGAGCTGAAGGGCACTTCCTCCCAAGCGGACGACACCCGTTGATCCCGAACTCGGACCTGCAATCGGCAGCGGGCGCGTTGTGTTGACAAGCGCGCCCGCTGGCGTTCGGAAATCACGACTCTGTCGTGTGCGCCAGCGCCGGCGTCGGTGAGCGCGACAGGATCGGTGCCCGCCGTCCGCTACGGCGCGTTCGTGAAGGTCGCGCTCGGATACAGGAAGCCGGGCGCCACCTGCAGCGTAAGGGCGCTCGGGTCGTCGAGCGACCAGGCCGCCCTCCAGCTGACCGACCCACCCGGCTCGACCACGGCGGTCGGCGGAAAGCCGACGTCGTCGCCGGCCCCGAGGACATCGCTGCCGATGTCGAAGATCTGGCTCACCTCCTGATCGCCCGACGAGAGCGACGGCAGCGGGAGCGGCTGCAGGTCCTCCGCTGAGTTGTTGGTGATCGTCAGCGTGAACACGACATGGTTCGCCCGCGTTGCGCCGACCGCGACGTCGCTCGGGGTGTACGGCTCGGGTGCTGACACCGTCAGCGCGACGCCGTCGCCCCACGTCGTCGTCTCGCCGAAGGCGAGGTCGCCCGCGACGGGGGCCTCGGGCGCCCCGGGCGCCTCGGGCTGCGCATCGGGGTCGCCGCCCGGAGCATCCTCGCCCGGCAGCGGGAACCCCGGGACATCCGGAATCGCATCGTCGATCTCGTCGACCATGGTGCCGATCGAACCGATGAGCGACGTGACGAGCATCACGATCCCGACCACCACGGCGATGATCGAAACCACAAGCCCCATGACCGCCGGCCACTTCGCGCCGCGCAGGAACAGGCCGACGAGCGAGAGCACGAACGCGACGGGCACCAGGATCCACGCGAAGCCGCTCATGGCGGGGATGAACGCGACCACGAGCCCCGCGATCGCGACCAAGAGTGCGATGATGCCCACCACGTTCGGCCCGGGGTTCGAGGGCTCGGTGAACGGATGCCCCGGCAGCGCCGTGGTCGAGGGTGCAGGGTGACTCCCAGGCGACGCGTAGGGGTTCGCACCGACGGCCGCGTACGGCCTCTTCGGCGCGGTCGGGGCGGATGCCGCGTACGGCACGGTCGGAGCCGTCGGAGCCGTCGGCGCGTGGGCCGCAGACGATTCGTTCCAGCCCGACGCCCTCGGCGCGCCGCCGTAACGGTAGCCCGCGGCATCCGACCCCCGTGATCCCCACACGAACGGAATCGTCGGATGCTCGTCCCCGGTCACCAGCACCGCGGTCGCCGTCGAATCGGGATCGACCGGCGTCAAGGGGATCGTCTCGGACGCGGGCGCCTCGTACTGGGTCCAGGCGTCGCCGTCCCAGTACCACCGAGCGCCGGACCCGTCTTCGTACCACCCTGCGGGCGCCCTCGTCGGGTCGCTCATAGTTCGATGGTGACAGAGCCGGCGCGCCGCCGGGTCTCGTTGACCGAATCGTGATCAGCCCTGGCGTGCGAGCTGCGCCAGTACCGCCTCGGCGAGCGTGATCGCGGTGTCGCGGTCGGTGCCCGAGACGTTGTACCAGTCGTTGCCGACCCCGAGGTCGATCGCACAGTCGTCGCCGTACGGGTCCACATTGCATCGGATGACCGCTGCGTCGTCAGCATCCAGCCCGGCCAGCTCGACCGGTGATGCGGCGCCGGCCTGCCGCATCCGCTCGAATGCCCAGCGGCCGTCGTTCACCCAGTCCACCCACGCGAGGTAGTTGTCGGAATCCCCGGCGGTCCATGCGCATCCGACGTTGCCGGCGGTCTGGCTGGCCTCTGCCCATGAGCTCCAGCCGCCGCCACCGGCGCGCCGGGGTTCAGCGCCGGGCGCGGCGGTGATGGACCGAACGGTGTCGAGCGGAAGCACGTCCTCGCACCCCTCCGCCTGCGGCGTGCCCACCTGCTCGGGGGCGGTGGGGGCCGCGGCGGGGCTCGCCGCGCTCACGGCTTCGATGACCGCGTCGTGGAACTGCTGCCAGGCGGAGACGTTCACGTCATTCGGCCCACCGATCGCCTCGATGGCGACCCAGGCGTCGCCGACCTCGCCGGTGCTCGAGCACATGTCGGATTCGGCGCATCCGATCCAGTCACCCGGCATCCCGTAGCGCACGGCGCGCTTGCTCCATCCCGCGGAGGGCCGGGGCACGACCGCGATGGTGACGCCGGTGTACTCCGGAGCGAGGCCATACTGGCTGTTGTACGCCTCGCCGTTCGACCACTGGCACACGGTGCCGCCGACCGAGAGGATCGAGGTGATCCGCGGGATCGCGATGCCCACACCAGATGCGGTGACGATCGGATCGGCCGGCGCGACATCCGTGGTGAAGAGGTCCGACACCAGCGCGGGGTCGACCAGCGTCTCGCACGTGAGTCCGTAGCGCGATTCGGGCGTGCCGGGCACCACCGGATCCTCGGTCGGAGGCGGAGGCGGAGGCGGAGGCGGAGGCGGAGGCGGAGGCGGAGGCGGAGGCGGGGTCGGCGTCGGGATCGGAGTCGGCGACGGGGTGGTGACCGGATGCGGCGTCGTCGTCGAGGCGGGATCCATCGAGTACTGCCCGAGGGGCGCGACACCGAAGACGAACGCGGCTCCGGCGGCGACGCCGGCGGCAAGAGCTGCCGCGAGCACGCCGCCGACGATCCGGTCGGCGCGCGAGGTGCGCTTGGCAGGTGCCGGCTCGTTCGCGACCTGCTCGAGCACGCTGCGCTTCATCGACACGAGCATGCGTGTCAGTTCGTCTCCTGTGGGAGGTTCAGATCTCATCGAGGGTCACCGCCTTCTTCAATCGGGCCCGGCTTCGGGACAAGCGTTGCTTCACCGCGCCGACACTGAGGCCGAGCTGCTTCGCCGCCTCCGCGTAGGGCGCGCCGTCGACCAGACACAACTCGCAGATGCGTCGATCGATCGGATCGAGACGCTCGATCTCGTCGAGCACCCAGCGCAGGTCGTCTCATGCGGACTCGGCCTCGTGGTAGTCACGCAGCGCGTCGCCGCGGTTCGTCGAGGTCTCGTCGAGCTCGTCGGCCTGGTGCCGTGCCGCCTTGCGTGCGGCGTTGCGTCCGAGGTTGCGGCAGGTCACCAGCAGCCAGGGCAGGAGGGATGCCTCGGCGATCGTGATCTCGGACGACCTGCGCCACATCGTCACGAACGTGTCCTGCACGAGCTCCTCGACGTCCATCCGGCTCGCCGCGATCGCCCACGCATATCTCGTCACCGCCCGCGCATGCCGATCGAACACGACCGACAGCGCTCGTTGATCGCCGACGGCCAGCCGTTGCAGCAGATCGGCGTCGGTCCTCCCGCTCTCGTCCACGCGCACCTCCTCACTGTAGAGATGTCTGGAAATGCGCAAAGGTCACGCGGCGGCACGAAGTTTCATGGTCGTAGGGGCGGCCGGGCGGCCGGGGTGACGGATGTCGCGGCTCGCGCTCGGCTCCGAAGCGGGCGGGCGCGGGTCGTGACATCTACTGTTCGCCGCGCTGCCCGAGCTCTTCGACGTACCGATCCCGTGAGCAGGCGCCGAGCTCGCCGGGGCACACCGGGCTAACCCGGGCTACGCCGGGCTCGCTGGGCCTACCCCGGCAAGTCCGGGTTCGCCGGGTTCGCCGGGCTCGCTGGCTTGCCCGGACTTGCCGGGTTCAGGGGCCCGCCCAATCGTGGGCCTCACGCCGCTGACCGCGATGCGGGCAGCGCGAATCGCGCCCGTCCGCCGAGTCGGGGTGTTCGTACGGGATCGATGTGCGGTGGTGGGGTGAACCAGACTTCGGTTCGGGTTGCGTGGATGTCCCATCCCTCGCGGTGGATTCGGTGGTGGCAGA
>NZ_BMMD01000002.1 GCF_014645655.1 Agromyces bauzanensis | reverse complement strand
GGAATGGGTGCTCGAGGAGGCCGAGATCGAGCGGTTCCTCGAACTCGCGCAGCGCCTGCCCGAGCTCGGCCCCGAGGAGCTCGGCGGCCTCACCATCACGGCGGCGCCCGGCGTGCTCGCCCAGGTAGACGCGCCCGTCGGCATCTTCTAGGAGGTCCACCACCATGCTGTACGCACAGACACCCGCTCACGAGAAGCGCCGCCGGTTCCGCGAGCGGCTCGCCAGTGGCGAGATCCTGCGGTTCCCGGGGGCGTTCAACCCGCTCTCGGCACGGTTGATCGAGCGGAAGGGCTTCGACGGCGTCTACATCTCGGGTGCCGTGCTCTCGGCCGACCTGGGCCTGCCCGACATCGGCCTCACCACGCTCAGCGAGGTCGCGGGCCGCGGGAAGCAGATCACCCGGATGACCGAGCTGCCCGCGATCATCGACGCGGACACGGGCTTCGGCGAGCCCATGAACGTTGCCCGAACGGTGCAGGAGCTGGAGGACGCGGGCCTCACGGGCCTCCACATCGAGGACCAGGTGAACCCGAAGCGGTGCGGCCACCTCGACGGCAAGCAGGTCGTCGACGAAACGACCGCCCTGCAGCGGATCCGCGCCGCAGTCGATGCCCGCCGCGACGAGAACTTCCTCATCATGGCGCGCACCGACATCCGTGCCGTCGACGGACTGCCCGCGGCGGTCGACCGCGCCAAGAAGCTCGTCGACGCGGGCGCCGACGCGATCTTCCCCGAGGCGATGGCCTCGCTCGAGGAATTCGCGGCGATCCGCGCCGCCGTCGACGTTCCGCTGCTCGCGAACATGACCGAGTTCGGCAAGAGCGAGCTCTTCACCGTCGAGCAGCTGGCGAACGTCGGCATGAACATCGTCATCTGGCCCGTGTCGCTGCTGCGCCTCGCGATGGGCGCCGCCGAGCGGGGCCTCGACGAACTCGATGCCACGGGAACGCTCAACGGCTTGCTCGACCGCATGCAGCACCGCGCCGACCTCTACGAGCTCATCGACTACGAGGGCTACAGCCACTTCGACACCTCGATCTTCAACTTCACCGTCGCACGCTGACGCTCGAGAACGGATCCGCATGACCGACTCCACCACCACCACCGCGCCGGCGCCGGCGCCGGCGCCTGACATCCGCAAGGGCCTCACCGGGGTCGTGGTCGACACCACGGCCATCTCGAAGGTGAACCCCGACACCAACTCCCTGCTGTATCGCGGCTATCCCGTGCAGGAGCTCGCCGCGGCGAAGCGATTCGAGGAGGTCGCCTACCTGCTCTGGCACGGCGAGCTGCCGGATGCCGCGCAGCTGGCCGCGTTCCGGGCTGGGGAGCGCGCCGGCCGGGCACTGCAGCCGAACGTCAGGACCGCGATCGACCTGCTCCCCACGACGGCGCACCCGATGGACGTCGTGCGTACCGCCGTGAGCGTGTTCGGGGCATCCGACCCCACCGCCGACGATTCGAGCCCCGAGGCGAACCTGGCCAAGGCGAAGGCGCTGTTCGCCGCACTGCCGGCGATGGTCGCGTACGACCAGCGTCGTCGTCGAGGCCAGGTCGTCGTGCCACCGCGCGACGACCTCGGCTACTCCGCGAACTTCCTGTACATGACGTTCGGTGAGGTGCCGGATCAGCTCGTGGTCGACGCGTTCGACGTCTCGATGATCCTGTACGCCGAGCACTCCTTCAACGCCTCCACGTTCACCGCCCGGGTCATCACCTCGACGCTCTCCGACCTGTACTCGGCCGTGGTCGGCGCGATCGGCGCCCTCAAGGGGCCGCTGCACGGTGGTGCCAACGAGGCGGTCATGCACCTCTTCGAGGAGATCGGATCAGCCGAGAACGTGACGCCGTGGCTCGACGGGGCGCTCGCCGAACGGCGCAAGATCATGGGCTTCGGCCACCGCGTCTACAAGAGCGGCGACTCGCGAGTGCCCACCATGAAGTCCGCGCTCGACACGCTCATCGCCCACTACGACCGGCCGGATGTCGCGGCGTTGTACGACGCGCTCGCGACCGAGTTCGTCGCACGCACGGGCATCCACCCCAACCTCGACTACCCGTCGGGTCCCGCGTACCACCTCATGGGGTTCGACACGCCGACGTTCACCCCGCTCTTCGTGGCGTCCCGGGTCACGGGCTGGACGGCGCACATCATCGAGCAGGCCGCGGCCAACGCGCTCATCCGTCCGCTCTCCGTCTACGACGGCGTCGAGGAGCGGCATGTCCCGGTCGTCGTCGGCCGACCGGTTGCACCAGAACGAACTCTAGGAGGAGTGATCGATGCCGAACAATGACAAGGTCGTGATCGTGGCGGGGGCTCGCACCCCCGTCGGCACGTTCGGAGGGGCGTTCCGCGGGACCCCGGCGCATGAGCTCGGCGCCGCGGCGGCGACGGAGGCCCTCGTCCGTGCCGGGGTCGGCGCGGACGAGGTCGGCGAGGTGGTGATGGGCTGCATCGGCCAGGTCGCCGGCGACGCCTACAACGCGCGGCGGGTCGCGCTCGCCGCAGGGATGCCCGTGCGCGTGCCGGCCTTCACGGTCAACCGCCTGTGCGGATCGGGCCTGCAGGCCATCTGGTCGGGCGCGCAGGAACTCCGGTGGGGCGGCGTCGACGTCGTGCTCGCGGGCGGCGACGAGAACATGAGCCGCATGCCGTTCTACGACTTCGACGCCCGGTTCAACGATCGGCTCGGCGACCGCACCCTCGTGGACGGCACCGTGGCCATGCTGACCGACCCGTTCACCGGCTCGCACATGGGCGTCACGGCCGAGAACGTCGCGGCGCGCTACGGCGTGTCGCGCGCAGAGCAGGACGAGTTCGCCGTCGAGAGCCAGCGCCGGGCGGCGACGGATGCCGCGCGCGCAGCCTTCGCCGAGGAGATCGTGCGGTTCACCACGGGCGGGAGAAGGCCCGTCGAGGTGACCGCCGACGAGCATCCGCGACCCGGCACGACACTCGAGGTGCTCGCGGGCCTTCGCCCGGCCTTCCAGGAGGGGGGCTCGGTGACGGCCGGCAACTCGTCGGGCATCAATGACGGAGCGGGCGCCGTCGTGCTCATGCGCGAGGCCGAGGTGCGCGAGCGCGGCCTGGGCGGACTCGCCACGATCGAGGCCGTGGCGACCGCCGGAATCGAGCCCGAGCTCATGGGCTACGCGCCCGTCATCGCCCTGGCCCGGCTGTTCGAGCAGACCGGCCTGACCCCCTCGGACATCGGCACGGTCGAGCTGAACGAGGCGTTCGCGGCGCAGGCGGTCGCCGTGATCCGCGATGCGGGCCTCGACCCCGAGCGCACCAACCCCTACGGCGGGGCGATCGCGCTCGGGCACCCCGTGGGCGCGACCGGCGCGATCCTCACCGTGCGCGCCGCGCTCGACCTGCACCGGCGCGACCTGGAGTACGCGATCGTGACCATGTGCATCGGAGGCGGTCAGGCGCTGGCGGCGCTGATCCGGCGCTGGGACGGCTGACGCCGACGACCGCCCGGGTGACTCAGCCGAAGGGAGACTCAGTCGAAGACGGTCTCGATGAACCGGTACTCGACCGCGGTGGGCCGATCGTCGTCCTCCCCGGCGAACTCGAGTCCGGCGGCCCGGGTGTAGATGTAGCGCTTTCCCTGCTCGGCGTTCAACTCGAGTCTCGGGCGAGGGTCGCCCGACTCGAGGAAGGCGGTCGCGACCGTCTTCCCCTCGAGCGGACCGTCGATCAGCTTGGCGGTGTACGAGCTCGCGGAAGAGGTGTCCATGTCGCCATTCTCCTCCGCGACCGGCGATGTGCAAGGGGTGGCGCGAGGGCGTTTCCCGTGCCCCGATCGCGGCAGCTTCGCGGCGTCGAGTGGGTGCACTCACGGTGAGTGTGTGTATGGTGTGGCTGTCGGCGGCACCGTTCCGCCGATCGACGGCACACCGCTCGGGGGGCGAGCTCGGACTGTGCGTTCCCCTATTCAGAGTGAAGAGGAGTCTGGTGGCAGGCGCGAAGAAGTTGGTCATCGTTGAGTCGCCGACCAAGATGAAGTCGATCGCCCAGTACCTCGGCGACGGATACGAGGTGCTCTCGTCGGTCGGACACATCCGTGACCTCATCGAGCCGAAGAACCTGCCCGCCGAGCTCAAGAAGGGATCGCTCGGCAAGTTCTCCGTCGACGTCGAGCACGGCTTCGAGCCCTACTACGTGGTGTCCGACGCGAAGAAGAAGACGGTCGCCGAACTCAAGCGTGCACTGAAGGGCGCCGACGAACTTCTGCTCGCCACCGACGAGGACCGCGAGGGCGAGGCCATAGCGTGGCACCTCCTGCAGGAGCTGAAGCCCAAGGTGCCCGTGCGGCGCATGGTCTTCCATGAGATCACGAAGGAAGCGATCGAGAAGGCGAAGGACAACACCCGCGAGCTCGACACGGCCCTCGTCGACGCGCAGGAGACGCGCCGCATCCTCGACCGGCTCTACGGCTACGAGGTGTCGCCGGTGCTCTGGCGCAAGGTCGGCCCGGGCCTCTCCGCCGGCCGTGTGCAATCGGCCGCGACGCGGCTCGTCGTCGACCGCGAGCGCGAGCGCCTGGCGTTCGTGCCGGCGGGCTACTGGGACCTCATCGGCCGTTTCACGGCGGCGACGGATGTCTCGGACGCGCCGTCGTTCGAGGCGCGCCTCGTCCGCCTCGGCGGCGAGCGGGTCGCCACGGGTCGCGACTTCGACGATATGGGCAAGCTCAAGTCGAAGGCGGTCGTGCTCGACGAGCGGGTCGCCGAGTCGCTCGTCGAGGCGCTGCGTGCCGACGGCGTCGCCCGCACGGTGACGAAGGTCGAGTCGAAGCCGTACTCCCGCCGCCCCGCCGCGCCGTTCACCACGTCGACGCTGCAGCAGGAGTCCGCCCGCAAGCTCCGGCTCTCCGCGCGTGACACCATGCGCGTCGCGCAGTCGCTCTACGAGAACGGCTACATCACCTATATGCGCACCGACTCGACGTCGCTGTCGCAGCAGGCGATCACCGCCGCCCGGAAGCAGGCGACCGCGCTCTACGGCGCGGACTCGATCCCCGACAAGCCCCGCGTCTACGCAAGCAGGTCGAAGAACGCGCAGGAGGCGCACGAGGCGATCCGGCCGTCGGGCGACGTGTTCCGCACGCCCTCGGAGCTGCAGAACATGCTGCGGGGCATCGAGTTCAAGCTGTACGACCTCATCTGGAAGCGAACGGTCGCCTCGCAGATGGCCGACGCCAAGGGCCAGACCGCAACCGTCACGATCGAGGTCGGGCCGACGGCGACCTATGCCCCGGCCCCCGCCGAGGCGTCCGTCGCCGTGGCCGGCACCATCGCCGAGTTCACGGCCAGCGGCACCGTCATCACGTTCCGCGGCTTCCTCGCCGCGTACGAGGAGGGGCGCGACGAGGAGCGCAACGCCGACGACGCGCCGGGCGAGGCCAAGCTGCCGCCGCTGAAGGAGGGCCAGACGGTCGGCCTCGCCGACCTCGAGGCGAAGGGCCACGAGACGAGCCCGCCGCCGCGCTACACCGAGGCGAGCCTCGTCAAGCGCCTGGAGGAGCTCGGCATCGGCCGCCCGTCGACGTTCGCGTCGATCATCTCGACGATCCTCGACCGCGGCTACGTCACGCAGCGCGGCCAGGCGCTCGTGCCCAGCTGGGTGGCGTTCTCGGTCGTGCGCCTGCTCGAGGAGCACTTCGGCGACCTCGTGGAGTACGACTTCACCGCCGAGATGGAGGACGACCTCGACCACATCGCGGCCGGAGAGGCCGACCGCGTCGACTGGCTGTCGAGCTTCTACTTCGGCTCCGACAAGCACCGCGGCCTCCGCCAGGTCGTCGACAACCTCGGCGACATCGATGCGCGCGAGATCAACTCGGTCGCCATCGCGCCCGGCATCACGCTGCGCATCGGCAAGTACGGTCCCTACCTCGAGACGGTCGATCCCGACGCCGCACCCGACGCGCCGCCGCGGCGCGTGAACCTCCCGCAGGACCTCGCGCCAGACGAGCTCACCGAGACGAAGGCCCGCGAGCTCATCGAGGCGCCCGTCCAGGGCGACCGGGTGCTCGGCGTGAACCCCGAGAACGGCAAGGAGGTCGTCGTGAAGGACGGCCGGTTCGGGCCGTACGTCACCGAGGTCGAGCCCGAGCCCGAGGCATCCGTCGACGCCGCGACCGGCGAGGTCGTCGAGCCGGCGAAGCCCAAGCGCGGCGCCAAGAAGGCGGTGCCCGCGAAGCCGCGCACCGCGTCCCTCTTCAAGAGCATGCAGATCGAGGAGGTCGACCTCGAAACGGCGCTGAAGCTGCTCGACCTGCCGCGTGTCATCGGCATCGACCCCGAGTCGGGCGACGAGATCACCGCGCAGAACGGTCGCTACGGCCCGTACCTCAAGAAGGGCGCCGAGACCCGCACGCTGCCGAGCGAGGACGCCATCTTCGAGACCGACCTCGCTGGCGCGCTCGAGCTGCTCGCGCAGCCGAAGTACGGCGCCCGCCGCGCGTCGAGCGCGCTCAAGGAGTTCGACGCCGATCCCGTGAGTGGGAAGCCGATCAAGGTGAAGGACGGCCGGTTCGGCCCGTACGTCACCGACGGCACGACGAACGCGACGATCCCGCGCGCCGAGTCGGTGGAGGACATCACGTTCGAGCGTGCCGCCGAGCTGCTCCAGCAGAAGCGCGACAAGGGTCCCGCCGCGCCGCGGGCCACGCGCACGACGACGCGTTCCGCCGCGCCGAGGAAGGCGCCCGCGAAGAAGGCGTCCGCCAAGAAGAGCACCACGTGACGCGCGGCGTCTTCATCACGCTCGAGGGAGGCGACGGGTCGGGCAAGACGACGCAGGCGGAGCTTCTCGAGGAGTGGCTCGCCGGCCGCGGCCGCACGGTGGTGCGCACGCGTGAGCCCGGCGGCACCGACGTGGGCGTCGAGGTGCGCGAGATCGTGCTGCACCATCGCGGCGACATCGCGCCGCGCGCAGAGGCCCTGCTGTACGCGGCCGACCGCGCGCACCATGTCGCCACCGTCGTGCGGCCCGCCCTCGAACGCGGCGACATCGTGATCCAGGACCGCTACATCGACTCGTCGGTCGCCTACCAGGGTGCCGGCCGCGTGCTCGATCCCGAGGAGGTGCGGTTCGTCTCGGAGTGGGCGACCGAGGGGCTGCTCCCCGACCTCACGATCCTCCTCGACCTCGACGCGGATGCCGCGCGCGCCCGCCTCGACCGGGCGCGCACGCGGTACGACCGACTCGAGGCCGAGGCATCCGAGTTCCACGACCGCGTGCGCACGGCCTACCTCGAGCTCGCGGCCGCCGAGCCCGGGCGGTTCCTGGTGGTCGATGCGGCGCTTCCCGCCGATGACATCGCGGCGGCGATTCGCGGCCGCGTGGCCGGCCTCGTCTGAGCCCTCACGGATCACGGTCAGCGGCGGAAGGTCGGCCTCGGCCATGCCGCGACCCACCGCTCACCGGTCCTCGGTCCGCTCGGGGCGCTCCTCCGGACTATGAGAGCGGCACCGCGCGGATCGCCGTGGCGTACGCCGCGTGCCCGGTGGCGTTCGGGTGGAACGCAGTCGGGGTGGTCGCCGTGACCCACTTCCAGTCGTTGATCCACGGGCTCGAGCTGCCGATGCCGTGGCCGGCGAAGTCGTCCTCGACGTCGACGAAGACGGCGCCGTTCGTGGTCGCGACCGATTGAATCACGTCGTTCAGGATGACCGTCTCGTCGTTCACCTCGTCGGCCCAGGAGTACTTCGGGTTGACGCCCGAGCTGTCCTCCCAGAAGAGCAGCGGATATCCCGTGACGATGACCTTCGCCCCCGGCGCGCGCGCCTCGAGCGAGTTCACCACCGAGGCGATGCTCGCCGCGAACGCGTCCGACGCGGCGATGGCCGCGCCCGTCGCGATGGCAGACGCGCACGCGGTGTCGTCCGGCAGCACGAAGCAGTTCTGCATCACGCCGGCGAAGCCGACGTCGTTGCCGCCGACCGTGACCGTGACGACCTTCGCCGTCGTCGGCACCGTGGCCACCTGCCGCGAGACCACGTCCGCCGTGTCCTTGCCCGAGCAGGCCGGGAACGCGACGAGCTGCTTGTCCGAGTCGGCGTCCAGCAGCTTCGGATAGCTCTTCGAGCTCGTGTAGCAGGTCCGTTCGAGGTAGCTGCCCGCGCCGACGCCCGCTGCGAACGAGTCGCCGAGCGCGGCGTACGTCAGCTCGGTCGTGCCGCCGCCCCCGCCGCCCCCGGGCTTGCCCGGCTTGTCGGGCTTGCCGGCCGAGACGGCAGCGGAGGCCGCATCCGCAGGGCCGACGACGGCGGCGCCCATCACGAGCGCGAGCGCGGCGAGCAGGGCGGCGGCGAGCACCGCAAGCCGCCGACGATCGTACGGGTGGTGGTCGGCGGCGGCGCGCGCGCGGTTCGACATCGCCCGACCCCTAGCTCGCCAGCGCGGCGAGGATCACGTCGCGGTACGCCGCCTGGCCGTCGGCCGTCGGGTGCAGGAAGGTGAGCGCGTCGGCCGGGTCAGATCCCACCCACGCCGCAGGCCCACCGGCGCCGTGGCCGAGGAAGGCCGGTACGACGGGCGCCAGCTCGACGTCCGCACCGGCGTCGTGGGCGGCCCCGACGCCTGCCGCGATCTGCTGGTCGAGCGTCAGCGTCGCACCGTTCACGAACTCGGTCAGCTCATCGAGCCCGTTCGCGAAGGGCAGCGGATAGTCGGTGACGACGATGGCGGCGTTCGGTGCCCGCTCGGAGATCGCCGACACGAGCCCCGTGAGCTCCGTTGCGATGACCCCGGACTCCAGCACCTCCGTCGCTGCGCCGACGGCTTGATAGCACGCGACGGAGTACGGCTCCTGGGCGCACGCGGCGTAGACCGCGCCCGCACCGACGTCGTTCGCCCCGACGGTCACGGTCACGAGGGTCGTGCCACGATTCACCCGCGACAGCTGCGTCGCCGAGACATCCGCGATCGTGGCCCCGCTGCAGGCCGCCTGGCGGAGCAGGTTCGTGCGCGGCTCGGCGTCCAGCAGCACGGGGTAGGCGGCGGTGGATCGGAAGCAGGCGTCGAGCGGAATGCCGGCACCCTGGCCTGCCGCGTACGAGTCGCCGAGCGAGACGTACTTCGCGGGTGGGGCGGGCGGATCCGCGAGGGCGGCAGGAGCGGCGCCGAACAGTGCGGCGACGAGGGCGACGACGGCCCCGACGGATGAGCCGACGATGCGGCTCCTGCGGATGGAATGTGCCGACATGGCCGAACCGTAGCGAGAAGTCGAGGTTTCCGCATCTCCCAGAACAGGTGTCATCAGGACCACGGCCTCCGCATCTCCGGCCCCGCTAGGCTGGCGCGCATGACGGCACGACTGCGATGGGGCATCCTCGCGATCGGCGGGATCGCCCGCCTCTTCACCGATGACCTCCTGCGGAACGGCTTCGACGTTCGCGCCGTGGGCTCGCGTTCGATCGAGTCCGCTCGCGCGTTCGCCGACGAGCGCGGCATCCCGAACGTCGGAGCGCGGAGCGGATGTCCTCGAGCACCGACGTCGCCGCGCTGACCCGGCGGTTCGTCGAGATCGACGCGACCAACCCCTCGCTGGTCGCGGGCGGCGCCGGCGAGCGGGAACTCGCCGAGGTCGTCGCGGCATGGCTCGACGAGCGCGGCTTCGAGGTCCGCCTGGTCGGCGCCGACCCCGAGCGTCCGAGCGTCCTCGCGCGGCGTCGGGGCAGCGGCGGCGGTCGCACGCTCCTCCTCGCCGGGCACCTCGACACCGTGGGCGGCGTGGGTGCGGGTGCGGGTACGGGTGGGCGCGCCGGGGACGATGGCAGCGTCGCGGGTCTGCGGGCGGATGGCGCTGCCGACGCCGCACCCGACCGCATCCTCGGCCGCGGCGCGTACGACATGGCCGGAGGCCTCGCGGCCGCGATGGTCGCCGCCGCCACCGCGCCCGACGGGCTCCCGGGCGACGTCGTGCTCGCGTTCGCCGCGGACGAGGAGTTCGGGTCGCTCGGCATGGAGGAGCTGCTCGCCGCGATCCGCGCGCAGGCCGCCCGCCCCGAGGGCGCGGATCGACGTCCGGACGGCGCCGTCGTGCTCGAGCCGACCGATCTCGGCGTCACGCTCGCGCACCGCGGTTTCGCCTGGTACCGCGTCGAGTATGACGGCGTCGCCGCGCACGGCTCGCAGCCCGACCTCGGCGTCGATGCGATCGAGCGCGCGCTCGACGGGCTCCTCGCCCTGCGGGCCTTCGGCCGCGAGCTCGCGGCGCGGCCGCGGCATCCGCTGCTCGGAACCGGAAGCGTGCGCGTGGCGACGATCGACGGCGGGACGGATGCCGCGACGGTCGCCGATCGCTGCGTGCTCGTCGTCGAGCGGCGAACCCTCCCCGGCGATGCCGATCCGGGCGCCGAGCTCGAGCGGGTGCTCGCCGCGTCGGAGCCGTCGCGGATCGTCCGCGTCGTGTCGCGGCCCGCGATGGAGGCCGGGGCCGGGGCCGCGATCGTCCGCTCGGTGCTCGACGGCGTCGAGCGCGTCACGGGCGCCCCCGCCGACCGCCGCGGCGACCCGTGGTGGACCGACGCCGGCCTCATCGCCGATGCGGGCATCCCGGTCGTGCTCGTCGGGCCGATCGGCGGGGGCGCGCACGCCGACGAGGAGTGGGTCTCGATCGCGTCGCTCGAGGCACTCACGGACGTGATCGGGCGCGTCATCGGGGACTTCTGCGCTGCGACGGACGACCGCGACCCCGCACGCTGAGTCCGTCGCGGGGCGTGTACCGTCGCGACCGGCACTCGGGACTCGTCCGGGCGGCCTCCGTACGATGCCCGGGTGAGCGACGACCGGTTGGCGGGCGACGACGCGGTCGCGCGCGGCGCGGTGTTCGCAAGACGGGGTGGATCGACACGCTGACCACGGGCTTCTCCCGCTGCGGGGACGAGCTCTCGAACGAGTGACGGAGTGCCCGCCCGCGGCATCCCGAACCGCGACAGAATGGAGACGGCGGCTGGACGAACCCCGCCCGAGACCCGAGGAGCGAAGGAGCCGATCATGAGTCGGGCCCTGTTCATCATCGACGTGCAGAACGACTTCACCGAGGGCGGAGCGCTCGGCGTCGACGGCGGCGCCGCGGTGGCCGCCGGCATCACCGAGTACCTCGCCGAGCACGGCGAGCGCTACGACCTCGTCGTGGCATCCCGCGACTGGCACAACCCCGACGACGACAACGGCGGGCACTTCGCGACCGACGTGGCACCCGACTTCGTCACGACGTGGCCGAAGCACTGCATGGCCGGCACGGACGGCGCCGAGTACCACCCGGCGCTCGACACGAGCCGCGTCGACGTGCACATCCGGAAGGGCCAGGGCGTGCCGGCGTACTCGATCTTCGAAGGCACGGATGACGCGGGCGCGTCGATCACGGAGGTCCTCGAGCGCCACGGCATCACCGATGTCGACGTCGCGGGCATCGCGACCGACTACTGCGTCCGCGCGAGCGCGCTCGACGCCATCGAGCACGGACGTCATGTGCGCGTGCTCCGCGATCTCGTCGCGGGCGTCGCGCCCGAGACGTCTGAGGCCGCGATCGCCGAGCTCGGCCACGCCGGGGCCGCGATCGTCGAATCGGCCGAGCTGCCGCCGGGCGAGGTCGCCGAGGCGCCCGAGGCCGACGACGTGGATGCGGCCGAGCCGGCGGATGGCGACGGTGAGGCGGATGCCGCCGGCGCATCGGCCGACGACGAGGCGGGACGCGTGTGATCCCGGAGTCGTCCTCGTCGCCGATCCTCCACGCCGAGTCGCCCGACGGGGTGCTCATCGCCTACCGCGTGCATGGCGACGATGCGGAATCCGGCCGGCCGCCGGTGCTGCTGGTGCACGGCGGCTCGGCGCCGACCGAGCTCTTCGCGACGTGGGACGTGGAGGACGCGGTGCCCCTCGGCGATCGATTTCCTTGTCTGAGCCCTCATGGATCACGCCCTCACGGATCACGGTCAGCGGCGGAAGGTAGCGTGGTGTCGTGAGCGTGTGGAGCGACCTGACCGGGCAGGAGCAGGCCATAGCCGTGTTCCGTTCGGCGGCCGAGTCCGCCGACGCGTCGACTGCGTCGTCGCAGCAGATGACGCACTCGTGGCTCATCACGGGGCCGCCCGGCTCGGGGCGGTCGAACCTCGCGTACGCGTTCGCCACGGCGCTCATCTCGGGCGAGCCCGACGGCGATGAGGCGACCCGCATCCAGGTCGAGGCGCGCAGCCATCCCGACCTGCAGGTGCTCGCGACCGAGGGCGTCATCATCAAGCGCGACGACGTGCGCGAGATCGTGCGGCGCTCGCACTACTCGCCGTCGGTCGGCCGGCATCGCGTCATCATCGTCGAGGACGCCGACCGCATGACCGAGCAGACGTCGAACTTCCTGCTCAAGGAGCTCGAGGAGCCGCCCGAGCGCACGGTCTGGATCCTCTGCGCACCGAGCGAGGCCGACCTCATCCCGACCATCCGCTCGCGCGTGCGCACCGTGCGGCTGCAGATGCCCTCGGTGGCCGAGGTGGCGGCGCTCCTCGAACGTCGCGACGGCATCGAGCCCGACCTCGCCGAGCGCTCGGCTCGAGAGGCGCAGTGCCACATCGGCATGGCGCACCGGCTCGCGACGAGCGAGGAGGCGAGGCTCCGCCGCGCCGAGACCCTGCGGCTCGCCCTCGCCGTGCGATCGGCGGCGACAGCCGTCATGACCGCGGCGCGGTTCCTCGAGATCGCCGGCGACGACGCGAAGGCCATCACCGAGCTGCGCGACGCGGAGGAGCGCGCGCACGCGCTGCACTCGCTCGGCCTCGCTCCCGGGCAGGCCGTGCCCGCCGCCCTCCGGCCGCAGTTGAAGGCCCTCGACGACGACCAGAAGCGCCGGGCCACCAGGAGCCTCCGCGACGGCATCGACCGCATCCTCGTCGACCTCGCGTCGCTGTACCGCGACATCCTGCTGATCCAGCTCGACGCCCGTGTCGACCTCGTCAATCGCGAGCTGGAGCCCGAGCTGCGCCGGGCCGCGGCATCTGCTGCTCCCGCGACGACGCTCGCCACGCTCGACGCCATCCAGGCCGCGCGCGAGCGCATCGACGGCAACGTGCAACCGGCGCTCGCCCTCGAGGCGATGCTCGTGAGCGCGATCCGCACCGCCACGACCGAACAGGGAGCCGCATGACCGGGGCACGCACCAGCACCACGAGGGGGCGGATGCCGCGGCGCGTCCGTGCGGTCGCGGCCGCAGGCGTGCTCGTCGCCACGTTCGCCCTCACGGGGTGCCTTCCGTCGATCCTGGACGCCGAGAAGCCCGTGTCGACCCCGACCGGGGAGGACGTCGCCGAGGCGCTGCGCCCGTTCTACACGCAGGTGCTCGAATGGGAGCGCTGCGGCGACGGGCTCGGCTGCGCGAGCGCGACGGCGCCGCTCGACTGGGACGACCCCGAGCGCGGCGAGATCGAGCTCGCACTCGTGCGCCACGTCGCGAGCGGCGACCGGATCGGGTCGCTGCTCGTGAACCCGGGCGGTCCCGGCGGTTCGGGCTACGAGTTCATCGCCGAGTCGCTCGCTTACGCGGTCGGCGAACCGCTGCAGGAGCGGTTCGATGTCGTGGGCTTCGACCCTCGCGGAGTCGGCCAGTCGTCGGCGGTGGCCTGCTACGACGCCGAGCAGATGGACGAGTACCTCTACGGCATCGTGCCGGCCGAGCGCGGCAGCGACGCCTGGGTCGACGCGGTCGGGGCGGCCTCGGCGGACTTCGGGCAGGCCTGCGCCGAGCGCACGGGCGACCTCCTCGGCGAGGTCGACACCGTGAGCGCGGCGCGCGATCTCGACCTGCTGCGGGCGATCCTCGGCGACGAGCAGCTCAACTACCTCGGCTACTCCTACGGCACGTTCCTCGGAGCGACGTACGCCGAGCTCTACCCCGAGAAGGTGGGCCGCCTCGTGCTCGACGGCGCGATCGATCCATCGGCGAGCGACGCCGAGGTCACCGAGGCGCAGGCGATCGGCTTCGAACAGGCGCTGCACGCCTACCTCGAGGACTGCCTGACCGGAACGGAGTGCCCCTTCGACGGCACGGCCGACGACGGCATGGCCGAGGTCGGCCGCCTGCTCGCCTCGGTCGACGCGAGCCCGCTACGCGGTTCCGATGGCCGCATGGTGGGCGCCGACACGCTGCTCACCGCCATCATCTACCCCCTGTACAGTGCCGACTCCTGGCCGTACCTGAGCCAGATGCTCGAGTCCGTCATGTTCGGTGAGGCCGACTACGCGCTCTCGTTCGCCGACGGATACAACGGCCGCAACGAGGACGGCACCTATCTCGACAACTCGACCGAGTCCTTCCGGGCGATCAACTGCCTCGACTACGCGTACCAGTCCGATGTCGGCGTCATGCGCGAGAAGGCCGCGTCGGTCGCCGCCGCCGCGCCGACCATCGGGCCGTACTTCGGCTTCGGCGACCTGGCGTGCGTGAACTGGCCGCACCAGGGCGAGCGCGAGCGCGGGCCCATCCACGCCGAGGGTGCGGCGCCGATCCTCGTGATCGGCACCACCGGCGACCCGGCGACGCCCTACGAGTGGGCGGTGGCGCTCGCCGACCAGCTCGCGAGCGGCGTGCTCGTGAGCTACGACGGCGAGGGCCACACGGCCTACAACAAGTCCAACGCGTGCGTCGACGACACGGTCGAGGCGTTCCTCATCGACGGCACGGTACCCGCGAACGACCCAGGCTGCTGACGTGGTCAACGCTGCCCTCCGGATCCGCTAACATGGACTCTCGTGCCAGCGGGATCGCATCGGTGATGCGCTGGCCACGCCGCCTTAGCTCAGTCGGCAGAGCGATTCACTCGTAATGAATAGGTCGTGGGTTCGATTCCCACAGGCGGCTCCGTGCGTGAGGTCGCGACCGGGAGTCCGGCAGGCACCACTCCAGGACACCGTACCGTCCGCGGCAGTACGCGACGATCTCGCGATCGCGGGGGAGGTCGGACAGCCGTCCGGTCAGCTCCTCGAGGGGGATGTGCTTCGCGCCCGGGAGGTGTCCTCCGGCATACCCCGGCTCCGGACGGACATCCAGGAGGATCGCATCACCGCCGTCGATGCGGCGAACCAGCTCGTCGGTGTCGACGGCCTCGGTATCGGTCACCCATGGTCAGCCGACTCCGGCGTCATCTCGGCGGGACGATGATGCGTCTCGTACATCCTCACGGCGACCACCACGGCGGAGACGACGCTGACCGCCGCCGCCACCCAGACGGCGGTGCGTAGGCTCCACAGGTCGGCGACGACACCGCCCATGAGCGCGCCGACCGCGTAGCCCAGGTCGCGCCAGACCCGGTAGATGCCGACGGCGCGTCCCCGCCATGCCGGGTGCGCCACGTCCCCGACCACCGCGAGCAGGGTCGGGTAGACCATCGCCGTGCCCGCGCCGAGCAGCATGGTCCCCGCTGCCCACAGCTCGAAGCTTTCGGCGGACGCGATCACGGCGAGGGCGGCGGCCTGGGTGGACATGCCCGTGACGATGAGGTACTTGCGGCCCCACCGGTCCGACAGTGCGCCGGTGAAGAGCTGGCCGATGCCCCACATCGCGGGATAGAGCGCGAACAGCACGCCGATCTGGCCGACAGGGAGCCCCGAGCTTGCGAACAGCAGCGGGAACAGTCCCCACGACAGGCCGAAGTTGAGGTTGTTGACCAGGCCCGCCTGGCTCGCAGAGGAGAGGGCAGGCTCGCGGAAGCTGGTCTGCGCGAACACCTCGCGGTTGCTGAGCTCGCCGTGCAGATGGTCATGCCGGCCGTCGGCGCGGGGCACGTGACCGGATGCCTCGGCCTCGGCGTGGCCCCGGGTCTCCCTGACCGCCAGCGTGGAAAGCCCCAGTGCGAGCGCGGTGTAGGTCAGGCCGAGGAGGAACGGCGCAGGCCGGAGGCCGAACTCCGCGGCCAGGTAGCCGGCCGCCATCGAGGTGATGGCGACGGCACCGTAGCCGGCGGCCTCGTTCAGGCCCATCGCCAGGCCCCGCTGCTTCGGACCGACCAGGTCGATCTTCATGATCACCGTGGTTGACCAGGTCAGCCCCTGGTTGACGCCCAGCAGCACGTTGGCCGCCACGACCCAGCCCCACTCGGGGGCCCAGATCAGCATCAGAGGCACCGGCACCGCGAACAGCCATCCCGCGATCAGCACCGGTTTGCGGCCGAACCTGTCCGACCATGCGCCGGCGAAGTAGTTCGCGGTCGCCTTGGTGACGCCGAAAGCGATCACGTAGGTGAACATGAACGTGTAGCCGGTGAGCCCGAACTCGTCCTCGGCGAGCAGTGGCAGGACCGTCTGCTGCTGGCCGACCATGCCGCCGACCAGCGCGTTGATGGCCACCAGGATCGTGAACTGCGCCGCGTTCGCGCGAAGGCCCAGGGTGATCGGTCGCCGGCCCCGCTTCGTGGCCACGCCCCGGCTCATGCGGCCGGCTCCGGGTTCTCGCCAACACCCATCGAATGCCCTCCTCGGAAGTCGCGGCCAGGCTCGGACAACACTACAGCCGGTGCGGCTGCGCGACATTCACGTTGCCGCCGTCGGGCACCACCACGCGCTCGGTCGGGAGCGGGGCGTCGAGCGCGTTGACGAGGGCCGGCGGTTTCGCGGCGGTGCTCGGCGGTGCAGCACACCACCCGCGCGGACCTCGCGGCGGAACGGCGTGTTCGGCCGGTGGAAGCCCTCCCGCCGACACGTGCGCAGGCACCGCGCGCGCCACTCGTCAAGGGGGCGCGGCAGGCTGCCCGCCACGGCTAGTCTGGGCGCAACGACCCGGCGGGTACCCGATCGCCGGGATGCAGAGCATCGGGGGGCCCGGTGGGCAGACTGACCTACGATTCGACGTTGACGGTGGACTTCGACGACCGCGTCCTCGCTCACCTGCAACTCGTGATCGGCGCCAAGCTCCGGCGGGGGGAGTCGTTCTACTTCAGTTGGCGCGACGATCCGGCGGTCGGCGACGGGCGGTCGACGCTCTGGATCCATCCGACGGTCCCGCTCCACTTCAAGTACGCGGGCGGGCGCCAGCCGTCGATCAACCGGGCGTGGATCGACCTGCTCATGGGCACGGCGAACTCGCCGAGCGGACTGCACCTCATGCCCGAGCCCGAGGACACCGGCACCAGTGGAGACCGGGAGCCATGAAGCGCATCGGCATCATCTACGGCGGCCGCGAGTTCTCGATCGGCCAGGAGGGCTTCGATCAGATGAAGTCGGAGGTCGAGGCGGCGCACCGCGACGGGCGCTCGATCTGGATCCGCGTGAACTACGGCGAGGGCCGGCCGCAGGCCGCCGAAATCCTCGTCGGTCCGGGCATCCCGATCGCGCTCCTGCCGATCCCCGACGAGCCGCCGACCGCGGCCGATCAGGCCGACGATTCCGCGGATGGCCACCTGGCCCAGACGTCCGAGACCTCGGACTAGACCTCGTCGGTCCAGTCGTAGTCGACGGCCTGTTCGGTGTCGGGCACGCCGTGGTTCGTGATCGGATGCATGGGCGCCAGCTCGGCGGTCAGCGACCGCAGCCGCTCCACGAGTTGCTCGTCGCGGAGCTCGTCGTCGTCCCCCGCGTCGATGCGCTCGGTCACGATCTGGCTCGCGGGACCGACGAGGAAGTTCACCACGCTGAGCCTGCCGTCGTCCGGGTGGCGCACCGGGATCTCGATGGCACCCGTCGTGCCGCGACGGCCGAGGGCGGCCGCGTACGACACCAGTGCGTTCGCGATGGCCGTGCCCGTGAGGAACTGGTCGCCGGCGTAGTAGATGCGCTCCATACTCCACGAGTAATCGCTCGGCAGGGTTCGGATCAATCCCTTGACTCGGAGCCGGAGCGGTCGTAACTCCTCAGCCGGGGCATCGCACGCTGGGCGGGCGGCTCCGACGCTAGGCTTCGGGCCATGACGGATCGACTGCGCTGGGGCATCCTGGCAACGGGCGGTATCGCCCGACTCTTCACGAACGACCTCACGCTCAACGGCTTCACGGTGCAGGCGGTGGGCTCGCGGTCCAGGGAGGCGGCCGACGCGTTCGCCGCGAAGTTCGACATCCCGACCGCCCACGACAGCTACGAGTCCCTCGTCGCCGACCCCGAGGTCGACGTCGTCTACGTGTCGACGCCGCATCCGATGCACGCGGCGAGCGCACGACTCGCGCTCGAGGCGGGCAAGCACGTGCTCGTGGAGAAGCCGTTCACCGTGAACGCCCGAGAGGCGCAGGAGCTCGCCGACCTCGCCGCCGAGCGGGGGCTCCTCATACTCGAGGCCATGTGGACCCGGTACCTGCCGCACATGGTGCGCATCCGCGAGATCATCGCCGACGGCACGCTCGGCGAGCTGCGCACCCTCATCGCCGACCACACCCAGCGGCTCCCCGATGATCCCGAGCACCGCATCAACGCGCTCGAGCTCGGCGGCGGCGCCCTGCTCGACCTCGGTATCTATCCGATCTCGTTCGCGTGGGACCTGTTCGGCGCGCCGCTCACGGTCCAGACGACGGCCACCTTCAAGGCCACGGGCGCCGACGCCCAGATCGCGACGATCTTCGGGTACGACGGCGATCGGCTCGCGACGACGCTCTCGGCGAGCCACACCCTCGGACCCAACACCGCGTCGGTGCTCGGCACCGACGCCCGGATCGAGATCGACCGGGTCTGGTACACGCCGACGACCTTCCGCGTGGTCGCGCCCGACGGTTCGGTGCTCGAGGAGTTCCGTTCCGACGTGACCGGCCGCGGCATGCACTTCCAGGCGGCGGCGGTCGAGCGGCTCGTCGCCGAGGGGAACCTCACGGGCGATGTGCTCCCGATCGACGAGACCGTCGCGATCATGGGCACGCTCGACGCGATCCGCGAGGAGATCGGGCTCCGTTACCCCGGCGAGTGACCGGCGAGTGACCGGCGAGTGACCGGGGTGCGGCCGGGGTGCGGCCGCGGCGGTCGTCGCCCGGGTCGCGCCGTCGTGCGCCGGGGGATCCTCAGGAACCGCCCGAGACGGCCGCGTACAATTCCCGGGTGATCGACGAGACGGATGCCGCGGGCGAGCCCACGACGCCCGGCGACCCCGTCAACGACTCCGCGAACCGCGCCGATTCGACCGCCAGGCGCGGGCTCGCGGCATCCGTCGTCGCCTTCGCTCGGAAGCACCGGCTCGCGCTCCTCATCACGGCCGGCGTGCTCGCGCTCGCGCTGCTCGGCTCGGGCGCGCTCGCCGCCGGGGCGGCGGTGAACGCGCCCGCCGGGGCCGGCGCCGCGACCGCGCCGCCGCCCACGCCGACGGCCGAGCCGGCCAGGCCCGCACCCGCGGCCGCGGTGACCCCGAGCCGCATCCGCACATGCTCGGTCGCCGACCGCGCCGCCGACGGCCGCCTCGCGAACCTGCAGGCGCAGGTCGTGAACGCGGCCACAGGCGAGGTGCTCTACGATCGCGGCGGCACGACGCCCTCGCGCACGGCAAGCGTGATGAAGGTCCTCACCTCGGCGGCCGCGCTGTCGGTGCTCGGCCCCGACTTCCGCGCGGCGACGACCGTCGTGAAGGGCGCGGAGCCCGGCTCCGCGGTGCTCGTCGGAGGCGGCGACGTCACGCTCTCGCGCACGCCGAGCGGCACCGAGACGGTGTACCCGGGCGCCGCGCACCTCGACGAGCTCGCGGCTCAGGTGCGCGCGGCCTGGGAGGCCGACCCGGCGAACCCGCCGCTGACGAAGCTCGTGCTCGACGCCACGTACTTCGGCGGCGACGAGTGGGAGCCGAGCTGGGATCTGGTCGAACGCGAGTACGGCTACATGTCGAACATCACGGCACTCCAGGTCGACGGGGATCGCGACGATCCGACCGCGAACACGTCGTGGCGCAGCGGCGACCCGATCTCGCGGGCCGGCGAGGCGTTCGCGGCCGAACTCGGCGGCATCCGGGTGATCGAGCGGGGCACCGTGCCGTCGGGTGCCGCGCAGCTCGGGCAGGTGCGCTCGCCGACCGTCGCCCAGCTCGTCGACAAGGCGCTCGTCGTCTCCGACAACACGGTCGCCGAGATGCTCGCGCGGCTCGTGGCGATCGAGACGGGCGCGGGCAACACGTTCGGGGCGGTCAACCAGGGCGTGCTGCAGGGGCTCGCCGCGTACGGCCTCGACACGACCGGCATCACGGTCGTCGACGGCTCGGGGCTGAGTGACGACAACGCGGTGCCGCCTTCCTACCTCACGCAGTTGTTCGTGAAGATCAACGCCCGGGAGGCGAACCTCGGCGTCGTCATGGACGGACTGCCGGTGTCGGGACAGCGGGGGTCGCTGTCGTACAGCGACCGCTTCGCCGGCGACAACGCCGTCGCCGCCGGGGCGGTCTCGGCCAAGACCGGCTGGATCGAGACGGGCTACACGCTCTCGGGCGTCGTCCGCGCGCAGGACGGTGCGACCCTCACGTTCGCGATCTACGCCCTTGGCGACGTGTCCGACGACGCCAAGCAGGCCATCGACACCCTGACGACCGGCTTCTTCCTCTGCGGCGACAATCTCTCAGACCAGTGAGCGCGCCTGCGCGGGCTGGAAGAATGGGAGGCACGGCGGCGCGCGATTCGCGTGCCAGACGAGCGAAGGAGACACCATGACGCGGGCGTTGTTCATCATCGACGTGCAGAACGACTTCACCGAGGAGGGCGCACTCGGCGTCGACGGGGGAGCGGCGGTGGCCGCCGGGGTGACCGAGTTCCTCGGCCGGCACCGCGACGACTACCGCGTGGTCGTGGCATCCCGCGACTGGCACTCGAGCGAGAACGACAACGGCGGCCACTTCGCCGTCGGCGACATGGATCCCGACTTCGTGGACTCGTGGCCCCCGCACTGCGTGGAGGGCACCGAGGGTGCCGAGTACCACCCGGCGCTCGACACGGGCCTCGTCGACGTGCACATCCGCAAGGGGCAGGGGGTGCCCGCGTACTCGATCTTCGAGGGCACGGATGACGCGGCGGCCACGGTGAGCGAACTGCTCACCTCGCGCGGCATCACCGACATCGACGTGGTCGGCCTCGCGACCGACTACTGCGTTCGCGCAAGCGCGCTCGACGCCCTCGAGCACGGACAGCACGTGCGCGTGTTCACCGACCTCGTGGCAGGGGTCGCGCCCGGGTCCTCCGAGGCGGCGCTCGCCGAGCTCGGGCACGCGGGCGCCGTCATCACCGAGTCGGGTGCGCTCGAGGAGCAGGAAGCGTGAACCGCGCCGCGGCCGCCTCGCCGGCGCCGACGCTGCACGCGGAGTCGCCCGACGGCGTGCTCATCGCCTACCGGGTGCACGACGAGGGCGAATCGGATGCCTCGCTGCCGCCGGTGCTGCTCGTGCACGGGTTCGCGTCGAACTCGCGGGTCACCTGGGAGGGCACCGGCTGGGTGCGCGCGCTGCTCGACGCGGGCCGCGCGGTCATAACGGTCGACCTGCGCGGCCACGGCGAGAGCGACAAGCCGGCCGACGCCGACTCGTACACGCCCGAGCGCCAGGGTGCCGACCTCGTCGCGGTGCTCGACTCGGTCGGGGCGACGCGCGTCGACGTCGTCGGCTACTCCATGGGCAACCGGGTCGTCTCGGGCCTGGCCGAGCTCGCGCCCGAGTGCGTCCGCCGCGTCGTGATCGGCGGGGCGGGGCCGCGGGAGTGGTTCGCCACCTGGGATCTCGACGAGGCCCGGGGCGTGCTGCTCCGCGACGAGCCCTCGGGCAACCCGCACCTCGAGCGGGTGCTGCGGCCGGCGATCGCCGCGGGCGCCGACCGCGAGGCGCTGCTCGCCTGCATCGAGGGCGTGCTGGGCGCACCGCTGTCGATTCCCGGAGGCATCCCGACCCTCTTCGTCGCGGGCGAGCAGGATCCGGTTCCCGAGGGCGTGCAGGAGCTCGCGCTCGAATGGGACAGCGACCTGGTCACCATCCCGGGCCGCGACCACGTGTCCACGCTCACGTCGCGCGCGTTCAAGGACGCGGCGATCGCGTTCCTCGCCGCCGAGTCGGCCGCGACCGACGAGGACTGACACACCTGACGAATCCGGCCGACTTCGTCGGCGAGCCGGTCAGAGCTGGTGGCCGAGCTTGTACTCGCCCTGCTTCCACTCGGGCATCGAGGCCTCGCCCTCCTCGGGACGGGTGTACGAGAACCCGTCGGCACCGATGGTGACGGCCATCTCGCTGGCGTCGGTGCGGGCGACGACCTTCTGCGGGGTGCCGTCGAGGTCGAGCACGAGCGACGCCTCGGTGTACCACGAGGGCACGACCGGGTTGCCCCACCAGTCACGGCGCTGGTTGTCGTGCACGTCCCAGGTGACGACGGGGTTGTCGGGATCGCCCGTGTAGTAGTCCTGCGTGTAGATCTCGACCCGGTGGCCGTCGGGGTCGCGCAGGTAGAGGTAGAACGCGTTCGAGACGCCGTGGCGTCCGGGACCGCGCTCGATGCGGTCGCTCATGCGCAGGGCGCCGAGCTTGTCGCAGATGGCGAGGATGTTGTGCTTCTCGTGGGTGGAGAACGCGACGTGGTGCATGCGGGGGCCGTCGCCGCCGGTCATGGCGGTGTCGTGCACCGTCGGCTTGCGGCGCATCCAGGCGGCGTAGACGGTACCCGCCTCATCCTGGATGTCCTCGGTGACCCGGAAGCCGAGGTCCTGCATGAACTTCGTGGCGCGCGGCACGTCGGGGGTGACCTGGTTGAAGTGGTCGAGGCGCACGAGTGCGCCCGGGGTGTACAGGTCGTAGCGCCACGCGAGGCGCTCGACGTGGTCGACGTCGTGGAAGAACTCGTAGGGGAAGCCCAGCGGGTCCTCGACACGCACCGAGTCGCCGATCCCCGTGGTGAAGCCCTCGGCGCGGCGCTCGACGCGGCATCCGAGCTCCGTGTAGAACGCGACGGCCTTGTCCAGGTCCTCGGGAGTGCGCACGCGGTAGCTGAACGCGGCGACCGCTGCAACGGGACCCTTGCGCAGCACGAGGTTGTGGTGGATGAACTCCTCGAGGGAGCGGAGGTGGACGGTGTCCTCGTCCTCCTCCGTCACGGTGAGGCCCAGCACGTCGACGTAGAACGCGCGCGAGCGCTGCAGGTCGGTGACGACGAGCTCCATGTAGGCGCAGCGCAGGATGTCCGGCGCCGGCGCCGATGGGGTCGGGATCGGGTGGTCGGCGTGGATGGGGGCCTCCTGCGAGACGTAGAAGCCCGAGGAGGTGAGGGTCTTGTCGTTGGTGCTCATTTCGCGTCCTTGCTCGATGTTCCTCTGCGGTTGGACTGGGGGTCAGCGAGGGTCCGGGTCGTCCGGGTCGGTCTCGTCGTGGTGCTCCTGCTTGCCGAACGTCGGATTGTGCACCGCACCGAGGGTGATGTGCACCGCCTGCTGGTCGGTGTAGAAGTCGATCGAGCGGTAGCCGCCCTCGTGGCCGAGGCCCGAGGCCTTCACGCCGCCGAAGGGTGTGCGCAGGTCGCGGACGTTGTTCGAGTTCAGCCACACCATGCCGGCCTCGACCGCCTGCGCGAAGTTGTGCGCGCGCTTGAGGTCGTTGGTCCAGATGTAGGCGGCGAGGCCGTACTTCACGCCATTCGCGAGTTCGAGCGCCTCCGCGTCGGAGTCGAAGGGCGTGATCGCGACGACCGGCCCGAAGATCTCCTCCTGGAAGATCCGCGCGTCCTTCGGGACATCCGCGAACACCGTCGGGGCGACGTAGTTGCCCGTGGGGAAGCCCTCGGGGCGGCCGCCGCCGGCGACGAGGCGGCCCTCGGCCTTGCCGATCTCGACGTAGCTCATGACCTTCTCGTAGTGCTCGGGGTGCACGAGCGCGCCGACCTCGGTCTTCGGGTCGTGCGGGTCGCCCACGACGACGCGCTTCGCCTGCGCGGCGTACTTCTCGACGAACTCGTCGTAGATCGAACGCTCGACGAGGATGCGGCTGCCCGCGGTGCAGCGCTCGCCGTTGAGCGAGAACACGCCGAAGATCGTGGCGTCGACCGCCGCGTCGAGGTCGGCGTCGGCGAAGACCACCGCCGGGCTCTTGCCGCCGAGCTCCATCGAGAGGCCCTTGAGGAAGGGCGCCGCGTTGCCGAAGATGATCTGGCCGGTGCGGCTCTCGCCCGTGAACGAGATGAGCGGCACGTCGGGGTGCTTGACGAGCGCGTCGCCCGCCTCCTCGCCGAGGCCGTTGACGAGGTTGAACACCCCGTCGGGGAGGCCTGCCTCGCGGAAGATGTCGGCCCACAGCGATGCCGAGAGCGGCGTGAACTCGGCGGGCTTCAGCACGACGGTGTTGCCGGTGGCGAGCGCGGGGGCCAGCTTCCACGACTCGAGCATGAACGGCGTGTTCCACGGCGTGATCAGCCCCGCGACGCCGATCGGCTTGCGGTTCACGTAGTTCACCTGCCGGCCGGGGACCTTGTAGGTGTCGTCGGCCTGGGCGACGATCAGGTCGGCGAAGAAGCGGAAGTTCTCGGCCGCGCGACGCGCCTGTCCGAGGGCCTGCGTGATCGGCAGGCCGGTGTCGAAGGTCTCGAGCTCGGCGAGGCGTGCGTCCTGCGCCTCCACGCCGTCGGCGATGCGGTGCAGCACCCGGGAGCGCTCGCGGGGCAGCATCCGCGGCCACGAGCCCTCGGTGAAGGCGCGCCTGGCGGCGGCGACGGCGCGGTCGATGTCGGCCTTCTGACCGGCCGCGGCCTGCACGTAGGTCTCGTTCGACACGGGGTCGAGCACGTCGAACGTCTCGCCGCCGACCGAGTCGACGAACTCGCCGTCGATGAAGTGGCGGATGCGGTCGGGCAGTCCCTCGGGGATGTGACGCGTCATGTGTTCCTCGTTCGGTGGGTCAGTCGATGGTCGTGGCGAGCTGCGGCTCCGTGGCCCGGCGCGGGGCCGGATGCTTGTGCTCGGCGGTGTAGGCGAGCACCGCGTCGAGCGTGGCGGTGCGGTGGGCCCGGGCGGCGAGCTCGATCTCGAGCGCGTCGGCGCCCGACTCGATGAGCTCGATGATGCGCTCGTGCTCGGCCACGGACTCGGCGGCGCGGCCCGGCACGAAGCTGAACGACGTGTCGCGCAGGAGCTTCAGGCGGTTCCAGCCGCGGTGCACGAGGTCGAGGATGTGCGGGTTCGGGCACGCCTCGTAGAGCGCGGCGTGGAACTCGGTGTTGAGCGCCGTGAAGCGGTGCGGGTCGAAGTCGTCGAGGAGCCTCCGCATCCGCTCGTTGATCTGCCGGGCCCGCTGCAGCTGGTCGGCGGTGAGGTACGGCGCCGACAGCGAGGTCGCCGCGCCCTCGACGATGGAGAGCGTCTGCATGGTGTGCAGGTACTCGGTCTCCTTGATGAGCGCGACCTGGGCGCCGACGTTGCGTTCGAACGTGACGTACCCCTCGGCCTCGAGGCGCCGGATGGCCTCGCGCACGGGGACCACCGAGACGTCGAGCTCGCGCGCGATCTGGCCGAGCACGAGCCGGTAGCCGGGCACGAAGCGACCGTCGTCGATGCGCTCGCGGAGGTAGTCGTAGGCCCGCTGCGACTTGCTCGCCCCGGTCATGAGGTCGGTCCCTGAGCCAGTCGAAGGGCCGCCTCGTAGCGGACCCGCCACTCGGCGTTCATCGGGAACAGTCCGTCGACGGATGCCCCGGCCGCGACCTGCTCGGCGACCCAGGCGTCCTCGCGCTCCTGGGTCTCCGCCTCGGCGAGCACCTCCTCGACGAGCGCGGGCGGGATCACGATGACGCCGTCACCGTCGCCCACGATGACGTCGCCGGGCTGCACGGCGGCGCCGCCGCACGCGATCGTCACGTCGGTCTCCCACGGCACGTGCCGGCGGCCCAGCACCGAGGGGTGCGCGCCCTGCGAGAACACGGGGAGCTCGAAGCCGCGCACCACGTCGTAGTCGCGCACGCCGCCGTCGGTGACGATGCCGGCGGCGCCGCGCACCTGGGCGCGGAGCGCGAGCACGTCGCCCACGGTGCCGGTCCCGCGCTCGCCGCGGGCCTCGACCACGAGCACCTCGCCGGGCGCCACGGTGTCGAACGCGCGCTTCTGCGCGTTGAATCCGCCGCCGTGGCGCTGGAAGAGGTCGGGCCGAAAGGGGATGAACCGGAGGGTCCTCGCGCGACCCACGATGCGGTCGCCGTCGTGGTTCGATGAGACGCCCTCGATGAAGACGTCGTGGTAGCCGCGCTTGCGGAGCGCGACCGAGAGGGTCGCGACGCCGACCCCGGAGAGGCGCTCGCGCAGGTCGTGGGTGAGCTCGAACTCTTCGCTCCCCGCGCCTGTCGAAGGGAGCTGCCCCGGCGCGGTCCCTTCGACGGGCTCAGCGACCGGGGCGAGGCCCGCGGCCTCGGCACTGCCCCACGCCTCCTCGCGCTGCAGGTCGTCGACCGCCGGCGTGGTGCCGAAGTCGCCGAACGGCACGGTGCCCTCGGTGATGGTCGTCACGAGTCGCCCGCTCGAGGGCGCGCCCGGGGCATCCGGTGCGTCCACCTCGACCTCGACGACGTCGCCGGGCACGACGACCGACGAGCCTGCCGGTGTGCCGGTGAGGATGACGTCGCCGGTCTCGAGGGTCATGAGCTGTGAGAGGTCGGCGACGAGCTGGCCGAACGGGAAGAGCAGCGTGTCGCTCGTGTCGTGCTGCACGAGTCGGCCGTTGACCCACGTGCGCACGCGGAGGCCGGCGGGGTCGACGGCTTCCGCTGGGATCGCGGCCGGGCCGAGCGGCGTGAAGCCGTCTCCGCCCTTCGAGCGCACGTTCGAGCCCTTGTCGGCCGCCCGCAGGTCGTAGAGGCCGAAGTCGTCGGCCGCGGTGACGGATGCCACGTGCCGCCAGCCCTCCTCGGGGGAGACGCGCCGCGCGGGCTCGCCGATGATGAGCGCGATCTCGCCCTCGAAGGCGAGCAGTTCGGTGCCGGCAGGACGTTCGAGCGTGCTGCCGGAGGCCGCCACCGAAGACGTCGGCTTCAGGAAGTAGCTCGGGGCTGCGGGCGTGCGGCCGCGCTGCGCCGCGCGCGACCGGTAGTTGAGGTGCACGGCGATGATCTTGCCGGGGGTGGCGATCTCGTCGGTGGTCATGGACATCCTCGTCTCGTTGTATCTGAAATCATATACGATCATGCACGACAGGGGAGGCGCCGCTCAATAGCCGGCGCGCGGCCCGCTCCCCGCATCGTCGCCGGGGCCCCCGCCGGTCCGGATGAAGCGGCCTGCGAGCGCCTCCGACGCGCGAGCCAGCATCGCGACGTCCGCGCCCACGAGCACGAACGCCGCCCCGGCCTCGAGGTACCGGTCGGCGACGGCGGGAGCGAACGCGTTCACCCCGGCGGGTTTCCCGGCCGCCGCGGCCGCGCGCATGCAGTGCTCGACAGCGGTCACCACGTCGGGATGCTCCTGCTGCCCGAGCAGTCCCATCGAGGCCGCGAGGTCCGACGGGCCGACGAAGATCGCGTCGACGCCGTCGACCGCGAGGATCTCCGTCACGTGCTCGACCGCGGCCACGGATTCGATCTGCACCGTGAGCGAGATCGTGCCCGAGGCATCCGCGAGGTAGTCGGGCACCCGGTTCCATCGCGACGCGCGGGCGAGCGCGCTGCCCACCCCGCGGACGCCCGCCGGCGGGTAGCGCACCGCGCGCACCATCTCGGCGGCGTGCTCGGCCGAGTCGACCATGGGCACGAGGAGGTTCTGCACACCGAGGTCGAGGTACTGCTTGATCGTCACGACGTCGCCGTACGGCGGGCGCACGAGCGGGGTGGCCGGGTAGGCGGCCACGGCCTGGAGCTGGGCGAGGATCGACTCGAGCGAGTTGGGGGAGTGCTCGCCGTCGATGAGCAGCCAGTCCAGTCCGCTGCCCGCGGCGATCTCGGCGATGAGCGGGCTGCCGGAGCACACCCACATCCCGACGAGCGGCCGGTCGGATGCCGCGAGCCGGTCGCCGAAGGTCGGCGGCAGTGTCATTCGAATCGGCATGTGATGGCCCCCAGCTGTCCGTAGTCGGCGTGCACGGTGTCGCCCCGTTCGACCCACATGGGGCGCGTGAACGACCCCGCGAGGATGATCTCGCCGGCGCCGAGCGACTGGCCGTGCTGCGCGAGCCTGTTCGCGAGCCACGCGACGGCCATGGCGGGGTGGCCGAGCACCGCCGCCGCGACGCCGGACTCCTCGATGACCTGGTTGCGGTAGAGCAGCGCCGAGACCCAGCGGAGGTCGACCGCGTCGACCCGCACGGGATTCCCCCCGACCACCATCGCGCCCATGGCCGCGTTGTCGGAGATGGTGTCGACGATCGTGCGACCGGCCATCTCGACGTGCGAATTCAGGATCTCGAGCGCGGGCACGACGTAGGCGGTGGCGTCGAGCACGTCGAAGATGGTCGTGTCGGGGCCGGCGAGCGGCTTCGCGAGCGTGAAGGCGAGCTCGACCTCGATGCGCACGTTCGAGAACCGGTCGAACTCCACGCTCGTGCCCGACTCGATGACCATGTCGTCGAAGATCACCCCGTAGTCGGGCTCGGTGATGCCCGTGGCGACCTGCATGGCCTTGGAGGTGAGCCCGATCTTGCGGCCGACGAGTCGCGCGCCCTGCTCGGCGCGGCGCTCGGCCCAGAGCTGCTGCACGGCGTATGCGTCCTCGACGGTCATGTCGGGGTTGCGCGCCGTGAGGAGGGGGACGATGGATCGATCGCGATCGGCGGCGACGAGTTCGTCGGCGATCTCGGCGATGCGTGCTGGATCGAGCAAGCGTTGGCTCCACTTCGTTGTCGAGGACTCGGTCTCGATCGTATTCGATCCGGTCGTCAGATGTGGTATCTCATATCATATATGATGTGTGTCACGTTCACCCGGCTCTGCGGTGAGCCGCATCCGCCCCCGTCGCGGACCACACCGGCATGTTTCCGTTCCCGCGCGACGTGCCCGCTCCAGCGGGCACGTCGCGCGGGAACGGAAACATCCGGCGGGGCGGAGGGCCCGCGTGGGCGTCGGCTCATCGTCGGTTGACCGCGATCACCTCGTGCTGGTACGGCGCGATGACGCGCCCCGAGATGCGGCAGTCCAGCAGCAGGAACCGGCGCTCGCCGACCGGCCCGGCTGCCCAGGTCGCGAGCCGGTCGAGGTCGGCGAGTTCGCGCACCACGACGCCCTCGGCGCCGACGGCGGTCGCGAGGGCCGCGAAGTCGACCTCGGGAATGAGCATGGGCGCCTCGGCGTAGCCCTGCAGCCCGTAGAGGTTCACCTCGGCGCCGTAGGCCGCGTCGTTCCAGACCACGGCGATGCCGCGCCCGGCGGCCGTTCGCACGGCGCTCTCGAGGTCGGCGAGCGCCATGAGGCCGCCGCCGTCGCCCGTCGTCAGCACGATGGCCGACTCGGGCTTCGCCGCGGCGGCGCCCGGCACGCTGGGCAGGCCCAGTCCGATCGACTGGAACGCCGTGCCGACCATGAGCATGCGGTCGGGCGACGCCACCGGCCAGTACATGTTCGCCCAGCCGATGAAGTGCCCGCCGTCGGACACGACGACGCGGTCCCCGGGCAGCAGTTCGCCGAGGCGGGCCGCGACGCGGCGCGGGTCGAGCCGGCCGTCGGGAGCGACGTCGTCGCCGGGGTGCAGCCGGCGGAGCGGGGCGAAGTCGACCGACTCGCGCCAGCCGTTCGACGACGCGTGCGCCTGTTCCAGTCGGTCGGCGATCCCGGATGCCGCGAGCCGCGCGTCGCCCGGAGCGAAGTCGGTGACCGTGGGGTGCGTCGCCTCGGGGGCGAGGTCGACCTGCACGACCCGCGTGCCCGGCGCGAAGAGCCGGCCGAACCGCATCGTGTACTGGTTGAGTCCGGCGCCGAAGACGACCGCGACATCCGCCTCGTGCACGAGCGCCATCGCGTGCTCCTGACCGAACCCGCCGGTGACGCCGAGGTCGAAGCGCGGTTCGGGGAAGATGCCTCGGGCGAGTGCGGTCGACGCGGTGACGGCGCCCGTGAGGTCCGCGAGCCGGCCGAGCTGCTCGCCCGCGCCGGCGAGCCAGGCGCCGCGGCCGGCGAGGAGGAACGGCCGACGTGCGCCTGTGAGCAGCTCGGCGACCAGGTCGAGCCGCCGGCCGTCCGGCATGAGCGGTGCGGGCAGGGCGACAGGCGGGACTGCGCCGGCAGCGGGCAGGTCTCCGGCGTCGGCCGTGGCGAGGTCGTAGGGGATCGCGAGCACCACGGCCGTGCGGTGGGCGAGCGCGTGCTCGATCGCGCGCAGGGTCGTGGCCGCGGCATCCTCGCGGCTCATCGTGAGGGTCGGCACCCGTGCAGCGGCGGCCATGGCCGCCTGGTCGACATCCCACGGGCGCAGCCCTGCGGTCGGAGCGTCGCCGACGACGAGCACGACGGGGATCCGCGCCTGGGCGGACTCGGCGAGCGCGGTCAGCGTGTTCGTGAAGCCCGCACCATAGGTCGCGGTCGCCGCGGCGAGGCGGCCCGAGGCGCGGAAGAACGCGTCTGCCGCCACCACGCCGCCGACCTCGTGGCGCAACGGCGTGTACCGGGTGGAGGTGCGGTCGAGAGCGTCGAGCAGGGCGGCGTTGCCGTTGCCCATGACGCCGAAGACGTGGTCGACGCGGGCGGAGAGCGCGTGCGCGACGTGCGCGGAGACCGAGGCCATGCGAAGTCCTTCGAGACGGTGAACGGAACTGACGAATCCGTGTATGTCTCGCTCGAGCCGGTTCGTCGCGGTTCGGCTTCGTGCCCATTTTTCGAGCACCGGCGCGCGCGGCGCCTGGACGCCACGAGTCTACCGGCACCGATCGGCCGCCGTGCGACTGCGCACATGCCCGTCGGCGCGGTGGGCACGACCCACCGCGCCGGACCGGCTGGTCCGGGTCAGACTCGACGGCTGCCCGTCATCATCCGCACCAGCCACACGATGACCGCGATGACGAGCAGGACGATGCCGACCCACAGCAGGAAGCTCAGCGACTCGACGAACCCGCCCGTGAAGAGCAGGATGACGGCGATGATCGCGACGATGATCAGGAGGATGTTCACGGATCTTCCCTTCGACGGATGGTCCTCGCCCCACGGGTTCGCGGGGTGCGACCATGGGGCCACTCGACCACCGATCGGGCCGTCTGTCCACCGGTTGCGTGGCGGGTCGCGGGTCCGCTATGCGCGTCAGCTGAGCTCGGCCCGGATGCCGCGAGCCGCCCGTGCCAGCCGGGCGCCGATGTCGTCGAGCCGCGCCTGCACCCCGATGTAGACGACCGCGAGGGCGGCGAGCGGCTGGCCGGGCACCGCGAGCGGCACGGCGACCGACGCCATGCCCGGGATCACCTCGTCGCGGCTCACCGCGAAGCCGCGCTCGTGCGCCTCGGTGATGCGGTCATCGTCGAGGTCGAGCCGGGATTCCGCAGCGAGGGGGCGGCGGCGCTGCTCGCGCGTGAGGAGCGTCTGGATGGCTATGCCGGGGGCGCCGACCGCGAGTGCGTGGCGCGTGCCCGGCCGCTGGGCGACGGTGGCGTGCGCGTGGCGCGGCTCGACGCTCACGAGCGTGACCACCTCGCCGTGGTCGAGGATGCCGACGAAGGCCGTCATGCCGAGGTCGTTCGCCACCGCGGTGAGCTCTGGCAGCGCGGCGGACTGCAGGTCGCGCGAGACGCTTCTGGCGAGCGCCGCGAGACGCGCTCCGAGTTCGATGCTGCCCGAGGCGGTGCGCCCGACGAGGCCGTGGTCCTCGAGCGTGCGCAGCAGCCGATAGACGATCGAACGGTGCACGTCCAGGGCTGCGGCGAGCTCCGCGATGGTGAGCGGGCCGGCGGCCTCGGCCAGGACCTCGAGCACGCGGATGCCTCGCGACAGCGTTTGCGAGTGCGGCGCCTTGGCGCCCTCGATCGTGTCCGCGGTGTCCGCTCGATCGTCAACGGTCATCGAGGGCCCCTTGGCGTATCAATAGTCGAACTGGCGATTCGATAATAGAATGCTGTTCGCCAAGCCTGCAACAGGCTGCAACGGGGACGGCATCGAGCATTCCGTAGAATCGAAGCATCCCCCCACCACGACGAGGCCGGCGGCGCTCCGGCGCGCTCGGTCGAGGAGGAACCACGTGACCCACGAGTTCGACGCCCGACGCGAGGAATGGATCGCCCGAGAGGAGCTCGCCGAGCGGATGATCCCGCTCATCGGCGGCCTCTATCGAGACCACGGGGTGGTGACGTCGATACAGGGTCGGCGGCTGATCAACCGCTCGGCGATCGAGTTGCTGAAGGCGCACCGATTCGCGCGGCAGGCCGGCGACGAGGAGATGCCGCTGGCCGACACCATGCGGGTGCTTGAGGCGCTGCGCGAACTCGGCCCCGGTCCGGCCTCCATCGACGTGGCCCGCCTGATGGCACGCCACCGAGCGTCGGGCGAGCAGGTGCCGCTCATCGACTTCCTGCGCAGCGAGCTCGCGCCGGTCCTGGTCGATGACGACGCCGAGCCGGCCCGCGGCACCGATATCGTGCTCTACGGCTTCGGACGCATCGGGCGCCTCCTCGCGCGCATCCTGATCGCGCACGCCGGGCACGGCAAGGGCCTGCGCCTGCGCGCCATCGTGGTGCGCAAGGGCGCCGAGAACGATCTCGTGAAGCGTGCGAGCCTGCTCCGCCGCGACTCGGTGCACGGCCCGTTCGCCGGCACGATCGAGGTCGACGAGGAGGCGAACACGATCCTCGCCAACGGCACCCTGATCCAGGTCATCTACTCGAACGACCCGGCGTCGATCGACTACACCGAGTACGGCATCGACGATGCGATCGTCGTGGACAACACCGGTCGCTGGCGCGACGAGGAGGGGCTCAGCCAGCACCTGCGATCGAAGGGCGTGGCCCGCGTGCTCCTCACGGCACCCGGCAAGGGCGCGCTGAAGAACATCGTGCACGGCATCAACCACGGCGAGATCGCCGCCGACGACCGCATCCTCTCGGCCGCTTCGTGCACGACGAACGCCATCACGCCCGTGCTCAAGGCCGTCCACGACGCCTACGGCGTGGTTCGCGGACACGTCGAGACGGTGCACTCGTACACCAACGACCAGAACCTCATCGACAACTTCCACAAGGGCGATCGCCGCGGCCGCTCGGCGGCGCTCAACATGGTCATCACCGAGACCGGCGCGGCGAAGGCCGTCGCGAAGGCGCTGCCCGAGCTCGCAGGCAAGCTCACGGGCAGCTCCATCCGGGTGCCCACCCCTGACGTGTCTCTCGCGATCCTCAACCTGCAGTTCGAGCGCCCGACGTCGAAGGCCGAGCTCAACCGCCACCTCCGTCAGGTGTCGCTGACATCGCCGCTTCGCCCGCAGATCGACTACATCGAGTCGCCCGAGGTCGTCTCCACCGACTTCGTCGGGTCGAACCGTGCGGGCATCGTCGACGGGCTCGCCACGATCGCCGACGGCACCGAAGCCGTGCTCTACGTCTGGTACGACAACGAGTACGGCTACAGCTGCCAGGTCGTCCGCGTCATCGAGGCGATGGCCGGCACGCACCCGCTCGTGCTCCCCGAGCGCGAACCGGTCGTGCTGGAGCGCGCGGTGGCCGCGGCTTCGCCGGTCGAGTCGGACGCAGCGTCTCCAGCCCTCCCGCGACATGTCGTAGGCTGGAACGCATGAGCACCGAAGCCGTCATCGTCGATGTCATCCGCACGCCCGTCGGGCGGGGCAAGCCCGGGGGTCTCCTCTCGGGCATCCACTCGGTCGACCTCCTCGCGGGCGTCCTCGACACCCTCGTCTCGCGCAACGACCTCGATCCGGCGCTCGTCGACGACGTGATCGGCGGATGCGTCAGCCAGATCGGCGAGCAGAGCTTCAACATCACCCGCAACGCCGTGCTCGCGGCGGGCTTCCCCGAGACGGTGCCGGGCACGACCATCGACCGTCAGTGCGGATCGAGCCAGCAGGCGGCGACGTTCGCCGCCCAGGCGGTGCTCGCCGGCCATGCCGACATCGTGATCGCGTGCGGCGTCGAGTCGATGAGCCGCGTTCCGCTCGGCTCGAGTACCGCCGGCGCCGACCCGTACGGCTCCCGGCTGCTCGCCCGATACCCCGACGGGCTCGTCGGCCAGGGCGTCTCCGCCGAGCTCGTCGCCGCCAAGTGGGGCTTCTCGCGCGAGGAGCTCGACGCGTTCTCGGCCCGCTCGCACCAGCTCGCCGCGGCGGCGGGGGAGTCGGGTGCGTTCGCCACCGAGGTCGTGCCGGTGCCCGGCGTCGACTCGCTCGTCGACGAGACCGTGCGGCCGGCCACCACGGTCGAGTCGCTCGCGGGCCTGAACCCGGCGTTCCGCACCGACGCGCTCGCCGAACGGTTCCCCGAGCTCGACTGGCGTATCACGCCCGGCAATTCGTCACCGCTCACCGACGGGGCATCCGCAGCGCTCATCATGAGCGCCGAGGCCGCCGAGAAGCTCGGCCTCACGCCGCGCGCCCGGTTCCGTGCGTTCTCGGTCGTCGGCAGCGACCCGCTGTACATGCTCACCGGCGTCATCCCGGCCACCGAGAAGGTGCTCGCGCGGGCGGGGCTCGTACACGCCGACATCGATGCCTACGAGGTCAACGAGGCGTTCGCGCCGGTGCCGCTCGCGTGGCTTCGCGAGACCGGGGCGGATGCCGCGAAGCTCAACCCGCGCGGCGGCGCCATCGCCCTCGGCCACGCGCTCGGCTCGAGCGGCACCCGCCTGCTCACGACGCTCGTGAACCAGCTCGAGGCCACGGGCGGACGCCTCGGCCTGCAGACGATGTGCGAGGGCGGCGGCATGGCCAACGCCACCGTCATCGAGCGCCTCTGAGGAACCGCTCGCTGAGCCTGTCGAAGCGAGCCGACCCTCCCGCACCACTCGCTCCATCACCCTCCGAACCTCGAGAGTGCACTCACCGCCCTCGCGGTGGCGGCAACTGCACGCTCGACAACCGGCACGCGAAAGGACACACCAGATGGAACTCGACGGCACCTCCGCGATCGTCACGGGCGGCGCATCCGGCCTCGGCAAGGCCACCGCCCGCGCACTCATCGAGGGCGGGGCATCCGTCGTCCTCGTCGACCTGCCCGGCCCCCGCGGCGAGGAGGCCGCCGCCGAACTCGGCGACCGTGCCGGCTTCGTCGGGGCGGATGTCGCGGACGAAGCGCAGGTGCAGGCGGCTGTGGCCGCGGCATCCGCCCTGGCGCCACTCCGCGTCGCGGTGAACTGCGCCGGAATCGCCACGGCGAACCGCACCGTCGGGCGCGACGGCCCGGCGCCGCTCGACGCGTTCGAGCGCACGATCCGGGTGAACCTCATCGGCACGTTCAACGTGATCCGGCTCGCCGCCGCGGCGATGGCCGAGACCGAGCCGGTGTCGGCGGGCGTGCCCGGCGGCCCGGCGACGGCCGAGCGCGGCGTCATCGTGAACACCGCCTCGGTGGCCGCGTTCGAAGGCCAGATCGGGCAGGCCGCCTACTCGGCGTCGAAGGGCGGCGTGGTCGGGATGACCCTGCCCATCGCCCGCGACCTGTCCAAGCTCCTGATCCGCGTCGTCACCATCGCGCCCGGGATCTTCGAGACGCCCATGATGGCGGGCATGCCCGACGACGTGCGGGCGTCGCTCGAGGCGCAGGTGCCGCACCCGTCGCGCCTGGGGCATCCGACCGAGTACGCCGCACTCGTGCGCTCGATCATCGCGAATCCGATGCTGAACGGCGAGAGCATCCGCTTGGACGGCGCGATCCGGATGCAGCCGAAGTAGGCGGCGAGCGGATGTCGCGACGCCCGCGACCCCGGTGGCGCGGGCGCCGCGGCATCCGACCCGGGATCAGACCGCGTCGAGCGCAGGGGCGCCGCGGTTGGCCGCGGCCTTGCGGAACCCGTCGATGAGGGTGGTCATCGTTCGTCTCCAGTCGTGAGTCGGGTGAGGGCATCGTCGATGCGACGCCAGTCGGCGGTCAGTTCGGCTGCGAGGGTCTCGCCGGCCGGGCCCGTGCGGTAGAACTTGCGCGGACGGGCCTCGTCGGTGTTCCACTCGCTCGTGAGCAGGCCCTGCTTCTCGAGTCGCCGGAGCAGCGGGTAGAGGGTGTTCGCGTCGACGGTGATGCCGATCGCGTTGAGCGACTCGAGCAGCGCGTACCCGTAGTCGGGCGTGCGCAGCCGCACGAGGCACGCGAGCACCACGGTGCCGCGGCGCAGCTCCTGCACGTGCCCCGCGGTGAGGTCGTCATCGCTCATGCCACACACGGTACTGTGTGACACACACTAATGCAATCGTCACTTCATCGGGTGACGCCCAACACACACGTCAGTGGTCGGCGTGGGCCTCGAGGAACCGGTAGACCTCGGCGTCGTCGACGCCCGGGAACGTGCCCGACGGCAGCGGCGACAGCACGTGCGCGTGCAGCCGGGCGCTCGGCCACGCCTGCCCGGCCCAGCGCTCGGCGAGCCCGTCGGGCGCTCGGCGGCAGCAGGCCTCGTCGGGACACGTCGAGACGGCGCGCACCGTCGTCTCGCGGCCGCGGAACCATTTCGCCTGGTTGAACGGCACGCCGACCGTGATCGAGAACTCCGCGGCATCCGTGCGCCCGGTCTGCGTCGCGTCCCAGAAGGTGCCCGCCGGGGTATCGGTGTACTGGTAGTTCTCCGTCGTGCGATTGGTGTGCTCGAACGCGCGTCGCGCGCTCCACTGCTTGCATACCCACTGGCCCTCGATCGACCCGGTGACGTCGGTCGGCAGCGGGAGGCCGTCGTTCTCGTAACCCTTCAGCAGGGCGCCGTCGCCCGCGACCCGCAGGAAGTGCACGGTCATGTCGAGCTGGCTCGTCGCGAGGTTCGTGAAGCGCAGCGCCGCGGCCTCATGCGTCACGCCGAACGCGTCGCGGAAGTCCTCGATCGCGAGTCGCCTCTCCTTCTTCGCGACCTGCAGGAACGCGACGGATGCCTCCTGCGGCATCAGGCAGGCCGCGGCGAAGTAATTGATCTCGAGCCGCTGCCAGAGGAACTCGTCGTAGCTCGACGGCGGCGTGTGCCCGAGCAGTCGGTGGGCCATGGCCTGCAGCGCCATCGACCGCAGTCCGTGCCCGCCGGGGATCGAGGCCGGCGGCAGGTAGATGCGCCCGTTGGCGAGGTCGGTGATGGAACGCGTCGAGTCGGGCAGGTCGTTGACGTAGATGAGCTGGAACCCGAGGCGCTCGGCCATCACGCTCACCTCGCGGTGCGTCAGCGCACCAGCGCGGTGTCCCGACGCTCGCACCTGCTCCTCGGCGAGCTGCTCGATGTCGGGCAGGTAGTTGCCCTGCTCGCGCATGCGCTCGCGCTGGTCGGTGTTCGCGCGACGCGCCTCTTCGGGGGTCGCGATGGCCTCGGCGGCCCGCCGCTGCAGCTCGTGATGAAGGCCCACGATGGCCTCGAGCGATTCGTCGCTGACGCCGCGAACCGGCCGGATCGGCGGGAGGCCGAGGCTCGCGTACAGCGGGCTCGACTGCGCGCGCCCGAGCTCGAGCTCGAGGGCGGCGCGCCGGCTCGGCGCCTCGCGCGCGAGGAGCTCGGCGAGCTCCACGCCGAGCGCCAGCGCGAGGGCGTCGAGCGTGGAGAGCTTCGGCTCGCGCTTGCCGTTCTCGATGAGCGAGAGCTGGCTGCCCGCGAGGCCCACCGCGGCTCCGAGCTGGTCGAGCGTGAGTCCGCGTTCGCCGCGGAAGTGACGGATGCGCTGGCCGAGGATCGCCAGGTCGGGGGTACCTGCCTTCATGGCTTAAGGATAGCGAAAGATCCAACGTTCTTAACGCGCAGAAGACGCGTACGACTCCGTGAAAGAGGCGCATCCTTGAAGTACCGAAGCGCACGATCCAGGCTCCAGAACATGGAAAGGGACGAAGATGACGATCTCCGACTTCTCGATCGGCACCGACGCCTCTGCAGCGGTCGGCGGCACGCGCCGCGGCACCACCGACCCCGAGCTGATCGCCTGGGTCAACGAGATCGCGGCGCTGACCAAGCCCGATGAGATCGTCTGGTGCGACGGCTCCCAGCAGGAGGCCGACCTCCTCACCAAGCAGATGCTCGCCGAGGGCAAGCTCATCAAGCTGAATCCCGAGTGGCGGCCCAACAGCTTCCTGGCGCGCACGGACCCGGGCGATGTCGCACGCGTCGAGGATCGCACGTTCATCTGCTCGACATACGAGGAGGATGCCGGACCCACGAACAACTGGCGCGACCCCCACGCGATGCGCGAGGAGCTCACGCACGTGTTCGACGGCTCGATGAAGGGCCGCCCGATGTACGTCGTGCCGTTCTCGATGGGGCCGCTCGGCGGCCACATCTCGCAGCTCGGCGTCGAGATCACCGATTCGCCCTACGTGGTGCTCTCGATGGGCATCATGACCCGCATGGGCGACGCGGTGTACCGCCTCATCGAGGCCGGCGAGCCGTGGGTGCAGACCGTGCACTCGGTCGGCTACCCGCTCGTCGACGGCGTCGGCCACCGGCGCTCCGATGTCGAGTGGCCCTGCAACGAGACGAAGTACATCGTGCAGTTCCCCGACTCCCGCGAGATCTGGTCGTACGGCTCGGGCTACGGCGGCAACGCCCTGCTCGCGAAGAAGTCGTTCGCGCTGCGCATCGCATCGGTGATGGCGCGCGACGAGGGCTGGCTCGCCGAGCACATGCTGCTCATCAAGATCACCTCGCCCGAGGGCAGGGCCTACCACGTGGCCGCGGCGTTCCCGTCCGCCTGCGGCAAGACGAACCTCGCGATGCTGCGCCCGACCATCCCCGGATGGAAGGTCGAGACCATCGGCGACGACATCGCCTGGATGCGCCCCGGCGACGACGGCCGCCTCTATGCCATCAACCCCGAGGCGGGCTTCTTCGGCGTCGCGCCCGGCACCGGCGAGACCACCAACCCGACCGCCGTGCAGACGATCTGGGGCAACACGATCTTCACGAACGTCGCGCTCCGCGATGACGGCGACGTCTGGTGGGAGGGGCTCACCGACGACGTGCCCGCCCACCTCATCGACTGGCAGGGCAACGACTGGACGCCGGCATCCGGCCGCCCGGCGGCGCACCCCAACTCGCGGTTCACGGTCGCGGCGGCCCAGTGCCCCCAGATCGCCGACGACTGGGAGGCGCACGACGGCGTGCCGATCGACGCCATCCTCTTCGGCGGACGTCGCGCGACGAACGTGCCGCTGGTCGCCGAGGCGCGCAGCTGGAAGCACGGCGTGTTCATGGGTGCGACGATCTCGTCGGAGCAGACTGCCGCGGCCGAGGGCACCGTGGGCGAACTCCGCCGCGACCCGTTCGCGATGCTCCCGTTCTGCGGCTACAACATGGCCGACTACTGGGGCCACTGGGTGAAGATGGGTCGCCTCCTCGGCGAGAAGGCGCCGAAGATCTACCAGGTGAACTGGTTCCGCAAGGGCCACGACGGTTCGTTCCTGTGGCCCGGGTTCGGCGAGAACTCGCGCGTGCTCGAGTGGATCGTGCGCCGCGTCGAGGGCGCCGCCGACGCGGTCGAGACGCCCATCGGCCTGCTGCCCGCGCCCGGCGCGCTCGACATCGCGGGTCTCGATCTCTCCGACGACACCGTCGAGCAGCTGTTCGACGTGCACCGCGAGACGTGGCTGGCCGAGTGCGACCTCACCGAGGAGTACTTCGCGCAGTTCGGCGACCGCGTCCCGGCGGCGCTCAACGCCGAGCTTGCGAGCCTGCGCTACCACCTGAAGCACCAGGACGACTAGCGCTTTCCGGCAGGTCGCACGGCCGCGGACGCCTCGCGGCGCTAGCCTGTGCCGCGAGGAGGCGGCATGGACTACGGGGCGGGCATCGAGCAGGTCGGCGAGATCGTCGACATCATCGGCGTCGTGGCGATCGTCGTAGGGGTGGTCTACGCGATGGCGGACGCGGCGCTGCGCGGCCTCCGGCGACGGGGTCCCGTGTACTCGCGCTTCCGCCGCGTGCTCGGTCGGGCGATCCTGCTCGGCCTCGAGTTGCTCGTCGCCGCCGACATCATCAAGACCGTCGCGGTCACGCCCACCCTCGAGTCGGTCGCGGTGCTCGGCATCATCGTGCTCATCCGGACGTTCCTGAGCTTCTCGCTCGAGCTCGAGATCACGGGCCGCTCGCCGTGGCAGAAGCGCGACGAGCCCGTGGTGGAACGGTCCGAGTCCATCTGACGCACTGCGAGGCGTTGTGCTCGCGATGCGGGGGCCGGGGACCCGGGATGGCTCGAGGCCGGCCGAGGTCGTCGTCATCCGCTCTGGCGGGCGAGCTCCTCCTCGATCACGGATGCCGCGTCGTCGACGAGTTCCTCGCTGATCACGACGCTCGGCAGGAACCGCAGCACGCTGTCCCACGAGCCTGCGTCGAGCACGATGACGCCGTTTGCCGCGGCGTGCCCGATGACGGCCTTCAGCGCGCCGGGATTGGGCGTGCGTGTGCCGGGGACCACGAGCTCTGCACCCCACATCGCACCGCGACCGCGGACCTCGCCGACGACGGGGAAGCGGTCGGCCCAGTCCCCGATGCGTGCGGTGAATGCGCGCTCGACGCGCTGAGCCTCGGCGATGAGCCCGTCGCGCTCGATGACCTCGAACGTGGCGAGCGCCGCGGCCGTCGACACCGGATTGCCGCCGAACGTGCCGCCGATGCCGCCGGGTTGCACGGCGTCCATGATCTCGGCGCGACCCGTGACCGCGGCCAGCGGGAACCCGCCGGCGATGCCCTTCGCCGTCGTCACTAGGTCGGGCACGACGTCGAAGTGCTCGATCGAGTACCACGCGCCGGTGCGCGCGATGCCCGCCTGGATCTCGTCGGCGACGAAGACGATGCCGTGCGCGGCGCAGAACTCCGCGAGGGCCTCGAAGTAGCCGTCCGCGGGGATCACGACACCGCCGTCACCCTGGATCGGCTCGACGAACAGGGCGGCGAGTTCCGACGCCCCGATGTGGGTGACGACGTAGTCGATGGTGCGGGCCGCGGCATCAGGCCCGCTCAGTCCGTCCTTGAACGGGTAGCTCGACGGCACGCTGTAGAGCTCGCCGGGGAACGGCCCCATGCCGGCGCGCTCGGGCCACGGGCGATACGTCATGGCCATCGTCAGGTTGGTACGGCCGTGGAACGCGTGGTCGAGCGACGCGATCGCGCGGCGGCCCGTGTGCTTTCGGGCGATCTTCACGGCGTTCTCCACGGCCTCGGCGCCCGAGTTCACGAGGATCGAGCGCTTCTCGAAGTCGCCGGGCGTGATCTCGGCGAGCTTCTCCGCGACCCGCACGTAGTCCTCGTAGGGCGTGACCGTGAACAGCGCGTGCGTGAGCTTCGAGGCCTGGGCGGATGCCGCGGCCGCGACGTCGGGGTGGGCGTGCCCGATGGTCGTCACGCCGATGCCGCACCCGAGGTCGATGACGCGGTTGCCATCGACGTCCACGAGGATCGCGCCCGAGCCGTGGTCCATGAAGATGTCGGCGAGCGTGCCGGCGCCGCGTGACACCGCGCGCCGGCGGCGCTCGAGGAGCTCGCGTGAGCGGGGACCGGGCAGTTCGGTGACGAGGTTTCGGCTCTGGGGCACGGAGAACGACATGACTCCGAGCCTACGTCGCCGGTCGTCTCGCGTCGGCTTCGGCGACGGATGCGCCGGCTGCCTCTCCGGCCGCCTCGCCCATCCGCCACGACCCGACGATGCGCCCGTGGTGCGAGGTCTCGGGTGGCCGGAGCCGCACCAGGGCCATGGTGTCGAGCAGGAGCCGATCTCCTTCGTGCACCCGGCCGTGCCCCTTGGCCGTGACGTGCGGGCGGTAGTCCGTACGGGTGTGCCCGAGGTCGACGGCCCGCTCGCGCAGGGCGGTCATCGCGACGGCCCGCAGGGCGGGCAGGGCGTCGCCATCGTCGCGCACGAGCGAGACGAGGATGTTGCGCCGCGGGCCGAACATCGCGTCCTCGGCGACGTCGGCCGGGATCGGCCGTGTCGCCGCGGCGACCGGGGCGAGCGCGGCGTCCAGCGTGTCGACCTCGACGTCGGTCTCGAACGGCTCGACGAGCGTGACGTGCAGGGGCCATTGTGCCACCGTGAACTCGGCGTTCACGACGAGTGGCTCGATCGGCAGCACGACGACGAAGCGCGTCATCCGGCGAGTCTAGCCGCGCGGGCCGCCTGTCTCCTGCAGACGTGCGACCGGGGATGTCGAAACGGATGTGTGCCTCGTTCGGGGGTTTTCGCCGTGTCCGCAGGGCGGTAAAGTCCAGCCAGTCGTTGTTACTGCGTCCCGAGAGATCGGTTCGCAGACGGGAGAGTTCCCGTGACGGCGCTTCTCGAGGGGGAGACTCATGCGACGATTCAGCGCACTTGCGACGGTGGCGACGCTGACGGTGGCGCTCGCGGCGGTCGCCGTCCCGGCGACGGCCGCGCCGAACGGGCCGAAACCGCCGTCTCCGGGCGGTACGGAAACGCTGGCCGAGCACCTCGTCGGGCCGCTCACCTTCGACGTGACGCCGAACGGCACGCTCTACATCGGCCAGGACTTCGTCGGCCTGCTCACGAAGGTCTCCGGCGGGGTCTCCGAGACGCTCGCCACCGGGCCTGCGATCGCCGCGGTCTCGACCCTCGGCGACGTCGTGACCTGGGGTGAGCGCGAGGGTGACATGGAGCAGGTGTCCGCCTCCCGGCTCATGCGGCGCGCCGCAGACGCAACGGTGACGTCGATCGACGTGCTCGCCTGGGAGCAGGCGAACAACCCCGATGCGAGCGCCGAGTACGGCTTCCGCGACCTCTCGACGGACTGCCTGGCGCAGATCCCGCCGTTCCTGCTGCCCTTCGTCGGCCCGCACGGAGGCGGGATCGACACCCATGTGTACGGCTCGCTCACGCTGAACGACGTGACCTACGTCGCGGATGCCGGCGCGAACGCCGTGCTCGCCGTCGACTCGGCCGGGAACATCTCGACGGTCGCCGTGCTGCCGTCGTCGAGTTTCGTCGCCACAGACGAACTCGCAGCGTCCTCCGGCCTGCCCGAGTGCGTCGTCGGTCACGACTTCGTCACCGAGCCGGTGCCGACCGACGTCGAGCTGGGCACTGACGGCTGGCTGTACGTCACCTCGCTCCCGGGGGGCCCCGAGGATGCGAGCTTCGGTGCGCGAGGTTCCGTGTATCGCGTGAACCCCACGACGGGTGAGGTACAGCTGTACGCGTCCGGGTTCGCCGGTGCGACCGGCCTCGCGGTCGCCCCGAACGGCACGGTGTTCGTCGCCGAGATGTTCGGCGACCGGGTGTCGGTCATCACGAAGCGCGGTGAGGTCAGCACCTTCGCGGACCTGACCTCGCCTGCCGACATCGAGTGGCAGAGCGGCCGGCTCTACGTCTCGACCGAGGTGTTCGGCGACGGAAAGGTCGTCTCGATCGGGCTGCGGTAGCGCGTTCGGTGCCGCTCGCCTCGAGGCGCCTCAGACCAGCAGTTGATGCGCCGCGAGGTCGCGGTACAGCGGCACGGATGCGACGAGCTCGCCGTGCGTGCCGTCGCCGATGACCCGGCCGTCGTCGACGACGAAGATCCGGTCGGAGTCGACGACCGTGGAGAGGCGGTGCGCGATGACGATGAGCGTGCGCCCCTCGGACACGGCGTCGATGGCCTCGCGCATCATGCGCTCGTTCATGCCGTCGAGCGACGACGTCGACTCGTCGAGGAGGAGGATCGGCGGTGCGGCGAGGAGCGCGCGGGCGATGGCGAGGCGCTGACGCTCGCCGCCCGAGAGCATGATGCCGTCCTGTCCGACGGCCGCGTCGAGGCCCGCCGGGTCGCGGTCGAGCACGCTGCCGAGGTTCACGGCGCGCAGCACGTGCTCGCACTGGGCGTCGGTGGCGTCGGGGCTGCCGAGCTTGAGGTTGTCGCGCAACGATCCGGCGAGCACGGGGGCGTCCTGCTCGACGTAGCCGATCTGGGCCCTGAGCTCGGCGCGGTCGAGCGAGCGCAGGTCGAGGCCGCCCATGCGCACCGCGCCGACCGAAGGGTCGTAGAACCGCTCGATGAGGGCGAGGATCGTGGACTTGCCGGCGCCCGACGGGCCGACCAACGCGATGCGCTGCCCCCAGGGCACCTGGAACGAGATGCCGCGCAGCACGGGCTGGCGCTCGGTGACGTTCGGCTCGGGAAGGTGCTCGTCGGGGGAGTCGTTCGCGGGGTCGGCGGGGTCCTGTCGGGTCGCCGCGTAGGCGAAGTGCACGTCGTCGAACTCGATGGCAGGGGCATCCGGAGGCACGCCCGCGTTGGCCTCGCCGACCACGAGGGCGAGCGGGGCGAGCTCGCGGTCGTGCGCGTCCTCGTCGGGCAGGTCGAGGATCTCCTGGATGCGGCCGAGCGCGCCGAGCGCCTGGTTCACCGACGTGATCGCGCCGAACGCCTGGCCGAGCGGCAGGATCATCATGAACAGGAACAGGATGAACGCGACGAGGTTCGCCACCGTGATGGCGCCGCTCGCGACGCGGAACCCGCCGACGCCGAGCACGACCAGGAACGACACCTGCATCGCGATGCCCGCGATGGGCACGATGAGGGCCGAGATCTTCGCGACCCTGACACCCATCTCCCAGGCGCCCTCGGCATCGCGCTCGACCGCGCGGATCTCGCGCTCGGTGGCGCCCGCGGCCCGGATCGTGCGCACCGAGCTGATCGCGCGCTCGACGGCCGCCGCGACGTCGCCGATCTTCTCCTGCGCCCGGTGCGACGCCTCGCGCACCCGGCGGGAGAGGAGGGTCACGGTCGTGATGGCGATCGCCACGACGAGCACCGTGAGGCCGAGCAGCACCGGATCGATGATGAGCATCGCGATGAGGGCGCCGACGAACGTGACCGTGCCGCCGATCGCCTCGACGAGCCCCTGCGTGAGCACGGCGCGCAGCATGGTCGTGTCGCTGCCGACACGCGAGACGAGGTCGCCCGTGCGGCGCGTGTCGAACTCGGCGATCGGCAGGCGCAGGAGCTTCGCCACGAGACGCCTGCGGCTCGACAGCACGACGCCCTCGCCCGTGCGCTGCAGCAGGTAGTGCTGGTAGCCCGAGATGACGCCGCTCACGACGACGAGGGCGATGAGCCCCCACACGATCCAGCCGAGCGGCTCGCCGGCCTCGACGATCGAGATGACCTGGCTCACGAGCAGCGGCTGGGCGAGGCTCGCGAGCGCCCCGACGACCGAGAGCACGGCGACCCAGATGAGCACCGGTCGGTGCTCGAAGATGAAGGGCAGCAACTGCGCGAACGTCGCGCGGGGGCCCGGGGTCCTGTCGCGTCGGGCGAACGGGCTGCGTCGCCCACGGGTGGTGCTCTCGCTCATGGTCTCTTCCTGTCCGCGCGGTGAGCGGCGCCGTCCTGAGCCCGTCGAAGGGATGCCGCATCCGCTCGATGCCGCGCCGTCGCCGCCTTGCAGCATACGTGCCTCGGCTGCGTCGGAGGTGTGGCTCAGCCGCGTCCGTACTTCTTGTGCACCGCCTGCTTCGACACCTCGAGCGCGAGCGCGATGAGTTGCCAGCTGGCGCCGGCCGCCCGCGCGCGCCGGACTGCGATCGCCTCGGCCCGGTCGAGGTCGCGGGTGAGCTCGAGGCGCGCGTGGTGCAGGTCGCGCAGCGCCCGATACGGATCATCGCCGTCGGCCGCAGCGATCGCGGTGCGGAGAGTGCGGTCGTCCATTGCGTCAACCGTAGTTGACCACCGATCATGTGTCAACTCAAGTTGACGACTGGGGCTCGCCCGAGGTCTGAGCGGGCATCCGGCCGCCGAGCATCCGCCAGCCGAGGCGATCGGCGGCCGAGCGGTCGAACGTCACCGTCTCGGTGACGCCGAAGAGTTCCATCGTGCCCTCGATGAGCGCGTTCGCGAAGTCGGCGCCGTCCTCGGCGAGGGTGAGCGCGCGCACCACGCTCTCGCCGTCGTCGAACTCGAGCACCTCGGTCTCGACGAGCGCGCGGATGACCGTGAGGCATGCTGCACGCGGCATCCGGATCGATCGCGCGAGCACCCAGTAGGTCTCGACGAGTGAGACCTGGGTGATGAAGCCGGGCGTCTCGCTGGTCAGGTCTCGGAACAAGCGCTTGGCTTCCGGCGACTGGACGGGGTCGTCGTCGAGGACGGCACGCAGGATCACGTTCGTGTCGATCCCGACCAGTGGTGTGCCGATCCCGATCACGCCATGCCTCGCAGCCCGCTCTCGGCGCCGCCCTCCGCGATGGCGTCGTTGATCTCGTTGATCGTCATCGGCTCGCGCCGGGGATCATGCAGGAGACCGATGAAGTCCTCGACGGTTCCCGTTCGTGGGACGATGCGGTACTGCCCGTTCCGGAGCTTGACGAACATGACCTTCGAGCCTGCGGTGAGGTGGAGGTCGTCCCGCACTTCCTTGGGCACGGTGATCTGGCCTTTGCTGGTCATCGTCGCGACGGGCATTCGAATCCTTTCATCCTCGAATTCAGATTACCGATAAACGATACGTAAGGAAAGGGTCGTTGGGCGGCGGTCGCGCGCTATCGGGGCGGGGCTCCCGGGCTCATGAGCACGGATGCCGCGCTCGCGTGCCCGGTGGCACATGCTGCCGCGACATCCGCCCCACCGAGCGTGGCCGCGAGGAACCCGGCGGCGAACGCGTCCCCCGCACCCGTGAGGTCGCGGATCCCCGAGACCGGCGGCACGTCGACGCGGGCGACGAGCTCGCCGCCCGTGATCACGTCGGTCGGCAGCGGGCCGTGCTTCACGACGACCGTTCGGGCAACGGATGCCGCGAGCGCGCCGCCGCCCGCCAGACCGAGGAGCGCGGCCTCGTCCTCGTTCGCGAAGAGCACGTCGGGAGCGAACGCGCGGAGGAGCTCGTGCGCGGCCTCGACGCCGAGGCCCGCGATGAGGCCCGTCGACGAGGCGTCGAGCGAGGTCTGCGCTCCCGCGCCGCGGGCGAGCGCCGCGAGCCGGAGGAGTTCGCCGCGCATCGGCTCCCGCTCGAACCCGTAGGCGGGCGCGTGCAGCCAGGCCAGGCCGTCGAGCCACGCGGCATCCACCTCGCTGAGCTCTGCGGACGCGCCGCGGTCGGGGAACATCGTGCCCTCGCCGTCGGTGGCCACGAGGAGCACCACGGCGCCAGTGCTTCCGGCGCGCTGCACCCGTACGTCGACGCCGCGCGACGCGAGGTCGGCGACGAGCGCCTCGCCCGCGGCGTCCGCCCCGATCCGTCCGATGAAGCGGGTGGGCAGGTGGGCAGCCGCGAGCGCCGCCACGTTCGCGGCGCTGCCGCCGCGCGTCCGGAAGACCTGCGCGGCCGTGTCGGTCGCGGTGCGCACGGGCTCGCCCGCCCAGACGACGATGTCCTCGACGAGGTCGCCGACGACGGCGAGGACGCCCGAGGGCGCCGCGCCGGCGCCCCGGCCCGGCTCAGCCGGCGACGGCACGCGCGATCTCCGCGCCGAGTGCGACATTGCCGCGGTACACCTCGAGGTTCACCTCGAGGCTCCGGCCACCCGTCGCCCGCTGGACCTGGTCCAGCAGGAACGGCGTCGTCTCGTGCCCAGAGATTCCGGCGTCGGATGCCGCGGCCAGGGCCTCCGCGAGCACGGAGTCGTGGAAGGCGGGGTCGAGCTGCTTCGCCTCGTCCACGGGGTTCGCCACGAGCACGGCGGCCGCCGACCCGAGCTCGTCGCGGGCACGCGCCAGCGCCGCGGCATCCGCCGGGCTCTCGATGCGGTAGTCGAGCGCGAAGCCGGAATCGGCCACGTAGAAACCGGGGTAGCGGTTCGTGCGGTAGCCGACGACCGGGATGTTCAGGGTCTCGAGTCGTTCGAGTGTGGCCCCGATGTCGAGGATCGACTTCACGCCCGCGCTCACGAGCGTGATCGGGGTCGTCGCGAGCGTCGTGAGGTCGGCCGACTCGTCGAACGTCTCGCTCGCCCCGCGGTGCACGCCGCCGAGGCCGCCCGTCGACATGACCCTGATGCCGGCGCGATGCGCGAGCCACGCCGTGGCCGCGACGGTCGTGCCGCCGTCGAGGCACTTGGCCCGGGCGATCGGCAGGTCGCGCACGCTCACCTTGACCACGGCGTCGGTCGTGCACAGCCGCTCGATCTCGGCGGTGCCGAGCCCAACCGTGGCGACGCCGTCGATGACGCCGATGGTGGCGGGCACGACGCCTGCCTGACGCACGAGCTCCTCGGACTCGAGGCCGACCTCGAGGTTCCGCGGGCGGGGCAGGCCGTGGGTCAGGATGGTCGACTCGAGGGCGAGTACGGGCCGGCCGTCCGCGATGGCGGCGGCGACCTCATCGCCCAGGCGGACGGCGGCGGCGGACGGTGACTGCATCCCGCCATCGTACGAGGGCGACGATGCTCGGCGGAGCGGATGTCGGCGGCCGGGTCTATCGTGGAGCCTTGTGTCGGAGCCAGTCATCGTCGCCAGGAACCTCGTGAAGCGCTACGGGGGGTTCGCGGCGGTCGACGGCATCTCGTTCGAGGTCGCGCCCGGAGAGTCGTTCGGCCTGCTCGGGCCGAACGGTGCCGGCAAGTCCACGACCATGCGCATGGTCGGCGCGGTCTCCACGCGCACGGCCGGCGAGCTGTCGATCCTCGGCCTCGACCCCGATGCGTACGGACCCGAGATCCGCTCCCAGCTCGGCGTCGTGCCGCAGTCCGACAACCTCGACACCGAGCTCCGGGTGCGCGAGAACCTCCTCGTCTACGGACGGTACTTCGGCCTCCCGGGTCGGCTCGTCGCGAAGCGCGCCGACGAACTGCTCGCGTTCGCCCAGCTCGAAGACAAGGGCAAGGCGAAGGTCGACTCACTGTCGGGCGGCATGAAGCGACGGCTCACGATCGCGCGCGCGCTCATCAACGACCCCCGCGTGCTGCTGCTCGACGAGCCGACCACGGGCCTCGACCCGCAGGCGCGGCACATCCTCTGGGACCGTCTCTTCCGGCTCAAGGAGCAGGGCACCACGCTCCTGCTGACCACCCACTACATGGACGAGGCGGAACAGCTGTGCGACCGGCTCGTCGTGGTCGACACGGGCACGATCATGGCCGAGGGCACGCCGGCCGAGCTCATTCGGCGTTACTCCTCGCGCGAGGTGCTCGAGGTGCGGTTCGGCAGCGACCGCAACAGCGAGGTCGCCAAGCGCCTCGAGGGCATCGGCGACCGCATGGAGGTGCTGCCCGACCGCATCCTCGTGTACAGCCGCGACGGCGAGGCCGAGCTCGTGCGGATCACCGAGGCGGGGCTCCATCCGATCACGAGCCTCGTGCGGCGCTCGAGCCTCGAAGACGTGTTCCTCCGCCTCACCGGACGGAGCCTCATCGAATGACCGAGGCACTGTCCACCGAAATGCGCAGCGACACCGCGCGGGCGATCGCCGCCGGGCGCCGGCCTCGTCGTTGGGGTGCCTGGTACGTCGCGCTGCACCGCTTCCGGGTGATGAAGAGCTACACCGGCACCGTCGTCGTCGCCGGCATCGGCAACCCGCTCGTCTACCTCTACGCCCTCGGCCTCGGGCTCGCGACGATCGTCGACGCGAACGCCGGCGACCAGGCGTTGGGCGGCGTGAGCTACCTCGTCTTCGTGGCGCCCGCGCTGCTCGCGAGCGCGGCGATCACGGTCGCCAGCGAGGAGTTCACGTACCCGATCATGCTCGGCTACAAGTGGAACCCGACCTTCACGGGCATGAGCGCGTCGCCGCTGCGCCCGACCCAGATCGTCGACGGCATCGTCATCTCGGTCACGATCCGGATGCTCGTGAACCTCGTGCTCTTCTTCGCGCTCATCGTGCTCTTCGGCGCGGCGCCGTCGGCCGTCGCGGTGCTCATGGTGGTCGCCGGGCTCCTCGGCGGCCTCGCCTTCGGCACCGCGCTCATGGCGTACTCCTCGACGCTCGAGGAGGACACCGGCCAGCTCGCCATGGTGATGCGCTTCGTCGTGCTGCCGATGACCCTGTTCTCGGGCACGTTCTTCCCGCTGTCGGTGTTCCCGGTGTGGCTGCAGTGGATCGGCTGGGTCTCGCCGCTCTGGCACAGCACGGAGCTCGCGCGGGTGTTCTCCTACGGCTACGCCGAGCCCATCTGGCTCACGGTCATGCACGTTGCCTACCTCCTCGTGCTCGCCGCGGCCGGCTGGGTGTGGGCCCGGCGCATCGCGGTGCGGAGGCTCGGCCGATGAGCGTGACGGAAGGCGACCGCGTGCGGCCGGGCGCCCGGCCCCGCCCGGTTCGCTCGCTCTATGCCGGCAACGCGCGAGCCGTGATGTCACGCGGCTGGCGGGCGACCCGCAGCACCAACTGGCTCGTGATGCTGAGCGGGTTCTTCGAGCCGATCTTCTACCTGCTCGCCATGGGCATCGGACTCGGCACGCTCGTCGGCACGGTCATCACCGCGAGCGGGCGCGAGGTGGAGTACGCGGCGTTCATCGCTCCCGCACTGCTCGCCGTCGCCGCGATGAACGGCGCGATCTACGACTCCACGTGGAACGTGTTCTTCAAGATGCAGTTCGCGAAGCTCTACGAGGGCATGCTGTCGACTTCGCTCGGACCGCTCGACGTGGCACTCGGCGAGATCCTCCTCGCCCTTCTGCGCGGTGCGCTGTACGCCGTCGGGTTCCAGCTCGTCATGCAGGTGCTCGGCCTCAACCTCTCGTGGTGGGCGCTCCTCGCGCTCCCGGCCGTGCTCCTCATCGCGTTCGGCTTCGCGAGCCTCGGCATGGCGATCACGAGCTACATGAAGACGTTCCAGCAGATGGACTGGATCAACTTCGTGATGCTGCCGATGTTCCTGTTCTCGGCCACGTTCTACCCGCTCACGGTCTATCCGGTGTGGTTGCAGCAGGTGATCCAGGCGCTCCCGCTCTGGCACGGCGTCGAGCTCGTGCGCGGGCTCACGACCGGCGACGTGGGCTGGGGCATGCTCTGGCACGTGCTCTACTACGCGGTGATGATCGCCATCGGGCTGGTGTTCACCACGAGACGCCTGCGGGTGCTCTTCCTGGACTGACGACCTCGCGTCACGCTGCGTCAGTCGACCATGTCGTCGGGCGGCAGCACCCACGCGTCCTCGAGCAGGATCCGCTCGGGCGGTCGCGCGTGCCGACGGCCGTCGGGGTCGTCGGCCTCCGCGGCCGCGGCCAGGCTCGCGTGGGCCTTCTCCCAGTGCGCACGGGACTCCCACATGGCGATCCCCACGATGCGGCCGCCGCCGTCTTCCCGCCATGGGCCGATCTGCACCAGCCCCGGCGTGCCGAGCGCCGCGAGGCGCACGCGGTTCATCGAGTCGAGCAGCTCCCGCTCGAAGCCCGGATTCGGCACGTGGATCGACATCTCGATGAACATGCGGTTCACGCTAGCGAGTGTTTCCGCGTGTGACGACCCCGCGCGACATCCCCGATCGCTCGGCGTATCGTGACGGGATCGAACCCCGAGGAGCCGTCATGTCGCATCGCGAGCCGCACGCCGCCCCCGAGCCCCGCACGGGCGCGGTCATGGGCATGCGCAGCTGCGAGTCGGCGGCCACGTGCCGCAGCGACCGCCCGGGCCACGGGCTGCACGCGATGCAGGAGCGACTCGCCGTGGCCACGGCGACGAAGTGGGTCGACGCGATCGTGGTCGAAGTCGATGAGCACGGGTTTGCGACGCTCGCCGAGCTCGGCGACGTCGGCGGTGCCGCCGCCGCCGCGCTCGGCGTGCGTCGCGTCTGGCATCACGACGCGTTCGAGGGCGGGTTGGCGCCGGGGGAGCCGGTCGCCATCCACGCCCTCTACGGTGTGCTGGCCCGGGGCCGGCAGCGCTTCAGCGTCGCCGACGCCTGAGCGGCGGGCTCACGCCCTGGGCATCGCCCCGCTCATCGAGCCCATCATCCTCTCCATCGCCATGACCGCCTGATCGCACGCCATCGCGCACATGCGGCAGTGCTCGGCCATCTCGGCGTGCGTCTTGCACTCGGCCGAGCAGGCGCGGGCCATCATGATGGTCGTCTGCATCATCGACGACATCACCTGCATGTCCCAGCCGTGCATGCGGAGCATCATGCGCATCATCGTGTTGCACACGTCGGCGCAGTCTGCGCACATCCCGGCGCAGCGGCCCATGCCCTCGGCGGCGTCGGCGTCCGCGCACATGGCGCACGCCTGCATACACGCCGACAACGCCTCGAGGGTCTCCTGCATCATCGCCGGATCCATGCCCTGCATCGGCATCTCCGACGACGACATGGCGTCCTTCATCATGTCCATCGTCATGTTCATCTGCGGCTCGCGTTCCGGGATACCGAGCGCCGACGGTGCCGGCGGATGACTCGGCGGCCCTTGATCGCAGCCATGCTACGCGCGGCATCAGGTCGCCGACAGGGGTTGCACGACGGCCGGTGCGGGTGCGAAGCGGGGGTGGAAGCCGCGGCGTCCGCCCCGCCGTTCGCCTGCGCGCCTCAGGCGTCGATGTCGAGGCCCATGAGCGAGAGGCCCACCACGAGCCAGAGCATCACGCCCCAGAGCATCACGCCCCAGAGCATCACGCCCCAGACCCCCGCGCCGAGCAGCGGAACCCAGATGAGGCCGAACACGATGATGCCGAGCGTGACCCAGATCAGCGTCTTGCGGCGCCCCCACCGGTCGAACCGGATACGACGAGTGGCGTGGGTCATGCGGTGAGCGGCGGGATCAGCGCCAGGCGACCGCCACGATGACGTTCGCGAGCGTGAGTCCGCCGATCGCCCAGAGCGCCCAGCTCGGTGCGGGGTCCTTCTTGCGGTAGACGAAGACGAGCACGGTGATGAGGACCGCGATCAGGAGCTTCACCGCGATCTTCCAGTTGTCGAGGTCGTAGAGGTCGCCCATCTCGATGGTCGCCACGAGCAGCAGGCCGGTGATCAGCTGGGTGAGCGCACCGTCGATCATGACCCGCACCACGGTGCCCTTGCCCTGCCCGATCGCCCTCACCTGGACGAGGAACCCGCCGAGCAGCATGGAGAGGCCGACGAAGTGCAGGATGACGAGGATGATGCGCAGGATGTCCATGACTCGAGCCTAGGAGTCCGGCGACGCCCGCCGCCACCGGAGCACGCCCGTTCGGGCGGAAACCAGCCGAAAGTCGGATGCCGCAGTTCAGCGCGCGAGGGCCCGGATGGCGCGCACCGTCGTGATCACGGCTTCCGCCGCCTCGCGGCCCTTGTCCTCCTTCGAGCCGGGGAGCCCGGCCCGGTCGAGGCCCTGCTGCTCGTTCTCGAGGGTGAGCACGCCGAAGCCCACGGGCTTGCCCGTGTCGAGCGCCACGCGCGTGAGGCCGTCGGTCGCGGCGGACGAGATGTACTCGAAGTGCGGGGTACCGCCGCGGATGATGACCCCGAGGGCCACCACCGCGTCGGCGCCGAGGTCGAGCGCGGCCTTGGCGACCACGGGCAGTTCGAAGCTGCCGGGCACGCGCACGAGGTCGAAGTCGGCGCCGGATGCCGCGAGCGTGCGCGTCGCACCGGCGATGAGCCCGTTCGTGATCTCCTCGTGCCAGCTGCCGGCCACGAGCACGACCCTGAGGCCTCGGCCGTCGACGTCGAGTTCGGGGGATCCCTGCCCACTCATGATGCGTGTCCTTCCAGAAGGGCCTCAGTTGCGGCATCCGTCAGCTGCTGGTCGTCGATCGTGTGTCCCATGCGGTGTCGCTTCGTGTCGAGGTAGGCCGCGTTGCCCGCCCCCACGCCGACGACGAGCGGCAGGCGCTCGGTCACGCGGATGCCCCGCGCCTCGAGCTGGCGGACCTTCTCGGGGTTGTTCGTGAGCAGGCGCACCCGGTCGATGCCGAGGTCGGCGAGGATCGCCGTCGCCGCGCCGTAGTCGCGGGCGTCGATCGGAAGGCCGAGCGCGAGGTTCGCGTCGAGCGTGTCGAGGCCGTCCTCCTGCAGGCGGTAGGCGCGGAGCTTGTTGATGAGGCCGATGCCCCGGCCCTCGTGGCCGCGCAGGTACACCACGACGCCGCCGCGCTCCTCTATCGCCTCGAGGGCGGCATCGAGCTGCGGGCCGCACTCGCACTTCAGCGAGCCGAACGCCTCACCCGTCAGGCACTCGGAGTGCACGCGCACGATCGCGCCCTCGGGGTCGTGTGACGGGTCGCCCGAGACGATCGCGACGTGGTCGGCCCCGGTGCCGCGGTCGCGGTAGGCGCGCACGCGGAACACGCCGTGCTCGGTGGGCAGGGAGGTCTCGACCTCGAACGCGACGCGCGACGACTCCGGCACCTGGAGGCGCTCACCGGTCTCGAGGTCGAGGCCGACGTGCCACTCGTTCATCCAGGCGATGAGCGCCGCGACCGTGGTCACCGGCAGGCCGTCGCGCGCACCGAGCTCGATGAGGCCGGGCAGGCGCATCATCTCGCCGTCGTCCTGCACGATCTCGCCGATCACGGCAACGGGTTCGAGCCCGGCGAGTCGCATGAGGTCGACGGCCGCCTCGGTGTGTCCCGCGCGCTGGCGCACGCCGCCGTCGACGGCGCGGAGGGGCAGCACGTGTCCCGGCCGGATGAGCATCTCGGGGGTCGCGGCGGGGTCGGCCAGCACGCGCAGCGTGTGCGCGCGGTCGGCGGCGCTGATGCCGGTGGACACGCGTTCGGCGGCGTCGACCGAGATCGTGTACGCCGTGCCCCGGATGTCCTCGTTGCGCTCGGTCATGAGCGGCAGCTCGAGGCGGTCGGCGACCGCGTTCGGCATCGGCGCGCACAGGTACCCGCTGGTGTGGCGGATCATCCAGGCGAGCCACTCCTGGGTGGCGAACTCCGCGGCCATGATGGCGTCGCCCTCGTTCTCGCGTGCTTCGTCGTCGGCGACGATCACGGGCTTGCCCGCACGCAGCGCGTCGAGCACGTCGCGGATGCTGGCGAGGGTCATGCGAGGCTCCCGGTCGGGGCGGCGGTCGGTCCGGCGAGCGACGACGACAGCGAGCGATGCACGTCGAGTCGGAGCATCCGCTCGACGTGACGGGCGACGATGTCGGTCTCGAGGTTCACACGGTCGCCGACCTCGAGCTTCCCGAGCGTGGTGGCGGTGAGGGTCTCGGGGATGAGCGACACCTCGAACCACGAGCCGTGCGATTCGTCGCCGAGCGCGCTCACGGTGAGCGAGACGCCGTCGACCGCGACCGAGCCCTTGTCGACGACGAGCGGCGCGTGCGCCTCGTCGAGGGAGAAGCGGATGACGCGCCACGCCTCGCCGCGGCGGACCTCGAGCACGACGGCGGTGCCGTCGATGTGGCCCTGCACGATGTGCCCCCCGAGGCGGTCGCCCACGAGCGCGGCCCGCTCGAGGTTCACGGGGAGTTCCTCGCGGGCGTCGTCGAGGGTCGACATCGCGAGCGTCTGGGCCATCACGTCGGCCGTGAACGACTCGTCATCGGAGTCCACGACGGTGAGGCACACGCCCGACACGGAGATGGAGTCGCCGTGCCGTACGCCCTCCACCGCCCTCGGTCCGCGAACGGTGAGGCGCGCCGCATCGGCGCTCCGCTCGACGCGCGTGATCGTGCCGAGCTCCTCGATGATTCCGGTGAACATGTGTCAGTTCCCTTCCTTGACGCTGGTCGACGAGCTCGCGGCGTCGTCGGTGTCGGTGGTCGAGCGGGCCGGAGGCCGGATCGCGATCGGGCGGGCGACGACGAGGAGGTCGTCGCCGAGCCGCTCGAAGGCGGCGAAGTCGAAGTGCCGGGCCTCGGCGATGCTGGCGACGCCGAGGTCGCCCACGGCCACGCGCGGACCGCCGAGCAGCATCGGCGCCACGTACACGAGGAGCTCGTCGACGAGCCCCGCCGCGAGGAACGCGCTCGCGAGCGTGGGGCCGCCCTCGACGAAGAGCGAGCGGATGCCCCGGCGCTGCAGTTCCCGCAGGTCGCCCGTGAGGTCGGCGCCCCGGAGGGTGATCGGCGCGTGCGGGTGGCGGGTGACCGCGGCGTCGGCCGGGATCGGGCGCCGGCCGAAGACGACGGGAACGGGCTGCGCGTCGAGGAGTTCGCCGGCCGACGTACGGGCCGTGAGCGACGGGTCGTCGGCGAGCACGGTGCCGGTGCCGACCGCGATCGCGTCGGCTGCGGCGCGACGGCGGTGCGCGTCGGCGCGTGCTTGCTGTCCGGTGATCCACCGGCTCGACCCGTCGGATGCCGCGGCGCGGCCGTCGAGGCTCGCCGCCCACTTCATCGTCACGCGGGGACGGCGATGGCGGGCGGCGAAAAGCCAGTCGTCGAGGAACGCCTCCGCCTCGTCCGCGAGCACGCCCGCGGTGACCTCGATCCCGGCCGATCGGAGCCGATCGGCTCCGCCGGCCGAGTGGTCGCCGGGGTCGGCGACGGCGTAGACGACCCGCGCGATGCCGGCGTCGATGAGGGCGACCGCGCACGGGCCCGTGCGGCCGGTGTGGTTGCAGGGCTCGAGCGTCACGACGGCGGTGGCGCCCTGCGCGGCGCCCGGGGCGAGCTTCGACAGCGCGTCGACCTCGGCGTGCGCGGTGCCGGCGCCGCGATGCCAGCCCTCGGCGAGGACGTCGCCGTGCGGAGAGAGGATGACGCAGCCGACGCGCGGGTTGACGCCGCTTGCCGGACCGCGGGTGGCGAGCTCGAGGGCGCGGCGCATGGCAGCGCCATCCGCCATGGTGTGCTCGCCCGTGATCATCCTGGTGCCGTTCTCTCTGGCTCCGGGGATGCTCGGCAAAGACCGATGACGTCGTCGACGCATTGCGCCGTCGACACGTGCCGCCTCCCATCCGGACTTTCACCGTCGGTACCGGAGTTCCACCGGTTCAACCGTTCGCCCGAGACCTGTCGGCCTCGCGCTCGCGGCTCGCGGACTGTTACCGCCGGTTCGGACTCACACCGACCCCGGAGCACGTTTGTCGTGTCGATTCTATGTCAACGCGACGACCGCGGAGGTATTCCCCGGATCGCGCCCCGTCATTCGGGCACTTCCGGGCCCGCGGTGCGACGCGAACGGGTCAGCGGCACCCCGACGCGGCGGCGATCTGCGCGTCGGACGGCCGCCCGTATGCCTCGATGCCCGCTCCCGGCAGGTCGTGGCCCATGCCGATCGCCCACGCCGTCGCCCACGTCTCGTGGTCGCCGTGGAAGGGCTCGGCCGCGAAGATGGCGTAGCACGCGTCTCGGAGCACCTGCGTGTGGCCGACCTCGTGCACCACGACGGCCCTCGCGTTCTCGTCGGCGTACCACTCCCACTCGATGCTCTCGGTCAGCGAGATGAGTCCCCAGCCGACGCCGTCGGGCTTGAACTCGGCGGTGCCCGAATACCAGCCGTCGCTGGGAAGCCCGGCGACCTCGTACGCCCACGCGAACTCGAGTTCGACGCCGGCCGCGATCGATCGCGCGAACGCCTCGATCTCGGCTCGCACGGGGTATGCGCTCCGCCGCTCCTCCTCCGCGGCGTGCGACGCGCGGACGTCCGCGAGCGCGGTGGCGAGCGCGGTGAACCGGTCGGCGTCGCCCGAGGAGATGCCCGGAGAATGGCGGAGCCCGTCGAGGGCCTCCTCTGCCGCGTGCCGGTAGCGGTAGGCCGCCGAGGGGCTGGCGTCGAGGGCCGCGGTCGCGAGTTCCTCGGTGCCCGAGAGCAGCGCATCGGATGCCTCGGCGATCGTCCTGGTGCCGACTTCGACCCGATCGGCCGCCGCCTCGAATCGCTCGGCGGCCGCGTCGCGTGACGGGACGAGGTCGACGAGGCGCCACAGGTCGGCGTACCGCTCCCACGCGGGCGCAGGTGTTGCCGGGTCGCCGAGTTCCACGATGCCCGTCGGACCGGTCGGCGATTCGGCGAGGATGCCCCGGGCCGATTCGATGCGCTCCGCGAGGGCCTCCCGGTCCTCCGGGCGGACCAGGTCGCCGGTGGCGATGCCCAGCAGGTACTCGGCGCGTGCGATGGCCGAGTCGCCACGGTCGGTCGTCTCCTCGTATGCGGCGCGCGCCTCGTCGAACCGCCCGTCCGCGGCCGTCCACGCGGGCCAGGCGGCCGCATGGGCTGTGGTGGCGACGAACTGGTGGGCGCCCAGGCCGAACGCGAGCATTCCGGCGAGCGCCGTGGCCGCGAGGATGTTGCCCGTGCGGCGTCGGGCCGCGGGCGGTACGGAGGCGTCGGACGGGCGCATGGGATCCTCTCCAGCGGCCGTTCGGGCGACCGCGGAATCACGCTACCGGCCGGCGCCCACCCGGTGGATCACGATCTCGTCGCGGAGGCGGGTCCCGCGGCGGAACGACGGGCCGGGCGCATGGGGGTGCGTTCCGGCCCGTTCCCGTGGCCGGCCGGGCGCCAGCCGGGCGACCTTCGCCGACTGGTACTCGAGCTCGCCGTTGGTGATGATGCCGAAACGCACGCCCGGGAGGCGGGCGGAGAGCGCGTCGAGCGCCGGGACGACGCCGTCGTGCCGTCGCGTCGGTCTCGTCGCCGCGGTAGGCGCGGGCGCGCATGTGCAGCACGATGCCCGCGGCGATCGCTTCGCGGTGTGCCATGAGGGTGTCATCGAGGTCGAACAGCGCGACGGGTCGCGAGCACGGCGTCCCAGCTCGCGCGGGCTCTCGGATCGACGGATGCCTCCCGCACCGCATGCCAGGCCGGCAGCGTGCCCGTGCCGTCGCGCGTGGGCACCGTGGCATCCGCAGGCTCGATCCGCCGGAACCCCGCGGCCCTGGCGACGCTCGCCGAGGCGACGTTCCCTTCGACGGCGCGCCAGAACACCGTCGTGGCCCCACGGATGCCGCCCCCGAGCGTCCATTCGACCACCGCCGTCGCGGCCTCGCTCATGAGGCCGAGACCGCGGTTCTCGGCGCCCATCCAGAAGCCGAGCTCGCGCTTCGGGTCGCGCACGCTGATCACCCCGAGGAGCGGACCCCCCTCGACCCGACGGAGCGCCCAGGTGAGCTCCCTGCCGCTCGCCCACGACTCGGGCACATGCTCGCCGAGGAACGCATGGGCGTCGGCCCGGCTGTACGGCCACGGGGTCGTGAGGTACTGCTCGAAGAGCGGGTCCTGGCAGTACCGGGTCACCAGGTCGGCGTCGGCCGGCACGGGCAGGTCGAGCACGAGTCGCGCCGTGCGGATGCCGACGGGTCGCACGTCAGCCCCGTCTGACGAAGCCGACGCGGTCGTACACCGTGCGGAGCATCCGCTCGGCTCGCTCCGATGCCCGCGCGGCACCGATCGCGAGCAGGCGATCGAGCTCGGCCGGGTCATCCATGAGCTCGAGCGTGCGTGCGCGGATGGGCGCGACCCGCTCGACGACGGCGTCGGCCACGTCCGTCTTGAAGTCGCCGTAGCCGCGGCCCTGGTACTCGGTCTCGAGCTCGGGGATGGTGCGCCCGGTGACGGCGGCGAGGATGTCGAGGAGGTTCGAGACGCCCGGCTTCCCGGCCGGGTCGTAGCGCACCTCGCGCCCCGTGTCGGTGACCGCGCTGCGGAACTTCTTCGCGGTGACCGCGGGGTCGTCGAGGAGTTTCACGAGGCCGGCCTCGGAGGCCGCCGACTTCGACATCTTCGCGGTGGGCTCCTGCAGGTCGTGGATGCGGGCCGACTCCTTCGGGATGAGCGCCTCGGGCACGATGAACGTGTCGCCGAACCGCGTGTTGAAGCGGTGCGCGAGGTCGCGTGTGAGCTCGAGGTGCTGGCGCTGGTCGTCGCCGACCGGCACGAGCTGCGTGCCGTAGAGCAGGATGTCGGCGGCCATGAGCACGGGATAGGCGAACAGGCCGACCGTGGTGCCCTCGGTGCCCTGCTTCGCCGACTTGTCCTTGAACTGGGTCATGCGGCTCGCCTCGCCGAAGCCGGTGATCGAGCCGAGCACCCAGGCGAGTTCCGTGTGCGCGGGCACGTGGGACTGCACGAAGAGGGTCGCCCGCTCGACGTCGACCCCGGCGGCGAGGTACTGCGCGGCCGTGCGCCTGGTGCTCTCGTGCAGGGCCTTCGGGTCTTGCGGCACCGTGATGGCGTGCAGGTCGACGACGCAGTAGATGGGATCGGCCTCGTCCTGCAGGGCGACCCAGTTGACGAGCGCGCCGAGGTAGTTGCCAAGGTGCAGCGAGTCGCTCGAGGGCTGCATGCCCGAGAAGACGACGGGGCGGTTGGGGGTGTCCATTCGGTGGGAATTCCTTTTCAGCGGGGAGTCAGATGGCGTAGTCGACGATCACGGGGGCGTGGTCGGACCATCGCGTGTCGTAGGTGGCGGCACGGTCGATCGCATACGCGTCGGCGGCGTCGGCGAGCGCCGGCGTCGCGAGTTGGTAGTCGATGCGCCATCCGGTGTCGTTGTCGAACGCCTTGCCCCGCCACGACCACCACGAGTACGGCCCGTCGACCTCGCCCGCGAACCGGCGGCCGACGTCGATCCACCCGAGGCCGCCGCCGCGGTTGTAGCGCTCATCGCCCTCGGCGCCGAGGAAGCGGTCGAAGTAGGCGCGCTCGTCCGGCAGGAAGCCGGCGCGCTTCACGTTGCCCTTCCAGTTGCGGATGTCGAGGGTGCGGTGGCCGACGTTGAGGTCGCCCACCACCAGGGCGAGCTCGGAGTGCGCAGCGAGCTCGGGAAGCCGTGCCTCCATCGCGTCGAGGAACCGGTACTTCTCCGCCTGCTTCGGCGTCTCGGCCTCGCCCGAATGCACGTAGGCGCTCACGACCGTCACCACGCGGTCGCCGACCTCGTAGTCGGCCTCGAGCCACCGGCCCGCGGTGTCGAAGTCGGCAGCGCCGAATTCGACGCGATGGATGCTCGCGCGGTTGCGGCTCGCGATCGCGACGCCCGCACGACCCTTCGCCGTGGCCGGGTCGTGCAGGATGTCCCACTCCTCGCCGAGGAGCGCCTGCAGGTCTTCGGTGGTGGCACGCACCTCCTGCATGGCGAGGATGTCGATGTCGCGCCCGGCGAGCCACTCGCCCATGCCCCGCCGGAATGCGGCGCGCACTCCGTTCACGTTGACACTGGCGACACGGAGGGGTTTCGCGGGGGGCATGCCCTCGATCCTACGGGAGGCCTCCGACGTCGCCTTCCGTCCGTTCGGCCGCGGATGCCTCGGCGCGGCCGAGTTCGGCCTCGGCTCGCGCCAGGCGCCGGCGGGCCGGGTAACGCTCGAGCCAGTTCGCTCCGGCGAGCTCCCGTTGCGCCTCGCGGACGCGCACGCGTGCGGCGGTGACCAGTGCACGTTGCTCCTGTGCCAGTTGCTCGGCGACGAGCTGTTCGGCGGTGACGTACCGGAGCGTCTCGTGGTTGTCGGCCGCCTCCACCGCGATCCAGCTCGCGGCCACGAGCATCACGATGCTCGTGAGCCGGAACCAGAGGAGCAGCGCGATGAAGACCACGAAGGTGGCGAGCAGGGGATTGCTGCTCGTCCCCGACACGAGGAATCCACTGAGGAACTGCAGCACGGAGATCGCCGCGGATCCGAGCAGGGAGCCGACCCACATGCGGCGCCAGGGCATCGCCGCGCCCGACAGGAACCGGAACAGCACCGCGAGCGCGAGCGTGTCGATGACGAAGACGACGAGGACCGCGCCCGACTGCAGGAGGCCGGCCTGCCAACCCCGGTCGCCCGCGAGGCCGAACAGGCTGAGCAGCCAGCCGAAGAACGACGTCGCCACGACGGACAGCACGGTGGCGACGAGGAGGATCGTGCCGAACGCGAGTCCGGCGAGGAAGTCGCGGGCCTTGAGGTAAAGGTACGCTCGGGTGTCCTTCGGGAGTCCGAAGATGCTGCGCACCGCCATCCGGGAGAGCGTGATCCACGCGATCGCGGTCCAGATCAAGCCGGCGAGCGCGACCGCGCCCGTCCAGCCGAACAGGCTCGTACTCGTGGAGGTGATCGCGATGAGCTCGTCGGTCGAGATCACGCCGTTCTCGCCGATGAGGCCGGGCGCATAGGTGTTGAGGAGCAGGACGAACGCCTCGAGGGTCTTCTCGTTGCCGGTGAGCCAGATGCCGGCGACGGCGAACACCACGTAGACGGCCGCGAAGATCGCGAACAGGGCCTGATAGCTCATGCCCGCGGAGAGGAGGAACCCGTTGCGCGCGAGGAAGTGACGCCACACCCGCACGGGGAACAGCGCCAGCGTCTTGTTCGTGAGCATGGTGACCCTGCCGATCGGCTCCTCGAGCCGGTCACGGATCCGATGGCGGTCGCTCACGCCTTCAGACTAGCGAGGCCGCGGGCACTGCCCGCGGCCTCGCGCGCGCCGAGTCGTCGACGGGTCAGGGCTTGCCGCGGATGATCGCCTGCTTGACCTCGGCGATCGCCTTCGTCACCTCGATGCCACGGGGGCACGCGTCGGTGCAGTTGAAGGTCGTGCGGCAGCGCCACACGCCCTCCTTGTCGTTCAGGATGTCGAGCCGTACGGATGCCGCGTCGTCGCGCGAGTCGAAGATGAACCGGTGCGCGTTCACGATGGCCGCGGGGCCGAAGTACTGGCCGTCGGTCCAGAACACGGGGCACGACGAAGTGCACGCGGCGCACAGGATGCACTTCGTGGTGTCGTCGAAGATCTCGCGCTTGGCGATCGACTGGATGCGCTCCTTGCCGGCCTCCGGCTGCGAGTTCGCGATGAGGAACGGCTGCACCTCGCGATAGCTCGCGAAGAACGGCTCCATGTCGACGACGAGGTCCTTCTCGAGGGGCAGGCCCTTGATCGCCTCGACGTAGATGGGCTTCGAGATGTCGAGGTCCTTGATGAGCGTCTTGCAGGCCAGGCGGTTGCGTCCGTTGATGCGCATGGCGTCGGAGCCGCAGATGCCGTGCGCGCACGAGCGCCGGAACGTCAGCGAGCCGTCCTGCTCCCACTTGATCTTGTGCAGGGCGTCGAGCACGCGGTCGGTCGCGTACATCTCGACGTCGAAGTCCTGCCAGCGCGGCTCGGCGTCGACGTCGGGGTCGAACCGGCGGATCAGGAAGGTGACGGTGAACGCCTGGATCGCGGCATCCGCGGTATCGGTCGACTGGGTCTCGAGCATGGCGGTGGACACGTCAGTACTTCCTTTCCATCGGCTGGTAGCGGGTGACGGTCACGGGTTTCCAGTCCAGCCGGATGTGGTCGTCGGCGAGCGAGGACTGCGGGTCGCCCGAGAGGTAGGCCATCGTGTGCTGCATGTACTGCTCGTCGTCGCGGTTCGGGAAGTCGTCGCGCATGTGTCCGCCCCGGCTCTCCCTGCGGTTGCGGGCCGAGAACACGACGACCTCGGCGAGGTCGAGGAGGAATCCGAGCTCGACGGCCTCGAGCAGGTCGGTGTTGAAGCGCTTGCCCTTGTCTTGGACGGCGACGTTGCGGTATCGCTCGCGAAGGCGCGCGATGACCTCGGTGACGTGGGCGAGGGACTCGTCGGTGCGGAACACCTGGGCGTTCTTGTCCATCTCCTCCTGCAGCTCCTTGCGGATCGCGCCGATCCGCTCGGTGCCGTTCGAGTCGCGGAGCTGGTCGAGCATGCGCCGTACTGGGCCGGCCGGGTCGTCGGGCAGGGGCGTGAACTCGACGCCCTTGGCGTACTCGACCGCGTTGCGGCCCGCGCGCTTGCCGAACACGTTGATGTCGAGCAGCGAGTTGGTGCCGAGGCGGTTGGAGCCGTGCACCGAGACGCAGGCGCACTCGCCGGCGGCGTAGAGCCCTGGCACGACGGCCGTGTTGTCGCGGAGCACCTCGGCGGCGACGTTCGTGGGGATGCCGCCCATGGCGTAGTGCGCCGTCGGCATGACGGGCACCGGTTCGTACACCGGATCGACACCGAGGTAGGTGCGCGCGAACTCCGTGATGTCGGGCAGCTTCGTCTCGAGCACCTCGGCGCCGAGGTGGGTGCAGTCGAGCAGCACGTAGTCCTTGTGGGGGCCGGCGCCGCGCCCCTCGGCGACCTCCTGCTGCATGCAGCGGCTCACGATGTCGCGCGGGGCGAGGTCCTTGATGGTCGGCGCGTATCGCTCCATGAAGCGCTCGCCGCTCGCATTGCGAAGGATCGCGCCCTCGCCGCGGGCGCCCTCGGTGAGCAGGATGCCGAGGCCCGCGAGGCCGGTCGGGTGGAACTGGAAGAACTCCATGTCCTCGAGCGGCAGGCCCTTGCGCCAGATGATGCCGACGCCGTCGCCCGTGAGGGTGTGCGCGTTCGAGGTGGTCTTGAAGATCTTGCCGTAGCCGCCGGTGGCGAAGATGATGGCCTTCGCCCGGAAGACGTGCAGCTCGCCCGTGGCGAGGTCGTGGGCGACGATGCCCGACGGCTGCTCGACGCCGTCGACGTCGGTCATCACGAGGTCGAGGGCGTAGTACTCGTTGTAGAACTCGATGCCGAGCTTCACGCAGTTCTGGAAGAGCGTCTGCAGGATCATGTGACCGGTGCGGTCGGCTGCGTAGCATGCGCGGCGGACGGGCGCCTTGCCGTGGTCGCGCGTGTGGCCGCCGAAGCGGCGCTGGTCGATCTTGCCCTCGGGCGTGCGGTTGAAGGGCAGGCCCATGTTCTCGAGGTCGATGACCGCGTCGATGGCCTCCTTCGCGAGGATCTCGGCGGCGTCCTGGTCGACGAGGTAGTCGCCGCCCTTGATGGTGTCGAAGGTGTGCCACTCCCAGCTGTCCTCCTCGACGTTCGCGAGCGCCGCGGCCATGCCGCCCTGCGCCGCGCCCGTGTGGGAGCGGGTCGGGTAGAGCTTCGAGATCACCGCGGTCCGAGCGCCCGGTCCGGCCTCGATCGCCGCGCGCATGCCGGCGCCGCCGGCGCCGACGATGACGATGTCGTACTGGTGGTAGTGGACGCCGTCGACGATCTTCGTCTCGACGTGGGCGCTCTCGGGATTCACAGGTCTCCTAGACGGCGGGGCAGAACGAGGGGAGCAGGTCGGCGGGGGAGCCCGCGGGGCACGGGTCGAACGTGAAGACCACGAGGGTGCCGAGCACGATGAGCACCACCGCGGCGGCGGCGAGCGCACCCTTCAGCACCTTCTGCACCGCGCCGGGGCTCGTGTAGTCGTTGACGAGCGTTCGCATGCCGTTGGCGCCGTGGATGAGGGCGAGCCAGAGCATCAGCACGTCCCACCACTGCCAGAACGGGTCCGCCCACTTGCCGCCCACGAAGCCGAAGTCGATGGCCTTCACGCCCTCGCCGACCATGAGGTTCACGAACAGGTGGCCGAAGATCAGCACGATGAGCACGACGCCGGAGGCGCGCATGTAGATCCAGCCCCACTTCTCCCAGTTCACGCCGCGCTTGCGAGCGGGGCGCACCGGGCTGCGAGGCGCTTCGATGGCAGTCATGTCGCAGGCCTCCTCAGTGGCTGAAGACGTTGATCAGGTGACGGGGCACGAACGCGAGCATCGTGACGACCCAGAGGGCGATGACGATGTAGAACAGCACGCGCTGGTGGCGCGTCGCCCAGGCCCAGAAGTCGACGAGGATGATCCGCAGGCCGTTGAAGGCATGGAACACGATCGCACCGACGAGCGCGACCTCGCCGAGGCCCATGATGGGCGTCTGGTAGGTGCCGATGACCGCGTTGTACGCCTCGGGGCTCACCCGCACGAGCGCCGTGTCCAGCACGTGCACCAGGAGGAAGAAGAAGATCGCGACACCCGTGATGCGATGGAGCACCCACGACCACATCCCCTCGCGGCCGCGATACAGCGTGCCGCCCGGCTTCTGCTTCGCCGGCTTGGCGGGTGCGGTCAGGGTTCCTGCCGAGGTCTCTGGCATGAACAACCCTCCCTGGCTGTGTGAGATGGCCCGTGACAGGCGGGCGTGACGGGCCGAAAGCCCGGTTCAGAGTCTAGTCCCGCGCCGGGAACCGCGTTGCGTCGGCGCGTCCGGTTCTCTCGACGTCGAGATATCCCCGACACGGATGCCCCACCCGCGCGCACCCCGCCGACGCCGGGCCCGGTCGGGGCCGCTATCCTCGAACGCATGTCTGACGTACCCCTTCCGCTCGACGGCTTCTACGCCGTCATCCCGGCCGGCGGCGTCGGCTCCCGGCTCTGGCCGCTCTCCCGCGCCGACGCACCCAAGTTCCTGCACGACCTCACCGGGTCCGGGCAGACCCTCCTCAAGGACACCTGGGATCGCCTCGTGCCCATCGCGGGCGAGCAGCGCATCTTGGTGGTGACCGGGCGAGCGCACCGCGCCGCCGTCGAGATGCAGCTGCCCGCGCTCGCCGACGCGAACATCGTGCTCGAGTCCGAGCCGCGCGACTCCACCGCCGCCATCGGCCTCGCCGCTGCGATCCTCGAGCGGCGCGAGCCCGGCGTCGTGATCGGCTCGTTCGCCGCCGACCACGTGATCTCGGGCGAGGCGTTGTTCCGCTCGGCGGTCCTCGACGCGGTCGCCGCGGCGCGCGCGGGCTACATCGTGACCATCGGCATCACGCCGACCGAGCCCGCCGTCGGCTTCGGTTACATCGAGTGCGGCGGGCCGGTCGCGGTGCCGGGCGCGAAGCTCGTCGAGAAGGTGGCGAACTTCGTCGAGAAGCCCGACCTCGACGCGGCGAGGGGCTACCTCGAGGGCGGCCGCCACCTCTGGAACGCGGGCATGTTCATCGCGAGGGCCTCGACCCTGCTCGACGAGCTCGCGCGCACGAAGCCCGACCTGCATGCGGGCCTCGTCGAACTCGCTGCGGCATGGGACGACCCGGCGACCCGCGGGCCGGCAGTCGATCGGATCTGGCCCAAGCTCGAGAAGATCGCCATCGACTACTCGATCGCGGAGCCCGCCGCCGCCGCGGGCCGGCTCGCAGTGATCCGCGGGCATTTCCAGTGGGACGACGTGGGCGACTTCGCGTCCCTCGCCAAGCTCAACACGGCGGGCAGGTCCGGCGAGCTCGCGATCCTCGGCGAGCATGCCCGCGTGCTCGCCGACACCTCGAGCGGCATCGTGGTGAGCCGGTCGAATCGGGTGATCAGCCTGATCGGCGTGCACGATATCGTTGTGGTGGACACGCCCGACGCGCTCCTCGTGACCACGAGCGAGCACGCCCAGCGGGTCAAGGCGGTCGTCGACGCCCTCCGGCTCGGCGGATCGAACGACGTGCTCTAGGCACGCGAGAGGACGGGGCGGCACATGGTCGGGCGTCGGTGGTTCGGGTACGGGGCGGCATTGGTCGCGGCATCCGTGGCCCTCGCAGGATGCGCGCCCGCGCCCGAAGCCGGCGGGAGCGACGACGCGAGCGAGTCGTGCGTGCGGATGGTCACGAACTCGGGGGGCCTCGAGGACCGCTCGTTCAACCAGGCGAGCTGGGAGGGTCTGCAGGACGCCGAGGACGAGTACGGCATCGACGCCGAGGCGATCGTCTCGACGGGAGAGACCGACCTGGCCCCCAACGTGCAGCAGGCGGTCGACTCGGGCTGCGAGCTCATCGTGACGGTCGGCTGGGAGCTCGCCGACGCGACGCTCACGCAGTCGGAGGCCAACCCCGAGGTCGCGTTCGCCATCGTCGACGAGGTCGTCGAGGCCGACAACGTCAAGCCCGTCGTCTTCGACACCGCACAGGCGTCGTTCCTGGCCGGTTACCTCGCGGCGGGCGTCTCGAAGACCGGGGTCGTGGCGACCTTCGGCGGGGGCAACCAGCCGCCCGTGACCCTCTTCATGGACGGCTTCGTCGACGGCGTCGCGGAGTTCAACCGCGCGCACGGCACCGCGGTGCGCGTGCTCGGGTGGGACAAGGCCGCGCAGGACGGCGCGTTCACGGGCGACTTCGAGGACATCAACAAGGGCAAGGCGCTCTCCGAGAGCCTCATCGACCAGGGCGCGGACGTGATCCTGCCCGTGGCGGGCCAGGTCGGCGAGGGAGCGACCGCCGCCGCCGTCGAACGCGGCGGCGTCTCGGTCGTCTGGGTCGACAGCGACGGCTACGAATCGCTCGCGGAGGAGTTCCGGCCCGTGCTGCTGACGAGCGTGCTGAAGAACACGCAGGACGCCATGGTCGAGATCGTCGGCGCCGTGCTCGACGACGCATTCTCGAGCGAGCCCTACGTCGGCACGCTCGAGAACGGCGGCGTCGAGATCGCGCCGTACCACGACCTTGCGCCGCTCGTGAGCGCCGAGCTCGACGCCGAGATCGACGAGCTGCGCGAACGGATCATCTCCGGCGACCTCGTCGTGGATTCGCCGAGCGCACCCTGAGGGTTGCCGAGTGGGCTCGGCGAAGGAGGCGCTCCGGCGGGACTCGCTTCGAAGGACTCAGCGGGCGGCCGCATTCCTGCTCATATGAGCAGAATGTCGCGTCTTCATAACCATTGCGTGTCCGCTGCCCCGGGGGCCTGAGCGCCCGGGGCAACATTCGGTAACGTGACTGCACGAGTCCCACGGAGGTTGGGGCGAAGTCTTTGGAGGACACAGTGAAGTTCACGACACGGAAGGCCGCCCTCAGCGGTCTTGCCATCTTCGGCGCAGCCGTGCTGCTCGCCGGCTGCGCATCCGCTCCCGAGGAATCGGACGGCGACGGGGGCGAGGCCCTCGACTTCCTGCCCTGCATGGTGTCCGACGCGGGCGGCTTCGACGACAAGTCCTTCAACCAGCTGGGCTTCGAGGGCATCACCAAGGCCGCCGACGAACTCGGCGTCGAGGCGATCACCGTCGAGTCCCAGTCCGAGACCGACTACGCGCCGAACCTCACGAGCCTCGTCGACCAGGGCTGCGACCTGATCGTCACCGTCGGCTTCGCGCTCTCGGCGGCGACCGTCGAGTCGGCGCTCGCGAACCCCGACATCGAGTACGTCATCATCGACGACGCGGCCGACAACGACTTCGACGGCACGGTCGACTCCGAGAACATCAAGCCGATCCTCTTCGATACGGCGCAGGCGGCGTTCCTCGCCGGCTACGCGGCGGCCGACTTCACGACCACCAAGACCGTGGGCACGTTCGGCGGCATGAACTTCCCGACGGTGTCGATCTTCATGGACGGCTTCAAGCAGGGCGTCGACTACTACAACGAGCAGAAGGGCAAGGGCGTCACGGTCCTCGGCTGGGACGGCACCGACGGCCTCTTCACCGGCGGGTTCGAGGCGAACGACACCGCCCGTCAGGTCGCGCAGAGCCTGATCGACCAGAACGTCGACGTGCTCCTGCCCGTCGGCGGCCCGATCTACCAGTCGGCCGCAGCCGCCATCCGCGAGGCCGGCCGTGACATCGCCATGATCGGCGTGGACGCCGACTTCACCGTGACCGACCCGTCGGTCGCCGACCTGATGCTGACCTCGATCCTCAAGGGCATCGACGTAGGTACCTACGAGGCGGTCGTCGCCGCGGGCGAGGGCAACTTCGACCCGACGCCGTTCATCGGCACGCTCGAGAACGAGGGCGTCGGCGTCGCACCGTTCCACGACTACGAGTCGCTGGTCTCCGACACGCTGCAGGGCGAGCTCGACGACCTCGGGGCCGCGATCATCGCGGGCGACATCGAGGTCAAGTCCTACCTCGCCGAGTAAGGACGACGGCACACCCATCGGGGAGGCCGGCTGCAGCCGGCCTCCCCGATCGGCGTTCGGATGCACAACGGCGCGCCACAGCCAACATCTGAGCACGCGGCATCCGACCACTTCGACATTCGCGCAGCATCGCCGACGGATGCGGCACCCTCACTAGGATCGGTGACATGAAGCTCGAACTTCGCGGGATCACGAAGCGATTCGGCAGCTTGGTCGCCAACGACCGCATCGACCTCACTGTGGAGCCGGGCGAGATCCATGCCCTCCTCGGCGAGAACGGCGCGGGCAAGTCGACGCTCATGAACGTGCTCTACGGCCTCTACCAGGCCGACGGCGGCGAGGTGCTCCTCGACGGCGTGGTGCAGCACTTCGAGGGCCCGGGCGACGCCATGGCCGCAGGCATCGGCATGGTGCACCAGCACTTCATGCTCATCCCCGTCTTCACGGTCGCCGAGAACGTCATGCTCGGCAACGAGTCCACCAAGGCGGTCGGGGTGCTCGACCTCGACGCCGCACGTGCGAAGGTCAACGAGATCTCCGCGAGGTTCGGGTTCCACGTCGACCCCGACGCGCTCATCGAGAACCTCCCTGTCGGCATCCAGCAGCGCGTCGAGATCATCAAGGCCCTGTCCCGCGACGCGCACGTCCTCGTCTTCGACGAGCCGACCGCGGTGCTCACCCCGCAGGAGACCGACGAGCTCATGGGCATGATGCGCCGGCTCAAGGAGGCCGGCACGTCCATCGTCTTCATCACCCACAAGCTCCGCGAGGTACGCGAGGTCGCCGACCGCATCACGGTCATCCGGCTCGGCAAGGTGGTCGGCGAGGCCGCTCCCACCGCGACGAACGCCGAACTCGCGTCGATGATGGTCGGCCGCGCGGTCGAGCTCACCGTGCACAAGGAGGAGCCGAAGCTCGGCGAGCCGGCGCTCGTCGTCGAGGGCCTCACCGCCGTCGACCACATCGGCCAGCTCGTCGTCAACGACGTGAGCTTCACGGTGCGGCGGGGCGAGATCCTCGCCGTCGCGGGCGTGCAGGGCAACGGCCAGACCGAGCTCACCGAGGCCCTCCTCGGGTTGCAGCCGCGCGTGCACGGCTCGATCAAGCTCGACGGCGTCGAGCTCACGGGGGCGGGGGTCCGCAAGATCCTCGAGTCCGGCGTCGGGTTCGTGCCCGAGGACCGCAACGAGGACGGCCTCGTCGGTGGGTTCACGATCGCCGAGAACCTCATGCTCGACCGCAGTGAGAGCCCGCCGTTCGTGCGGGCCGGCAACCTCCAGCGCGGCGTCCTGGCCGAGTTCGCCCGGCGCACGATCGAGGAGTTCGACATCCGCGCGCAGGAGCCCGAGGAACTCGTGGAGCAGCTGTCGGGTGGCAACCAGCAGAAGGTCGTGCTCGCCCGGGAGCTCAGCCGGGAGCTGCGGCTCCTCGTCGCGGCCCAGCCGACGCGCGGCGTCGACGTCGGCTCGATCGAGTTCATCCACAAGCGCATCGTCTCGGCTCGCGACCAGGGCGTGCCCGTCGTCGTGGTCTCGACCGAGCTCGACGAGGTCGAGGCGCTCGCCGACCGGATCATGGTCATGTATCGCGGACGCATCGTGGGCATCGTGCCGGGCGGAACGCCGCGCGACGTGCTCGGCCTCATGATGGCCGGAGAAGTCCCCGCAGAAGGAGCCGCCGCATGAGCGACCCGACGATGTCGCGGGGCGATGCGCCCGGCGCGAACCAGCCCGACGCCGACGTCGCGATCGAGGAGCCCGCCGCGGCGTCGCCCGAACAGGGCGCCGCCGCCGAGGATGCGGTCGCGACGGCATCCGGTCCCGGCGGAGGCGGCGAGGTGCCGCCGCCGTCGAAGTGGCTCACGATGCTCAACCAGATCGCGACCGGCAACGCGATCATCTCGGTGCTCGCGGTGCTGCTGGCACTCATCGTCGGCGCGATCATGATCGCGTTCACCGACGAGGGCGTGCAGGAGACGATCGGGTACTTCTTCGCGCGCCCGGGCGACACCTTCGCGGCCATCTGGGATTCGGTGGCTGGGGCGTACTCGGCGTTGTTCCAGGGTTCGATCTACAACTTCCGGCGCGACACGTTCCTCGCCGGCATCCGGCCGCTGACCGAGACGCTCACCTTCGCGACGCCGCTCATCGCGGGCGGCCTCGGCGTCGCGCTCACGTTCCGCGTCGGCATGTTCAACATCGGCGGCCGCGGCCAGATGCTCATCGCGGCATCCGTGGCGGGCTGGATCGCCTTCGGCTTCGACCTGCCGTGGGGCGTGCACATGCTCGTCGCGCTCCTCGGCGGCATCGTCGGCGGAGCGCTCTGGGCCGGCATCGCGGGCGTGCTGAAGGCGCGCACCGGTGCGCACGAGGTGATCCTCACGATCATGCTGAACTACGTCGCGTTCTACCTGGTGTCGTGGATGCTGCGCACGCCGGGCCTGCTCCAGGCGCCCGGGTCGTCGAACCCGAAGACCCCGGCCATGAAGGAGACGGCGGTCTTCCCGTACCTCCTCGGCCCCCAGTACAACCTGCACTTCGGATTCGTCCTCGCCGTGCTCGCGACCGTCCTGGTCTGGTGGATCCTCAGCCGATCGAGCCTCGGCTTCAAGTTCCGCGCGGTCGGCATCAACCCGAACGCCGCGCGCGTGGCCGGCATCAATGTGAAGGGGATGTACGTCTACGCGTTCCTCATCAGCGGCGCGCTCCTGGGCCTCGCCGGCGTGAGCCAGGTGCTCGGCACCGTCACCAGCGGGTTCACGGCGGGCATCGACGCCGGCATCGGGTTCGACGCGATCACGGTGGCGCTGCTCGGGCGCTCGACGCCATGGGGGACCTTCGCAGCCGGCATCCTGTTCGGCGCCTTCAAGGCCGGCGGATTCTCGATGCAGGCGGCCGAGGGCGTCCCGATCGAGATCGTGCTCGTCGTGCAGTCGCTCATCGTGCTGTTCATCGCGGCCCCGCCGCTCGTGCGCACGATCTTCGGCCTGCCCGACCCCGAAGGCCGGAAGAAGCGAACTCGCAAGAACGTCACGAAGGAGGCGAAGGCCCAGTGAGCACCACCGCCGACCAGCGGCCCATCGCGCCGCAGCCCGTCGCGCTGGACACGACGGTCGTGACGAGCTGGAAGGCGCCGATCGCGTTCGGCATCTTCACGCTCCTCCTCCTCGCCCTCGCGGCGTTCGCGCCACAGCCCGGTGACACCACGTACCGGCTCTCGTTGCCGAACGACGTCATCCAGCTGCCCGAGCTCACGGTCCCCGCGATGCCCGCACTGTGGACGGTCGTGGTGCTGCTCGCCGGCGCGACCGCGTACTCGGCGTTCCTCGTGCGCTCGAAGCGACGTGTGCCGCTGTGGCTCGTCGTGGTCTACGCGATCCTGTTCATGTTCGGCTTCCTCACCTGGGCCGGCGCCGGAGCGTCGCTGCCGATGATCGGCCTCCTGTTCGGGTCGCTGAGCCTGGCCGTGCCGCTCATCTTCGGCTCCCTCGCCGGCGTGATCGGCGAGCGGGCGGGCGTCGTGAACATCGCGATCGAGGGCCAGCTGCTCGCCGGCGCCTTCACCGCGGCGGTCGTGGCATCCGTCACCGACCAGCCGTTGCTCGGACTCGTGGCCGCGATGGTCGCGGGCATGCTCGTGGGCATGGTGCTCGCCGCGTTCTCGATCAAGTACTTCGTCGACCAGGTCATCGTCGGTGTGGTGCTGAACGTGCTCGTCGTGGGCCTCACGAGCTTCTTCTACTCGCAGGTGCTCGCCCCGAACGCGGCCACCCTGAACACCCCGCCGCGATTCGATCGCCTGCCGATCCCCGTCCTCAGCGAGATCCCGATCATCGGACCGGTCCTGTTCCGCCAGACGCTCGTCGTGTACCTCATGTACATCGCGGTCGCGCTCGTCTGGTTCGGTCTCTTCAAGACCAGGTGGGGCCTGCGCGTCCGCGCGGTCGGCGAGCATCCGCAGGCCGCCGACACCGTCGGCATCAACGTCAACCGCACCCGGTTCTGGAACGTCGCGCTCGCAGGCTCGATCGCCGGTCTCGGCGGCACCTTCTTCACCATCGGATCGGGCATCGCGTTCAACCGTGAGATGACCGCGGGCGCGGGCTTCATCGCGCTGGCCGCGGTGATCTTCGGCCAGTGGGATCCGATCAAGGCGACGCTCGCCGCGCTGCTGTTCGGCTTCGCCTCGAACCTGCAGAACACGCTCTCGGTCATCGGCTCGCCAGTGCCGAGCGAGTTCATGCTCATGCTGCCGTACGTCGTGACGATCTTCGCCGTCGCCGGCTTCGTCGGGAAGTCGCGCGCACCGGCGGCCGACGGCAAACCGTACATCAAGTCCTGATCGGCGACGAGACGTTCCGATCGACCACGAACCGACTCATCCTGAACGGGGGAGCACCATGACCGAAACGGATGCGATCGACTGGGAGTCACTGCGCGAACGTGCGCGCGAGGCGATGGCGAAGGCATACGTGCCGTACTCCGAGTTCCCCGTCGGCGCCGCCGCGATCGTCGACGACGGCCGCGTCGTCAGCGGCTGCAACGTGGAGAACGCGTCATACGGGGTGACGCTCTGCGCCGAGTGCTCGCTCGTCTCGGCGCTCATCATGTCGGGCGGCGGCAAGCTCGTCGCCTTCACGTGCGTCGACGGCCACGGGGCCACGCTGATGCCCTGCGGCCGCTGCCGGCAGCTGCTCTACGAGCACTCAGCCGAGGACATGCTCCTCGAGACGGTCTCGGGCGTGAGGACCATCGACGAGGTCCTTCCCGACGCGTTCGGCCCGCGCCAGCTCGCCGAGTTCCACGGGGCACGCTCGTGACCGCGGTCGAGTCGTACGACGCCGTCGACCTGATCCGCGCCAAGCGCGACGGCCACGAACTCGAGACCCTCGAGATCGACTGGCTCATCGACGCCTACACGCGCGGGTACGTCGCCGACGAGCAGATGTCGGCCATGACGATGGCGATCTTCCTGAACGGCATGTCGCGCCGCGAGATCCGCGACCTCACCATGGCGATGATCGCATCGGGCGAGCGCATGGACTTCTCGAAGCTCGGCAAGCCGACGAGCGACAAGCACTCCACGGGCGGTGTCGGCGACAAGATCACGCTCCCGCTCATGCCGCTCGTCGCGAGCTTCGGGGTCGCAGTGCCCCAGCTCTCGGGCCGTGGTCTCGGCCACACCGGCGGCACGCTCGACAAGCTGGAGTCGATCCCGGGATGGCGTGCCGACCTCACCAACGACGAGATGTTCGCGCAGCTGCGCGACGTCGGCGGCGTCATCTGCGCCGCCGGCTCGGGGCTCGCGCCGGCCGACAAGAAGCTGTACGCGCTCCGCGACATCACCGGCACCGTCGAGGCGATCCCGCTGATCGCGTCGTCGATCATGTCGAAGAAGATCGCCGAGGGCACCGGCGCGCTCGTGCTCGACGTGAAGTTCGGCTCGGGAGCATTCCTGCAGGACATCGAGCGCTCGCGCGAGCTCGCCCGAACCATGGTCGAGCTCGGCGAGGACGCCGGAGTCGCGACCAGCGCGCTCATCACGAACATGAACGTGCCGCTCGGCCGCACGATCGGCAACGCGAACGAGGTGCGCGAGTCGGTGGAGGTGCTCGCCGGCGGCGGGCCCGCCGATGTCCGCGAGCTCACGCTGGCGCTCGCCCGGGAGATGCTCGCCCTCGCCGGAGTGCGCGACGCCGACGTGGAGTCCGCGCTCGACGACGGCCGCGCCATGGACACGTGGCGCCGGGCCATCCGCGCCCAGGGCGGAGACCCCGACGCCGCCCTGCCGGTCGCCCGGGAGCAGCACGTCGTGACCGCCGACCGCGACGGAGTGCTCGTGGCCCAGGAGGCGCTGCCGTTCGGCATCGCGGCATGGCGTCTGGGCGCCGGTCGCGCTCGCAAGCAGGACCCCGTGCAGCACGCCGCGGGCATCGACCTGCACGCCAAGCCCGGCGAGGCGGTGCGAACGGGCGAGCCGCTCTTCACCCTGCACGCCGACGAGCCCGAGCGTTTCGCCCGTGCGCTGGAGGCCGTCGAGGGTGCGTACCGCATCGGCGACGACGGCGACCCGATCCACGACGGCGGTCCGTTGATCGCCGACCGCATCGGCCGGTGATCGTCGCCGGGCTGCGGTCCGCCATTCCCGAGATCCGGCGTCACCGCCCGCGAAGGGGGGTGCGGCGAGCTTCGAGAATGCCGAGACTTCGCGACGGACGCGCCGCTATCGTTGAGTCGTGAACACGATTCCGACGGAGTATCGCCTCGAGGGCGACGGCACGAACATCCAGGACCTGCCGAAGATCTCGCTGCACGACCACCTCGACGGCGGGCTGCGCCCGCAGACCCTGCTCGAGCTCGCCGATGAGCTCGGGCTCGAGGTGCCCGCGTCCGACGCCGAGGGCCTCGAGACGTGGTTCGCGGAGCAGTCCAACTCCGGTTCGCTCGTGGAGTACCTGAAGACGTTCGACCTCACGACGGCCGTCATGCAGACGCGCGCGGGCCTCACTCGCGTGGCGCGCGAGTTCGTGCAGGACCTCGCCGTCGACGGCGTGATCTACGGTGAGATCCGGTGGGCGCCCGAGCAGCACCTCGCACGCGGCCTCCTCCTCGACGAGGTCGTCGAGGCCGTGCAGGCGGGCATCGAGCAGGGCATCGACGACGCACGGCACCAGGGCCGCGGCATCCGGGCCGGTCAGCTCGTCACGGCCATGCGTCACAACGACCGCAGTCTCGAGATCGCCGAACTCGCGGTGCGTCACCGCGACCGCGGGGTCGTCGGCTTCGACATCGCCGGTCCCGAGGCGGGCTTCCTGCCCAGCCGGCATCGCACCGCGTTCGACTTCCTCGCCGCCCAGTTCGTCCCGGTCACCGTGCACGCGGGGGAGGCCGACGGACTCGACTCCATCCGCAGCGCACTCTTCGACGGCCGGGCGCTTCGGCTCGGCCACGGCGTGCGCATCGCCGAGGACCTCATGATCGAGCGGCAGGACGACGAGAACACCTACGTGTCACTCGGTCCGGTCGCGCAGTGGGTCCGCGACCGTGAGATCGCCCTCGAGACCAGCCCCTCGTCGAATCTGCAGACCGGCGCCATCGCGGCGTGGGGCGATGAGCTCGTCGACCACCCGTTCGACCTCCTCTACCAACTCGGCTTCCGAGTGACGGTGAACGCCGACAACCGCCTGCAGAGCGGCACCAGCCTCACGCGCGAGCTCGCGCTCCTGAGCGACGCCTTCGGCTACGACCTCGAGGACTTCGAGACCTTCCAGCTCAACGCCGCCGCCGCGTCCTTCCTGCCCCTCGATGACCGCGAGGAGCTCGTCGAGCTCATCCAGGACGGCTTCGACCGAGCCTGAACCCGCTCACCGGGCCTCCCCTCTCCGCCGCCTGATCGGATCCGCATGTCCCCGCTGCCGCCGCTTCCCGACAACGCCGTGGTGCTCGGCGTCCAGGTCGCCGACTGGCGCGCCGCGGTGCGCGCGGCGGGCCGGGCGCTCGCCCGCTCGGGTGCCACCCGGGCCGAGTACGCCGACCGCATGGTCGCCGTGATCGAGGAGTTCGGGGCCTACGTGGTGATCGCCCCGGGACTCGCCCTCGCGCACGCACGACCCGGTCCCGACGTCCGGCATGAGGGACTCGCGGTCGTCACCCTCGCCGACCCGGTGGCGTTCGGCCATCCGCACAACGACCCCGTGCGGGTCGTCGTCGGTCTCGCCGTCTCCAGCGCGGAGGAGCACGTGGCATCCGTCGCTCGGCTCGCGAACGCGTTCAACGACCAGCGCATCGTCGGCCGCATCGCCCGCGCGGCATCGCCCGCCGAGGTGCGCGAACTGCTGGGCCTCGAGGCCACCGCCGTCGACGGAGCGGTGGGCGCATGAGGATCGTCGCCGTCTGCGGTGCCGGCACCGGCACCTCCGCGATCCTGCAGGTCAACGCCGAGCGCGCCCTGTCGCGGCTCGGCCTCTCGGCCGACGTGAGCGCGAGCGACCTCGCGAGGGTGGCGGATGCCGCAGCCGACGCCCAGGTGATCCTCACGTCGACCGAGCTCGCCGACGCGGTGCGCGCGGCGATCGGACGAAGCCATGCCGAGATCATCGAGGTCGTCAACTACTTCGACGTCGAGGAGATCGCAGGCAGGCTCGAGGCCTCGCTGGGCTGACGCCGTCCGCGCCGCGGGCTGCGGGAGCGCGTGCGGCGGCCTCCTCAATCCCCGATGAGCTCCCGCATGCCGGCCTCGATGCGGGCCACCGCGTCGGATGCCGCCGCGCGACGCTCCGCGACCGAGCCATCGGTGCCGACCGCGTCGATGTAGACCTTGAGCTTCGGCTCCGTGCCGCTCGGGCGAACCATCACCCGGCCGCCTCCATCGAGCACGATGCGCAGCACGTCCGACGGCGGGAGCGTGCCGAAGCCGTCGGCGAGATCCTCGATCCGCTGCACGCGGATGCCGTCGACGACGGCGGGCGGCTCGGCGCGCAGGCGCGCCATGATCTCGCCGATGCGGGAGAGGTCGGTGACGCGCAGTGAGATCTGCGCGGAGGCGTGGCATCCGAACCGCTCGATGAACTCATCGAGATGATCGGCGACGGTCTTCCCGGCCGCCTTCAGCTCGGCGGCGAGCGAGAGGAACGCGACCGCCGCCGAGATGCCGTCCTTGTCGCGCACGGTCTCGGGGTTCACGAGATAGCCGAGCGCCTCCTCGAATCCGAACACGAGGTCGGGCGCGCGTGAGATCCACTTGAAGCCCGTGAGGGTGGCCTGGAAGTCCAGGTCGTACGCGCGCGCGACGGCTTCCAGTCCGGGCGACGAGACGATCGAGCAGGCGAGCGCGCCGTGGAATCCCCGTGCTGCGCCGGCAGCGGTACGGCGGGCCGCCCGCCAGCCGAGGAGGAGACCGACCTCGTTGCCGGTGAGGCGGCGGTACCCCTCGGTCGAATCCGCGTCGGGGATCGCGACGGCGAGCCGGTCGGCGTCGGGATCGTTCGCGATGACCAGCTCCGCGCCCGACTGACGGGCGCGGGCGAAGCTGAGGTCCATCGCCCCGGGCTCCTCGGGGTTCGGGAACGCGACGGTCGGGAAGGCGGGATCGGGTGAGATCTGGTCGTCGACGACGGCGGGCGCGTCGAACCCGGCGACCGCGAGCACGCGTGCGGTCGTCTCCCACCCGACGCCGTGCATGGCCGTGTACACCACGCGGGGCTGCGCCGACGGGGTGTCGGCGACGAGCGCCGTCTGCCGCACGTACTCGTCGATGACCGCCTCGGGTGCGGTCTCGAAGTCGCCGCGGGGCAGCTGCGGCACCGTCGTCGACTCGGCGACGCGCAGGATGTGCGCGGCGATCTCGGCGTCGGCGGGCGCCACGATCTGCGAGCCCTGGTCGCCGCCGCCGAGATAGACCTTGTACCCGTTGTCGTTCGGCGGGTTGTGCGACGCGGTGACCATGACGCCCGCCGAGGTGCCGAGGTGCCGCACCGCGAACGCGAGCACGGGCGTCGGCAGCATCTGGGGCAGGAGCACGGCGCGCACGCCGGCGCCCGCCATGATCGCCGCCGAGTCGCGGGCGAACACGGCCGAGTTCTTGCGGCCGTCGTAGCCGACCACGACCGACGGCGTCGCGCCGGGCTCGGCGTGCTCGAGCAGGTAGCCGGCCAGGCCGGCGGCGGCCTGCGAAACGAGCACCCGGTTCATCCGGTTCGGGCCCGCGGCGATCTCGCCGCGAAGGCCCGCGGTGCCGAACGCGAGGCGCGTGTCGAAGCGGTCGGCGAGGTCGGCGGATGCCTCGGGGTCGCCCGTGCGGGCGGCCTCCACGAGCGCCGCGAGCTCCGCGCGGGTCTCGGGGTCGGGATCCTGCGCGATCCACGCCTCGGCGAGGGCGACACGCTCGGCGTCGGCGGGGTTCGGCTGCGGCATCCGGTGCCTCCTAGAGTTCGCCGACGATCTTCGCGAGCAGGGCCGAGATCACCGGCTCGGCGGCGCGGCCGGCCTCGAGCACCTCCTCGTGGCTGAGCGGCATCTGCTGGATACCCGCGGCGAGGTTGGTCACGAGCGACATGCCGAGCACCTCCATGCCGGCCTGGCGCGCCGCGATGGCCTCGAGCGCGGTCGACATGCCCACGAGGTGGCCGCCGATGGTCTTCGCCATCTGCACCTCGGCCGGCGTCTCGTACTGCGGGCCGCGGAACTGCACGTACACACCCTCGTCGAAGCTCGGGTCGATCGAGTGGGCGAGGTCGCGCAGGCGCCGCGAGTACAGGTCGGTGAGGTCGACGAACGTGGCGCCCTCGAGCGGCGAAGCGGCGGTCAGGTTGATGTGGTCGCTGATGAGCACGGGCGTGCCGGGCGTCCAGTGCTCCTTGATGCCGCCGGCGCCGTTGGTGAGGATCATCGTCGTCGCCCCGGCAGCCGCCGCGGTGCGCACCGAGTGCACCACGCGCCGCACGCCGTGTCCCTCATAGAAGTGCGTGCGTGCGCCGATCACGAGCGCGCGCCTGCCGCTCGGCAGGGCCACCGACCTGAGCGTGCCGCCGTGGCCCTCGAGCGCCGGGGCCGAGAAGCCCGGCACCTCGGTGGCCGGGAACGTTTGGGTGGTCTCGCCGATCAGCTCGGCGGCGCTGCCCCAGCCGCTGCCGAGGGTGAGCGCGACGTCGTGACGGGCGACGCCGGTGATCTCGGCGATCTTCGCGGCGGCTTCGGCGGCGACGGCGAAGGGATCGGCGTTGGGGTCGTCGAGGGGGTTGGCAGCGTGCATCCCACCACTCTAATGAGCGGTCGGATGCCGCTGCAGCGCGATGCGCGAGCGCGGGCCTGACGCGGTGATGCGACAGAATGTGAGCATGGCCTACGAGTTCGAGCGCACGCAACGGATCGCGGTCCTCGGCGGGGGGCCCGGCGGCTACGAGGCGGCCCTCGCGGGCGCGCAGCTCGGCGCCGAGGTCACCCTCGTCGAGCGGGCGGGCGTCGGCGGCTCGGCCGTGCTCACCGACGTGGTGCCCTCGAAGTCGCTCATCGCCACCGCCGAGGCGTCGAACGCGGTCAAGGAGGCCGCCGACCTCGGCGTGCAGTTCTATGCGAGGGGCGCCCACGACAAGGCCGTGAAGCCCGACGTCGCGATCAACCTCGCCGCCGTGAACAAGCGGCTCCTCGGCCTCGCCGCCCAGCAGTCGGAGGACATGCGCTCGAACCTGCTCGACGCGGGCGTGCGCCTCGTGCAGGGCGAGGGCCGACTCGACGGCTCGAACGCCATCATCGTGGCGACCGCGAGGGGCGGCACCGACTTCGATCGCATCGAGGCGGACACGCTCGTGCTCTCGGTGGGCGCGACGCCGCGCGTGCTGCCCACCGCGGTGCCCGACGGCGAGCGGATCCTCACGTGGACGCAGGTCTACGACCTGCCCGAGATCCCCGAGCACCTCATCGTCGTGGGGTCCGGCGTCACGGGCGCGGAGTTCGCGTCGGCGTATCGGGCCCTCGGCGCGAAGGTCACGCTCATCTCGAGCCGCGACCAGGTGCTGCCCGGTGAGGATGCGGACGCGGCATCCGTCATCGAGAAGGTCTTCAAGCGCAACGGCATGACGGTGCTGAACAAGTCGCGCGCCGCATCGGTCGTGCGCGACGGCGACTCGGTCGTGGCGACGCTCTCGGACGGTCGGGAGGTTCGCGGCAGCCACTGCCTGATGGCGGTCGGGTCGGTGCCGAACACGCGCGACATCGGTCTCGAGGACGCCGGCGTGCAGCTCTCGGAGAGCGGGCACATTCGCGTGAATCGCGTTGCGCGAACGTCGATGCCGAACATCTACGCGGCCGGCGACTGCACGACGTACGTGCCCCTCGCATCGGTCGCGTCGATGCAGGGACGCACCGCGGTGTTCCACGCGATGGGCGACCTCGTGAGCCCGCCCGAGGAGCGCAACATCACCTCGAACATCTTCACGCAGCCCGAGATCGCGACCGTCGGCTGGACGCAGAAGGACATCGAGGAGGGCGTGGTGCCCGGCGTGATCTACAAGCTGCCGCTCGCCTCGAACCCGCGCGCGAAGATGATGGAGATCCGCGACGGCTTCGTGAAGCTCTTCGCGTCGAACGGCTCGGGCGCGATCATCGGTGGCGTCATCGTGGCGCCGAAGGCGTCGGAGCTCATCTTCCCGCTCGCGCTCGCAGTGGAGCACCGTCTCACCGTCGACCAGTTCGCCGAGGCGTTCCCTGTGTACCCGTCGCTGACGGGTTCGCTGACGGATGCCGCGCGCGCCATGCACATCGTGCGCTGAGGCCGTCGCACTCGCTGTCGCGATCGCCGACTGTGTCCTCGCCGGTATCGACGTGAACGGCTCGAGAGACTACGACGCACTGTTCGGGTCGGTCGCGCCGTTGCGTCCGAGGTGCCGCGGCGGGACGCGGAGTGTCGAGCCGAGGGGGCGGGCCGGCCGCTTGTAGGCAACCCAGATATAGGTCGGGACGAGGGGGAGGCCGGCAGCGAGCACCGGTTCGGGGACTCGACGCACCCAGTCGGGCACGACGTCTTCGCCGGCGAACGACTTCGCGTCTGCGAGGACGGGCAGAGTGTAGTCCCAGAGGTCGAAGTCGGCGAACAACCTTCGAAGACCGGGTCTGGTCCGGAAGGTCTCGTAGTACTCGGTGCCCTTGCCGGTTGCACGCATGTAGCGATCCGCGGCGCTCTGCGGCAGCCACGAGAGGAACGGCAGGCGATAATGCGGCTCCATGATCCCGAGCCGGTTGCCGAGTCCGAGGTAGAGCACGCCGCCGGGCTTCAGCACGCGGCGCATCTCGGCGACGAGCGACACGGGATCGACCACGTGCTCGTAGACGTGGTTCAGCACGATCACATCCATGCTCTCGGTTTCGATCGGCAGGTCCTGGCCGTCCGCGAGACGGAACTCCACGCGATCGCCGAACCGCTCGCGCGCCTTCGCAAGCCCGGGCTCGTCGATGTCGACGCCGACGGTGTCGGCCCCGGTCAACGCCAGCTCGTCGGCGATGAACCCAGTGGAGCACCCGACGTCGAGCGCCCTCAGACCCGACAGGTCATCCCGTCCGAGGGCGTGCCCGATCACCGCCAGGATCTTCGCAGCCTTCCGACGCCGCGACTGTTCGTCGAGCATCGCGGCTTGAATCTCCGAGTACGCCGATTGCTGTTCGCGCTTGCCCGCCATGTGGCGACACTAATTGGTCCGCGGGCGGGCGGCAAGTCGACGCGAGCCCGGAGGTCCAACGTCTCCGAGACGCCGGGCACCGCCCACGTGGGAACTCGGCTCAGGCGTCGTTGATCGCGAGGAGCAGGTGGCCGCTCGACACGGTCGAACCCGCCTCTGCGTTGACGAGGCCGATGACGCCGTCCTTGTGGGCGACGATGGGCTGTTCCATCTTCATCGCCTCGAGCACGAGCACGAGGTCGCCCTTGACGACCTTGTCGCCCTCGGCGACCGCGACCTTCACGACGGTCGCTTGCATCGGCGCCTTCACGGCGTCGCCGGTGGCGGTGTCGACCACGTGCGAGGCGGTGCGGCGGCGTGGGGCGGGACCTGCCGTGGCCGTCCCGGTGCCGGATGCCCCACCCACGAGCCGCTTCGGCAGGCTCACCTCGATGCGGCGACCGCCGACCTCGACGACGACGCCCGTGCGGGCGGCCGGATCGGAGGTCTCGGCGATCTCACCCGACCACGGCTCGAGCCCGTTGTCGTACTCGGTCTCGATCCAGCGCGTGTACACCGAGAAGGGCTCGTCGCCCTGGGGCGCGAACGCGGGGTTCCGCACGATGTCGCGGTGGAACGGCAGCACGGTCGGCAGCCCGGCGATCTCGAACTCGTCGAGGGCGCGGCGGGCGCGCTCGAGCGCGTGCGTACGGGTCGCCCCGGTGACGATGAGTTTCGCGAGCAGCGAGTCGAACGCGCCCGAGATCTCGTCGCCGGTGGTCACGCCGGAGTCGATGCGGATGCCGGGGCCGCCCGGGAACCGGAGCTGGTGCACCGGACCGGGCGCGGGCAGGAAGCCATGGCCCGGGTCCTCGCCGTTGATGCGGAACTCGATCGAGTGCCCCGTGGTGACGGGGTCGGGGTAGTCGAGCGCGCCGCCCTCGGCGAGGCGGAACTGCTCGCGCACGAGGTCGAGGCCGGTGACCTCCTCGGAGACCGGGTGCTCGACCTGCAGGCGAGTGTTCACCTCGAGGAACGAGACGGTGCCGTCCTGGCCGATGAGGAACTCGCACGTGCCGGCGCCGACGTAGCCCGCCTCGCGGAGGATCGCCTTCGACGCGTCGTAGAGGAGGCGGTTCTGCTCCTCGGTGAGGAACGGCGCGGGCGCCTCCTCGACGAGCTTCTGGTGCCGGCGCTGCAGCGAGCAGTCGCGAGTGGACACGACGACGACGTTGCCGTGCTCGTCGGCGAGGCACTGGGTCTCGACGTGGCGCGGCCTGTCGAGGTACTTCTCGACGAAGCACTCGCCGCGTCCGAATGCCGCGACGGCCTCGCGGGTGGCCGAGTCGAAGAGCTCGGGCACCTCCTCGCGAGTGCGGGCGACCTTGAGGCCGCGGCCGCCGCCGCCGAAGGCGGCCTTGATCGCCACGGGAAGCCCGTGCACGTCGACGAAGTCGAGCACCTCCGAGGCATCCGCCACCGGGTTGAGGGTTCCCGGCGCCAGCGGTGCGCCGACCTTCTCGGCGACGTGACGCGCGGAGACCTTGTCGCCGAGCCGCTCGATGGCCTCGGGCGACGGGCCGATCCAGATGAGGCCGGCGTCGATGACGGCGCGGGCGAAGTCGGGGTTCTCGGCGAGGAAGCCGTAACCGGGGTGCACGGCATCGGCACCGGAGCGGCGGGCGACCGAGAGCAGCTTGTCGACGACGAGGTAGGTCTCGCCGCTCGTGGAGCCGTCGAGCGCGTAGGCCTCGTCGGCGAGCTTCGCGTGCCGGGCATCCCGATCCTGGTCGGCGTACACTGCGACCGACCCGATCCCGGCGTCGCGGGCGGCGCGGATGACGCGTACGGCGATCTCTCCACGGTTGGCGATGAGGACCTTGGTGATGCGCGGCATGATGCTCAAGCCTATTGGGCGGCCGCGACGGCCCTTTGGGATGCTTCCACAAAAAAGACCTGCGACCCTTGCGGTCGTCGACAATGGCGTCGCCTTTGAAGAGGCGCGTCTGCGCCGTCTCGAAACCGGCTCGCCTGGGTGGCCGTGGCGTCAGCGCCGGTTCCAGAGCGACGGCCACTCGACGCCGAGCTCCCGGACGAGGTCGCGGAGCGTGGACAGCGAGAGGCCCACGACGGTCGACGGGTCGCCCTCGACACGGCGGATGAACGGGCCGCCCAGGCTGTCGATGGTGAACGCGCCCGCGACGAGCAGCGGTTCCTCGGTCGCGATGTAGGCGTCGATCTCGGACTCGTCGAGCGCCGCGAAGCGCACGGTCGCGACATCCGGACGCCCGACGGCGGCGCGCGCCGAGCCGTCGCGGTGGTCGATGAGCCAGTGACCCGACCAGAGGTCGCCGTGCCCGCCGTTCTGCGCGAGCCAGCGCGCCTTCGCGACGTCGGGACGGTACGGCTTGCCGTGCAGCGCGCCGCCGGTGAGGAACGCCGAGTCGCCGCCGAGGATGAGCCCGTCGATGGGCTCCCCGTCGACGGCGGTGCCGACGATCGCCTCGGCCTTCGCCCGTGCGAGCACCTGCACCAGGTCGGCGGGTTCGAGCGGACCGGATGCCGCCTCCCGCGCCGCGACGACCGCCTCCTCGTCGACGCCCGGCGCGACCGCGACCGGCTCGATCCCGGACGCCCGGAGCGTCTGCAGGCGGGCGGGGGAGGTCGAGGCGAGGTAGAGGCGCACCCTCCCATCCTGCCGCCTGCCGCGCGGGCTGTGGAATGCTCGAAGCATGGCAGAGCCCCGTCGACCCCGCCGCCCCGCCGCCAGGAGGCGCAGCGCGCCGCGCGGCCCAGCGCGGCCGGCGCAGGCTCACCACCCGCAACCCGCCGTCGACGGACCCGTCATCGAGCTCGAGGTCGAGCGGGTCGCCCACGGCGGCGTCTTCGTCGCCCACCACGAGGGACGCGTCGTGTTCGTCGCCGACGCGATCCCCGGCGAGCGGGTCGTCGCCCGCGTCACCGACGTGCAGCACGACCGGTACTGGCGCGCCGAGACGCTCGAGGTGCTGCGCGCGTCGGCCGACCGGCGGCCGCACGTGTGGCCCGAGGCATCCGTCGAGCGGGCGCCTGAGCAGAGGGCGGGCGGCGCCGAGTTCGGGCACATCCGGGTGGATCGCCAGCGCGACCTCAAGGCCGAGGTGCTCCGCGACGCGCTCGCGCGCATGGGCGGGGTCGAGCTCGACACGCCCGTGCGCCCCGTCGATCCGGCACTCGCCCTCGGCGCGTCGCTCGACCTCGGCACGGGCTACCGCACGCGGATGCGGCTGCACGTGGCCGGTGACGGCACGGTCGGACCCTACGCGGCCCGCAGCCACACGGTCGTGCCCGTGGCATCCGTGCCGCTCGCCGTGCCCGAGCTCGCGCGCATCGCTCCGATCGCCGAGCGTTTCCCGGGCGCGCGCGCCGTTGACCTGGTGGCGCCGAGCGTCGGGGATCCCGAGGTCGTGGTCGTCACGGGCGAGCGGATGCCGCGAGCCGCCCGTCCGACGATCGAGGAGCGGGTCGGCGACCGCCGGTTCCGCCTCGACCGCGACGGGTTCTGGCAGGTGCATCGCGGCGCGGCTGCGACGCTGACGCGGGCCGTGCAGGAACTCGTGGACGCCGACCTGTTCGACCCGCGCGCCGCCAACCTCGACCTGTACGGAGGCGTCGGCCTGCTCGCGGCCGCGATCGGCGACCGCTTCGGCGAGACGGTGCGCATCACCTCGGTCGAGTCCGACGCGCGCGCGACCGAGCACGCGGGGGCGAACCTCGCGGACTGGGTCGGCGCGCGGGCGGTCACCGTCAGGGTCGACCGCTTCCTCGACGACCTCGCCGCGGAAGCGGGGAACGGGGCGCTGGCCGCGGACCGGGCGCGGTTCCGCGACGCGACGGTCGTGCTCGACCCGCCGCGGTCGGGAGCGGGCCGCCACGTCATCGAGCGGCTCGCCGAGCTGGCGCCGCGGCAGCTGGTCTACGTGGCGTGCGACCCGGTGGCGCTCGCGCGCGACGTCGGGCTCCTGCGGGAACGCGGCTACGAGCTCGTGGAGGTGCGGGCGTTCGATCTCTTCCCGAACACGCACCACGTCGAGGCCGTGGCGAGACTCACCGCTATCGTGTGACTGACGGGAAGGGGGACACGTGTCGGAAGCTGACGGGACGGATGCCGCCGCGACCGTGGCGATCGTCGACGATCACGAGGCCGTGCGACTCGGATTGCGCGCCGCCTGCCGTGACGCCGGCTACGAGGTGGTGGCCGAGACGGCCAACGTCCCCGAGCTGCTCGGGGCGCTCGGCGGATCGTCATGCGACGTCGTCGTGCTCGACCTGTCGCTCGGTGACGGGTCGAGCGTCACCGAGAACGTACGGGCGGTGCTCGACACCGGCAGTGCCGTGCTCGTGCACAGCATCGCCGACCGCGTCGCCGCCGTGCGCGAGGCGCTCGCGGCCGGTGCCGCGGGGGTCGTCCCCAAGGCCTCGCCCATGTCGACCGTGATCGCCGCGATCGCGACCGTCGCGAAGGGCGAGGTGCTGAACAACGTCGAGTGGGCGAGCGCGATCGAGGCCGACCGCGAGTTCGCAAAGGCCCAGCTCGGCCGTCGCGAACGCGACGTGCTGCACCTCTACGCGTCAGGACTCCCGCTCAAGCTGGTGGCCATGCAGCTGGGAATCGCGCACTCCACCGCACGCGAGTACCTCGACCGCGTCAGGGCGAAGTACATCGAGGTCGGGCGCCCGGCGCCCACGAAGGTCGACCTGCTGCGCAGGGCGGTCGAGGACGGCATCCTGCCGGGGCTCGACGGTGAAGGCGGGGATGCCCGCCGCTGAGTGGCGGGTTCCGCGGCTCAGCACGAGGCGAGCCGCCGTCACCCGCGCGCAGGTCGAGACGGTCTCGGGTCGCGCACTCGGGTTGTTCGGCCTCGTGTTCGGCGCGCAGACGCTGCCGGTCGCGTTGGAGCAGTCGTCCGCGCTCGTCGACGGCGCCGGCGTCGCGATGATGGCGATCCTGTACGGCGCGCTCGTCGTGCTCGCGGTCGCGAGCGTCGCGAAGGTCGCCGTGCGCCGCGCGGCGCTCACGTTCGCCGCGCTCTACGCGGTCGCGCTCGCCGCATGGCCGTTCCTCATCGAGGATCCGGCGGCACTCGACGGCGGGACGCCGTGGCTGTACTACATCTGCACCGTCGCGACGGCCGCCGCCGTGGTGGCCGTGCCCGCCTCGGTGGCGACGGGGTACACGGTCGTCGTGCCGGCGATGTACGGCGTCATCCGGCTGCTGCCCGCCGGCGGCGGCGCGGTGCCGCTCCTCGCGGTGCTCGACGCCATGTACGCCGTCATCCTGGGCGTCGCGGTGCTCATCATCGTCACGATGCTGCGTCAGGCCGCTGAGGCCGTCGACGGTGCCCAGGATGCCGCGCTGCAGCGCTACGACGTCGCCGCACGCCAGCATGCCACCGAGAGCGAGCGCGTGAAGGTGGACGCGCTCGTGCACGACAGCGTGCTCACCACCCTCCTCTCGGCGGCGGCCGCGGAATCGCCCGACGAGCGGGCGCTCGCGGCGAGGATGGCGCGCGACGCCGTCAAGCGGCTCGACGAGGCCGGCGCCTCGGGTCCGCGCGCGCTGGAACGGGTCGGGCTGCCCGTGCTCGTGCGGCGCCTGCGGGCGGCCCTCACGACCTTCGCGGCGCCCTTCACCGTGCGGGTCGTGAACGCAGGCGGCGTGGAACTCCCGGTGGAGGCGGTCGACGCCCTCTACTCGGCGGCGGTGCAGGCGATGGTGAACAGCATGCAGCACGCCGACGAGCCCGGGCGCGGCACGCGTCGGGAGCTGCGTATCCGCGGCGTGCGCGCGGGCGGGTGCGTCATCGAGATCGCCGACAACGGGGTCGGCTTCGCGCGCCACGACGTGCCGGTCGAGCGGCTCGGCCTGCGGGTCTCGATCGAGGAGCGCATGGCCAACGCGGGCGGTGGTGCCGAGATCGAGTCGACCCCCGGGCACGGCACGACCGTGACGATCGCCTGGCCCGTGGGCGCGATGGGCGGCGACGCATGATCGGCGTGCCCCGGTGGCTCCTGCTCGTGCTGGGCGCGCTCTTCTCGACCTACCACGTGGTGCTGGGCATCTACTCGCTCGACGTGCCACGATCGCCATGGCCGACGGTGGTGGCGCTCGCGCTCTACTCCATCGCGACCGTCGCGAGCCTGTGGCCGGTCGAGCGACTGCGCATGCCCGACTGGCTCGCCGCCTTCGACCTGGCCGTCTGCATCGTGCTGCCCCTGCTCGTGACGAGCCAGCTCGACGCCGACGCCGACAACGGGTACGCGACCTGGTACGTCGCGGCCGTCGGCACGCTGATGACGATCGCCGCGGCCCGGCGTCAACTCGTCGTCGCCTGGCTCGGCGTCGTGGCGCTCGCCGTGCAGAGCGTGGCGTGGGCGGGGCCGCTCTCGCTCGGAGCGCTCGGCGTCATCGGCAGCATCGTGTGGGTCGCCATCGCGCACATGCTGACGTCGGCTCTCACCGCCGCGGCGCGTGAGACGCGCCGATACGCGCAGGCAGAGCGTGAGGCGGCGGCGTGGCAGGCCGCGCAGGACGCGCACCTGTTCGAGGGGCGCATGCGCCTGGCCCAGACCAATCGCATCGCGGCGCCGATGCTCCGTCGCATCGCCGACCGGGGCGGCGCGCTCACCGAGGCGCAGCGCCATGAGTGCCGCATGCTCGAGGCGGCCATCCGCGACGAGATCAGGGGACGGATGCTGCTCACCGACGCCGTGCGCGCCGAGGTGCAGCGCGCCCGCGAGCGCGGGACCATCGTCATGCTCCTCGACGAGGGCGGCATCGACGACCTCGACGAGCCCGCGCGGGACCGTGTGCTGTCACGCCTGGCCGAGGCGATCGCCGGCTCAGGGGCGGATCGCATCATCGCCCGCACGGCCGCCGAGGGCTCGCCCGTCGCGGTGACGGTCGTGGGCCTTCGGGAGCCCGAGGCCGGCGGCACGCCGTCCAACGACACCGACAACCTCGAGTTCGAGTTCTGGCTGGAGATCCCCCGGACATGAAGGTGGGGGGCCGATCGATGATCGGCCCCCCAACAAGCCCGAGCCACGGCGACAACCCGAATATCGCCCTGACTCGCCCCCAACGGTCACCGGTTACCCGACCGGTGACGGTGGCGACTCCTGAGGAGTCTGCATACCCATCCTGACGCACACGTCGACCGGTGCGCAGTCGTCATTTCGGGGGACACCTCCGGTCCCCCTCGCGCCGGCCCTCCCGGGACGTCGAGCGACCGTCTCGGGCTCCGGGAGGCACATGGCGCGAATCGGGGGACAGGTCCCCTCGCTCAGCGCACGGAGCGGGCCCAGCTTCCCGGACCAACGGCGATGGGCGAGCGCAGCGCGTGGGCGCTCTGCACCCACGCGTCCCGGGCGGGTTCGGCGACGGATGCCTCGACGGACTGCTCGTCGATCGCCGCGAGGATCACCGCGGTCACTGCGGCGGCCTCCTCGTGCGTGACGTCGCGGGTGACGAACCGGAGATCGGCGGCGCGGGCGTCGGCCCCGGGCTCGGGCCGGGCCCCGTGGTTCTCTGATGCGTGCGTGTCCATGGTCGCCCTACAGGGGGATGTTCCCGTGCTTCTTCGGCGGCAGGCTCGCGCGCTTGGTGCGGAGTGCGCGCAGTGCCTTGGTCACGGCGACGCGGGTGGCTGCCGGCTCGATGACGCCGTCGAGCTCGCCCCGCTCTGCGGCGAGGAACGGCGACGCGACGTTGTAGGTGTACTCGTTGGCGAGCTTGGTGCGCACGGCCGCGACATCCTCGCCGGCCTCCTCGGCGCGCTTGATCTCGGCGCGGTAGAGGATGTTCACCGCGCCCTGGCCACCCATCACCGCGATCTCGGCGGTCGGCCAGGCGAGGTTGATGTCGGCGCCGAGCTGCTTCGAGCCCATCACGATGTAGGCACCCCCGTAGGCCTTCCGCGTGATCACGGTGACGAGCGGCACGGTCGCCTCGGCATACGCGTAGAGGAGCTTCGCGCCACGGCGGATGACGCCCGTCCACTCCTGGTCGGTGCCGGGAAGGTAGCCCGGCACGTCGACGAGCGTGAGGATCGGGATCGAGAACGCGTCGCAGAACCGCACGAACCGCGATGCCTTCTCGCCCGCCGCGATGTTCAGGGTGCCCGCCATCTGGCTGGGCTGGTTCGCGATGATCCCGACGGAGCGGCCCTCGACGCGCGCGAAGCCGATCACGATGTTCGGCGCGAACAGCGGCTGCACCTCGAGGAAGTCACCGTGGTCGACGATGCCCTCGATCACGGTGTGCATGTCGTACGGCTGGTTCGGCGAGTCGGGGATGATCGCGTTGAGCCGGCGGTCGTCGTCGGTGATCTCGAGCTCGACCTCGGCGCCGTAGACCGGGGCATCCGACATGTTGTTGTCGGGAAGGAAGGCCACGAGCGTGCGAGCGTAGTCGAGGGCGTCGGACTCGTCGCTCGCGAGGTAGTGCGCGACGCCCGACACCGTGTTGTGCGTGAGTGCGCCGCCCAGCTCCTCCATGCCGACGTCCTCACCCGTGACGGTCTTGATGACGTCGGGGCCGGTGACGAACATCTGGCTCGTCTTGTCGACCATGATCACGAAGTCGGTGAGGGCGGGGGAGTAGACCGCACCGCCGGCGGCCGGGCCGCACACGATCGAGATCTGCGGGATGACCCCCGAGGCCTGAGTGTTGCGGCGGAAGATCTCTCCGTACTTGCCGAGCGCGACGACGCCCTCCTGGATGCGCGCACCGCCGGAGTCGAGGATGCCGATGATGGGCACGCCCGTCTTCAGGGCGAGCTCCATGACCTTGATGATCTTCTCGCCCGCGACCTCGCCGAGCGAGCCGCCGAAGATCGTGAAATCCTGCGAGTACACCGCGACCTGCCGCCCGTGGATGGTGCCGGTGCCGGTGACCACGGCGTCGCCGTACGGACGCTTGGCGTCCATGCCGAAGGCATGCGTGCGGTGGCGCACGAACTCGTCGAGCTCGACGAACGAGCCCGGGTCGAGGAGCTCGGCGATGCGCTCGCGTGCGGTCATCTTGCCCTTGGCGTGCTGCTTCTCGATGGCCGCCTCGCCGGACGCGGTCACGGCTTCGTGATAACGCTGCTTGAGGTCGGCGAGCTTGCCGGCGGTCGTGGAGAGGTCGGGGCCGTCAGTGGCTTCGGTCACGCCGTTCACTCTACCGGCGAGCGTTGTGCCCACTTCGTTGACGGTTCCTACAAATCCGGTCGCGGACGTGGTGCCTTCCCGTGACGCGCGGAACTGGGAGACTGTCGGCATGGACCTTCCGCTGAGCCGTGCCGTGGTGCCGCGACTCGAGTTCGTCGCGACCACGGGTTCGACCAACGACGACCTGCGCGAGGCGGCCACCGGGCCCGAGGCGTCGGCCTGGCCGCACGGATCCGTCGTCGTCACCGACGACCAGACCCGCGGTCGCGGGCGCATGGGGCGCACCTGGCTCGCCCCGACGGGCAAGACCCTCGCGATCTCGGTGCTCGTGCGACCGGAGCTGCCGGGCGCACGAGCGCTCCCGCCCGAGGCGTACGGATGGATCCCGCTGATGGCCGGGGCCGCCATGACCGAGGCCGTGCGTCGCGCGGTCGACGCCGCGGCATCCGGGAGTGCCGATCTCGATGAGGGCGACGACACCGGCGGCGTCGAGGTCGTGCTGAAGTGGCCGAACGACGTGCTCGTCTCGGGGTTCAAGATCTGCGGCATCCTCTCGGAGCTGCTGCCTCCTTCGACGGGCTCAGGGACCGCGGCCGCCGTCGTCGTGGGCGCCGGCCTCAACCTGACACTCGACGAGCACGACCTGCCGACCCTGACGTCGACCTCGCTCCTGCTCGCCACGGGGGTGCGGCCCGACGCCGACGCGGTGCTCGCGGATTACCTTGCGGGCTTCCTCGGACTCGTGCGCGCGTTCACGGAGCACCGCGGCGACGCCGAGGCGAGCGGAGTCGCGGGTCGCGTGGCATCGCTGTGCGGCACGCTGGGCGACGAGGTGCGCGTCGAGTTGCCGGGCGGCCGAGAGCTCCTCGGCGTGGCCGAGCGCATCGACCGCGACGGACGCCTCGTCGTGCGCGAGCGTAACGGCGTGACTCAGTCTGTCGCCGCCGGAGACGTCACGCACCTGCGGTATTAATGGGCGTATGAGCCCAGCTGTGAGCCAGGGTGGCGCGCGGGCCACGGCACCCGTGGAGCGGGTCGTCGCCCGCCTGCGGCGACATGCCCGCGTGCTCATCCTGCCGGCCGTGCTGCTCGTCGCCGTGGCCGGCGCCACCGCCTACTCGCTCGCCGTGGTCACCGAGTGGTGGCAGCGGCTCGCCGTGGTCGGCATCGCCCTGCTCGTGGTGGTCGCCGGGTGCCTCGTGCCGTTCCTCGCGTGGCTCACGCATCGCACCACCATCACGACGCGTCGCATCATCCTGCGCCGCGGCGTGTTCACGCGCGTCCGCCAGGAGCTGCTGCACGGCCGCGGCTACGACGTGATGGTTCGGCGCACGTGGGCGCAGCGCGCGTTCGGGTCGGGTGACGTGCGCATCGACACGGGCCACGAGCACACGGTCGTGCTGCACGACGTGCCGAACCCGAACCTCGTGCAGGCGGCCCTGCACGAGCTCATGGAGCACGAGCACACCCGGATCAGCGGCCGGCTTGCGGCCGAGCCGTCCGTCACCGACGGGGACACCGTGGTGTGGGGCGGGCGCTGACCGTCCCGGGGGTGCCGCGGCATCCGCTCGGAGCGCGTAACCTTGAAGTTCGGTCTCGTGCGCCCCCAGCGTGAGCCGAGCGATGAAGGGTTCCACGTGGCCGACGAATGCATCCACGGTTTCGATGACGGCCTCTGCGCCATCTGCTTCCCACCCCCGGAGCCCGAGCCGAAGCGGGTGATCGCCCCGCCGCGCACGAGCCGCTCCACCGGGCCGCGGTCGTCACGCCCAGCGCGCCAGACGGCACGCGTCGCGGGAGCGGCGAGCGCGCGAACGCTCCACGAGGCGCCGATCGACCCCAAGACCGTGCGCATCTACCACGTCACGCACGTGGACAACCTGGCGTCGATCCTCGGCGAGGGCGCGCTGCTCGCGGATCGCGCGGGCGCGGCGCCGGCCGTGGACGTCTCGGCGCCCTCGGCGCGTGAGTTCCGCCGCTCGGCTCCCGCGCCGGGCGGTGATGCGGTGGTGGCCGACTACGTGCCGTTCCTGCTCTCGACCGACGCGCACGTGTGGAACGCCGTCCGCACCGGCACGCCCGACCCGAGGCTCGCCGCCGACGCGGTCGAACGCCAGCCCGCCGACCACGTCATCCTCGTGAGCTCGGTGGCCGGCGCCGTCGGTGCGCGCACCGAGGTCGAGGGCACAGTCGTCGTCACCGACGCGGATGCCGCGGCCGGCAGCGTTCGGGCCGCATCCGCGTGGCCCGAGGTGCTCCGCATGCTGCAGCGCCTGCACCGCGAAGACGAGGGGTCGCGACTGCTCTCCGCCGAGGTGCTCGTCCGGGAGTCGCTGCCGCTCGAGCGGGTGCTGCTCATCGCCGTGGGCAACGACCGGGTGCGCGACCGCGTGCGCGCGGCGCTCGACGCGGTGGGCCTCAGGACCCGTGTGGCGGTGTACCCGCCATGGTTCCAGCCGACCCAGGATCCGGCCGCGGAGTAGCGGCCGAGGCATCCGCCGGGCGCTCCGCATTCTCGCCCGGCCCCGGTTCATCGACAGACTCCGGCTCCTCGAAGAGGGAGCGCTGCGCCTCCTCGACGCGGTCGAGGTTCGAGAGCCCGTCGGCGCGGTGGTGGCCGTAGACCCAGTAGCGGTACAGCAGGAACCGGAACGCCGTGCCGAGCGCGAGCCCCACGACGTTCGTGGCGATGTTGTCGGCGAGGAGGCTCGTGTAGCCCAGGAGGTGGTGGCTCACCCAGAGGCAGAGCAGGGCGATCGCCATGCCGCCGAGCGACACCACGACGTACTCCGCGAACTCGCGCACGTAGTTGCGGCGACGATGCCGCCGGAAGGTCCAGAAGCGGTTGCCGAGCCAGTTGAAGACGATCGCGACGCTCGTGGAGATCGTCTTCGCGCCGATCGCCGACTGGGCCCAGTGGTCGTCGCCGAAGACCCCCAGCCGCAGCAGGTTGAACAGCGTCACGTCGATGACGAGGCCGATGAGACCCACGATGCCGAACTTCACGGCGTAGGCGAGGAGCCCGTGCCAGAGTCGGGCGAGCACGCTGCCGGCGGCGGTGGTCACCGGCACATCCTATGCCGCGGGGTCACGCCTAGACTGAACGAGGCGTCCGTCGGGGCGTCACGGCTGAGGCGAACGGAGGGCACGGGTGCGGGTCGGAGTGATCGGCGGCGGGCAGCTCGCACGGATGATGATCCCCGCGGCGATCGAGCTCGGAGTCGACCTCCGGGTGCTCGCGGAGGCCGACGGCATGGCGGCGGCGCTCGCCGCTCGGCAGGTCGGCGATTACACCGACACCGAGACCGTGCTCGCGTTCGCACGCCAGGTCGACGTCGTGACGTTCGACCACGAGCACGTGCCGCAGGACGTGCTGCACGCCATGGTCGATGCGGGCGTGGCGGTGCATCCGGGTCCCGACGCCCTCAAGGTCGCGCAGGACAAGCTGCTCATGCGCCGCCGCCTTTCGGAGCTCGGCCTGCCCGTGCCCGACTGGGCGCGCATCGAGTCGGCCGCCGAGCTCGACGACTTCATCGCCGTGCACGGTGGCGCCGCGGTCGTGAAGACCCCGCGCGGCGGGTACGACGGCAAGGGCGTGCGCATGGTGCGCTCCGCCGCCGAGGTCGGCGAGTGGTTCACGACCATCGCAGAGGACGGCCGCGGCGGGGCGCTGCTCGTCGAGGAGCTCGTCGACTTCCGCCGCGAGCTCGCCCAGGTCGTGGCGCGCCGCCCGTCGGGCGAGGTGGCCGCGTGGCCCGTCGTCGAGACCGTGCAGGTGGGCGGCGTGTGCAGCGAGGTCATCGCGCCGGCTCCGAGGTCGGCCGGTCGGCTCGCGGATGTCGCGGCCGACGTCGCCATCTCGATCGCCGAGGGGCTCGGCGTCACGGGCGTGCTCGCCGTCGAGCTGTTCGAGACGACCGACGACCGCATCCTCGTGAACGAGCTCGCCATGCGGCCGCACAACAGCGGCCACTGGTCGATGGACGGGTCGACGACCAGCCAGTTCGAGCAGCACCTGCGCGCCGTGCTCGACCTGCCGCTCGGCGGCACCGGATGCCACGCCGACTGGGCCGTGATGGTGAACATCCTCGGCGGGCCCGAGGAGGGCACGCTCGTCGAGCGCTACGACGAGGCCCTCGAGGGACATCCGACCGTGAAGCTGCACAACTACGGCAAGGAGCCGCGCCCCGGGCGGAAGGTCGGCCACGTCACCGCGATCGGCGACAACCTCGACGACGTGGTGTACGAGGCGCGCGCGGCCGCGGCGGTGTTCCAGGACTGACGCTCTCGCGGCACGCGCTGCGCGCCGTCCGGGTTCTCACAGCGCCCGGCTCTAAGATCGTCGGGTGATCGCTGCAACCACCCCGCTCGTCGGCGTCGTCATGGGCTCCGATTCCGACTGGAACATCATGCGCGAGGCATCCGAACTCCTCGATGAGTTCGGCGTCGCGCACGAGGTCGAGGTCGTCTCGGCGCACCGGACGCCCGAGAAGATGATCGCGTACGGCAAGGAGGCGTCGGCTCGCGGCCTCAAGGTGATCATCGCCGGCGCAGGCGGAGCGGCGCACCTGCCGGGCATGCTCGCCTCGGTCACGACGCTGCCGGTCGTCGGGGTGCCCGTGCCGCTGTCGCGCCTCGACGGACTCGACTCGCTGCTCTCGATCGTGCAGATGCCCGCGGGCGTGCCGGTCGCCACCGTCTCGATCGGCGGCGCGAAGAACGCCGGGCTCATCGCCGTCAGGATCCTCGCGACGTCGGATGCCGCGCTGAGCTCCGCGCTCGTCGACTACGCCACCGCGCTCGCCGACCTGGTCGAGCAGAAGAACGAACACCTCAAGTCGAACCGATGAGCCTCGCCGCCAGCCCGATCCGCTACCCCGACGTCGCCTCGCGCGCGCTCATGACGCGTCGCGCCTGGTGGCTCGTCGTGCTCAACCTCCTCATCCCGGGCTCCGCGCAGGTGCTCGCGGGCGACCGCAAGCTCGGTCGCTTCGGCCTGGGCGCGACCCTCACGCTCTGGACCCTCGCGGTCGTCGGGCTCGTCGTGTGGATGCTCTGGCCCGCGGTGATCTACACGGTGATCTCGACGACCGTCACGCTGTGGATCGCCGCGGCCGTGCTCGCGTTCTACGCCGTGCTCTGGCTCGTGCTGACCCTCGACACGTTGCGCCTGGTGCGCCTCGTGAAGACCACGCCGACGGCGCGGGCCTGGGTCGCCGCGTTCGCGGTCGTCGTGATGGCGACGGTATCGGGCACCGCGGCCTACGGCGCCTACCTCGCGACCGCCGCGAGCGGGTTCCTCTCGTCGGTGTTCGTCGCGGGCCCGAGCGAACCGCCGATCGACGGCAAGTACAACATCCTGCTGCTGGGCGGCGACGCGGGGCCCGACCGCGAAGGGCTGCGACCCGACAGCATCCGCGTCGTGAGCGTCGACGCGGAGACCGGCCGGGCGGTCACGATCGGCCTGCCGCGCAACATGGTCGACGTGCCCTTCGACGCCGACTCGCCGCTCGCCGCGGTGTACCCCGAGGGCTACGGGTCGATCGACGGGTGCGAGGTCGACGTCTGCCAGCTCAACTCGATCTACACCGAGGTCGAGCTGAAGAGTCCCGAGATGTACCCGAATGCGGTCGCCGAGGGCTCCGAGCCCGGCATCGAGGCCATGCGGGATGCCGCGGAGGGCATCACCGGCCTCCCGATCCAGTACTACGTGCTCATCGACATGGCGGGCTTCCAGCAGCTCATCGACGCGCTCGGCGGCGTGACCGTGAACGTCCCCGAGGACATCCCGATCCACGCCGACGAGACGTTCACGACGGTGGCCGAGTGGATTCCCGCGGGCGAGCAACACCTCGACGGGTATCACGCGCTCTGGTACGCCAGGTCCCGCCATGGCACGAGCGACTACGACCGCATGGCCAGGCAGCTGCAGATCCAGGAGGCCGTGCTGGCGCAGTTCAATCCCGCGAACGTGCTGTCGAAGTTCCAGGAGATCGCCGCGGCCGGTTCGCAGGTCGTGAAGACCGATGTGCCACAGGGCATGCTCGGCTACTTCGTCGACCTCGCGTCGAAGACGAAGGAGCTGCCGATCGTCGACGTGCCGCTCGTGCCCGACAACGGCGTGGACCCTGAGGACCCCGACTACGAGTACATCCGCCAACTCGTGCAGCAGGCGGTGTTCCCGCCCGAGCCGGAGGAGCCGGCCGAGGGGTAGGCGCGCGGGCGCGGCATCCAGTGCGCTTCGGAGCCCGGGGTGCCGGCGCGACTCGGTCAGAGGTCGGCGTGCAGCTGCCAGACCCGTTCGCCCGCGTCGCGCCAGTCGAATGCCCGGCTGCGATCGCTGCCCGCGACCGAGAGGCGGTCGGCGAGCGGGCGATCGCTCACGACCGACGTGATCGCGGCGGCGAGACGGTCGGCGTAGCCGTGGTCGGCCATCCCCACCGGCACCGCGAGGCCGGCACCAGCAGACACCTCGAGGTGGGCCGGGACATCCGAGTGGATGACCGGAACGCCGAGGCTGAACGCCTCGATGAGGGCCGTGCCCGAGCTCTCGTCATGGCTCGGCGCGACGAACGCGAGTGCGCGCGAGACGACGACGGCGAGGTCGGCCGCGTCGAGGTCGTCGAGATGGCTGATGCGCGGGGCGGCCACGCCGATCTCGTCGGCCACCGCGGCGACGTGCTGGTCGCCCCACGTCTCGGGCCCGAGGACCACTACGGGAACCTCCGGCACGCCGCGCCGGGCGAGTGCCGCGAACACGTCGATGAGTCCCGTGCGCGGCTCGAGGGTGCCGGGCACCACGATGTACTCGCGCGGGATCCCGAGACGCGCCATGCGGAGGTCGGCGTCTGGTCCGACGACGAGCCCCGACCGTGGCGCGGTGCCGATCACGCGCAGGCGCTCGCCGAAGTCCGCGATCTGGCCGAGCCGTTCGGCCAGGGCATGGGTCGGCACGACGACCGCGTCGGCATGCTTCACCGCGCGCTTCAGCATGCCCTTCTGCCAGGCGACGGATGCCGCGCTGAGGGCTTCGGGGTGCGTCCACGCGAGCACGTCGTGCACGGTGACGACGACCTGGTTGCGGCCGTCGCGCTTGTGCTTGCGCAGCGGAGCGAACAGGCTCATGCCGTGGATCATGCCGCCGCCCGGGGACGTCGTGATGCCGAACTGCCACGCCGCGGCGAGCTCGCGCCTCGCGAGCGTGGTCTTGTACAGGCCCGAGAGCCCCGGCACCTCGGCCATGACCCGGTCGTAGTCCTCGGGGAGCGACGACGACACGATGGCCTCGACCTCGCAGCCGCGGGGTGCCGCAGCCACGATCGCGCGCCCGAGGTCACGCGCGTAACGGCCGAGCGCGCCCGGCACGGGGGCGACGATCTGGTCGAGGATGACGCGGAGGGTGGTCGTCACTCTGCTTCCTCACGCCGTCGCACGACGGCCTCGATCGATCTCCGGACTACTGGCCCTGTGCCGCGTACTTGGCTTCGGTGGCGTCCTTCTGGGGGGCCCACCATCCCTCGTTGTCGCGGTACCACGCGATCGTATCGGCCAGCCCCGCCTCGAAGTCCGAGAATTCCGGCTGCCAGCCCAGCTCGGTGCGCAGGCGGGTCGAGTCGATGGCGTAGCGGAGATCGTGGCCCGGACGGTCCACCACGTGATCGTAGTCGTCGGCGGACCGGCCGAGGATCGTGAGGATCAGCTCGACGACCTCCTTGTTGTTCTTCTCCCCGTCGGCGCCGATGAGGTAGGTCTCGCCGATCCTACCCTTCTCGAGGATCGTGAGCACCGCCGAGGAGTGATCGTTCGCGTGGATCCAGTCGCGCACGTTCTCGCCCCTGCCGTAGAGCTTGGGCCGCTCACCGCGCAGCACGTTCGTGATCTGGCGCGGGATGAACTTCTCGACGTGCTGGTACGGGCCGTAGTTGTTCGAGCAGTTCGAGATGGTCGCCTTCACGCCGAACGAGCGCACCCACGCCCGGACGAGCAGGTCGCTGCCGGCCTTGGTCGACGAGTACGGGCTCGACGGGTTGTACGGCGTCTGCTCGGTGAACTTCGACGGGTCGTCGAGCTCGAGGTCGCCGTAGACTTCGTCGGTCGAGATGTGGTGGAACCGTATGTCGTGCGTGCGCGCCGCCTCGAGCAGCGTGTAGGTGCCGATGAGGTTGGTGTCGAGGAACGGCCGCGGGTTCGCGAGCGAGTTGTCGTTGTGGCTCTCGGCGGCGTAGTGCACGACGGTGTCGTGCTCGGCGAAGAGCTCGTCGACGAGGGGGGCATCGGCGACGTCGCCCCTGACGAAGCGGAATCGGTCGGCCGGCAGGCCCTCGAGTGAGGCGAGGTTGCCGGCGTACGTGAGCTTGTCGAGCACGGTGACCGTGTTGTCGGTGTTCGCGAGCACGTAGTGGACGAAGTTCGAGCCGATGAAGCCGGCGCCGCCGGTCACGAGGAGTCTTGACACGCGCTTCATCCTACCGACGCTCGGCTCGACGAACGCTGACCCGTTTGGATCTGCGCCAACGGTCTGCGCGTTCGCCGTCCGGCGCAGCTTCCCCGGCGGAAGAGCAGTCGTCGTCAAGATCTGGCGCGGTCCGCGATCGCATCCTCCACCGCGGTGACGGACCGGTCGGCGATGAAGCGCTGCCCGTTGGCGTTCAGGTGAAGTCCAGCGCCGCGGTTCAGTTGACAGACACGGGTACGACGCGCGATGCGATCGCGGCACGGAGCGCGACCCGCCAGTCGCGCATCTCGGGGAGCCCGACGGCTGCCCAGCGATCGTGGCCCAGCACCGAGTAGGCCGGGCGGGGCGCCGGCCGAACGAACGTGCTGCTGTCCGTCGGGAGCACGCGCTCGGGGTCGAGGCCGATCTCGGCGAAGATCGCCTTCGCGAATTCGAACCACGAGCACTGACCCGAGTTCGTGCCGTGATAGACGCCCGCCGGGGTATCCGATTCGAGGAGAAGCCGGATCTGGTCAGCGAGGTCGGCAGTCCACGTCGGCTGCCCGAGCTGGTCGGTCACGACGCTCACGGTCTCGTGCGAACCGGCGAGGCGCACCATCGTTGCGGCGAAGTTGGGGCCGTGCGCGCCATACAACCACGCTGTTCGAACAACGTACGTGCCCCCCGGATGCTCAGTCAGTGCGAATACCTCGCCCGCCGCCTTGGTGCGACCGTAGGCGGAGATCGGATCCCGTGGTGCGTCCTCGGCATAGGGGGTGGTCGCGGCGCCGTCGAACACGTAGTCCGTCGAGACCTGTACGAGCTTCGCACCCGCCTCGCGGGCCGCGATCGCGAGATTCTTCGCGCCGAGCGCGTTCACGGCATACGCGGCCGCCTCGTTCGACTCGGCGTCGTCGACCTTCGTGTAGGCGGCGGCGTTGATGACGACGTCGTGGCCGGCGACCGCGGTGCGCACCGCCTCGAGGTCGGTGACGTCGAGGTCGGCGCGTCCGAGCGCAGTGGCGTCCTGCCCCACGAACGCGGCTTGGAGATCAGTTCCCAGCATGCCGGAAGCCCCGGCGATGACGATTCGCATGCGACGATCCTACGAGGCGACCCGCAATTCGGGTCGCGCGTCCCCGACATCGGATCGGACCCGCGATGCGCCCGGTAGGCGCGCGCCGTCGCGGCGACCGGCACTCCGGGCAAAGGCCGGAGCAGGACGCGGGTGTCGGACGACAGCTTCCCGCGTATCTCCCGATCCCACGCCTCCGGGAGCGGATCGGTCCCGTCCAGCACGACCACGATGTTGCCGGACGAGACCGCGGAACCGGCGTTCGCGGTCACCGCGATGCCGAGGTCTCCCGCGTACCGGTCGAGGCGTATCCTCCGATCGTCGAGGAAAGCCGCCGCCAGGATGGCGGTCTCGTCACGAGGCGACGCGTTGTCTCCGATCACGACTTCAACGTCGCCAGTGCTTGCGCGCAGGAGACCCGCGACCAGTTCGAGCGTGTCCGCGCCACCGCCGGTGCGTGCGCACGAGAACGGACGTGGGCGCCGGAACCGCCCTAACGGGTGAGAAACCGCCGCAGTCCGGGCGGTATCGGACAGCGGATTCGAAGTAGTCCGTGCACGGTGCCACCACAATCGCGATCACGTGGCGGAGCCGGAGCGGCCCGCTCACGATCGCGTCGAACGACGGGCCGATTTTGGCGCTTGTTCAAGGCCAGCGTCCAACGGCGCCGCTTGCCGAAGTTGCGGATAGGGAGGTGTTGTCGCGCGTGACGTAGTACTGGCGGAAGGGCGAGTGGTACTGGTGCTCCTCCTCGCCGTCCGCGATTCCACAGGGAATGCAGAAGGGCCGCAACGGCACCATCTCGCCGAGTTCGTGCGTGATGTCGGTACTTCCCGCGACCGCGATTCGGAACCCGTGGTCGCGGACTCTGAGGCAAGCCTCGGTGTCGCCGCAGTCGATCACGAGCCGCTCATCGAAGCCCCCGCGCGTTCGACGCTTCGCGCGAGATCACGGAGCCCGATGGGATCGCCTCGGGGACGAGGCCCAGCCCCTCGGGCGAAGACCAGGTGGGGATCGACGGCTGCCCGTTCATCTTGTCGGCGCAGACGATCCCAGGATGGGTGACATGGTTGGCCAGCGAACGTCGCCAAGCATGGGGCACGTAGCCGGGAGGCAACTCGGTGTCCGGTGTTCACCACGAAGTCGGCGCCATTGTCGAGTGCGGCCCGGACGCCGACGTTTGAGGGCCCGCGCGATGCCCGAATTGCAGTCGGGCCCCCGGTGACGTCGTGACCTTCGAACGCAGGTCTAGAGCGTTTCCGAGCGTGCCGGATGCCCCGGTGATGAGGATTCGCTTGCGATCGATCCTGCGCGCGCCAGGGGACGGCGGCCGCCCGGGTCGCACGCCGGTGACCGCCGCGCTGGTGCCGGGGTCGGTGCTCGATTAAAGTGAGGCAACCGAGAGAGGACGAGGATGTCGAGTTCGATCGTCGCGCGTAAGGCTGACCGCGCGACTGCCTGGAGCGGTGCGGCCTCCCATCTGCGACCGACGTATGTGCCGGAGTCGGCATGGCACGAGCACGCGCCGTTCGTGAGCTGGCTGGTGTCGGTGCTGCGTCCTGCGACCTTCGTGGAGCTCGGGACGCACAACGGCTACTCCTATTTCTCGGTCTGCGAGACGCTGGCCCGCCTCGGGATCGAATGCTCAGCGCATGCCGTGGACACGTGGGAGGGCGACGATCAGGCGGGCTTCTACGGCGAGGGCGTCTACCCGGCCGTGGTCTCGATCAACGAGGCGGAGTTTGCCGGCTTCTCCACGCTGCACCGCGCGACCTTCGACGAGGCGCTCGCTGACATCGAGGACGGCACCGTCGACCTGCTCCACATCGACGGGCGCCACGGCTATGAGGACGTATCACACGACTATCGCAGCTGGGTGCCGAAGCTCTCGGGGCGCGCCGTGGTCATCTTCCACGACGTCGCCGAGCGTCGGGAGGGCTTCGGAGTCTGGCGGTTCTGGGACGAGATCTCATCGACCGTGCCGTCCTTCCGCTTCGACCACAACCACGGCCTCGGGGTGCTCGGCGTCTGGCCCGACCTCGACCCCGCAATCGCCGAGTTCTTCGCAGCGGGCGCGGTGTCGGGTGAGGATATTCGCGCGTTCTACGCCGAACTGGGATCGAAGATCACCGCCGAGTACGCCGCCGGGCTCGCTGCCGCGGCAGAGCTCCACGAGGCCCGCGCCCGCGCCATCGCGGCGGAGGAGCTCGCGGCCGCGCGCGAGGCGGAGCTCATCGGTGTCGGGAACCAACTGGACGCGATCCACGCGAGTTCGAGTTGGCGGATCACCGCGCCGCTCCGGACCGTCGGCGGTTGGTTCCGCCGCGGGCGCTGACTGGCGACCGGTAGAATCCCCTTCGTGCTCATCCGCGAACTGAAGATTCCCGACAGCTACGAGGTGACGCCGAAGCAGTTCGGCGACGACCGAGGGCTCTTCCTCGAGTGGTACCGTTTCGACGCGCTCGAGGAGGCGGTCGGGCATTCACTGTCGCTCGCGCAGGCGAACACGTCGGTCTCCAAGCGCGGCGTGGTCCGCGGCATCCACTTCGCCGACATCCCGCCGAGCCAGGCCAAGTACGTCACTGCGACGCGCGGCGCCGTCCTCGACTTCGTGATCGACATCCGCGTGGGCTCGCCGACCTTCGGCCAGTGGGATTCGGTGCTTCTCGACGAGGTCGACCGTCGCGCGATCTACATCGCCGAGGGGCTCGGCCACTGCTTCGTCGCGCTCAGTGACGACGCGACCGTCAGCTACCTCGTCACCGCTCCCTTCAACGCACCCCGCGAGCACGGCATCGACCCGCTCGACCCCGAGGTCGGCCTCGAATTCCCCAAGGAGGCTGGCGAACTCCTGCTCTCGCCGAAGGACACGGAGGCGCCGAGCCTCGCGGAGGCAGCGGCAACCCGGCTGCTGCCCACCTGGGATGCTGCTCGGGCCTTCTACGACACGCTGAACAACAAGGGGAACTGACCGATGCGCGGCATTATTCTTGCCGGCGGCTCCGGCACGCGGCTCTGGCCGATCACCAAGGGCATCTCCAAGCAGCTCATGCCCATCTACGACAAGCCGATGATCTACTACCCCCTGTCGACGCTCATGATGGCCGGGATCAGCGAGATCCTCATCATCACGACGCCCGAGTACAACGACCAGTTCCGCGCACTGCTCGGCGACGGGTCGCAGCTGGGCATCCGGCTCGAGTACGCGGTGCAGCCGTCGCCCGACGGGCTCGCGCAAGCGTTCATCATCGGCGAGGAGTTCATCGGCATCGAATCTGTCGCACTGGTGCTCGGCGACAACATCTTCCATGGAACGGGACTCGGCTCGTCGCTGCGGCAGCACCAGCAGATCGACGGTGCGGTCATCTTCGCCTACCAGGTGAGCGACCCGTCAGCCTACGGCGTCGTTGAGTTCGATGAGAACTTCACGGCGGTTTCGATCGAGGAGAAGCCCGCGAAGCCGAAGAGCGACTATGCCGTCCCCGGGCTGTACTTCTACGACAACGACGTCGTGCAGATCGCGAAGACCATCGAGCCGAGCGCCCGCGGCGAGCTTGAGATCTCGACGGTCAACGAGCGTTACCTCGAGCGTGGCGACCTGCGCGTGCAGGTGCTCGACCGAGGCACCGCGTGGCTCGACACCGGCACGTTCGAGTCAATGATGCAGGCGTCGGAGTACGTGCGCGTCATCGAGGACCGGCAAGGGTTCAAGATCGGATGCATCGAGGAGATCGCATGGCGCGCGGGCTGGATCGACTCCGCCAGCCTCGCGGCGCTCGCCGAGCCGCTGAAGAAGAGCGGCTACGGCCGATACCTCGCCCGCCTGGTCGAGACCGCCTCCTGAAGCGGGCTGAGCCGAGCCGAGCTCGGCCGTGGGGAATCAGGCGTGCGCCTCGCCGCCCAGTCGTTCGACGTCGTGTGCCACCATTGCGCCGACGACGGATTCGAGGTCTATCGTCGGCGACCAGCCGAGGGCGTCGTGCGCCCGGCTCGCGTCGCCGAGCTGAATCGCTGCGTCGGTCGGGCGGATGAACGCCGGGTCCTGCTCGACGAGGCTGCGCCAGTCGGTGATCCCGACGGCCGCGAACGACATTGCGACGAAGTCCGCGACGGAGTGCGCAACGCCGGTGGCGATCACATAGTCGTCGGGCCGTGCGGCGGCCAGTGCAAGCGCCCGCGCGTAGTCGGGCGCCCAGCCCCAGTCCCGCACCGCGTCGAGGTTGCCCAGGCGGAGCTTCGTCTCCAGGCCGAGGTGGATGCGCGCCACGCCGGCGGTGATCTTCCGGGTGACGAACGTCTCGGGGCGACGCGGCGACTCGTGATTGAAGAGGATGCAACTGGACGCGTTCAGTCCCACGGCCCGGTACGCACCCACGAGGTGGTGCCCGTATGCCTTTGCAGCGCCGTAGGGATTCACCGGACGGACCGGCGTCGACTCGCGCTGCGGCACCTCATCGGAATGACCGAAGATCTCGGCACTCGACGCCTGCACGAACGCGACCGGATGCCCGGTACGGTCGCGGAGTCGCCGGCATGCGTCGAGCAGTACGGCCACCGGGCGCGCGGTGACGGCCTCCGTCTCGATCGGCTGGCCCCAGGAAGCGGCGACGGACGTCAGCCCGCCGAGGTTGAATATGGCGTCGGGCGCGACGTCGTCGACGAGTTCGGCGAGCCGGGCGGCATCCGCCAGGTCGCCTTCGTGCAGCACTGCCTCGGGAGCCGTCCCCTCAAGGGCGTCGCGGCGTGCGTCGGCCTTGCGCACGAGACCGTGCACGGCCCAGCCGTCGGCGAGGAGCTGCTCGGCGAGGTAGCTGCCGGTCTGCCCTGAGATCCCCGTGATGAGGGCCGTGCGCATCCGGACTAGACCTCGCCGCGAGCCACGCGTTCGACGTCGGCGTCGACCATCATCTTGACGAGCTCGGGGAAGGAGACCGCCGGCTTCCAGCCGAGTTGCTCGTGCGCCTTCGTGGCGTCGCCGATGAGGACGTCGACCTCGGCGGGGCGGAAGAACGCAGGGTCCTGGCTGACGTAGTGCTCCCAATCCTCGATCCCGACGCGCCGGAATGCCAGGTCGACGAACTCGCGCACCGAGTGCGTCTCGGCGGTCGAGACCACGTAGTCGTCGGCCTCATCCTGCTGCAGCATCCGCCACATGGCGTCGACGTAGTCGCCCGCGAAGCCCCAGTCGCGGCGCGCATCGAGGTTGCCGAGCACGAGCTTGTCCTGCTTCCCCGCGGCGATCCGGGCCACTGCGAGGCTGATCTTGCGGGTTACGAACTCAGGTCCGCGCATCGGCGACTCGTGATTGAACAGGATGCCGCTCGAGGCGTGCATGCCGTAGGACTCGCGGTAGTTGATCGTCATGTAGTGGCCGAACGTCTTCGCGACGCCGTAGGGCGAACGCGGCCAGAGCAGCGTCGACTCGCTCTGCGGGATCTCCTGCACCTTGCCGAACATCTCGGAGCTCGAGGCTTGGTAGAAGCGGACCTTGGCAGCGTCCTCCCCGGCGTAGAGGCGGATCGCCTCGAGCATGTTGAGCACGCCCTTTGCAGTCACGTCGGTCGTGAGGTGGGCGTTCTCCCACGAGTACGCCACGAACGAGATCGCGCCGAGGTTGTAGACCTCGTCGGGCTTCGAGGCGTTCAGCGCCCGGAGCAGGCTCGAGAGGTCGAGCAGGTCGCCCGTCAGGATCTTCACCTCGGGCAGCTCGGCGTGCAGGAAGTCGATCTTCGGGTTGTTCTGCCCCCGTACGAGGCCGAAGACCTCGTAGCCCTTCGAGAGAAGGAGCTTGCTCAGGTAGTAGCCGTCCTGGCCGGTGATTCCCGTGATGAGGGCGCGGGGCATGTTCTTCCGTTCGTTCGCGCAGCGAAAGCCGCTTCGAGGTGCGAGGTACACTCAGAGGATACCCGGGGTCAAACCGGGTATCGCCCAGCCCGAGGCCATCCCGCGCGGGCCCCGACCCAGGTCCACCATGAGAGGAACACGCGTGCGCCCTGTCGGACTCTCCACGTCTGACGCTCCCGCGAACCCGACCGTGGAACGCTCGACGGCGATGCGCCTGCGATCGTGGTTGCAGATCATCGTGGGCCTGCTCACGATCGTGCTGCTCTCGTGGAGCGTCGTCGTCAACTGGGAGACATTCTCGGCAGCCGTGCTGCAGATGAACCCGTGGCTGGTGTTCGCAGCCGCGTCGAGCGTCCTCGCCGGCCTGTACGTCAACATGCTCTCGTGGCGGAGCGTCGTCGGCGCTTTCGGCATCCGGCTCGGATACCGAGATTCGGCCCGCGTGTTCTTCGTGTCGCAGCTCGCGAAGTACATCCCCGGTGGCATCTGGCCCATCGTCCTGAGCGCCCGCACCGGTCGTGCCGCCGGACTGGCGGCGCGCGTGAGCGTGACATCTATGACGATCGCCCTCCTCATCGGCGTGACGGTCGGCGCCGTGTACTCGACGGGAGCGCTGTTCCTCGTTCCCGCTGTACGAGAACAGTACTGGTGGGCGCCGGTCGTCCTCCTCGCGATCGGCGTGGTCATCCTCATGCCGCCGATCCTCGATCGCCTCATCGGCTTGGCACTGAGGCTGATGCGCCGGGAAGCGGTGCCGGCGCTCCGATACCGTCCGTTCGCGGCGGCCATCGCATGGTCCGTCCTCAGCTGGGCGCTGCTCGGCACGGGACTGGCGCTCCTCGTCGCCGCCTCGCAGGCTATCTCGCCATTCGAGTTCGTCCTCTCCGTCGCCAGCTACGCCATCGCATGGGTCTCCGGTTTCGCGGCTGTCATCGCCCCCGCGGGGGCAGGTGTGCGCGAGGTGGTGCTCGGCCTCACCCTCGGGTCCTTCCTTCCCGCCGCCTCCGTGCTCAGCATCGTGGTGGTCGATCGAATCCTGATGACGATCGGCGACGTCGCCATGCTGGTGTTCACCATCAGTCCGCGCACACGGACGCGCTCGGTTCCGGATGCCGCACCGGCGCCGCTCTTCGTCACGCGCAAGTTCCCGCCCTCGATCGGGGGCATGGAGACCCTGGCGGTCAGCACGCACAGAGCGCTTCAGGCGGGCGACACGCGGACCGAGCTCATCGCCTTGGGCCGGAACAACCGGAACCTTGTCTGGTGGCTGCCCGTGGCGTCGATGCGGCTCTTCTGGCGGTGCCTTCTCAGCAGGGATCGGGTGATCCTGTTCGGAGACGCCCTCACCTGGGCGGCAATGGGCTGGATTCCGCGATCGCTCCGAGTCGCGGCAGTGCCCATGGTGATGGGACTGGACGTGACCTACGACCATCCGCTCTACCGGATGGTGGTCCGCCCGGCTCTTCGACGCGCATCGAGGATCATCGCGATCAGCGAGTCGACCCGCGGAGCGGCCCTCGCGATCGGCGCCCGACCCGACCGCGTGCATGTCGTCGTCCTCGGCCTTCCCCCGGCGGCCGACCCGCCGTACTCGCGGGAGGTGGCGCGGAAGCGCCTCGAAGTTCGATACGGACTACGACCGTCCGACATCCTGCTCGTGACCACCGGTCGTCTGGTGAGGCGCAAGGGAGTCCGCTGGTTCGTCGAAATGGTGCTGCCGGCGCTCGACGACCGCTTCGTCTACCTCATCGTCGGTGACGGGGAGGACCGCGGTGCGATCGCTGCGGCGGCGGAGGCGACGGGCGTGTCTGGCCGAGTGCACCTGCTCGGCCTTGTCGACGACGACGAGCGCACGGAAGTCCTCCACGGTGCCGATCTCTACGTGCAGCCCAACATCGCCGTTCCCGGCGACGTCGAGGGCTTCGGGCTGGTCGTCACGGAGTCGAGCCAAGCCGGTTTGTTCACGATCGCCGCCGACCGCGAGGGCCTCGTCGACGCCGTACGCGACGGTGTCACCGGGATCCGCGTCCCGAGCGAGGACGCGGCCGCGTGGGTGCGCTGCATCATGGCGGTCAGCCTCGGCCCGGATCGCGCGGAGCAGGCTCGCTCGTTCCAGCGCGCGGCGCGAGAGATCTACTCAGTCGACGCCATGGCGTCAGAGTTGCGCGAGAACCTCGACGAGGTGGTGGCGGATTTGCGACCGTCGCGGGACGAGGCTCAGCGCACGGCGGCGCGACCCTCGCGGTAACGCTGCCGCTTCAGCAATTCGAGCTGGTCTTCCGTCAACGATCTGTTGATGCGCGTGAGGTCGGCGACGACGCCGATCGCGAACGCGAGCAGGGCGCCCGTGATGAGCAGCACGCCGAGCAGCAGCGACTGGAGGTGGTCACCGGCGACGCCGCCAAGTTCGAGCGCGAGATAGCGCACAAACGGGATGATGCCGCCGATGAGGAAGAGTGTGCCCAGCCCCGCGAAGATCACGTAGGGGCGGTACATGAGATAGGCCCGTACGATCGCGCTGCCCGACTGGAACATGTGCTGCCACATGTTCTTGAACAGTCGAGACTCCCGGGTCTTCGGGTTGGTCTCGACGGGAATACTCGTGATGGCGAGTCGCTTGTAACCCGCTTGGATGATCGTCTCCATGCAGTAGCTGAAGCGCGTGACGACGTTCAAGCGGATCAGTGACTCGCGGGAATAAGCGCGGAACCCGCTTGCGGCGTCGGGAAGGTTCGTGCTTGCAGCCTTGTTGACCACCCAGCTGCCGAAACGCTGCATCAGCTTCTTGAAAGGCGAGAAGTGGGCGACCTGCTGTGTCTGGCGATCCGCGACCACGACATCGGCATCACCCGCCAGGATCGGCTGGACGAGATCGCCGATCCGCGCCTGTGGGTACTGGTTGTCCCCATCGGTGTTCACCACGATGTCGGCCCCGTGGAGCAGTGCGTAGTCTGCGCCGTCGGAGAACGAGCGTGCCAGTCCCATGTTGCGAGTGTGCCGAACGAAATGCCGGACCCCGTGTGCGCGCGCGATCTCGACAGTGCGATCGGTCGAACCGTCGTCGATAACGAGGATCTCGATCTCGTCGATCCCGTCGATCTGGGTCGGGATGGACTCGAGGACGAGAGGAAGGGTCTCCTCTTCGTTGAGGCAGGGGATCTGAACGAACAGCTTCATGCGGACCTTCGTAAGAGGACGGGGGGAGATCTGCAAGGATACCCGGTGGCACCGGTGCGAGGATTCTCACGCGAGTCCGGCATAATCGAATGTCCGGGAGAGAATGGAGCAGTCGACGTGACACCGCCTCCCGTCGTCCCAGTGGAGCGCCGATTCACTGCAGCGGCATCCGTCGTACGACGTCATTGGGCTGAGGTGGTCGGCTGGGCCGCTCTCGTGGTGTTCACGGTGCTGAGCATCGGCGGGCCGCTCGTCGGCGCTGGCACGTTTCTCCGGACCGAGGGGTTCACCTCATTCGCGCCGTGGTCCGCGACCGCGGAGGACACGACCCCCATCCTCCTGCTGACCGGCGACACGATCGATTCGGTTGCGCCGCAGACCATCCTGCTCAGCGAGCAGGCAGGTGCTGGTGACTTCGCCGAGTGGAACCAGTACGTCGCGGGTGGCACCGAACTCGGCGGTCTGCCGAATTCGGGTGCGTACTCGCCGCTCTCCCTGCCATGGTGGGTGCTTCCGCCGGAACTGGCCGCTGGATATGTGAAGCTCCTCGAGATCGTCGTGATCACGGTCGGCATGTCGCTCTTCCTCCGGCGACTGGGCATCGTACGCGTCGCGTGGCCGGTCGCGAGCCTCACCTTCGCGGCATCGGGATTCATGGTGGCTTGGACGAACTGGCCGCAGACGCGCGTGGCGGCGCTCATCCCGCTGCTCTTCTGGGCCCTCGATCGGGCGTCCGTGCGAACGCGACTCATCGATGCAGTGCCGGTCGCGCTGGCAGTGGCCGCCATTCTGCTCGGCGGATTCCCGGCCATCGCGGGCTACGGGCTGTACGCCGGTGCCGCGTACGTGCTGGTGCGGTCGATCGTCGTGCGTCGGCGCGTGCTCGCCGTCGTCGGGTCCGGAGCCGTCTCGGCGATCGGGGTAGTGCTGGGCGTCGCCCTCGCTGGCTGGCAAATCGTCCCGTTCGCCGTCAACGCATCGTCGGTCATCGACTTCGACGTGCGCGCCCAGACGCCGGAAATGCATCTCGCCTGGTCCGCACTGGCATCTGCGCTCGTCCCCGACCTCAACGGCGGTCCGGATCCGGTCGGGGTCTGGGTGCCCGGACATCCTGTGGAGGTCTTCTCGTACTTGGGTGCGGTCGTGCTCGTGCTCGTCGCCGTCGCGATCCTCATTCCCACTCGGGCTCGTTCGCGCCACGGGGCGACCGTGTTCTTCACTGTCGCGTTCTTCGTCGCGATCGTGATGACGTACGTCGGCGATGGGTTCCTTGCACCCTTCATCGAACTGCCGGTGTTCTCCAGCAACCACATCGGGCGGATGCGAGCGATGGTCGGATTCTTCGCGGCGGTGCTCGCCGCGTTCGGCATTCACGCGGCCCTCGACCCCGCTCCGCTCCGATCCGTGCTCCGCGCATCGCGCGCCCACGCGCGGGTCGCGTGGGCGACCGTGGTGCGGTGCATCCTGGCCGGTGCCATTGCCGTCTGCGCGGTCACGCTCGTGCTGACCTCGCTCGGCCAGGTCCCTGCAGATCGCTACCTGCTCATGAGGCGGGAGGTGATGTTCGTCGCTGTGGGGGCGGGCATCGCCATCGTGCTCATCGCGTCGTCATGGATGTTCCGACTCTTCCCACGGTCGATCGTTACGGCGGTGATCCCGGTGCTCATCGTCGTTCCCGCTCTCGGTGTGACTTCCGTCTGGTGGCAATCGTCACGCGATTCGACCTTCTATGCGACCACCGCCACGCATGAGTTCCTCGCAGAGCATCTCGGCCAGGACCGCTACGCCACCGTGGAACAGGCGATGTTGCCGGGATCCAACACTGCGTACCGACTACGGTCCGTCGGCGGACACGCGTTCCACACCGCGGAGTGGCGGGACCTGCTTCGCGCTGTGGATCCGGATTCGTTCGCGACGCCCACGTATTCGACACTGCGGGCGGCGACGCTCGACGAATCGGCGGGTTCGCCCATCCTGGACCGGCTCGGGGTGCGCTTCCTCGTCGCAGACCCGGGCACCGTGGTCGGCACGGTCGAGTCGACCCCGGATTCCGCGACGACCATCGCGGCATCCGATGGGGTGCCGGTCTTCTCTGCGACAGGACGGGGACCGCTCCGCGGCATCAGCGTGGACCTCCACTCGCCGGCGGCCGGAAGCGGCGGAGTGACGATCAAGGCGGACGTCGTGGGCGGGGACGGGTCGGTCCTGGCGACGACCTCCACGTGGGTGCGGGCCTTCGCGGATGTGCGCAGCATCGCCATCGCCGGCGACGACATCCCCACGGAGGCACCGTGGTCGGTCCGGCTCACGCTCTCCGGCATCGACGCACCGGTCGAGCTGGCCGCGTCGGCAGACGGCGCGCTGGCGATCGGGATCACGCGTCCGGAGGACGACGACCTTCGGATCGTCCACACCGGGGATGCGACCGTGTACGAGCGGGCGAGCGCCCTCGAGCGCGTGCGCTGGGCGTCGGAGGAGCAGGTCATAGAGGATCCGGATGCCCAGGTCGACGCGCTGGCCGCGGGGTCGGTGCCCGCCGAGGCCGTCATCCTCGATTCCGCGGACGATGCGCGCGAGCCTGACGCCGGCTCGACCGCCGAGATCGACGCACACCAGATCGAGGAGGATACCTTCCGCTACGACGTGGAGGCCGAGGGAGCCGGCTGGCTCGTGATCGAGGATTCGTTCAGTCGACCCGGATGGACGGCGAGCATCGACGGTGTGAGCACCACGATCGCGTCGGCGGACCATGCGGCGGGTGCGGTGTTCGTCTCGTCCGGTACCCACAGCGTGGAGGTGCGGTATCGCACTCCCGGCCTCGTCACCGGGAGCTGGGCGACGATGTCGGCCGCGATCGTGCTGCTGGTGATCGCGGCGGCGGGAGTCATCCGGACCGTCCGCGCCCGTAGGGGGCGGCTCAGTGACTGAGCCGGCGTTCCGCGACGAACAGCCGCGTCCGGAGTCCGATCAGCAGCGCGAAGCGAAGCGGCCAGCGAAGTACGCCGTCGTACCGCTTGGCGAGGAAGCGCTCGGCACTGCGATGGTGCGCGCGGAGCATCGCGGCCGACTCGGTTGCCGTGGAACGGCCGCCGAGGTGGGTGACCGAAGCGGCGGGGTCGAACATGTTGCGATAGCCGACACGCCCGAGGCGGTACCCGAGGTCGACGTCCTCGAAGTACATGAAGTAGCCGGGGTCGAAGCCGCCGATCGCGTCGAAGGCGGAACGTCGTAGCAGCACGCAGGCCCCTGACAGCCAGCCGGCATCCCGGACCCGCGAGTAGTCCTCGCCGTTGTGGTACCTCGCGGTCCACGGGTTCCCAGCCCAGACGCGGGAGAACAATGCATGGCCGATGCCGGACCCGATAGACGGTACCGCGCGTGCAGACGGGTACACCGATCCGTCCTCGTTGAGGATCCGCGGACCTGCGCTGGCGATCGCGGGATCGCCGCCCGCGAGGCGAAGGAGCTCGTCGATCGCACCAGCGGAGATCATCACGTCGGGGTTGCTGACGAGCACCCACTTGATCGTCGTCGGGAGCAGTTCCACCGCCGCGTTGACGGCTCCGCCGTACCCGAGGTTGGCGTGCATGGGAACGTACGCCGCGCCGTACCGGGCTGCGATGGTGGCCGCGACGCCCTCCGAAGGCAGGTTGTCCGCGACGATCAGCACCGCCGGCTCGGACGAGCCCTTCCCAGCGCTCGCGAGAAATGCGTCGAGTTCGGTGTCGGATCGGTACGCGACGACGATGATCGCGAGCCTCGGCGTCGAGAGTGAGTCGCTGGCAGGCTCGTTCACGTCGTCGCGGGGACCTCGTCGCGAAGAGAACCGACCGCCGCGAACTGGATGACCCCCGCACCGTGCGGGTCCTCCTCGAAGTCTAGATGGGCGGCGGGATTCAGGAGCGCGATCGTGGTTCCGTCGAGGGTTGTCGCACCCGCACTGACGATGATGCGGTCGCGCCCGAAGTTTGTCCGGGGAAGCCGGAACTCGACGGCATACCTGCCTGGAGCGCTCGGCAGGTCGATCCCGAGTCCCTCCGTATTCAGTCGGTAGACCATCTGGCCGAGCACGCTCTCGAAGGTGAATCCGGTGATCCAGTCGACCGGCTCGTGCACCTCTGCATGGATGGTGACGACCAGGTCGGTCCCGTAGGCGACCTGGTCGTTGCCGATCGGTTCACCGGAGCCATCCGTCACCGAGACCTCGGAGATCGTCACGGCGCCCACGTACGCCGAGCCCGGCGACTCCTTGGCCGCTGCCGCCTCCTGTGCGGCGACGCGGTCGCGTTCGTACCCCTCGCGGAGCACGCGGATCCCCTCGCCGACGCTCCCGTCATGAACGATGCGCCCGCCGTCGAGCACGACCGTGCGGCTGCACACGTCGGCGACCTGGTCGGCGGAGTGGCTCACCAGCAGGATGGTCCGGCCCTCGCGCTGGAACTGCCGGATCTTCGCCATGCACTTCTGCTGGAACGGCTCGTCGCCTACCGCGAGGACCTCGTCCACGAGGAGCAGGTCGGGATCGGAGTGCACGGCGACGGCGAATGCGAGACGCACGTACATGCCCGACGAGTAGAACTTCACCTGTGAATCGATGAATTCGCCGATCCCGGAGAACTCGACGATGTCATCGAACACGGCGTCAGTCTCCTCGGTGGTCATCCCGAGGATGGAGGCGTTGAGGTATACGTTGTCGCGACCCGACAGGTCGGGATGGAAGCCGGCACCGAGTTCGAGGAGCGCCGCGACGCGTCCGCGCCGGAGCACCCGCCCGGACGTCGCGTCGATGATGCCGCCGATGACCTTCAGCAGCGTGCTCTTGCCCGAGCCGTTGTGGCCGATGAGGCCGACGGTCTCACCGAGTCCGAGGGTGATGCTGACATCGGAGAGCGCCCAGAAATCGGTCTTGGACTGGTTCCGGGTCCGGAAGTAGAGGATACGGTCCTTCAGGGACTTGTCCTTGTGGAGGACGAACCGTTTCGAGACGTGCTCGACCCGGGCGATGTGCTGTACCGTCGCCATGCTCAGAGCTCCTGCGCGAAATTACTCTGCAGACGGGAGAAGACCCGCTGGCCGATCCAGAGGAAGACGAAGCTCACCGCGAGCGCGATCAGCATCCGCAGCCAGAGGAAGTCGGGCCAGTACTGCGTGGGATCCTCGGATCCCGCGACCCACATTGCCTTCTGCATGCCAAGCACGGCGAGAGTGACCGGGTTCGCGAAATATAGCTCCTCGAGCCAGGTCCCGCCGATGGCGCCGTGAACGAACCCTGCGGAGTAGACGATTGGCGATGCCCAGAAGAGGATGAGCAGCAGGATCTCGACGAGGTGCTCCACGTCGCGGAGGAACACGTTGAGGGCCGACAGGACGAGCGCGATCCCGGTCGCGAGCACGACGATGATGGCGATCGACAACGGCACATAGAGCACGTCGACGTGGAACGGCGGACGGCCGAGCACGAAGGTCGCCGCGACGAGGATTGCGAACTGCACCAGGAAGTTGAAGAGGGCGCCGCCGACGCTCGCGAGCGGGAAGATCTCGCGCGGCAGGTAGACCTTCTTGATGAGACCGGCATTGCCGACGATCGACGTCGTGCCGGCATTGACGATCTCGCTGTAGAGGCCCCAGACGGTAAGTCCGGTGAACACGAAGACCGCGAAGTCGGGGATCGAGCGCGCCGCACCGAGGAACTGGCCGATAGCAACGTAGTAGATGATCAGCTGCGCCAGCGGGCGCATGAGCGACCATACGACACCGAGGCTGCTGTTCTTGTACTTCGCGCGCAGCTCCCGGCTGACGAGCCGGCCGAGGAGCTGACGGTACGCGAGGATCTCGCGGACTGCGGACCACGTGCTCCGACCACGACCGTTGACCCGACCGACCTCGCGCAGCGGTTCGTCGATCACGCGTTGCGTCACCGCTGACGTCGCGGCTGAACCCATGGACCTCTCCTCCCGAACACTGCATCCTATCCAGTCGCTCGGGGGTCATTCTGTGCAAGACCCGTACACTCGACGGGGAACGTGAACCGAGGGCGGTGGCGAAGCCACCTCGGTGTGGCCGCGCCGATGACGGATCAGACATCGAAAGGGACACATGCTTCGACGGTTGGGACGATTCGCACTGGACGCGCTGTCGCGAGCCGTCGACGCCATCGGCTCCCACAGCCACGAGGTCGAGCTGCTCGTGAGGCACGGCCCGCGCGGCTTGGCTCAGTACCGCCGGAGGGAACGCTCCGCGGCGATCAGCGGCAAGACCTTCCCGAACGGCATCAGCACCGCGCTCACGCTGGCCGCGGCGCTCAACTGGCACCTCCTGCACCGCAGGCCGATGGCGATCGTGCTCCTCAGTGAAACCGACGAAGCGGTCGCATCCTGGATGGCGGACGCCCACCGCACCCTGCACTGCCACTTCCTCGTGTCCGACGCCCAGCGAGAGCGATTGCCCGAGTCGGTGCAGAACATCGTCACGGCATTGCCAGCCATCCGCAATCGGGCCGAGACCGACCTGGGCGACGTGCGGTTGCACCTGCAGCGGTTCTGGCGACACAACGACGTGCTGTTCCTCGACCTCGAACAGCCGATCGTCTCGATCGAGGACATCATCCGCCTGCAGTTCGCGGCGAACGAGTACCACGCCGGCAACGAGGTCGGGTTCGCGGCGCCCGCTTTCGTCCGGGACGGCATCGTGACGGCGGGCTTCGACTACGACCGGGCGACCCGGACGTGGGAACCCGTCGAGCAGCCCGTCGTCGACTACCGCCAGAACGAGATCCCCCGATATTCGCTGACGGCGGGCGTGCACGGATTCTACGCGACGAGACGCGCCGTCGATCGTGTCGACCTCTCCCGCAACGACATCGCCGGGCTCTCCTTCGACGAGCAGATCGGTGCGTGGGTCCAGAACGGCTGGCGTGCCAACATCCGCACGCTCACGTTCGCGCAGGTGCGCTTCCCGATCCGGCAGCTGACGGTTCCGACGAAGACCCGTGCCCACGCGTCGTGGCTCGACGACCGGCGACTCGACTCCGGCGCGGGTCGGCGCATCGTCTTCGTCCTGAACGCGACATCGATCAGCGGCGGCATCCGCACGGTCTTCCAGCAATCGGCCGACCTGCGACGTCGAGGGTTCGACGTAGAGATCTGGTCGCTCGAAGGCCAGCCGACGTGGTTCGAGCTCGACGTCCGAGTGAGGCGGTTCCGCGGGTACGAGGACCTGCTCCTCGCCCTCCGCAGCGAGGATGCCATCAAGGTTGCGACCTGGTGGGAGACCGCCGAGGTCGTGTGGCTGGCCAGCGTGAACCACGGCCTCCCCGCGTACTACGTGCAGGAGTTCGAGACCTGGTTCTATCCCGATGAGCTCGGCGTCCGCGCCGTCGTGGCCGCGAGCTACCGGCGCGAGTTCGCGACGCTCACGATCGCCGGGTACCAGCAGGGCGAGCTCGCCGACGTGGGCGTGCACGCGACCGTGATCTCGAGCGGGTACGACGCCGAGGTGTTCAAGCCGCTCGAGGACGTCGAGCGCGACTCGGGAACCGTCTTGGCGCTCGGGCGGTCGTTCTTCCAGAAGAACTTCGAGCAGACACGGCGCGCGTGGCGGCTGCTCGGGAAGGACCGCCCCCAGCTGCTGCTCTTCGGGTCGGAGCCAGGCATCCTCGAGGACGACCGGACGGAGTATGTCGTCCGGCCGTCGGATGCCGCGGTCAACGTGCTCTACAACCGCGCGACCGTCTTCGTGCAGACGTCATTGCACGAGGGCTTCGGCCTCCCCCTGATCGAGGCGATGGCGGCCGGATGTCCCGTCATCACCACGGACTCGCACGGAAATCGCGACTTCTGCATTCCCGGTGAGAACTGCGTGCTGGTCGAGCAGCACGACGTCGAGGGCCTGGCGCGCGCGGTCCGTGAGCTCCTCGCGGACCCGGCGGAGCGTGATCGTCTCCGCGCCGCCGGGCTGAAGACCGCCGAGCGGTACGCCTGGGCGGTCGTGATGGAGCAGATCGCCGCGTACTACGACCGCTTGCGCTGAGCGAGGCGCCGCCGCGCGCCGCGCCAGGCCCGGCCGACCGGCCCGCGTGCGAGACGCGCTCGGATCCGTGCCGTCAGGCCGGGCGGGGGACCAGGCGTCGGTGCCGGGGCCGCCTCCGGTTCGGACGGGAGCCAGCGTACGGGCAGCACGTCGAACCGCTCGGTCAGCGCCTCGATGAGCGGTCGGGTGGTCGCCGGCCAGCGCCACGAGTCCTTGATCGCGGCCACGTTGCCGCGCAGTTCCGCCATGAGGGCGGGGTCGTCCACGAGGCGCAGGATCGCGGACTCCATCGCGTCGATGTCCTCGCACGGCACGACGAGGCCGAGCCGGTTCGCCCCGATGTAGTCTGCGAACCAGTCGCCCTCGGTGACGAGGCTCGGCAGCCCCGCCCAGAAGTGGTCGAGGATCCGGGTGCGGAACGCGAAACGCGTCTCGAGGGACTCGCGGTGCCCCGACAACGCGGCGTCCGCATCGAGGAGGTAGTCCGCACGTGACGCGGCCGGCACCCACTCGTCGAGGAAGACGACTTGCGTGCCCAGAACCCCGAGCTCCTCGGCCACGGCACGTGCGCGATCCACCGACTTCGGCCGGCCGATCGCGGCGTTCGGGTGCACGGTGCCGTAGAAGACGAGTTTGACCCGCGGCATCGACTCGGAGATCCGGGCGATCGCGCGGATGGCTGTCTCGGCATCGAACCAGTCCCAGATGCCGCCGGCCCAGACGATCACGAAGTCATCGTCCGTGATGCCGTGCGCGCCTCGGAGTCCGTGCCGGCGCTGGCGGGGCTCGTCGCGTTCGGCGCCGAACGGGGCGAGGCCGATCAGGCCGTCGATGTCACGGCCGCCGAGCGAACTCGGCGTCAGGCCGCCCGACGCCATGATGTAGCCCAGCCAGAAGTCACGCTGACGCTCGTTCGACGTCACGAAATAGCTGCCGGTACGGCTGACGAACCGGAAGTAGCGAAGCAGCTCGGCGAACTCGCGATCCATCTCGGGTTGCGTGTCGAACCCGCTGATGCGATCCGACCCGACGGTCTCGACGGGGAGCGCGTTGTACAGGTCGTAGACGAACCGGACGCCCCGCGGCAAAGCGACGCGCACCACGTTGGTGTCGATGAACTGGCAGAACACCGCGTCGGAGTCGAGCACGAGCTCCTCGAGTCCGGCGCGATCGGCGTACTGGACGACGCGCACCCGGGCGCCGTCGAAATCGACCGCTCCACTGCCCTCGACGCCGATCGCGAAGGTCACGTCGACGTGGTCCGCAAGTTCGCGGGCGATCGCGACGGACCGCAGACCCGGACCGGCCATGCGTGCGCCGACCACATCGGGCGCGACGACCAGGACGCGTCGTCGTGTTTCGGGTTGCCGATCGGGGCTGGGTACCATGGGTGGTCTGTTCTCTCCGGGTATTGGATGCTGCTTGCCGATGAATCGAAACCTTCCGGTCGCCATCGCGCGTCGAATCTACGCACGACTGCCCAACCGACTCCGTGGGCTCGCGCGGGCGTTCGGATCGAAGCCCCTCTATACTCTCAACACCAGAGGGCTGAGTGCGAACGAGGAAATGGTGCGGTGGACGCGGGCCCACCGGCGCCCGGTCAGCATCGTCATCCCGAGCTACAACGATCTCCCGCTCCTCACGGAGTGCCTCGCGAGCGTCGATACGACGTGCGAGGGGTTCGAACTCGAGGTCATCATCGTCGACGACTACTGCCAGCCCGAGAACTCGCGCCGGCTCAAGGAGCTCGAGACCGACCGCGTACGTGTCATCCTCAAGGAAGAACGACTCGGGTTCGCCGGCACCGTGAACATCGGCATGTCGGAGGCCCGGCACGACATCGTGCTGCTGAACAGCGACATCGTGGCGAAGCCGGGTTGGCTCGAGGCGTTGCAGTACAGCGCCTACGAGATCGACCCGAAGATCGGAATGGTGAGTCCGAAGCTCGTCTACCCTGATGGACGCATCCAGTACGCCGGCACCTACTGGGCCCGGGTCCTGGCGCCGCAGTGGTTCGGCCACCTCCACGTCGGCGCGCCCGCCACGAAGCCCGCGGCGAACGTCGCCGGATACAACCGCTCCATCTCTGGCGCGTGCGTGTACATCACGCGAGAGGCGTTCGGACGGGTCGGACTGCTCGACGGCTCGTATTGGCTCGGGTTCGAAGACGTCGACTACGGGCTCGCGGCCTGGGTGGAGGGCGTGCGCTGCTACTACCAGCCCGCCGCCATGCTCGTGCACCACGAGTCGGCCAGTCGCGGGTACAGCCAGGGCCGACGTGAGCTGGCGTCGATGCGCAAGTTCTGGCGACGCTGGCGGGATGAGTTCCTCACCAGGGAGGTCGACGCGACCCGCGTTGACTTTGTCATCGGAGGCGGCGCCCGCGCGCTCTGGGGCGACTACGTGGCCGCGCTGGCCGACGACCTCGAGGGGCAAGGGTTCGACGCGGTCGTGCACCGGGTCGACGGCGGTCACGTCGACGAGGCGCTCGTCGCCGCGCTCGCCGATCGCGGCGGGCTGGTCGTCGCGTGCGACTGGAGCGTGGCCGAGACGGTCTGGCTCGCGGCCGTCGACCGCGGCAAGGCGGTATACCTCCTGCCCACGGTCGAGAGCGGCGCGTTCCCGAATGACCCGGCGCGCCAGGCCGCGATCGTGTCGCGGTACAGGCCGGAGTTCGAGTACCTCGCGCCCGATCGGTGGACCCGCGGGCAGCTCCAGGCCGAGGCGGCCTGGGAGACCCACGCCCGGATCGCGCCGGCGCTGACGCCCCAAGAAGCTGACGGCGGTCTCGCCGAGCGCGACCTCGTCGTGACGATCGGGGCGGATGCCGCGGCCCGTGCGGTCGTCGAACGCGTGGTGGGAACGGCGGGCGCACGTGTCCAGCATCGTGAGGAGGTTCCGGCGACGCTCGCGGCGCTCGAGGAACTCCGTCAGGCATCCCCACGAGCCATCGTCTCGTTCGCAGAGGCGGACAACAGCCTCGTCCCGCTCGCACTCATGTCGATGGGCGCCGCCTACCTCTCGCATCCCAACCCGCGCACGATGTACGAGGTGCTCGATGGCTACAACGCCCTGCTCTTCGCCGACATCGACGCGCTCGCGCGCTCGCTCACCGACGTGCTCGATGACGACGCGGTCCACGCCGAACTCGCAGAGAACGGGTTCGAGTCGGCTCGTCGAATCGCGTCGGCGGCCCCGCGCGAAGCCGCTCGCGCACTCCGTTCCGCCGCCGAGACCAACGTCTGACCGGAGGACCATTCACTGATGCACAGCAACGAACAGTGCCCCACGGCATCCGTGGCCACGACGACGCGTCGGAACCGGAGGATCCTCGTGATCACCGGCGACCCGGTCGGCGAGAGGATGGCCGGACCGGCGATCAGGGCATGGCACATCGCGGCGGAGCTCGCAGCGGAGCACGACGTCCGTCTTGTCAGCACGAACGGCGTCACGGTTCGCGACGCGCCGTTCGAGGTCGCCGAGGTGAGCCATCACGTCCCCTCCACGATGAACCGACACGAGGAGTGGGCGGACATCATCGTGCTGCAGGGCCATGCGCTCGCGTTGTTCCCGGTGCTGGAGCGCAGCCAGAAGGTGCTCGTCGTCGACATCTACGACCCGATCCACCTCGAGCAGCTCGAGCAGGGGCGCGGTCTCACGATCGAGCACTGGACCTCCCAGGTGTTCGACGCGACGATGGCGCTGAACCACCAGCTCGCACTCGGTGACTTCTTCCTCTGCGCCAGCGAGCGGCAGCGCCTGTTCTGGCTCGGCCAGCTCGCCGCCGTGGGCAGGGTGAACCCGCTCACCTATCTCCAGGATGCCGACCTCGCACGCCTTCTCACCGTGGCGCCGTTCGGGATCCCCGCGGCCGAGCCCGAGCACACGCGCAATGCCGTGAAGGGCGTGATCCCCGGAATCGGCGTCGACGACAAGCTCGTGATCTGGGCGGGCGGCATCTACAACTGGTTCGATCCCGAGACGCTGATCCGTTCGATCGCGGCAGTGGCGAAACGGCACGACGACGTCCGGTTGCTCTTCATGGGCGTTGCGCATCCGAATCCGGATGTCCCCGAGATGGATGTCGTGGGCCGGTCCCTGGCGCTGGCGGCCGAGCTCGGCGTGCTTGGCACGCACGTCTTCTTCAACGAACAATGGGTCGAGTACGCCGACCGCCAGAACTACCTGCTCGAGGCGGACGCCGGCGTGTCGACGCACTTCCAGCACATCGAGACCACGTTCTCGTTCCGCACTAGGATCCTCGACTACCTCTGGGCGGGGCTCCCGATCGTGACCACCGACGGCGACGCGTTCGCCGAACTCGTGGCTGCAAAGGGGCTCGGCGGCGTCGTGCCCGATTCCGATGTCGAGGCGCTCGCGGCGGCGCTCGAATCGGTCCTGTACGACGACGCGGTGCACGCCGCGGCGGCGGCGAATGTGACCCGTGCCCGTGAGGCCTTCCGCTGGGAGCGCACGCTCGCCGGGTTGACGGAGTTCTGCCGTAATGCCGGGCATGCGGCCGACCGTTCGGGCACGGGGCGAGCGGTGGGGGCGTCCCTTATCATGCGTCGCCAGGCTCCGGCGGGATGGCGTCGCGACCTCGAGCGAGTGGTGCATCACCTCCGGGTCGGTGGACCTCGGGCGGCGGCGGCGAAGACTTGGCAGCGGCTCGAGCGCAAGGTCGGGGTCCGGCGAAGCAACAGCTGACGCCGCGGGGAGCGTCTCGTGTCAGGGGATCGGCGACTCGGTCGGGAACTGCGCGAGGCTGTTGCGCCCCGTGTAAGCAGCGCATCCCTCGACCTTCGCACTCTGATTCGTGGTGGTCTCGCGGTAATCCTTGAGGCATACGTACCCCCGTCCGGGCACGTGGGGACTCGTTGATTGAAGAAGGCCTGGATCTGCGTCTCGGACATCGACCCCGAGTTGTAGAAGACAGCGTCGCTGATGATGTTCCCGGGCCGGAATTGGGAGCCGTCGATGGCGACGGCGAGATCAGGGTGCGACACCGAGGCACTCACGAGCAACGTAGCCAAGAGGGCCGCAGACGCGAGCACCGATGCGAGACGTCCCCCATCCCTTATCGATGACCCCCATCACCCGTCTTCTGTGACGCTGCAATCAGCAGCGTGCCGGCGGCGACGGCTAAGGGAGCGCTCACCCGTCGGGACGCCATGTACGTCGACGGATTCGCACTGTCACCGTCGGATGAGACGACACGGAGGCGGTGTCCGGCGACACGGGCGCTCCCTCGTTGCTAGAATCGGTCGGTCATGCCGCCAGAGCGACAGGGAGCACTCTTGAATGGACCGTCGCGACGCGTGCAAGTCCGCGCACGGGCGAATCGCGCCGGACTCATCGGTTTCGTGCTCACGGCGCTGCTGGGGATCCTCTGGGCGTTCGCGAGTCCGGTGTTCTCGGTGCCCGACGAGAACGCGCATGCCACGAAGGCGATCGCGCAGGCGCGAGGCCAGGTGATCGGCGAGGAGGTCGAAGGCGTCCTCCACCTGGTCGTGGACCTGCCCGACGAGTACCGCTACGACCCGAACCTGCTCTGCTTCGCCTTCGACCAGAATCGCGCAGCCGATTGCGGCGCCGAGCTCGGCGGCGACCGGGGCGCCGATTGGTTCAACACATGGGTGGGCGCGTACAACCCCCTGTACTACGCCCTCGTCGGCTGGCCCTCGCTGCTCCTCGGCGGCGCCGAGGGCATCATTGCGATGCGCGTCGTCAGCGCGCTCATCGGAGCGCTCCTCGTCGGCGCGATGTTCCAGCTCGCGCTCGCGGGACGCGCGGTGACCTGGATGCCACTCGGCGTCGCGTTCATCGCGACGCCGATGTGCGTGTACCTCATGGGCGCGGTGAACCCGAACGGCTTCGAGATCGCGGCATCCGCAGCTCTCTGGATGGCGGTTCTGCGCCTGTTCGAGTCGCACGCGCCCGACATCGCAGGTGACCGCATCGTGTACTCGCGCACGTACCTGTGGGCCGTCACCGCCGTGGCCGCCGCCGCGCTGGCGACCGCACGGGCGCTCGGCCCGCTCTGGCTGGCCGTCATCGTGGCGCTCGCCGCCCTCGTGGTCGGCTGGGCGCCGGTTCGCCGGCTCTTCACGACGGGGCGCAGCTACATCTGGCTCGCGATCATTGCGGCCTTCGGTGTCTTCTCGCTCGTCTGGACCTTCTTCGGTGGCAGCCTGTCGAGTCAGGCGAAAGTGGGCGATGCGCCGCTCGTGGGCGGAAGCTTCCTGGCGGGCCTGGCGTACATGATCCGGCAGACGCCCGAGTACCTGCAGCAGTCGATCGGGGTGTTCGGCTGGTTCGACACCTACCTGCCCGCCTGGTCCTACTGGCTCGTCGTCGCCGTGATCGGTGCCCTGCTCTTCCTCGCGTTCGGTTCGGCCGACCGGCGCACGGCGGCGGTTCTCACCGGGATGCTGGTCGCGTGCATCATCGTGCCCGCCCTGGTGCAAGCGCGCTCGGTCTCGCAGACCGGCATCATCTGGCAGGGGCGATACGGACTCTTCCTCTACCTCGGCGCACTCATCGTCGCCGCCTGGATGCTCTCGTCGCGCCACGCACGTCGCGTCGAGTTCCTCGCCTCGCGATACACGTGGGCGGGAGGCATCCTCATCGGCGGCTTCGGCGCATTCGCGTTCCTCTTCACGATGTACCGCTACGTCGTGGGCCTCGACGACCCGATCAGTGCCATGTGGCTGGCACCGGAGTGGCAGCCACCGGGCGGCTGGCCGCTGCTCGTCGGGCTCTACTCGCTCGTGTCGCTCGCCTACGCCGTGTTCATCGGGTCGCTCGGCCGCACGGCCGCCTCGATCGCACGTGACGAGGCAGTGGCATCCGCCGCCGGTCCCGAGCCGGTGCGGGGTGTCGCGGCATGAGCGCGCCCCGCGTCGCGATCGCCTACGACTGTCTGTTCCCGGTCAACACCGGTGGTGGCGAGCGCGTCTACCGGCGCATGGCCGAACTCCTGCGCGAGCGGGGCGCGCACGTCACCTACGTGACGCGGCGACAGTGGACCCAGGATGCCGTACCCCACGCGCCGTTCGACATCGTGTCGGTCTGGCACGGCGAGATCTACGACGCCGCGGGTTCGCGCACGACCCGGAGCGCCATCGCGTTCGCGCTCGGGCTGTTCCGGCACTTCGCGCGACACCGGCGCGACTACGACCTCGTGATCGTGGCTGCGCTTCCAGTGCTCAACGTGTTCGCCGTTCGTTCCGCCCTGGTCGGTCGCCCCACTGTGCTCGCCGTCGACTGGCTCGAGGTCTGGTCGTCGCGAAAGTGGCGCGCGTACGCAGGTTCGGCGACGGGCACGGTCGCCGCCGTGCTGCAGTGGTTCGCGGTGCGGATCGGCGACATCATCACGGTCAACAGCGGGTTCACCCGGGCGAAGCTGCGGGCCGCCCGCCCCAAGGCGGATCCGATCGTACTGGGACTGCTCGATCTGGCCGGGCCCCCGCGTGCTCCCGTGGAAGCATCGACTGGCCGTGCCGACGAGTCGGCGCATATCGCGGACGAAGCCGACCCGTACCTGCTGTTCATCGGACGCCATATCGCCGACAAGCGCCTCGACTCGCTGCCCGCGGCGCTGGCGGCCGCTCGCCGGGGCTTGCCGCGACTGCGGGCGCGCGTCGTGGGCACCGGGCCGGCGACGGAGCAGGTCCGGGCCGCGGCGGCCGCCGCGGGTGTCGAGGAGGTCGTCGAGTTGCTCGGCAGGGTCGACGATGACGAGCTCGAGCGCCTCCTTGGCGCGTCCGCCGTGCTTGTCAACCCGTCGGCTCGCGAGGGCTTCGGCCTGGTCGTCGCGGAGGCCGCCGCCCATGGCACGCCGTCGGTCGTCGTCGCCGGGGAGGACAATGCGGCAGCCGAACTCGTCGTCGACGGCGAGAACGGCTTCGTGGCGGCATCCGTCGCTCCCGACGTGCTCGGTGACGCGATCGCGCGCGCGGTCACCGGTGGCGCCGAGTTGCGCAGCTCCACCGCGGCATGGTTCGCCCGCGAGCGCAGGGAACGCTCGCTCGACCGCTCGGTCGGCGAGCTCCTCGAACGGTGGCGGGCGATCAGGGCTCGGTGACGGGCACGCTCGCCGCACCGAGCAGCGCTGCCCGCGTCGCCGCGGCCGTTCGCTCCCACGAGAACGCGGCCGCTCGGGCGAGGCCGGCACGCGACATCCGTTCGCGCTCGGCCGGTGAGTCGAGCACCGCCCGGATCGCGCGCGCGATCGCGTCGGGGTCGGCGGGATCCACGTAGACCGCGGCGTCGCCCGCGACCTCGTGCAGGACGGGGATGTCGGACACGATCACGGGACAGCCACGGGACATCGCCTCGAGCGGCGGGAGGCCGAAGCCCTCGAACCGGGTCGGGAAGACGAGCGCGGTCGATTCGGCGTAGAGCCGGTCGAGCTCGTCGGGCCTCAGCCATCGGCGAAGGTCGACGTGGCCGCCGAGTCCGAGGCGCTCGACGACGGGAGCGAGCGGATCGTCGCCGTGGCTGCCCGTGATCACGAGCGTCGGGCGGTGTGCGGGCTCGATCCGGGCGAGCGCGTCGAGCAGGGTCTCGAATCCCTTGTGCGGCATCCGGTTGCCGACCGCGAGCAGCTGCGCCGGGCGTCGAGGTATCGGCTCGACCGCTGACGGCGCCGACCCGGCGAGCGGCGTCACCACGACTCGGCCGGCCGGCACGCCGAGGAACTCCACGATGTCGTCGCGCGACGCGGCGCTGACCGTGAGGATGCGGCGGGCGGTGCGCGCGGCCGCGCGGATCATGGTGCGCAGGACCCGCGAGTACGCGCCGGGCACGTACTCGGGGTGCCGGAACGCGAGCAGGTCGTGCACCGTGAGCACCACGGGCACGCGCGAGCGGAGCGGACCGAAGTTCGCGGGGCAGTGCACGACGTGGGCGCCGAGCCGCCGTGCTGCGCGGGAGACGGCGAAGAGCTCGCCGCGCGCCCACGCGATGCGGTCCTCGCCGGACACGCCGGAATCGATCACGCGGCCCGGGAACCACGGCGCCCCCTGCACGGCGAGTTCGCTCGATGCGAAGGCGACGTACTCGAGTTCGGGGTCGTCGGCCGCAAGGCGCGAGTAGATCTCGCGGGCGTACGATTCCATGCCGCCCTTCCGCCCGGTGAAGAAGAGCAGGTCGACGAGCACGCGGGTCACGCGTCGGCTCCGGCTCCGGCTCCGGCGTCGGCGTCGGCCGCCTCGCGGATGGTGCGCGCCAGCCGACGACGGCGCGCGACCTCGTACACGACGGCGGACGCGAGCTCGGCGACGAGGAGCCCGAGGAAGACCGCGGCGAGGTCGTCGAGGGCGAGGCCCGCCGCCGCGAACACGAACGTGAGCGCGGAGACCGCGGCCCGCAGGCCCGTCAGCAGGCGCACCTCGCCGGCGCGGCGCAGCGCTGCGAAGGGGATCGTCGTCGCGAGCGAGGCCGCGCGCCACGCGCAGGCGAGCAGGAGCGGCACGATGGTCGCGGACTCCGTCCACGCAGGGCCGAAGATGAACCCGAACGCGCCGACGAGCTCGAGCACGAGCAGGGCCGCGACCGCGGCGAGTACCGACGCCGCGGAGACCGCGATGTCGAGTCGCGAGTGCTCCTTCAGGAGTCGCAGCCGCATGAAGTTCAACGGAATGGCGAGGAGGCCCGACACCGTTGCGATGGACGTGAAGAGCACGGCGTCGGCTGAACCGAGGAACGTGAGGATCATGGCGTTGAGCAGCGGGTAGATGACTCCGGTGATCGCGGTGTCGGCCACGACCCATCCCATCACCGCCGGCTCGGGCCGGCTCGGCCGGTGCGTGACGGGCAGGCTGCGGACGATCGTTGCCGCCGCGATGCCGACGACGAGGGGGATGAGCGCCCAGGTCTGCCCGGCGAATCCGGCGAGCACGCCGACGAGGGCACCCAGCCCGACGGCGACGGATGCCGCGATCTCGCGCCGATCGAGTCGCTCGGCGACCGAGACCCCGCGTCCGACCTCGAGCGCGGCGATGAGGATCGGCAGGCCGATGGCCAGTGCCAGGGCGTTCGGCGGCACGATGGCGAGCACGAACGCGGTCAGGATCGAGACCGCCGCGAGCCAGAGCGGGAACACGACACGTCGCTCGGTCGCCGCAGAGCTCAGCCGCGACTCCACCACGATGGCGAACGTGAGCTGGCCGACGAACGTGGCGACGAGCACGGCGACGGCCAGGAATCCCTGCTCGTCGACGGTGAACAGCCGCGAGGAGATCGAGACGGTCGCGGCGGGGATGACCGCGAGCGAGACGCCGCCGAGCAGCGTGATGAGGCTCAGCGTCGCGCGCCGAAGCCGCAGGGGGGCGGGCATGGGCTCCGTCACCGGGACACCGCCTCGGTCGGGCCGCCGATGGTGCGTCCGACCATGCCCTCGGCGCGGCCGAGGAACACCCACCAGCCATCGGCGGGCGTGTTGGTCGCCCGGTGCCTGAGGCCGAACGCGAGGCCGCCGAAGAGGAACGCGAAACGCCACCACCACGGGTACCGGTGCCGCATCACGAGTCGGCCGAGACCGCGCCCGTAGGCGCGCAGCTTCCGTCGACGCTCTGCCGTCGAGAGTCCGGCGGGGTCGGCGACTCCGCCGACGGTCACGTCGGACGGCAGCCAGGCGAACGAGCGTGCGAGATCGGGGCGCCGTCGTAGCATCCGGAGCAGGAGGTCGGTCGCTTCGCCCGCCTGCCAGGGAGTGGGCGCGCCCGTGCCCAGTTCGGGATCGAATCCGCCGAGCTCGTCGAACAGCGAGCGACGCATGACGAGTCCCATCTCGATGACGCTCCAGACGTTCCATCGGTCGAGCGGGGCGCCGGGCGAGGGAAGCGTGAACTTCGGCCCGTGGTCGTCGACCACGGTGAGCGCGCCGGCCTCAATCGCAGGACCCGCCGCACGGATGGCGTCGAGGCTGCCGTCGGGGAACCAGGTCGTGTCGTTCGGGAACAGCAGGAGGCGATCACCGGGTGGGAGTGCCGCGACGCCGGCGTTGCGGCCGCGGGAGGCGCCACGCTCCGAGGCGGTGACGTCGATCGCGAAGCGGTCGCCGCGAAAGCGGGTGGCCAGGGCCTCGACGTCGCCGAGGCGGTCCTGCGACACGATCACGAGCCGGTCGCCCGATCGGACCTGCCCGGCGAGGGAGCGCAGCAGGCGCTCCAAGGGCTCCGTGCGCCCGAGCGTCGAGACCACGAGACCCAGATCCATCGCACCCATTCTGTACGATGGGGAGGCCGCCTCGCGTACCGACAGGATCCCTCACCATGTCCACCTCCACCGAGACGATCGAGCTCTCGATCGTCATGCCGTGCCTCAACGAGGCGGAGACCCTCGCCGTCTGCATCGACAAGGCGAACGGCTACCTCGAGCGCAGCGGCGTGGCCGGCGAGGTGATCGTCGCCGACAACGGCTCGACCGACGGATCACAGGACATCGCCCGCGCGCATGGCGCACGTGTCGTCGACATCCCGGCCAGAGGGTACGGCAGCGCGCTGCTCGGCGGCATCGAGGCCGCGCGCGGCGACTACGTGATCATGGGCGACGCCGACGACAGCTACGACTTCTCGAAGCTCGATCCGTTCGTCGAACGACTCCGCGCGGGCGACGAGCTCGTGATGGGCAATCGGTTCAGAGGCGGCATCGCCGACGGCGCCATGCCGCCGCTCCACAAGTACCTCGGCAACCCGGTGCTCTCCTGGATCGGGCGGGTGCTGTTCCGCTCACCCATCGGCGACTTTCACTGCGGCCTTCGGGGCTTCAACCGCCGGTCGATCCTGAACCTGCACCTGCAGACCACGGGCATGGAGTTCGCGAGCGAGGTCGTCGTGAAGTCGACGCTCGGCGGGCTCCGGGTCTCGGAGGTGCCGACGACGCTCGACAAGGACGGCCGAAGCCGGCCGCCGCACCTGCGAAGCTGGCGGGACGGCTGGCGCCACCTGCGCTTCCTCCTGATCTTCAGCCCGCGGTGGTTGTTCCTGATTCCCGGCACCGTCGCGTTCTTCCTGGGCCTGCTCGGCACCCTGTTCATCAGCTACGGGCCCATCATCCTCGGCGACATCGGGTTCGACGTCTCGAGCCAGGTCTACCTCGCGGCACTCACGGTCGTCGGCTACCAGTCGGTGCTCTTCGCCATCCTCACGAAGATCTATGCGCAGCACGAGGGATTCCGCATCCCGAGATCGCGGAACTTCGACCGTCTCGAACGGCGGATCAGCCTCGAGAGCGGCGCACTCGTGGGCCTCCTGCTCTTCCTCATCGGCCTGGCGATCGCGATCTGGCAGTTCGCCATATGGGCAGCCTCCGGCTTCGGCTCGCTCGACCCGTCGACGACCATCCGCACGGCAGTCCTCTCCGCGCTCCTCATGATGCTCGGTGCGCAGACGATCATGGCAGGCATGTTCCTGGGCGTCCTCAACGTCGGCCTCAAACGGGATCGCTGATGCCGGCACCCGCGTGGCCACGCGTCTCCGTCGTGCTCGGCACGCACAACGGCGCTCGGTACCTCGGCGAGCAGCTTCGCAGCATCCTCACTCAGTCGCATCCCATCGCCGAGATCGTTCTGTCCGACGATGCCTCGAGTGACGGCACGGTCGAGCTCGCCGAGAGGCTCGTCGACGGGCATCGGCCTTCGGACGCCACGACGCCCGACCTCGTGGTGCTCCGCAACCCGGCGGCGCTGGGCGTCACCGCCAACTTCGAGCAGGTCCTGCAAGCGGCATCCGGAGACCTGATCGTCCTCTGCGATCAGGACGACGTCTGGCATACCGATCGCATCGCACGGGCGGTGGCCGAGTTCACGGCCCGACCCGGGCTCGATCTCGTCGCGGCGGAGGCGCGGCTCGTCGACGAGGGCGGTGCATCGATCGGTCGCTCGCTGTTCGAGACGCTCGGCGTCGACGTGCGGCTGCGGCTGCGGCTCGAATCGGATGCCGCGTTCGACGAGTTGCTCAGGCGCAACGTGCTCACCGGCGCGACCATGATGGTCTCGCGCAGCCTGGTCGAGCGCGCCGTGCCGTTCCCGGCGAGCTGGGTGCACGACGAATGGCTGGCGATGGTCGCCTCCGTGGGCGGTGGCATCGCCGTCGTCTCCGATCCCCTGATCGACTACCGGCAGCACGGCGGCAACCAGATCGGCGTCACGAGGCTCGGTGCGGGCGGAAGGCTTGCTCGGCTCCGTGAGCCCCGCACCGCCCGTAACGAGCGCCTGCTCGCTCGGGCCCGGGACCTCGCCGAGCGGTTGCCGGCGATCGTGCCCGCAGACGAGCGCATGGCGGCGGAGGTGCGTGCCAAGCTCGCGCACGAGGTCGTACGACAGGGGATCCCGGTGCGGCGGTCGGCGCGCCTCGCGCCGGTGTGGCGCGAGTGGCGCTCGGGTGCGTATCGGCGATACGGCCTCGGCGCGCAGGACGTGCTGCGCGACCTCGTGCAGCCGGTCTAGCGTTCGGCCCGGCCCTGCGTGTCCGGTGCCGGGTCGTCGCCGAGGCGCTCGAGCGTGGGCTCCGGTGGCCGCCCGGCGGCGAGCGCGTCGCGCCAGCTCATGTCGCGCGCGGCCTTCACTGCGCACACGACGAGCAGCATCCATCCGCCCTCGACGAGCGCGAAGCTCTCGGCCAAGCTCGTTGCGGCGATGGCGACCAGCATGAGCGCGGGCCACGCGTACACGACGCTGCGCCGGCTCGAAGCCAGGAGCCAGGCGCGCACGAGCGCGACGCCGACGAGCGCGATGAAGGCGATCGCGCCGATCACTCCGACCTGGAAGTACGTGTCGATGTACGCGCTGAGGGCCGATCCGTGCGGGCGACCGGTTGCGAGCTCGATCCACGTGTACGGCGCGGCATCCGGCCATGAACCGACCCAGCCCCACCCCTGCAGCGGATTGAGGTTGAGGTAGCGGCTGAGCTCGCGCCACACGTCGAGCCGCACGTCGAACTCGTTTCGCGCGTCGAGCAGTTCGATGATGCGGATCCGGAGGATCCACGCGGTGACGAGCACGACGAGGGCGGCGGCCACCAGCGCGATCTGCCAGCGCCAGCGGCTCGTGGGAGCCGCGCGCCGCAGCCCGTAGAGCGCGGCGAGGGCGAGCAGCGACGCCGCGAGCGCCGCCCATGCCGTGGGGGAACCCGACAGCGCGATGCACGCCGACGCGAGCACGACCGAGGCGATCGATCGTCCGCGCGGCACGATGTGCGTGCGCCACTCGACGATGAACGTGAGCAGTGCGATGAGCGCGACGAAGCCGAGCAGGTTGCGCGAGCCGAACACGCCCTGGATGGGACCGAACGCTGCGAGGTTCCCCTGTATGCCGAGGAAGGCGATCGGCAGGTCGAGCAAAACGCCCGACAGCACCTCGAGCGCGACCGAGGCGCCGAGGAGGAGGCGCATCACGTCGCCGAACGCCCGCACTATCTGGATGGTGTCGCGCATGAGCGCCACGTACACGCCGAGGAACGCGAAGGCCACGAGGTAGAGGACGCGTGTGGCGGTGATGCCGGGGGCATTGCTCCAGAGCACGGATGCCGCGGCCCACCCGACGAACACCAGGATCGTGATCGGCAGGATGCCGTACCACTCGACGGCCCGCCATCGCGCGACGAGGGAGACGGCGGCGAGCGCGAGCAGGCCGGCCAGGGCCGCGAGCAGGCCCGGCCACCCGATGAGACTCCGCACGGCGTGCGTCGAGAAGGCGAATCCGACCGACAGGAGCGTCAGCGCCTGGGCGAATCGAGCGGACCCGACGAATTCGCGTAGGACGCTCGCGATCACCGGGCCCCCTCCGGGGGCCGGCGGGACGCGGGCACGGGCGGCTGCTCGGCCGGCAACGGCTCGGCGTCCCACTGCCGCTGCTTGGTCGACCAGGCGATGGCGATGAGCAACAGCCAGCCGCCCTCGATGAGGATGCGGCTCTCGGCGAGGCTCTGCCCGAGGAGCGCCACGAGCAACAGGAGCGGCGCGAGCGCGGCGGCCGAGTGGGGGAGTGGATGCCCCGCATCGTCCACGGGCCGGTCGACGGCGAGGAACCACGATCGCCACAGCGCCCCGATCACGATCGATGCGAATGCGACGAGCCCCACGATGCCGAGCTGCAGCCAGACATCGAGCCATGCGTTGTGGGCCTGCAGGTACTCGACGCCGTTCCGCACGGCGAGCCCCTCGAACGGTTCCACCCAGGGCGCCCAGTAGCTGATCCACCCCCATCCGAGCCACGGCCGTTCGAGCGCCAGCCCGATGACCGCACCCCAGATGTCGAAGCGCCCGGTGACGTCCTCGCTCTTGCCGAAGACCGAGAGCAGCGGCCGCCAGAACACGCTGAGGAGCGTGACGGATGCCACGACGGCACCGGCCGCGGCCCAGTACACGCCGCCCCGCCGGCCGGGCCCGCGGCGCCGGGCCCAGAGGACGAACGCGAGCGCGACGAGCACGAGCACGCCCACGAGGATGACGGTCGCCGAGCGCGTGAGCGTCATGACGGCGCCTGCGACCACGAGCCAGCCGATGCCCTGGGCCCGTCGCACGCTGCCTGCGGCGAGCAGCGTGCCGAACACGATGAGCCCGAGCAGCGCCACCATGCCGAGCAGGTTGCGGTTCCCGAGGATCCCCTCGATGGGGCCGCCCTCGAAGAGGAGGCCCCGCGACCAGTAGAAGGCCATGGGCAGCTTCTCGCCGTCGGGCTCGAAGTCGGGGAAGAACGGGAGCACCGGTGCGCGCACGAAGATCGCGATCGCCAGCTCGAAGGCGAGCGACAGCACGAGGATCCACTTGATCGCGCCCCCGAGGCAGCGCACGAACCTCGTCCAGCCGAGTCCGAGCACGAGCGCCACGGCGACGAACGTCGTGGCGAGCGCGAGGAGCAGACCGAGCGCCGATTCGGCCCGGTAGGCCGACCACGCGATGGATGCCGCGGCGATCAGGAGGAATGCGACGGTCGACTTCGGCGCGCGTCGCCATCGCCACGTCGGGCGAACGGCGAACACGAGCGCGACGGCGCCCGCGACGACGAGGAGCACGATGAAGCCGAAGCCCCACCAGCCGAGGAGGTTGCGCCAGAACTGGCCGGCGAGCGCCGTGAAGAGCGCGAACGTCGCGTACGCACCGATGAGGGAGCGGCGTCGGCCGGGGGTCATGCGACCAAGGCTAGCGCGCAGGGAGGCGCGACCGCGGGCAGCCGGGGTCGGCTCGGGAGGGCGACGGAGCCGTTGCTAAATTGGACCCAGCGTCTGGGAAGGGGCCGTCCGGCATGTTCGTAGCGATCGACAACACTCCACGCGACTATGCGTGGGGATCCACGAGTGCGATCGCCGTCTTCCGAGGGCAACCGCGGTCAGGGGGGCCCGAGGCGGAGCTCTGGCTCGGCGCGCACCCCGGATCGCCCTCGAAGATCGTGGACGAGGCGTCCGTCGGCCACCCCGACCTGGCGGCGTGGATCGCCGCCGAACCTGAGCGGGCCCTCGGCCCCGGGCTGGCGGCCCGAGGCACGAGCCTGCCGTTCCTGTTGAAGCTGCTCGCGGCGGCCGCACCGCTCTCGTTGCAGGCGCACCCGACCCCTGAGCAGGCGCGTGCCGGCTTCGCGCGCGAGGAGGCCGACGGGGTCCCGATCGACGCCTACGATCGCAACTTCCGCGACCAGCACCACAAGCCCGAGCTCATCGTCGCCGTGAGCGAGACGTTCGACGCGCTCTCGGGGTTCCGTCCGCTCGACGAGGTGCGCGGTGTGATCGAGGTGCTCCGCGAGGCGGATGCCGCGTCCGCATCTCCCGAGCCCGGCGCCCTCGACCTGCTCGAGGCGCACCTGGCCGGCGCCGATCCGCTCCGCGACACGGTCGAGTGGCTGCTGCGCGACGGTCGCGGCGGCGACACCGGCGAGGCGGCGTGGGTCGTCGAGCGGGTGACGGCGCTCGCGGCGTCCGACGAGGCACGGCGGTCGCCGTACGCCCTGTCGTTCGAGACGGTGTCTTCGCTGGCCGAGACGTATCCCGGCGACCCGGGCATCGTGATCTCGCTGCTGCTCAATCGGGTGCGGCTGCACCGCGGCGAGGCGCTCTACCTCGCAGCGGGCAACATCCACGCCTATCTCGACGGCCTCGGCATCGAGCTCATGGCCGCGAGCGACAACGTGCTCCGGGGCGGGCTCACGCCCAAGCACATCGACGTGACCGAACTCATCGACGTGCTCGACTTCACGCCGCTCGACGCGCCGCGGCTCCCGCCCGAACCCGTGGGGCCGGGGGTCGTCGCGTTCCGTCCCGACGTGCCCGACTTCGTGCTGTACCGGGCCGAGCCGGGGGCGGATGCCGCGGGCGTCGCGATCGACGGGCCGGCCATCGTGCTTGCGGAGGGCGGAGCGCTGCACCTGGGTGGCGCGACCGGTGCGGCGAGCCTCGGCCGGGGCGCCGCGGTCTACGTCACGCCCGAGGAGCGCGAGCTCGTGATCACCGGCGACGGGATCGCGTGGGTCGCGACGACCGGCGCCGGCGCGGCCTGACGGGTTCGCAGGGGATCCATCCCCGCCACGTACGGCTCCGGGGGCACGGAGACGACCACCACGAACCCGCTCGGACACGTCACGACGACCAGTTCGACCCGAGCCTCGGGAGTACCCACCTCGATGGATCCCGCGTCATCGCCGGGTTCAGCCGCCGATCGTGAACCGGTCGAGCATCGTCGGCTGCTCGCCTTCCGTGACGTTCGCGGCGTAGCTGGTCACCTCGCCGGTCGCCGTGTCGAACACGGTGAACACGACGTGATCGTTGGACTGCACGAATGGCTGCGGCGTGCCATCCGCCGCCAGCAACGGATTCTCGGTCGGCACGATCGGCTCGAGGCCGCCGGGGTTGCCTTGCGCAAGGTAGTTCGACGTGTCCCACGGTGCCGGTGGCACCGGGCGGAACCGGCCCGAGAGCGGGTGGTAGGCGCCGTAGCTGTTCCCGGTGTTGGAGGTCTCGATCCAGTTGGTCGTGCCGTTGTCGCTGACGAAGCGGTTCCACAGGTGGGAGTGACCGTTCTGCACGAGATCGACGCCGGCGTCCTCGAGCAGCGGCTGCAGATCGTACAGCAGCTCGTTCCGGGTGGCCGGATACTCGTAGCGCACGCCGACGAGGTCGCCCGCGTCGTTGTGCTCTTCGATGCGCTCGGGGTCGGCGAACTGTGGCATCACGTTGTCGCCGACGCCCTGCGGGCCCTCGTGCAGGATGACGACGCGATACTTCGCGTCCTGGAACTCATCGCTCGCGAGCTCGTCCTGCAGCCACGCGTACTGCTCGCTCGACGCGTCGATCGCTTCGAAGATGTGCTCGCCGTACCCTTGCGCCAGCGGGTCGCCGAGGTTCGCGGCGGCCTCCTGGTACCGGGATGTCGCGGTGCGGGCCGCCGGGTCGGGGTTCGCCCTCGTGCCGCGCCAGATGCGGGTCGAGTACAGCGAGACGAGGCGGACGTCGCCGAACGTCGTCGCATAGTAGGTCTCACCGCCGGCTTCGCTGGTCGGCAGGGTGAAGATCTCCTCGTACGTGCGCGTCGAGAAGGAGTTGCCCTCGATCCACGCAGCCTTCACCTCGGAGTCCCCGCTCGGGTTCACCTCAGCCGCGACCTTCTCGTACTCGGCCTCGGCGACCTCGCGCGGCACAGCCGCGCTGAACGACGCGCCCAGGCTCGTCGCGCCATCCCGCCGGCCCTGCACCTCGTGGTTGCCGATGGCGGTGAACAGTGGCGCGTTCTGGATGATCGGAGCTCCCTCGTAGACGGTGCCGCCGGTCGAGGCGCGGCCGCCGTTGCCCTGCAGCACGGCGAAGAACGCGCTGCCTCGAGTGTCGTCGAACCACTCCGACGCCCGGTCGGGGACGTTCACGAGGTCGCCGGCCACGAACACCGCTCCGATGTCGCCGATCGTCTCGGCCGCGAGCTGCAGGTTCGCCGGGGTGTTCACCATGGCTTGGTGGTCGGAGGTGAGGAGGATCTTGGTGCCTTCACCCGCGGCCGGCGCCGGCTGCAGCGTGAAGGTCTCAGACGCCGTGAACTGCTGCCCATGCAGGCTCACGACCCGGTACGGCAGCTGCCGACCGGGCTCGAGGCCGGTGACCACGGCCTCATGCCGCCAGATGGCGCGGTCGACGATGCCCAGCTCGGCGGTGGGCTTCTCGTCGGCGGGGATGTTGGATGCCGCGTCCTCGGCGGTGCGGCTGAGCTGTGTCGTGGTCGCCCGAACGGCGCGGACGTCGGCGAGGTTCGGCTTGTGCACGGCCTGCGCGAGGGCCTTGCCCTGGAGGTCGGCGACGGCGTCACCCAGCAACACGGCATGCTGGGAGCCTTCGAATTCGGTGAACCAGACGACCGTGACGCCCGATTCGGTCGGCGCCTGGAGGAACGGGTCGGTGAGCAGCTCGGCGGCAGGCACTGGTTGCGCCGCGTTCCCAGAACTCGCCGGCACGGCGTGCTCGGCGGGCACAGCGGCCGCCGGGGTGGCGGCGAAGATGGTCGCGGCGGCTGCAGCCACCGCGAGGACGGATCGCGTGGTGCGTGGCATGTGAACTCCAGTCGTGCGAACGGTCGGTTGGTTCGCCGCCACCCTCACTCCGTCACGTGAAATCCCCGTGTCGACCGGAGGGACCGGCGGTGAACGGCGACCGAAGCCCGCCGCTGTTCCTCGGTGATCATCGTGGACGAGATCCTCGCGACCATGGAGGGGCGGGAGACTCGCGACCAGCGAAATCGTAGTCGCGCGGCTGACCGCCCTCCTCGAGGCCAGGCGAGATGCTGCGAGCCTCCGTGCCGTCGAGCTCGCGCGCCAACTGCCTTCCGGCCGGTGGATCATCCACGGCCACACGCCGACGAGAGCAACGTCACGCGCACGCTCTACGATGCCTGTCCGCGGGGCCGGCCCAGATCGATCCGGTGGACCGCGCCGCGGATCACCAGGCTTCAGGCTCCGCGTTGACGTCTTCTTCTCTCAGCGCGTCGGCGTCGATACGGAACTGGTCCAGCCAGCGCTCGTGATCCAGCAGACGCAGCGCACGGCGCAGCGTGTCGGATGTGCTCTCGCCGGGCTGCGCCGCCTCGCGGAGTATGCGCTCGTCGTCGGCGGCGGGGCGGAATCCGATCGTGGTGGCCATGGTCTCTCTGCTGGCGAGTGTCGAACAGATGTTGAACGAGATTCGGCGGCCACGGCGACCGGTCAGCCGGCCGCCCTCACGCCGAACAGCCGTCGGTACCGGGTGGGCGTGGTCTGCAGCACCTTGAGGAAGTGGTGCCGCATGACGGCGGCGGCGCCGAAGCCGGTCTCGCGGGCGATCTCCTCGAGGGTGAGGGATGTCTCCTCGAGCAGTTGCTGGGCACGCAGCAGGCGCTGACGGTTGAGCCACGCGTTGGGCGTCGTGCCCGTTTCGGCGCGGAACCGCCTGGCGAACGTGCGCGGCGACATGAGTGCCTTGCGGGCGAGCAGGTCGACCGTGAGGTCCTGGTCGAGGTGCTCGAGCATCCACTCGGTGACCTTCGCGAACGAGTCGCTGCCGCGGTCGGGCACGGGCGTCTGGATGAACTGCGACTGTCCGCCGTCGCGCTGCGGCGGCACGACCATGCGGCGCGCCACGATGTTCGCCGCGCTCGCCCCGAGCTCGGTGCGCACGATGTGCAGCGCGGCGTCGATGCCCGCGGCGGTGCCGGCGCCCGTGACGACCTTGCCGTCCTGCACGAAGAGCACGTCGGGGTCGACCTCGGTCTTGGGGAACATGCGCGCCATCGTGTCGGAGTACATCCAGTGCGTCGTCGACCGCCGGCCGTCGAGCACCCCGGCATGACCGAGCGTGAACGCGCCCGAGCACACCGAGAGCACCCAGGCGCCGCGGTCGACGGCGTGGCGGATGACGTCGAGCACACGCTCGTCGGCGGGCGAGTCGATCAGCGAGGCGGGCACCGCGACGAGGTCGGCCTCGTACGCGAAGTCGAGCCCCTCCTTCACCACGACGTCGAATCCGAGCTTCGTCGGGATCGGACCGGGATCGGCGGCGACCACGTGGAAGTCGAAGGTCGGCCCGCCGTGCTCTCTGCGGTCGATGCCGAAGACCTCACAGATCACGCCGAATTCGAACGGCGCCATCTGGGGGAGGGCGATGCAGGCGATGCTCTGGAGCACGGGTTCCTCCGAATGGCAGAAAGAGGTCGTTCATCCGTCACTCTGCCACTATCGGCAGGATGTTGCAAGGAGTACAGTTTCTGCCATGAGCATCGTCGTCTTCCTCGTCATCGCGGGCCTCGCCGGGTGGGGTGTGCTCGCCACGCTGCTGCGCCTCGAAGGCGATGGCTACGGACGGCCCGAGATCCGCGACCGCAACCGGCACGCGGAGAACCTGCCGACCCGCGCCGTCTGAGCGAACTCCGGGCCGGAGGCATCCGTCATCCCGGTACCCGCGCTCACTACGATCGAGTGAGCGCAGGGGTCCGCCCCGCGCGGAGGGCGGGAACATGAGCTGGATGGTCACGGGAGGCGCCGGATACATCGGCGCACACGTCGTGCGGGCGTTCGCGGAGCAGGGGATCGACGCGGTCGTCGTCGATGACTTCTCGAGCGGCCGGCACGCGTTCCTCCCGCCGGCCACGCCGTTCGTGCAGGGCACGATCCTCGACGGGGCGCAGCTCGAGGCCACCATCAAGCGCTTCGACGTGCAGGGCGTGGTGCACCTCGCCGGCTTCAAGTACGCGGGCGTCTCGGTCAGCCGGCCGCTGCACACCTACCAGCAGAACGTGACCGGCACGGCGACCCTGCTCGCGGCCATGGAGGCCACGGGCGTCGAGCGCATCGTGTTCTCGTCGAGCGCCGCCGTCTACGGCACGCCCGACGTCGACCTCGTCATGGAGGACACGGAGCGGCATCCCGAGTCGCCGTACGGCGAGTCCAAGCTCATCGGCGAGTGGCTGCTCGCCGACCAGGCGCGCGCGACCGGACTGGCGCACACCAGCCTGCGCTACTTCAACGTCGTCGGATCCGGCACGACCGAGGTCTACGACGTGAGCCCGCACAACCTCTTCCCGCTCATCTTCGACGCGCTCCTCGAGGGCCGCACGCCGCGGATCAACGGTGACGACTACCCGACGCCCGATGGCACCTGCGTGCGCGACTACCTCCACGTCGCCGACCTCGCCGCCGCGCACGTGGTCGCCGCGCGGCGGCTCGACGCCGGCGACGCGCTCGAGCCCGTGTACAACCTCGGCTCGGGCGACGGCGTCTCGGTCGGGGAGATCATGCGCACCGTCGCGGCCGTCACGGGCATCGAGTTCACGCCCGAGGTCGGCCCGCGCCGCCCCGGCGACCCCGCTCGCATCGTCGCGTCGGGCGAACTCGCCTCACGCGACCTCGACTGGCGCATGCGGCACACGCTCGCCGACATGGTCGACAGCGCCTGGGAGGCCCGCCGCGCGGCATCCGCCGACTGAGGGAACGTGCCCCTCGGACTGGGGGATGACATCGAGCGCCCTGCAGAACATAACGTCTGCGGAACACCGTCGGCGTGTCGCGCCCGGGTTGAAGCCTCGATTGGCGCTTGAGGGTTTACGATCTGCGACTTGACTGTCGCGAATTACACCGGTGTAATTGGTCATGACACACCCTTCGGGTGGTCGGTACAACTGGGTGGGAGACGATATGGGCAATCCTGAATATCGTTCTGGAGTACCTGACGATTGGTTCGTCGATCCGGTGAGACTGGGCGTTCCGGGGGTTCGTCCGGGGGCAGACGACGAGAATCCGTTGGCATGGCAGAGCGACGCATTGTGTGCGCAAACCGATCCCGAGGCGTTCTTCCCTGAGAAGGGCGGCTCCACGCGGGACGCGAAGAAGATCTGCACCGGATGCGAGGTGCGCGGCGAGTGCCTGGAGTACGCACTCGCGAACGACGAGCGATTCGGCATCTGGGGCGGCCTGTCGGAACGCGAGCGTCGCAAGCTCCGCAAGCGCGCCGTGTGACGTCGTGCCCGGTGCGGGCGGGAGTCCGCGCCGGGCATGACGCGGGCCGGGCGTCCGTGGCGTGATCGGGGGGTCACGGCACGGACGCCCGTTTCATGGCTCGCCCGGCCCGGTTCCGGATGCCGCGACGCGGGCCGCTTAGGCTGGCCCCGATGTTCCCCAGAGTCACCGCCGTCCTCGTCGTACGTCACGGCGGCGACCACCTCGCCAGCACCCTCGACGGCATCCGGTCGCAGGTGCGGAAGCTCGATGCGCTCGTCGTCGTGCTCACCGCGGCCGACGCCGAGGCGCGCGAGCAGGCCGCTGCGGCCGGGGCGACCCACGTCGTCGAGGTGCAGGAGGCGCTGAGCTTCGGCGAGGCCGTGCGTGCCGGTGAGCGCGTGCTCGAGGCCCCGGCCTCCGACGCCGACGCGCTCTGGCTCCTCGCCGAGGACTCCGCACCCGCGCCCGACGCGCTCGCCGCCCTCGTCGCGACCCTCGAGACCGCGAGGTCGGTCGCCGCGGCGGGGCCGAAGCTCATGGAGTGGGACGAGCCCGAACGGATCGCCGGGCTGGGTCGCACGCTGACGCGCCTCGGCCGCAGCGTTCCCATCGTCGCCGGCGAACTCGACCAGGGTCAGCATGACCGCCTCAGCGACGTGCTCGGACTCGACCCCGCCGCCATGCTCGTGCGCCACACCGTCTGGCGGGCACTCGACGGCTTCGATCCCGTGCTGCCGACGGCCGACGACGCCCTCGACCTCGGCGTGCGTGCGCGCCTCGCCGGGCATCGCGTCGCCGTCGTGCCCGACGCGCGCGTGCGCTTCGCCGCCGACGGCGTGGCGGGCCCCGCAGGTGACGGCCGCGGACGCGCGGTGCGCCGGCGCGCCCGGGCCGCGCGTGCCGCCGAGTTGCACCGCCGGCTCGTGTACGCCCCCGCGGCCCTCGTGCCGTTGCACTGGCTGAGCTTCCTCCCGCTCGCGCTGCTGCGCTCCATCCGGCACCTGCTCGTCAAGCGCCCTGGCGCGATCCCCGGGGAGTTCGCGGCCGCCCTCGCCGCGATGTTCTCGGCCAGGCGCGTCGCCCGCGCGCGCCGAGTGCTCGCGGGGTCGCGCACGACCGGCTGGTCGTCGATCGCACCGCTGCGGATGCAGCCCGACGAGGTGCGCCGGCGGCGTCAGGCGGCGGCCGAGGCGCGTCGCGCCCGGGCTCGTGGGCGCACCGACGAACTGCAGTTCCTGGGCGCGGGCGGCGGCTGGGTACTGCTCGCCACGAGCGCCGCCTCGGTCGGCCTGTTCTCGTGGCTCATCGGGGTGACCGGCGTCGGTGGCGGCGGGCTCCTTCCGCTCTCGGGCTTCGCCGAGCTCTGGCGCAATGCCGCGTACGGCTGGCGTGACATCGGCACCGGGTTCGTCGGCGCCGCCGACCCGTTCGCCGGGCTGCTCGCGGTGCTCGGCTCCCTGACCTTCTGGTCGCCGTCGTTCGCGGTGTTGTTGCTGTGGCTCATCGCGCTCCCGGCTGCGGCGATGGGCGTGTGGTTCGCGGCATCCCGGTTCACCGAGCGCGGCTCGCTCCGCGCCCTCGCGGCCATCGCCTGGGCCGCGGCGCCGATGTTCCTCACCGCGCTCGCCGACGGCCGCCCGGGCGCGGTGCTCGCCCACGTCCTCCTCGGCTGGCTCGCGTTCGCCGTGCTCGGCGCGGCGGCCTCGTGGGGCGCAGCCGCGACGGCCGCGCTGCTGTTCGCCGCGGTCGTCGCCGCGGCGCCGAGTCTCGCTCCGGCGCTCGTCATCGGCTGGATCGTCGCCCTCGCCGTGAGCGGCCGCGCGGCCGTGCGCCTCGTCGGCCTTCCGATCCCCGCGCTCGCCCTCGCGCTGCCGCTCGCGATCGAGCAGGTCGGGCGCGGCACGCCGCTCGGCCTCCTCGCCGATCCCGGCGTGCCGGTCGGCGGGCCGGTGCCGACGGCGTGGCAGCTCGCGCTGGGTCTCCCGGGTGGCGGGTGGGGTGGCTGGGAGGAGCTCGTGCGTGCGGTGACGCCGCTCGACCCCCGGATCGTGGCGTCCGTGCTCGTCGTGCCGCTCGTGCTCGCCGCGCTCGCGGCGGTGATGTCGCCCCACCTCCGCCGCGCCCTGCTCGCGCTCGGCGCGGCCTTCGGGGGGTTCGCCACCGCCGTCGCTGCCGCCCAGGTGTCGGTCGCGATCATCGGCCCGGAGGTCGTGCCGGTCTGGGCGGGCGCCGGACTCAGCCTCGCCTGGCTCGGGCTCATCCTGGCCGCCGTCGTGTCGCTCGACGCCCTGCGCCGCGGTGCCGCCGTCGTGGCGGGCGTCGTCGCGCTGGTGTCGCTCGTCGCCGTCGTGCCGTCGATCGTCGCGATCGCCACCGGCGCCGTGCCGCTCGGGCCCGCAGGCGAGCGCAGCCTGCCGGCGTACGTCGTCGCCCAGGCCGAGGCGGATCCACGCGTCACCACGCTCACCATGGAGCCGGAGCCCGACGGCGGCATCCGCGCCACCCTCGAGCACGGCACGGGCGCCACCCTCGACGACCAGTCCACCCTCGACCAGACGCGCACCGAGCTCACCGCCGACGAGGAGGAGCTCGCGACGATCGCGGGCAATCTCGCCTCGCGCAGCGGGTTCGACCCAGAGGCCGCCGTGCGCGAGTTCGGCGTCTCGTTCGTGCTCCTCGTCCCCGCGGCCGACGATGGGCGCGAGGCGATGCAGGCCGAGGAGCGCGCCCGCACCGCGCTCGACGGCAACGCGTCGCTCGTCGCGGTCGGCGAGACCGACTTCGGCACGCTGTGGCGGTTCTCGGGAGCGGAACCGGATGCCGCGGCCGCGCGCATCCCCGCCGACGCGGGCGGCCGGCTGGCGGTGGTCATCACCACGCTGCAGCTGATCGTCATCGGCGCGACGCTGCTCCTCTCGATCCCCACGGGAGCCGGACGCGAGCCCGACCGGCGGCAGGCGCGGCGCGGCGCGCGTCGCCGCCGGCGGCCCACCCCCGGGGCGGGCGCGGCGGTGGAGGGCGCCGAGCGGGGCGAGCCGGAGCCCGAGCCGGAGCCGGAGCCGGAGCCGGAGCCCGAGCCGGAGTCCGCCGAGGCATCCGTCGGCCGCGCCGACTCGACTGCCGACGCGCCGGAAGGAGACGACGATGGCCGTTGACCGGAGGCTCCTGCGTTTCGGCGCCCGTGCGCTCGCCTTCGTCGCGGCGGCCGCACTGGCTGTGGGCACCGTCGCGGCGGCCGCGCTCGTGCCATGGCCCGAGCACCGCGCCGAGGTGCCGTCGCTCGAGGTGCAGCCCGCGGAGAGCCGGCAGCTGCGCGTCTGCCCAGGGCCTCTGCTCGCGCTCGGCGAGGACCCGACGGCCGCGACGACCGCCGCCTCCGTCGGCTCCGCCGACCTCGTGACCGCGACCGAGCCGGCCGGCGCCACCCTGGAGGAGGTGCCGCTCGAGGCTCCCGGCAATCCGCGCGCCGCCGAGGACGGCTCGCCCGTCGCGATCGCCGCGGAGCCCGGCGGCGTCGACGCGGGCATGCTCGCGGGTGCGCAGTCGCAGTCCGTCGAGAGCGAGAGCATCTCGGGACTCGCCGCGGCGGCGTGCGGCGAGGCCGTCGCCGAGTCCTGGCTGGTCGCCGGCGCGACGAGTCTGGGCCGCAGCGGCCTCGTGCTCCTCTCGAACCCGTCGGCCGTCGCGTCGACCGTGGACGTGCGGGTCTTCGGCGAGACGGGACCCGTCGAGGCTCCGTCGGCACTCGGGATCATCGTGCCCCCCGGAACGCAGCGCGTGCTCTCGCTCGCCGGCCTCGCCCCGAACCTCACCTCGCCCGTCGTGCAGGTCACGGCCACCGGCGGGGGCATCGCGGCGAGTCTCGTGCACTCGGTAGTCGTCGGTCTCGCGCCCGCCGGCATCGAGCTCACCGGCGCCACGTCCGCGCCGGGGACGCGACAGGTGATCCCGGGCTTCGTGGTGCCGCAGTCGGGCGGCATCGAGCCGACCGAGGATCATGCCGACGGCGACGAGCACCCCGCCGTGCGGCTGTTCGCGCCCGGCGACGGGGCGGCCGAGGTCTCCATCGGGGTCGTCCCCGAATCCGGGTCGGGCGGTACCACGATCGCGGCGACGCTGCAGCCGGGCCAGGTCGTCGACGTGCCGCTCGGCGTGCTCGACGCGGGCGCCTACACGATCCGGATCGAGTCGGACGCCCCGGTCGCCGCCGCCGCGCGCGCCACGGTGGGCGGCACGGAGGGCCAGACGGATGCCTCGGCGCCCTCCGACCTCGCGTGGACCGTCGCGACGGCGCCGCTCCTCGACGCGGCCGTCGTCGCGGTGCCCCCCGGGCCCTCGCCCACGCTGCACCTCGTGAATCCCGATGCGGATGCCGCAGCCGAGGTCACGATCTCGAGCGGCGGATCGGAGCGCACCGTCACGGTGCCAGCGGCAGGATCGGCGTCTGTGCAGCTCGTGGCAGGGGCATCCGCCGTGCTCCGCGGCACCGAGGGACTGCACGCGACGGTGTCGTTCGCGGGCGACGAGGAACTGGCGTCGTTCGGCGTGCAGCCGCCCGGCCCGCTCGACTCGCCGATCCGCGTGTACCCGCGCTGACCTGCGGCGATCGCCGCCGACCTGCGGCACCGCCGACGCGCGACGCGATGGCCGCCGGTTCAGAGGTGCCGGTAGCGACCCGGAGCGAGCTCCCACGGGTCCTTGTCGAGCAGCTCGCCGATCGCCCGGAACACGCAGCTCTCGATGAGGAGCTTCTCGTCGCGGTCCTCGCTCTCCTGCAGCCGCAGGAAGCGCACGATGGGCAGCCGGTAGAACGTGATGCGGCGTTCGTCGTGCCAGACCTTCCACCGGTCGATGTGGTCGCCGTGGATCGCCTCGGCAGGGCCCTGGGCCACCTCGAACACGACGCCCTCGAGCTGGGGCCACAGGCCGCGCAGGTAGGCCGCAGTCGTCGCGATCGTGAAGTCGAAGTCGTCGAGCCTCGTGCGCAGCGGCTCGAGGTGCGGGCCGGTCACGGCCGAGCGGATGCCGCGGCCGTGCCGGTCTCGCGCGAGTCGCCGGGGAGAACGGGGCGTCGCGACACGACGGGATCGATGCATGCCTTCCATCGTAATGTCCGCACCCGTCGCTACTCTGGTTGAGCCATGAGACGTTGTTCGCGCACCGCATGCGCCGCCGAGGCGGTCGCGACGCTGACGTTCGACTACGCCGACTCGATGGCCGTGCTCGGGCCCCTCGCCATCACGCGCGAGCCGCACGGCTACGACCTGTGCGCGCGCCACGCCGAGCGGACCTCGGCTCCGGTGGGCTGGCAGATCGTGCGGCACGTCTCACTCGGTGAGGTAGGTTTCAAGGCATGAATCCCGCTGCCCCATCCGAGGCTCGCGTCCGCCTCGACGCCATCGTGAAGGCCTACGACGTCCGCGGAATCGTGGGGGAGGGCCTCACCGGCGAGACCGTCGAGGCGCTCGGTGCGGCGTTCGTCGACGAGGTCGGCGCGGCGGGCGGCCGAGTCGTCGTGGGACACGACATGCGTGACTCCTCGCCCGGATTCGCGGCGGCCTTCGCGCGCGGCGCCACACGACGCGGAGCCGGCGTCGTCGCGATCGGCCTGTGCTCCACCGACGAGACGTACTTCGCGTCCGGCTCGATGAACGCGCCCGCGGCCATGTTCACCGCGAGCCACAACCCCGCCGCCTACAACGGCATCAAGTTCTCGCGCGCGGGCGCCCAGGGCATCTCGCTCGACACCGGCCTCGCCGCCATCCGCGACCGCGCCGCCGACTCGCTCGAGCAGGGCATCGCGGATGCCGCCGCCCCGGGTTCGGTCGTCGAGGTCGACGTGCTGGCCGACTACGCGGCGCACCTTCGGTCGCTCGTCGACCTCAGCGGCATCCGACCGCTCAAGATCGTCGTGGACGCCGGCAACGGAATGGGCGGCCTCACCGTGCCGGCCGTGCTCGGCGAGGCCGCAGGCCTTCCGGCCCTGCCCCTCGAGATCGTGCCGCTCTACTTCGAGCTCGACGGCACGTTCCCCAACCACGAGGCCAACCCGCTCGAGCCCGCCAACCTCGTCGACCTGCAGCGCGCGGTCGTCGAGCACGGTGCCGACCTCGGGCTCGCCTTCGACGGCGACGCCGACCGCTGCTTCGTGGTCGACGAACGGGGCGACGCCGTCACCCCGTCGGCGATCGCCGCGATCGTCGCGCTGCGCGAGATCGAGCGTGTGCGAGCCGCGGGCGAACACGACGTCGTCGTGATCCACAACCTCATCACGTCGCGCATCGTGCCCGAGACGATCGAAGAGGCGGGGGCGCTCGCGGTGCGCACCCGCGTGGGCCACTCGCTCATCAAGGACCGCATGAAGGAGACCGGCGCGGTCTTCGGCGGCGAGCATTCGGCCCACTACTACTTCCGCGATTTCTGGGGCGCCGACAACGGCATGCTCGCCGCGATGCACGTTCTCGCCGAGTTCGGCTCGCAGGATGCCCCGCTCTCCGCGTTCGCGGCCCGGTTCAACCCCTACGCCCTCTCTGGCGAGATCAACTCGACCGTCGACGACGTCCCCGTGGCGTACACGCGCATCGTGGAGGCCTTCGCGGGCCGCGCCGATTTCGACGAGCTCGACGGGCTCACGGTCACCGGCGTCACCGCGGGCGACGAGCCGTTCTGGTGGTTCAACGTGCGCCCGTCGAACACCGAGCCCCTGCTGCGGCTCAACGTCGAGGGCGAGGATGCCGCGACCATGACGTCGATCCGCGACGAGGTGCTCACGCTCATCCGCGGCTGAGCGTGCCTCCTCCCGGTTCAGAATTCAGGAACTCGCCCCGGCCCGGAGGTTTGGCTGGTTCAGATTTCAGGAGCCGCATGAGCCGCCAGAGCGGTCGGGCGACCTTTCTGCCGGCCCGTTGCCGTCCGGCGCGGCTGCATCCTGAATTCTGCGCGCGGGGGTTCCTGAATTCTGGGCGGGGGGGATCCTGAATTCTGCGCGCGGGGGTTCCTGAATTCTGGGCGGGGGGGGGGTTCCTGAATTCTGGGCGGGGGGGTGGGGGAACGGCGGCGGCCTGCGACAATGGTCCGCATGGATACCGCCGTCACCACCGCCCTCCCGTACAAGGTCGCCGACCTCTCGCTCGCCGAGGCGGGCCGCCACCAGCTCCGGCTCGCCGAGAACGAGATGCCGGGCCTCATGGCCCTGCGTGCCGAGTTCGGCGAGTCCAAGCCGCTCGCCGGAGCCCGCATCGCTGGCAGCCTGCACATGACCGTGCAGACCGCCGTGCTCATCGAGACGCTCGTGACCCTCGGCGCGCAGGTGCGCTGGGCGAGCTGCAACATCTTCTCGACACAAGACGAGGCGGCCGCGGCCGTCGTCGTCGGCCCCGACGGCACCCGCGACGACCCGAAGGGCGTGCCCGTGTTCGCCTGGAAGGGCGAGTCGCTCGAGGAGTACTGGTGGGCCACCGACCGCATCTTCGACTGGAGCGCGGAGGCCGCGGCATCCGGAGCCGACTGGATCGGCCCCAACATGATCCTCGACGACGGCGGCGACGCCACGCTGCTCGTGCACCAGGGTCGCGAATTCGAGGTCGCGGGTTCGGTGCCCGAGGCGACGGATGCCACGAGCCACGAATTCCGGGTCGTGCTCGACACGCTCCGCCGCTCGCTCGAGCTCAGCCCCGATCGCTGGACCCGCATCGCCGCCGAGCTGAAGGGCGTCACCGAGGAGACCACCACGGGCGTGCACCGCCTGTACGAGCTGCACGCGAAGGGCGAACTGCTCTTCCCCGCCATCAACGTCAACGACTCGGTGACGAAGTCGAAGTTCGACAACAAGTACGGCATCCGCCATTCGCTGCCCGACGGCCTGAACCGGGCGACCGACGTGCTCATCGGCGGCAAGGTCGTGTTCGTCGCGGGCTACGGCGACGTGGGCAAGGGCGCCGCCGAGGCGCTCCGCGGCCAGGGAGCGCGCGTCATCGTCTCCGAGATCGATCCGATCAACGCGCTGCAGGCGGCGATGGACGGCTACCAGGTGTCTCGCCTCGAGTCGGTGATCGGCGAGATCGACATCCTCGTCACCGGTACCGGCAACAAGGATGTCGTGCGCCTCGAGCACCTGCTCGGCCTCAAGCACCTCGCGGTCGTCGCGAACGTCGGCCACTTCGACAACGAGATCGACATGGCCGGGCTCGAGTCGCTGCCGGGCGCCGAGCGCATCGAGATCAAGCCGCAGGTGCACGAGTGGCGCCTGCCGACCGGTCGCAGCGTGCTCGTGCTCAGCGAGGGGCGGCTCATGAACCTCGGCAACGCCACGGGGCATCCGTCGTTCGTGATGTCGAACTCGTTCACGAACCAGGTGCTCGCGCAGATCGAGCTGTGGACCCGGCCCGATGCCTACCCGGTCGGCGTCTACGTGCTGCCGAAGCACCTCGACGAGAAGGTCGCCCGGCTGCACCTCGACGCGCTCGGCGTGGAGCTCACGGTGCTCACTCCCGAGCAGGCGGCGTACATCGGCGTGCCCGTCGAGGGTCCGTACAAGGTTGACCACTACCGGTACTGACGGCGCGGATGTCGCGCCTCAGCGATCGGGGAAGCCCAACGGCTTCGCCGTGAGCTGCGGCGCCAGCGCGGCCATGCGCGCGTCCTCGATGGCGAGGGCCGCGAGGTCGCGGTCGCGCCGGAGCGCCACGACGGCCGCGAGGAAGCGCTCGGGCGAGGCATCCGGCAGTGGCGACACGTGCGGGACGACCTCGGCCGCGAGCGACGCGGCGACCTGCGCACGGCTCTCGGGCGTCAGGTGCTCCAACTTGGCGAAGAAGGCGGCGACACGGCGGGCGACGGGGTCGGGCAGCCGCCCGACGTCGGCGACGGCCGCCCAGCCGACGAGCTCGGGCGGCACGCCGAACGCGGTCTGCGGCAGGCTCGGCACGCGCTCGACCTGGGCGTGGGTGCCGGCGAGCAGGTCGCCGAGGCGCTTGGACGACGGATTCAGGAAGCCGACGAGCACCGCGAGGCCGCCGAACGTCAGGTAGATCTCGATGACGCCGGTGAGCGCGCGGATGAACGCGTGCCGGAACCCGATCGCCCCGCCGTCGTCGCGCACGACCCGCAGGCCGAGGGCGAGTTTTCCGGGTGACCGGCCGCGCGTGGCGGTCTCGACCGCGGTGGGCAGCACGACGACGGCGAACACGAGGCCCGCGATGATGATCGCCCGCGCCGCGGCCTCGTCGACCGACATCCCGGACAGCGCGAGCAGCAGCCCGATGATCAGCAGCGCCGTGACGAGTACGTCGATGGCCGCGCCGCCGGCACGAATCAGCGCGCTCGCGGGCCGGACGTCGAGGGTGACCGCCTCGCCCGTGACGACCCCTTCGCCGTCGATTCGGGCGGCCCGGATCCGGGTCCCCGTCGCGTCGGCCATGGGTAGTATTCAAGCAGATGGACCTCGACGCGCTCGCCACCGCCCGCCACGACGACTGGGACCGGCTCGACGCGCTCGCGCGGTCGCGCCGGCTCGACGGGCCCGGGGCCGACGAGCTCATCGAGCGGTATCAGGGCGCGGCATCCGACCTCTCGCTCGTGCAGACGACGGCCGGCTCGACCGCGCTCGGCGACCGGCTCTCGATCTCGCTCGCGCGGGCCCGGCTGCGATTCACGGGTACACCGGAGAACCCGCTCCGCCAGTTCACGAGGTTCGTGCTCGTGAGCCTGCCGGCGGCACTGTATCGGCTGCGCTGGCTCACGCTCGCGGTGGCGATCGTGACGTTCATCGTGGCGGCGCTCTACGCCTGGTGGATCGGGGGCGACCCCCGCGTGCTCGCGACGCTCGGCACCGAGCGCGAGCTGCAGCAGGTCGCCGAGGAGGGGTTCGTGGCCTACTACTCCGAGAACCCCGCCGCCTCGTTCGCCGGCGCGGTCTGGACGAACAACGCGTGGATCGCGGCGCAGTGCGTGGCGTTCGGCATCACCGGCGTGTGGGTGCCGTACGTGATCCTGCAGAACGCGCAGAACCTCGGCGTGACCGCGGCGGTCATGTTCGCCTTCGACGAGGCCGACACCTTCTTCCTCTACATCGCCCCGCACGGCATGCTCGAGCTCACGTGCGTGTTCGTGGCCGCGGCGGCGGGGCTCCGCATCTTCTGGGCCTGGGTCGCGCCCGGCCCGCGCTCGCGCGGCGTCGCGCTCGCCGGGGACGCCCGCTCGCTCTTCACGGTTGCGATCGGGCTCGTGTTCTTCCTCTTCGTCTCGGGTCTCATCGAGGGCTTCGTCACCCCGGCGCCGTGGCCGTGGCCGGTGAAGATCGGCATCGGCGCGGTCGCGCTCGGCGGATTCCTCGCCTACATGATCGGGGTCGGGGGGCGCGCGGTGCGTGCCGGCGAGACGGGCGACCTCGTCGAGTTCGACGCGGGCGCGAGTCGCATCGCCGCCGGCTGAGGGGGGCGGGCGGAGGTCGCGGGCGGAGGTCGCGGGCGGATGCCCCGGCGGATACCCCGGGCGGATACCCCGGCGCATCCGGTGCTCGCCGGGTGTTTCCGTTCCCGCGTGAGGTGCCCATCCCACGGGGAACGTGGAGTGGGAACGGAAACGTGGGGTGAGGGGATGTCGCGGGCGGATGCCGCGAGCCGCCGCCGCGGTCAGAGCCGGCCCGACGCCTTGAGGTCGAGGTAGCGATCGGCGAGGGCGGGCGGCAGCTCGTGCGGCGGAGCCGTCACGGTGATCGCGCCGAGGCGCCGGATCGCCGCGGCGACCCGCTCGCCGTCGAGCAGCGCGCGCTCGGCCGCGGCCGCCGCGTACGCCTCGTCGAGCGACCCACGCGCGCGCGAGGCGGCGACGAGCGCCGGGTCGGCGACGGAGGCGACGATCACGGTGTGACGCGCGGTGAGCTGCGGCAGCACCGAGAGCAGGCCTCGAGCGCTGCCGGGCGAGTCGGCCGCGGTGAGCAGCACCACCAGCGCGTGCCGGCTCGTGACGCGGCGCACCTGGCCGGGCACCGCGGTCCAGTCGGCCTCGATGAGCTCGGCGTCGACGTCGGCCATCGTGTCGACCATGCGGGCGAGCAGCTCCGCGCCGCTCGCGCCGTGCACGCGTCCGCGGAGCCGCCGATCCCACGCGAGGAAGTCGACGCGGTCGCCCGCGTGCGACGCGAGCGCCGCGAGCAGCAGCGCGGCCTCCCACGCGGTGTCGAGGCGCGGCTCGTCGGCGATGCGCGCTGCGGCGGTGCGCGACGTGTCGGCGACGATGACGATGCGCCGGTCGCGCTCGGGCCGCCACGTGCGCACCATGAGCTTCATGCTGCCCGGCACCTCGGGGTCGGCGTGCCGCGCGGTCGCGCGCCAGTCGATCGAGCGCACGTCGTCGCCGCGCACGTACTCGCGGATCGAGTCGAACTCGGTGCCCTGCCCGCGGATGAGGAGCGGCGTGCGCCCGTCGATCTCGCGGAGCCGGGTGAGACGCGACGGCAGATGGGCCCGGGAGTGGAACGGCGGCAGCACGCGGAGCCGACCCGGCGCGGCGAGGGTCGCCTGCCGCGCCCAGAGCCCGAGCGGACCGGCCGCCCGGATCGTGACCTGGTCGGTGCGCCGGTCGCCGCGCCGCCACGGGGTGAGCCGCAGGGTCGTCCGCCGCCGCTCGCCCGGTGGGATGCGCAGCGGCGTGCGGTTGGGGCCGGCGACCCCGGCCGACGGTTCCCAGCCGTCGCGGACGACGGCGCGGAGCATCCGCTGCCCGAGGTTCTGCACGCTGAGCTCGGCCGTGACAGTCTCCCCGAGCCGCACGCGGTCGGGCAGCTCGCGGGTCAGCGCCACCCGCCGCGGCGACGCCGCGAGCGAGAGGTCGAGCGCGCCCGCGCCGACGGCGAGCGCGAGCCAGCCCACGAGCGCCAGCCACGCGGCATCCGCGCCCGAGATGCCGGCGGCGACGACGGGGATGACGCCGAGCGCGACCAGGAGCACGAACCGACCGGTGACCGCCATGTCAGAGGGGCACCTGCACCTGCTGCACGATCGAGCGGAGCACGGCGTCGACGGCCACGCCCTCGAGCTCGGCCTCGGGCCGCAGCTGCACGCGGTGCCGCCACACGGGCAGGAGCATCGCCTGCACGTGGTCGGGGGTGAGCGAGTCGTAGCCGGTGAGCCACGCCCACGCCTTCGCCGCGGCCAGCAGCGCGGTCGTGGCGCGCGGGCTCACGCCGAGCCGCATCGACGGGCTCCGCCGCGTCGCCCTGGCGAGGTCGACGACGTAGGCCAGCACGTCGTCGGAGACGCGAACGGATGCCGCGGCCGCACGCGCCGCCGCGAGCTCGTCCGCCCCGAGCACGGCGGTGACGCCCGCGGCGGCGAGGTCGTGCGGGTCGAAGCCGTCGGCGTGCCGGCGCACGAGGGCGACCTCGGCGTCGCGCTCGGGCACGTCGAGCACGAGCTTCATGAGGAACCGGTCGAGCTGCGCCTCGGGGAGCGCGTACGTGCCCTCGTACTCGATGGGGTTCTGCGTCGCGGCGACCATGAACGGGTCGGGGAGCGGACGCGTCACGCCGTCGGCCGAGACCTGGCGCTCCTGCATGGCCTCGAGCAGCGCCGACTGCGTCTTCGGCGGTGTGCGGTTGATCTCGTCGGCGAGCAGGATGTTCGTGAACACCGGCCCCTCGCGGAACGCGAACTCACCCGTGCGCGGGTCATAGGCGAGCGACCCGGTGACGTCGCCCGGCATGAGGTCGGGCGTGAACTGCAGGCGCCGGGTGTCGAGGCGAAGGGTGCGGCTGAGGGTTCGCACGAGCAACGTCTTGGCCACGCCCGGCACGCCCTCGAGCAGCACGTGCCCACGCGTGAGGAGGGCGATGATCAGCCCCGTCACGGCGCCGTCCTGGCCGACGACGGCCTTGCCGACCTCGGCGCGCACCCGATTCAGCGCGGCGCGCAGCTCGTCGTCGGTGGCTGGGATCGCGTCGGTCATGGTCGCCTTCCTGTCGGGCGGGTGGGGTCGTCGGGGTCGGGGCGGATCGACCGTCGCACGTCCTGCTCGAGCGCGTCGAGGTCGGCGGCGAGGTCGACGAATTCGCGGTCGTGCGCGGGGGAGTCGGAGAGGAGCAGGCGGGCGACGGATGCCGCGTCACGACCGGTCGCGGATGCCGCCGCCTCGGCGACCGTGGCGACCTCGGCCGGCCGTGGCAGCCGTAGGAGCGCCGCGATCCGTTCGATGGCGCCGATGCGGAGCTGGTCGAGGGCGTGGGTTCGCGCAGCGCTCCGCGCGTACAGGCGCGCGCGCCCCTCGCTCGTCTCGCCCGCGGGCACCTGCACCGGCAGCTGCTCGACCACGAGCGGGCCGAACCGGCGCCCGCGCCACACGCCCGCGACGATCGCGACGGCGATCGCGAGCACCATGACGGGGGTCACCCAGCCCGGCGTGAGATCGGCGATGGTCGGCGCCGCGGCCTCGTCGGCGTCGGTGGGGGAGGGCAGGTACCAGACGAGCTCGTCGGATGCCCCGAGCAGCCCGAGCGCGAGGGCGGCGTTGCCCGCCTCGTCGACGTGCTCGTTCGTGAAGGCCGTCGTCGCGGCGACGAGGGCGACCTCGCCGCCAGAGGCACCGGGGCCGCTGACGAGCGCGTACCCGAGGTCGCCGTCGCGGAAGCATCCGGTCCATCCAGAGGCCGCCGCCGCGTCGTCGACGGTGAGCAGGCGCTGCCCGTCGGAGAGCGCGTCCGCGCGTCGCGCGGGGCGCAGGTCGCACGCGACGTCATCGATCGGGCCGCTCGCGAGGCCGGCGAGGCGCACGCCGGGGGCCAGTCGCTCGAGCGCGGCGAAGCCGGGCTGGGCGATCACGAGCCGGTCGGCCGCGGCGGACAGTTCGTCGAGCCGTTCCTCGCCGAGGATGCCGAGCTCGTCGAAGAGGAACACGGTCGAGCCCGCGCGTGCGCCCGCGAGCGCCTCGTCGATCGTGGCGGCCTCGGTCACCGTCACCCCCTGGGCACGGAGCACCTCGACGAGCGCCTTCGACCCCGCCGGCGCCGGGTTGTCTGCCCCGAGGGCCGGACCGGGTGCCCGCATGCCGCCCTGCACGACGAGCAGCACGAGCGCGCCCAGCACGAGCACCACGGCGATCACGATCCACGCGCGGCGTCGCCGCACCTGCGCGCGCAGCGTGGGCGTGATCGCAGGAGCGGCCGAGGGCCCGGGCGACGGCGCCGTGACGGTCATCGGGGAGCCCCCGAGGTGGCGGCGTCGGCCGCGGTCGCCACCGCGGTCGTGCCGGCCGGGGCAGCGACGGCGATCGCGCGCTCGAGGTCGGTGAGCGCCCGGTACCGCTCGCGCGTGCCCGGTCGCCCGAGGTACCGCACGGCGTCGAAGTCGGCGGCGGCGGCGCGGAGCGCAGGCCCGTGACCGGGGAACGGCGAGGTCGCGGCATCCGCCACGCCCCTCGCCGTCGTGCCCGGATGCACGCGGATCAGGTCGCGCTCGACGAGGCCGCGTGCGAGGGCGCGGAACCGCTCCTCGATCGCGAGCGGCCAGTCGCCCGCGGCGGCCGCTGCCGCCGCAGCACGCCGGAGCGTCTCGAGATCGCGACGGTCGGCGTCGTCGAAGAGCGGAGCCGCCGCGCGCCGTCGGCGGCGCAGGCGCGGAACGCCGAAGACGAGGAGGCCCACCACGACGAGGACGGCGACGATCGTCACCGCGAGCAGGGCGAGCAACGGCCCTGGGATGCCGGTCGCGCCCTCGAACAGGATGGCGATCCAGTCGCGGATGGCCTGCATCGCGAGGTCGAAGGCATTCGGCTGCGCGCTCTGGTACTCGGGTTTCGAGAGCTCGTCCTCGAGCCACCGTCGCGCCTCGGGCGCGTCGGGATCGACCGGGATCTCGCCGTGCGGGATCAGGACCACGTCGCGGGGCGCTCGCTTCCGAAGGGGGAGGGCGTGCCCGCGCCAGACGGCACGTGTGCGGCGGGCGGACCGTACGGGTCGGCCACGGGCAGGCCCGCACCGCGCGCCTCGACGTGCCGCTCGAGCTCGAGGTCGAGCCCCTCCTTGCGCATGCGCAGGTCGATGTAGATGACCGCGATGAGCGCGGCCTGCACGACCGCCGTGATCGCGCCGATGAGGAGCGACAGGATGAGCGTGACGACCGTCGTCACGATCGTGATGGTGAGCGCCGACCCGGTGCCCGTGGGGTCGACGATGACCGCCAGGAGCGTGCCGACGAGGGAGACGGGCTGCACCACGACGTTCGCCGCGAGGTTCAGGATGACGGCGACGAGGAAGAGCGTGCCGAAGGTGCGCCAGTAGAAGCCGTCGGTGAGGCGCCACGAGCGCGCCATGGCCGTGCGGATGCCGGCCTGCTCCAGCACGATGACACTGGGCACCAGCGAGAGCTTCACGCCGATCCAGGCGCCGAGCACGACCAGGCCCAGCCCGAGCAGCACCGCGACCGTGATGCCGACCGCGAGCCCGATGGGCGAGATCGAGGCCGCCAGGATCACGATGAGGACGAGGAGCGTGAGGGCGACGAGGAGCGCTGCTCCGACGAACAGCGTCCAGCCGATGAGCGGCCAGATCCGCCGGGCGGCCCGGCGCCAGAGGGCGCCGAATCCCAGCCGGTCGCCGAGCGTGCCGCTCGCGACCTCGACGACCATGACGCCCTGCAGGAACGCGCTCACCACGATGGAGATCGCGATCGGCACGAGCATGAGCAGGAGGAAGCCGCCGACGGTGCCCGACAGGATGGCGTCGGCGTCGGCCTCGGTCGCACCCTCGAGTCGCGTGATGGCGACGGTGAGGAAGGGGACGACGACCGCGGCGGTCGCCACGGCCGAGACCAGCTGCACGACGAGTCCGCTGCCGAACGTCGGTGCGGGGTTGCGTCGGAGCGTGCGGAACGGCGCCCAGAGCAGCGTGCCGAACCCGAGGGGACGCAACGGCAGCAGGCCCGGCTTCGGTGGCGGCGTCCAGGCGCCGTGGGGTGGCGGTGGGCCGTACACGCCCGGGTCGACGGCGCCGCCCGGCGCGGACGGGGCATCCGGTCGAGGCGTCTGAGGGGAACCGCCGGGCGCCTGCCACTCGTGATCGGACACCTGTCTGCGCTCCTTCCGGCGGGGTGTTCCCAATGCTTTCACATTCGGTTCGCCCGTGCTGGAGCCTGCACCGCCCCGATGCCGGGCGCGTCATCTCAGAGGAGGTCGCCGCTCACCACGGCTCGATGCTCCGTCCCCTCGAGCAGTTCGGCGAGCAGCGCCTCGTCGGGCGGGAACCGTCCCGTAGAAGTCGACCGAGACGGTCGTCGCCGTCGGGGTCGCGAGGCCGGCGTTGGCGACCACGCCGTCGACCGTGCCGCCGCTCAGCCGGGTGACCTCGTTCACGAGGGTCGTGCGGCCATCGCCCGTCGCCAGGTCGACGTTCACGTCCGAGCCTGCCAGGTCGACCCCGATCACGGTTCCGCCGCGTGCCAACTGACCTCAGAGCGTGAGCGACTACGCTTGGCATACTGATTTCGGCCGTGACCCGCGGCCCTGACCGGAATGAACGGATGACTTCTCGCGTACTCGTCGTCGACGACGACACCGCCCTGGCGGAGATGATCGGCATCGTGCTGCGCACCGAGGGCTTCGATCCGGCGTTCTGCGCCGACGGCACCGGCGCCCTCGCCGCGTTCCGCGACACGAAGCCCGACCTCGTCCTCCTCGACCTCATGCTTCCGGGCATGGACGGCATCGAGGTGTGCGGACGAATCCGTGCCGAGTCGGGCACGCCGATCATCATGCTCACAGCCAAGAGCGACACCGCCGACGTCGTGAAGGGCCTCGAGTCCGGTGCGGACGACTACATGGTCAAGCCGTTCAACCCCAAGGAGCTCGTGGCCCGCATCCGCACCCGGCTGCGGCCCGCCCCCGACCCGGTCGTCGAGACCTTCGCGATCGGCGACCTCACGATCGACGCCGCCGGGCACGAGGTGCGCCGCGACGACGAGCGCATCAACCTCACGCCCCTCGAGTTCGACCTGCTCCTGACCCTCGCGTCGAAGCCGCAGCAGGTGTTCACCCGCGAGATGCTGCTCGAGCAGGTGTGGGGCTACCACTACAAGGCCGACACACGGCTCGTGAACGTGCACGTGCAGCGACTCCGCGCGAAGGTCGAGCACGACCCCGACAATCCGCGCATCGTCATGACCGTGCGCGGCGTCGGCTACCGGGCCGGCGCGACGACGTAGGCAGCGAATGGCTGCGGCCGACGACCCCTCCCTCTTCGCCGCCGGTTCGTGGCGCGACGTTCCGCGTCGTCTCGCAGCGCTCTGGAATCGGTCGCTGCAGTTCCGCACGGTCCTCATCACGCTGGGGCTCTCAGGCCTCGCGATCCTCGTGATCGGCCTCTACATGTCCCTCAGCATCGCATCCAACCTCTTCCAGGACCAACGGGAGCGCGTGCTCGCGGCGTCGAACAACGCCACCGCCGCCGCGCAGACCCTCGTCGCGTCCTCGGACGCCTCCGACCGCGGGTCGCTGCAGCTGCTCATGAACTCCGTGATCGAGACGATCTCGAGCGTTTCGGGGAGCTCCGACTTCGCGATCTTCCGTCACCCCGACGCCACGCCCAACTCGAACGCACCGCCCGGCGCGCGGAGTCCCAGGCTCGGCGGCGGCGTCATCACCGACGAGTTGCGCGAGCAGGTGCAGGACGAGCCCGACGGGCAATACTGGCAGTCGGTCGCTCTGCCCGACGGCGACGGCGACACGGTGCCAGGGATCGTCGTGGGCAGCACGATCGACGTGCCGGCCGCGGGCCGTTACGAGCTCTACCTCGGCTACGAACTCGCCGAGGCGGAGCAGACGCTCGCCTTCATGCAGTTCACCGGCATCGTCGGGGCGGCCGCGCTCCTCGCGCTGCTCAGCGCCATCACGCTCGTCGTCGTGCGCTGGGTGATCGAGCCGATCCGCACGGCCGCGGCGACGAGCCGGCGCCTCGCCGCCGGCGACCTCGGCGTGCGGATGCCCGAACGCGGTGAGGACGAGCTGGCGACCCTCGCGGCATCCTTCAACGGCATGGCCGACAGCCTGCAGGCGCGCATCCGCGAGCTGGCCGAGCTCTCGGTCGTGCAGCAGCGCTTCGTGTCCGACGTCTCGCACGAGCTCCGCACGCCGCTCACGACGATCCGCCTGGCCGGTGATGTGCTCTACGGGCAGCGCGAGGACTTCCCGGGGCCGACCGCTCGCACGGTGGAACTCCTGCACACGCAGACCGATCGGTTCGAGCGGCTCCTCGGCGACCTCCTCGAGATCAGCCGGTACGACGCGGGATCGGTGACGCTCGCGACGGAGCCGACCAACCTGGTGCACCTCGCGGGCGATGCGATCGAGTCGATGTACGAGCTCGCGCGCGACCGGGGTAGCGAACTCCGGCTGGTCGCCCAGGGCGGACACCTCGATGCGGAGGTCGACCCGCGTCGCATCCGGCGCATCGTGCGGAACGTCCTCGGCAATGCCATCGAGCACGGCGAGGGCCGCCCCATCGTCGTCGCCGTCGACAGCAACAAGACCGCCATCGCGCTGTCGGTGCGCGACTACGGCCTGGGCATGACCGAGGACGAGATCGCGCGCGTGTTCGACCGGTTCTGGCGCGCCGACCCGAGCCGTACCCGCACGATCGGCGGCACGGGACTCGGCCTCGCCATCTCGCTCGAGGACGCCGTCGCGCACGGCGGCTCCCTCGACGTGTGGTCACGGCCCGGCCAGGGCACGGTGTTCCGGCTGACCCTCCCGAGGTCGGCGGATGCCGCGACGCTCGTCTCGCCACTTCCGCTCGAGCCCGAGGACGCCGGCGCGGAGGGGCCGCCGCCGACGGAGTCGCTCGGTGCGTTGGAGGTCGAGCCCGAGATCGGGCTCGAGCCGGAGCCGGAGGTGCACGATGCGTAGTCACCGGCTCGCGGCATCCTTCGCCCTCGTCTGCGTGGCGCTCACCGGCTGCGCGTCGATCCCGGACTCGGGCAGCGTGCAGCGTGGCGACCCCGCCCCGGCCGACCCGGTCGAGTTCGACATCCTCGTGCAGCCGCCCGCCGACGGCGCCACGCAGGAGGACATCCTCGAGGGGTTCATCAGCGCGGCGCAGAGTCCGCGCAACAACTACGCGATCGCGCGGGAGTTCCTCACGGAGGCGTTCGCCGACGAGTGGGAGGCGGACGAGGGCGCCACGATCGACGTGCTCAGCGAGCGCGAGATCGAGCCCGTCGACGAGACCACGCTGCGCCTCGACGCGACGCCCGCCGCGGAGCTGCGCGACAACGGCCAGTACGAGGAGCCCGAGTCGCGTGCGCCCATCCCGTTCGAGTACCGCTTCGAGCAGGTCGACGGCGAGTGGCGCATCTCGAGCGCGCCGGCCGGCATCGTCATCGACCAGGTGAGCTTCACCGGCGTGTTCCGCCCGTACACGCTGTACTTCTTCGACCCGGGGTTCCGCTACCTGGTGCCCGACGTGCGCTGGTACGCGGGGCGCGAGTCCGCGCAGACGAGCATCGTGCGGTCGCTCATCGCCGGCCCGGCGGGCTGGCTCGCCTCGGGCGTCGTTTCGTCGTTCCCCGAGGGTGTGCAGCTCTCGCCATCGGCCGTGACCGTCACGGGCGAGGTCGCGAGCGTCTCGCTCGCGGGCGCCGGACTCGGCGACCTGCGCACGGCGCAGCGCATCCAGGCGCAGCTCGATGCGAGCCTCATCGGCGTGCGGAGCATCGAGGAGGTCTCGCTGGCCCTGAACGGCGCCGAGTCCGACGTGCCCGACCTGTCGGATCCGACCCCGGTGCAGAACCCGCGCGTCGATCCCCGGAGCGTCGTGTTCGACGGCGAGACGTTCGGGCACCTCGCAGCCTCGGGGGAGGGCATCGAGCCGATCGCGGACCTCTCCGAGCAGGTCGTTGCGATCGCGCCGAGCGACGCGGCGCTCGGACCGGCCGGGGAGTCGGTTGCCGTCCGCACCCCGGCGGGGGTGTCGCTCCTGCGCGCGAGCGAGGAGCCGGTGACCCTCGATCCGCGCGCGAACCTGGTGACGCCCGCCATCGACGGTGAGGGCGTCGTGTGGTCGGTCCCCGCCGACGCGCCCGACGAGCTCGCGTGGTACGCGTCCGACGGGACCTCCGCGCAGGTGGACGTGCCCTGGACCGGGACGACGATCGCCGCGATCGCGGTGTCGCGCGACTCGACGCGAATCGTCGCACTCCTCGGCGACGGGATGCGCACGCACTTCATGGCCGCGTCGATCGAGCGCGATGCGGACGGGAAGCCGGTGGCGCTCAGCCCCGTGGCGCTTCGACTCGACGACGTCGACGGCACGCCGCTCGACGTCGCCTGGCTCGACGAGAGCACGGTCGCCTCGCTCACGCAGCTGCCCGACGGCACGACGCGCATCGTGTCCCAGGAACTCGGCGGCTTCGCGCGACGCATCGAGGGGCCGGCGTCGGCTGTGGCAATCGACGGCGGCAACGACGACCCGCGCGTCCTCACCGCAGGCGGCGATCTCGACGTGCGCAGCGGCGTCGGCTGGCAGGTGCGCGCGAGCGGCATCCGCTTCGTCGCGGCACAGCTGCCGGACTGAGCCGACCCGTCCTGCACGGCGAGCCGGCACGCGCACCTGCGCACACTCCAATGGTCGCGGCCTCGACCGGAACCGGGGCGGGCGAGGATCGACGCATGACGCAACCCGAGGGCAGGTCGGCCCGTGCCGTGCAACGTGCGGTGCTGGATGCGATCGGCGTGCTCCTGCCGGTGGCCTGCGTCGGATGCGGCGCCGTCGATCGGGCGGTCTGCGGACGCTGCCGGGTGCTGCTGGTCGGCGCGCCACCGTACGTCGCCGAGCGCCCGGGCATCGGCGCCTGGGCGGCCGTGCGATACGAGGGGGCGGTTGCGAGCGCGATCGGTGCGTACAAGGACGGAGGGCGAACGGATGCCGCGGGGCCGCTCTCCTGGGCGCTCGTCGGCGCGATCGCCGCGGCGCTGCACGGCGAGCCGCACGGCACGATCGAGGTCTGCACGGTGCCATCGACCGTGGCGGCCATGCGAGCCCGCGGCTACGCGCCGGTCGACCTGCTGCTCGCGCGCCGCGGCATCCGCCCGTCGCACGTGCTCCGTCTCACGCGTGCGCACGAGGACCAGGCCGGACTCGGTGCGGCGGCCCGGCGGGCGAACGCCGACGGGGCCCTCGAGGCCCGGCGACCGCTCGACGGAAGACGGTTCCTGCTCGTCGACGACGTCCTCACCACGGGATCGACGCTCGTCGAGGCCCGTCGTGCGCTGTCGGTCGCCGAGGGCTCCGTCGCGGCCGTCGCGGTGCTCGCCGAGACCCCGTTGCGGCGCTCGTCCGGACACGGCGGCCTCACGGGAGACACTCCGTGACAACGCCACCCGAGGAGGCTACGGTGGCATGACAGGCGTGGTCGGTCCACCCTTCCAGACCCGGGTGACACGCCGGTAGATGGAGGTCGTCATGGAACTGAACATCGTCGGACGAAACCTGGGAGTCACCGACCGATTCCGCGCCTACGCAGCCGAGAAGTCGGAGAAGATCACCAATCTCGCCGAACGAGCCATCTCCCTCGACGTGAAGCTCACCCGTCACAACGAGAAGAACGGGAACAACAACGGCCTCGACCGCGTCGAGCTCACCCTCGTCGGCAAGGGCCCCGTGGTGCGGGCCGAGGCCGACGGCACCGACAAGTACGCCGCGTTCGACGTCGCCCTCGGGCGACTCCTCGAACGCATCCGCCGCGCGAAGGACCGCCGCAAGGTCCACCGCGGCCAGCGCCGCCCCACCTCGCTGCGCGAGGCGACCGACCTCGGGTTCAGCGACGTCGGCGTCCAAGCCGCGGCCCCCGAGGTGATCGAGCAGGTGCGCACGGGCAGCATCCCGGTCATCGAGGAGCAGCCCCAAGCCGAACAGGAGGAGGAGGCCTACTCGCCCGTGGTGATCCGCCGCAAGGTCTTCGCCGCCAGCCCCATGACCGTCGACGACGCGCTCTACTACATGGAACTCGTCGGGCACGACTTCTACCTCTTCGTCGACTCCGAGACCGGCCGGCCGAGCGTCGTGTACCGGCGCAAGGGCTGGGACTACGGGCTCATCGGGCTCGACGAGCAGGCCGACGCGGAGTCGGACCCGTCGGAGCCCCGACTCGACCGCGCCACGGCCTGACGCCGCGGCATCCCGCCATCCTCGCGCTGGGCGCGGACCGGCGTCCGCGCCCAGCGCCATGCCGGTTCCGCGCAGCTCCTCGCCGCCTCCGCCCAGCTTGCTGGCCGCTAGCATGGCTATGATGACCGTCTGCACGGCGGTACCGGGTGTGCCCGGGCGTTCCACCGAGGAACCCGGCGCCCGACGACTACAGGAGAACATTCGTGGCTTCGATTCTGGAAAGGGTCCTCCGCGTCGGCGAGGGCCGAACCCTCAAGCGGCTGGAGAACTACGCGACGGCGGTCAACGCGCTCGAAGACGATTTCCAGGCCCTCAGCGACGAGGAGCTGAAGCACGAGACCGTGGAGCTGCGCGAGCGCTACGCGAGCGGCGAATCGCTCGACGACCTGCTGCCCGAGGCGTTCGCCGCCGTCCGCGAGGCGAGCCGTCGCACGCTGGGCCTGCGGCACTTCGACGTGCAGCTCATGGGCGGCGCGGCGCTGCACCTCGGCAACATCGCCGAGATGAAGACCGGTGAGGGCAAGACGCTCGTGGCGACGACCGCCGCGTACCTCAACGCACTCACGAGCCGCGGCGTGCACATCGTCACGGTGAACGACTTCCTCGCGAGCTACCAGTCCGAGCTCATGGGCCGCGTCTTCCGCGCCCTGGGCATGACCACGGGATGCATCCTGGCCGGTCAGACGCCCGCGCAGCGCCGCGAGCAGTATGCCGCCGACATCACCTACGGGACCAACAACGAGTTCGGCTTCGACTACCTGCGCGACAACATGGCCTGGCAGTCCGCCGACATGGTGCAGCGCGGGCACAGCTTCGCCATCGTCGACGAGGTCGACTCGATCCTCATCGACGAGGCCCGCACGCCGCTCATCATCTCGGGCCCCGCCTCCGGCGAGGCGAACCGATGGTTCACGGAGTTCGCGAGCCTGGCCAAGCGACTCGTGCCCGGCGAGGACTACGAGGTCGACGAGAAGAAGCGCACCGTCGGCGTGCTCGAGCCCGGCATCGAGAAGGTCGAAGACTATCTGGGCATCGAGAACCTCTACGAGTCCGCGAACACGCCGCTCATCTCGTTCCTCAACAACTCGATCAAGGCCAAGGCGCTCTTCAAGCGCGACAAGGACTACGTCGTCATGAACGGCGAGGTGCTCATCGTCGACGAGCACACCGGCCGCATCCTCGTGGGCCGACGGTACAACGAGGGGATCCACCAGGCGATCGAGGCCAAGGAGGGCGTGCAGGTCAAGGCGGAGAACCAGACCCTCGCGACCGTCACGCTGCAGAACTACTTCCGCCTCTACGACAGGCTCTCGGGCATGACGGGTACCGCGGAGACCGAGGCGGCCGAGTTCATGTCCACCTACAAGCTCGGGGTAGTCGTGATCCCCACCAACAAGCCGATGATCCGCATGGATCAGCCCGACCTCGTCTACAAGAACGAGGAGTCGAAGTTCGCCCAGGTCGTCGATGACATCGTCGAGCGCCACCGCAAGGGCCAGCCGGTGCTCGTCGGCACGACCAGCGTCGAGAAGAGCGAGTACCTCTCGCGCCTGCTCGCCAAGAAGGGCATCCGGCACGAGGTGCTGAACGCGAAGAACCACGCGCGCGAGGCGGCGATCGTCGCGCAGGCCGGACGTCACGGCGCCGTCACGGTCGCGACGAACATGGCCGGTCGAGGCACCGACATCATGCTGGGCGGCAACGCCGAGTTCATCGCAGTGCAGCGGATGCACGAGCGCGGGCTGAGTCCCGTCGACACGCCGGATGAGTACGAGGCGGCCTGGGACGCGGTGTTCGAGCAGGTCAAGGCGGAGATCGCGGTCGAGGCCGAGAAGGTCCTCGCCGCGGGCGGGCTGTACGTGCTCGGCACCGAGCGGCACGAGTCCCGTCGCATCGACAACCAGCTGCGCGGTCGCTCGGGACGTCAGGGCGACCCAGGTGAGAGCCGCTTCTACCTCTCGCTGTCCGACGACCTCATGCGCCTGTTCAACGCGGGCGCCGCCGAGAGCATCATGTCGCGCGGGGTCCCCGACGACGTCGCCATCGAGTCGAAGGTCGTCACCCGGGCCATCCGCTCGGCGCAGTCGCAGGTCGAGGCGCGCAACGCCGAGATCCGCAAGAACGTGCTGAAGTACGACGATGTCCTCAATCGCCAGCGCGAGGCCATCTACAGCGACCGACGGCACATCCTGCAGGGCGACGACCTGCACGAGCGCACCCAGACGTTCCTCGAGAACGTGATCGACGAGGTGCTTGACGCGCACACCGCCGAGGGCAACCCCGACGAGTGGGACTTCGACGCACTGTGGACCGAGCTGAGGACGCTCTACCCGATCGGCATCACGATCGACGAGGTCGTGGCCGAGGCCGGTGAGAAGGGCAGGCTGAACCGCGACTTCATCCGTCGCGAGATCCTCTCCGACGCGAGGCTGGCCTACCAGCGCCGCGAGCAGCAGCTCGGCGGCACCGCGATGCGCGAGCTCGAGCGACGCGTCGTGCTCTCGGTCATCGACCGCCGCTGGCGCGACCACCTCTACGAGATGGACTACCTGAAGGACGGCATCGGCCTGCGCGCCATGGCGCAGCGCGACCCGCTCGTGGAGTACCAGCGCGAGGGCTACGCGATGTTCCAGCAGATGATGGGTTCCATCCGGGAGGAGACCATCGGCTTCCTCTTCAACCTCGAGGTCGAGGTCGCCCCGCAGGCGGGTGCCGGCGCCACTATCGAGGCGAAGGGCCTCGGGCGCCAGGGCGCGGCCGACGGGCAGCTGAGCTACTCGGCGCCGAGCGACTCGGGCGGCGTGGAGGTGCGCAACCAGCGCGGCCAGGTGCAGCAGGCGGCGACCCAGCGTGCGCGCCGAGCGGTCGCGCAGGCGCAGGCACCTCAGCCCGAGCCGTCGCGCGGAGCGTTCGGCCAGCGCACGGGCGGGGCGGTGGAGCCGGCGCCGCAGAACCGTGCCGAGCGTCGCGCCCAGGAGCGCAAGGGGCGCTGACGACGAGCGGGGCGAACGGGCGGGGTCCGGCTCAGAGCACGCTGATGGCGCTCGCGCGCCAGCGCTGGTCGAAGCCCTCGAGTCGGATCGCAACCGCGCGCGACCGCGGCCGCTGGTGCACCATCACGACAGCCTCGACGACGCCGTCGGCCGGCTCGCAGGTCAGGATGTTGCCGATCGCGAACGCGGGACGGCGCGGAGCCTGCCCCTTCACTCGCCGAGCACGCGCGGCGAGGACGACGCGCTTGGAGAGGTTGCGGTACACGTCGTCGGTGACCCAGCGCGCCAGTTGGTCGAGATCGCGTGCGCCCGCCAGCACCTCGATCACGCAGTGCGTGATATTGCGCAGGAGGGGCTCGGGATCGGGGAGCTCGCTGCGGCGGGCGGGCTGTCGGCCGAAGTAGTCGTCTTCGTCGTCGAGGAACCGCACGGTGGAACCTCGTACCACGGTGCGTGCAACGGCAGGGCGGGCGGTCATCTGTGCTCCATGAGGGTGGGCGACGGCCGTTCGGCCGATGACGGAATCACCCCCGATCGGGGGTCGTTCGGGCAATCCCTGAGTGAACCGTATTCAGGGGTGGGAATGGTGTCAAGGAATTTCACCGGCTGTGGAGAACGCCGGACGGCGACGGGGCCGGGGAGTAGCGTGCCCGCATGCGCTGGGACCTGCTGTTCGACGATCTCGAGTCGCAGCTCGACCAGGAGCAGCGCGACGAGGAGCGTGCGCTCGCGCTCGAGGAGGAGCGCCTCCGGCTCGGTCGCCTGACGCTCCGGGATCGCCTCGCCGCGATGGCCAGGGCGGCGGCCGATGAGCCCGCGGCGACGGTGCGCGTCGAACTCAGGGGCGGACGGGCGCTCGAGCTCAGGCCGCGCTCGTTCGGGCGTGACTGGGTGAGCGCCACCCTCCGCGGAGCGGCCCACGATCAGCGGCAGTGCATCGTCCCGCTCGCAGCCGTCACCGCGGTGATTCCCACCGCGATGCAGCTCGAGACGAGCCTCGAGCCGGCCACCGAGCCGTCCTCGAGGCTCGCGGAGCGCATCGGGCTGACGTTCGTGCTCCGCGACCTGTGCCGACGCCGTGCGCCCGTGCACGTCACGACGGACGACGGCCGCGTACACGGCACGCTCGACCGCGTGGCCAGGGACCACGTCGACCTCGCGCTCCATGATTCCGGCGTGCCGCGCCGGGAGCGCGAGGTGCGGGGCTACCGCATCATCCCGATCGACCGCTTGCTGGTCGTCGAATTCGGGTGAGGATCGCGCGGGTTCGGGTGAGGATCGCGCGGTCAGTCGACGGTGCGGAGCCGCCCCGACCGGGCCCCTGAGAGCTCGAGGATGTTCGCGAACTCGCCCTGGTTCCAGAGGGCGTGCCGACGGGTCTGCTCGTACTGCTCCTCGATCCACACCTCGAGCTGGGCTCGCTCGACACGCCACGGGCCGGAGCTCCCCACGCGGATCGCGGGCAGTTCGCCCGAGCGGATCAGGTCGTCGACGGTCTGGACGTCGACGGCGAGCACCTCCGCCGCGTCGGCGACGGTGAGGAACCGGCCGATCTCGTCGCCAGAGCCGTATGGGGTCATGTGTCGATTATCGACCCGGGACGAAGAGGCGGCCGCGGGTGTGGATAACTTCGAGACATCCGCCCGGTTTGGCGTCACGATTGAGCCCGGCGCACCCGGCGCCGGCCTGGAAGGAGCAGGATGTCGAGTCGACCGGAACGCACGGAGCGGGGCGCCGTTCGACTCGACCCCCGACTCCTCATCGGCATCGTACTGATCGCTGCGTCCACGACGGGCGTGTGGGCACTGGTCACCGGGCTCGACGATTCCGCCGAGGTGTACGCGGCGCGCGGCGCGCTCACGCCCGGAGCCCGCGTCGACGCCGACGATCTCGACATCGCAACGGTGCGCCTCGGGGCCACCGCGACGCACTACCTCGCACCGGGCGACCTGCCCGAGGGCGGCCTCATCGTCGTTCGCACCGTCGAGGCGGGCGAGCTCGTCCCCGGGTCCGCCGTCGACACGGTCGACCGCGCTGGTCTCGCGACCGTGGTGGTTCCGAGCCGGGGCGCCCTGCCGAGCAGCCTGGGGCCCGGCGCCACGGTTGACGTGTGGGCGGCGCGCCGCGCCGACCGAGACACCTACGAACCCCCCGCCGTCCTCGTCGCGGGGGCCGTGATCGCGGCCCTCCAGGAGTCCGAGGGCGTGGTCGACTCGGGCTCGAGGTCGGTCGAGCTCCTCATTCCGCGGGAGAGGGTCGCCGCGCTGCTCGAGGCGCTCGCCGCGGGCGACGTGGTCGATCTCGTCCCCGCTCGCGCGAGCGCCGACTGATGGCGCGGCTCGCCATCGCGCTCGACCCGTCGACGGAGGACCGACTCCTCGCCGACGTCGTCGAGCACGGGCATACGATCGTCGGCCGACTCGTGGGCTGGCGTGACGTGCTCGAGAGCCTCGACGTGCTCGCGCCCGAGGTCGTCCTCGTCGGCGCGGGCCGAGACACCCTGAGCGCCGAACTGCTCTCCGGATGCGACGAGCGCGGCATCCGGATCGTGGCGCTCGCGGCCGGCGATGCCGAGCGCGCGCACGCGACGCAGCTCGGCCTGCACGAGGTGCTCGACCGTTCCACAGGCTGGAGCCGGATCGAGCCGCTCGTGCGCGGCGGCCTCCCCGTGCCCTCGCGTGTCGGCGACGCCCCGCCGCGTGCCTCGCGCTCCGCATCGGTGATCGCCGTCTGGGGACCTGCCGGCGCGCCCGGCCGCACGACGGTCGCCGTGAACCTCGCGGCGGAGCTCGCGGCGGCGGGGCATGCCGTCGCGCTCGTCGACGCCGATCCGTACGGCGGCACGATCGCACCCCTGCTCGGCCTCCTCGACGAGGCGCCGGGGTTCGCGTCCGCGTGCCGCCTCGCCGGAGGTGGAGCGCTCGACCGCGCCGAACTCGAGCGGATCGCCCAGCGCTACTCCGCGCCGCGCGCCTCGTTCGACGTGTTCACCGGTCTCGTCGGCCCGAGCAGGTGGCCCGAGCTGTCGGCCGAGCGGGTGACGGCGACCCTCGAGGTCATCCGCGGCTGGGTCGAGTACGTGGTGATCGACACGGGTTTCAGCCTCGAGCGCGACGAGGAGCTCACGAGCGACCAGTTCGCGCCGCGCCGCAATGCCGCGACGTTCGCCGCAGTGTCGTCCGCCGACCGGGTCATCGCCGTGGGCCTCGCCGATCCGGTCGGACTCTCGCGGCTCCTTCGCGGGTACGGCGAGCTCGTCGACCTCGTGGAGCCCGAGCGCATCGACGTCATGGCCAACCGCGTCCGCACGAGCGCCCTCGGCATCGACGCGCACGCCCAGGTGCGCCAGACGCTCAGGCGGTTCTCCGGCATCGCCGACGTCGCCATGCTGCCGCACGACGGGCGGGCGACCGACGCGGCCATCCTCACGGCACGCACGCTCCGCGACGCCGCCCCGCGCAGTCCGTTGCGCGCGGCGCTCCGCGAGTACGCGCTCGAACGGCTGCTCCCCGTTCCCGAGCCGGCGAGGCGGCCGGTGTTCCGCCTGGCGCCCCTGCGCCGCGCCGCCGACCGGGCCGCGGGCTGAGCGCGGCGGCGTCCGGCGTCCGCCCCGCGCTGCTCACCCGGCGGCTGGCCGAGCCGCGAAGCCCGCGCACTACGCTTGACCTGTGTCGACCCTCAGTGATCTCGTCCTCGCCCAGGGCCGCAGCAGCCAGGCCGACGTCGACTGGCTGCACATGCTCGTCGGCGACCTGCAGTTGCTGGCCGACCTCGCCTTCGCCGACATCGTGCTGTGGGTGCCCTCGGGCGATGACGACTTCGTGGCCGTCGCCCACTCGCGGCCGTCGAGCGCCGCGACCCTGTTCTACCGCGACTTCGTCGGCCAGCAGATCAAGTCGCAATGGCGCGACCTCGTGACGCGCGCGTTCGCCACCAGCAGGATCGTCGATTCGTCGGCGCCCGACTGGTACGAGGAGATGCCCACGCGCGTGCGCGCCGTGCCCGTCATGCGCCGGCTCTCGACGACCGGCACCGAGCTCGCTCCCGATCCGGTGGCCGTCATCACGCGCCACACCAACCTCGGTGCCACGCGGACGCCGAGCCGGCAGGAACTGACGTTCAACGAGTGCGCCGAGGAGCTGTTCCAGATGATCGCGTCGGGAGACTTCCCCGACCTCGGCGCGCCCTCCGGACCGCGACGCGGCGCGCCGCGCGCGTCGGACGGGCTCATCCGGCTCGACGTCGACGGCATCACCACCTTCGCCAGCCCGAACGCGCTCTCGGCGTTCAACCGCATGGGCTTCGACGATGAGCTCGAGGGCGAGTCCCTCGCGGAGGTCAGTACGAGGCTCCTGAGCGGCAAGCTCGTCGTCGACGAGACGCTGCCGCTCGTAGTCACGGGGCGAGCGCCGTGGCGCACCGACGTCGAGTCCCGCGGCGTCACGGTGTCGCTTCGCGCGATGCCCATCCGCCATCGTGGCGAGCGGATCGGCGCCATCGTGCTGAGCCGCGACGTCACCGAGCTTCGCCATCAGGAGCAGGAGCTCATCACCAAGGACGCGACGATCCGCGAGATCCACCATCGCGTGAAGAACAACCTCCAGACCGTCGCGTCGCTGCTGCGCATCCAGGCGCGGCGCACGCACTCCGACGAGGCCCGCGATGCCCTCACGCAGGCCATGCGCCGCGTCGGCGCGATCGCGGTGGTGCACGACACCCTGTCGGAGGGACTCACCCAGAACGTCGACTTCGACGAGGTCTTCGACCGGGCGCTGCTGCTGGTCGCCGAGGTCGCGTCGGCGCACAACACCACGGCACATCCCAAGCGCTCGGGCTCGTTCGGCGTACTGCCGAGCTCGTACGCCACACCCCTCGCCCTCGCGCTCACCGAACTGGTGACCAACGCGGTCGAGCACGGCCTCGCCGGTCAGGAGGGCGACGTCGAGATCACCGCCGACCGGTCGGCGACGGCCCTCACCGTACAGGTGCGCGACAGCGGGTCGGGTCTGCCCGAGGGCAAGGTCGGCGAGGGGCTGGGCACCCAGATCGTGCGCACGCTCGTCCAGGGCGAGCTCGGCGGAACGATCGACTGGCACACGATCGTCGGTCACGGCACCGAGGTGACCATCGACGTGCCGCTGCGCTGGATCACGCCCGCGTAGGCGACGGATGCCGCCGGCGAGACGCTCTGAACCGGTGGCTCAGCCGGCCCGGCGGGCGCGGGCGGCGCGGCGCTTCAGGGCGCGGCGCTCGTCTTCGCTGAGGCCGCCCCACACGCCCGAGTCCTGACCGGTCTCGAGGGCGTACTGGAGGCAGATCTCCGTGACGGTGCATCGGGCGCAGACAGCCTTCGCCTTCTCGATCTGGTCGACGGCGGGACCAGTGTTGCCGACGGGGAAGAAGAGTTCCGGGTCAGCGGTGAGGCAGGCGGCTTTGTCGCGCCAATCCATGGAGATGCTCCTCGCGGTGTACTTCGGTGCAGACGCGCACGGTTGCGCCGCCGAATCCGGCATGTGCTGCAGGGGGGAAGCCGAATCTCGGGAAGTAGGATCATGACTGATCGGCTCACGTCCCTGTGAGCATCAACTCGGCCTCATAAATGGTCGCATAGCGGAGAGTTCGAATCAATAGTCGTGAATGGGATTAGCCTGTGAATCGCCGCGCCTCCGATGACGGACCCATGCCCTCCGCGGCATCCGATTCCGGCGGTGTGAGGGCCGCGCTCATCGTCGTGAGCGCCCTGCTGCTGCTCGAGGCGGCGGCCCTCGTCGCGGTGGTGGTGTGGCTCGTGGTCGACCTGCTGGCGCTGGAGCCCTCGTCGTACACCACGGCCATCGCGCTCCTGGTGCTCGTCGTCATCGGCGCCCTCTGGGTGAGCGTGACGGCGGTCGCCTCGCTGCGACGGGCGCCGTGGTCGCGCGCCGCAGCCATCGTGTGGCAGGTGCTGCAGGTGTCGATCGCGGTCGGGGCGTTCCAAGGGCTCTTCGCCCGTCCGGACGTGGGATGGGTGCTGCTCGTGCCGGCGGTCACCGTCATCGGGCTCCTGCTCTGGGCGCCCGTGCGGCTCGCCTACACGCGACCCGGGGACGAGTCGTCCGCGCCCGACGGGGCCTGACGCGCGTCGCCGAAGGCCGACCGCCGCCGCCGAAGCCGACCGCCGTCGCCGCCGCCCAAGGCGGACCGTCGGCCGCCGCCTGTCAGCCGTCGAGGCCGAGTTCCCCTCGAACGCGGGCGACGTGGCCGGTGGCCTTGACGTTGTACCAGGCCTTCTCGATGCGTCCGTCCGCGCCGATGACGAAGGTCGACCGGATCGCGCCGACGACGATCCTGCCGTAGAGCGACTTCTCGCCCCAGACGCCGTAGGCCCGTTGCACGACGAGGTCCTTGTCGGCGAGGAGCGTGAAGTTCAGCCGGTCGCGCTCGGCGAACCGCTTGAGCTTCGCGACGTCGTCCTTGGAGATGCCGATGACGTGCACTCCCGCGCCCGCGAACGAGTTGAGGTTGTCACGGAAGTCGCACGCCTCGGTGGTGCAGCCGGGCGTCATCGCCTCGGGATAGAAGTACAGCACCACGCGCGAGCCGCGAAGCGATGAGAGCGTGGTGGGCCGGCCGTCCTGGTCGTCGAGGGTGAAGTCGGGTGCGAGGTCGCCGGGGGCGAGTCGTGTGTCGGTCATCAGTCCATGCTAGGCAGGGCGGCTGGGTGCCCAGTGCACGAGACGGTCGCGGATGTCGCGGATGTCGCTCAGGCGAACGTCGTGAGCAGTCGCTGCAACGAGTCGAGGCGGGCGCGTCCGGTCTCGCCGAGCTCGCCCGCGGCGACCGCCTCGTTGATCGCGCAGTCGGGCGCGTCGGGCAGGTGCGTGCAGCCGCGCGGGCAGTCCTCGGCGATCCGGGCGAGGTCGGTGAAGGCGCCGAGGATGTTCGCGGGGTTCACGTGGCCGAGCCCGAACGAGCGCACGCCGGGGGTGTCGATGACCCACCCCGTGCCCGCGGCGGTGCGCAGTCGCAGCGAGATGGTCGACGACGAGGTGTGCCGGCCTCGTCCCGTGACCACGTTGACCTGCCCGATCGCACGGTTCGCCTCGGGTACCAGCGCGTTCACGAGCGTCGACTTGCCGACGCCCGAGTGTCCGACGAAGACCGTGCGGTGCCCGATGAGCGCAGCGGTGATCTCGTCGAGCGGCATCCGCTCGGCGCTCGAACGGAAGACCGGCAGGTCGAGTCCCGAGAAGTTCGCGAGGAACTCGTCGGGGTCGGCCAGGTCGGTCTTGGTGATGACGAGCAGGGGCTGGATGCCGGCGTCGAACGCGGCGACGAGGTAACGGTCGACGAGGCGGATGCGCGGCTCGGGGTTCGCCGCGGCCACGACGATGAGCATCTGGTCGGCGTTCGCCACGATGACCCGCTCGACCTCGTCGGTGTCGTCGGCACTGCGGCGCAGCAGGGTCGCGCGCTCGCCGACGCGCACGATGCGTGCGAGCGTGCCGGGTTCGCCGCTCGTCTCGCCCACCAGGTCGACGTGGTCCCCGGTCACGACCGACTTGCGTCGCAGCTCGCTCGCCCGTGCGGCGGTGAGTTCGCGCTCGTCGTCGTCGTCCTCGTCGACGAGCACCGAGTATCGGCCGCGGTCGACGCCGAGCACCGTGCCGGGCACCGCATCGGCGTGCTCGGGACGCGTCTTCGTGCGCGGGCGGCTGCCGCGGCGGCTGGGACGTACGCGCACGTCGGACTCGTCGAACTCCGGCTCGTCGTCGTCGTCGGTGTCCCACCAGCTCATGCGAGCATCTGCTCCCAGAGCTTCGGGAACTGCGGCAGGGTCTTGCCGGTCGAGGCGATGTCGTCGACGACGACGCCCGGCACGGCCAGCCCGACGATGGCCCCGGTCGTCGCCATGCGGTGATCGGCATATGCGTGCCACGGGCCGCCGTGCAGTGGTGCCGGCTCGATGCGCAGGCCGTCGTCGAGCTCGGTGACGTGGCCGCCGAGGCCGTTCAGTTCCGCCGCGAGTGCGGCGAGCCGGTCGGTCTCGTGGTGGCGGATGTGCCCGATGCCGGTGAACGTGCTGGGGCCGTCGGCGAAGGCCGCGAGGGCGACCACGTTGGGCACGAGCTCCCCGGCCTCCGACAGGTCGAGATCGGCGCCCCGGATGCCGCGGCCGCCGTCGGGGGTCGGCTCGGGCGCCCGGACGGTCAGGCGGTCGTCGTCGATCGAGACCCGCGCGCCGAATCGGGGGAGGAGTACCGCCAACTGCGCCCCCACCTGCGTCGTCTGCTCGGGCCAGCCCGTGACCGTGACGTGTCCGCCCGCGACGAGTGCGGCGACGAGGAACGGCGCGGCGCTCGAGAGGTCGGGCTCGATGGCGACATCGATCGCCCGGATGGCGCCGGGCGCGACCTGCCAGTGCCCGGGCTCGGGCGTCGTCACGTCGACGCCACGAGCGCGGAGCGCGGCGATCGTCATCTCGATGTGCGGCAGGCTCGGCAGCCGCTCGCCGGTGTGCCGCAGGTCGAGGCCGCGTTCGAAACGGGGCGCGGCGAGCAGGAGCCCGGAGACGAACTGGCTCGACGCGGACGCGTCCAGTTCGATCGCGCCGCCCTCGACCCGGCCGGTGCCGTGCACGGTGAACGGAAGGGCCCCGCGTCCGTCGTCGTCGATGTCCACCCCGAGCGCCCTGAGGCCCTGGATCGAGGCGCCCATGGGGCGGCGCCGCGCACCCTCGTCGCCGTCGAACGTCGTCGGGCCGAGTGCGAGGGCCGCAACGGGCGGGACGAAGCGCATGACGGTGCCCGCGAGCCCGCAGTCGATCGTCGTCGAGCCGACGAGCTCATCGGCGGGGATGACGCGCAGGTCATCGCCGAACCCGCCCGTGCCCGGCATCCGCTCGAATCGGGTGCCGAGTGCCCGGAGACCCTCGAGCATGAGTTCGCTGTCACGCGACCACAGGGGTGCCTGCAGCGTGGAGTGGCCGTCGGCGAGAGCGGCGAGCACCAGTTCGCGGTTCGTGAGCGACTTGGAGCCAGGGAGGGCCACCACGGACGCGAGCGGGCCGACCGCGACCGGCGCGCGCCATCCGTCATCCGTCTCGGTCTGCCTCGCCTCGCCGTACGGATCGAACTCGGGTGCGGAATACCTCGAAATCTGCATCGGTTATCAACAGTAGCGTCAGGGGGCGCAGAAGGAGACGGTGGCGCGTGACGGTGGCAGCAGTGCTCGAACGCCCGGCGGTCGCTCCGGTCGACGATCTAGGATGGCCGGTGATGACTGCGGACGAGACCGACCCCACGCACGACCATTCGGCCCCTTCGGACGAGGGCCGGTCGCTCGGCGAACTCTTCGAGGAACAGGCGCTGCCGTTCCTCGACCAGTTGTACGCCGCGGCCCTGCGCATGACCAAGAACCCGTCTGACGCGCAGGACCTCGTGCAGGAGACGTTCGTGAAGGCGTTCGCCGCCTTCGGGGGGTTCACGCAGGGCACCAACCTCAAGGCGTGGCTGTACCGGATCCTCACGAACACCTTCATCAACGCGTATCGCAAGAAGCAGCGGGAGCCCTATCAGGGCACGATCGACGACCTCGAGGACTGGCAGCTCGGCGGCGCCGAGTCGACGACCGCGCGGTCGAGCCGGTCGGCCGAGGCCGAGGCCATCGACCACCTGCCCGACAGCGCGGTGAAGGACGCGCTGCAGGCACTGCCCGAGGATTTCCGCCTCGCGGTGTACTTCGCCGACGTCGAGGGATTCTCTTACCAGGAGATCGCCGACATGATGAACACCCCCATCGGGACCGTGATGAGCCGCCTGCACCGTGGCCGGCGACTGCTGCGCGAGTCCCTCGCCGACTACGCCCGCGAGCAGGGATTCGCAGCGGACGGGCCGGCTCGTCAACCCACCAGGAGGCAGAGCATGCCGAGGAGTACGAGATGACCGACTGCGGCTGTGAGAAGGCCAGGGCCGAACTCGAGGAGTACCTCCATCACGAACTGGGTCGCGAGGACGCGGCCGACATCCACGAGCACATCGAGAACTGCGCCGACTGCCGGGCGGAGCTCCGCGTCGGCGTCGCGATCACCGAGGTCGTGCAGCGCGCCTGCAAGGAGAGCGCGCCCGAGGAGCTTCGGATGATCGTGCTCACGCGCATCCGCGACATCCAGTCGGGGCACGGCATCCTCGTCGACTGAGCCGGCGCATGGCGCCCGTGTCGGCGACGGGGCCGCCGCGGGAGTCGGTGTCGGCATCCGCATCATCATCCGCCTTTCGATGCAAGCGGGGCGGCGTGCCGGTTCCCTGACGTCGATCTGGATGGATACCTCCGCCCGCCCCAGCCCTCGCCCCGGTCGTGTTCCCACGTGGCTCCGGGTGCTCATCCCGACTGTCCTCATCCTCGTCTGGTTCGCCGCATTCGGCGCAGGCGGGGCGTCATTCGGTGCGCTCAGCGACGTCGTCGAGAACGAGCAGGCGCAGTTCCTGCCCGACGCCGCAGAGTCGACGCGGGTGCAGGACCTCCAGTCGGGATTCCGTTCCGCCGACGTCATCCCCGCGATCGTCGCGCGTGACGGACGGACGCCGACACCGAGGCGATCGCCTGATGACGAGGGTCCCGCGGCGAGGACGCGGTGCTCGACGTGACCGAAGCCGAGTCGCGGTCGGCGGAGGAGCGCCTGGTGCCGAGCCACCGCGGCTGAACGACGGCGGGAACGGCGAAGGAGGCGGATGCCGCGGCATCCGCCCCTCGGCGTCGTGCGCGCCGCGACTACAGCGTGAGCGCGCGGCGGACGAGCTCGGCCTGTTCGGCCGCGTGGCGTTTGGCGGAACCCGTGGCCGGCGAGGCCGACGCCGCCGCCGCGACCACCGAGACCGGACGCGGACCCAGCTTGTTCGTCTCGATGACGAAGTACGGCCAGGCGCCCTGGTTCTCTGGTTCGTCCTGGGCCCACATGAGCTCGGCGTTCGGATAGCTGTCGGCCACCGTCTTCAGCTCGACCGCGGGCAACGGGTACAGCTGCTCGACGCGGACGACCGCGATCTCGGGGTTCGGGTTCTTGTCGAGTTCCGCGATCAGGTCGTAGTAGAGCTTGCCCGAGAGGAGCACGGCGCGCTTCACCGCCGCCCGGTCGGTGATGCGCGCATCGTCGATGACGGGCTCGAAGCGGCCGTTCGTGAAGTCGGCCACCTCGCTCGTCGCACCCCGGAGTCGCAGCATCGCCTTGGGCGAGAAGACGATGAGCGGACGGCGTGGACGCACGTAGGCCTGGCGGCGCAGCAGGTGGAAGTACGACGCGGGCGTCGAGGGGCGGGCGACCGTCATGTTGCTCTCGGCGCACAGCTGCAGGTACCGCTCGATGCGGGCGCTCGAGTGATCGGGGCCCTGGCCCTCGTAGCCGTGGGGGAGCAGGAGTACGACGCTCGAGCGCTGGCCCCACTTCTGCTCGGCCGATGAGATGAACTCGTCGATGATGGTCTGCGCGCCGTTGGCGAAGTCGCCGAACTGCGCCTCCCACATCACGAGCGCGTCCCTCCGCTCGACGGAATAGCCGTACTCGAAGCCCATCGCCGCGTACTCGCTGAGCAGCGAGTCGTAGATCCAGAAGCGGGCCTGGTTGTCGGAGAGGTTCTGCAGCGGCAGCCACTCCTGGCCGTTCTCGCGGTCGTGCAGCACCGCGTGCCGCTGCACGAACGTTCCGCGGCGGGCATCCTGGCCGGCGAAGCGCACCGGCGTGCCCTCGAGCAGGAGCGAGCCGAGCGCGAGCAGCTCGCCGAAGCCCCAGTCGATCTTGCCGTTGCGGCTCATGTCCTGGCGCTTGGTCAGGAGCTGCTGGATCTTCGGGTGCACGGTGAAGCCCGCCGGCTTGTTGGCGAACGCGTCGCCGATCGCGTGCACGACCTCGACGGAGACCCCCGTGGTCGCGAGCTCGCCCGACGGCGACTCGGGCTCGCGGGTCGAGTCGGTCGCACCGACGACGGGGATCGCGCCCGTCTGTGCGGCGTGCGTCTCGGCGAAGGCGCGCTCGAGGCGGTCCTGGAAGTCGCGGTGCGCCGCCTCGTACTCCTCCTCGGTGATGTCGCCGCGGCCGACGAGGGCCTCGGTGTAGAGCTTTCGCACCGAGCGCTTGGCCTCGATGAGGTTGTACATGAGCGGCTGCGTCATCGATGGGTCGTCGCCCTCGTTGTGCCCGCGACGCCGGTAGCAGACGAGGTCGACGACGACGTCGCGCTTGAACTCCTGGCGGTAGCGGAACGCAAGCTCCGCGACGCGCACGACGGCCTCGGGGTCGTCGCCGTTCACGTGGAAGATGGGCGCCTGGATCGTCTTCGCGACGTCCGTCGAGTAGATCGACGAGCGCGCGTCGCCCGGCACGGTCGTGAAGCCCACCTGGTTGTTGATGTTCACATGGATCGTGCCGCCGGTGCGATAGCCGCGCAGCTGCGACATCTGCATCGTCTCGACGACGACCCCCTGGCCGGCAATGGCAGCGTCACCGTGGATGAGGACCGGCAGCGTGGAGAACGTGCCGATGGGCTTACGGTCCTGCTTGGCGCGCACGATGCCCTCGAGCACGCCGTCGACGGCCTCGAGGTGCGACGGGTTGGCGGCGAGTGTCACCGGGATCTGGTGGCCGTCGTCGGCCGTGAAGACGCCTTCGGTGCCGAGGTGGTACTTCACGTCGCCCGAGCCGGAGAAGTTCCTCGAGTCCTGGGTGCCCTCGAACTCGCGGAACACCTGGCCGTAGGTCTTGCCTGCGACGTTCGTGAGCACGTTGAGGCGCCCGCGGTGCGCCATTCCGATGGCGACCTCGTCGAGGCCCTCCTTCGCGGCGCCCTGCAGGATCTCGTCGAGGAGTGCGATGACGGACTCGCCGCCCTCGAGGCTGAAGCGCTTCTGGCCGACGTACTTCGTCTGCAGGAACGTCTCGAAGGCCTCGGCCTCGTTGAGCTTGCCGAGGATGCGCATCTGCTCGTCGTGGGTCGGCTTCTCGTACTTGCGCTCGACCTCGTTCTGGATCCAGCGGCGCTGCACGGGGTCCTGGATGTGCATGTACTCGATGCCGATGGTTCGGCAGTACGAGTCGCGGAGCACGCCGAGGATGTCGCGGAGGAGCGCAGTGCGCTTGTCGCCGAATCCGCCGGTGACGAATTCGCGATCGAGGTCCCAGAAGGTGAGGCCGTGGCTCGCGATGTCGAGGTCGGGGTGGGAGCGCTGCACGTACTCGAGCGGGTCGGTGTCGGCCATGAGGTGGCCACGCACGCGGAACGCGTTGATGAGCTCCTGCACGCGGGCCGTCTTGTCGATGGCGCTGGCGATGTCGACCGAGATGTCGGGGGCCCAGCGGATGGGCTCGTAGGGCAGGCGGAGCGCGGCGAAGAGGTCCTCGTAGAACCCGCGCTGGCCGATGAGGAGCTCGTGCACCTTCTTCAGGAACTCGCCGGATCCCGCGCCCTGGATGACCCGGTGGTCGTAGGTGGAGGTGAGCGTGATCGTCTTGCCGATCGCGAGGTTCGCGAGCGTCTTCTCCGACGAGCCCTGGAACTCGGCCGGGTATTCGAGGGCGCCGGCGCCGATGATGCAGCCCTGGCCCTTCATGAGCCGGGGCACCGAGTGCACCGTGCCGATGCCGCCCGGATTGGTGAGCGAGACGGACGCGCCCTGGAAGTCGTCGGCCTTCAGCTTGTTCTGGCGGGCGCGCTGCACGAGGTCCTCGTAGGCGGCGAGGTACTCGTTGAACGTCATCGTCTCGGCGCGCTTGATCGCCGGCACGAGGAGAGCGCGGCTGCCGTCGGGCTTGGGGAGGTCGATGGCGATGCCGAGCCCGATGTGCGCGGGCTTGAGCATGCTCGGCTTGCCGTCGACCTCGGCGTAGTACACGTTCTGGCTCGGGAACTCCTTGAGGGCCTGGATGAGCGCCCACCCGATGAGGTGCGTGAACGACACCTTGCCGCCGCGCGAACGTCGGAGGTGGTTGTTGATCACGATGCGGTTGTCGATCATGAGCTTCGCCGGGATGGTGCGCACGCTGGTCGCGGTCGGCACGGTGAGGCTCTGGTCCATGTTCGCCGCGAGGGTCTTCGGCAGGCCCTTGAGGGTGACGACCTCGTCCTCCCGCGGCGCCCCGGCGAGTACCTGCTGCGGGCTCGTGATCGGCACGTCGGCGGGCACGGGCGCGGTGCGCGGCGCCACCGAGGTCGTGCGTGCCTCGGGCGCCTGCCCGACGACGGGCGAGGGTGCGGTGATCGGAGCGGATGCCGCGGCCGGCGGTGCGGGCTCGGACACGGGTGGCTCGGCTGCTGCGACTGCCTGCTGGGGTGCGGTCTCGGCGGGGGCGGCGGGCTGCACGCCGTCCGTCGACAGCGGCGCCGGCGTCGCGGTGGTCCCCGTGCGAACCTGGCGATAGTGCTCGAGGACCGGCCACCAGGTCCGGTCGACGGACTCGGGGTCGGCGAGGTACTTCTCGTACATCTCATCGACGAGCCACTCATTGGCCCCGTACTCGCCCGCTGTCGTCTCCTCGGATCCCGACCCGGTCAGTTGGCTCGACACAGCTTCTCGCCCACTCTCTCCATCGCTGTTGGATTGCCTGCGGCGACCGCCACGTGCACACGCATACGGTGCCCGATCACCCACACAAGCCTAAACCCCTCCGGGAGGCTGGCGCCCCGGTTGCGGCGGTAGCGTAATGCCCATGGAGTTCTACCGGACGACCCCGCGCCACGACCTCACGTACTCCGACGTGTTCCTCGTGCCGAGCCGCTCTGGCGTCACGAGCCGGCTCGACGTCTCGCTCGCTCCCGACGACGGCTCCGGGGCATCCGTTCCGCTCGTCTCCGCGAACATGAACTCGGTCACCGGCCCGCGGCTTGCGGCGACCCTGGCCAGGCGTGGCGGCCTCGGGGTGCTGCCGCAGGACCTGCACCTGCAGGACCTCGACGCGGCGATCCGCTGGGTGAAGGCGCAGTCGCCGCGGTTCGACACGCCCCATCACTTCGGGCCCGACGACACGGCGGGGGACGCCCTGGCGTCGCTCCCGCCGGTGCCGGGGCACGGCATCGTGCTGCACGATTCGCGCGGGGCGTACGTCGGATGCATCGCCGCGGAGCGCCTGGCTACCGCCCTGCCCGACGCTCGGCTCGGCGACCTCGTGCACGGCGGGATGGCGTCGCTCGACGCCGACGACGTGGAGACGCCGCGCCGGGCGTTCGACCTCATGGTCGAGGCCGGCATCGACTTCGCACCGGTCATGGAGCACGGTCGCGTCGTCGGCACCCTGAGCCGGCGGAGCGCCCTGCGCGGCACGCTGTACGAACCGAACGTGGACGCCGGCGGACGACTGCGCGTGGCGGCGGCCGTCGGCATCAACGGCGACGTCGCCGCGAGGGCGAAGGCGCTCGTCGCCGCGGGCGTCGACATGCTCGTGATCGACACCGCGCACGGCCATCAGGAGGGAATGATCCGCGCGGTCGGCGTCGTGCGCGACCTCGGCCTCGGCGTGCCGATCGTCGCCGGCAACATCGTGACCGCCGACGCGGTCGCCGACCTCGTCGAGGCCGGCGCCGACGTGCTCAAGGTCGGCGTCGGACCCGGCGCGATGTGCACCACGCGCATGATGACGGCGGTCGGTCGTCCGCAGTTCTCCGCAGTGCTCGAGACCGCGGAGGCAGCCCGTGAGCTGGGCGCCACGGTGTGGGCGGACGGCGGCGTGCGGTACCCGCGCGACGTGGCGCTCGCGCTCGCGGCGGGCGCGGCATCCGTCATGATCGGCTCGTGGTTCGCCGGCACCATCGAGGCGCCGGGAACCCTTCGGCGTGACGCATCCGGCCGCCTCTTCAAGGAGAGCTGGGGCATGGCGTCGACGAAGGCCGTGCGCGAGCGCTTCGACAGGCTCTCGCCCTACGAGCTCGCCCGGAAGGAGTTGTTCGCCGAGGGGATCTCGTCGTCGTCGATCTACCTCGACCCGCTGCGGCCCTCGCTCGAGGACCTGCTCGACATGATCACGTCGGGCGTGCGCAGCGCATTCACCTACGCGGGTGCGCGGTCGATCGAGGAGTTCCGCGAGCGGGCGCTCGTGGGCGTGCAGTCGGCGGCCGGCTACGAGGAGGGCAAGGCGCTGCCGGTGAGCTGGTAGGGCTGCGGATGCCTCGGCACCGCCGATCGTCGCCGTGGCTACGCTGACCGCGTGCACCCGGCTCTCCGTCAGACTTCGACACAGCCCCTTCCCGGGCACGACGACGACACAAGCACCGTCATCGAACCGGGAAGGGGTGCCGCCCCCGCGACGACGCGCGGGAACAGAACCATCAGACGTGGGCAGAACTCATGGCCACCAGCGGGCAATCCTGCTGACCGCCACCGGGCAGCCTTCGTGACGGCTACGGGCAGTCTCACATGGCCGTCATCACGCGACCTGTGCTACGGCACGATCGCCATCAACGCGTGGACCTGTCGCGGGTTCCGCCGTCTCAGAATGAGACGGCCGCCACTGACGGGACGGATCATTTCGGCCTATTCTTTCTTAGAGTTCTTTCTTCAGGGAGCATCTTGCTCCTGCGCACCTACTGTCAATGAGGATGGAGGGCCCGATGCGCAACTCCGAAGCGCCCGCGATCAACCGCACCCGGACTCCGCGGCCGCTGATCGCCGCCTCCTGGCTGCGCTCGTACGCGTCGGGCGTCCCGCAGGCCGCCGAGTTTGAGCTTCCCTACAGCGACGACTTCGATCGCGAGAACCGACTCTCCCGTGCAGCGCAACCCGTCCTGGAAAGGCTCATCGACTCGATGTCGGGCACCCGCCACAGCATGGTTCTCGCCGATGTCGATGGCAGGATCGTCAATCGCTGGGTGGCGCAGAGGGCGCTCAACGACAAGCTCGACAATGCCAGAATCGCACCCGGTTTCGAGTTCGCCGAGGAGTTCGCCGGCACCAACGGTGTCGGCACCGCACTGGAGGAGCGCAAAGCCGTCATTGTTCACGGCACAGAGCACTTCGCCGACTTCCTGCACCGGTTCTCGTGCGTCGGCATTCCGATCCTTCACCCCACGCGCGGCACCATCGAGGGCGTGCTCGATTTTACGTGCCTCGCGACTGACTTTCATCCGCTGATGACGCCGCTCCTGGTCGAGGCGACCAAGCACATCGAGACACGTTTCGCCCAGGAGGCCTCCGCCTCTGAAAGCGCGCTGCTGGAGGCTTTCGTGCGAATGCGGCGACGCACGCGTGCGCCGCTCGTCGCAATGCGCACGAATTTCCTCCTGACCAACTCCGCTGCGGCGGGCATCCTCAACGGGCTCGACCAGGCCGTGCTCTGGGAGGTGGCCTCCGGCCTCGTCGCCGGCGGCCACGACGTCGGCACGGTGGAGCTCTCGACGGGACGCTACGGCATCCGGATCAGCCCGGTCGACGGCGGTGACCATGGCGCCCTCGGACTCGTCGTGCGCTTCTCGCCGATCCCGTCGGCACAGCCTGTGCCGATCCCGGCGCTCACCGCGAACGAGAGCGCGCCGGCATCCGCGGGTTCCTCCCCGCCCGGACGCAGCGCCCAGTGGGTCCACGTGCTCGACCGTGTTCCCGCGCTCATCCGCAGCGGGCAGCCGATCGCCGTGTGCGGTGAGTCCGGCACGGGCAAGCACCGGTTCGCAGCGCACCTGCACGCGCAGGCGGGGCACGAGTCCGTGCGCGAGTTCGACGCCGCCGTCGACGGGCGCGAGGGCCCTGGGCGGCTGGTGGAGCGCTGCCGCGCGGCTCTCGAACGCGGCGACGGCGTCATCATCCGGCACCTCCAGCTCCTGGCGCCCGAGTCGCTCGATGAGCTGGCCGCACTCGCACGTCGGGTCTCCCGTCCCGCGCAGCTGATCGTCACGGTCCACGAGGACGCCACGGATGCCGTCACCCGCACCATCGGCGCGTTTCCTCAGCAGGTGTGGCTGCCTCCGCTCCGGCAGCGCAGCGAGGACATCGCCGAGATCGTCCCCGCGCTCCTCGCGGACCTCTCTTCGCAGCGGCCCGCCGTCTGCAGCTCGGCCGCGCTTCAGGCGCTCATGCGCTACGAATGGCCGGGGAACATCACCGAGCTCCGCGACGTCCTCGGCGTCGCGCTCGGCGCAGCGCCCCGGGGCGTCATCGAGCCGGCCCATCTCCCGCACCTGATCCTGCGGCGCGCCCAGGGCCGCAAGCTCACCCCTATGGAGTACTCGGAACGCGACCTCATCGTCAAGACCCTCGCGGTCGTCGACGGCAATCGCACGGAGGCGGCAAGGGTGCTCGGCATCGGCCGGGCCACCCTGTACCGCAAGCTGCGGTCGCTCGGGATCTCCGCCGGCGCGGACCTCGCCGACTGACAGCCGATGGTTCGAGCGCCGAGTCGCTCAGACCGGCAGCTGAAGCGACTTCGTCTGCAGGTACTCCTCGAGCCCCATGGCCCCGAGCTCACGGCCGACGCCGGAGCGCTTGTACCCGCCGAACGGCGCGCTCGGGTTGTATCGCCCGCCGTTGATGTCCACCTGACCGGTCCGGATGCCGCGGGCGAACGCCATTGCGCGATCGTCGCTGCCCGACCACACCGCGCCCGCTAGCCCGTAGAGGCTGTCATTGGCGATGCGCAGTGCGTCGGCCTCATCACGGTAGGGGATGATCGCGAGCACAGGGCCGAATACCTCCTCTTGGGCGAGCTCGGATTGAGGATCGACATCGGCGAAGACCGTCGGGGCGAGGAAGTAGCCCGGTTCGCGCACGCGTTGGACACCTCCCGTGATGAGGCGTGCGCCGTCGGCGATCGCGCGCTCGATGAACCCGCGCACGGTATCGAACTGGTTCGACGATGCCACCGGACCAAGGCGTGTCGCAGGATCGGCCGGGTCCCCGACGCCGTAGCGCGACGCGGCGCTCTCCGCCAGCGCGAGCGCCTCGACGTATCGCGACTCCGGCACCAGCATCCGCGTCCACGCCATGCAGGTCTGCCCGGCGTTGAGGAATGCGTTGCCCACACCCACCTTCACGGCGGTGGCGAGGTCAGCGTCGTCAAGGATGACGTTGGCTGACTTGCCTCCGAGCTCCAGAGTCACCTTCTTCACGGTGGCTGCGGCGACCTGTGCGACGCGGATGCCGACGCCCGTTGACCCAGTGAAGGAGATCAGGTCCACGTCTGGGTGCTCCGCGAGCCGCTCGCCGATCACCGCCCCGCTGCCGGAGACGAGGTTCACCACGCCCGGCGGGAGGTCTGCGTCGGCAAGCGCGTCGAAGAACTCGAACACCGACAGCGGGGCCTCATTGCTCGGCTTGACCACGACGGTGCAGCCCGCGGCGATCGCCGGGATCACCTTCGCTACCACCTGATAGAGCGGGTAATTCCACGGGGTCACCGCAGCGGCGACCCCGTAGGGCTCGCGCACGACGAGCGAGTTGCCCACCCGACGCTCGTGTTCGAAGTCGTCGAATGCCTCGAGGATTCCCTCCGCGACCGCGAGCGGCACCTGGGTCTGCACGGTAGTGGCGATGCGGATGGGGGCGCCCATCTCGCGGCTGATCGTCTCGGCGATCTGCGGCAACCGCGCCCTCATCGCCTCAATCGCGCGCGACGCGCGTGCCCGCCGCTCCTCGACCGAGACCAGGGGGTCGAACGCCTCCCGCGCGGCGGCGACCGCCGTGTCTACATCGCGGCCATCGCCGCGCGGCACCGACCCGATCGTCTGCTCCGTCGAGGGGTCGACGACCTCGATCCCACCGGTGCCCAACGAGGGGGTCCACTCGCCGCCGATGAAGTGACGGGTGCGGTCGTAATCATGGTCGGACATGCTTTCTCCTGTCGACGTGGATGCTGCCGGATGTCTGCAGGGCCGGTCAAGGGACGATCGCCGCTCGCACGACGCGGCGGCTGTCGGCGTCCGCGAAGGCCGTGTCGATCTCGTCGAGTCTGTACGATACCCCGCTGAGCCGGTCGAGCGGCAGGTGATGCTGATGCTGCTCAAGGAACGTCAGTGCCGTGCCGAGCACGATGGGGTCGTACAGGGAGACGCCGACGATCGTCTTGTTGCCGAACACCAGACGCGACGGATCGAGTTCCGCGGTGCGGCCGAAGCCGATGTTGCCGATCTCCAGATAGCGGCCGAACTGCCCGAGCATCTTCAGGCCCTCGTCGATGACTGCCGGGCTTCCCACCACCTCGACGACAACATCGGCGCCGCGCCCGCCGGTGAGCTCGCGGACCCGCTTCACGCGGTCGCGGGAGGACTCGATCGCGGAGATATCGACGATATGATCAGCGCCGAATCCCTTCGCGAGCTCGAGTCGCTCGGCGACACCGTCGACAGTGATGACCGTCGATGCGCCGCGTGCCTTCGCGACGGCCGTCGCGAAGAGCCCGAGGCCGCCGGCGCCCTGCACGACGACCGTCTCACCGAAGCCCTGCCCCACTCGATCAAGGCCGTAGATCACCTGGGAGAGCGCGCAGTTCGCGCCGGCAGCATACTCGTCCGGCAGGGTGTCAGGTACGACGTAGACGACGGCCTCGGCGGGGAGGAGGAAGTACTCGCCGAAGCCCCCGACGAAGTACGGCGGCTTGTCGGCGCGGCCGAGCATTGCCATCGTCATCCGATCGCAGGAGATCGGATGACCCGACAGGCACGACCGGCACCGGTGGCAGGGGAAGAAGTAGGGGAACACCACGCGGGTCCCCTCGGCGAGGGGGACGCCGTTGAGATCGGTGGCCACCCCCTCGCCGAGAGCGGCCACGCTACCCACCATCTCGTGTCCGAGTACAGTGGGCAGCTGCCCGCCAAGCCCCTTCGTGGCGAAACTGCCATGCCACGCGTGCAGATCCGATGCGCACACATTCGTGCGCCGGACTCTGACCAGAATCTCCCCCGGTCCGACCCCGTCCAGGCGCTCGGTGCGCAACTGGAAGGGTCGCTCGACCTCGTCGAATCGTGCGATACGTCCTTCGAACACGTGTCTCCTTCAGAGTTCTTCTCGGCGGGGTTGCTCGGAAACGCCGGTTCAGGCGTAACCCTTGCGGCCGACGTTCGCGTATCGGACGAATGCGCTAGAGTCCTCGACCGCGAACCGGTCCAGGTTCGTGTCGCAGGAGACGAAGTAGAGCACGTCGCGGTCGGGGCCGCCGAACCAGGGAGCCACCCCCCAGCCGTCCGGAATCAGGATGACGTCGGTGATCTCCCCGCCCTCCTCGACGCGGTAGAACCCCGCCTCCGGGCCTTCAGTGAGGGCGTTGCCCATCCAGACCCCGCCATCCGTGTCGATCGTGAGGCCGTCCGGGTGGAAGCTCTCGGGCATGTCCGCCCAGAGCCGGTAGTTGCTCAGCGATCCGTCGGCAGCGATGTCGTAGGCCGAGATGCGGTGCGCGAAGAGCTCGTTGACGATGAGCGTCTTCCCGTCGGGCGTGACCTGCATGCCGTTGGGGAACATGATGTCGCCCGGCTCGGCGGTCGCGGTGCCGTCTGGGGTGATGTGCACGACGTGCGTCGGGCGAGGATCATCGACGCCGAGGTCGAAACCGAAGTTCCCGACGTATGCGTGTCCCTCGGCGGTGACGAACATATCGTTGGCATGACCTTCGCACAGGTCCGACAGGTCGGCGTACTCCGTGACATCGCCGTTCGGATGCCGGCGAAGCACCTTCTTGTCGACCATCGACACGACCAGGAGCGATCCGTCGGCCAAGAAGCCGAGCCCAGAGGGCTGGCCGGGCACGTCGAGGATCGTCTCGACACTGCCGTCAGCCGGGTCGACCGTGATCACGCGACGGTTGAAGAAGTCGCTCGTCCAGATCTTGCCGTCGTGCCAGCGCGGGGCCTCGAGGTACTTATGGCCCTCGGCACTGAGGTTTGTGTAGGTGTGCTGCTTCATTACATCCTCCTTCATCGGTTGGGTTCGGTACTTCAGACGTAGTCGCGTCGGAGCAGCTTCTTGTCGAACTTCCCGACGCCGGTCTTGGGTACGGCGTCGATGAACTCGAATCGATCCGGCACCCAGAACGACGGGAATTTCGCGCGCAGGTGCGCGGCCAGCTCCGCAGTGGTCACGGCGGCCTGGGTGACCACGAAGGCCACGGGGCGCTCGAGCCACTTCGGATCGGGTGCGGCGACGACCGCGGCCTCCTTCACAGCGGGGTGGGCCATGAGGTGGTTCTCCAGATCGACCGACGAGATCCACTCGCCGCCGCTCTTGATGAGGTCCTTCGAGCGGTCCACCAGAATGAGATAGCCGTCGGCTGTCATACGGCCGATATCCCCGCTGTAGAACCAGCCGTCGCGGAAGGTCTCCGCCGACCGTGCGTCGTCGTAGTAGGTCGAGGCCACCCAGGGCGACCGCACGCGCACCTCTCCAGAATGCGCCCCATCCCACGGCTGCTCGACGCCCTCGTCGTCGACGAGGGCGATGTCGACCAGCGGCAGCGGTTGCCCCTGCCTGCCCAGAACCTCGTACGCGTCCTCGGCGGGCAGGTCACCGTACTGGCTCGCCAGGCCGCAGAAGGTCAGCAGCGGAGAGGCCTCGGTCATCCCCCAGGCCTGGACCACGTCGATGCCGTGGTTCTCCTTCCACCAGCGCATTTCGCTGACGGGGGGAGCCTGTCCGCCGAGCCAGAGGGTCTTGAGGCTGGAGACGTCCCAAGAGCGATCGGAGTGCTGCAGGGTCTCGCGAATCAGCATCCCCACCGTGACGGCTCCGGAGAAGAAGGTCGGCCGACCGTGCTCGATCGTCTCGAGGTAGTCGACGCCGACCGGGTGGTCGCCAGGCAGCACGATCGTCGCGCCGTACAGCACGCATCCGTAGGGCATGCCCCAGGAGTTCACGTGCGACATGGGCGTGACGAGCATGTACCTCTCGCGTTCGTCGACGCCGATCGAGCCCGTGGTGCCGAGTGTGAGGGCATGGAGGGTGTGGCTGCGGTGGCTGTAGACGACGCCCTTGGGGTGGCCGGTCGTCCCCGACGTGTAGCACATGCCGGCGGCAGTGTTCTCATCGAGGTCGGGGAAGTCGTATTCCTCCTTCTCGGCCGCGAGCGCCGCCTCGTAGCCGACGACAGGCAGGGTCAGCGTCGTCTCCGGGGGATCGTCATCGCTCAGCACGAGGATGGCGCGCACCCGGCCGAGTTGATCGCGCAGCCCTTCGAGCACCGGGAGCATGTCCGGGCCGACGAGGAGGACTTCGTCGTCGGCATGCTGGATGATGTAGCCGATCTGCTCGGCGGGCAGGCGGAGGTTGATCGTGTGCAGCACCGCGCCCATGCACGGCACCGCGAAGTACGCCTCCAGGTGCCGGTCATTGTTCCAGGCGAGGGTTCCGACGCGATCCCCGGGTTGAATACCCAGGGTCCGCAACGCGTTCGCGAGCCGGCGCACACGCCCGCCGAACTCGGCGTAGGTGCGGTGCCGGAACCCGCTCTCGGTGCGGGTGATGATCTCCTTGTGTCCGTACAGCCGTTCGGCGCGCCACAGCAGCGACTTGATCTGCAGTGGGACGTCCATCATCTGACCGCGCACGTCACTCCTCCAATCCGGGTGGATCGGAGGGCGCTGGACCGCGCCCTCGCCCCTCGCCCTCCGGGCCTCATACGATCGCGAACTCGGGGTAGCCAGCGTCGCGGGATGCGTTGACGTGGCCGAGGTACGCCGGAAGCCCGCCCGGCCACATCAGCATCTCGACCTTCTTGCCGGGAATGTTCGCCCCCATATACCACGACTTCGCCCGGTCGAACAGCGCCACCGCCATGACCTCGTCGATCATCTCCTGCCACTTCTGCTCGGCCTCCGGTCGAGCCTCGATGCGCGGGCTTCCGTTCGCCTTCAGGTGGTCGAGTAGATCCACCACCCATTCGCCCTGCGCTTCCGCACAGGTCGGGCCGTTGCAGAACGCTGACGGGCTCTGTGGGCCGTAGACGAAGAACATGTTCGGGAACCCCGCGGTCGCCGCGCCGAGCGCGGTGTGCGCGCCACCCTGGAGCGAGTCCTTGAACGACTCGCCTGCGGCGTTGCGGATGTCGATTCTGGTGATACCGCCGGTGACGCTGTCGAAGCCGGTGGCGAGGACCAGCAGGTCCACTTCGTGCTCGACACCGTCCGCCGTCAGCACCCCCTTCGGGGTGACCCGGACGATGTCGTTCTTCTTCAGGTTCACCAGCGTGACGTTGTCCTGGTCGAAGATGTCGTAGTACCACTGCTCGAGGGAGGGCCGCTTGACACCGAAAGGATGCGGCGGCTCAGTCGGGGCGAGATCCTCCCAGAGGTCCTTGTTCTTGATGCGCTGGCGCGTCTTGTCGCGCCAGAAATCATAGAACTGGCGGTTCGCCTTCTCGTCGAAGAAGAAGTCGTTGAAGTTGCCGAGCCAAGGAACGAACCCGCCGATCGTCCACAGCCGTTCGTACGTCGTCTGACGTTCCTCGTCGGAGACATCGAAGGTGCCGTGATCCAGGAAGTCGAAGTCGAAGCCGGCGAAGGTCGTGTTCCGCTTCGCCATCCACTCCTCATAGTGCTCCTTCTGCTCTGCGCTGTCGGCGTCCGTGAACCTGCGTTGCCGCATGGGCAGGGCGAGCATCGGAGTGCGCTGGAAGATCGTCAGATGCTCCGCGACCTTCGCCGCCTCCTGCGAGACCTGGATGCCTGATGCCCCGGTACCGATGACGGCCACGCGACGTCCCTCAAGGGGCGTACCGCTCTGGGGCCAGCGCGCGGTGTGATGCACCTCGCCCGCGTAGGTCTCCAGACCCGGGAAGGCGGGGGTGTAGGGCGCGGATCCGAACCCGGTGCACACCACCAGGTAGTTGGCGGTGACCGAGAACTTCTCGCCCGTCTGGAGGTTCTTCGCCTCGACGTTCCATCGCTTCCGCTCCTCGTCGAAGCGTGCAGACTCCACGTGGGTGCTGTAGGAGATGTCCTTGGAGAAGTCGAGCTTGGCGTCGGCGTAGTGGAAGTAGTCGCGTACCTCCGACCAGTCGGGGTAGAGCTCGCTGAAGTTCCAGTCCCGCCAGAGCTCCGGATCGGAGAACTGGTACATGGAGGCCCACGAGTCGACGCGGGCACCCGGATAGCAGTTCCAGTACCACACGCCGCCGAGACCGGATCCGGCCTCGAAGACGTGCACCTGGTGACCGCGCTTGCGCAGTTTGTCCAGCTGATAGAGACCGGCGAAGCCGGCGCCGACGATGAGAACGTCGAACTCTTGGCCCGGGGCGACATTCGCCATGGTATGGCCTTTCTTGTCGTTGACGACGTCCGCGGACTGCTGCGTCCCGACCGTCGCGACAGCATCTTCGCTGTCGACCATCAGCATGGAACGGACAGGATGGGTTCTCATGTCTCATTGCGAGACAGGTAGTGCTCTGTGGGCCGTTCTGCTCAGGTCGGTTCTGATGAACGCCGTCAGATCGTCGTGGGCTCCTGGCTGCGCGGCATCGCGGCGCTCAGCCGAAGCGTGCCGTGGATGAGCCCGTCATACCGTCTCTGCGTCACCCTCACTCCGGCGCAAACCGGCTCCGCGGCATGGGCCTCATCGGCCATCGTCCTCTCACGGGTTGACAACTGCGGATCGCCTGTGTGCCGGGGGGTCTCAGATTGAGACGCAGCCCGCTGCGGCGCTGAACCATATTGGGGAGTGCTGAGCCGAGAGTCGGCCATGAGCCACCGAGGAGAAGTCGTATCATCAAGCGTCGCACCGTTTCGCGGCTCCGGTATTCGGCGCCCGGGGCCTCGTTCCCGCTCTACCAGGAAGGACCCGCTGAATGACATCACTGGACATCACGCGTGAAGGACCTGTCGAGATCTGGACGATCAACGGTCATGCCACTGGGAACGCGATCACTTCCAAATCGTTCATCTCCGCTTTCGACAAGGCTGTCGACGAGTCGAACGCAGACCTTGAGGTCAGGGCAGTGATACTGACAGGCGCGGGGAAGATCTTCACCTCTGGCGGCAACGTCAAGGAGATGGCTGACAAGGAAGGGATGTTCGGCGTCGATGCGCGCCGTCAGCGCCAGGAGTACATGAATGGCATCCAGCGACTGCCCCGCGCGGCAACCCGCCTTGAGGTGCCGCTGATCGCCGCCATAAACGGCCCTGCGATCGGCGCCGGCTGCGATCTCGCCATGATGTGCGACATCCGTATCGCTTCGGAGCGGGCCTCGTTCGCCGAGAGCTTCGTGTCTGTCGGCATCGTCCCCGGCGACGGCGGCACATGGTTCCTCCCTCGCGCGGTGGGATATGAACGCGCTGCCGAGATGACCTTCACTGGAGACCGCGTCGACGCGGTCACCGCGCTCGAGTGGGGCATGGTCAGCCGGGTCGTTCCTCATGAGGAGCTGCTTTCGGCCGCAAGAGGGCTCGCGGAACGTATCGCGAAGAACCCCCCGCACGCACTGCGCATGGCGAAGCGGCTGCTGGTCGAGTCGCGCTCTGCGCACCTGGAATCCATCCTCGCGATGGCCGCCGCCATGCAGCCGCTGGCCCACCTCGACCCCGAGCACGACAAGCGCGTAGAGAAGTGGAGGACGCTGTGAGCGGGACGGCGAACATCATGCCGCCGGCGTCCCTGATCACCGACGCCGAGATGGAGCTCCGTGCCGAAGTACGCGCCTTCCTCGCCGAGCAGCGCGCCGGTGGGCGACGCGTGTGGGCAGTCGATAGCTGGCTGTCGAGCTGGGACGAAGACTTCTCGCGTGAGCTTGCTGCGCGCGGATGGGTCGGCATGACCGTTCCGGTCGAGTACGGCGGTCGCGGTCGTACGTTCAAGGAGCGGTTCGCCGTCGTAGAGGAGCTGCTTGCCGTGGGGGCGCCAGTTGCGGCGCACTGGATCGCCGACCGCCAGATCGCCCCGAGCCTGCTCAAGTTCGGCACCGAAGAGCAGAAGCGCGCGTATCTGCCGCGCATCGCCGCCGGTGAGAGCTACTGGGGCATCGGCATGAGCGAGCCGAACTCTGGCTCCGACCTCGCAAGTGTACGCACCCGCGCGGATCGGGTGGACGGCGGGTGGACGATCACCGGCAGCAAAGTATGGACGAGCGGTGCTCACCGGGCCCACGCCTTCATCGTGCTGGCGCGCAGCGCTCCGCTCGACACGGATGCTCGACACGCCGGGCTCAGCCAGTTCATCGTGGAGTTGGCGCAGGACGGCGTCGAAGTGCGACCCATTGTCTCGATGAACGGTGATCAGCACTTCAACGAAGTCTTCCTCGACGGAGTCTTCGTCCCGGATAGCCGGGTGTTCGGTGAGATCGGACGGGGCTGGCAGCAGGTGACCAGTGAACTCGGCTTCGAGCGCAGCGGGCCCGAGCGAGTGCTGTCGACCTTCCCGTTGTTGACCGAGATCGTGCAGAACGTAGCCGAGGGCAGGCTCGATCTCGACGCCGACCTCGGGCGGCTGGTCGCGCGCGTAACGGGGCTGCACCAGATGTCCATGGCTGTCTCGGGCGCACTTCAGCGAGGTGAATCGGCCGATGTCTCGGCAGCGGTGGTCAAGGTGATGGGCACTACGACCGAGGGTGACGTCGCCGACTACGCGGACCTTCTCCTCGGCGACGGCAGCGACGTCACCAGCGAATTGACACGACTGACCACCCGGGCCGTCGATCAGCGGCCTGGATTCACTCTGCGCGGCGGGACGAGCGAAGTCCTGCGCGGCGTGATCGCTCGCGGAATGGGGCTGCGATGAACGAGGACTTTCTCACCCCCGATGCTGATCTGCTCGAGATGCTCGACGGCGTCTTCTCCTCGTACCGCGAGGCGCATGCCCCACTCGCAGGTCGGCTCACGCTCGACCGCGAATTCTGGGCCGAATTGGATGAGCTCGGACTCGTCCGGCTCACGGGCGCCGAGGACAAGGGCGGTAGTGGTGCGAGCTGGGTCGAGGGGCGAGCTCTGGTCGAGGCGGCCGTGCGCCACGGCGTACGTGTGCCTGCCGCGGAGAACGACCTGCTCGCCGGATGGGTTCGCGACGCGATCGGAATCGACGGCGTCGACGCCGTGAGCAACGCTGTGAGCACCGTCGCGATCGTAGACGGAAACGGTGTTGCGAAGAACGTCCCGTGGGCCGGAGAGGCCGACACGATCGTGGTCGTATGGCTTGTCGACGAGGGTTATCTCGCCGCCGAGGTACCCGCGGCCAGAGTACGGCTCACTCCGGGTGAGAACATGCTGGGCGAGCCGCGCGACACGATCGCCGTCGAGTTGGACTCCATCATCGGCTCGCCCGTCGCTGCCGAGACCGTCGCCGAACTTCGGCGCAGGAGCGCTCTCGTGCGCGCCGTGCAGGTGAGCGCGGCGCTTGAGTGCTCCCTTGATCTTGCCCTCGAGTACGTCCCGGTGCGGGTCCAGTTCGGCCGTCCGATCGCCAAGCTGCAGGCCGTGCAGAACCTGCTTGCCGACATCGCGACCGAGACCTCGCTTGCTCGCTCCTCAACGGATTCGGCTTTCACCAAGGCGCTCGTCGAGGGCTGGTCGGCAGAGGGCCTTGACTTCCTCGTCGCCGTGGCTCGATCGTGTGCCGGTCACGCGGCATCCGTCGTGGTGCGAAACGCTCATCAGGTGTTCGGGGCGGTCGGGACGACGCGAGAGCACCGCCTGCACGAATACACCCGTGCGGCGCTTGCCTGGCGCGGTGAGTACGGGGCCGTCCGTTCGTGGGATCTGCAGGTGAGCGCCGCTGCCCGCAACGCGGGTCCCGGCGGCCTCTGGGCTCTGATCGCACGGTGAGGACGTTGACGTCCCTCTGAATGGTGGAGTTTCCCGACACCGTGCGAGTGACGGCGCTCACTGAGAACCCTGATCCACCGCCTGAGTGGGTGCCGAAAGCGGATTCGCCGCGCACGATCACCTGCCGCCCCGGCGTCATCTTCGCAACGGTCGCGATGGTGCGGGGGATGAACCGGTCCGCGATGCCCCCGGGCGCACGTTCCCTCGGCGCAGCGAGAACTCCCCGATCACCGGCGCCGAGACATCGGTGGTGATCGTGGCGACAAGACCGTTCGGGCCGCGCCCGCCCGAGCAGCCGAACGCGACGCCCTGCTTCCGATGCCCGTGGACCTCGCGGATCGTGTCGTACACGTCCACCCCTGCACCATCGAGGTCCGCCGCTGGGAACGACACATGCTCCCTGGCCAACTCCGACAGTCCCGCCCGCTCGGGCCAGCGCGAGCACCGGCGCGGGTCCGGCATGCGACACGTGATTCGGTTCATCGAACACCGGCGTGACCGTGTGAGAAGCTCTCACCCGAGAGGCTTCCTCCCGACCGTGCGAACAGCAGTCTCATCCGACTGCCATTCTCCCAGATCAGAAGGATATTTCACGTTCACCCAAGCCGCAGAAACACCGCATCACACCGTGGATACAGGCTCGGTCTCCGCGCCACCGCCGAAGATATAATGGGCGGACCATGGACGATCCTCCCTCTGCGAAAACGCCCGGCCATAGACCCTCGCCCGTGACCGATCGGGGAGCTGCGGATGTCTGAGTGGCTCCTCCTCGGCATCGGATTCCTCCTCACGATCGGCACGGGCTTGTTCGTTGCGAGCGAGTTCGCGCTCGTCAACCTCGACCGCGCCGACCTCGAGGCGCGCCGGGACCGCGGTGAGACGCGGCTCGGCCTCACGATCTCGGCGCTGAAGATCACCTCGACGCACCTGTCGAGCGCGCAGCTCGGCATCACGCTCACGACGCTCCTCACCGGCTACGCCATGGAGCCCGCGATCAGCTCGCTCCTCGCAGGGCCGCTCACCGCGATCGGCCTCCCCGAGGCCGCGGTGCGCCCGGTCGGTGCCACGACGGCCATCATCATCGCGACGCTGTTGTCGATGGTGCTCGGCGAGCTCGTGCCCAAGAACTTCGCGCTCGCGCTCCCGATCGCCACGGCGAAGCTCGTGATGCCGTTCCAGACCGCATTCACCTGGGTGTTCCGTCCGGCGATCTCCGTGCTCAACGGCAGCGCGAACGGGCTGCTCCGTGCCGTCGGCATCGAGCCGAAGGAGGAACTGTCGGGTGCCAGGTCGGCCGAGGAGCTCTCGTCGCTCGTGCGCCGCTCCGCCAGCGCGGGCCTACTCGAGCAGGACACCGCGACGTTACTGGGCCGGACCCTTCGGTTCGCGGACCACGACGCATCCGACGTCATGACGCCGCGCCCCGCGATCGCCGCGGTGCAGCGCCGGGAGCCGGCGGAGGCGGTGCTCGAGCTCGCGCGCCAGACGGGCTACTCGCGGTTCCCCGTCTACGACGAGAACCTCGACGACGTGGTTGGGCTCGTGCACGTGAAGCAGGCCGTCGCGGTGCCCCGCGAGCGGAGGGCGGATGTCCCGGCCTCGGCCCTGCAGTCGGAGGCGCTGCGCGTGCCCGAGACGATGAAGCTCGGTGCGCTGCTCGGCGAGCTCCGCGGACGGGGGTTCCAGATGGCGGTCGTCGTCGACGAGTACGGCGGCACCGCCGGCGTCGCGACGCTCGAGGACCTGGTGGAGGAGCTCGTCGGCGAGGTCGCCGACGAGCACGACCGCACGCGGGCCGGCATCGTGCGCCGTGGCGACACCGTGAGCTTCCCCGGCATCCTCCGGCCCGACGAGCTGGTCGACCGCACCGGCATCCATGTTCCCGAGAACGGCGACTACGAGACGGTCGGCGGCTACGTGATGGCCGAGCTCGGCCGACTCCCGGTGGTCGGCGACGAGGTTCCGATCGACGAGGGCACCCTCGTCGTGCAACGCCTCGACGGGCGTCGCGTCGACCGGCTCCGCTTCATGCCGAAGCCCGCGCCGGTTCAGCCCAAGGTCGAAGAGGAGGCACGATGAGCGACTGGGCCGGCATCGTCTGGCTGTTCGTGCTGCTCATCGCGAACGCGTTCTTCGTGGGCGCAGAGTTCGCCGTGATCTCCGCGCGCCGCTCGCAGATCGAGCCCCTCGCCGAGGCCGGCAGCCGCCGCGCGAAGACCGCGCTGTGGGCCATGGAGCACGCGACGCTCATGCTCGCGATGAGCCAGCTCGGCATCACGATCTGCTCGCTGCTCATCCTGAACGTCTCGGAGCCCGCCATCCACCACTTGCTCGAGGTGCCGCTGCACCTCATCGGGTGGCCCGAGGGCGTCGTCTCGACGGTGGCGTTCGTCATCGCGCTGCTCCTCGTCTCATACCTGCACGTCGTGTTCGGCGAGATGGTGCCGAAGAACCTCTCGTTCTCGGTGCCCGACCGCGCCGTGCTGATCCTCACGCCGCCGCTCGTGTTCCTCGCGCGCCTCTCGCGTCCGATCATCGCCGCGCTCAACGCCACGGCGAACGGCGTGCTGCGGCTGTTCCGCGTCGAGCCGAAGAGCGAGGCGACCTCGACCTTCACGCTCGAGGAGGTGCAGACGATCGTCGACCAGTCCCGCCGCGAGGGCGTGCTCGATGACGCGAGTGGCACGCTCACGGCGGCGTTCGAGTTCACGACCAAGCAGGTGAAGGATGTCGCGGTCCCGATGTCGGGGCTCGTGAGCCTGCCGCCCACCGCGACCCCGGGCGACGTCGAGCGGGCGGTCGCCCGGCGCGGCTTCTCGCGCTACGTCATCCGCGGTGCCGACGGCGAACCCGACGGCTACGTGCACCTGAAGGACGTGATCGACCTCGATGACGAGGAGTTCGACGATCCCATCCCCGCGAAGCGGGTACGTCGTCTCGTGTCGATCTACGACGGCACCGACCTCGAGGATGCGCTCGCGACCATGCGCCGGCTCGGCACGCACGTGGCGAGGACGTTCGACAAGTCGGGCGCCACGACCGGCGTGATCTTCCTCGAGGACATCATCGAGGAGCTCGTCGGCGAGGTCCAGGACGCCACCCGGCGAGGGTGATCGGTCGGTGACTGTCGAGCATGAACCGGTCGGCCGGAATCCGGTGCGGCTTCCCTCGGATCAGCGTAGACTCACGCCGACCCGAGGATTGAGGAAACATCATGTTCGAGAAACTCATGGCGACGGCCGTCCTGCCTGCATCCGACATCGGCCGTGCGCGCAACTGGTGGCACGACGTGCTCGGTCGTGACCCCGTGTACGAGGACACCGAGGGCGAGTCCCTGATCTACGACATCGGCGGAACGATGCTGATGGTCTACCGGACGGACTACGCCGGCACCGCGCAGAACACCGCGTTCAACCTCGTGACCGAGAACCTCGACCGCGACATGACCGCCCTGCGGACGCACGGAGTCATGTTCCATGACTACGACCTGCCTGGCCTGAAGACGGTGGACGGCGTCGCCCGGGTCGGCGAGGAACGCAGCGCGTGGTTCAGCGACAGTGAGGGCAACATCATCGCCATCGGCGAGGTCCCTGCGCAGATGCGGGAGATGGCGGCCAAGCTGCGCGCCTCCGCGGCGGGCTTGGCCTGACGCCGCACGAGCGCCGATCGGTCCACCGGTGCGCACGACGGCGTGGGCGCCGGTGGGTCGCGGGCGTTCGCGGTCAGGCGCCGAGACCTCGTAACCACGACTCGAGCGTCGCGGCACCCGTGAACACGTGCCCGGCCGCACCGAGCATCGTCGCGCCCTCGACGTTCTCGGACCTGTTGTCGATGAAGACGAACTCGCGGGGCGAGACGCCGAGTTCGCTCATGACGTGCTCGTAGATCGCGGCATGCGGCTTCACCAGTCCGAGCTCGCCGCTCACGAAGACCCGCTCGAAGAGCGGCGCGAACGAGCCGAACCGCAACCACCCCGTGAAGTCCGCGCCGGCGTTGGAGAGCAGCGCGATGCGCGTGCGGCCCGCGGCGAGCGCGTGCAGCACCCCGAGCGTGCCCGGATCCACGCTGAGCCAGCTGCGGTGATCGATCGCCCACAGCTCGTGCACGTCGATCGGGCCCCAATCCGCGCCCACGTCACGGCCGACCCACGCCCAGTACTCGGCGATCGACGCGGTGCCCTGGTCGAGCCCGTCGCGATGCGCCCAGTACGCCGACCAGAACGACTCGGCGGGCACGCCCGCGCGCGCCACGAGCGCCGCGCGGTCGTCGTCGGTCGGTTCACGTGAGATGACCTCGCCGTAGTCGAACACGACGACACGCGGCGAGAGGCTGATCGGAGCAGGGACATCGCGGGGCATCCACCCAAACTATCGTTGGAGGATGACGACGGCGTGGCAGGAGTGGACTGCGGACGACGCGGCGAACTGGATCGCGGCACCGACGGCGGATGACGACAAGTACACCCGCGGCGTGCTCGGGGTCGTCACCGGCTCGTCGGACTATCCGGGAGCCGCGGTACTCGGCGTCGAGGCGGCGCACCGGGCCGGCGTGGGCATGGTGCGCTACATCGGCCGGCGCACCCTGCGACAGGCCGTGCTGGCCCGGCGCCCCGAGGCGGTGACGGTCGCCGGCCGCGTGCAGGCGTGGCTCCTCGGGTCGGGCATCGACCAGGGGCGCCGCTCGTCCGTGCTCCTCGGCGACCTCGAGCACGCCTTCACCGAGCGAGTGCCCGTCGTGCTCGACGCGGGCGCCCTCGACCTGGTGGGCACCCGCACGGCGCCCACCGTCATCACGCCGCACGCCCGTGAGCTCGCGAAGCTGCTCACGTCCCGCGAGCTCCCCACGAGCGTCGACGAGGTGCGAGCCGACCCGGGCGGCTGGGCAGAGCGGGCGGCGAAGGAGCTCGGCGTGGCCGTGCTGTTGAAGGGCGCCGTGACGCACGTGTGCGACCCCGACGGCGACCGTTACACCGTGACGGCGCCCACGCACTGGCTCGCCACGGCCGGATCGGGCGACGTGCTCGGGGGCATCCTCGGGGCGCTCGCCGCCACCCACCATCGCGAGCTCGCGACGAACGCGACGGCGCTCACCGCACTCGCCGCGACGGCGTCCTGGGTGCAGGGCGAGGCCGCCCTGCGAGCCAGCGCCACGGTGGGCGGGGGTCCGGTCACCGCGCTCGACATCGCGACCGCCGTGCCCGCGGTGATCGGCGCCCTCCTCGAGCGCTGATCGCGCCGGCCTCGCCGATCGCGCCGACCCCGCCGGCCGCGCCGACCCGAGGGAAGCACCTCACCCGCGCGGCAGGAACCGCGCGAGGAACTCGCGCGTGCGCTCCTCGCGCGGCGCGCTGAGGAACTCCGCCGCGGGCGCCTCCTCGATGATGCGGCCCCCGTCGAGGAACACCACCCGGTCGGCCACGTCACGCGCGAACGCCATCTCGTGGGCGGCCATCACGATGTTGGTGCCCGACTCGGCGGGCGAGCTCACGAGCTCCAGGACCTCCCCGACGAGCTCGGGGTCGAGCGCGCTCGTCACCTCGTCGAGCAGCAGCAGTTCGGGCGAGGCGGCGATGGCGCGCACGATCGCGACGCGCTGCTGCCGTCCGCCCGACAGGCGATCGGGACAGGCGCGCGCGTGCCCCGCGAGCCCGATCGAGTCGAGCAGCTCGAAAGCCCGGCGCTCGGGGTCGGCCCGGGGCATCCGGTGCACGAGCCGCGCAGCGAGTGTCACGTTGTCGAGCACGGTGAGGTGCGGGGACAGGTTGTAGTGCTGGAACGCCACGCCGATGCGGGCCCGCGCGCGGTCGGCGTCGATGCGCGGGTCGCTCACGTCCTCGCCGGCGAGGAGGATCACGCCGGCCCGCGCAGCGCGCGGAGCGTCGCGAGCACGAGGGCGAACAGGAGCACGCCGATGCTCGCGGCGACGAGCACCTGGATGTTCAGCCAGAGGCCCTCGAGGATGCGGGGAAGCGAGGCGAGCGCGACCTCGAGATCGAAGAAGGTCTGCTGCACGCCGGGCCCAGCGCGGCATCCGTCATTCGAGGACGGTCGCCGCGTCGTCGTCGCCCAGCCACTCCGCCTGGCCGGATTCCAGGGCGAGCCTGGCGTCGTCGTTCGTGTCGAACACCTGTGCGCCCGCGGTCGGCGCGATGGCCTCCTCGATCGTGTCGAGGCTCGTGGTGCCGGTCTGCGCGCCGACGGCGTACGCCACGGCCGCCTCGAGCGTGGGGAACGGGCGTCGAGTCATGGGGCCCTCCGGTTACGTGCTGGGGATTCCGGCACGGCGCACTCCGCCGACTCGCGGCGGAAGCGATGGCGGATTGTGACGCTCGGTTAGGCTCGTCGTCATGACGGCGGGCGACGTGCGCGAGGCATCCGCAGCCCGCACCCGGCGCCGCACGCGGTTGCGGCGCATCCTCGGCGGCCGGCTCGCCCTCTGGGCGGCATTCGCGCTCGTGCATGCCGCGCTCGTGCAGTTGAACCTCCGGGCGCCGGGCTGGCCGCTCGGCGACGTGGTCTGGGTGTACCGGGCCTGGGCCGAGAACGCCGCGAACGGCTACGTGCGCATGGGCATCGATGTGCCGTGGGTCTACCCGATCCTCGCCTTCGCGCCCATGACGGCGGCGCTCGCGTTCGGCTCGGCGTGGTACGGCCAGACCTGGCTCGGCATCGTCGTGCTGCTCGACGCCCTGGTATTCGCGATCCTCCTCGGCGGGCGACGGCTCTCGCGCACCCGTCGGCTGGCGGCGTGGTGGTGGGTTGGCTTCCTCGCCCTGCTCGGCCCCATCGCGCTGGGCCGCATCGACGCGGCCACGGTGCCGATCGCGATCGCCGGCCTGCTGTGGGCGGCCGGTCGCCCGCGCGTCGCGGCCGTGCTCCTGACGGTCGGCGCGTGGGTGAAGGTCTGGCCCGCCGCGCTGCTCGGGGCGCTCGTCATCGCGTCGCGCCGGCGCGGCGACGTGACGACGGTCGCCATCGCGCTGAGCGCGGGCATCCTCGGCGCGAGCCTGATCGCCGGCTCGGGCCTGAACGCGCTCGGGTTCGTCGCCGAACAGGCCGGGCGGGGACTCCAGCTCGAGGCGCCGCTCGCGCTCGCGTGGCTGTGGCAGATCGTGGGCGGGAACTCCGCCGTGCGCATCATCTACGACCGCGAGATCCTCACGTTCCAGATCGCAGGCCCGGGGGCGGATGTCGCGGCCGCCCTCACGACGCCAGTCATGGCGGTCGGCGTGGTCATCGTCGTGCTGCTCGGCATCCGCGCCGTGCGCCGCGGCGCGCCGTTCGGACAGCTGCTGCCGCCGCTCGCGCTCGCGTTCGTCGTCGTGCTGCTGCTCGCCAACAAGGTGGGATCGCCGCAGTTCGTCACCTGGCTGGCCGCCCCGGTCGTCCTTGGGCTCGTGCTGCGCCCGCGGCGATTCGCGGTGCCCGCCCTGCTTGCCGCCGGCGTCGCGCTCGTGACGCAGCTGATCTATCCGTACTGGTATGAGCGGCTCCTCATGGCGCACCCGGTGCTCGTGCTCGCGCTCACGGTCAAGGTCGGGCTGCTCGTGCTGCTCCTCGCGTGGAGCGTGCGAGCCGTGTGGCAGGCTGGTGGCCACCGGGTCGCGCGTCTCCCTGCCGACGCCTGAACCCACGAGGAGGAATCGTGCTGGTCGCATTCTCAGTTGCACCGAGCGGCACGGGCCGCGCAGACGGATCCGTGCACGACGCCGTCGCGGCGGCCGTCAAGATCGTCCGAGAATCCGGGCTCCCGAATCGGACGACGTCGATGTTCACCGAGCTCGAAGGCGAATGGGACGACGTCTTCGACGTCGTCCGCCGTGCGACGGAGGCCGTCGGCGAGTACGGATCGAGGGTGTCGCTCGTCCTGAAGGCCGACATCCGCCCCGGTTACACGGGTGAGCTCGACGGCAAGCTCGAGCGACTCGAGGGCGCGCTCGGCGACACCTGACGGACGGCTCGCGTGCCGCGGCGGCTCGGTGGGCGCGCAGCGCCTGCTGCTGGCGCTGCTCACCGCGTTCACCCTCGCCACGATCGCCTCGGCGCTGCTGCCGAGCTTCGGCCTCGTGCTCGTCGCGCGCTTCGTCGCAGCCCTGCCGCACGGCGCGTACTTCGGCATCGCCTCGCTCGTCGCGGCGAGCCTGATCGCGGCGGGGCTCGGCTTTGTCGCGCCGATCTGGATCGGCCTGCGGCACGCGGCATCCGCTCGCCGCCGCCGTCAATCGGACTGCAGCAGGATCCCGTCGAGGATGGCGCGCTTGCGGAGCGCGACCTTCGTGCCCACGTCGAAGCCGGCCGCACGGTACTTCTCCCGGATGCGCTTCAGGTAGCTCTTCGCCGTCTCCTCCGAGATGCCGAGCTGGAACGCGACCGCCTTCACCGGCTGGCCGGCCCCGTAGAGCGCCATCACACGACGCTCCTGCGCCGAGAGCTTGGGCACGGCGCCGTCGTCGGCGAGCGCGTCCTCGAGTTCGGGCGTCAGGTACGACTCGCCGTCGCGAGCTGCGCGGATCGCCTCGATGATGTTCTCCACCGGCTCCGATTTCACGAGATAGCCGAGCGCGCCCGCCCCGAGCGCCTCGCGCACGACCGCGGGTTCGGAGTACGTGCTCATGAGCATCGTCTGCACCCCCGCGCTCTTCAGCGTCGACAGCTTCAGCGAGATCGGGATGTTGTCGCGCAGGTCGAGGTCGAGGAGCACGACGTCGACGGGGAACTCGGTGTGGGCGAGCAGCTCCGACCACGACGGGACGGCCGCGACGAGCTCGATGTCGGATGCCGCGGCACGCAGCCACTCCGAGAGCGCGCCCAGGAGCATGCGATGGTCGTCGACGATCGCAAGACGGATGGGTGAACCGGTCTCGGCCATTCAGCTTCCCCTCGATCTGGCGGCCGCTCGGGCCGACGTGCTGCCTGCCGGCGAGTGCGGATCGACCCTGCAGTCGATGTCGACGCGGAAGCCATCGGTCCCCGGTACGACCTCGTGGACTCCGACACTACCGATAGCGTCCAATGCTGACGGGTCGATGCGTCGTCGGGGTACGCCGGTGACCTCGATCGACATGGCGAAGCCATCGGGTTCGACTTCGCCGTGGTCTGCGGTCTCGCGACAGCGCACGACCGCCGACATCGGCTGCGCCGACTTCTTCGGATGGTCGGCGGTGAGGAGCCAGAGCCCGAGCAGCAGGCCGTCACGCTGCGACTGGGCGAGGAGCGCGGCGCATCCGTTCGGGTCGTCGACGGTGATGCGACCGTTGAGGTACTCGGACTCCGTGACGGCGTGGCGAAGCCACGTGTCGGTGCGTCCCTCGATGAGGCGGACGCGGATGCGGGCGGCGAGCGTCCCAGCGCGCTCTGCGGCCTCGCCGGGTAGCGGAATCGCGATGCGTCCCGACCCGACGTCGTCGAGCAGCGTCTCGGCGTCGAAGTCGAGCTGCGCGAGCTCCTCGGAGGCGCGCATGCCGACGGCCGACCGCGAGGTGGCCACGGTGCTCTGCACGAGCGAGAGATCGAGTTCGCGTCCGACCAGGCGCCGGAAGCCGTCGATCGCCAGCGCGACGAGGAGCACCGGCATGACGGCCGATGCCGCAACGGCGACGCCCGCGACCGCTCCGGTGCGGGCGGTGTCCACCTGCATGAGCACCTGGATCGCGATGGCCACCGCGATGGCCCCTGCCGCCGCGAGCGGGATCCGAGTGCCACGCACCGCGGCGACCGGCATCAGCACGGCACCCGCGGCCGCGGCGGCGGTCGGCGTCACGCCGTGGTGCAGCAGGCCCGCCGACGCCGCCAGGTCCAGCCCGACGGGTGCGACCAGCGCGAGCAGCAGGAGCACGTAGAGCCAATCGGGCAGGGTGCGGGACACCATCCGCGACGCCACGCCGATGCCGACGACGACCGCGAGCGCGATCCACGCGGGCCACGGGCCGGGGCCGGACAGGAGGAAGTACGGGGCGAGGGCGATGGCGTGCACGAGGTGCCCGAGGATGATGAACGCCGCGGCGATGGTGATGCCGGTGGCGAGTCGTCGGCCACCATGGCTCTCGCGCACGTCGCCCGCTACCCGCGCCGACCGTGCGGGACGCCGGAACGACCGTGACCGGACCCGGAGATCGTCGATGCGCGCGTCGCTCATGGCTTCGGCACCTCGAGCATGACCGTCGTGCCCGAGCCGGGCGACGAGAAGACGCGAGCGCGTCCGCCCACCGTGTTGAGGCGCCCGACGACGGATTCGGCGTACCCGAGGCGCGCGCCGTCGACGGTGTCGGGTTCGAACCCGCGCCCGGTGTCGGTGACCATGGCGCGCACGGTGCGGTCATCGTCGGTGACGGTGACGTCGGCCTCGTTCACGCCCGCGTGCCGCCGCACGTTCTCCAGGCATTCGCCGAGCGCCCCGAGGAGTGCGTCGAGCGTCTCCCGTGGCAGGGCGAGCTGCCCGGCTCCGTGCCAGTTCACGTCGAGGCCCATGCGCGCGAATCGCTGCCTGACCGCCTCGAACGTCGTGCCGAGCTCGTCGTCGGGGGAGTCGGGCGAGAAGATCGCGGTCGAGCCCGCATCGAGCGGCGCACCGAGGCGGAGCTGGCGGAGGAGCCGCGCATCGTCGCCGGCCTGCTGCCGGAGGGCGCTCGGGCCCACACCAACGCCCGAGTGGGCGAGCAGCGACAGCGTGGCCAGCACCGTGTCGTGCAGCACCCGTGCGTCCTGCCGCTGCTGCGCCTCGAGTTCGCTCGCCAGCCGCTCGGCCTCGTGCGCGCGCCCGACCTCGTCGATGCGTTCGGATGCGTGGGCGATGGCCCGGTCGATCCATCCGCCGAGCGTCATGCACGCCGCCCAGCCGGCGACGGTGACCACGGCGACCGCACGCAGGTCATGCCCCCAGGCCGAGACGATCCACACCGAGACGAGGACGGCGATGAGGAGTCCGCCGACGAGTGCGGGCCCCCGCGGCCGCACGATGAGCGAGATCGCAACCGACGCCGAGCTGACTCCGCCCGTGATCGCCAGTGACGTGACGGCGGCGGGATCGAGAACGGAGGCGGTGCCGAGTGCGACGATGAGCACGATCGCCCCGGCGACCACGCCGAGCGCCGGCAGCAGGCGCCCGCGGGTGGAGTGGATGCCCACGAGCGCCACGATCGCGACGTTCGCGAGCGCGGCGACCATGAACTCCACGGGCGTCGCCGTGCCGGGGACCAGGAGGCACGCGAAGGCGCTGATGGCACCGACGAAGCCCGTGACGCGGGCGAGGCGTCGCAGTAGCCGGTCGCGTTCCTTGTGGATGCGCTTCACTCCACCCCCTCAGCAGGGTCCCACACCCCGGCACGCGGGTGCCGTCATCTCGAACTGTAGTCGAGAATTCCCCCCGTTTCGCGTAGGGCCGGCGCCGGCTCAGGAGGCGAGCAGCGCGCGAAGCGCCTCGCCGACCGCCGCATGCTCGATGAGGAACGCGTCGTGGCCGTACTCGGAATGCAGCACCACGGGCTCGGGGCCGTGCACGCTGCGACGCAGCACCGCGGCGATCTCGACCTGCCCGTCGAGGGAGAAGTACCGGTCGCTGTCGATGCCGAGCACGAGGCTTGCGGCGGTGATGCGATCGAGGGCGGGCGCCACGCCGCCGCGCCCGCGGCCCACGTCGTGCGAGTTCATGGCCTGGGTGAGCACGACGTAGCTGTTGGCGTCGAAGCGGCGCGTGAACTTGTTGCCGTGGAAGTCGAGGTAGGACTCGACGGCGAACCTGCCGCCGCCGCCGAGGGGATCGAGGCCGGACTGCCAACTCCGCTCGAACCGGGAATTGAGCTCGGCCGCGGTGCGGTAGTTGAGCATGGCCATGCGGCGGGCGAGCGCGAGCCCGCGCGTCGGACCCTCGCCGTCGGGCACGTCGTAGTAGTCGCCGCCGCGGAAGGCCGGGTCGCTGCGGACGGCCTCGATCTGTACCGAGTTGAGGGCGACCTGGTCGGCCGTCGCCGCGGCCGGCGCTGCGAGCACCGCGATGCGTCCGACCGCGTCGGGCGCCATGATCGCCCATTCGAGCACCTGCATCGCGCCCATCGACCCGCCGACCACGGCCGCGAACCGCCGGATTCCCAGCTGCTCGGCGAAGGCGAGCTGAGCCCTCACTTGGTCGCGGATGGTGAGGAAGGGCAGCCGCGCGCCCCATTCCGCCCCGTCGGGAGCGAGCGACGCCGGCCCCGTGGAGCCCTGGCAACCGCCGAGCACGTTCGGGGCGACCACGAAGTAGCGGTCGGTGTCGATCGGGAGGCCGGGACCGACGACCCCCGGCCACCATCCGGCACTCGGATGCCCCGGCCCGGCCGGGCCGATGACGTGGCTGTCGCCCGTGAGGGCGTGCAGGACGAGGATGGCGTTGTCCGCCGCGGGCGACAGGGTTCCCCACTGCTCGTAGGCGATCCGTACCCCTGGAAGGGTCTCGCCGGACTCGAGGGGCAGGTCGCCGATGGTCACGAAGCGGCGGCCGCCGACCGGATCGCCCTCGCGCCACGCGCCCGTCGCCGGCGCACGACCGGCCATCGTGAGCGCGCGTGCCTCGGAGACGATGCGCGCCGGCACCGCGTCGGCCGTCGTCTGCCAGTCCATGCTCCGATTCTCCCCGAACGGCGGCCTGGGGCGGGCGATTGTTACACGTTCCACCGCTGGCAGGGGGAGACGACGGATGCCGCGAGCCCGTGGGCCGCGGCATCCGTCGTCTCGATCGGTCAGACCCGGGCGGGGTCCGTGGCGGCACGCGCGGCGGCGAGGCCGGCCTCGAGGTCGGCCTTCAGGTCGTCGATGTTCTCGATGCCCACCGAGAGGCGCACGAGGCCCGGCGTCACGCCGGTCGTGAGCTGCTGCTCGGGCGTGAGCTGCGAGTGCGTCGTCGATGCCGGGTGGATGACGAGCGAGCGCACGTCGCCGATGTTCGCGAGGTGGCTGAACAGCTGCAGGTTGTCGACGAGGGCACGGCCGGCGTCCACGCCGCCCTTGAGCTCGAACGACAGCACCGCGCCGACGCCCTTCGGGGCGTACCTGTTGGCGGCGGCATACCACGGGCTCGACGGCAGGCCCGAGTAGTTCACGCTCGCGACGTCGGGGTGATCGTCGAGCCACTCCGCGATCTCCTGGGCGTTCTGCACATGACGTTCGATGCGGAGCGACAGCGTCTCGATGCCCTGGATGAGCAGCCACGCGCTCTGCGGCGAGATCGCCGAGCCGAGGTCGCGCAGCAACTGCACGCGCGCCTTGATGACGTAGGCGAGGCCGTCGCCGACCGCGGCCGTGTAGCTGGCGCCGTGGTAGGAGGGGTCGGGTTCGGTGAGGCCCGGGAACTTCTCGACGTTCTTCGACCACTCGAACTTCCCGCCGTCGACGATGACGCCGCCGATGACCGTGCCGTGGCCGCCGAGGAACTTCGTCGCCGAGTGCACCACGATGTCGGCGCCGTGCTCGAACGGGCGGATGAGGTATGGAGTCGCGATCGTGTTGTCGACGATGAGGGGGAGGCCCGACTCGTGCGCGATGTCGGCCACGAGCTTGATGTCGAGCACGTTGATCTTCGGGTTGCCGATCGTCTCGGCGAAGAACAGCTTCGTGTTCGGGCGCACCGCGCGACGCCACTCGTCGGCGTCGTCCTGGTTCTCGACGAACGTCGTCTCGATGCCGAGCTTCGCGAGCGTGTACTTGAAGAGGTTGTACGTGCCGCCGTAGATCGACGACGACGAGACGATGTGGTCGCCCGCCTGCGCGATGTTCAGGACCGCGAAGGTCTCGGCGGCCTGGCCGGATGCCACGAGCAGGGCGCCGGTGCCCCCCTCGAGTGCGGCGAGGCGCTCTTCGACCACGGCCTGCGTGGGGTTCATGATGCGCGTGTAGATGTTGCCGAACTCGGCCAGCGCGAAGAGGTTCTGGGCGTGCTCGGCGCTGTTGAACACGTAGGACGTGGTCTGGTAGATCGGCGTGGCGCGGGCGTTGGTCACCGGGTCGGGCGCGGCGCCCGAATGCACCTGCTTCGTCTCGAAGCGCCAGTCGGCGGCGTTCTCGCTCATGGAGGTCTCCTTCTCGGGGTGGGGTGTGCGGCCCCCGCCGCAACCTGCGCCCACGTTACGAGGGGTCGCCCGCGCCGGCAACGACACCCGACACACGGCGTCATGCACCGAGCGGATGCCGCGGCATCCGCTCACTCGGTACGCTTGTGCTCCTCGGGCGGCAGCACGATCGTGCCCGTGGCCGTTGTCGGCTCGGGCCGGAACAGCCACCGTGCCCGAGGCTCCACGAGCGGGCGGAACACCCGCCGCACCGGCTTCAGCGACAGCACGATCGAGATGCCGATGCAGAACAGGATCATCGCCGGGAGCACCCAGAAGGGCTGGTCGCCCGCGAGTACGCCGGTCTCGCGGAAGGGGAGGAGCACGAACGTGTGCAGCAGGTAGATGTACATCGTCGCGCCGCCGAACGCGGTGAACCAGTGGACGCCTCGCGGCATGAGCACGAGGAACGCCACCGCGAGCACCATCGCGAACAGGAGGAGCGCGAGCCGGATGGCGCCCGACCACGGCTCGTCGTAGCCGATCGCCTCGTAGGACTCGTCGTAGAGCATGAACCGGCGGAGCCGGAGATCGCGCCAGGTCTCGATGGCCATGGGCATCAGGGCGAGCACCGCCGCGAAGAGCACGATCGCGACGCCCCGCCAGCGCCAGGCGACCGCCGGGCGCAGCTCCAGCCAGCGGCCGGTGAGCTGCCACTGCCGAAGCTTCCAGCCGAACACGAAGAAGGGGAGCATGCCGAACGTGCGCGAGAGCGCGAGCGTCGCGTCGATCGTCTCCATGTAGCCCGCGCCGATCGAGATCGCGATCGCGATGAGGAGCGGGTAGCGCAGCAGCACGAGGTACGGGAGCACGATGCGCCACACCGCGAGCGCGATGAGGAACCACAGCGTCCACGAGGCGGTCGTGAAGTCGAGGGCGAACTCGCCGCCAAGCGCCCAGCGGAGGACGCTCCAGATCGTCTCGAAGATGAAGAACGGGAACACGATGTCGGTGAGCACCTGCCGGAGCGCCCGCGCGTTCGGCGGACCCGACTTCGCGAAGTACCCGCTCACCGTCACGAAGACGGCGACGTGGAACGAGTAGATGAACAGGTAGACGCTGTAGGCGGCGTCATCCTCGTGGATGAGCGGGAGGATGCCGTGGCCGATCACGACGAGGGTGATCGCGATCCAGCGGGCGTTGTCCCACAGCGGGACCCGTCGTCGCCGGGTCGGGGTCGTGTGCGGCCTCGTGTGCATCGATCCATTCAACCGCACGAGCCTGGCGCATGCCCCGGCCCGGCACTCGTGGCATCCGCCCGCCGCACGGCAGAATGAGCGCATGAGCATGCTGCGAGCCGTCGTGACGGGTGCGAGCTCCGGGATCGGCGAGGCGACCGCGCGGGCGCTGCGCGCGGCCGGGTGGGAGGTGGTCGGTGTCGCCCGCCGCGAGGAGCGGTTGCGGGCGCTCGCGGCCGATACCGGGGCATCCGTCTTCGTCGCCGATCTCACGAAGCAGGGCGACGTCGACGCGTTGCGCGACCACCTCGCCGCGAGCGGGCCGGTGCACGCCCTCGTGAACAACGCGGGCGGCGCGAAGGGACTCGACTCGGTCGAGGCGTCGTCGATCGACGATTGGGCGTGGATGCTCGAGGTCAACGTGCTCGCGCTCAAACGGGTCACGAGCGCCCTGCTGCCACTGCTGCGCCGCGGAGCGGTCGAACGCGGGGTCGCCGACATCGTGAACGTCACCTCGATCGCCGGGCATGTCGCCTACGTCGGCGGCGGCGGCTACAACGCCGCGAAGTTCGCGGCGCACGCGCTCACCGAAGTGCTGCGCCTCGAGCTGAACGGCGAGCCGCTGCGGGTCATCGAGGTCGCACCGGGCATGGTGAGGACCGACGAGTTCGCGCTCGTGCGCTTCGGCGGCGACCGCGCCCGGGCCGACGCCGTCTACGACGACGTGCCCGAGCCGCTCGTGGCGGAGGACATCGCCGCGGTCATCGCCGACGCCGTGCTGAAGCCCGCCCACGTCGACCTCGACCTCATCGTCGTGAAGCCCGTGGCGCAGGCGGCGCCGTACCGCCTCGCGAAGGGTGAACTCGTGGTGCGGGCGGAGACCACGCGATGAGCCTGCGGGGCGGGCCCGAGGGCGACGAGGCGACGCGACGCCGTCGTCGCTACGTCGACGTGACCGGGCGCACCCTCGCGTTGCTCGGCGTGCTGTTCGTCCTCGGCTACACGGTCTACGTGCTGTGGCCGGATCGGCCACAGGGGGTGACGACCGTCCTGGCCGTCATCCTCATCACCACCTGGGTGATCTTCGTCATCGATGTCATCATCCGGATCTCGCTTACGCCGCGCGGCCGACGCTGGCACTACGCCTGGCATCATCCGTTCGAGGTGCTCTCGGCCATCCTGCCGGTGTTCCGTGCACTCCGCGTCGTCGGCCTCCTGCAGAATCTCCCGGTCCTGAAACGGCACACGCCGACGGCAGTCCGAGCGCAGTTCATCACGCTCGCACTCGCCTACGCGTTCGCATGGGTGTTCTTCCTCGCGCTCGCCACGCTGGAAGCCGAGCGCTACGCGCCGGGGGCCAACATCGTTACCTTCGGCGATGCCATCTGGTGGGCGGTCGTCACGATCGCGACCGTGGGCTATGGCGACACCTACCCGGTGACCTCGCTCGGCCGGTTCTACGCGGTCCTGCTGATGGCAGGCGGCGTCGCGATCGTCGGCACGGCGTCGGCGACGATCATCTCCTTCCTCAACGAGCGGGTCGCTGGGCTCCGGCACCAGGGCGGCGGCACGCTCGCGGCGCCGCCCTCGCTCGCGGCGGGGGAGGAGCCCGACCCCGCCGCGGCCGCGGCGCAGGCGGAGGCCGACCTGCAGGCGGAGGCGGACCTCGAGGCGGATGCCGAGGCGGACGCCGACCTGGACGCGAAGGCGAGGGCGGAGGTTGAGGCGGACCCCGAGGCAGCGGCAGCGGATGTCGACGGTGCGCATCCCGCCGGACCCGCCGGGTAGCCTGACGGGATGACCTTCGATGCGAACGACGCCGCCAGGGGCGTCGACGGGATCCGGCGCGAGATCCTCACCTGGGACGAGTTCGGCGACGCCGCGAGGGCTCTCGCCGGCGACGTGCTCCGGTCGGGCTTCCGGCCCGATGTCGTGATCGCGATCGCCAGGGGCGGGCTGCTCCTCGCGGGCGCCGTCTCGTACGCACTCGGCACCAAGGCGTGCGGCTCGATCAACGTGGAGTTCTACTCGGGCATCGACGAGCGCCTGCCCGAGCCGGTGCTGCATCCGCCGATGCTCGACGCCCCCGCGCTCGGCGGCAAGCGCGTGCTCCTCGTCGATGACGTCTCCGACTCCGGCCGCACGCTCGCTAAGGTCGTCGCCATCATCCGCGACGAGGGCGCCGAGGTGCGCACCGCGACGCTCTACACGAAGTCGCACACGGTGCTCGAGCCCGACTACGACCACCGGCGCACCGACGACTGGATCGTGTTCCCGTGGTCGGCGCTGCCGCCCGTCGACCTCGCGGAGGGTGCCGCGTGAGCGTGCACCTGGTGGGCGGTGGTTGGCAGGAGGAGCCCGACGGCGCCGCATTTGCGGCGTTCGTCGGCGACGGCGGCCTGCGCGTGGCCGGGCACGGCAGCGTCTGGCGGGCGCTCCCCGCGGAGTCGGGTGTGCTCGTGTCGACGATCGGCGCCTGACGTGGCGAAGACCCTCGACGAGCTCGCCGCCGACGGCCTCATCGACCCGGGCTGGGCGCGCGCCCTCGCGCCCGTCGGGGCGGGGATCGCCGCGCTCGGCGACTTCCTCCGCGCCGAGACGGCGGCAGGCCGCGGCTACCTGCCGAGCGGCGACCGGGTGCTGCGGGCGTTCGGCGCGCCGCTCGACGGCGTGCGGGTGCTCATCGTGGGCCAGGACCCGTACCCGACGCCGGGGCATCCGATCGGCCTCTCCTTCGCCGTCGACCCGCACGTGCGGCCGGTGCCGCGCAGCCTCGCGAACATCTACCGCGAGCTCGCCGACGACCTCGGCATCGCGCCGCCCGCGCACGGCGACCTCACGCACTGGAGCCGGAACGGCATCATGCTGCTGAACCGGGTGCTCACGGTGCAGCCGGGCCTGCCGGCATCGCACCGGGGGCGCGGCTGGGAGCACGTGACCGACCACGCAATCCGCACGCTGGTGGCGCGCGGCACGCCGCTCGTGGCGATCCTGTGGGGGCGCGACGCCCAGGGCCTCAGGCCGCTGCTGGGTGACACGCCGGTCATCGAGTCGGCGCACCCGAGCCCGCTCTCGGCCAGTCGCGGGTTCTTCGGGTCGCGGCCGTTCAGCCGGGCGAACGCGATGCTGGTGGCGCAGGGCGGCGAGCCGGTGGACTGGAGCCTGCCGGACTGACATCCGGATGCAACACGCCCGGAGTAATCTGGAGGGATGCTCGAGGAGGAATACCAGGAGCGGCGCGTGCTGCCCCGTCACCTGCGCAAGCCCGAGCCGGCCGAGGCGCCGTTCGAGTTCTCGATCCGCGACGCCCGGCTCCCCGACATGCCTGCGGTGCGCGAGATCTACAACTACTACGTCGCGAACTCAACGGTCACGTTCGATGAGGATGCGATGACCCTTCGCGAGTGGAGGGCGAAGTTCTCCTACCTCCAGAAGCTCGGCATGCCCTTCCTCGTGGCCGAGTCGCCGTCGGGGCAGATCCTCGGCTATGCGCTCGTGTCGCCGTGGAAGCAGAAGCGCGCCTACCGGTACACGGTCGAGAACTCGATCTACCTCGGGCCCGCGGCGGCGGGCAAGGGGCTCGGGCGGGCGCTCCTCGCCGAGCTCATCGCCCGCGTGAAGGCCGCAGGGCTCAAGGAGATGATCGCCGTCATCGCCGACCAGGGCGCCGAGGCGTCGATCGCATTGCACGAGAAGTTCGGGTTCGAGGAGATCGGCCGCATGGGCCGGGTCGGCTTCAAGTTCGAGCGCTGGCTCGGCACCGTGCTGCTGCAGAAGTCGCTGAAGTAGCTGAGCGGATGCCGCGAGCCGGCCGGTGGGGCGGGGCGCGCGTGTCCGACGCACGCGAGCCGGCTCAGAGCACCACGTACAGCTCGAGCTCCGCCGCGATGAGCGCGGTCACCGTCGAGGCGAGGCCCGTGGCCAGGAGCAGTCCCGGATGCGCGAGGCCGATGACGACCCGACGGAGCGCGGGAGCGCCGGCGAAGAGGGTCGCCGGCACCTCGCTCGCCTCGGGCGCCTCCCGCCAGCCGCGCAGCCGGCCGAGGAACCACACGCAGCGCACGATGAGCGCGCCCCAGAGAACGGCGACGACCGCAGGCGTGAGCGCTGCCATCAGGTCGAACCCGATGCTCGCGACCTCCTCGTCGTCGCCCTCGGCCGCGAGTTGGATCGACGTGGAGATCACGGCGCCCAGCACGACCGACGCCGACCAGGCCATGAACGCGAGCACGAGCGTGAGGTAGCGCACGAAGAAGTGCCCGAACACCGTGGTGCGATCGTGCAGGTGATCGCGCGGAGTGACGCTCAGCACGATGATCGTGGCGGCGAGGCTGGGCGCCACGAGCACGAGCACGAGGATCGACCACGCGAGGGTCGGCCAGTCGAGGATGCCGGCGACCACGATGAGCGCCGTGAACACCGTCGCCCAGGCGGCGCCCCAGACGAGCGGATGCCTCACGACCGACGCCGTGGCGGACGCCCCGATCGACGCCCGGGTCGACGGTCCTCGGCTGCCACGAGCACGCATGCCCTCACCATAGCGATCGGGACGCGCCTTCGACCGTATGCTCGGAGGATGACCGAGCTGCACGAGTACACGGCCCTCGAGCTCCACCAGCTGTTGCAGCGGCGCGACGTGTCGCCGGTCGAGGTCGCCCGCCACTACCTCGACCGCATCGAGCGGCTCGACGGCGCGATCGGCGCGTTCGCCACGGTGACGCCCGACGCAGCGATCAACCGCGCGCGGTTCGTGGAGGAGCACGTGGCCACCGCCGCCCCGCTGTGGGGCATGCCGCTCGCCGACAAGGACCTGCACCGGCGCGCAGGGGTGCCCACCCGGTTGGGCTCTCGTGCGTTCGCCGATTTCGTGCCCGACGAGTCCGACGAGCTCGTGCGTGCGGTCGACGACGCGGGAGCCGTGAGCCTCGGCAAGAGCGCGACGCCGGAGTTCGGGCTGCCGTCGTACACGGAGGGCCTCGCCGGGCCGCCGACCCGCAACCCATGGGACCCGTCGCTCGGTGCGGGCGGCTCCAGCGGGGGGGCGGCGGCGGCCGTGGCATCCGGGATGCTGCCGTTCGCGCCGGGATCCGACGGCGGCGGGTCGATCCGCATCCCGGCGGCGGCGTGCGGCCTCGTCGGCCTCAAGCCGTCTCGGGGCCGCGTGCCGGCCGGACCCGGGCTCGCGAGCCTCGCCGGCCTCGGCGTCGTGGGACCGATCGCGCGCAACGTCGCCGACGCCGCGCTCCTCCTCGATGGGATCATCGCGCCGACCGGATACCCCGCCGCTCACCGATTCGCCGTGCGCGCGCCGGGCGACGACGGCCCGTACCTCGGAGCGGCGATCCGCGGCGAGGGGCGTTTCCAGCTCGGCGTCGTGACCGACACGCCGTGGGACGACGCCTACGAGATCACCATCGCGCCCGAGGCGCACGCCGCGCTGGAGCGGGCGATCTCGGCGTTCGACGCGCTCGGCCACGGCGTCGAGGCGATCGCGCCGGCGCCCGAGCCGGGGTATCCCGCGGCGTTCCGCACCATCTGGCAGGCCGGCGCGGCGACGATCGACGTCGACGGCGAGGCGGAGGCGCTGCTCGAGCCGCTCACGCGGTGGCTCATGCTGCGGGGGCGGTCGTTGCCGGCCCGGCAGCTCGCCGAGGCACTCGCGTGGCTCGCGGGCTTCGAGGAGCGCGTCATCCGCCGGTTCGCGGCGTTCGATGCGGTGCTGACGCCCGCCCTCGCGCTCACGCCGCCGCCGGTGGGCCGGTACGACCAGGAGGACGGCGAGCGGAACTTCGCCCAGCAGGTGCAGGTGACGCCGTTCACGTCGTTCGTCAACGTCGCGGGGCTTCCGGCCATCACGGTGCCCGTCGACGAGACTGCGGGCGGCGTGCCGATGGGCGTGCAGCTCATCGGCCGGCCGGGCGGCGAGGCGACGCTCTTCGCGCTCGCGGCACAGCTGGAGCGTCGCGTGCGACGAGGGCACCGGCATCCGCCGAACTGGTGACTCCGGGGTCCGGGCTGCGCCACTTCCGCAGCCAACGCGCCACGACGGATGGCGCAGAACCGCCGGAAGTGGCGCACGGGCGGCACCGACGTCAGCGATGGCACCGCCGTATTCGCTGAGCTCCGGGCAGCTCGACCGGCTGACCCGGGGCTCTCCACGCTCCCGCGCCACGTCCGCGCCCGGTGCGCCAGTTCAACTGGCGCACCGGGCGCGGAACTGGCGCGCCGAGGGGCATCGAAGGGCCGGGATGCCGCAGCCGCGCGCGTTCGGGCCGTTCGGCGTCTCAGCGAGGCGTGCCGGGCTTCCGCACCGGCCGCCCGCGGCCGACGTAGCCGCCGGCCTCCAGTCCCGCCTCGATCTCGAAGCGGTTCCGCAGGGGATCGAACCCCGACGCGAAGTAGAGCAACGGGAAGAGCATCCCGTACTTGCGCCATTGCGCCCGGTGCACCGCCTCGTGGCCGAGCACGACGTCGCCGGCGTTGCGCTCGGTGAGGTAGCAGCCGCCCACGCACGAGCCGCCCCGCCCGAACGTCCACTTCGGCATGCCCGTGAACACGATGAGCCCCTGGCGCACCGCGATCGGCCCGGTGCTCCACAGGAAGCCCCAGGTGAAGCCCACGAGGGTCGCCCACCAGTACCCCGCGCGGCTGATGGGCGAGTCGGTGAGGCGGATCCGGAGCATCCGGTCGCTCACGCGGCGGCCTCGGGCCGCCCGAGGTCCTCGAGCAGCCGCAGCCAGACCTCGCTCATGGTCGGGAAGGCGGGCACCGCGTGCCAGAGCCGGTCGACGGGGACCTCGCCGACGATCGCGGTCGTCGCGGCGTGCAGCAGCTCGGCGACGTCCTGGCCGACGAAGGTCGCGCCGACGACGACCCCTCGCCCGGCGTCGACCACGAGACGCGCACGTCCCTCGTAGCCGTCGGCGAGGATGCCGGCGCCGCTCGCCGACTCCATGGCGACGTCGCCGATGCGCACCTCGATGCCCGCTCGGCGGGCCGCGGCCTCGGTGAGTCCGACCGCGACGCACTCTGGCTCGGCGAACACGACCTGCGGCACGGCGGCGTGGTCGGCCGTCGCGGCGTGCACGCCCCACGGCGACGCGTCGACGCGAGTGCCCTTCGCCCGGGCGGCGATCACGTCGCCCGCCGCGCGGCCCTGGTACTTGCCCTGATGGGTGAGGAGTGCCCGATGGTTGACGTCGCCGGTGGCGTACAGCCAGTCGCCGTCGCCCGTGGCCCCGTGCACGAGCATGGTCTCGTCGACGTCGAGCCAGGCGCCGGGCTCGAGGTCCACGGTGTCGAGCCCGATCCTTCGGGTGCGGGGCGTGCGTCCGGTCGCGACGAGTACCTCGTCGGCCGTCACGCTCGATTCGTCGTCGAGCGTGATGACCACCTCGCCCTGCTCGGTGCGCTCGACCTTCGTCGGCTCGACACCGAGCCGCACGGATGCCCCGAGCCCGCGCAGCCCGGCCGCGACGGCCTCGCCGGCGAAGGGCTCGAAGCCGCCGAGCAGGCGGCTGCGCACGAGCAGGGTGACCTCGGTGCCGAAGCCCGCGTACGCGGTCGCCATCTCGGTCGCCACGACGCCGCCGCCGATGATCGCGAGGCGGGCGGGCGGATCCTTCGCGCTCGTCGCGTCGCGGCTCGTCCATGGGCGGGCCTCGACGAGTCCGGGAATGGGCGGCACGACCGGATCGGAGCCCGTGGAGACCACGACCGCATGACGGGCGACGAGCGTCACCTCCGTGCCGTCGGATCGTTCCACCACGACGCGTCGGGGCCCGTCGAGGCGGCCGGAGCCGCGCTCGAGCTCGATGCCCACGCTGTCGAGCCAGCCGACCGCGCCCGTGTCGGTCCAGTCCGACACCCAGTAGTCGCGTCGGCGAAGCACCGCCGCCACGTCGAGCGATCCCGTGATCGCCTCGGCCGCGCCGGACACGCGCCGAGCCGCCCGCAATGCGGCCGCGCTGCGGAGCAGGGTCTTCGACGGGATGCACGCCCAGTACGAGCACTCGCCGCCGACGAGCTCGCGCTCGACGATCACGGTCTCAAGGCCCCCCGCGCGGGTGCGGTCGGCCACGTTCTCGCCGACGGGGCCGCCGCCCAGGACGATGACGTCCACCTCGCGTTCCATGTGTCTCCTCTCGGTCGGGTGCCTGCGTCAGATCGCATCGGCCTGGCGCGCTGCGTTCTCGCGCGCCGCCCGCTCGCCGGCAGTGAGCGCGCCGACGAGCCGGAGGATCGTGGGAAGGTCATTGCTCGCGGCGTCGCCGGAGCCCGGTGCGAAACCCGCGATCGCGGCGCCGGCGAGCGGGAAGTGCGCGGCCACCGCGCGGAGCAGCGCCGCGAGGGCGGCGGCATCGACCCCGAACGGCATCGGGTACGAGAGGCCCGCGAGCGCCGACGGGTCGAGCACGTCGAGGTCGACGTGCACGAACACGTTCGCGGCCCCGGTCCGCTCGAGTGCGCCGATGACGACCGTCGGATCCGAGAGATCGTCCACCGTGAGCACCGTGATGCCGTGCTCGTCGATGAAGCGCTGCTCCCCGTCGTCGACGGCGCGGATGCCCCCGAGCACGAGGCGAGCCGGGTCCACGCGCGTCGTCTCGTCGAGCGCGAGCCCCTCGGCGCCCTCGCCCGCGATCGCACGGAGCGTCATGCCGCCGAACCCGCCCGACGGCGACGACTCCGGGGTGTTCAGGTCAGGATGCGCATCGAGCCACAGTACGGCCAGGTCGCCGCCCGTGCGCCGTGATGCGTGCGCGACCGCGGCGAGCGATGCGCTGCAGTCGCCGCCGATCGTGAGCGCCCAGTCGGGCACGCCCGCGAGGGCCTCCTCGGTGCGCTCGCGCACGCGCCGCAGCGCGCTGTACCGGCGAACGCCGGTACCGAGGGAGTCCCCGGCCTCGACCGGCACCTCCACGATGAGGGTGGAAGCGGATGGGAGATCGCCCTGGATGGCAATCGCCCCGTCGGCATGGCTCATCGCGCGAGCGGACACGGAACCCTGCCAGAGGGGGACGACGACGAAGGTTGCGGGCATGGCTCTCAGTATCGCGCCCGATGCCGCTGCGGTCGAGCGCGCCGGGGACTTGCGCAGGTGTCCGATCACGCATGCACGCGGCATGCGATTCTCATGCCATGGCGAATCTGCACGTGAAGGACCTGCCCGACCCACTGCACGAGGCCCTGCGCCGGCGGGCACCGGCCGAGCGCGTGTCGCTCAGCCAACTCGTCACGGGCATGATCGAGCGAGAGCTCCGAATCCCGGCCAGCGTCGAGCGCATCGCCGACGCCGTCTACGTGGCTGCGGCGAACGCGCTCGACTGCCTATCGGTGACCACGGACGCACGGCTCGGCCGTTCCGGCGCCGTGCGCACGCTCCTGCCGGCCCGACTCGCCGGTCGAGCCGTCAGGAACCTCGCGATCAGACGACGGATGCCGCGACCAATGACGTGGGTCGCGGCATCCGTCACCGACCGAGGGTCAGCCCGAGATGGCGCTCTGCGAGGAGCCGCCGGCCTTGAGCGCGGCCAGGCGGGCGTCGACCTCGGTCAGCTCACCGAGGTCGTCGAGCTCGTTGAACTGCGCGTCGAGACTGGATGCCGCGAGCTCGGCCTGCCCGCGGACGACGGCCTCCTCACGGCGGATCTTGTCCTCGAAGCGCCCGATCTCGCTCGTCGGGTCGAGCACGTCGACGGACTTGATCGCATCGTGCACCTGCTTCTGAGCCTGGGCCGTCTTGGAACGCGCGATGAGCTCGGACCGCTTGTTCTGCAGCTGGACGAGCTTCTCCTTCATGCCGTTCAGCCCGGCCTTGAGCTTCTCGACCACCTCGGTCTGCGCGGCGATCTGCGGTTCGGCCGACCGAGCCTCGTTCTCGGATGAGATCTGGCGGCTCAGGGCGACTTTCGCGAGGCTGTCGAACTTGTCGGCGTCGGCGGTGTCGCCGGCCGCGCGCAGCTCGTCGCCCTTGCGGCTCGCGGCCAGGGCCTTCTCGCCCCACTCGCGTGCCGCCTCGACGTCTTCGCGGTGGTCGTCCTCGAGGAGGCGCAGGTTGCCGATCGTCTCGGCGATCGCGGCCTCCGCGTCGGCGATCGAGTTGGTGAAGTCGCGCACCATCTGGTCGAGCATCAGCTGCGGATCCTCGGCCTGGTCGATGAGGGCGTTGATGTTCGCCCTCAGGAGTTGCGAGATGCGGCCGAAGATGGACTGCTTCGTCATGGTGGTTCCTTTCGTGGTGATCGGTGATCGTCAGGTCGTGGTGGGTCCTTCTCAGCGCTCAGAATCGCCCTCCGCCCCCGCGGCGGGAGCGCGTGCCCGAGCCGCCGAAGCTGCCCGGGGAGCGCCGGCCACCGCCGCCGAAACCGCCGCCGAAGCCGCCGGTCCGGCGGCCGCCTCCGCCGAAGCCGCCTCCTCCGCCGAAGCCGCCTCCTCCGCCGCCGAGCACGGAGTTGATGAGGATGCCGCCGAGCACCGCGCCGAACAGGTCGCCGCCTCCGCCTCCGCTTCCGCCGACCGTGGGCGTGCCGAAGCCGCCGCCCATGCCGGCATTGAACCCGCCTACGTCCTGCTGGGCGAGCGAGAGCGCGGTGCGGGCGAGCGATTCGGCGCGTTGGGCGGTCGCGAGCGCGCCGGCCGGGTCGGTCGGCGCGGCCCCCTCGGCCTCGACGAGCAGGCGTCCGGCCTCGGCCAGCCGCGTGCGCGCCTCGGCGCCCACGCCCCCGCGCCGCGCGACGAGGTAGTCCTCAGCAGCCTGCACCTGGGCGCGGGCTGCGGTGAGCGAGCGTCCGAGCTGGGCCTCGGCGCGGGCGCGCTGCTCGGCGGCGTCGCGCGCGCCGGCGATGGCCGCGTCGATCTCGGCGTTCACCTGCTCGAGGCGGGCCTGCGCCGCGAGCGGGTCGCGCGCGGGCGCTGCGATCGCGGCACGCAACTGCGCGGCCTCGGCGGCCACGCGCTCGGCGAGCTGGGCCACGGCGGCGGCTCCGAACCCGCGTGCCGTCTGCACGTCGCGTTCGAGGTCGGCGACCCCGGCGGCGACCGCCCGGTCGGCGGCGGCGAGGTCGGCGGCGAGCCGGTCGATGGCGTCGCCGAGGAGCCGAGCCTGGTCGCCGGCCTCCTCGGCCGCGCGGATCTCGACGGCGGAGTCGCCGGCACGCCCTGCGGCCAGCGCGGCGGCAGCCTCATCGAGGGCACCGCGCGCGAACGTCAGGCGCGCCTCGGCCTGCGCCGGGTTGTCGGCGACGGATGCGATGGCGGATGCCGCGTACTGCGACGTGAGGGCGGCGAGGCGCTCGGCCGCAGGCGCGACGGTGGCCTGTGCCGCCTCGACCTCGGCGCGCACGCGCTCGAGCTCGGCCGGCGCGTTGCGTTCGAGGGAGCGGAGCTCGTCGAAGCGCTCGGCCTGCTCGTCGAGGAGCGTGTCGGCCTCGCCGGCGAGCCGGATGATGCCGCCGTACCAGGCGCGCCGCTCCTCCTCGCTGTCGGGCTCGGCGTCGTCGAGCTGCTGCTGCAGGGTGAAGGCCTCGGCGAGCTTCGCCTTCGCGCCGTCGAGCGCCGTGCGGAAGTCGGCGGTCGCCTCGTCGCCGTAGGAGGCGACCGCGAAGGCGAGCTCCTCCTCGCTCGTCTTCACGGCGTCATCGGCCGCGACGAGTGCGCTCCCGGCCTCGCGACGGAGCTCCTCGACCGAGGGCGGCGGCGGACCCTGCTCGGCCTCGGGTCGCTTCTTCCGCCGGCGGGCAAGCACGATGGCGACGATCGCGACAACGACGGCCGCGATGACGACGAACCACACCCAGCCCCAGCCGCCGCCCCCTCCGGCGCCGCCCGATCCGCCGCCCAGGAACTCGGCGGCCGCGATGGCGGCGCCGGCCCAGTCCTCGTCGCGGAGGCGCGGCTCGATGACCTCCAGCTGAAGGCGATCGAGCTCCTCGTCCGACAGTGAGGCCTCGCCGTCCGCCGAGAGGTAGAAGGCGCGACCGTCGACGGCCACGGCGAGCAGGTAGTCCTCCGCGCCCATGTTGTTGGCGATCGCGGTGTCGTTCGCCCAGCTGTCGGCGGCCTCGGGGTTCGTGAACTCGTCGACATAGGCGACGAACAGCTGCCTCCCGCTCTGGTCGGCGGCCCGGTCGATGGCCTCGATGACCTCGTCGGTGCGGCCTCCGAGTGCGCCGACCGTGTCGACGACGGGCGACGATCCGAACTCGACGGGGTCCTCGGCCCACGCGACGGTCGGTGCCGCGACGCCGAGCACCGCCCCCAGTGCGATCGCCAGAATCACCGAGCTGCCACGAACGGATGCCATGCACCAGTGCCTTTCCCCCGGCCGAGCGAACGCCTCCGAGTCTATGCGGCGGGCGGATGCCGCGTCCACGTGGCCGGGGCGCGGGGCGGTCTCGGAGTCAGCCGACCGTGAACGGGGCGAGCGGGGAGACGAGGTACACGGTGCTCGCACCGTCTGCGTCGGTGAAGGGGACGACGGCGCCCAGCCCGTATTCGCCGGGCTCGAGCGCGGGCACGTCGGGTGGCAGCGGTTCGCCCGGTTCGTCGGCTTCGGTGCAGTCCTTCGTCTCGAACTCCGCCTCGAGCGACATGGACGTGCCGGGCGCGATGCTGACCTGGATGGCCGGGGTGTCGTCGCCGGGACCCGAGTGCCAGACGGTGACGCCGTCGTCCGCGATCGTGACGGGAATACTCGCCGCGATCTTGCCCGAAACGACGTCGTCGCCCGTGTTCGTCACCGTGATCACGACGGTCGCCGCGGAGCCTCGGGCAACACGGCCCGCGGGCGGGGCGACCGTGACGGCGAGCGGGCTCGACGTGGCATCCGTCGGCGCAACGACCGGTGCACCGCAGCGGTTCACGAGGTGCGGCGCGACGAGCCGCGAGCCCGCCGCGTCGTCGAGCGTGCCGTTCCCTGCCGACTCGGGGGAGGCGGCGCCGGAGTCCGCCGACTCGAGGGCGACCTGGCCGTCGGTCGCGGTGGGACCGGAGATCCCCTGGAGCCCGAACACGAGCCCCGTGACGGCGAGCACGCCCGCGACGGCGCCGACACCGCTCACGAGCGCCGTGCGACGGCTGCGCCTCGCGGCCCGGCTGCGCCGCAGCACCTCGTCGACGTCGATCGCGTTCGGCGCTGCGGCATCCGCCGCCCGCTTCAACTGCTCCCCGAGCCCGCGGGGGCCGTTCGGGTCAGGAGCCGACATGGCTGCCTCCGCTCCGCGCGGCGCGCGCGCCCGCAGGATCGATCGAGGAGGAGAGGGCCCGTAGCCCATCGCTGAGGTACCGCTTGACGGCGCCGGAGCTGATGCCGAGCACCTGTGCCACGTCGTCGACCGTGAGGTCCTCGTAGTACCGCAGCACGATGCACGCGGCCTGGCGCGGCGCCAGTCGGCGGATCCGCTCGATGAGGTCGAGCCGCTCGTCGGTGGCCGACGCGGGGGAGTCGACCGCGGCCGGCTCCACGGCGAGGTGGCGCACGTTGCGCCAGGTGCCGTCGCGTCGCGACCGGTCGATGACCGCGTTCAGGATGGCGCGCCGCACGTAGGCCTCCGCCCTGGGCAGCGTCATGCCGAGCCTCGGCGTGCCGAACGTGCGCACGAGCGCGTCCTGCACGAGGTCGGCGGCGTCGTCGACGCTGCCCGTGAGCAGGTACGCGTAGCGGCTCAACGCGTCGCCGCGCTCGACGACGAGCCGTGTCGCCACCTCGTCCCACGACCGGGCCACCCGTGCTCCTCCCGACGGCGGCGATTCCGCCGTCATCCTTTCAGACGAGCGGCACGGCCGTTTCGTTGGGGAGAGCCAAGCCCGCGGGTTCAGGAGGCCGCTCGCAGCCGTCTCGAAACCCGCCTTGCGGAAGCCCGGATCCGAGACGCGTCGGCTCCGCCGGCGCTCCCCGACCCGCGGACGGCGGACGCGGCGCGACCCGGAAACGGAACGAGCCGGATCCTCAGCGAGCTGACCGGATCCGGCTCATCACAACGTGCCCCCGGAGGGATTCGAACCCCCGACCTACGGTACCGGAAACCGGCGCTCTATCCCCTGAGCTACGGAGGCGCACAGTTGGAAAGACTACCACTGCGCACCCTCCGCTCCGCACACCGGCCGGTGCGCAACCGGCGAGGCCGGTCACGCCCACGTCACGCTCGCGACGGTGTCGAGGAGCTCGTCGCGGACCTTCCCGGCGAGCAGCAGGCGGGCCCCGCGCAGCACCGGATCGCGGTCGACGCCGGTGGCCACCACCTCGGGGCTCCAACGGCTGATGCGGCGGATGACCCGGCCCACCTCGGCCGCGAATGCGGGGCCACCGAGGCTCGCCGATGGGCCCGCCAGCACGAGGCGGCCCGGGTCGAGGATCGCCAGGAGCGGGAGCGCGACGTGAGCCGCGCGTTCGGCGAGGGCATGGAACACCTGTTCGCGCGCCGCGTGGGCGTCATGGCCCTCGAGTGCCGCGCGCGTCGCGTGATACCCGCTCGCCTCGATGCCGTACTGCTTCGCGAGCAGCGCCACCGCGCGGCCGCCGACGAGGTCCTGCACGGTCCGCGCTCCGGGATCGATCGCGTTCGCCTCGACCGACAGCGGCAGGAAGCCGATCTCCCCGGCGCCGCCGAAGCTGCCGCGGTGCAGGTCGCCGGTCACGTCGAAGGACGCACCCACGCCGTTGCCGAGCCACAGCAGCACGAAGACGTCGCTGTCGGCTCCCGCTCCGTGCTCGCGCTCGGCCAGTGCGGCGAGGTTCACGTCGTTCTCGATGTGCACGGTGCGGCCGAGCTCGGTCTCGAGGATGCGGCGCGGCCCTCGCACGGGCCAGCCGGGCAGCGTCTCGCTGAACAGCTCGCCGGTCTCGCCGGGGTCGACGTACCCGGGGATGCCGATGCACACCGAGTGCACCTCGGCGGGATCGGTGCCGGCCGCGGCGCTCGCCCCGGCGATCGCCCGCGTCACCTCGTCGACCGCCGAGCGCTCGGTCGGGTCGCGCGGCAGGTCGAAGCGCACGATCGGCCGCTCGCCGCCGGTCGCGTCGACGACGGTCGCGCGCAGCTCGAAGGCGTCGAGGTCGAGGGCGACGCCGAGCGGGCGGTCGGTGCGGGCGGCGTACACGACGGCGCTACGGCCGGCCGCGCCCGACGTGCGGCCGCGCTCCTCGATCACCCCGGCCGCGAGGAGCCGGGACATCATCTGCGAGGCCGTGGGCTTGGAGACCCCGACCAGCTCGCAGATGCGGTTGCGGGTCAGGGGCCCGTGCTCGAGCAGCACCGCGAGTCCGGCGCGGTCGTTCACGGCACCGAGCCAGGAGGGCGTGCCCGTCGCGGAGTTGGCCGTCACCGTCGTCGTCCGATCAGGCGGCCGGCAGGTTCTGGAGCACGGACTCCACGAGCTGCTGCGCGTCGCCGGGCTCGAAGAGCGCGGGGGAGTGCACCACGATCCAGTACGGGCCACTGAACACCTGCGCCTCGCCCGAACCGCCCGCCTGGTCGAAGTAGCCCTCGACCTCCGGGGGCGTGCCATAGGTCGGCACGGGCGTGCTCGTCAGCGCCGCGTCGTTCCGCCGCGCCTCGCCGGCCTGCTCGTTCGGCGTGGCGACGGCGATCTCGATGACCTCGCCGCTCGTCTGGTTGAGGTAGCCGCACGCGGTGCCCGCGTCCTCTTCGACCGCGATGACGACCGCGTCGGCCTGCGGCTCGTAGCCGGGGTCGGCGCCGAAGTTCGGGTTGAACGCGTAGAGCTGGTCGGCCGTGATGAGCGCGTCGCACGCGACCTCGAACGGAACCGGCGGCTCCGCCGTCTCGGTCGGCTCGGGCACGGCCGTCGAACCGGGTGTCGCCGGTGCCGTGGTCGCGGCGGCCGACGCGGTGGGTTCGGGCGTTGTGCCGGTGCATCCGGAGAGGAGGGCGATGGATGCTGCGGCAACGAGGACCGCGGAACGGGTCGTGGCGGGGCGGATCGGGCGCGGCATGTGACGAACCTTACCAATCGCGGCGGATAGGATTCGCGGGTGACTCCCGACGACCTCTCGCGTATCCTGTCCGACCTCGTGAACGGCATCGCCGAGCGGCGTCGGGCGGCCGGAGATGAGGTCTCCCTCGCGCTCACGGCCGACCAGGTGACGCTCGAGCGACCGAAACTCCGCGAGCACGGCGACTGGGCCTCGAGCATCGCCATGCGCGTGGCGAAGCCGCTCGGCACCAACCCGCGCGAGCTCGCCGCAGAGCTGGCCACCGCCCTCGGCGAGGTCGACGGCGTCGCGAGCGCCGAGGTCGCCGGCCCCGGCTTCATCAACATCCGGCTGGACGCCGCGGCGGCGGGCGCGCTCGCGAAGACCATCGTCGAGGCGGGCGCCGGGTACGGGCACAGCGACGCCCGCGCCGGCGACGTCATCAACCTCGAGTTCGTCTCGGCGAACCCCACCGGGCCCCTCCACATCGGCCACACCCGGTGGGCCGCGCTCGGCGACGCGATGAGCCGCGTGCTGCGGGCGGCGGGCGCCGAGGTCGCGAACGAGTACTACATCAACGACGCCGGCACCCAGATGGACAACTTCGGGGCATCGGTGCTCGCCGCCGCCAAGGGCGAGCCCACGCCCGAGAACGGCTACCCGGGCCGGTACATCGCCGACCTCGCGGCGCGCGTGCTCGAGCGCGAGCCGCACCTGCTCGAGCTGCCCAACGACGTCGCGCTGCACACGGCCAAGGAGATCGCCTACGAGCTGCAGCTCGCCGAGATCCGCGCGTCGCTCGAGCGGTTCAACGTGCACTTCGACGTGTGGACGAGCGAGCGCCGCCTGCAGGACCGCGGCGACGACGGGCTCTCCGACGTCGACACCGCCGTCGAGCGGCTGCGCGCGCAGGGTCACGTCTTCGATGAGGATGGCGCGGTCTGGGTGCGCACGACCGACTTCGGCGACGACAAGGACCGCGTGATCCGGCGCAGCAACGGCGAGTACACCTACTTCGCCGCCGATGCCGCCTACTACCTCGACAAGAGCGACCGCGGGTTCACGAAGAAGATCTACCTGCTGGGCGCCGACCACCACGGGTACATCCACCGGCTCAAGGCCCTCGCCGGAGCAGCCGGCGACGACCCCGAACGGGACATCCAGGTGTACATCGGCCAGCTCGTGAGCATCAACGGGGCGAAGCTCTCGAAGCGCGCGGGCAACATCATCGAGCTCGACGACCTGCAGGCCTGGCTCGGCACCGACGCGCTCCGCTACACCCTCGCGCGCTATCCGGCCGATTCGCCGCTCACCATCGACCCCGAGATCCTCACGCGCCGCACCAACGACAACCCGGTCTTCTACGTGCAGTACGCGCACGCACGCACGGCCGCGGTCGACCGCAACGCGGCATCCGTCGGGGTCGACCGCTCGACGTTCGCGCCCGAGTTGCTCACGCACGAGACGGAGTCGGCGCTCCTGGGGGGGCTGCAGGAGTTCCCGCGCATCGTCGCCCATGCCGCCGAGCTGCTCGAGCCGCACCGCGTCGCGCGCTACATCGAGGAGCTCGCCGGCCTCTACCACCGGTGGTACGACAACTGCCGCGTGCTGCCGCTCGGCGACGAGCCCGTCGGCGACCTGCACCGCACCCGCCTGTGGCTGAACGACGCGACCGGCCACGTGATCCGCAACGGCCTCGACCTGCTCGGCGTCTCGGCGCCCGAGCGCATGTGATGTCCACGCCGTCGGCTGTGCCGCCGCGCCGCCGCACCGGTCGCGTGTGGGGCACGCTCGCGGCGATCGTCGTCGCACTCGCGGCACTGCTCGTCGTGGCCGACGTCGTGGTGCGCGGCATCGCCGAAGACCGCTTCGGCGAGCAGGTGCGCGCCAGCCTCCCAGACGGCATCGACGGCGAGGTCGACGTCGAGATCGGCGGGTTCTCGGTCATCGCACAGTACCTCTCCGGCACCATGGACCGCGTCGAGCTCACCGCGCCCGAGCTCTCGGTGAACGGCACCCCGGTCGCGGTCGACGTGATCGGCGAGGGGGTGCCCGTCGATCTCGCGTCGCCGGTGCGGTCCGTGGTCGGCACGGTCACCGTCGACGAGGAGTCGCTCAACCGGCTGGTGTCGGTGCCGGGCGTCACCGGAGCCTTCACGCTCGGCGACGGCCTCGTCGGGTACGCGGGCACCATCGAGGTGCTCGGGTTCAGCCTCGACTACACGGCGACCGCCCGCCCGACGGCGGCCGGCGAGAGCGTGCTGCTCCTGCCCGAGGGCGTCGAGCTCACGTCAGGGGCCGGCATGGTCGACGTGTCGGTCGTCGTCGGCCGGCTGCTCGGCGACGACCCGCTCTCGATCTGCGTCGCCCAGTACCTGCCCGAGGGAGTCGAGGTGCACGACCTCGCGATCTCGCCCGGCACGGCGACCGTCGAGCTGCGTGCGCAGGGGCTCATGTTCGACGAGGCGAGCCTCGCCCGCGCCGGCAGCTGCGACTGATCGGCGCTCCGCGCGCGCGTGCCGCGGGGGACGGGGGGCGGCGGCGACCAGGCGCGCACGGATGGCTGCCACCCACCGACGTTCGCGGGTTCCCGAGGCAGGGAGGGATATCGACCCGAAGTCGTCGCGAAGATCGGCACGAGTTGAGGTCATCCGCACCGATGGGAGGAACGCGCGGTGCGGATGACCTCAACTCGGCAGCCGCACCGGTGGCGGAAGCGGGCCCTCGCGGTGGCGTGCCGCGAGACGTCACCGATTCGGCCCGCCCGCGACGCCTCGGTAGACTCGGGGAGGCCGCCCCACAAGGGCGGCACGCAGCAGGCTTCAGGAACCGATCCGGGTTCGCTCGCCGCGAGCGACCCGTCGACCCGCTACGTCCCGTGAGGTTTCCCCGTGGCATCCACCGAAGCAGTACCCGGATGGCTCCGCGTTCCCGATGACGCCAACGCGCTCGCCCCGGAGGTCTGGCCCGCGGGCGCGCACCGCGACGCCGCCGGTCGGCTGGTCGTCGGTGGCGCGACGGCGACCTCGCTCGCCGAGCGGTACGGCACGCCGCTCTACGTCGTGGACGAGGCCGATGCGCGAGCCCGCGCGGCACGGATCCGCACCGCATTCGAGCGGGCCGCGGCATCCGTCGGCACGACCGTGACCGTCTACTACGCCGGCAAGGCGTTCCTCTCCGGCGCGATCGTGCGCTGGGTCAGCGAGGCAGGCCTCGGCGTCGACGTCGCCACAGGTGGCGAACTCGCGGTCGCGCTCGCCGGGGGCGCCGACCCCGCCCGCATCGGCTTCCACGGCAACAACAAGTCGATCGCCGAGATCGAGCGCGGCGTCGCCGCGGGCGTCGGGTCGATCATCATCGACAGCGAGGCAGAGATCGAACGGGTGGCGGATGCCGCGGCCTGCGCCGGCCGCATCCAGCCCGTGCGGCTCCGCGTGAACAGCGGCGTGCACGCCTCGACGCACGAGTTCCTCGCCACCGCCCACGAGGACCAGAAGTTCGGCGTCTCCCTCGAGCGCGCCGTGGAGCTCGGCATCCGCATCCGCGCGCACGCGTCGCTCGACTTCCTCGGACTGCACTGCCACATCGGCTCGCAGATCTTCGACTCCGCCGGGTTCGCCGAGTCCGCCGAGCGGCTGCTCGCGGCGCACGCCGAACTCGCCCGGCTCGCGCCCGTGCCCGAACTCAACCTCGGCGGCGGATTCGGGATCGCGTACACGTCGGCCGACGAGCCCACGCCCATCGAGGAGATCGCCCGCGGCATCGCCGAGGCCGTCGCCGCGGCCTGCCGTTCGCACGGCGTGCCCGTGCCGAGGCTCGCCTTCGAGCCCGGGCGCTCGATCATCGGCCCGGCCGGGGTCACGCTCTACACGGTCGGAACGGTGAAGCCCGTGCCCATCGAGGGCGGGTGGCGCCACTACGTCTCGGTCGACGGCGGCATGAGCGACAACCTCCGCACCGCGCTGTACGGCGCCGACTACACGGCCCGCATCGCGTCTCGGGTGTCGGATGCGCCGCCGGCGCTCATGCGCATCGTCGGCAAGCACTGCGAGTCGGGCGACATCGTGGTGGACGCCGACTACCTGCCGCACGACATCGAGCCTGGCGACGTCGTCGCCGTGGCGGCGACCGGCGCCTACTGCTGGTCGCTCGCGAACAACTACAACCACGTGCCGCGGCCGCCCGTCGTCGCCGTGCGCGACGGCGTCGCACGCGTGATCGTGCGCGGCGAGACCGAGTCCGACCTGCTCGCGCGCGACGCCGGACTCGACGCGGCCCCGCGCGACGCCGGAGGGGCATCCGCGGCATCCGGTCATACCGACGCATCCGAGTCCGCAGGAGGGCCCACCGCATGATCGAGTACCGCACCATCCGCGTGGGCCTCCTCGGCGCCGGGTCGGTGGGCTCGCAGGTGGCGAGGCTGCTGCTCGAGCACTCCGAGGAGCTCGCGCAGCGGGTCGGTGCGCGCATCGAGCTCGTCGGCATCGCCGTGCGGGACCCCTCGGCACGACGCGAGGTCGACCTGCCCGCCGAGCTCCTCACGACCGACGCCGAGGGGCTCATCCTCGGCAGCGACATCGTGATCGAGCTGATGGGCGGCATCGAGCCGGCGCGCACGCTCGTGCTCAAGGCGATCGCGTCGGGCGCCGACGTCGTCACGGGCAACAAGGCCCTCCTCGCCATCCATGGCCCCGAGCTCTTCGCGGCGGCCGAGCAGGTCGGCGCGCAGCTGTCGTACGAGGCGGCCGTCGGCGGCGCGATCCCGATCATCCGGCCGCTCCGGGAGAGCCTCGCGGGTGACCGCATCAACCGCATCCTCGGCATCGTGAACGGGACCACGAACTTCATCCTCGACCGCATGGACGAGACGGGGGCGTCGCTCGAGGACGCCCTCGCGACCGCGACCGAGCTCGGCTACGCCGAGGCCGACCCGACCGCCGACATCGGCGGCTACGACGCCGCGCAGAAGGCGGCGATCCTCGCCAGTCTCGCGTTCCACACGAGCGTGCCCGTCGAGGCCGTGCATCGCGAGGGCATCACCGGCGTGAGTGCCGACCAGGTCGAGTCCGCCAAGCGCGCCGGCTTCGTCGTGAAGCTCCTCGCGATCAGCGAGCGGCTCGTCGACGACGAGACCGGCGAGGAGGGCGTCTCGGCGCGCGTCTACCCCGCACTCGTGCCGCGGAGTCATCCGCTCGCCGCCGTGCACGGCGCCAACAACGCCGTCTTCGTCGAGGCTGCGGCGGCCGGGCCGCTCATGTTCTACGGCGCCGGCGCCGGGGGAGTGCAGACCGCGTCGGCCGTGCTCGGCGACCTCGTCGCGATCGCCCGCCGCCACGTCATCGGCGGCCCCGGCACGGCGGAGTCGACGCACGCCGAGCTGCCTGTGCTCGACATCGGCCGCATCACGACGCGCTATGCCATCACGCTCGAGGTGGCCGACGAGCCGGGCGTGCTCGAGCAGATCGCCCGCGTCTTCGCCCAGCACGGCGTCTCGGTCGAGCAGCTCCAGCAGACCGTGAGCGGCGCGGCCGAGCGGGCTACGCTGGTGATCGGGACGCATGAGGCGAAGGAGTCCGCGCTCGCCGAGACCGTCGCCGCCCTCGCCGAGAGTCCAGTCGTCGCATCCGTCGCATCCGTCCTCCGAGTCGAAGGAGCAGTGTGAACCAGCCCACCCACAAGGCCTCCTCACGCCAGTGGCGCGGCGTCATCCGCGAATACGCCGACCGGCTGGACGTGACGGATGCCACGCCCATCGTCACCCTCGGCGAGGGCGGCACCCCGCTCCTGCCCGCGCCGGCGCTGTCGCGCCGCACCGGCGCCGACGTGTGGGTGAAGTTCGAGGGCATGAATCCCACCGGCTCGTTCAAGGATCGCGGCATGACGCTGGCCGTCACGAAGGCCGTCGAGCACGGCGCGAAGGTCGTGATCGCCGCCTCCACCGGCAACACGTCGGCGTCGGCCGCGGCCTACGCCGCCCACGCGGGCATCACGGCCGCGGTGCTCGTACCCGAGGGCAGGATCGCCATGGGCAAGCTCAGCCAGGCCATTGCGCACAACGCGAAGCTCCTCCAGGTGCAGGGCAACTTCGATGACTGCCTCGACCTCGCGCGCGAGCTCGCGGCCACCTACCCGGTGCACCTCGTGAACTCGGTGAACAACGACCGCATCGAGGGCCAGAAGACTGCGGCGTTCGAGGTCGTCGAGGTGCTCGGCGACGCGCCCGACCTCCACTTCATCCCCGTCGGCAACGCCGGCAACTACACGGCCTACACGCGCGGCTACCGCGAGGACGTCGCAGCGGGCAATGCCACGCGGATGCCGCGGATGTTCGGCTTCCAGGCGTCCGGCTCCGCGCCCATCGTGCGCGGCGAGCCCGTCAAGAACCCCGAGACCATCGCGAGCGCCATCCGCATCGGCAACCCCGCCTCGTGGGAGCTCGCGCTGCAGGCGCGCGACGAGACCGACGGCTACTTCGGCGCGATCGACGATGACAAGATCCTCGAGGCGCAGCGCATCCTCTCGACCGAGGTCGGCATCTTCGTCGAGCCCGCGTCGGCCATCTCGGTCGCGGGCCTGCTCGAGCGCTCGGCCGCGGGAGCCGTGCCGTCCGGCGCGCGCGTCGTGCTGACGGTCACGGGTCACGGGCTGAAGGACCCCCAGTGGGCGCTCCGCCTCCCGGACGGCAGCGAGGTGAAGCCGACCGTCGTGCCGGTCGACGTGGTCGCCATCGCCCAGGTGCTGGGGCTCTCGGCATGACCGCCGCGACCGCCGCTGCGGGTTCGCTGGCCGAGTCGCTCGTGGGTCGGGCGGTGCACGTCAAGGTGCCCGCGACGAGCGCGAACCTCGGCCCGGGGTTCGACACGCTCGGTCTCGCGCTCGCCCAATACGACGACCTCGACGTCGAGGCCACCGACGCCGCCGACCACCACATCGAGGTGCACGGCGTCGGCGAGGGCGAGGTGCCGCTCGACGAGTCGCACCTCGTCGTGCGCGCCATAGCGCACACCTTCGCGCGCGCCGGCGTTCCCCTGCCGAAGCTCCGTCTCGTCGCACACAACTCGATCCCGCACGGCCGCGGCCTCGGATCCTCGGGCGCCGCGATCGTGGCGGGCGTCATGGCCGCGAAGGGCCTGCTCGCGGGCATCGTGGAATTCACCCCCGACGAGCTGCTCGAGCTCGCGACCGAGCTGGAGGGACATCCCGACAACGTCGCACCCGCGCTCTTCGGCGGACTCACCATCGCGTGGGTGACGCCCGAAGGCCCGAGGCACAAGAAGCTCATCGTGCATCGCGGCGTCTCCCCGCTCGTGCTCGTGCCCGAGCATGAGATGTCGACGGCGCTCGCGCGTTCGCTGCAGCCCGAATCGGTGCCGCACGAGGACGCCGTGTTCAATGTGTCCCGCTCGGCGCTGCTCATCGCGGCGCTCATCCAGAGCCCCGAGCTGCTGCTCGCGGCCACGGAGGACAAGCTCCACCAGCACTACCGCGCCAAGGCGATGCCCGAGACCGATCGCCTCATCCGGGTGCTGCGGGCGGCGGGGCATCCGGCGGTCGTGTCCGGGGCGGGTCCGTCGATCCTCGTGCTCGCGAGCGACCCGAGCGAGCGGGCCGATGCGATCCGCCTCGTCGAGGAGTCCGCCGACACGGCGTGGCAGGCGCTGCCGCTCGCCGTGGACTTCCTGGGGTCGACGGTGACCGACGCCTCGCGCTGACCGGCCATCCTCGGCCGGGCCATAGCGTCATACGCCGCTCCGGGCGCGTCGCGCGCATGGACCCCCTTCGGTTCGGTGTTAGAATTGCAAACGCACCCGGCGGGCGACGCATCAGTACCGCATCATCCGGCCGCATCGTGCACTTCCCGCAATTCATTGCCTACGCTCTCGCGCATGTCTGCGCCACCGCGCACGGACATCGCTCGTGCCAGCGATCAGCTCTCCTGGGTCGCATCTCTCGCGACCAGGGGAAAGGAACATACCCAGTGACGAACGCAACCGACCACGCCGACGTGAGCGTGGCGAACCGCACCCGCCTGAGCGCCCTGAAGGTCGCCGAGCTCCAGGAGCTCGCCGCCTCCCTCGGCATCGCGGGTGCCTCAAAGCGCCGAAAGGGAGAACTCGTGGACCTGATCTCCGCTCACCAGGACGCGGGCGTCGCCGCCGACGCACCCGGCGAGCAGGCCGTGACCGAAGCTCCCGCGTCGGAGGCTCCCGCGTCGGAGGCTCCCGCGTCGGAGGCTCCCGCGTCGCCAGCGATCGAGGTTCCGACCGAGCAGTCCGCCACCGCCGAAGCGCCCGCCGAATCCGCCGTCGAGGCGCTGGCCGAGCCGGCGCCCGAGACGGCGGCCCCCGAAGCCGCGCCCGCAGAGACGGCGGCCCCCGAAGCCGCGCCCGCAGGCGCTTCGCAGCCGGACGCGACGGCTGACGCCCCGGTCGTGACGCCGCCGGTGCGGCAGGCTCGCCTGCCGCGACGCGTGACCACCGCGTCGACGTCGGCCCTCCAGCACGTGAACAACGGCGGCGGGGGCGTCTCGCTCGTGCCGGCAGACGTCGATGCGGAGGCCCGTGAGGCCGCGCGCGCGGCGGTCCGCGAGCAGCTCGCGGCAGCGACGGGCGAGGGCGCCCGCGGCGTCCAGCCCGCCGAGGGCGAGGGCGAGGCGACCGCCGAGCAGCCGCGCCAGGGCCGCAGCCGCAGCCGGGGCCGCCGGGGCGGCGACCGTGTCGAGCGCGGCGGCGACGAGCAGCAGAAGGCCGGCGAGGAGCGCCAGGGCCAGGGCCGCAACGGCCAGGGGGGCGAGCGCCAGAACGGCGACGGCGGCCGCAGGGGCGAGGAACAGGGTGGGAAGCCCGCGCGCGAGCGCCAGCCCGAGGCCGAGCCCGGCAAGCAGCCCGCCGAGGGGCGCAGCCAGGGCCGTGAGAGCCGCGAGGCGCCGCAGGGCGAGGGCGAGGGCGGCCGGCGCAGCCGGTACCGCGACCGCAAGCGTCGCGGCCAGGGCGCCGGCACCGACGAGATCGAGCCCGAGATCCTCGATGACGACGTGCTGATCCCGATCGCCGGCATCCTCGACGTGCTCGACAACTACGCCTTCGTGCGCACGACCGGTTACCTCCCCGGTCCGAGCGACGTCTACGTCTCGCTCGGCCAGGTGAAGAAGTACAACCTGCGCAAGGGCGACGCGGTCGTGGGCGCCATCAAGCAGCCGCGCGAGGGCGAGTCCAACAGCCGCCAGAAGTACAACGCGCTCGTCAAGGTCGACTCCATCAACGGCCAGTCGGCCGACGAGGCCGCCGCCAGGGTAGAGTTCCAGAAGCTCACGCCGCTCTACCCGCAGGAGCGCCTCCGGCTCGAGACCGAGCCGACCAAGCTCACGCAGCGCATCATCGACCTCGTCGCGCCCATCGGCAAGGGTCAGCGCGGCCTGATCGTCGCGCCGCCGAAGGCCGGCAAGACGATCGTGCTGCAGCAGATCGCGAACGCCATCGCGACCAACAACCCCGAGGTGCACCTCATGGTCGTGCTCGTCGACGAGCGCCCCGAGGAGGTCACCGACATGCAGCGCACGGTGAAGGGCGAGGTCATCGCCTCGACCTTCGATCGTCCGGCGGAGGACCACACCACGGTCGCGGAGCTCGCGATCGAGCGCGCCAAGCGCCTGGTGGAGCTCGGCCACGACGTCGTCGTGCTGCTCGACTCGATCACCCGACTCGGCCGTGCCTACAACCTGGCCGCGCCGGCCTCCGGTCGTATCCTCTCGGGCGGCGTCGATGCGTCGGCGCTGTACCCGCCCAAGCGCTTCTTCGGCGCCGCGCGCAACATCGAGAACGGCGGGTCGCTCACGATCCTCGCCACGGCGCTCGTGGAGACCGGATCGAAGATGGACGAGGTGATCTTCGAGGAGTTCAAGGGCACCGGCAACTCCGAGCTGCGCCTGTCGCGCCAGCTTGCCGACAAGCGCATCTTCCCCGCCGTCGACGTGAACGCGTCGTCGACGCGTCGCGAGGAGATGCTCCTGTCGCCCGACGAGGTGAAGATCACGTGGAAGCTCCGCCGCGCCCTCGCGGGCCTCGAGCCGCAGCAGGCCCTCGAGGCCGTGCTCGGGCGCCTCAAGGAGACCCAGTCGAACGCCGAGTTCCTCCTGCTCATGCAGAAGTCGGTGCCGGTGGCCGCGAACGGCCACGGCACGGCCCACGCGCACGGGCACGAGTCCGACCACCGCTGAGGCATCCGTGTTCGATTCGGTCCAGGCGCTCGTCGCCGAGCACGCGCAGCTGCAGGAGCAGCTCGCCGACCCGGCGCTGCACGCCGACGCCGCGCGCGCGAGGAAGGTGAACCGGCGCTACGCCGAGCTCAGCCGGATCGTGCACGCCCACACGGCATGGCTCGAGGCGCAGGACGACCTCGCGGCCGCGAAGGAGCTCGCCAAGGAGGACGACGCGTTCGCCGAGGAGATCCCCGCGCTCGAGGAGGGACTCGGGCAGGCGCAGGAGCGGCTCCGACGGCTCCTGATCCCGCGCGACCCCGACGACGGCCGCGACGTCATCATGGAGATCAAGGGCGGTGAGGGCGGCGCCGAGAGCGCTCTCTTCGCGGGCGACCTGCTGCGCATGTACATGCAGTACGCGCAGTCGAGGGGCTGGAAGGTCGAGCTCCTCGACCAGAACGAGTCCGACCTCGGCGGGTACAAAGACGTCCAGGTCGCCATCAAGGCCAACTCCACCGATCCGGCGCAGGGCGTATGGGCGCACCTGAAGTACGAGGGCGGCGTGCACCGAGTGCAGCGCGTGCCCGCCACCGAGACCCAGGGTCGCATCCACACGTCGACGACGGGCGTGCTCGTCTTCCCCGAGGTCGACGAGCCCGAAGAGGTCGACATCAACCAGAACGATCTCAAGATCGACGTGTATCGCTCCTCCGGCCCCGGCGGCCAGTCGGTGAACACGACCGACTCGGCGGTGCGCATCACCCACCTGCCCACGGGCATCGTGGTGTCGATGCAGAACGAGAAGTCGCAGCTGCAGAACCGCGAGGCGGCCATGCGCGTGCTCCGGGCACGCCTGCTGGCGCGCCAGCAGGAGGAGCAGGCGGCCGCGGCATCCGATGCCCGCAAGTCGCAGATCCGCTCGATGGACCGCTCCGAGCGAATCCGCACGTACAACTTCCCCGAGAACCGCATCGCCGACCACCGCACGGGCTACAAGGCGTACAACCTCGACCAGGTCATGAACGGCGCACTCGAGCCGATCATCGAGTCGGCCGTCCACGCCGACGAGGAGGCCCGGCTCGCCGCGCTCGGCGACGAGTGAGCGCCGTCGTCCGCTGTGCGCCGCGCCACCTCGGCGCCCTCTGCGCCATTAGAGGTGGTGCAGAGGGCGCGGAAGTGGCGCAAATTGCGATCAGTCGACTCGTCCTCCACAGCCGCCGAGCGCGCCGAGAAGGTCGTGGTGGCGGGCGGATGCCTCGGGGCGACGCCTCCGGCCTGCGACGCTCGGGTGTATGGACCTCGACGCTCTCCCGCGCGGCGCAGGCGGCCTGATCCCGTCGGCTCGCGCACGGTCGATCGGCATGTCGGCGTCGCTCCTGACCGCGCGCGACGCCGGTGAGCTCGTCGCGGTGCGGCGCGGTGTCTACGTGCCGACCGGCTTCGATGAGCTGCCGGCGCTCGAGCGGCATCGCGCCCGCGCTTTCGCGGTCGCGCACCAACGGCCGGGCGTGGTCTTCGCCGGCTTCACGGCGGCGGTACTCCTGGGGATGCCCGTCGTCGGCGGGGTGCCCGACGAGATCGTCGTGCTCGCACGGCGCACTTCCGGTCGGCGTCGGAACGGCGTGCTCGAGATCGTTCGACCGCGTGGCGGCCATGTCGGCATGGCTGACGGCGTCATGACGACTTCGCGGGTCGACACCCTGCTCGAAGTGGCGCGAACGCGACCGCTGCTCACGGCGCTCGCGATGGTGGATGCCGCGTTGTACCGCCCGCGATTCGGCGACGCCGGCGCGGAGTGCAGGATCGAGGAACTCCGGCAGGCCTTCGTGGCGATGCTTCCGTTTCCGGGCAGTCGCAGGGTCGGGGTCGTCCTCGATCGGGCGACCCATCTCGCCGAGACGCCGCTCGAGACGCTCAGCCGAGTCCGTATCGACGAGCTGGGCTTCCCCCAGCCCGAGTTGCAGCGGTCCGTGTGGCGTCCCCGCAGTCGATCGCTCGCGTTCCTCGACTTCGCCTGGCCCGAGTACGGAGTCTGGGGCGAGGCGGACGGCGACGGCAAGTACCTGGGCAACGCGCGCCGGAGCGGCGATACCAGATTCGCCGCCGAGATCGTTCGCGACGAGAAGGCGCGCGAGAACGAGGTGCGAGCGGCGACGAGCTGGGCCTGCGCGCGATGGGACTGGGCGGAGGCGTGGAAGTCCGGCCCGCTCCGCGACATCCTGCTCCAAGCAGGCCTCCCGCGTGTGCGCTGACACGTGCTCGCGGCGCCCGCCCGCCCGCGTCGCTGCGCCATTTGCGCACCGATCGCGCCAGTTGACGTGGCGCAGAGCACGCGGAAGTGGCGCGGAGGCTGAAGTGGCCCGCCGGCCGGAACGCCGGCGGAGCGCGGAGTCGGAGCCCGCGCGAGCGCGAGCGCGGCTCAGATGTGCCAGTCGTGCACGCCGCGGGCCGCGTCCACCGTGGCGTGGGAGAGCGGTCGGACGCTCGCGGGCACGCCCACGAGGAGCGAGTGCGGGGGCGCGTGGCGCGTCACGACGGCGTTCGCGCCGACCGCGCTCCACGCACCGATGACGATGTCGCCGAGGATCTTTGCGCCGGCGCCGACGGTGACGCCGTCCTCGAGGGTGGGATGCCGCTTCGTACCGGGCGGCGTGTTCCGCGGCGCCTTCCCGCCGAGGGTGACGCCGTGATACAGCATCACGTCGTCGCCCACGACGGAGGTCTCGCCGACGACGACGCCCATGCCGTGGTCGATGAAGAAGCGCCGGCCGATGGTCGCGCCGGGGTGGATCTCGATTCCCGTGAGGAAGCGGACGAACTGCGAGAGCAGCCGGGCGGGCAGCCGGAAGTCGGCGCGCCACATGCGGTGCGCGAGGCGGTACGACCAGATGGCGTGCAGGCCCGAATACGCGAGGAAGACCTCGAGATCGCTGCGCGCGGCCGGGTCGTGGGAGCGGGCGGTCGCGAGGTCTTCCCTGAGCGTTCTGAGAATCGGCACCCGATCAGTCAAGCAGACCCTCGTACAGCACCGTCGACAGGTAGCGCTCGCCGTAGCTCGCGATGATCACGACGATGGTCTTGCCGGCGTTCTCGGGGCGCTTGGCGAGCTCGACGGCGGCGTGCACCGTCGCACCCGACGAGATGCCGCCAAGGATGCCCTCCTCGACCCCGAGCCGGCGCGCCATCGCGACGGCCTGGTCGATGTTCACGTCGACGATCCCGTCGTAGACCCCGCGGTCGAGGATCGACGGCACGAAGTTCGCGCCGATGCCCTGGATCTTGTGCGGCCCCGGCTGCCCGCCGTTGAGGATCGGCGATTCTGCGGGCTCGACGCCCACGATCCGCACCTCGGGCTTGCGCTCCTTGAGCACCTGGCCGACGCCAGAGACGGTGCCGCCGGTGCCGATGCCGGCGACGAACACGTCGACGCCGCCGTCGGTGTCGTTCCAGACCTCCTCGGCCGTGGTGCGCCGGTGGATCTCGACGTTGGCCGGGTTGTCGAACTGCTTCGCGAGCACCGCGCCGGGCGTGTCGGCGACGATCTGCTCGGCACGGGCGACGGCGCCCTTCATGCCCTCGCCGCCGGGCGTGAGCACGAGCTCGGCGCCGTACGCGCGGAGGAGGCCCCGGCGCTCGCGGCTCATGGTCTCGGGCATCGCGATGATCACGCGGTAGCCGCGTGCCGCGCCGATCATGGCGAGCGCGATGCCGGTGTTCCCGCTCGTCGCCTCGACGATCGTGCCGCCGGGCTGCAGCTCGCCCGAGGCCTCGGCGGCGTCGACGATGGCGACGCCGAGGCGGTCCTTCACGCTCGCCGACGGGTTGTAGAACTCGAGCTTCGCGAGCACCTCGCCCGCGGCCCCGTCGGTCACCCGGTTCAGCCGGACGAGCGGCGTGCCTCCGAAGATCTGCGTGATGTTGTCGAAGACCTTGGCCATGGTGCTTCCTCTCGGGTGCGGGCGACGGCGGGTCGCCGGGCTCCAGCCTACGGGGCGGGTGCTGGAGGGCACGGTGCGTTACATTCCATTGCGTGGATGAACGGATGCCGCAGCCGGGCGCACTCGACCTGCGCCTGGTGCGCGACGAGACGGTGGCACGATTGGCGGCGGCCGGCGTGCCGGATCCCGTGGTGGACACCGAGCTGCTGATCGGGCACGTGCTCGGCCTCTCCCGCGGCGGCGTGCAGGCGAGGCTCGTGATGGGCGGGCGGTTCTCCGAGGCGGATGCCGCGACGCTCGAGCCCCTCGTCGAGCGCCGCGTGCGGCGCGAGCCGCTCCAGCACCTCACGGGGCGAGCGCCGTTCCGCTCCCTGGAGCTCGCGGTCGGCCCCGGCGTGTTCGTGCCTCGGCCGGAGACCGAGCAGGTCACCCAGCTCGCGATCGATGCGTTGCGTGTCGCGACGGAGCCCGAGCCCATCGCGATCGACCTCGGCAGCGGCAGCGGCGCCATCGCGCTCGCGATGGCCACGGAGGTACCGCACGCACGGGTCTGGGCGGTGGAGAACTCGCCCGAGGCGTTCCCGTGGACCCGCCGGAACGTGGACGAGGTCGGGGCGCCGAACCTCGAGCTCGTATTCGGCGATCTCGCGACCGCGCTGCCCGAACTCGACGGCCGCGCCGCCGTGGTGATCTCGAACCCGCCGTACGTGCCCGCCGCGGAGATCCCGCGCGACGCCGAGGTGCGCCTGCACGACCCCGAGACGGCACTCTATGGCGGCGCCGACGGGCTCGACGTCGTGCGCGTGCTCTCGAAGCGCGCGCTCGAGCTGCTGCATCCCGGCGGCGTGCTCGTGATCGAGCACGCGGAGACCCAGCCGGCGCCGATCGCCGCGATCCTGACCGCCGACGGCTGGCGTGCCGTCGCGCACCACCGCGACCTCACCGGCCGCGACCGGGCGACGACCGCGGTGCGCTGACGCGCGGCATCCGCTACTTCTGACGTTCCGCCTCATGTTCACGTGGATCTTCGGCAACGCGATCGACCCCTCGGGCGGCTACGTCGACTACGTGGTGCCGGGCATCGTCCTGCTCTGCGCGGGCTTCGGCGCCTCTCCACGGCCGTCTCGGTCTCCCGCGACATGACCACGGGCATCATCGACCGGTTCCGCACCATGCCGATCCGCAGCGGCGCGGTGCTCACCGGACACGTCGTGGCGAGCCTCGCACGCAACCTCGTCGCGACCGCCGTGGTGATCGCGGTCGCGCTCCTCGTGGGCTTCCGGCCGGTCGCGACGCCGCTCGAGTGGGTCGCGGTGCGCGGCGTCGTCCCCGTCGAGACGATGCCCGAATGGCTGCAGCCGATCGCCGAGTGCCAGCCCATCACTCCGGTCATCGAGACGATCCGGGCCCTCCTCATGGACGCCCCGCTCGGCGACTCCGCCTGGTGGGCGATCGGGTGGTGCGTCGCCATCATCGCGGTCTCCGTCGTCTGGGGGGCGTGGCTGTTCCGTCGAAAGGCGGGCCGTCGCTGAACCGGAGTCGGGTCGGATGCCGCGGGCCGCACGGGCTCCCGGCATCCGTGGTTCACCCGACGCCGCGGTCGCCGGCGAACGCCTCGATCGCCTCGACGAGGGCGCCCGTGTTGTAGCCGTCGTCGACCTCGAGGAGCTGGAACGCCGTGATGCCGACCGCCTCGGCGCCCCGCACGTTCGCCCCCGAGTCGTCGACGAACATGGCGTCCTCGGCAGGGATGCCGTACCGGCTCAGGGCGCGCGTGTAGATGCGCGCCTCGGGCTTTCGCGCGCCCAGCACCGCCGAGACGAGGTCGTTCTCGCCGAGGAGGCCTGCGACCTCGGGCGCGAGCTCGGGCAGCGAGTCGCGGAAGATGATGGGGTTGTTCGAGAGGAGCGACACGGTGCCGAGCTCGGCGGCGCGTCGCAGCGCCGCGATCGACTCGGAGATCGGCGTCATCGCCGCCCGCCGGGCCTCGCGCCATCCGTCGGCCGTGAGCCGCCCGTCGGTCGCCTCGTTGAAGGCCGCGAGGTACTCCTCGGTCGAGGGATACTCGCCCGCCTCCGCGGCGGCCTCGAAGCCCTCCTCCCACCAGCGCTTGGCGAGTGCGTACTGGCTGATGCCCGTGAGTTCGGCGAGCCGCGGCAGTCGCCTGCGGAAGTCGTACGCGTACAGCGTCTTGTCGAAATCGAACAGGAACAGGAGCGCGGCCATGACCCGAGTATGCCAAGGCCGGGGGTCTAGAATCGAGCGGTCATGACTGCCATCTACGACTGTTCGGTCGACTCACAGCTGCTCGCCGGAATGCGGCTCGCCCGCGGGGCCATCGGGCGCGGCGAACTCGTGGTGATCCCGACCGACACGGTCTACGGTGTCGCCGCCGACGCGTTCGCGCCCGCGGCCGTGGCGCGCCTGCTCGAGGCGAAGGGCCGCGAGCGCACCTCGCCGCCTCCCGTGCTCATCCCGGGCATCCCCACGCTCGACGCGCTGGCGAGCGACGTGCCCGAGCCCGTGCGCCGGCTCGTCGCGGAGTTCTGGCCCGGCGGCCTCACGGTCATCCTGCACGCGCAGCCGTCGCTCCGCTGGGACCTCGGCGAGACGCGGGGCACCGTCGCGCTCCGCATGCCGGCCAACCCCATAGCCCTCGAACTGCTCTCCGAGACCGGCCCGCTCGCCGTGTCGAGCGCCAACCGATCGGGGGAGCCCTCGGCCGGCACGGCGGCCGAAGCGGAGGCCATGCTCGGCGACGCCGTGACCGTGTACCTCGACGGCGGCCCGGCGGGCATCGGCTACGACCCGATCGGCGAGCGGGCGGGCGACACGTCCTCCACGATCGTGGACGCCACGGGCCTCGCCGCCGACGGGGGAGTGCTGCGCATCGTGCGGGCGGGTGTCATCTCCCGTGAGCGCATCGCGGCGGTCGTGGGCGACGAGCTCCTGGCGCAGGCGGGGACGGCACCCGACGCCGAGGAGCCCGAGCCGGCGACATCCGATGCCGCGACGACCGATACGGCCGACGAGCCCGCACCCGCAGCCTCCGACGAAGCGGATGCCGCCGCCTCATGACCCTCTTCCTCGCGCTCGCCCTCGTGGCCGCGCTCGTGAGCTTCGGCGGCTCGGTGCTGGTGTGGAAGCTCAGCCTCAAGTACCGGTTGTACCCGAAGATCCGCGAGCGCGACGTGCACACCCGGCCGACGCCCCGGCTGGGCGGCATCGCGATGTTCATCGGCATCCTCGCGGCGTTCGCGGCGGCCGCGTTCGTCTCGTCGCTGGGCTCCACGCGGTTCTCGAACATCTCGATCATCTTCCAGAACCCGGCCCAGGTGGTCTCGATCCTCGGGGCTGCGCTCCTCATCGTGCTCATCGGCGTCGCCGACGACATCTGGGATCTCGACTGGACCACGAAGCTCGCCGGCCAGTTCATCGCCGCGGGCCTCATCGCCTGGCAGGGCGTGTCGATCGTCTCGCTGCCGATCGGGGGCATCACGGTCGGCTCGTCGTGGATGAGCGCCACCATCACGGTCTTCACGATCGTGCTCGTGATGAACGCCATCAACTTCATCGACGGGCTCGACGGGCTGGTCGCCGGGGTCGCCCTCATCGCGAACGGCGTCTTCTTCCTCTACACGTACCTGCTCGTGCAGCAGACCTCGCCGCTCAACTACTTCAACCTCGCGTCGCTCATCGCGGTCGTGCTGGTCGGTGCGCTCGCCGGTTTCCTGCCGCTCAACTGGCATCCGGCCAAGCTGTTCATGGGCGACGCGGGCGCGCTGCTCGTCGGCCTGCTCATGGCCACGTCGGCGATCTCGGTGACGGGCCAGATCAACCCGGGCTCGGTCGGCCTCGAGGAGCTGTTCGCCGCCTTCATCCCGATCATCCTGCCGTTCGCGGTGCTCATCATCCCGCTACTCGACTTCGGCCTCGCCGTGATCCGCCGCCTGCGGGCGGGCAAGTCGCCGTTCGCCGCCGACCGCAAGCACCTGCACCACCGTCTGCTCGACATGGGCCACTCGCACCTGAACGCGGTGCTCATCTTCTACGCGTGGACCGCGGTCGCGTCGATCGGATGCCTCCTCACCTACGTCTTCCCGCTGTACTTCGGCATCGACGCCATCTGGGGCTTCGTCTTCCTCGGCGTCGGCTTCGTGGCGAGCGCCGCGTTCACCCTCGCCCCGCTCGGACGCCGCAAGCGCCTGACCGTGGCCGCCGAGGCCGAGCCCGTCGCCGCGGAGCCCTCGGTGTACGACGAGCTCGAGACCGGCCCCATCCCCGTGCACCACGTCGACGTCCTCGACGACCCCGCACGCACGGGGCACCCCGCTGCGGAGGTGCAGGGGCGGCTAGAATCGGGCGACCTCGAACTGGAGCACCATGACCGACCCTCGTCCTGAATCCGACCGCACGCCCACGTCCAATCCCGTGCTGCGCCGTGCGCTCGCGTGGGGCGTCGTGCTCGCGGGCGTCGTGCTCGTCGTGAGCGGCATCCTCGGGCTGGTGTTCGCGGGCACCGAGGGCCTCGTGAGCGCACTCGTCGGAACGCTCATGGCGGTCGTGTTCATGGGCATCACGGCGGCGAGCATCCTGTTCGCCAACCGGTTCGCCTCGAGCGACCTCTTCGTGGGCGCATTCTTCGGCATCGTGCTCGGCGGGTGGCTCCTCAAGTTCATCGTCTTCATCGCGCTCGTCGTGCTGCTTCGCGACGCCGACTGGCTGAATCCGACCGTGCTGTTCCTGAGCCTCGTGGCGGGCGTCATCGCGTCGCTCGTCGTCGACGTGCTGGTCGTCGCGAGGTCGCGACTGTCGTACGCGAGCGACGTGGAACTGCCCAAGGCTCCGCGCGACGATTAGGGCCGGACGAATTCGTCTGCTTGTAGAAGTCTTGCTAGAGTGATGGAGATCCCCCACGGTTTCCGCCCTGCTCCGGCATGTGCGGATTCCGTTTCCGATGTTCGTCGACGCGAGAGCCGAGCTCCACGCCCCGAAACAGGAGATAGCGCTGCTAGCTAACGCCCTGAACCTGCTGGTACCGATGTCCACCGACGATGGTGAGTTCCACGGGCCGTCGATCCTCGAGTTCTTCCCGGGCCCCCTGCTCTTCGAGGGCACGGCATTCGAGATCAACCGCATCCAGCTCGTCCGCTTCGTCGCGGTCGCCGCCCTCATCCTCGTGTTCTGGCTCGGCACGCGTCACATGCGCGTCGTGCCCGGTCGATTCCAGAGCCTCGTCGAGATGGGCCTCGACCTGGTGCGCGTGAACATCGCCGACGACCTGCTCGGCAAGACGGACGGCAAGCGGTTCCTGCCCCTGCTCACCACCATCTTCTTCATGGTGCTGTTCATGAACCTCACGGGCGTGATCCCGCTCCTGAACGTCGCGGGCACCTCGGTGATCGGCGTGCCGCTCGTGCTCGCGATCGTCGCCTACGTCGCGTTCATCTACGCGGGCGTCAAGAAGAGTCCGAAGAACTTCTTCAAGAACTCCCTCTTCCCGGCGGGCGTGCCGTGGCCCGTGTACATCATCGTCACGCCGATCGAGTTCATCTCGACCTTCATCATCCGTCCCATCACGCTCACCCTGCGACTCATGATGAACATGATCGTCGGGCACCTCCTGCTCGTGCTCTTCTTCGCCGCGACGCAGTTCTTCGTCGTCCAGCTCGGCGGATGGTGGACTCTCCTCGGCGTCGGGAGCCTGGCCTTCGGCCTCATCTTCACGCTCTTCGAGATCCTCGTCGCCGTCCTGCAGGCATACGTCTTCGCACTCCTCACCGCGGTCTACATCCAGCTCGCGGTCGCAGAAGAGCACTGAGCCCGGGCACCCGCCCAGAACATCCCGAGGAAAGGAAAACCCAACGTGGACGCAACTACCGTTCTCGCTGAGATCAACGGCAACATCGCGACCGTCGGTTACGGCCTCGCGGCGATCGGCCCGGCCATCGGCGTGGGCATCGTCGTCGGCAAGACGATCGAGGGTGTCGCCCGCCAGCCCGAGCTCGCCGGCCGCCTCCAGGTCCTGATGTGGATCGGCATCGCCTTCACCGAGGCGCTCGCCTTCATCGGCATCGCCACGTACTTCATCTTCACGTCCTAGTCCCCATCGCAGCGAGTTAGGAGGCCACCGTGCTTCACGCAGTACTCAGGGCTGCTGAGGAGGGCCAGGAGGCGACCCCGAACCCGATCCTTCCGGAACTGTACGACATCGTCTGGTCGGCGGTCTGCTTCGTCATCATCCTCGTCTTCTTCTGGAGATACGTGCTCCCGCGCGTCCAGAAGCTGCTCGACGAGCGTGCCGAGGCGATCGAGGGCAACATCGCGAAGGCCGACGAGGCGCAGCGCAAGGCGGAGGCGGCACTCGAGGAGTACACCGCCCAGCTCGCCGACGCGCGCACCGAGGCCGGTCGTATCCGCGAGAGCGCCCGCGAGGACGGCAGGAAGATCGTCGCGGAAGCCAAGGATCAGGCCGTGAGCGAGGCCGCCCGTGTCGCCGCGAGCGCGCAGGCGCAGATCGAGGCCGAGCGCCAGTCGGCCCTCGTGTCACTGCGTTCCGAGGTCGGCACGATCGCGATCGACCTCGCGTCGGGCGTGATCGGGGAGTCGCTCTCCGACGACCAGAAGGCGAAGGCCGTGGTCGATCGCTTCCTCGCCGACCTCGAGGCATCCGAGGCCACCGCCGGAGGGAAGAAGTAATCCATGGGTAGCGCTACGAGAGAGGCCCTGGCCCACGCACGGGCGGCGCTCGCGTCGCTCGGCAGTGCCGCACTGCCGGTCGCCGAGGACCTCCTCGCCGCGGGCCGCGTCATCGGGGCGACGTCGCAGTTGCGCACCGCGCTCACCGACAACGAGGCGGATGTCGCGCGGAAGCGCGCGCTCGTCGAGGCGGTCTTCGGCGCCAGGATCTCGGCCGATGCGGCGTCGCTGCTGGTCAGCGTCGCCTCGGGCCGCTGGTCGAGCGCGTCCGATTTCCTCGCCGGGCTCGAGGAACTCGGGTTCCGGCTGGCCGCGGACGCCGCAGGGGAGGGTGTCGACATCGACGCCGAGCTCTTCTCCTTCGAGCGCACCGTGGCCGCCGACTCCGAGCTCGAGCTCGCGATCGGTTCGAAGCTCGGCTCGCCCGCGGCCAAGGCCGCGGTGGTCGATCGTCTGCTCGGTGGGAAGGCGTCGCCGGCCACGGTCGTGATCGTGCGGCACCTCGTGCAGGATCCCCGAGGGCGTCGGATCGGCGAGATGCTGCGGAGCGCGGCATCCATCGTCGCCGACCAGCGCGGCTTCGACGTCGCCACGGTCACGACCGCCGCACCGCTCACCGACGCCCAGCTCTCGCGTCTCGAGCAGACCCTCTCGGCGCAGGCCGGCCGACGCATCCGATTCGACGCCATCGTCGATCCCGGCGTGCTCGGCGGGGTTCGCGTGCAGATCGGCGACGACGTCATCGACGGCTCCGTCGCCAGCCGCCTCGGCTCGCTGAGGCAGAAGCTTGCCGGCTGACGCCGGAGGAACACGACCGGCGTCCCGCGCCGCGACACACCAGTAGCTGTACAACCAGTACAGAAAAGGGCCTGGCCCGCAGAGAAGGAAATGGCAATGGCAGAACTCTCCATCAGCCCCGACGAGATCCGTTCGGCTCTCTCGGCGTTCGCCCGGGACTACGAGCCTGGCGCGGCCCAGAAGACCGAGGTCGGATACGTCACCGACGCCGCGGACGGCATCGCCCACGTCGAGGGCCTGCCCTCCGTGATGGCGAACGAGCTCGTGCGCTTCGCCGACGGCACGCTCGGCCTCGCGCTGAACCTCGAGGAGGACGAGATCGGCGTCGTCGTGCTCGGTGAGTTCACCGGCATCGAGGAGGGCATGGAGGTGACCCGCACGGGCGAGGTCCTCTCGGCACCCGTCGGCGAGGGCTACCTCGGTCGCGTCGTCGACCCGCTCGGCACCCCCATCGACGGCCTCGGCGAGATCACCGGCATCGAGGGCCGCCGCGCCCTCGAGCTGCAGGCGCCCGGCGTCATGCAGCGCAAGTCGGTGCACCAGCCGCTGCAGACCGGCATCAAGGCCATCGACGCGATGATCCCGATCGGCCGCGGCCAGCGCCAGCTGATCATCGGCGACCGCCAGACGGGCAAGACGGCCATCGCGATCGACACGATCATCAACCAGAAGGCCAACTGGGAGTCGGGTGACCCCGAGAAGCAGGTGCGCTGCATCTACGTCGCGATCGGCCAGAAGGGCTCGACGATCGCCGGCGTGAAGGGCGCCCTCGAGGACGCCGGCGCCATGGAGTACACGACCATCGTCGCGGCCCCCGCGTCCGACCCGGCCGGCTTGAAGTACATCGCCCCGTACACGGGCTCGGCCATCGGCCAGCACTGGATGTACGCCGGCAAGCACGTCCTCATCATCTTCGACGACCTGTCGAAGCAGGCTGAGGCGTACCGCGCCGTGTCGCTGCTGCTCCGTCGCCCGCCGGGCCGCGAGGCGTACCCCGGTGACGTGTTCTACCTGCACTCGCGCCTGCTCGAGCGTTGCGCGAAGCTCTCCGACGAGCTCGGCGCGGGCTCGATGACCGGCCTTCCGATCATCGAGACCAAGGCCAACGACGTCTCGGCGTACATCCCGACCAACGTCATCTCGATCACCGACGGCCAGATCTTCCTGCAGTCCGACCTCTTCAATGCCAACCAGCGTCCCGCGGTCGATGTCGGCATCTCGGTCTCCCGAGTCGGCGGTGACGCGCAGGTCAAGTCCATCAAGAAGGTCTCGGGCACGCTCAAGCTCGAGCTCGCACAGTATCGCTCGCTCGAGGCCTTCGCGATGTTCGCCTCCGACCTCGACGCGGCGAGCCGTCGCCAGCTCGCCCGCGGTGCGCGCCTGACCGAGCTGCTCAAGCAGCCGCAGTACTCGCCGTACCCCGTCGAGGAGCAGGTCGTCTCGATCTGGGCCGGCACCAACGGCAAGCTCGACGAGGTCCCGGTCGAGGACATCCTCCGCTTTGAGCGCGAGTTCCTCGACTACCTGGGCCGCAACACCACGCTGCTGACCGAGCTGCGTGATACCAACGTCCTCTCGGACGAGAACGTCGCCACGCTCGAGGCAGAGGTGGACAAGTTCAAGCTCGAGTTCCAGACGGGTGAGGGCAAGCCCCTCGCGTCGGTCGGGTCGGAGCAGTTCGAGGCGATCGCCGTCGAGGACGTCAACCAGGAGAAGATCGTCAAGTCTCGCCGCTAGGCGATTCGGCCGTCGATCGGACTCTAGGGATACAGGAGAGAAATGGGAGCGCAACTTCGGGTCTACCGGCAGAAGATCAAGTCTGCCCAGACGACGAAGAAGATCACCAAGGCGATGGAGCTCATCGCCGCGTCGCGCATCCAGAAGGCGCAGGCGCGGGTGAAGGCTTCGACGCCGTACTCGCGTGCCATCACGCGCGCCGTCTCTGCGGTCGCGACCTACTCGAACGTCGACCACGTGCTCACCACCGAGCCCGAGACGATCGAGCGCGCCGCCGTGGTGATCCTCACGTCCGACCGGGGCCTCGCCGGTGCGTTCAACTCGCAGGTGCTGCGCGAGGCGGAGGAGCTCAGCGAGCTGCTCCGCTCGCAGGGCAAGGAGGTCGTGTACTTCCTCGTCGGGCGCAAGGCAGTGGGGTACTTCCAGTTCCGCCGGCGGGCCTCCGAGCAGCAGTGGACCGGCAGCTCCGAGAACCCCGAGTTCGAGCTCGCGAAGGAGATCTCCGACGTCGTGCTCGAGGCGTTCCTGCGTGACGCGAGCGACGGCGGCGTGGACGAGATCCACATCGTCTACAACCGGTTCGTGAGCATGATGACGCAGACCCCAGAGGTCGTTCGCCTGCTGCCCCTCGAGGTCGTCGAGGGCGTCGAGGAGCCGGATGCCACGGTGCAGCCGCTCTACGAGTTCGAGCCCGACGTCGAGACCGTGCTCGACTCGCTGCTTCCGGTGTACATCGAGAGCCGCATCTTCAACGCCCTCCTGCAGTCGGCGGCCGCCAAGCATGCGGCGACGCAGAAGGCGATGAAGTCGGCGAGCGACAACGCCGACAAGCTCATCATCGACTACACCCGCCTCGCCAACAACGCGCGGCAGGCCGAGATCACGCAGCAGATCTCCGAGATCGTGGGCGGCGCCGACGCGCTCGCCGCCGCAGAGTAATCCAGAAAAGAGAGAGCAGAATGACTGACACCGCAACCGCGCCGGTCGCTGAGTCGACCGCGGGCGCCGTCGGCCGCATCGCCCGCGTCACCGGCCCCGTCGTCGACATCGAGTTCCCGCACGACTCGATTCCCGAGATCTACAACGCCCTGAAGACCACGATCACGATCGGTGACGAGTCCAACGAGATCACGCTCGAGGTCGCGCAGCACCTGGGCGACGACCTCGTTCGTGCGATCGCCCTGAAGCCGACCGACGGCCTCGTGCGCGGCCAGGAGGTCCGCGACACCGGTGCCGCGATCTCGGTTCCGGTCGGCGACGTCACCAAGGGCAAGGTCTTCAACGTCATCGGCGAGGTGCTGAACGCCGAGCCGGGCGAGCAGTTCGAGATCACCGAGCGCTGGCCGATCCACCGCAGGCCGCCGGCCTTCGACCAGCTCGAGTCGAAGACGCAGCTCTTCGAGACCGGGATCAAGGTCATCGACCTCCTCACCCCCTACGTGCAGGGCGGCAAGATCGGCCTGTTCGGCGGTGCGGGCGTCGGCAAGACCGTTCTCATCCAGGAGATGATCCAGCGCGTGGCGCAGGATCACGGTGGCGTGTCGGTGTTCGCCGGAGTCGGCGAGCGCACGCGTGAGGGCAACGACCTCATCCACGAGATGGAGGAGGCGGGCGTCTTCGACAAGACGGCCCTCGTCTTCGGCCAGATGGACGAGCCGCCGGGCACGCGTCTTCGCGTCGCGTTGTCGGCCCTGACGATGGCGGAGTACTTCCGCGACGTGCAGGGGCAGGACGTGCTGCTCTTCATCGACAACATCTTCCGCTTCACGCAGGCCGGCTCCGAGGTGTCGACGCTCCTCGGCCGCATGCCCTCCGCCGTGGGGTACCAGCCGAACCTCGCCGACGAGATGGGCATCCTGCAGGAGCGCATCACGTCGACGCGCGGTCACTCGATCACCTCGCTGCAGGCGATCTACGTGCCGGCCGACGACTACACCGACCCGGCGCCGGCGACGACCTTCGCGCACCTCGACGCGACAACCGAGCTCTCGCGTGAGATCGCGTCGAAGGGTCTCTACCCGGCCGTGGACCCGCTGACCTCGACGTCGCGGATCCTCGACCCCCGGTACCTGGGCGAGGACCACTACCGCGTCGCGACCACGGTCAAGCAGATCCTCCAGAAGAACAAGGAGCTGCAGGAGATCATCGCGATCCTCGGTGTCGACGAGCTCTCCGAGGAGGACAAGATCACGGTGTCGCGTGCGCGCCGCATCCAGCAGTTCCTCTCACAGAACACGTACATGGCCAAGAAGTTCACGGGTGTCGAGGGGTCCACGGTGCCGCTGAAGGACACCATCGAGTCGTTCGACGCGATCGCCCGCGGCGACTTCGACCACGTGGCCGAGCAGGCCTTCTTCAACGTCGGACCGATCTCCGACGTCGAGGAGAAGTGGGCTCAGATCCAGAAGGAGAACGGCTGAGCATGGCCGCCCTCAACGTGAGTGTCGTCTCGGCCGACCGGGAAGTCTGGTCGGGCGAGGCGGCCATGGTCGTGGCACGCACCGTCGAAGGCGAGATAGGCATCCTGCCGGGTCACGAGCCGATGCTTGCAATCCTCGCCGGCGGCGAGGTGCGCGTCACGCTGCCCGGCGGTGAGAAGATCACGGCCAGCGCGGAGGACGGGTTCCTCTCCGTGCATGCCGACGCGGTCCAAGTGGTCGCCTCACGCGCGGAACTCGCCTGAGGAGGTTCGGATGCCGGGGGAGCAGCCGATCGACCGCCAATTCGGTGACCTGAGCGTCACCCAGCTCGTCGTCATGGCGGGTCTGCCGGGCGCGGGAAAGTCGACGATCGCGGAGATCGTCGGTGCCCGCCTCGGTGCGACCGTCGTGTCGGTCGATCCCATCGAGTCGGCGATCCTGCGCGCCGGGATCGACGCCGACCAGCCGACGGGCCTCGCGGCCTACCTCGTCGCCGAACAGATCGCGGAGAAGGAGCTGGAATCCGGTCGCACCGTGATCGTCGACGCCGTGAACGCCGCGGAGGCGGCGCGCCTGCAGTGGCGCGATCTGGCCGACCGCACCGATGTGCGACTGCGCGTCATCGAGGTGGTCTGCTCCGACGAGCGACTGCATCGGGACCGCCTGGAGAAGCGCGAGCGCGGTCTGCCGCATCTCGACGAGACGACGTGGCGTGCCGTGGAACAGAGCCTCGAGGGCTACGCGGCGTGGTCGGGGCCGAGTTCGGCACTGCCGCGCGTGACGATCGACAGTGTCGGTTCGCTCGGATCGAACGTCGACGCCGCGCTCGCGTTCATCGCGGCGTAGATGCTCCTGCTGCTGCCACCGTCGGAGACCAAGCGCGACGGCGGTGAGGGTGCGCCGCTCGACATCGCGACGCTCGCGTTTCCCGGATTCTCCGCCCTGCGCGTGGAGCTCGTCGAACGTCTCGCGGCCTTGGCCGCGGACGCCGACGCGATGATGCACGCACTGCGGCTCGGGCCGCGCCTCACGTTCGAGGTGGAGCGAAACCGAGCACTGCGCGAGGCGCCCACGATGGCGGCGATCGACCGGTACACGGGCGTGCTGTTCGACGCGCTCGACGCAGGCTCGCTCGACGAACCGTCGCGGTCGTTCGCAGCCGACACGGTGATGGTGCACTCGGCGCTGTTCGGCCCCGTCGGTGCGCTCGATGCGATTCCGGCATACCGGTTGTCGCACGACTCGCACCTGCCGGGACTGTCGCTCCGTAGCCACTGGCGGGACGCGATCGCATCGCGACTCGCCGCGCACCGGGGCGTGATCGTCGATCTGCGCTCGGAAGGATACGCCGAGCTCGGACCCGCGCCCGCCCGCGCGAACAGTGCGTTCGTGCGCGTCGTGGCGGAGGGCGCCGACGGTCGACGGCGTGCTCCGAACCACTTCAACAAGCAGGCAAAGGGCCGCTTCACGCGCGCCCTCCTCGAATCGCGGCCCGACGTCGCATCGCTCGACGAGCTCGTCGACTGGGCCACGACCGCGGGGTTCACGTTCGAACTCCTGTCGGAGTCGTCGGGCGGCGCACCCCACGAGCTCGAGCTCGTCGCCTGAGCGCGCGCCGCGCCGTTGCCTCAGTCCACGCCGGTGATCGTCGCGCTCCGCGCCCGGTGACAGCCGGCGAGGTGATCGTCGACCATGCCCGCGGCCTGCATGAGCGCGTACATGGTGGTCGGTCCGACGAAGCGGAAGCCCCGCTTGCGGAGCGCCGTGCTCATCGCCGTCGACTCGGGTGTCACCGCGGGCACCTCCGCGAAGGACCCCGGCGATGACGCTCGGGGCGCAGGCGCGAAGCTCCACAGGAACCCGGTGAGCGGCTCGTTGAGGGCGAGCGTCGCGCGCGCGTTCTGGATGGTCGCCTCGATCTTACCGCGGTGCCGGATGATGCGCGGGTCGCCGAGCAGGCGCTCGACGTCGGCCTCGGTCATGGCCGCGACGCGTTCGACATCGAACCCGTGGAAGAGCTCGCGGAAGGCGGGGCGCCGCCGCAGGATCGTGATCCATGACAGGCCGGCCTGGAACCCCTCGAGGCAGACCTTCTCGAACAGCCGCACCGGGTCGTGCTGCGGTGTGCCCCACTCCTCGTCGTGGTAGCGACGGTACTCTGGATCGCTCGCTCCCCAGGCGCAGCGGAGCAGTCCGTCTTCGCCCTCGACGAGCTCGGCGCGCGGCACCACGCTCACGCGGCGAAGCCGATGCGCTCGTGGCCGAGGAGCCAGAGCTTCGTGGGGATGCCCTCGCCGCCCGAGTAGCCGGTGATTCGCCCGTCGGATGCGAGCACCCGATGGCACCCGACGATGATCGGCACCGGGTTCGCGCCGACGGCGCCGCCGATCGCGCGGGCCGAGCCGGGCCTGCCGACCGCCGCGGCGAGCGCTCCGTAGGAGGTGGCCTCGCCCCAGCCGAGCCGCTCGAGCTCGCCCCAGACCGCCCGTTGGAACGGTGTGCCGACGAGTCGCACCGGCACATCGAACTCGGTGCGGGTGCCGGCGAAGTACTCGACGAGCTGCTCGCACGCGGCGTCGAGGACGTCGTTCGAGCGCTCGGGCTCCCCGTCGTGGGGGAGCACGCCGTCGCGCTCGATCGTGAGGGCGGTGACGGCGACCTCGTCGCCGACGAGCTCGAGGCGCCCGATGGGGCTGTCGAGGCGGGTGAGGAACACGGTGGTCATACTTCGAGGGTAGCCGCGGCATCCGACATCGACTCGCGGGAATCGGACATCGCGGAACGCGCGCGGGATCGGCTGCTGCGGAGGACGAGTGGGCTCGCGGAGACGTCGCGCGGCCGGCCCCGCCGCCGCATAGGCTGGGGAAATGACCGGACTGGAATACCGTCCCCTCGGCCGCTCCGGCCTCCGAGTCTCGGCGGTCGGGCTCGGCGGCAACAACTTCGGCCGCGCGGGCACGGCCACCGAGACCCGGGCGGGCACCGACGCGGTCGTCACCGCGGCACTCGAGTCGGGCGTCACGCTCATCGACACCGCTGACGTGTACGGTCGCGAGTACGGGCTGAGCGAGGCACTGCTCGGCAGCGCGCTGCGCGGCCGCCGCGCCGAGGTCGTCATCGCGACGAAGTTCGGGCACTCGACGATTCCGTCGCCACTGCCGTCGTGGGGTGCGGGCGGCTCGAGGCGATACATCCGGCTGGCGGTCGAGGGGTCGCTGCGCCGGCTGCAGACCGACTGGATCGACCTCTACCAGCTCCACACGCCCGATCCCGGCACCCCCATCGACGAGACGCTCGCCGCGCTCGACGACCTCGTGCGCGAGGGCAAGGTCCGCTACCTCGGCCACTCCAACCTGGTCGGCTGGCAGCTGGCCGAGGCCGATCTCGTCGCACGCGAGCTCGGGACCGCGCGATTCATCTCGGCGCAGAACGAGTACAGCCTGCTCGCCCGCGGCGCCGAGGCCGAGGTCCTGCCCGCCGCGCGGCGCTTCGGCGTCGGGTTCCTGCCGTACTTCCCGTTGCAGAACGGCCTGCTGACCGGCAAGTTCCGCCGCGACGAGCGCCCGGCCGACACGCGGATCATGCGGCAGCGGCCCCACTTGGTGGAGCATGCGCCGTGGGACGAACTCGACCGCTACCGCGCGTGGGCGTCGGACCGCGGCCTCACGATGCTCGAGGCGACCTTCGGCTGGATGCTCGCCCAGCCCGCGCTCACGAGCGTCATCGCGGGCGCCACGACGTCCGCGCAGATCCGCCAGAACGCCGCCGCGGGCGCGGCCTGGCAGCCGACCGCCGCCCAGGTGGCGGAGATCTCCGAGATCTTCGGCGGGCGCTGACCCGACTCGTCCTCGACAGCGAGGGAGGCGGCCGGAACGTCGTACCCCGACGTCGCGGTCAGGGACGAATGGATGCCGCAGCCGCACGCTGTCGGCATGACGACCATCATCCGCGCCGAGGCGGCGCACGACTTCCTGGCCATCGTTCCGGCCCTCACGGGCTACACGCCGACGCGATCCCTCGTCTGCGTCGCCTTCCGCGGCACTCGCAGCCTGGGGGTGCTCCGATACGACCTGCCCAGGCGCGCCCGCGATCGCGACGCCGTGGCCTCCGCCGCGGTCGGCACCGTCTGCCGGATGGCGGGCGTGGACGCGATCGTCCCGATCGTCTACACGGAGGCGACCTTCGCCCGTCGCGGTGCCATGCCTGAGCGCGCGCTCCTCGAGCTCGTCGTGGCGCGAGCCGAGGAGGCCGGGTTCCTCGTCCGCGACGCGCTCTGCGTGGCGACCGACGGCTGGGGCTCCGCGCTCGATCCCGAGACGCCGGCGCAGGGGCATCCGCTCGACCTGATCGCGTCCAGCCATGCCGCCTCGGACCCCGGATGCCCCGTGCCCGATCCCGCCGGCGCCGCGGGCCTCGCGACGCTGCCCCAGCCGGACCCCGACCTCGCCGCCCGGGTGGCGCACCTGCTCGACGTCTGCGACGCCGACGACCGGATCGACGCCTTCGGCGGGCGGCGACGGTCGCGCGAGCTCGAGCGGCTGCTGGAGGCTCTCGGAGCTGTCGTCGATCCGGTCGAACTCGTGGAGGCGCTCCTGGGGGCCGAGCCCGGCACGAGTGATGCCGACGCGATGGCGTGGTTGGTCCACCTCGCGGGCCAGCCGGCCTTCCGGGACGCCATGATGCTGCAGTTCGCGTTCGGGCGGGCAATCGGCGAGCTGGCGCTCGACGACGCGGTGGATACGAACGTCAGGGCGGCGGAGAACGGTGAGCGCGTGAGCGAGCTCGTCGCGAGGGAGCACTCCGAGCGGGGCCCCGAGACCGTCGGCAGCCTCCTCGCCCGGCTCCTGCTCGGGCAGAGCACGTCACGACCCGCCCCCGAGCGGGTGGAGCGTGCGATCGCGGTGCTCCGGCACGCCCTCGCCCACGCGCCCGAGCATCGTCGGCCAGGGCCGCTGTGCATGGCGGGATGGCTCGCCTGGACGCTCGGACGGGGATCGGCCGCCGGAGCCCTCGTCGATCGCGCCCTCGAGATCGATCCATCCCACACGATGGCTGGACTCCTCGCCGCGTATCTCGGCACCGGCGCCATCCCCGAGTGGGCGTTCGCCGACGGCGCGCGGGCCGGCGACGCCGCGCCCACGGAGGAGGTCAGTGACCCGTGAGCGGTGCGATCAGTCGCGCCGCGACCGACGGCCGGCGCGTGATCTGCTCCTCGAGATCGGCCGCCCGCATGCCGAGGATCCCGAGGTTCGCGCCTGCGAAGCGCAGCGGCTCCGGTTCCCAGAGGGGCGAGCGATGGTTCGCCCACGGCAACCGGGTGAGCGGGGTGTCCCGGCCGAGCACGAGGTCGGCGAGCGTGCGGCCGGCGAGGTTCGTCGTCGACAACCCGTCGCCCACGTAGCCGCCCGCGGAGCCCACGCCCGTGCTCGGATTGTAGCTCGCAGTGGCGTGCCAGTCGCGCGCGACGCCGAGCGGTCCGCCCCAGCGGTGCGTGATGCGGGTGTCGCGGGCGGCGGGGAAGAGCTCGCGCAGGGCGTGGTGCAGGTGCTCGAACACCCGCTCGACGCGTTCGAATGCGGGATCGACCGCGCTGCCCCAGTGGTACCGGGCCCCGCGCCCGCCGAACGCGAAGCGGTTGTCGGCGGTGCGCTGCCCGTAGACGAGCAGGTGGCGGTAGTCGCTGAAGGTGTGGCCGTGCTCGATGCCGATCTCCTCCCAGACCTCGTCGGGGAGCGGCCCGGTGGCGATCATGAGGGAGTAGAGCGGGAGGACGTGTCGGCGCACCCGCGGCAGCCGTGAGCCGTATCCCTCGAGCGCGACGATGACGTGACGGGCCCACGCCGTGCGCTCTTCGCCGCCGTCGACGCCGCGGAACCGAACCCGACCGGCCGCCCAGTCGACGACCTCGGTGCGCTCGAAGATCGCGACGCCGAGCGACTCGACGACATTCGCGAGGCCGCGCACCAGCTTCGCCGGGTGCACGCGCGCGCACGCCGGGTCGAACGTCGCGCCCGGATCGCCGTCGTCCGCCCCGGTCACGGTGAACCTCGCCGCGACCGTGCGCCCGTCCCAGTACTCGGTTCGGTCGACCTCGAACCGGCGCGCCTCGTCGACGTCGGCCTGTGCGGAGCGGCGCTGCACCCCGGTGCGGGCGAACACCACCGTGCCGCCCCGCTCGTAGTCGCAGTCGATGCCCTCGGCCTCGGCGACGCGGCCGACCTCGTCGACCGTGTCGATCATGGCGCGGCGCATCGCGACGGCCTCGTCGAATCCATGTTCGCGCTCGAGGGAGGCCGCCGATCGCGGGAAGAGCGCCGAGCACCACCCGCCGTTCCGGCCGGAGGCGCCGAACCCGGCGATCTCGCGCTCGAGCACGGCGATCCGGAGCGACGGGTCGGCCTTCGCGAGTTCGTACGCCGTCCAGAGCCCGGTCAGCCCGCCGCCGACGACGCAGACGTCGAACCGCGCGTCGGCCGTCAACGGGGCCCGGGGCGCGAGGTGGTCGCGCCCCGAGACCACGAGGTCGTCGAACCAGAAGCTCGCCCGCCGGTACGACGCCTGCGACGCATCCGTGGGCGCAGGCTGCCGCACTCCCGCCATCAGACGCGTGCGGGAACGAGGAGGTGCTCTCCGCCGTGCTCGTGGCCTCGGAAGTCGGCCGCACGGTTCGTGGCCTCGGTGAGCACGCCGCGCAGGATCTGCTCGATCTCCTGGAACTCGGGCTCGCCGATCGTGAGCGGCGGGGCGAGCTGGATCACGGGGTCTCCGCGGTCGTCCGCGCGGCAGTAGAGGCCGGCGTCGTACAGCGCCTTCGACAGGAAGCCCCGGAGCAGGTGCTCCGACTCCTCGTCGTTGAAGGTCTCCCGGGTCGCCTTGTCCTTCACGAGCTCGATGCCGAAGAAGTAGCCGTCGCCGCGCACGTCGCCGACGATCGGGATGTCGAGCAGCTTCTGGAGCTCGGCACGGAACAGCGGCGAGTTCTCACGGACGCGCTCGTTGAGGCCCTCCTCCTCGAAGATGTCGAGATTCTCGAGCGCCACCGCAGCCGACACCGGGTGCCCACCGAAGGTGTAGCCGTGGTAGAACGACGTCGTGCCGGTCTTGAACGGCTCGTAGATCCGCTCCGAGATGATCGTCGCGCCGATCGGGGAGTACCCCGAGGTCATCCCCTTGGCGCACGTGATCATGTCGGGCTGGAACCCGTAGGTGGTCGAGGCGAACATGTTCCCGATGCGGCCGAAGCCCGTGATCACCTCGTCGGCGACGAGCAGCACGTCGTACTGGTCGCAGATCTCGCGCACGCGCCGGAAGTAGCCGGGGGGCGGCGGGAAGCATCCGCCCGAGTTCTGCACGGGCTCCAGGAAGACCGCCGCGATCGTCTCGGGGCCTTCGAAGAGGATCATCTCCTCGATGCGATTCGCGGCCCAGATGCCGAACGCCTCCACGTCGTCGGACGGCGCGCCGACGTCGGCCGCACGGTAGAAGTTCGTGTTTGGCACGCGGAAGCCGCCGGGGGTGACCGGTTCGAACATCTCCTTCATCGCCGGGATGCCCGTGATGGCGAGGGCGCCCTGCGGTGTGCCGTGATAGGCGACCGCCCTCGAGATGACCTTGTGCTTCGTCGGCCGGCCCTTGAGCTTCCAGTAGTACTTGGCGAGCTTGAACGCCGTCTCGACGGCCTCGCCCCCGCCGGTCGAGAAGAAGACGTGGTTCAGGTCGCCGGGGGCGTAGCCGGCGAGACGGTCGGCGAGTTCGATGGCCGACGGGTGGGCGTACGACCAGATCGGGAAGAAGGCGAGCTGCTCGGCCTGCTTCGCCGCCGCCTCGGCGAGTCGGCGGCGTCCGTGTCCCGCGTTCACCACGAAGAGGCCCGAGAGCCCGTCGATGTACTCCCGGCCGTGGATGTCGTAGATGTGATGGCCGACGCCGCGCGTGATGATGGGAACCCCGGACGTCTCCATCGTCGACTGGCGTGCGAAGTGCATCCAGAGGTGGTCCTTCGCCTTCTGCTGCAGCGCGGCGTCATCGTAGCCGGTGGTCCCGGCATTCGTCGCCGAGTCGAGGGTGGTCATTGCTGTCCTCCTTTGGCGGGGTGCCCGCTCAGCGGGTGCCCCAGTTGTAGAACTGCTTCTGCAGCTTCAGGTAGACGAACGTCTCGGTGCTCAGCACGCCGGGCAGGCCCCGGATGCGCGAGTTGAGGAGGTCGATGAGCTCCTCGTCGTTCTCGCATACGACCTCGGCGAGCAGGTCGAAACTGCCGGCCGTGAGCACGACGTAGTCGATCTCGGCGATCTCGGAGAGACGCTCGGCGAGCTCTCGCGTGTCGCCGCCCGCGCGGATGCCGATCATCGCCTGCCGGGTGAACCCGAGCTGCATCGGGTCGGTCACGGCGACGATCTGCATCACGCCCGACTCGGTGAGCCGCTGGACGCGCTGCCGCACGGCCGCCTCGCTCAGCCCGACCGCCTTGCCGATGTCGGCGTACGACCGGCGCCCGTCGGCCTGCAACTGCTCGATGATCGCCTTCGACACGTCGTCGAGGGTCACCGGGCGCGGCGAAGCCGAGCGGGCTGTGTTCGTCATTCGTCGATTGTGACAGTGGCGGATGCCGCATGCAAGTGAATCAGTCGAATCCTGCCTCCCTGACAACTGATTCCACATCTCAGTCCTCGCCATACCACGAATACGGGCTACCATGGGCCCACGGCGCCGCGGGCCGTGCCGCGACCGGCGCGTCCGGCGCGTCCGGCGCGTCCGAGTCTCGACGACCAGAGGACGTATCTGCATGGGCACCGCACCACTCCGGAGCTTCGTCGGCGGCGAGTACGTCGAGGCGCGCGGCGACGCCGTCATCGACCTCATCGACCCGGCTGCGTCCGGATCGACACCCACATCCCGTTCGTGTCGGACATGCCGCACGACGGGTTCAAGCACTCGGGCTACGGCAAGGACCTCTCGAACCACCGCTTCGAGGACGACACGCGGATCATGCACGTCATGAGCCGCATCGGCTGACGACCGGGCACGACGGTGCCAGACTGGTCGCCATGGTCGCGGGATCCCTCATGAGCGCCGCGGTACCCGGCGCGGTCGCGTGGGACATCGTCGTGGGCGGTCGATTCATCGCCGCGCTCGCCGCGCCCGCGCCCGAAGCCGGCTCATCGGCGCTCGCCGAGGCGGCCGGCGACGAACGCGTGCAGATCGAGGCCCTCGTCGGGTCGATCCCCGTCGGCTCCGCCGGGCAGGTCGACGCGTTCGCGATCGTCTGGTGGCCCAGCGCAGACCCCACCGAGGTCACCGCGGTCGTGCGCGGGAACGCCGTCGTCGACCTCACCTCGCCGGGCGGCACGCGACGGTTCGACGCCCGCGGCATCCGGCCCTGGCATCTCGCCGAGTTCGCCGACGTGGTGGCCCTGCGCATCACCTCCGCCGAGTCCCCCCTCGACCGACTCGGCCACGCCACCGATCCCGTGCCGCACGCGCACGCGAGCCTCTGCGCGACGTCGATCGAATGGGAGTCGGCCCCCGACGCGGCGCGCGACGCGGCGGCGGCGCTCCGAGACGCCACGGCCGCGGCCGCCGGCGCCGACACGATCCTCATGCCACGTCGCGGGGGAGTGCCGTACGGCGAGGAGGACGACACGGTCCACCGGTCGTCGCCGTCGCAACCGGCGGCGACCATGCCCGTGACGATCCCCACGTTCGACGGCGAACTCCCCGGGCATGCCGGCCCGGCCGCGCCGCCGGGCCCCGCGGCGGACGAAGCGACGGAGGCCCCGGCGCCCCCGTCGGCGCTCCCGGCGACCCTCGTGCCCGCCTTCGCCATCGGCGGCGGCCCGCCGCATCCGGTCATCGCGCCCGTGCTCATCGGACGCCGTCCGCTCTCGCCGCGCATCCCGGGCGGCGCGGGCGCCGCGCACGAGCTCGTCACGGTCGACTCGCCGCAGGCCGTGGTCTCGGGCACGCACCTCGAACTGCGCGTGGAGGGCACGCGCCTCGTGGCGACCGACCTGCGCTCCACGAACGGCACCGTCGTGCATGGCGCGTCCGGTACGCGTCGGATGCGGTCGGGTGAGTCGATCGTGGTCCCGCCGGGCACCAGCCTCGACCTCGGAGACGGTACGATCATCGAGATCTTCCTTGCTCCCGCCCCCGGAGCCCCCGCAGCGCCATACCCGACAGACAGCAGGCCGCACCCGTGACGCAGATTGGCAACGGCAACGCCCGGCATCGCGTCGACCTGCCCGACGGCACCGAGCTCGAGATCTCGTGGGCCGCGACGACCGACGCGGGCCTGCGCCGCGAGGTCAATGAAGACAGCTACGTGGCCCAGGCGCCCATCTTCGCCGTGGCCGACGGCATGGGCGGGCACGCGGCCGGCGATTTCGCGAGTGCCGCGGTCGTGACGCGACTGGCCGAGCACGGCGGGAAGCCGCTCATGGGCACGCCGGAGATCGACCAGTCGCTGCGACTCGCCGTCCAGGACATGGGCCGCGGCGCGGGGGTCACCGACGAGGGCAGCGGCACGACCGTCACGGGCGCCGCGCTCGGCGCGATCTCCGACGAGCCAGCCTGGATCGTCTTCAACATCGGCGACTCGCGCGTGTACCGCCTCGTCGGCGGCGTGCTCGAGCAGCTCACGGTGGACCACTCGATCGTGCAGGAGCTCGTCGACGCCGGCCAGATCACGCGCGAAGAGGCCGATACGCACCCGCACTCGAACGTGATCACGCGCGCCGTCGGCTTCCACGAGGCGCCGATCCCCGACTACCGCGCCATCGCGATCGAGGAGGGGATGCGCCTGCTCATCTGCTCCGACGGGCTCACCAAGGAGCTCACGGCGTACGGGATCCGCCACTTCCTCATGGCCAACCGCAAGGCGGACGCCGCGGCGCGCCAACTCGTCGAGGCCGCGCTCGGCAACGGCGGACGCGACAACGTGACGGTGATCGTGGTCGACGTGCTGAAGGTCGCGCGCCCGTCCGGGGCACGGCACAGCGCCGGCGGCGGCGACCTGCACTGACGGATGCCGCGGGCCCGGCCCGAGCCCGGTGAGCATCGCCTCGTCGCGGCATCCCTCGCCAACCTACAATGGGGGGCACCGGTCGCCGCCGGGTTCACGGGTGGCGTCGAGGCACCGGAGTGCAGGGAGGAACGTGTCGAGGCGTCTGCCGTCCACCCCGCCGAACCTGCCCGGGTTCGCGTTCATCCGCGTGCTCGGTTCCGGCGGGTTCGCCGACGTGTTCCTCTACGAGCAGAACATGCCGCGGCGGCTCGTCGCCGTGAAGGTGCTCCTCGCAGAGGTCGTGAACGACGAGATGCGCCAGATGTTCCAGGCCGAGGCGAACATCATGGCCCAGCTCTCCTCGCACCCGTCGATCCTCACCGTCTACCAGGCATCCGTCGCGGCCGACGGTCGCCCGTACCTCGTCATGGAGTACTGCTCCGCCGCGCTGGGGCAGCGCTATCGTGCCGTGCAGCTGCCGCTCGCCGAGGCGCTCTCGATCGGGGTGCGCATCGCGAGCGCGGTCGAGACCGCGCACCGACAGGGCGTGCTGCACCGCGACATCAAGCCGTCGAACATCCTGACGACGGCCTACGGGCACCCCGTGCTCAGCGACTTCGGCATCGCCGCCACGCTCGGCGAGGCGGAGAAGAGCGATACCGTCGGCCTGTCCATCCCCTGGTCGGCGCCCGAGGTGCTGCACGACGACGTGTCGGGCACCGTCGCCAGCGAGGTGTGGTCGCTCGGCGCGACCGTGTACTCGCTCGTCGCGGGGCGCAGCCCGTTCGAGGTGCCAGGGGGCGACAACTCCTCGATCACGCTGATGTCTCGAATCGAGAAGGCCAGGCCCGCGCCGACCGGGCGCGTCGATGTGCCCGCGAGCCTCGAGCGCGTGCTGGCGCGCGCGATGTCGCGCCGGCCGAAGTGCCGCCAGGCGACCGCGCTCGAGTTCATCCGCGACCTGCAGGCGGTCGAGGAGGAGCTCGGCCTTCCGCAGACGCCGCTCGAGGTGGCGATGGACGACTGGGCTCTGGCCACCGCGGTCGACCTCGACGAGCGGACCCACATCAACGGGCAGCACGCACTCGACAGTCGCGGCCCGCGTCGGCGCACCCGGCGGTCCACGTTGCACCGGTCCGGCTCGGGGCTGGGTGCCGACTCGCACCTGCGCGAGGGGTCGACCGGTCGCGGACGCACCGCGCCGCCGACCACGAGGCGCCTCGCGTGGGGCATCTCGCTGGCCGCGGCGTTGCTCGTCGCGGTCGTCGGCGCAGGCATCCTCACGGTCGTGCAGGGGTCGAGGACGATTCCCGTCGTCACGGACGTGCGGGGCGAGGTCGACGGCGCCGCCGTGGTGTTCACGTGGGACGATCCGGGCATCGAAGGCGGCGACGCGTACGTCGTCACGGTCGACGGCGAGCCCTGGCCCATGCAGCGTGCGGCACGGGTCGACGTCGCGGTCGACGGCGGCGACCGCGTGTGCGCGAGCGTCACCGTCACGCGGGACGGCAAATCGGGCAGCCCGAGCGCCGAGCGCTGCGTCGACGTCGAGGCGGAGGTCGGCTGATGCGGATGCGGCGGCTCACGGCCCACCGGTCGGCGCTTGCGACGGCGGGCGCCGTCACCGCGATCGTCGGCATCGTGGCGGGCGTCGCCGTGGCATCCGGCGGCTACGCGGCACAGCGGATCGACCTCGGCGACGCCGCCGTCTGGGTCGTGAACGACGGGTTGCAGGCCGTGGGCCGCGCGAACACCGCGATCCACGAGTTGAACTCGGTCGTCGAGACGGGGGGATCGGCGACGGAGGTCGTGCAGCGCGGGTCCACCGTGCTCCTCTTCGATCCCGACCGGGCGAGCGTCGGCGTCGTCGACGCGACGACCTCGTCGGTCATCGACACGATCGCGGTGCCGCCCGAGACCACCGCCGTCGCGCTCGCAGGCTCGCGCGTGGTCGTCTCGGCGGACGGCGGCGTCTGGTCGGTGCCGGTCGCGGAGTTCGCCGACTTCGACAGCGAGGCCGACCCGGTCCTCACCTTCGGCGCTGGCGCCGTGACGAGCGTCGATCCGGCGGGCGTCATGTTCGCGTACACGCCGTCGACGGGGGCGATCGCGCGGGTCGACGCCGCCGAGGCCGAGACCGTCGCGGCCAGGTGGCAGGTGCCGCCCGCCGGCGGCGATCCCGAGGTGCAGATCACGTCGGTCGACGGCCGCTGGGCCGTGCTCGACGTGACGGCCCGCACGCTCTGGCTCGACGGCCGGGAGGTCGACCTGACCGGTGTCCTGGAGTCGTCGTCCGATCCGGTGCTGCAGGCGCCGGCGGTCGACGGCGAGTCGGTCGCGATCGCGCATCGCAGGGGGCTCGTGACGGTGCGCCTCGACGGCGGTGAGCCTCAGGTGCTCGTCGACGATGTCGTGGGCTCGCCGGCCGCGCCGGTCATCCACGGCGGATGCCTGCACGCGGCGTGGGCCCGAGGCGAGGCGCGGCGCTTCTGCCCCGGGTCGCGGCCGCGAGAGGTCGATCTCGATCGGGCGTCGGGCGCCGGGACATTCGTGTTCCTCTCGAACGGCGAGGCGCTCGTGCTCAACGACCGCGCGAGCGGGAGGTCGTGGGCGGCCTCGGGCGACTACGGGCTCATCGACAACTGGGACGCCCTCATGCAGGACGATCGCAACGAGGAGACGATCGAGCAGAACGACCCCGACCAGAAGCCCACGATCGAGAAGAGCCAGGTGCCGCCGGTCGCGATGCCCGACGAGTTCGGGGCGCGGCCCGGACGGTCAACGCTGCTGCCGGTGCTCCTCAACGACTACGACGCGAACGGCGACGTGCTCGTCGTCGACGGCGTCGACGGCGACCTGCCGGAGGGTGCGCGGCTCGACACCGTGTCGGACAACCAGCAGCTGCAGCTCACGCTCGGCGACGAGGCATCCGGAACCGTGTCGTTCGCCTACACCGTCGGAGACGGACGCGGCGGCACGGCCCAGGCCACCGTGACCGTGGCTGTGCGCGACCCCGACGAGAACGCGCCGCCGGTGCAGCAGCGCGAGACGAAGGCATCGGTCGAGAGCGGCGGGCGACTCACCACGGCGGTTCTCGGCGACTGGGTCGACCCCGACGGCGACCCGTTCTTCCTCCGCGAGGCGGCCGTCGGGGAGCCCGACGCCGTCTCATCGACCGCGGACGGCGTCGTCGTCTTCGACGAGAAGGGCGGAGCGGGCGCCGCCCGCGGCGTCTCCCTCGTGGTCTCGGACGGGCGTGACGACGGTGCGGGCGTGCTCACCGTTTCGGTGCGCGCCCCCGGCGACGTCCCGCTCGTCGCCGAGCCGTTCGTGGCGCTCGCGACGGCGGGCGAGGAGATCCGCGTCGACCCGCTGCGACACGTGCGCGGCGGTTCAGGTCACGCACGCCTGAGCGCGGTGCCTGCCAAGCCCGACGTGGAGATCGCGCCCGACTTCGACGGCGGCAGCTTCTGGTTCACGAGCGTCGCCGTGCGCACGCACTACCTCGAGTACACGGTGAGCGACGGCGCTGCCACGGCGACGGGCCTCGTCCGCGTGGACGTCTCGGCGCCGCCCGACCGCGACACGACACCTATCACCGTGCCGCACTCCGCGTTCCTCAGGCTCGACCAGCCCGTCGACGTCGACGTGCTCGCGACCGACATCGACCCCACGGGCGGCGTGCTCATCGTCACCGGCCTCACCGCCGACAGCGAGGCGGAGGCCGAGGGCGTCCGCGTGGAGGTCATCGACCACCGCATCCTCCGTGTCACGCTCACGCAACCGCTCGCCACGGGGTCGACGACGTTCGGCTACCGAGTGAGCAACGGCCTGGCCGAGGCTGAGGGCGAGGTCACGCTCGTCGAGGTGCCCGACCCGAGCCGTACCCAGCCGCCGGTCGCGGCGCCCGACACGATCTCGGCGCGCACGGGCGACGTCGTCGACATCGCCGTGCTGGACAACGACGAGCACCCCGATTCGCTGCCCATCTCGCTCGCATCCGATCTCATCGAGCTGCCCGAGGCCGGGTTGCTGTTCACGGCGGGCGATCGACTGCGCTACTTCGCGCCCGACGAGCCCGGCGAGTTCGAGGCGACGTACCGCGTCGACGGGCCCGACGGCCAGTTCGCGACGGCGACCGTGCACATCTCGGTGCGAGAGGCCGACCCCGAGACGAACACGCCACCGGTGCCGCGAACGGTGACCGCACGCGTGCTCGCGGGTGACACCGTGCGCATCCGGATCCCCCTCGGCGGCGCAGATCCCGACGGCGACTCGGTGCAGCTGCTCGGGCAGGAGTCCAACCCCGATCGCGGCGCGGTCGTCGCGCGCGGCGGCGACTGGCTCGAGTACGAGGCGGGCGAGTACTCGGCGGGCACCGACACGTTCCAGTACGCCGTGGTCGATGCGCTGGGCGCGCGCGCGACCGGCTCGATCCGGGTGGGCGTCGCCCCGCGCCTCGACGGCGCCCGTGCCCCGATCGCGGTCGAGGACGTCATCACGGTGCGTCCCGGTCGCACCATCGCCGTGCGCGTGCTCGAGAACGACTCCGATCCCGATGGGGGAGCGCTCGTGCTCCGATCCGTCGAACCCAACACGCCGGGGGCGACCGCGCGCATCGACGGCGAGACGATCCGGGTCGAGGTGCCGGAGGGCGAGGGCGACTACGCCTTCATCTACACGATCGAGAACGAGCGCCTCGGCGCCGCATCGAACTTCCTCCGGGTGGAGGCGCGCACCGATGCGCCCCTCGCCCGACCGGAGGCGGGCGACACCGTGCTCACCCTCAGCGACATCCTCGGCGAGGAGTCCGTGGACGTGGCGGTGCTGCGCAACGTCTTCCTCGCCGATGGCGATGCGGCCGACCTCGACGTCGGGCTCGTCGACGGCTACGACGACGGCGCACAGGTGCGCCGCGACGGCTCCATCCGCGTCGAGGTCGAGGACGAGCGGCGCATCGTCCCGTTCTCGGTCAGCCATCCCGAGGACCCCGCGGTCACCGCGTACGCGTTCATCTGGGTGCCCGGCCGCGATGACGCGCTCCCGCAGCTGCGACGGGACGCGCCCGAGGTGCGCGTGCAGAGCGGCGAGGAGGTCGTGCTCGAGCTCGAGGAGTACGTCATCGCCGCGTCGGGCCGGCCGGTGCGGATCACCGACGCCGCGACCGTGCGGGCCTCGCACAGCGACGGCACCGACCTCGTGGTCGACGAGGACACCATTCGATTCCGCAGCGAGCCCGGCTACTTCGGCCCGGCCTCGCTCTCGTTCACAGTCACCGACGGCGAATCGCCCGGCGATCCCACCGCACGCACGGGCACCATCGTCATCCCGATCGTGGTCGAGCCGACCGAGGACCAGCCGCCGGCCTTCACGGGCGGGATCATCGACTTCGAGCCCGGCCGGTCGAAGACCATCGACCTCGTGAAGCTCACCAACTACCCGTACCCCGATGCGCTCGACGAGCTCGCCTTCCGGGTACTGCCGCCCGAACCCGCAGGCTTCGGGATGTCGCTCGACGGCCAGGAGCTCACGATCACGACGGCCGAGTCGACGCCCACCGGCGCGCGGCAGTCGGTGTCGATCGCCGTCGCGGACGATCGGGGCGACGGCAAGCCCGGCCGCATCGAGCTGCGCGTCGTGCCGTCGACTCGTCCGCTCGCGCAGCCCGTCGCCGACCTCGCGGTCGCCGCCAGGGGTCGCACGACCACGATCGACGTGCTCGCGAACGACCGCTCGACCAACCCGTTCCCCGGAACGCCGCTGCGCGTCGTGGGTGTGCGCGGCCTCGGCGACCGGCTGCCAGCGGGCGTCTCCATCGAACCGAGCGAGGACCGTTCGACCCTCACGGTCGACGTCTCCAGTGGAGCTGCGCCGGTCAACACGACGCTGCAGTACCAGGTCGCCGACGCCACCGACGACCCGAGCCGGTACGCGTGGGGCACCGTGACCATCTCGGTGCAGGATCGCCCCGACCCGGTGACTGGCGCGCAGGTGACCGGGTTCGGCGACGGAACGCTCGACGTCGTATTCGGGGCCGGGGGCTTCAACAACTCGCCGATCACCGGGTACGACATCTCGCTGGTCGCACCCGGCGGCGAGGTCGTCGGCACGTCGACGTGCGTCGCGACGACCTGCACCGTCCCGACGCCGGGCAATGGACAGGCGAACGCGGTCATCGTGCGGGTGCAGGCGCGCAACGCCATCGGCCTCTCGGATCCCGTCGACGCACCGGGGCCGGTCTGGTCGGACGTCATTCCGCCGCCGCCCACCGGGCTCCGCGCGCTGCCGCTCGACGGGGGCCTGCGCATCGAGTGGGCGCCGGTGGGCACGGGTTCCGGCAGCGCCGTCAGCTCGTACGTCGTCACGGTCGAGGGTGTCTCGAGCGAGGTGGATGCCGCGACGGCGTGCACTGCGACGACATGCGCCACCGAGGTGGGCGGCCTTTCGAACGGCAGCCAGGTGCCGTTCTCGGTCAGCGGCCGCAACGAGGCGTACCCCGCGCTCGCCGTGTGGACGTCGGCCGGCGGCACCGGAGTGCCCTTCGGCGCGCCGATCGCGGGCGGCATCGATGTCGCGGGCGACTCCGCCGCCGGCACGGTCACGGTGTCCTGGTCGCCGTTCTCCGGCAACGGCGACGCGATCGGCGGATACTTCGTGCAGCGCCTCGCCGACGGCCAGGCGTCGGTGCCTTCCGGCCCTCAGGCATGCTCGGTCACGCGCCCGGCACCCGGCGAGGTGGTTGCGCCCGCGAGCGGCGGCACGGTCGCCGAGGTCGTGCAGGTCGGGCCGGATGCCGCGAGCGTGCAGTTCACGGGCACGGCCACCGAGTCCACCCGCTACTCGTTCGTCGTCTGGGGCTTCAACCGCGCGGGCTGCGTCAGCACCGAGGTCGCGGGCATCGTCGTGCGGCCGGCGCCGAGGACCGTCACCGACGTCGCGAGCGCCATGGACTGGATGAACGTGGAGACGTGGGATCGCTACATCTCCGACGTGAACGCCGGGCCGCGTCTCCAGATCGTCGCGGTCGACGCGAACGGGGTCCAGCTCGGCACGCCCGTCGAGTTCAGGGGTTCGGGCTGGCTGCGGTCGCTGCTCGGCCGGCCGTTCGGCGAGGCGACGCGGTTCCAGGTGCGGGAGTGCTCGGCGTGGGGGAGCTGCGGGCCATGGTCGCAGGTGCTGCCCGCGGATCCGCAGCCGACGCTGACCTTCGCCCTGCCGAGCCGCGTGTGGAACGACGCCGGTAAGACCTGGTCGTGGACGGCGGCACCCGAGAACTCCGGCCTGCCGGTCGCCTTCACGTGCGGCGTCGACGGAGACGAGAACGGGCGTGCCGCGCAGTCCGCGACGACGTGCCAGATTCCCGCGGCGAAGCCCGGCGATCGGGTCTGGTTGGATGTTGAGATCGCCGGCGTGACAGCCAGGTACTGGAACCGATGAGCGAGGAGCAGACATGACGATGTCCCCCGAGGAGGCGACGCGCTTCGCGGCGAACCTGGACCGGCTCGTCGGCGCGGTCGAGGAGGTGCTGCTCGGCAAGAACCGCGTCGTCCGGCTCGCGTTCACCGCGTTCCTCAGCGAGGGCCACCTGCTCCTCGACGACGTCCCCGGCACGGGCAAGACGTCGCTCGCGCGGGCGATGGCGCAATCGGTGCACGGTACGAGCAACCGGGTGCAGTTCACACCCGATCTCCTGCCCGGCGACATCACGGGCGTGACCGTCTACGACCAGCGCAGCGGTGCGTTCGAGTTCCATCCCGGGCCGGTGTTCGCCAGCATCGTGCTCGCCGACGAGATCAACCGGGCGAGCCCCAAGACCCAGTCGGCGCTCCTCGAGGTGATGGAGGAAGGCCAAGTCACGGTCGACGGCCAGAGCCACTCCGTCGGGCGCCCGTTCATGGTCATCGCCACCCAGAACCCGGTCGAGCAGGCCGGCACCTACCGCCTCCCCGAGGCGCAGCTCGACCGATTCCTGATGCGCACGTCGATCGGCTACCCCGACCATGCGTCGACGATCCGCATCCTCGAGGGGGCCGACCAGCGTGCGCACGAGCACCGCGTCGAAGCCCAGCTTGACGCCGAGGAGGTCATCGACATGGCCGGACTCGCCCGCACGGTGTACGTCGACCCGACCATCCACGACTACGTCTCGCGGCTCGTCGAGGCGACGCGCACGGCGCGGGAGGTTCGGCTCGGCGTCAGCGTGCGCGGCGCGCTGGCGCTGATCCGCGCGGCGAAGACGCACGCCGCCGGTCGCGGACGCCACTACGTGGTGCCCGACGATGTCAAGGCGCTCGCCGAGCCCGTGCTCGCGCACCGGCTGATCCTCGATCCCGAGGCCGAGTTCGACGGCGTCACCTCGTCGAACCTCATCGCCCAGGTGCTCATCGAGACACCGCCACCGTCCAGCAGGCAGGCCGTGTGACGCTCGCCCAGACCCGCACGACGATCCCCGAGGAGGCGAAGAGAGAGGGCCTGCTCGCGGTCATCATCGCGCGTGCGGTCAGGTGGGCCGCGGTGACGGCCCGCGTGGTCGTACGATGGTCGCGGGCCGTGCAGGGCGTCGTGACGCCGCTCGGCTGGTCGGTCGTCGGGGGCGCCGTCGTGGCGCTCGTGGTCGGCTACGCGCTGGGCTGGGTCGAGTTCATCGCGATCGGCTGGGGCCTCGTGGTGCTCGTGGCCGCGGCATCCGTCTGGCTCGTGGGCAGGGGGGCGTCGACCATCGAGCTCGTGCTGCCGACGCCGCGCGTCGTCGTCGGCGAGGAGGCGGAGGCGCGGCTCATCGCCGCGAATCCCGGGCGCCAGCGGTTCGGCGGCGTTCAGCTCGAGGTGCCCGTCGGCCAGCAGGTCGTCGAGCGGGTGCTCCCCGGCCTGCCCCGCGGCGGCGCCGTCGACGAGCAGTTCCGGATCCCGACCGAGCGACGTGGCATCGTGCGCGTCGGACCGGCGCGCACCGTGCGCGCCGACCCCATCGGCCTCATGCGCCGCGAGATCGTCTGGTCGCAGGTCGTGGAACTCCACGTGCACCCGCGCACGGTGGCGATCGAGGCCCTGAGCACGGGGTTCATCCGCGACCTCGAGGGCTCGCCCACACGGGATCTCACGGCCAGCGACATCGCGTTCCACGCGCTGCGCGAGTACGTGCCGGGCGACGACCGCCGTTTCATCCACTGGAAGAGCTCCGCCAAGACCGGCACCTTCATGGTCCGGCAGTTCGAGGAGACCAGACGCAGTCGGCTCATGGTGCTGCTCGACATCGAGCCGGGCGCGTACACCGACGACGACGAGTTCGAGCTCGCGGTGAGCACCGCGGCATCCGTCGGCGCACGTGCGATCCGCGACGCGCGCACGGTGTCGTTCGTGGTCTCGGGCTCGAGCGCCGCGCGGGCGTCGCGCGGCGGCGCCATGCGGGAGCTGCCGACCGTGTCGCGCGATCGCCTGCTCGACGCGCTCTGCATCGTCGAGCGCGAGGACGAGGCCCTGATGCTCCCGGAGGTCGCCCGCTCCGCGGCCGAGGGGCTGCCCGGCGTGTCCCTCGCCTTCCTCGTGACCGGAACGGCGCGCGGCATCGCCCCGCTGCGTGCCGCGGCATCCCGGTTCCCCGCGGGGATCGATGCGATCGCCGTGCGATGCTCGCCCGAGGGCGAGGCTTCGACGCGCACCATCGCCGGGCTCACGGTGTTCGGGATCGGGTACCTCGAGGACCTGGGCGCACTGTTCGCCAGATCGGCGTCGGTCGCATGAGGCCCCCGCGGCGACCACTCGGAGCCGAGCGGCCGTGGCCGACGGCCATCAGCACCGTGCTCGTCATCGCGATGCTGGCGGCCGCCATGATCCCGTGGTGGCCCGTCTACGAGAGCGAGGCGTTCGTCGTCGCCGCGTCGGTCGCCATCCTCGCCGGCGCTGCCATCGGCGTCCTCGGCGCGAGGTTCCGGTGGCCGGCGTGGCGAACGGTGGTCGCGATGTTCGGCGCCTACCTCGTGCTCGGCGTGCCAGCCGCCGTTCCGGGGCGTGCGCTCGGCGGCGTGCTGCCCACTCCGCAGGGCATCGTCGAGCTCCTCGCCGGCGCGGCACTGTCGTGGAAGCAGCTCGTGACCATCGCGGTGCCGGTCGGCTCCTACCAGGCGCTCCTCGTGCCGCCATTCCTCCTCGGGCTCGTCGCCTCGACGGTCGCGATCACCATCGCCCTGCGCAGCCGCCACCCGTCTGCCGCGGTCGTGCCGCCGGCGCTCCTGCTCCTGGCCGGCATCGCGCTCGGCGTCGTGCACGCGGCGTACGGCGTGGAGACGGGACTCGCCTTCCTCGTCGCCGCCGTCGCCTGGCTCGTCCGGGTGGGCATCGCCAGGCGACGGGCCATCACCACCGCCCGACCGGTGGAGGCCGCCCTCGCCGATGCGCGACGTGTCCTCGGCGCGTCGGTCCTCGTCGCGGTGGCACTCGTCGGCGCGACGACGGCGGCGTTCGCGCTGCCCGTGCCGCACCGCAGTGTCGTGCGCGCCGAGCTGCAGCCACCGTTCGAGCCCGAGGACCACGAGAGCCCGCTCGCCGGTTTCCGGTCGGCCTTCGATCCGGAGGTCGCCGACCGGCCCATGCTCGCCGTCGACGGGCTGCCAACCGGGTGGGGCATCCGGATCGCAACGCTCGACACGTACGACGGCATCGTGTACTCCGTCGGCGGCTCCGACCGCACGGCCGAGTCGGGCCGATTCACGCGTGTGCCCTACCGACTCGACCAGTCCGCCGCCTACGGCGAGCGCGTCGAGGTCGAGGTGTCGGTGCTCGGGTACTCCGACGTGTGGGTGCCGGGCATCGGCCGGCTCGAGCGCATCACGTTCGAGGGCGGGCGCGCCGAGCTCCTCGCCGACGGCTTCTTCTACAACGACGTGACGGGAACGGGGGCGGTGCAGCCGGGCCTCGAGAACGGAGACCACTTCATCGCGAGCTCCGTCGCGCCGCTCGGCGCCGACGACCTCTCCGCGTTGAAGCCCGGAACGAGCGTGCTGCCCGCCGCGCCCGAGCTGCCCGACAAGCTCGCGCGCCTGCTCGAGCAGTGGGCCCCCGCCTCCGACGAACCGGGGGAGCGGCTGGCGGCGATGATCGCGGGCTTCAAGCGCGAGGGGTACGTGAGCCACGGCCTCGAGGACGAGCGACCGAGCCGGTCGGGCCACGCCCTCGACCGGCTGGTCGAGCTCGTCACCGAGCGACCGATGATCGGCGACGGTGAGCAGTACGCGGTCGCGGCGGCGCTCATGGCGCGCCGGATCGGCTTCCCGGCACGTGTCGTGGTGGGCTATCTGCCCGACCAGACCGATCCCGACGACGAGACGGCTGGCGGCGCGACCGTCCTCGTCGGCGGCGAGCTGCAGGCGTGGATCGAGGTGCAGACCGCCGACGGCCGGTGGCTCGCGATCGACCCGAACCCCGAGCCGCGCGAGATCCCCGAGCAGGAGCCCGACGAGCCGACCGTCGTCTCCCGTCCGCAATCGGCCCTGCCGCCGCCGGCCGAGCGCACGCCGGTCGACGACCTCGACGCCGATCCCGAGCTCGCGCTCGACGATCGCGACGGCGGCACCGAGCCCTGGCTCGCCGTGCTGCTGGGCGTGCTCACCACGGCGGGGTTCGTCATCCTCGGCCTCGCCGTCCTCGTGAGCCCGTTCCTCGCGATCATCGCGGCGAAGCTCCGGCGACGCCGGCTCCGCCGTCTCGCCCCGACGCCGGTCGAGCGCATCGAGGGCGGATGGCAGGAGTTCGCCGATACGGCCGCCGACTACGGGTACGCGATCCGGCCGAACGCGACACGCGCCGAGCAGGCCGCGACCGTCGGCGGACTCGGCCCGCTCGTGCTGGCCGCCGTCGTCGATCGCGCGGTGTTCGCGCCCGACGGTCCGTCGGACGGCGCCGACCGGCTCGTCTGGGACTCCGTCGGCGAACTGCAGCAGCGTCTCGGCGCACCGCGGACGCGATGGGAGCGCCTCCGGGCCGCGATCTCCCTGGCCTCTCTCGGCGGGTAGGCTGTCACGCGGAGGGGAGCCAGGTCGTGACATGCCGGATCTGCGGGGCCGTGCTGCCCGAGGGCGCGATGTTCTGTGGCGACTGCGGCAGTTCCACGACCGCAACGCCCGAGTCCCGCCGCCGTCCCGACCCGCGCCCCGGCGACACCAGGATCATGGATGAACCGGTGCATCGCAACAGCGGCGTCATCAGCATCCCCGTCGACGGCGTCCGCCCCACGAGCCCGATCACGACGGTGGATGCCGCGGTCGCCGAGGCACGGCGATCCGTCCACGCGTCGCCCCGCTTCGTGCTCACGTTCAGCACAGGTGAGACGCGCACGGTGTTCGGCACGGGTCTCATCGGGCGCAAGCCGCTGCCGCAGCCCGGGGAGTCGTTCGACCAGCTCGTGCAGATCGCCGATCGCACGCGATCGGTGTCGAAGACGCATCTCGAGTTCGGCGAGCACGAGGGCATGCTCTGGATCGTCGACCGCTTCTCGGGCAACGGGACGATCGTACGCCGGCCCGACGACGGTGCGCTCCGGTGCGAGCCCGGCCGCCGGTACCTGGTGCCGCGCGGAAGCCGCGTCGAGCTCGCGGAGCAGTCCTTCACCGTGGAGTGAACCCGCCGCGCCGATGCGCCGCTCTCGTCCTCCACAGCTGCGCGCAGGTCGCGCGCGGCCTCGGCGACGCGATCCCCGGCGGTCGGAGCGGTCGCCGGGTGATCGAATGAGGCGATGGACCGACCCGACCACGATCCGGCCGAGCCAACCGGCCCGCCGATCGTCCTCCCGCCGCATCCGCCCGAGCCGGCGGCTGCGGGATTCCCACTGCTCGCCACGGTGGCCCCGGTCGCGGGCGCGCTCGTGCTGTGGGTGGTGACGGGGTCGGCGATCTCGCTCGCCTTCGCCGCGCTCGGACCGCTCGTGGCGGTGGCCTCCGTACTCGATGGGCGTCGACAGGCGAGACGCGCCCGCAGCCGGGCGGCCGCCGAGCGGGCCGTGCGACTCGAGGAGGTGCGTGCGGAGGTCGCCGAGCGGCACGCCGAGGAGCGGGTCGCCGCGTGGCGCCGCATGCCATCGGCGCGACGGCTCGCGGAGGCATCTGCCCCCGACTGGCGGGCGACGACGCCCGGCGCCGTGGTCGTCGGGCGCGGCGGGGTCGCGAGCGGGCTGCGTGTCGACGGCACGGCGATCGATGCCGCCGATCGCGAGCTGGTCGCCTTCGCGGGGCGGCTCGAGGACGCCCCCGTGCAGGCGCCCGCCGGCCTCGGCCTCGGCATCGTGGGCCCACCGCCGCTCGCGCGGGCGGCGGCCCGCGGAATGCTCCTGCAGTTGGCGCATCGCTGCCGCCCCGACGTCGTCGGGCTGGAGCTCCCCGAGGGCGAGGAATGGTCGTGGGCGCGGCAGTTGCCGCATCACGGGAGCGGCGGTGACCGGGTGATCCGGGTGGTGGACAACGCGGGTTCTCCCGTCGCGGATCGATCGAGCCCACGTCGCACGGGCGGAGCGGTCGCCCTCGGCGCAGCGGGTGCGGCCGTCGCCGTCGCCGAGGAGGCCGCCTCGCTGCCGCCGGGGCTCGCCACCGTCGTGCACGTCGCCGGACCCGGCGCCGCGACGGTGGACCGTCGCGGCTTCGGAGGGGCGCGCAACGCCGTCGTCCCCGAGCTGGTGGGCATGGTCGAGGCGTCGGGGTGGGCGGATCGCATGCGCGCGGCGGCGGTCCGCGAGGGGTACGCCGTCGTCGCGGCCCTGCCGACCGAGGTCGACTTCGACGGCCTCGTGCAGCCGGCGGGAGTGTTCGGCTCACGCGCCGGCCTGCTCGTGCACGTGGGTGTGCATGCCGGCGGTCCGCTCGAACTCGACCTCGTCGCCGGTGGTCCGCATGCCATCGTCGCGGGCACCACCGGCAGCGGCAAGAGCGAATTCCTGCTCGCCTGGCTCGCCGCCCTGGCTGCCACGCATCCGCCCGATCGGGTCGCGTTCCTCCTCGTCGACTTCAAGGGCGGCGCCGCGTTCGAGCCACTGCACGGCCTGCCCCACGTGACGGGAATCGTGACCGATCTCGACGAACTCGAGGCCGAGCGCGCGGTGCTCAGCCTGCGCGCCGAGCTGCGCCGCCGGGAATCGGTGCTGCGGGCCGAGCAGGCGCGCGACGTCGTCGAGCTCGGGCCCGACGCGGACCTCGCGCGTCTGGTCATCGTCATCGACGAGTTCCAGGCCATGGTCGAGCGGTTCCCCGATCTCGGCGCCGTCATCGCGGACATCGCGGCGCGCGGCCGCTCGCTCGGCGTGCACCTGGTGCTCGCCTCGCAGCGCCCGAACGGGGTCGTCCGCGAGCAGGTCACCTCGAACTGCTCGATCCGGGTATCGCTCAGGGTCATGCAGCGCGGCGACAGCCACGCCGTCGTCGGCACCGAGGCGGCGGCGTCGATCCGGCCCGACACCCCCGGGCGCGGCATCGTCGACGTGGGCGACGGCGTGCCCGTCGCCTTCCAGTCGGCGCGGGTCGGCGCCGGCGCGCTCGCGCGGCTCCGTGCGCGCTACGCCGGCGTCGCGCCGGCGCGGCGACCGTGGCTGGACCCGTTGTCCGCGAACCTCCAGCCCGGCGAGCTCGACCTCGCGGCGGCATCCGCCCGTCTCGAGCCCGGTTCGCTCGCGATCGGGCTCGTCGACGTCCCCGACCGCCAGCGGTACGACGTGCTGGCCTGGACGCCCGCCGTCGACGGGCACCTGCTCGTGCTCGGCGCCCCGGGCAGCGGGCGCACCACCGCACTCGCGGCCGTCGCTCGCGCCGCCGAGCGCCGTGACCCGGCGAGCCTCGTGCGCCTGGACGGCCCCAGGAGCCGACGGTGGGACACCCTGCAAGCGGTGCTCGGGCGCGTCGAGCGATCCGAGCCCGGCACGCGGCTCCTGCTCATCGTCGACGACCTCGACACCGGCTTCCGCGAGTGGCCCGACGAGCACCGGCACGCGGCCATCGCCGCGCTCGAGGTCGTCCTCCGCGACGGGCGGCAGGCCGGGGTGCACGTGGCCGCCGCAGCGAGTCTCGCCCACCGGCTCGGTGCCGGGATCCGGGAGGCGTTCGGCCGTCAGCTGTTCCTCCGCCATCCGAGCCGCGCCGACCTCGTGCACGCCGGTGGCACGGGCGAGCTCTGGCGCGCCCACGAGCCGCCAGGGTCGGGCCAGTGGGACGCCCACCGGGCACAGGTCGTGCACGCACCGCCGCTGCCCGCCGAGCGCCTCCCCGACCCGGAGCCTCTCGACATCGACGAGGGCCTGTACGCCGTGGTGTCCGCTGCGCCGAGGGCCGACCTCTCCACGCTTCGGGAGGCCGGGCTCGATGCGCAGCTGCTCGAGCCCATCGGCCACCCGGCCGTGCGCGCCGTCACGGCCGGCGATGGGGTCGGGCCGACGGGCGCCCGTGTCGTCGTGGGCGACGCCGACGCATGGGCCGCGAACTGGTCGCTCGCCGCCGCGGTGCGCGAGGAGGCCACGGTCGTCGTGCACGGCGGTCCGCGAGAGCACCGGGTGTTCCAGGCGGGCCCGGGCCTGCCGCCGCTCCTCGACGACAGCGCGACCCAGTGCGTCGTGACAGGCCCCGCTGCGGGCCCGCTGCGGGCCGGGTGGCCGCCACGAGCCAGACGCAACTGAAACCGTCGGCCGAGTACCGATCCGGCGCGGAATCCGAACGCTATGTCGTCAGAAATTAACGATTCGGACATGATCGCGTGATTCTCGGCCCCCAATGTGGCAATATCAACCCACCCCTTGCACGCGCAGCACCGAATGGAGTACCCGTGACCGCTCGGCCATTCCCCCAGGACCCGATGATCCGCCGCCTGATCGCACAGGCGCGACAGGCGCAACTGAATCGTCGCACGCTCCTCGCCGGCGCCGGTGCCGGCGCCTCTGCGCTCGCGCTCGCCGCGTGTTCGACCGGTGGCGGCCAGTCCCGGCCGACGCCCGCAGCCGACAACTCGGCGAACGACAAGACCCTGAACTGGGCCAACTGGGCCGCATACATCGACGAGGATGACGACGGCAACTACCCCACGCTGGTCGCCTTCGAGGAGGAGACGGGCATCAAGGTCAACTACGAGGTCGCCGTCGACGACAACAACACGTACTACGGCAAGGTCAAGGACCAGCTGGCGCTCGGCCAGGACATCGGCGCCGACACCGTGTGCCTCACCGACTGGATGGTCGCGCGCTGGATCCGGTTCGGGTACACGCAGGCGCTCGACCACGGGAACATCCCGAACCTCGCGAACCTCACGTCGTCGCTCCAGGACGTCGACTTCGACCCGGGTCGCGAGATGTCGGTCCCGTGGCAGGGCGGCTTCGCCGGCATCTGCTGGAACAAGGAGGCCGTACCCGGCGGGCTCACCTCGGTCTCCGACCTCTGGAACCCCGAGCTCAAGGGCCGCGTCGGCGTGCTCTCCGAGATGCGCGACACCATGGGACTGCTCATGCTCGAGAACGGCGTGGACATCTCGGGCGAGTGGGGCGACGACGAGTACAACGAGTCGCTCGAACTGCTCCGCAAGCAGGTGGAGGACGGCCAGATCCGCAACATCAAGGGCAACTCCTACCTCGAGGACCTGAAGAGCGAGGACACCCTCGCCGCCATCTGCTGGTCGGGCGACATCACGGTGATCAATGCCGAGGCCGGCGACAAGTGGGAGTTCGTGATCCCTTCCGCGGGCGGCACCCTGTGGAATGACAACTTCCTCGTGCCGATCGGCTCGCCCCGCAAGACCAACGCCGAGACGCTCATCAACTACTACTACGAGCCCGAGGTGGCCGCCGAGGTCGCGGCATGGGTGAACTTCATCACGCCCGTCGTCGGCGCCCAGGAGGCCGCCATGGCGATCGACCCCGAGCTCTCGGAGAACCAGCTCATCTTCCCCAACGAGGAGACGCTCTCCAACGCCTACGTCTTCCGCGCCCTTTCCGGCGCCGAGGAGCAGAAATACCAGGCGGACTTCCAGAGCATCCTGCTGGGCGCGTGAGCATGGCGGTACGGGAGTTCGCCGAACGCGGCGCCGATCTGGAGCTCGTCGGAATCCAGAAGCGGTTCCCCGGGTTCACCGCGATCGAGGAGCTCGACCTGGTCATCCCGGCCGGCTCGTTCTTCGCCCTGCTGGGTCCGTCGGGGTGCGGCAAGACGACGACGCTCCGGCTGGTGGCCGGCCTGGAGGAGCCGACGAAGGGTCGCATCCTCATCGGCGGCAAGGACGTGACCGACACCAAGTCACACGAGCGACCGGTCAACACCGTGTTCCAGAGCTACGCGCTGTTCCCGCACATGACGATCATCGAGAACGTCGCGTTCGGGCTGAAGCGTCGTCGCATCGGCGATCCGCTCGGCAAAGCGCATGAGGCGCTCAAGCTGGTGGAGCTCGACCACATCGCGCAGCGCAAGCCGCAGCAGCTCTCAGGTGGCCAGCAGCAGCGCGTCGCGCTCGCCCGCGCGATCGTGAACCGCCCGGCACTCCTGCTCCTCGACGAGCCGCTCGGCGCGCTCGACCTGAAGCTCAGACGCCAGATGCAGCTCGAGTTGAAGACCATCCAGGAGGAGGTGGGCCTCACCTTCCTGCACGTCACGCACGACCAGGAGGAGGCCATGACCATGGCCGACACGGTCGCGGTCATGAACAACGGGGTGATCGAGCAGATGGGCGCCCCCGAGGAGCTCTACGAGCTCCCTCGCACGTCGTTCGTCGCGAACTTCCTCGGGCAGTCCAACCTGTTCACCGGGGCGGTGGTCGGCACGACCGGCACCGCGATCACGGTCGCTGCGGCGGGCGGACGAATCGTCGTACCCACGTCACGCGCACAGCGCCACCAGGGCGAGGTCACGGTCGGCGTCCGTCCCGAGAAGGTCACGCTCCACGTGGAGGAGCCGGGCGAGTCATCCGCTCGCAGCGTGCTCGGCCCCGGCCGGATCGTCGACGTCTCGTTCTCGGGCGTCAGTACGCAGTACCTGGTCGACGTCGCCGGCGCGGGCACGGTCGTCGTCTTCGCACAGAACATGGGATTCGGCCCCGTGGCCGAGGTCGGCACCGAGGTGTGGCTCAGCTGGGCGATCGACCACGGGTTCGGGCTCGACGACGAGCCGGGCGAGGGCGGCCGGTTCCCCGCCGACGACTCCACACGATCGATCGCGGTGCAGCGCCGCGAGGCGCTCGTCTCGGAGCTCGAGGAGCACTGACGATGGCCTTCGCAGCGTTCGCGACGGCGGAGGCGCAGCCCCAGGCACCGAAGAAGAGGAGCCGCATCGCGCTCTTCCTCCTCCTGCCGGGCATCGCATACCTCGTGCTGTTCTTCCTCACCCCGCTGATCTCGCTCGTGCTCACGTCGCTGCAGGCGCCGCGCGAGTTCGGCGACATCGGCGAGTTCGACTACGCCTTCAACTGGCAGAACTACGTGACCGTCGTCCAGCAGTACCTCCCGCACATCGCGCGGTCGTTCGGATACGCGCTCGCCGCCACCGTGCTGGCACTGCTCTTCAGCTATCCGCTCGCCTACTTCATCGGCGTGAAGGCGCGGCGCTGGCCGCTGCTGCAGAGCCTCATGCTCGTGCTCGTGATCGCCCCGTTCTTCATCAGCTTCCTGCTGCGCACGCTCGCCTGGAAGCAGATCCTCTCCGACGAGTCGTTCATCATCACCTCACTGAAGGCGCTGTCGCTCATGGCGCCCGACGCGCACTTCACCGGCACGCCGTTCGCCGTCATCTTCGGTCTCACCTACAACTTCATCCCGTTCATGACGCTGCCCCTGTACACGACGCTCGAGCGGCTCGACACCCGGTACCTCGAGGCCGGCAGCGACCTGTACGCGAACCCGTTCACGGTGTTCCGCAAGATCACGGTGCCGCTCTCGATGCCCGGCATCGTGGCGGGCACGCTCCTCACGTTCATCCCGGCGGCAGGTGATTACGTGAACGCCAGTCGCGACTTCCTCGGCGGTCCCGACACCCAGATGATGGGCAACGTCATCGAGGCGAACTTCCTGGTGCTGCTGAACTACCCGGTGGCCGCCGCGCTCTCGATCATCCTGATGGCGGCGATCCTCGTGCTCGTCGGCATCTACGTGAAGCGTTCCGGAACGGAGGACCTGCTGTGAGCGGCGAGGTCCAGGCGGGGGCCGCGCTCAGCGGCCTCGCCGAGAGCGAGCAGCAGGAGGCACGTCGTCCGGTACGTCGGCCCCGAGGTCGCCGGATCGGCCTCGGCGACTGGCTGCTTCCGGCCTACACGATCATCGCGTTCGTGTTCCTCCTGATCCCGATCGCCTACACGTTCGTGTTCTCGTTCAACGACTCCATCAAGTCGAACATCTCCTGGCGCGGATTCACCCTCGACAAGTGGCTGAACGTCTGCAGGGTCGAAGGCGGCGCGGTGTGCGAGGCTTTCGGCAACAGCGTGGTCATCGGCGTCACGGCCACGGTGATCGCCACCGCCCTCGGCACCATGATCGCGATCGCCCTCGTGCGCTACCGGTTCCGGGCGCGCTCGGCGATCAGCCTCCTGTTGTTCCTGCCGATGGCGACGCCCGAGGTCGTTCTCGGAGCGGGTCTCGCCGCCCAGTTCCTCGCGGTGGGCGTTCCCAAGGACATGACGACGATCATCCTGGCCCACACGATGTTCTGCATCAGCTTCGTGGTGGTCACGGTCAAGGCCCGCGTCGCGAGCCTCGATCCGGCGCTCGAGGAGGCCGGACGCGATCTCTACGCGTCCCCCGCCCAGGTGTTCCGGCGGATCACCTTCCCGCTGCTCACCCCGGGCATCCTCGCGGCCGCGTTGCTGTCGTTCGCGCTGAGCTTCGACGACTTCATCATCATGAACTTCAACTCGGGCTCCACATCAACGTTCCCGAAGTACGTGTACATCTCGGCGTCGCGCGGCATCCCGGCGGAGGCGAATGTCATCGCCTCTGCGGTGTTCCTGTTGGCGCTCGTGCTCGTGATCGGCGCGCAGGTCTCGCGCGCGGCTCGCGCGAAGCGGCTCGCGAAGCTCGGCTGAGCGCGCTTCGTGCAGGCGGATGCCGCGACCGGATCGTTCCCGTCGCGGCATCCGTCATACGCGGCCGTGCCGAGGTCGTCGCGCGGCTCCCACAGGGTACCGCGGCCACGCGGCCACGCCGCGGCTCCGCGCCGGCTCAGACCGTGGCGCGCACGGTGCCGACGCGGCGCTCGCCGCCCATGACCCACAGGTCGAGCTCGGTCTGAACGGCTTCCACGACGGCGTCCTCGATCGAGCCCGCATCGGCGAGCAGGCGCAGCGCGATGATGGTGGTGGCGCGCGACGAGCCGTCGAGCACCTTGAGCGCCGTCGTGGTGCCGTCGGGGGCGGTCATCACCATGACGCCCTCGGCGCCGACCTTCGCGAACACGCCCAGGCGCTCGATCGCGATGGTGTCGGGCTGGCCGGGTCCGCCGACGGCCCACGGGTTCTCGCGTACCGCCTCGGTGAGGGCCGCGGCCTCGCGGAACAATGCGAACGGGGAGGACGAAGCGGCCGTGGTGATCTTCTGGATGCCGCGGGCGAGGGCGCCAAGGCTGATGGCGTGCACGGGGGCGCCGCAGCCGTCGACGGCGGTCGCGGCCGGCCGCTCGCCGGTGAGGCGCTCGACGACGTCGAGCACCCGCTTCTGCAGCGGATGCTCGGGATCGAGGTAGCCGTCGAGAGGCCAGTCGTTCGCGACGCACGAGAGGAGCATTGCGGCGTGCTTGCCCGAGCAGTTCATGTAGATGCGTTCCCGTGCACCGCCGTTCCGGATCAGGTCGTCGCGTGCGACGTGATCGGACGGCGAGGCCGGTGGGCAGCCGAGTGCCGAGACGGGGAGCGCCGCGCGATCGAGCAGCCCGCGCACGAGGGCGACGTGCGCGGCGGTGCCGGAATGGCTCGCCGTCGCGATCGCGGCATCCTCGCCGCGCAGCGTGACGCCCGAGGTCATGACCGCGACGGCCTGGAACGGCTTCAGGCAGGACCTCGGGAAGACCGGCGTGCGGATGTCGCCGAGGGCGCGCACGACCTCGCCCTCGGGGGAGAGCACGACGGCGGAACCGGCGTGCCTGGACTCGATGAAACCACCGCGCTCGACCACGGCGAGTTCGACGGCGTCGCTGACGGAGAATGTGCCCGGCACCACGTCACCCGAGCGACGCGAAGCCGTCGTCGAGCACGCGGAGTCCGTCGTCGATCAGGTCATCGGTGACCGCGAGGCTCGGCAGGAAGCGGAGCACGTTGCCCCAGGTGCCGGCGTTGAGGAACAGCACGCCGTGCTGGGCGGCGTACGCCACGAGCGCCGAGACGGCCTCGGGGTTCGGCTGCCTCGTGGTCTCGGCGGTACCGGGCTGCACGAGCTCGATGGCCACCATCGCGCCCTTGCCGCGGATGTCGCCGATGATGTGGTACCGCTCCTTGAGGCGCGCGAGGCCGGTCTTCAGGGCGCGCTCGATGCGCTCCGCCTTGCCGAGCAGGTGGTTCTGCTCGATCGACTCGAACACCGCGATCGCCGCGGCGCAGGCGACGGGGTTGCCGCCGAACGTGCCGCCGAGGCCGCCGGGCTGGGAGGCATCCATGATCTCGGCACGTCCGGTGACCGCGGCGAGAGGGAGACCGCCCGCGATCCCCTTCGCGGAGAGCACGAGGTCGGGCTCCCAGCCGAAGTGCTCGCTCGCGTAGTAGCGGCCGGTGCGCGCCATGCCGCTCTGGATCTCGTCGGCGATCATGACCACGCCGTGCTCGGTGCACCAGGCCTGGAGCCGCGGCAGGTAGCCGTCGGCGGGCACCATGAAGCCGCCCTCGCCCTGGATGGGCTCGACGACCAGGCACGCGAGGTCGGTCGCACCGACGACCTTCTCGAGGTACGCGATCGTGCGGGCCGCGGCGTCGGCGCCCGACAGGCCGTCGCGGTACGGGTACGAGCTCGGCGCGTGGTAGACGTCGCCCGCGAACGGCCCGTAACCGGTGGCGTAGGGGTGCGCCTTGTAGTTCATCGCCATCGTGAGGTTGGTGCGGCCGTGGTAGGCGTGGTCGAGCACCGCGACGGCGCGGCGGCCAGTGTGCTTGCGGGCGATCTTCACGCCGTTCTCGACGGCCTCGGCACCCGAGTTGACGAGGACCGACTTCTTGGCCCAGTCGCCGGGGGTGTGCTCGGCGAGGAGCTCGGCGACGCGCACGTACTCCTCGTAGGGAGTGATGGTGAACAGCGTGTGGATGACGTCCTGCAGCTGGTCCGCGGCCGCCTGCACCACCCGCTGCTCGGTGTGGCCGACGGTGGTCACGCCGATGCCCGCGCCGAAGTCGATGAACCGGTTGCCGTCGACATCCACGAGGACCGCGCCGTTCGCGCGCTCGATGTACACGGGGAGCGCGGAGGACACGCCGGCGGAGACGACCTTCGACCGCCGCGCGTGCAGTTCCTCTGACTTCGGACCGGGGATGGCGGTCGCGACGCGACGCTCCTGCGGCACGGAGTACACCGGGGCGGTCGCGGTCTCTGCGGGAATCTGGGTGTCAGTCATGATGCTCCCAAGCCTATCGCCGACGGCGCACGCCGCCGTGGCCGTGCGGGTGCACAATCGAGGACGGGACGGTACCCGGTCGGAAGGATGAGGGATGCTCGGAACGCACCACTACACGCTCGAGGTCGAGTGGCAGGGCGATCGCGGCGAGGGCACCTCGAACTACCGTGCCTACAGTCGGGCGCACGTCGTGCGTGCCGCCGGCAAGCTGCACGACATCGCCGGGTCGAGCGACCGGGTGTTCCACGGCGACCGCGAGCGCTGGAACCCCGAGGAGCTGCTCCTCGCGGCCCTCAGCGAGTGCCACATGCTCTCGTACCTGCACGTCGCGACCCGGCATGGGGTCGTCGTGCGCGGCTACACGGATGCCCCGACGGGCACGATGGTCGAGGACGGCCGCGGCGGAGGAGCCTTCACCGAGGTCGTGCTGCGTCCGCGTGTCGAGGTGGCGGATGCCTCGATGCTCGACGTCGCGTGCGAGATCCACGCCGAGGCGTCCGAGAAGTGCTTCATCGCGGCATCCGTCGACTTCCCGGTGCACCATGAGCCGACCGTCGTCGTCGCCGACGCCCCGGTGGTCGAGTAGCCGCGCAGCGGCGCATCGAGGCCGGGCCGACGTCAGGGCAGGCCGACGTCAGGGCGGGCCGATGTCAGGGCGGGCCGATGTCAGGGCAGGGCGGCGGCCGGGAGCGTGGGCTGTGCCGGACAGGTGTGACCGCCCACGAGTCGCGAGCACGGCGGGAAGAACGACGGCAGTCGCTCCGCCTGGGGGTCGCCGAACCAGCGGTGCCAGATGCGCCAGAAGTTCAGGTTCCCGAACGCCGAGCACGCGTCGCCCGTATCGGGGTCGGCGAGCGTCGCCTCGCTCGGCTGGTATGGCGTGTAGTTGTAGAGGTTCGCGGTGGCCTGGTTGCGGATCTCGACGGGCGAGGCCCCGCACGCGGCGTCGGGGTGGTAGCCGACCTCGACGGTGCCGACGCGGAACCTACGGTCGGGCTCCTCGGTGTACTGGCGGAACTGCCACGCGGCGTTGTAGATCTGGTTGAAGAAGCCGAAGTACTTCGCGTCGCAGTCGGCGGTGTCGGGGCATCCGTAGCCCGTCGCGCGTTCGTAGCCGTACTGCGTCGGGCGGGTCAACAGGGACTGCTCCTTCTGCAGCAGCACGAGCAGCGTGCGCGGGCTCACGCCGCAGGTGTCCGCGACCTTGGCGACGATGCGGCTCGCGCGCTCCCGGATGCCACCGCGGTACTCGGTGCAATGGGTACCCCCCACGGCGGGCTGGGTCGTGGTCGACTGCGTGAAGTCGGCGAGGCAGCGCACGCCTTCGTCGGCGCGGCAGGGCACGGACTCGAAGAAGGCCTGGATCTCCTCCTCGGTCATCGCGCCGCTGTCGTAGAAGGCGTCGTCGCTCACGATGTGGCCGGGGTCGAACGCCGATGCGGGCGGCTCGGGCAGCGTCGACCTGGTGACCTCCGGCGCCGGCGCGGGCGCGGCATCGCCTGGTGTGGCGCACGAGGCGAGCGAGACGGCCACGAGCGCGACCGCGATGCCGCGGGCGGCGACATCGGCGATGCTCATCGAGCCGACGATACCGGGCGAACGCGGGGGCAGGCTGGGAATCGGGTCAGACCCTCTCGCGGGGAACGACGCGGTCGGCGATCTTCGCCAGCGTCCCCGTGGGCGGCGCCTCGTTGTACCGACCGGCGAGTTCCTGGCCGGTGAGCGCGTGGATGGCGCCCATGACCTCGTCGGTCGCGGCGCGACGAGCCCGCCCCGAGGAGGGCGCGCCGTGCCGGCTCAGGTCGAGCGGCGCGCCGAACCGCACCGTGACGGGGCGGATGCGCGGGAATCTCGCGCCGACGGGCTGGATCTCCTCCGTGCCGACGAGGCCCACCGGCACGACCGTCGCCCCCGTCTCGAGCGCGAGCCACGCGACGCCCGTGCGCCCGCGGTACAGCCGGCCGTCGACGGAGCGCGTGCCCTCGGGATAGAGCGCGAACGCGGCGCCCGCCTCGAGGATGCGCCGGCCCTGGTCGAGCGCCTCCTGCGCCTGCGCGCCGGCCCCGCGCTCGACGCTCACGGCGCCGATGGCGGTGAAGAACGTGCGGGAGACCCATCCCGTGACGCCCGTGCCCGTGAAGTAGTGCGACTTGGCGAGGAACTGCACGGGCCGCGGCGACGCGAGCGGGATGACGATGCTGTCGACGAACGACAGGTGGTTGCTCGCGAGGATGACCGGACCGTGCTTCGGCACCTGCTCGGCTCCGGTGATCGTCGGGCGGTACAGGACCAGCACGAGTGGACGCAGGATGCCGCGGACGATGCGGTACAGCGGACCCTGCCGCGCGACGGGCGCCGGAACGGCGTCGGCTTCGATCTCGCTCACCATCCGACCATAAGCGGCGTGGTATGCCGAGATCGGAATATTGCGCCGCCGGTACCGTGGGCCGGGCGCAGCCGGGCCGGATGCGCGAGAATGGGTGACATGGACGTCACGACGGAGGGCGAGCTGGTCGAGCTCGAGGAGACCGGCGTGCGGGTCCTCGTCTTCGCCGGGTCCCGCCGACCGCCGTCCGCGGACTCGGCGCTTCGCGGGCTCATCGCGAACTCGTCCGGCGTTCCCGCCGAGGACGTCGAGCTCGAGCATGCCTGCGCGACGTGCGGCGCCCGGCACGGCCGCGTCGCGGTCGCCTATCCGCTCACGCCCTCGGGCGCACCCTGGTACGCCGACGTTGCGGTGTGCGGAGACGCCGTCGTCGCGGCCGCGGCCACGCGGCATCCGCTCGGCATCGGCATGGAGTCCGCGACGCTCGATGCGGGCGAGGCCATCGACGAGGCGGCGTTCCACGCCGAGGAGCGGCTCGCGCTCGACGAGCTCGATACGGCTCGGCGTCCGCTCGTTCGCGCCACGCTGTGGGCCCGCAAGACGGCGTTCCTGCGCGCGATCGGCCACACGGACTTCATCGAGCCGTCGCGGCTCGCCCTCACGATCCCGGGGCGGGACGGCGGCGTCGGCCGCATCCTGCGCAGCGTTCCCGAGTTCGGGTCGGTGTGGAGCCGGGTCGAGTTCCACGACATCCCGGTCCCGGGCAATCGCGCGGCATCCGTCGCCGTCATCGCCTGACCCGAACGCCGCGTCGGTCCGCGGCCGTACAGTGGGACGGTGCGCAGCGTCATCGTCCTCGGCTCATCCGGTTCGATCGGCACGCAGGCGCTCGACGTCATCCGCGCCAACCCGGGCCGCTTCGAGGTCGTCGGCCTGGCCGTCGGGTCGAGCCGGGCGTTGCTCGAGCAGCAGGCGGCGGATTTCGGGGTGGATCACACGGCCGTCGGCATCGACGAGGCCGTGCAGCTCGTGCGCGACGTCGACGCCGACGTGGTGCTCAACGGCATCACCGGCTCGGTCGGGCTCGGGCCGACGCTCGCCGCGCTCGAGCGCGGCATGACGCTCGCCCTGGCCAACAAGGAGTCGCTCATCGTCGGCGGCGACCTCGTGACCGGGCTCGCGCAGCCCGGCCAGATCGTGCCGGTCGACTCCGAGCACTCGGCGATCGCGCAGGCCCTTCGCGCCGGCACGCGCGCCGAGGTGCGGCGCCTGGTGCTCACCGCCTCGGGCGGACCGTTCCGCGGCCGCCGGCGCGAGGACCTCGTCGACGTCACGCCCGCCGACGCGCTCGCGCATCCCACGTGGGACATGGGCCTCGTCGTCACCACCAACTCGGCCACGCTCGTCAACAAGGGCCTCGAGGTCATCGAGGCCCACCTGCTCTTCGACGTCGACTACGACCGAATCGACGTCGTCGTGCACCCTCAGTCGATCGTGCACTCGATGGTCGAGTTCGTCGACGGCTCGACCATCGCGCAGGCGTCGCCGCCCGACATGCGCCTGCCGATCTCGCTCGGCCTGGACTGGCCGCACCGCGTGGCCGCCGCCGGGAAGCCGCTCGACTGGACGACCGCCACCAGCTGGACCTTCGAACCGCTCGACACGGCGGCGTTCCCCGCGGTCGCGCTCGCCAAGCAGGTCGGCCGCGCAGGCGGCGAGTACCCCGCAGTGTTCAACGCGGCGAACGAGAAGGCCGTCACGGCGTTCCATAACGGACGCATCGGTTTCACCGACATCGTCGACACCGTGCGCGCCGTGGTCGAGGCGCACGAGGCATCCGGCGACGAGGTCTCGGTCGCGTCGCTCGCCGAGGCGGAGCGCACCGCACGCCGCGCCGCCGAGGCGCGCATCGCCCGCCGTTCGGTGGTCGAGTAGGGCCCCCAGGCCCGTACCGAGGCCACGGCACCGAATCTCGATACGCCGCTTCGCGGCTACTCGACCACCGGGATACGCCGGCCCGCGGCAGCGTACTCACAGCCGGAGGACAGCCGCCGCAGAGCCCGCGGCAGTACGCTCGTCGGGTGGATTCCGTGCTCGCCTTCATCGTCGGCGTCGTCATCATCGTGGCCGGCCTGGCCGTCTCGATCGGCCTGCACGAGATCGGGCACCTGGTGCCCGCAAAGCTCTTCCGCGTCAAGGTGACGCAGTACATGATCGGCTTCGGCCCGACGGTGTGGTCGCGGCGCAAGGGGGAGACCGAGTACGGCGTCAAGGCGATCCCGCTCGGCGGCTACATCTCGATGATCGGGATGTTCCCGCCCGCGAAGGGCGAGCAGGTCGGCGCCGGCAGCACGAGCCTCTTCCGCGGACTCGTGCAGGACGCCCGCGATTCGAGCGCCGAGTCGATCACCCCCGGAGACGAGGATCGCGCGTTCTACCGCCTGCCGGTGTGGAAGCGCATCATCGTCATGCTCGGCGGCCCGTTCATGAACCTCGTGCTCGCTGTGGTGCTCTTCGCCGTGCTGCTCATGGGCTTCGGCGTGGCGCAGCTGTCCACCACGGTCGCCACCGTCAACGAGTGCGTGCTGCCCGCCACGAGCGACCGCCAGACCTGCGAGACGGGCGACCCGGCCGCGCCCGGCGCAGAAGCCGGCATCCTGCCCGGCGACCGCATCGTGTCGATCGACGGGACCGCCATCGAGTCGTGGGAGCAGTCCACGGCCTTCATCCGCGACCACCCGGGCGAGTCGCTCGACTTCGTCGTGGAGCGCGACGGCGATCAGCTCACGCTCACCGTCACGCCCATGCTGAGCGAGCGCTACGTCACCGACGACCGGGGCCAGCTGGTGACGGATGCCGCGGGCGAGCCGGTCACCGAGCAGGCGGGCTTCGTGGGCATCGGCCCCGCGTCCGAGACCGTGCGCCAGCCGGTCACGGCCGTGCTGCCGGCCGTCGGCGAGAACATCACCGGGGTCGCCGGGATCATCCTGAACCTGCCGCAGCGCATGGTCGACGTCGCCGAGGCGGCATTCGGGCCGGGGGAGCGCGACCCCAACGGCCCCATCTCGGTGGTCGGCGTCGGCCGGGTGGCGGGCGAGATCGCGAGCCTCGAGGAGATCCCGCTCGCCTCGAAGGCCGCCGGGCTCGTCGGCATCCTCGCATCGCTGAACATCGCCCTGTTCGTCTTCAACCTCATCCCGCTGCTCCCGCTCGACGGCGGCCACATCGCCGGCGCCCTGTGGGAGGCCATCCGACGCGGCTTCGCGAAGCTGTTCCGGCGCCCCGACCCCGGCCCCGTCGACCTCGCGAGGCTCATGCCGCTGACGCTCGCCGTGGTGGTCGTGCTCGGCGCCATGAGCGCGCTCCTCATCTACGCCGACCTCGTGAAGCCGGTGCAGCTGTTCTGACCCGTTCGTACTCCCGCGGGAGTAGAACGTGAGTGTCCGACGGGCAGATTCCACGCGGATGCCGCGGCGATACGATCGGGGAATGCCCGTCACCGACGGTCGCCCGCCCTGGCATCCATCGTGGGACGGACGACCCGACCACTTCCGCCCGCCGCGCGGCGCCGTGCTGTGGATTCCGGTCGTGATCAGCTTCCTCGTGCAGGTGCCCGCCGCGGTGGGCGTCGTGTTCTGGCAGCGGCCCGGCGTCGCGGAGGGGCTGGCCCACATCGCGCTCGCCGCGTTCGGCCCGCTCGCCCTGCTCGCCTCGCGCCGGTATCCGGGACCCACCGTCACGGTGATCGCCGCCGCGGCGCTCGCAGACCTCCTGCTCGCCCCCGGCGACGGGCCACCGTACCTGGCCCTCGCCTTCGCGATCGTGCTCGCGGTCGCGCGCCGCGCGCTCGTCTGGGCGGTGGTGTCGGTGGTCGTCGCCTGGGTCGCCGCGGTCGTGCTCGGTGCGATGATCGGGCTGGCGTGGCATCCGTTCCGCATCGCACTGGTGACGCTGGGGCTTGCCGCGTGCTTCGGCGTCGGGGCGCTCGTGCGCGTGCGCCGCGACCGGGCGGACGCGCTGCGCGCCGAGGTGCTCCGGCGCAGGCGTTCCGCCGAGGAACGCGAGCGTGTGCGCATCGCCCGCGAGCTGCACGACGTCATCGGTCACGCGCTGTCGCAGATCAACGTGCAGGCCAGCGTCGGGCTGCACCTCATGGACCGGGACCCCGAGCAGGCCCGCACCGCGCTCGGCAGCATCAAGGAGACCTCGAAAACGGCCCTGGAGGAGGTGCGGAGCGTCCTCGGGGTCATCCGGAGCGAGGGCGACCCGCCGCTCGCACCGCAGGCCGAGCTCGCCGAGCTGCCGCGCCTGCTCGACGGGGTGCGCTCGCCCGGCTTCGAGGCCGGGCTGGTCGACCGACTCGCCGAGCCGCCCGGCCGCGCCGTGCAGTTCGCGGCGTACCGCATCGTGCAGGAGGCGCTCACGAACGTCGTGCGGCACGCGCACGCCACGCACGCGGTGGTGGCCCTCGAGCGGCTCGACGACGAGCTGCTCGTCACCGTCGACGACGACGGCCGGGGCGCCCGGGGTGTCGAGGAGGGCACCGGCATCCTCGGCATGCGTGAACGCGCGGCGCTCCTCGGCGGCTCCGTCGAGATCTCGCCGTCGCCCCGCGGCGGCACGCGCGTGACCGCACGCCTTCCATGGGGGGCAACGGCATGATCAGGGTCGCACTGGCCGACGACCAGGTCCTTGTGCGCGCCGGATTCCGGGCGCTGCTGCAGGCCGAGGACGACGTCGAGGTCGTCGGGGAGGCGTCGACGGGCGAGGAGCTTGTTGCGATCGTGCGCTCGCAGCCCGTCGACGTGGTGCTCATGGACATCCGGATGCCGGGCGGTGACGGGCTGTGGGCCACCGAGCAGATCGCCGCCGACCCGGCCCTCGCGGGCGTCCGCGTCGTGATCGTGACCACCTTCGAGCTCGACGAGTACGTCGCCCGGGCGGTGCGTGCCGGCGCGAGCGGGTTCCTCGTGAAGGACACGGAGCCCGAGGACCTCATCCGCGCCGTGCGGGTGGTGGCGGACGGCGAGGCGCTGCTCTCGCCGGGCGTGACGAAGCGCCTGCTCGAGCGCATGGCCGTCGGCCTCCGCGACGCGCCCGACGAGGAGCGGCTCGCGGCGCTCACCGAGCGCGAGCGCGAGGTGCTGCGCCTCGTCGGTCAGGGGCTCACGAACGACGAGATCGCGGCGAGCCTCGTGCTGAGCCCACTCACGGCGAAGACGCACGTGTCGCGCATCATGTCGAAGCTGCACGCGCGCGACCGGGTGCACCTCGTGGTGGTCGCCTACGAGTCGGGTCTCGTGGCTCCCGGCTGGCAGTAGCATCCGTCGCCGCGCTGCTCCCGGGGGAGCAGGCGAAGTGCCTTCGCCGGGCGGATTCGCGGATGCCGCAGCCGCACGAGCATGGTCACGACGGTCCATCCCGGGGCCGCACGATCAAGGGACACGACATGCTCGCCACCCTCGCCACCACCGCCGTGGCCACCCAATACGCCGGACCCTGGGCGGCCGGGTTCGGATGGGTCTTCTTCCTCATCCCGATCTTCTGGATCCTCGTGATCGGCCTCGTGGTCTTCCTCGTGAGCCGTCGTCGGCACGCGTGGGCGTACGGCGGCCCGGAGGGCTACGGCCCGCCGTGGGCGCGCGGCGCGACCGCCGAGTCGACCCTCTCCGAGCGGTTCGCCAAGGGCGACATCGACGAGACGGAGTACCGCGCACGCCTCGAGGTGCTGCGCGCGAACCGGCCGAACGCGTAGCGCTTCACGCTCAGCGGCCGGCGACGGTCGCCTGGGACCGCCGGCGGCGGCCGACGGAAGGTGCGGATGCCTCCCGCGTCCGCACCTTCCCGGCGCCCCGCGTCGGCGATTCGCGTCGCCGCGTCTCCGAGCCGATGGCATGCTCTCCTCCGCCGTGGCCCGGCACGTCGGTGTTTCGGCACTGCCGTACTTCGGCACGCCGTCCTTTCGGCACTTCGGCACTTCGCTACTTCGGCACCGGGTCCCCGCGGCAGGACGCGTTGCGAGACACCCGATACGGGACGCTCAGCGTGCGAAGAGGCGATCGAGGGCCGCCGCCTGGTGGCGGTGACCGACCGTCTCGTAGCCGACGACGACGACGAGCGGCGATGCGGCGATGATCAGGATGCCGGTACCGAAGCTCGCCCCGGTCGCCACGGCGACCACCGCGAGGGCGAGGAGCACGACACTGCCCGCGAACAGCCAGAAGTGGAACGGGTCGAACTGCCGAAGCAGCAGCGAGTAGGTCGTGAACAACGCGACCATGAAGATCCCGACGGGCACGGCGACCGTGAGCAGGGCCTGGACGATGCCGATGTGGGCGACATCCTCGATCACGTTCGCTGCGACGTGCAGGCCGGCGCCCGTGCCCGCGAGGGCGGCGAGGATCGGGTAGTGCCCGTAGCCCCACACGAATCCGCGCTCGCGGAAGCGCTGGAGCACCTTGCCCGAGGGCATCGTGAAGTAGGTCCACCACAGCCCGAAGGCGAGCGCCGTGCCGCCGAAGGCGACGAAGACGGTCTCGGCCGACCAGCCCTGCTCATCGATCACGGCCGAGAGCGCGAGGATCGTGCCGAGCACGATCTCGCCGAGCGTGATGATGACGAGCAGCCCGTAGCGCTCGGCGATGTGGTGGGCGTGCCACGGGGTGCCGCCGTCGCGGCCGTGCTCGGCGACGTAGGGTCCGACGAGCTCGAGGATGATGAGCGCCGCGGTGAACGCCAGCGTCGTCTGGAGGGGCAGGTCGACGAAGATCAGCACGACCCAGCCGACCTGCGCGGCCGACACGAACACCGCGTACGTGAGGGCCGTGCGTCGGTGCGAGGCGTCGTGCTTGGCGGCGCGCAGCCACACCGTGACCGTCGCGACGCGCATCACGACGTACCCGGCGACGACGACGCCGTTGTCGACGTGACGGCCTTCGTCGAGCGAGTGGAACAGGTCGGGCAGGCCGAGCGCGAGCACCAGCACGCCGAGCATCTCCACCATCGTGGCGACGCGGAAGAAGATGTCGTCGTTGTCGTAGGCCGACGCGAGCCACGAGTAGTTGATCCACGCCCACCAGATCGCGAACACGGCGAAGGCGAACCCGCCGATCGCCGGGCCCCAGTGCCCGAGCTCGAGCAGGTGCGCGGTCTGCGCGCCGGCCTGGCTGAAGGCGACGACGAACGTGAGGTCGAAGAACAGCTCGAGGGGGGTGGCCGCGCGATGCGGCTCGTCGGGGTCGCGTCCGGTCATGCGCCGCAGGCGGTGGTCGAGCGGTGGGCGAACGGATGCCGCGCCGTGCGCGTCCTGCGTGTGCTGCTCGCTCATGCTGCGGCCCTCTCGGGGCGCCCCGGCGGCGCCCGTCGCATCATGCTGCCACAGGCGCCGTCGCGCTCGCTCGACTAACGGGAGAGCAGTAGCGCCTCGCCCTGGCCGCCGCCGCCGCAGAGCGCGACCGCAGCGCGACCGCTGCCCCGACGCGACAGCTCGAGCGCCGCGTGCAGGGCGAGCCGGGCGCCGGACGCGCCGATCGGGTGGCCGACCGCGATGGCGCCGCCGTGCACGTTGACGATCTCGTTCGAGATGCCGAGCTCGCGGGCCGACTGCAGCGAGACCGCCGCGAACGCCTCGTTGATCTCGACGAGGTCGAGGTCGCCGGCCTGGAGGCCCGCCTTCTCGAGCGCGGCCGCGATCGCGTTGGCGGGTTGCGAGTGCAGCGAGTTGTCGGGGCCGGCGACCTGACCGGCCGCGCCGACCAGCGCGAGCCAGGGCAGCCCGCGCTCCTCGGCCCATGCGCGGCTCGCGACCACCACGGCGGCGGCGCCGTCGGAGAGCGGCGAGGAATTTCCGGCCGTGATGGAGCCGTCGGCTGCGAACGCCGGACGCAGCTTTCCGAGCACCTCGACGGTGGAGTCGGGCCGCACGCCCTGGTCTTCGGCGACGACGATGGGGTCGCCCTTGCGTTGCGGAACCTCGACCGGCACGATCTCGTCGGCGAACACGCCGGAGGCCTGCGCCCGGCCGGCGCGCGCGTGCGAGGCGGCCGCGATCTCGTCCTGCTCGGCGCGGGTCATGTCGTAGCGGGCGTTGAAGCGCTCGGTGGACGCGCCCATGGAGTCGTGGTCGAACGCGTCGATCAGGCCGTCGTGCGCCGCGTGGTCGATGAGCTCGACGCTGCCGTACGCGTAGCCGGCCCGTGAGCCCGGCATGAGGTGCGGGGCGCGCGTCATCGACTCCTGGCCGCCGGCCACGACGACGGAGGCCTCGCCGAGGCGGATGAGGCGCGCGGCATCCGTGATCGCGACGAGGCCCGAAAGGCAGACCTTGTTGACGGTGGTGGCGGGCACCCGCCACGGGATTCCCGCGGCGACTGCGGACTGCTTGGCGGGGTTCTGGCCGGCGCCGGCCTGCAGCACCTGGCCCATGATCACGGCGTCGACGTCGTCGGGGGAGACGCCGGCCTTCTCGAGGGCGCCCCGGATGGCGACGGTGCCGAGTTCGACGGCTGTGCGTCCGGCGAGGTTGCCGCTGATGCGGGCGAAGGGAGTGCGTGCTCCGGCGATGATGACGACATCGGGGACGGTCATGGTTCGGTGAACTCCTTCGTTCGAGTTGCGTATGCTTCGTCTTCCAGCCTATTGTACGTTTCTGAGACCTGAACCAGCTGTCAGGTTCGCACCACACACGTCCAGCCATTTCACTGTCGAGAGGCATTCACATGCGGGCTACGAAGAAGTACCTCGCGACGGCGATCATCGCCGCCGCATCCATCACTCTGGTCGGGTGCGCACCGACCACGGCGACCGGTGGCGGTGACGCGACGGACGCCGGTGCACCGGTGAAGGTCGCGATGCTCACCTCGCAGACCGGACCGCTCGCCGCCTACGGCGCCGCCTACACCGCGGGCTTCGAGGCCGGCCTCGACTACGCGACCGACGGCACCGGCACCGTCGACGGCCGCGAGCTCGAGATCGAGTGGGCCGACGACCAGGGCAACCCCGACACCGCGGTCTCGAAGGCCAAGGACTTCATCGGCCAGGGCTACGAGATCCTCGCCGGCACCGCGGCATCCGGCATCGCCACCGCGCTCGCCGAGCAGGCCGCGCAGAACAAGATCCTCTACATCTCCGGCCCCGCGGCCGCCGACGTGATCACCGGCGCCAACGAGTACACGTTCCGGTCCGGCCGGCAGACCTTCCAGGACGTGGCCACCGCCGGTACCTTCATCGGCGACCCCGCCGGCAAGAAGGTCGTCGTATTCGCGCAGGACACCGCGTTCGGCCAGGGCAACCTCGCGGGCGTGCAGGCCGTGCTCGGCGGCCAGGGCGCCACGGTCGAGGGCGTGCTGGTGGCGGAGGACGCGACCGAGTTCACGCCGTTCGCGCAGCAGCTGCTGGGCGCCTCGCCCGATCTCGTCTTCGTGGCGTGGGCCGGCGCCTCCTCCGGCGCCATGTGGACCGCGCTCGCCCAGCAGGGCGTGTTCGACGCCGTGCCCGTCGTCACGGGCCTCGGCGACGTCGCGACCTACGGCGCGTACGGCGAGGCATCCGACAAGATCTCCTTCCTGAACCACTACTTCGGCGGCGCCTCCGGCACCGACGTCGAGGCCGCGATGATCGAGCACCTCGAGGCCGCGGGCGCCGAGGCCGACCTGTTCTCGCCCGACGGCTTCGTGGCCGCGCAGATGATCGTGCAGGCCATCCGCGAGGGCGGCGACACCGTCGACGGCATGATCGAGGCGCTCGAGGCCTGGACGTTCGACTCGGTCAAGGGCGAGATCACGGTTCGCGCCGAGGATCACGCGATGATCCAGCCGATGTACCAGGCGAAGCTGGTGCAGGATGGCGGCGACTGGGTGCCCGAGCTCGTCGAGACGATCGACGCCGAGACGGTCGCACCACCGGTCGCCGGCGAGTGACGCGAGGCCGCCCGCGCCGCGAACGGCGCGGGCGGCCCCGTCCAGCGACCACCGCACACCTTCCGACGCAGTAAGGCAGCCATGACCGACCACCCGGTGCTCAGCCTCGAGCACGTCGGCCTCCGCATCGGCGGCGCACGCATCCTGAACGACGTGTCGCTCGACGTCCCGGCGGGCGAGATGCTCGGCGTGATCGGCCCCAACGGCGCCGGCAAGACGACGCTCTTCAACGTCGTCTCCGGCATCATCCGCCCGACCGAGGGACGCGTGCTGCTCGACGGGCAGGACGTCTCCCACGTTGCCATCCACCACCGGGCGGCGGCCGGTCTCGGCCGCACCTTCCAGACCTCGAGCCTCTTCCAGGCGCTCAGCGTGGTCGAGAACGTGCGGATGGTCGCCCAGGCGCACGCCGGCGGCGCGACGAGCGTCTTCCGAACGCCACGACGCACGGATGCGGCGACCACACGCGCCCTCGAGACGCTCGCCGAGGTCGGCCTCGAGCACCGTGCCGACGCCGTGGCGTCCGGTCTCTCGCACGGTGAGAAGCGCAAGCTCGAGATCGCCATGCTCATCGCGATGGAGCCGAAGGTGATCCTCCTCGACGAGCCGATGGCCGGCGTGGGCTCGGCCGACGTGCCCGCGCTCACCGAGGTCATCCGCGGCCTGCATCGCGGCGGCCGCACCGTGCTCATGGTCGAGCACCACATGGAGGTCGTGCTCGGACTCGTCGACCGCGTCGCGGTCATGCACCACGGCGAACTGCTCGCCGTCGACACCCCGGAGGCCGTCATGGCGAACCCCGCCGTGCAATCCGCGTACCTCGGGGAGGCCGTGTGAGCGAGCCGATCCTCCGCGTCGCGGGCCTGTTCGGCCGTATCGGCGGACAGCAGGTCGTCGAGGACGTCTCGTTCGACGTGCCCGCCACTGGTGTCACGGCCCTGCTCGGCCGCAACGGCGTCGGCAAGACCTCGACCATCAAGTCGATCCTCGGCCTCATCGACCGTTCGGGCGGGATGCACCTCGGCGGCACGCGCATCGACCGCATGCCCACCCACCGCATCGTGCAGCTCGGCGTCGGCTACGTCCCCGAGGACCGCGAGGTCTTCGGATCGCTCACGGTCGCCGAGAACCTCCGGCTCGCCGAACGCGACGCCGCACCCCGCCGCGAGTTCATCCAGCGGCTCTTCCCCGACATCCACGACCGCCGCGCGCAGCGCGCCGGTACGCTCTCCGGAGGGCAGCAGCAGATGGTGTCCCTCGCCCGGGCGCTCGTCAACGAGAACCGGCTCCTGCTCGTCGACGAGCCCACCAAGGGACTCGCGCCGCGCATCGTCGACGAGGTCGCCGAGGCGCTGGCCGAGGCGGCCCGCACGGTGCCGATCCTCCTCGTCGAGCAGAACCTGCACGTGATCCGCAGGCTCGCCGAGCGCGTGGTCGTGCTCTCGGGCGGCCGAGTCGTGTTCACGGGCGAGGCATCCGACCTCCTCGACGACGAGGACCGCATCCAGCGCTTCCTCGGCGTGCACGACGCGACCGATCCCCACGACACCGCAGCGGGGAGCACGCGATGAGCACCGTCGTCCTCCTCCTCGTCACGGGCCTCGGACTCGGCGCCCTGTACTTCCTCGTCGCGAGCGGACTCTCGCTCATCTACGGCCTCATGGGCGTGCTGAACTTCGCGCACGGCTCGTTCCTCACCATCGCAGCATTCCTCGGCTGGGAGGTCGGCCGGCGGGTGTCCGACGGCACCTGGTGGGGCCTCGCCCTGTCGGCCATGGTCGGCCTCGCCGTCGGCGCCATCGTGGCGGCGGCAACCGAATACCTGCTCATCCGCCGACTCTACGAGCGGCACATCGAGCAGGCGCTCGTGACCGTGGGCCTCTCGCTGGCGACCGTCGCGCTGTTCGAGGGAATCTGGGGCACCGACCCCATCTACACGCAGAAGCCCGAGTGGCTGGCGCAGACCACCGAGATCCTCGGGGCGAAGATCCCCAACGACCGGTTCCTGCTCATTGCGTGCGCGCTCGTGGTGCTCGGCGGCATCGTGCTGTTCCTTCGGCGCACCAGGTACGGCCTCATCATCCGCGCGGGCGTCGAGAACCGCTCGATGGTCATGGCCCTCGGCATCGACGTTCGCCGCTCGTTCACGATCGTGTTCGCGATCGGCGGCGCGGCAGCCGGACTCGGCGGCGTGCTCGCCTCGGTGTACTACGGCTACGTCTCGGCCCACCTCGGATCGGTGCTGCTCATCTTCGCGTTCATCGTCACCGTCATCGGCGGACTCGGTTCGCTCACGGGCGCGGCCATCGCCTCGGTGCTCGTCGCGGTGCTGCAGCAGTTCGCCAACTTCTACCTCGGCGGCACCGGCGACCTCGTGGTCGTCGTCGCGCTCGCCGCGGTCCTGCTCGTCCGCCCGCGTGGACTGATGGGGAAGGTCGCATGAACCAGCAGCTCACGGATGCCCCGGCACCCGCCCGTCCGTCGGCCCCGGCCCCCGAGGCGTCCGGCCGGCGACCCCTCGTCCTCGCGATCGGCGGCGTCGCGCTGGTCGCCGCCCTCGCGACCCTGCCCCTGCTCGCCATCGAGATCCCGGGCGTGCTGCCCGGGCCCACGTACACGCCGGGCACGCTGCAGCTGCTCGCGTACGCAATGCTCATCGCCGCCCTCGCGCTCAGCTACCGCATGATGTTCGGGCTCGCCGGGCTGCTCTCGTTCGGCCACGCGCTGTTCTTCGCGGCGGGGGCCTACGGGCTCGGCATGACGCTCAACGTCTTCGCCCCGGCCGAGTGGTCGAGCGGGCTCGTGTTCGCCGTCTCGATCGGCGTGACGCTCGTGCTCGGCATCGTGCTCGCGGCGACCGTGGGTGCGCTCGCGCTGCGCGTCACGGGCATCTCGTTCGCGATGGTGACGCTCGCGTTCGCCCAGGCGGGCTCGGTGCTCATCCGCCGGAACCCGGGCAGCGCGACGGGCGGCGACGAGGGACTCTCGCTCGACATCACCAACGTGCCCGAGGGACTCGTCGGGGTCGTGAACACACGCAACCTCTACTGGATGGCCCTCGCCGTACTCGTGTTCGTCTACCTCGTGGTGCTGTGGGTCGAGCGCAGCCGTGCCGGTCACGTCGCCGAGGCCGCGCGTGAGAACGAGCTGCGGGTGCGCGTCATCGGCATCCGCCCCTACTCCGTGAAGCTGCTCATCTTCATCGTCGCGTCCGTGCTCGCGGCGGTCGCGGGCATGGGCTACCTGCTGCTCCAGTCGGGCGCCTCGCCGCGCATCGCGACGGCGGACTTCACACTCACCCTGCTCGTCATCGTGGTGCTCGGCGGAGTGGGGTATCGCTGGGGCGCGATCGTGGGCGGTATCGTCTATACACTGCTCGACCAGCGGCTCACGGCGCTCGCGGGCTCGGACTTCATCGCCGGGCTGCCCGCGGTGCTCCGGGTTCCGTTGAGCGAGCCGCTGTTCATCTTGGGAACGCTGTTCATCCTCGTGGTGCTGTTCCTGCCCGGGGGGATCGCGGGGATCCCGCAGCGCATCCGCTCAGGCCGGAAGCAGCACCCGGTCGAGGCGGAGGAGGCGACGGATGCCTGACGGGCTGCACACGCTGGGCCGCTGGACGCGGGATCGCGCCAGGGCGACCCCCGACCGCATCGCCATCGACGACCGCGGCGTCGTCGTCACCTACCGCGAGCTCGACGCGCGCGCCGAGCGGCTCGCCGCGAGCCTCCGGGCGGCCGGCTACGCCGTCGGCGACCGCATCGCGACGATCACCGGCAACAGCTCCGACCACGTCGTGCTGTTCTTCGCGTGCGCCAAGGCCGGGCTCGTGCTCGTGCCGTTGTCGTGGCGGCTCGCGCCCCGTGAACTCGCGGCCCAGCTCGAGATCGCCGAGCCGGCCCTCCTCCTCGTCGAGAACGAGTTCGAGTCGCTCGCGAGGGCGACGCTTGCTCGGCTCGCACGACGCATCCCGAACGCCCCGCTCGGCACGCACGGCGTCGAAGCAGAGGTGCCGGCCCCAGCGGTCCGCGGACTCGCGGATGTCCCGCCCGAGCGCCGCGAGGTGCACGACGACGACGCGCTGCTCATCATCTTCACCTCGGGAACCACGGCCGTTCCGAAGGGCGCCGTGCTCACGCACGCGAACTGCTTCTGGACGAACCTCTCGTTCTCCCGGATCGCCGGGGTCGGCGCCGGCGACACCGTGCTCGCCGTCATGCCGCAGTACCACGTCGGCGGATGGAACATCACGCCGCTGCTCGCCTGGTGGACGGGCGCGACGGTCGTGCTCGAGCGCACGTTCGACCCCGGCCGCGTGCTGCACCTCATCCAGGAGCGGGGCATCACGACCATGATGGGCGTGCCGGCCAACTACCTGTTCCTCGCGCAGCATCCCGACTTCGATGCGACCGACCTGTCGAGCCTCGCGCACGCGATCGTCGGCGGCGCGCCGATGCCGCCGGCGCTGCTCCGGACCTGGCATGCGCGGGGAGTCGCCCTGACCCAGGGGTACGGGCTCACCGAGGCGTCGCCCAACGTGCTGTGCCTGCCCGACGAGGATGCCCGCACACGCGCCGGCTCGGCCGGCAAGCCCTACCCCCACGTCGACGTCGCGGTCGCAGACCCCGTCACGGGCGAGCACCTTCCGGGCGAGGCCGAGGGCGAGTTGCTCGTGCACGGCCCGTCGGTGTTCCCTGGCTACTTCCGCGACCCGGCCGCCACCGACGCGACCCTCGCGGGTGGCTGGCTCCGCACGGGCGACCTCGTGCGGCGCGACGCCGACGGCTACTTCACGATCGTCGACCGCATCAAGGACATCTACATCTCGGGCGGCGAGGGCGTGGCCCCGGCCGAGGTCGAGGCCGTCCTGATGGGACACCCCGCCGTCGCCGACGTCGCCGTCGTCGGAGTCCCCGACGACCGCTGGGGCGAGGCGGGCGCCGCCTGGGTCGTCGTGCGGCGCGGCCGGGTCACGGATTCCGCTGAGCTCACGGACTTCGCACGCGCCTCGCTCGCCCGCTTCAAGGTGCCCCGGGAGGTGCACTTCGTCGACGAGCTGCCCCGCTCGACCGCGGGCAAGGTGCTGCGGCGCGAGCTCGCGGAGCGGTCGGCCACGCGGGTGGAGGAACGACGATGAGCGCGGCACCCCGCACGGCCCGCGGCGTCGAGACCCGGGCACGCCTGCTCGCGGCCGCCGAGCGCGTGTTCGCCGACCACGGCTACCACGAGGCATCCGTCTCCCGCATCACCGACCGTGCCGGCGTGGGCCAGGGCACGTTCTACCTCTACTTCGACTCCAAGTTCGGCATCTTCAACGAACTCGTCGAGGACCTGAACCACCGGGTGCGGCAGGCCATGAGCGAGGGCGCCCGCGGCGCGACCAGCCGGCTCGAGGCCGAGCGCGCCGGCTTCGCGGCGTTCTTCCGGTTCACGGCCGAGCATCCGGCGCTCTACCGCGTGGTGCGCGAGGCCGAGAGCGTCTCGCCCGAGGCGCTGCGCCTGCACTACACGCGCATCGTCGAGGGGTACATCGATGGACTCCGCGAGGCGGCCGCCGACGGCGAGATCTGGGACATCGACCCGACCGTCGCCGCGTGGGCGCTCATGGGCGTCGGCGAGATGATCGGCATGCGCTGGGTGCTGTGGGGCGACCCCGATGCCGCACCCGGCGGCGACGCCGACCCGACCGCCAGCGGCACCGGCCGCGTTCCCGACCACGTGCTCGACGAGATGATGCGCTTCATCGGAGGAGCCCTCGGGCGACCCGACCTGGCGCAGGGCCCGCGCCCCGCCGCGGAGGAGAAGGAGGAATCGTGACCGATCTGAGTGGACGACGCGCCGTCGTCACCGGCGGCGCCAGCGGTATCGGCGAGGCATGCGCGCGGGCCTTCGCGGCGGCCGGCGCACGCGTGGTCATCGCCGACCTGAACGGCGAGGTGGCAGAGCGCGTCGCGGCGGAGCTCGGCGGCGAGGCCTGGCAGGTCGACCTCGCCGACACCGCTGCGCTCGCCGACCTCGAGCTCGAGGCCGACATCCTCGTGAACAACGCAGGGATCCAACACGTGCGGCCCATCGAGGAGTTCGAGCCCGAGCGGTTCTCGCTCATCCTCCGGCTCATGCTCGAGTCGCCGTTCCTGCTGATCCGGGCCGCACTGCCGGGCATGTACGCGCGCGGCTTCGGCCGGGTCATCAACATCTCGAGCGTGCACGGCATCCGTGCCTCGCCGTTCAAGTCCGCCTATGTCTCGGCCAAGCACGGCCTCGAGGGGCTCTCGAAGGTGACGGCGCTCGAGGGCGGCCCGCACGGCGTCACCTCGAACTGCATCAACCCCGGCTACGTGCGCACGCCGCTCGTCGAGAAGCAGGTCGCCGACCAGGCACGCGTGCACGGCATCCCCGAGTCGGAGGTGCTGCCGAAGGTCATGCTCACCGAGTCGTCGATCAAGCGCCTGGTCGAGCCGGCCGAGGTCGCGAGCCTCGCCCTGTGGCTCGCCGGCCCCGACGCCGGCATGGTGACGGGCGCGAGCTACACCATGGACGGCGGGTGGAGCGCGCGATGACCTACTCGACGTTCTCGGCGCAGCTCGCCGACGGCGCGCTCGCCGGCGGGCAGTGGCGAGCGGATGCCTCCGGCCTGCCGATCCTGGCCGTGCACGGCATCTCCGCCACCCACCGATCGTGGGACGCGCTGGCCGACGCGCTGGCCGATCGCCGCGTGATCGCCGCCGACCTCCGCGGCCGCGGACGCAGCAACACGCTGCCCGGCCCATACGGGCTCGAGCGCCACGCCGACGACCTCGCCGCGGCGCTCGATGCCCTCGAGGTCGACCGCGTCTTCGTGGTCGGCCACTCGATGGGGGCGTTCGTGTCGGTGCGACTCGCCGAGCGCCACCCCGACCGCGTCGCGGGCACCGTGCTCATCGACGGCGGCCTGCCGGTGCCGAACCCCGAGGGCGTCCCGGCCGAGGACCTGCCCGCGGTGCTGCTCGGGCCGGCGCTGGAGCGGCTCTCGATGACGTTCCCCGATCGCGCCGCCTACCTCGCCTTCTGGCGGCGACATCCGGCGCTCGGACCGTACTGGAACGACGCGATCGAGGCGTACGTCCAGTACGACGTCGACGGCGAGGAGCCGGCACTGCGCAGCTCGGCACGCGCCGAGGCCGTGGCCGAGAACGCCGTGCAGCTCGACGGGGCATCGGGCTACGTCGAGGCGCTCGTCGCCCTGCCCGGCCCGGTCGACTTCTTCCGCGCGCCGCGTGGACTGCTCGATGCCGCGCCGCTCTACCCTGAAGCGGTGGTCGCCGAGTGGGCCGGGCGGATGCCGCAGCTGGTCGTGCACGAGGTGCCCGACGTCAACCACTACACGATCGTGATGACGGCCGAGGGAGCGGGGAGCGTGGTTCCGGTGATCCGTGCTCGTCTCGAGGCCGCAGAGATGAAGGAAGGTGCATCGTGACGCTCGACAAAGTCGTCGGGTCCGCCCAGGAGGCGGTCGCCGACATCCCATCGGGGGCGAGCCTCGCCGTAGGCGGGTTCGGCCTGTGCGGCATCCCGATGGTGCTGATCGAGGCGCTCCTCGAGGCCGGGGTCGACGGGCTCTCGGTCGTCTCGAACAACTGCGGCGTCGACGACTGGGGCCTCGGCGTGCTGCTCGCGCAGCAGCGCATCGCCAAGATGACCTCGTCGTACGTGGGCGAGAACAAGGAGTTCGAGCGCCAGTACCTTTCGGGCGAGCTCGAGCTCGAGCTCACCCCGCAGGGCACGCTCGCCGAGAAGCTTCGCGCGGGCGGCAGCGGGATTGCGGCGTTCTTCACGCAGACCGGCGTCGGCACCCAGGTCGCCGAGGGCGGCCTGCCGCGCCGGTATCACCCGGACGGGTCGATCGCGGTCGCGAGCCCGGTCAAGCCAGTGCAGACGTTCGACGCCGGCGGGGTGTCGCGGGAGTTCGTGCTCGAGGAGGCGATCAGCACCGACTTCTCGCTCGTGCACGCGCTTCGCGGCGATCGCTACGGCAACCTCGTGTTCGACAAGTCGGCGCGCAACTTCTCCCCGCTCGCGGCCATGGCGGGGCGGGTGTGCATCGCGCAGGTCGAGGAGATCGTCGAACCGGGCGAGATCGACCCCGATGCCGTGCACCTGCCCGGCATCTACGTCGACCGGGTCGTCGTGGTCGGCCCCGACATCGAGAAGCGGATCGAGCGGCGCACCGTCTCGCCCGAGCGAGCGGCATCCCGCGAGATGCCGGAAGGAGCCTGATCACCATGGCACTGACCCGCCTCGAGATGGCCGCCCGTGCCGCGCAGGAGCTCGCCGACGGTTCGTATGTGAACCTCGGCATCGGGCTGCCCACCCTGGTGCCCAACTACGTGCCAGCGGGCACGACGATCCTCCTGCAGTCGGAGAACGGGATCCTCGGCGTCGGCCCGTACCCGACCGAGGACGAGGTCGACGCCGACCTCATCAACGCCGGCAAGGAGACCGTGACCGTGCTGCCCGGCGCCGCGTACTTCGACTCCGCGACCAGCTTCGGCATGATCCGCGGCGGCAAGATCGACGCCGCCATCCTCGGCGCCATGCAGGTGTCGGCCACGGGCGACCTCGCGAACTGGATGATCCCCGGCAAGATGGTCAAGGGCCCCGGCGGCGCGATGGACCTCGTGCACGGCGCCCGCCGCAGGATCGTGCTCATGGAGCACGTCGCGAAGGACGGCTCGCCCAAGATCGTGAACGAGTGCTCCCTGCCGCTCACCGGCAGGGGGGTCGTCGACCGCATCATCACCGACCTCGCCGTCATCGACATCACGCCCGACGGCCTTCGGCTCGTCGAGCTCGCCCCCGGTGTCACGGTCGACGAGGTCGTCGCCGCCACCGAACCGCCGCTTCTCACGGACTGAACGGAACCACACCATGGTCGACACCATCCTTCCCGGCATCACCGCACGTCGGGTGCAGACCCCGCGCCTCGCCGCGAACGTCCTCGAGCGTCCGTCGGATGCCGCATCGAAGACGGTCCTCTTCGTGCACGGCAACGTCTCGTCGTCGCTGTTCTGGCAGCCGGTGATGCTCGCCCTGCCCGCCGACGTGCGAGCCCTCGCCGCCGACCTCCGCGGCTTCGGCGACAGCGAGACCCTCCCGGTCGACGCCACGCGCGGCGTCCGGGACTTCTCCGACGACGTGGCATCCGTCATCGACACCCTCGGCCTCGGCGCCGTGCACCTGGTCGGCTGGAGCATGGGCGGGGGAGTCGCGATGCAACTGCTCATCGACCGGCCCGAGCTGGTGGCCACGCTCACGTTGCAGGCGCCCGTCTCGCCGTACGGCTTCGGCGGGACCGCGCTCGAGGGGAGCCTGCTGACCGCGGATGCAGCGGGCACGGGCGGTGGGGGTGCGAACCCCGACTTCGTGGCCCGGCTCGCCGCGGGCGACCGCAGCGACGAGGAGAACTCGCCGCGTGCGGTGTACCGGGCGACGTACGTCGCCCCGGGCAAGACGCCGGAGCACGAGGACATCTGGGTCGAGTCGATGCTGACGACGAAGACCGGCGTCGACAACTATCCGGGCGACTCCGCGCCGTCTGAGAACTGGCCCGGGTTCGCGCCGGGTGGCCGCGGCATCCTGAACACCATGGCGCCGACGGTGTTCGACACGACGGGCATCGTCGACGTCGAGCCGAAGCCGCCGGTGCTCTGGGTGCACGGCGCGCAGGACGCGATCGTCGGCGACGCCTCGTTCTTCGACCTGAACCAGCTGGGTGCCCTCGGGATCATCCCCGGATGGCCCGGTGCCGAGGTCGCACCGCCGCAGCCCATGATCGCGCAGACCCGGGCCGTGCTGGAGCGCTACGCCGACCGCGGCGGCTCGTTCACCGAACTCGAGCTCGGTGACTGCGGCCACTCGCCGCACCTCGAGTGCCCCGACGAGTTCCGTGCGGCGCTGCTCGCGCTCATCGAGTCGGGCGACCGCGCGGCGGCCTGACCCCGCCCCTTGTTCCCGTTCGCGCGTCGCGTTCCCGCTGCGCGGGGAACGGCGCGCGCGAACGGAAACATTGCGGGCACCGCTCGGGAGCGCCCCCTGGTTCGGTGACCCCTCCTCCACAGGCTCGCGCAGTAATGGCGGTTGCACGCGAAGAGCACGGCGGTCACCGCTGCACCATGCCGGAGCAGACACTTCCGACATGCCCGGAGCTTCGACATCCCTCATCACCGTCCGCGACCTCCGGCTGCAGGGCGAGGACATCCGATTCTGGAGCACGGATCCGCTCGACCGCCTCCGCCGCGGCGTCTACGTCGACTCGGCTGAGTGGGAGAGCGCAGGATACGAGCAGCGCCACATCTTCGCGATCGATGCGGTCGTGGCCACGAGGCGCGCCCAGCCGGTCATTTCGCACGTGTCCGCGGCGATCCTCTGGGGCATCCCGATCGTGGGTCCGTACCTGCACCACGTGCACCTTGCCGCCTGCGGTCGTTCGCGCGTACGTTCCAAGAACGGCGTGGTGTGGCATCACGAGGCCGTCTCCGACGAGGAGATCGTCGAGCTCGACGACCGGTTCGTGACATCCTACGAACGCACGCTCACCGACGTCGCGCGAATGCTGCCGTTCGCATCCGCCGTCGCCGCACTCGATCACGGATGCCGCGAGCAGACGACCGATCGCGCCGGAAAGCCGATCGCCGGCGTCATTCCCGAGCGGCTCGTCGAGGTGTTCGAAGGGCTCGGCACCGTCGCAGGAATACGGCGGGCACGTGCGTCCCTCGACTTCGTCGACGTGCGATCCGGCTCTCCAGGCGAGTCGATCAGCCGCGCGAACATGCACCTGCTGCACTTCCCGGCGCCCGAACTCCAGATACCGTTCCCCCGCGCCGACGGCGGAGTGGACATCGCAGACTTCGACTGGCCCGCGCACCGGACGTTCGGCGAGTTCGACGGACTCGGCAAGTACCTGAAGCCCGAGTTCATGAACGGGCGCACGGAGCGAGAGGTCGTGCTGGCCGAAAAGGAGCGCGAGAACCGCATTCGCAAGCACCGTCCGTTCGGCGCCCGCTGGGACTGGCGCATCGCGATGGACCCGCACTTGCTACGGGCCGAGCTGATGCAAGCCGGGCTGCGCCCGACGCGCTGAGTCGCACGATGTTTCCGTTCCCGCGCCGCGTGTCCGGTGCGTCGGCAACATTGCGCAGGAACGGCAACAGGGGAAATGGCTCGAGCCAGCGGGGCATCCGATCGTCTCGTGTTTCCGTTCGCGCGCCACGTGTCCGGTGGGCGGGACACGTGGCGCGGGAACGGAAACATGGCGTGGTGACATCCGTTCGATGAGGAAGCGCCCAGCCGGGCGGAAGTAGACTCGTCACGTGCCTGCAGTGAATCTCGGAATGCCAAAAGTCCCTGAGGTCCTGGCCCCGCGACGCAAGTCCCGCCAGATCAAGGTGGGCAAGGTGCTCGTCGGCGGCGACGCCCAGATCAGCGTGCAGTCGATGACGACCACGCCCACGCCGAACATCAACGCGACCCTTCAGCAGATCGCCGAGCTCACGGCGTCGGGCTGTGACATCGTGCGCGTCGCTGTGCCGAGCCGCGACGACGCCGAGGCGCTGCCGATCATCGCGAAGAAGAGCCAGATCCCGGTCATCGCTGACATCCACTTCCAGCCCAACTACGTGTACGCGGCGATCGACGCCGGGTGCGCCGCCGTGCGCGTGAACCCGGGCAACATCCGCAAGTTCGACGACCAGGTCGGCGAGATCGCACGCCGCGCCGCGGAGGCGGGCGTCTCGATCCGCATCGGCGTGAACGCGGGCTCGCTCGACCCCCGGCTGCTCGGGAAGTACGGCAAGGCGACGCCCGAGGCGCTCGTGGAGTCGGCCGTCTGGGAGGCGAGCCTCTTCGAGGAGCACGACTTCCACGACTTCAAGATCTCGGTGAAGCACAACGACCCGATCGTCATGGTGAAGGCCTACCGGCTGCTCGCCGAGCGCGGCGATTGGCCGCTGCACCTCGGCGTGACCGAGGCGGGCCCGAGCTTCCAAGGCACCATCAAGAGCGCCACGGCGTTCGGCATCCTGCTCAGTGAAGGTATCGGCGACACCATCCGCGTCTCGCTTTCGGCGCCTCCGGTCGAGGAGGTCAAGGTCGGCCTGCAGATCCTGCAGTCGCTGAACCTGCGCGAGCGCAGGCTCGAGATCGTCTCCTGCCCCTCCTGCGGGCGCGCTCAGGTCGATGTCTACAAGCTCGCGAACGACGTCACCGATGGGCTCGAGGGCATGACGGTGCCGCTACGGGTCGCGGTCATGGGCTGCGTCGTCAACGGGCCGGGGGAAGCACGCGAGGCCGACCTCGGCGTGGCATCCGGCAACGGCAAGGGCCAGATCTTCGTGAAGGGCGAGGTCATCAAGACCGTGCCCGAGTCCGAGATCGTCGAGACGCTCATCGCCGAGGCGAACCGCATCGCCGCCGAGATGGGGGCGGACGCCCCGGTCGGCTCGCCGCAGGTGCTCACGCCGTAGGCACGCACCTCGACACCGGGCGCTCGCCGACCTCGGCGTGCGTGCTGTCGTCACGGCCGGGCCGGCCATCGATCCGGCAGCGCTCCCGAGCGCGCCGGGTGTCGAGGTGCGTGTCTTCGGCGACCACGGCGAGCTGCTGCGGTCGGCCCGCCTGCTCATTGGTGCATGGCGGCCACGGAACGACGATGCGCGCGCCGGCCGCGGGCGTTCCGGTGCTCGTCGTGCCCATGACCCGTCACGCCGACCATCGTCTCGTCGCCGCGGCGGTCGAGCGGGCAGGCGTCGGCGGGCAGGTCGACAAGGATGCCTCGCCCGCCGGACGGCGGTCGACGCAGACCTGCGCGAGTAGTCTGGGGCGCGTCGGATGCCGGCGGCATCCATTCGCGAAAGGGGACCGCGATGAGCGGAGACGGCACCGAGTACGAGTACCCCGACGAGGCTGGGTATCCCGACGGCACGGGAACGCTGCACGAGGGTGCCGATGACGAGGGCACGGCGATCGAGGACGAGCTCGAGCACTTCGCCATCGAGGACGAGGAAGACGACGACGAGGGCGTCTGAGCGGCCCCCGGCTCCGCGGCCGAGAAACGCGACGGACTCGGGCGGGCCGCGCAACTAGAATCGTCGGGTGCCCACTCGCCTTTCCAACTACTTCCTCCGCACGCTCCGTGAAGACCCCGCCGATGCCGAGGTGGCGAGCCATCGTCTGCTCGTGCGCGCGGGCTACATCCGCCGCCAGGCCCCGGGCGTGTTCGCGTGGTTGCCGATCGGGCTGCGGGTCAAGGCGAAGATCGAGCAGATCATCCGCGAGGAGATGACCGCCGCCGGCGCGCACGAGGTGCATTTCCCGGCGCTCCTGCCCCGAGATCCATACGAGGTCACCAACCGTTGGACCGAGTACGGCGAGGGCGTCTTCCGCCTGCAGGACCGCAAGGGCGCCGACTACCTGCTCGCACCGACGCACGAGGAGGTCTTCACGCTGCTCGTGAAGGACCTGTACTCGTCGTACAAGGACCTGCCGCTCACGATCTACCAGATCCAGGACAAGTACCGCGACGAGGCCCGCCCGCGCGCGGGGCTCCTGCGCGGCCGCGAGTTCACGATGAAGGACGCGTACTCGTTCGACGTCGACGACACGGGCCTCGACGCGAGCTACCAGCTGCAACGCGATGCGTATGAGCGAATCTTCGCCCGGCTCGGCCTCGACTACGTCATCGTGGAGGCGGATGCCGGTGCGATGGGCGGCTCGAAGAGCGAGGAGTTCCTGCACCCGAGCCCCGTCGGTGAGGACACCTTCGTCCGGTCGGCGGGCGGGTACGCCGCGAACGTCGAGGCGTTCCGCACGATCGCGCCCGAGCCGATCCCGTTCGACGGGCTTCCCGCGCCGGTCGTGCTCGACTCGCCGAACACGCCCACGATCGCGACGCTCGTCGACCTGGCGAACGCGGAGTACCCGCGTCCCGACGGCCGACCCTGGACGGCGGCCGACACGCTGAAGAACGTCGTGCTCGCGCTCACCCACCTCGACGGCACGCGCGAGGTCGTGGTGGTGGGCCTGCCCGGCGATCGTGACATCGAGCTGAAGCGCGCGGAGGTGGCCTTCGCCCCGGCCGAGGTCGAAGCTGCGACGGAAGCCGACTTCGCGAAGCATCCGGGACTCGTGAAGGGATACATCGGCCCGTGGTCGCTCGATGGTCCCGTCCTCGGTGCCGAGTCCTCGACCGGCATCCGCTTCTTCGTCGACCCTCGCGTCGTCGACGGCACCGAGTGGATCACCGGGGCCAACCTCGACGAGAAGCACGTGTTCGGGCTCGTCGCCGGTCGTGACTTCACGGCCGACGGCGTCGTCGAGGCGGCCGACGTCCGTGCGGGCGACCCGGCGCCCGACGGATCGGGTCCGGTCGAGCTGGCCCGGGGCGTGGAGATCGGCCACGTGTTCCAGCTCGGTCGCAAGTACGCCGACGCGCTGGGCCTCAAGGTGCTCGACGAGAACGGCAAGCTCGTCACGGTCACGATGGGCTCGTACGGCATCGGCGTCACGCGCATCATGGCGATCATCGCCGAGGGCCACCACGACGACAAGGGCCTCGTGTGGCCCGCGGCGATCGCGCCGTTCGACGTGCACGTGCTCGCCACCGGCAAGGACGAGCGGGTCTTCGAGGCGGCCGAGGAGGTCGTCGCCGACCTCGAGCGCGCGGGATACGAGGTGCTCTACGACGACCGTCCGAAGGTCTCGCCCGGCGTGAAGTTCGGCGACGCCGAGCTCATCGGCGTGCCGAAGATCGTGATCGCCGGCCGCGGCGTCGCCGACGGCGTCGTCGAGGTGTGGGACCGCGCGTCGGGCGATCGCGTCACGATGCCGATCGGCGAGGTCCCGGGTGCGCTGCGCCGCGAGGCACCGTCGGCGTCCGCCGTCGAAGCGGCGGTCTGACCCCGCCGGTCAGAGTCGGGCGTACTTGGCGCGGGCGAAGCAGTACACCCCGTAGATCACGAGCCCGGCGCCCACCAGCCACAGGATGCCCTGCCCGAACGGCAGATCGGCGAGGCTCTTCAACGCCGCGTCGAGTCCACCCGCCTTCTCGGGATCGTGGGTCAGCGCAGCCACCAGGAACAGCACGCCGACGACCGCGATGGCGATGCCCTTCGTGACGTAGCCGACGACGCCGAGGGTGCGAACGCCATCGCCGACCTTGCCGGCCGGCAGCGAGAGCTGCTTCTCGAAGGACCGTCGGATGCCGCGCACGACGAACGCGACACCGACGCCGAGGACCACGAGCCCGATGAGCACGACCAGCGCGATGCCGCCGGGTGCCGCGAGCAGTTGCGCGGTCAGGGTCTCGGTGGACCGGGATGAGTCGGACTGCCCGCCCAGCGCGTAGGTGAGCGCGGTGGCGCCGATCGCGAAGTAGGCGATCGCGGCGCCCAGGTACTTGACGCGCCGACCCCACTTCTTCTTCGTGTCGGGGTCGCGCTCGACGACCGCTTCGCCGATCTGCCACACGCCGAGCGCGAAGAGCCCGAGCGCGATGACCCACAGCACGACGGTGCCGAAGGGCACGCGGGACACCTGCTCCATCGCACCTCCCTGGTCGGCCTCGCCGCCGCCGGCGCCCACCGCGACCGAGACGGCGATGGCTCCGATGATGATGTGCACGATTCCGAGGACCAGGTACCCCACTCGGGCCATGACGCGGAAGGTGGGGGTGTTCTGGGCCGAGCTTGCGACGGCTTTGCTGGTATCCGGGTTCATGAGGCCCACCGTAGCCACGGCGCGATCCGCGCCGCGCCCCCTTGCGAACCTTTCGGAGCCTGTGCTCTGTTGCCGGATCCCCCGTGCCGACGAGCTCTTCACGGTGCCGCTCGAGGGCGCCGACCGCGGTCGCGTGCGGGGGTTCCTCTCGGTGCCGCGCGACGCGGAGACCTGCGGTCCGGTCATCCGCCCTGGCACGGGAGTCCGTTCGGTCGATGGGTCAGGCGGCGGTGCGGCGGTGGGCGGCGAGCTGCTCGAGCACGTCGGCGGCCGTTGCCGCGGCATCCGTCGACCGGAGGCGCCTGCCCAGCCGGCGGCGCACTCGCTGACGCCGTCGTCGGCGAGGAGGGAGGTGGCGGCCTGTGCGATGCGACTGCTGCCCGCCTTGCGCGGGCGTCCGCCTGATCGGGGGGAACCAGGTGGTGCTCAGGCTGAGCAGCACCAGCGGCGGGCGAGCCGGGTCGGGTCGGGCGCGCAGACCGTGCTCGAGGGAGCCGATCCAGGTCTCGCAGGCAGCTTTGCCGGGACGGCTTGCCGCGGGGTCCAGCGACACGCGGTCGCCACGATGCGCGCGGACGCGGCATCCCACAGTCGCAGCGGCTCGGCGCCGCGCAGTCGGGCCAGCGCCCCGACCGGACCGCGAAGGTACGGGCGCTCCAGAATTCGAGGAAGGTGGGGAACAGCACCGCGCCGGGGCGGCGGGGACCCCGGCCGCCCCGGCGCCGCGCACCGACGCGTGGCCGGCAGCCGCGACGACCTCGCGCTGGCGTTCGTGGCTGAGCACGTGCACGTCGTGCCCGCGCTCGGCGAGCCGGTGTGCGATGATCATCGCGGGGCCATGTTGCCCCGCCGTCGACGGTGACGATGGCGGATCCGGTCATGATGCATCCCTTCCGGTCTTGTCGGCGACGGATGCCGCAAGCCGCAGCATCCGTTCGATGGTCTCGTCTCGGCTGCGGCCCTGATCGCGCCGCCAGATCTTCCACACCGACACGTCGGTGGCGGCGACGAGCAGGTCGATCGTCTCGGTGTGCGATGTGTCGGAGAGCGAACCGACGACGTCGGCGAAGGCCGCCTGCACCCACTCGCGGTGCAGGCGCTTGCCGGTGGAGGTGACTCGGGCGGCGAACGGCTCCCAGGCCTCCTGCCCGAGCAGGAGGAGCACCGCGTCGCCGCGGTCCTCGTAGTTGATCGACGAGGGCCGTGATCGTGCCGCGGCGATCGCCCGGGTCGGCCGGCCGGTCGGTGAGCACCGCGGGGAGGGTGCGCAGGCGGGCGGCCTCGAGGAGCCCGTCACGCGACCCGAAGGCGCGAAGGACCGTCTGCACCGAGACGCCGGCGCGCTCCGCGACGGCGGGAAGGGTGCATGCGACGAGCGGCCGTTGGCCGCCGAGGGCGATCGTCGCGTCGAGGATGCGGGAGCGCGTCTGCTCGGCCTGCTCGGCCCGCGCTCGCATGGTGTAGGTGCGCGTCGTGGTTTTCATGTCACCCCCCATTGACGCCGAAATCGGGGATGACGGGCCGCGACATCCGCTAACCTGAATTGTCCGCTCCGAGGGGAAGCGGCTGAGAGCTGAATAGGGGAGGCCGGAGATGGATATCGACCTCAGCGTACTCCGCATGATGGAGCGCGAGAAGGAGATCCCGTTCGACGAACTGGTGCAGATCATCGAGCAGGCGATCCTGATGGCCTACGTGAAGCACACCAACCCCGCCCAGCACGGGCACACGAACCCCAACGGCGCCCGCGCTCACCTCGACCGCAGGACGGGTCACGTCTCGATCTTCGTGCCCGAGCTCGACGAGGAGGGCAACGTCATCGGCGAGGCCGAGGACAGCCCGAGCGACTTCGGGCGCATCGCTGCGTTCGCGGCCAAGCAGGTCATCAACCAGCGCCTCCGCGACCTGGCCGACGACGCGGTGCTGGGCGAGTTCCGCGGGCGCGAGGGCGACATCGTCGCCGGGATCATCCAGCAGGGACCGAATCCCCGCATGGTCCACATCGACCTCGGCACCGTCGAGGCGATCCTGCCGCCCGAGGAGCAGGCGCCCGGCGAGGAGTACCCCCACGGCCAGCGCATCCGCGTCTACGTCACGAGCGTCGCGAAGGGGGCGAAGGGGCCGTCGATCACGGTCTCGCGCACGCACCCCGCGCTCGTGCGCAAGCTGTTCGCGCTCGAGGTTCCCGAGATCGCATCGGGCGTCGTCGAGATCGTCTCGCTCGCCCGCGAAGCGGGCCACCGCACGAAGATCGCCGTGCGCGCGAACCAGCCCGGCGTCAACGCCAAGGGTGCCTGCATCGGCGAGCTCGGCCAGCGCGTTCGCGCCGTGACCGCCGAACTCGGCAACGAGAAGATCGACATCGTCGACTGGAACGACGACCTCGCGACCTTCGTGGCCTCGGCGCTCTCGCCGGCGAAGGTCACCAAGGCGTTCGTCATCGACGAGTCGACTCGCGCCGTGCGCGCGCTCGTGCCCGACTACCAACTGTCGCTGGCGATCGGCAAGGAGGGGCAGAACGCCCGGCTCGCGGCGAAGCTGACCGGGGCGAAGATCGACATCCAGCCCGACTCGGTCCTCGAATCGAACTGAGCCCATCGGAGGCGTCGGCGGGCGCACCGCCCCGGAGGTGTAGGATGGAACCCGTCAGAACGTGCATCGGATGCCGTTCTCGTGCCCCGCGATCCTCGCTTCTGAGGGTCGTCCTCCGGAACTCCCAGGTCGTCGCCGATGCTTCGGCCGTGCTTCCGGGCAGGGGTGCGTGGCTTCATCCGACGCTCGAGTGCTACCGGCTCGCCGTGCGGCGACGCGCCTTCGGACGCGCACTCCGCATCCGCGGCGAGGTGGACACCAGCAATGTAGAGGACAGGCTGAACGGCTAATGGACAACTCATGAGCGGCTCGAAATGAGACCCGTCCGTCATTGATGGTCCATCCCCTGTTTCGGGGTGGGCCCGGAACAGGAGAGAAGTGGCTGCGAAACCACGCGTACACGAGATCGCATCCGAACTCGGTGTCGACAGCAAGATCGCCCTTGAGAAGCTCAAGGAGATGGGCGAGTACGTCAAGGGACCCTCGTCCAGCATCGAACCCCCCGTCGCGCGCCGGCTGAAGGTCGCGCTCGAGGCGGCCGGCGCTGCCGCGAAGGCGGCGCCCGCGGCGGCGCCCGCGAAGGCGGCGCCCGCGGCGAAGCCCGGCATGAAGCCTGGTCCGAGACCGGCTTCCCAGCCCGAGGCCGCCCCTGCACCCGTGGCCGAGGCGCCGATGACGGTCGCCGAGCGCCAGGCGCAGGCCGAGGAGAAGGCGGCCCAGGCCGCTGCGGCCAAGCCCGTCGAGGCACCCGCCGCACCTGCGGCGTCGTCCGATGCCGTGAGGCCCGCGGCCCCGAAGCCGAGCGCTGCCATTCCGCGCCCCGCACCGCGCCCCGGCGCCCCGCGCCCGGGCAACAACCCGTTCTCGAGCTCGCAGGGCATGGGCTCGCGTCCCGCGCAGCCGCGCCCGGGCAACAACCCGTTCTCGAGCTCGCAGGGCATGGGCCAGCGACCGACGCCGGGTAACATCCCGCGTCCGCAGGCCCCGCGCCCTGGCGCGCCGCGCCCCGGCGGACCCCGTCCGGCAGGTGCCGGCGGTCGTCCGGGCGGCGGCTTCCAGCGTCCCGGCGGCGCCGGTGCCGGAGCAGGCGCGCGTCCCGGCGGCGGTGCCGGCGGCTTCCAGCGTCCCGGCGGTGCACCCGGTGGCGGCTTCGGCGGCCCGCGTCCCGCGGGCGCCGGCGGCCGTGGCCGTGGCCCCGGCGGCGGCACCGCGGGTGCGTTCGGCCGCGGTGGCGGCAAGAGCAAGGCTCGCAAGTCGAAGCGCACGAAGCGGCAGGAGTTCGAGATGCGGGAGGCTCCGTCGCTCGGCGGCGTGAGCGTTCCCCGCGGTGACGGCAACACCGTCGTCCGGCTGCGCCGCGGCGCCTCCATCTCCGACTTCGCCGACAAGATCGACGCCAACCCCGGCTCGCTCGTCACGGTGCTCTTCCACCTCGGTGAGATGGCGACCGCGACCGAATCGCTTGACGAGGCCACCTTCGAGGTGCTCGGCGTCGAGCTCGGCTACAAGATCCAGGTCGTCTCGCCCGAGGACGAGGACCGCGAGCTCCTCGAGGGCTTCGACATCGACCTCGACGCGGAGCTGGAGGGCGAGAGCGACGAGGACCTCGAGCAGCGTCCGCCGGTCGTCACCGTCATGGGCCACGTCGACCACGGTAAGACCCGACTCCTCGACGCGATCCGCAACGCGAACGTCGTCGCGGGCGAGGCCGGCGGCATCACGCAGCACATCGGTGCGTACCAGGTGCGCACCGAGCACGAGGGCATCGAGCGTGCGATCACCTTCATCGACACCCCGGGTCACGAGGCGTTCACCGCCATGCGTGCACGTGGTGCGCAGGTGACCGATATCGCGATCCTCGTGGTCGCGGCCGACGACGGCATCATGCCGCAGACGATCGAGGCGCTGAACCACGCGCAGTCGGCCAACGTGCCGATCGTGGTCGCGGTGAACAAGATCGACAAGCCCGACGCGAATCCCGCCAAGGTGCGCCAGCAGCTCACCGAGTTCGGCCTCGTGGCCGAGGAGTACGGCGGCGACGTCATGTTCGTAGACGTGTCCGCGCGTGAGAACATCGGCATCCAGGAACTGCTCGATGCGGTGCTCCTCACCGCGGACGCCGGGCTCGACCTGCGCGCCAACCCCGACAAGGACGCGCGCGGCGTGGCCATCGAGGCGAAGCTCGACAAGGGGCGCGGTGCCGTGGCGACCGTGCTCATCCAGTCCGGCACGCTGCGGGTCGGCGACGCGATCGTCGCGGGCACGGCGTACGGCCGAGTGCGTGCCATGGCCGACGAGAACGGCGACCCCGTGCTCGCCGCGACCCCGTCGCGTCCCGTGCAGGTGCAGGGCCTCTCGAGCGTTCCGCGGGCCGGTGACACCTTCCTCGTGACCGAGGAGGACCGCACCGCCCGCCAGATCGCCGAGAAGCGCGAGGCCGCCGAGCGCAACGCGCAGCTGGCCAAGGCCCGCAAGCGCATCTCGCTCGAGGACTTCACGCGTGCGCTCGAGGAGGGCAAGGTCGAGGCGCTCAACCTCATCATCAAGGGCGACGTGTCGGGCGCCGTCGAGGCGCTCGAGGAGTCGCTCATGAAGATCGAGGTCGACGACTCGGTGCAGCTGCGCATCCTCCACCGCGGTGTGGGCGCGGTCACCGAGAGCGACATCGACCTGGCGACGATCGACAATGCGATCGTCATCGGGTTCAACGTCCGCCCCGACGTGAAGGCGCGCGAGCGCGCCGCCCGCGAGGGTGTGGACGTGCGCTTCTACAACGTCATCTACAACGCGATCGACGACATCGAGAACTCGCTCAAGGGCATGCTCAAGCCCGAGTTCGAAGAGGTCCAGTCGGGTGTCGCCGAGATCCGCGAGGTGTTCCGCTCCTCGAAGTTCGGCAACATCGCCGGTGTCATCGTGCGGTCCGGAACGATCACGCGCAACGCCAAGGCTCGCGTCATCCGCGACGGCGTCGTGGTGGGCGACAACCTCGCCATCGAGTCGCTTCGCCGGTTCAAGGACGACGTCACCGAGGTCCGCACGGACTTCGAGGCGGGCATCGGCCTCGGCAGGTACAACGACATCCAGGTCGGCGACGAGATCGAGACCATCGAGATGCGGGAGAAGCCCCGCGTGTAGCTCGTGGGCGGGGGTCCCTGATTCTTCGCTCCGGTGAAGAACGGGGACCCCTGCCCCGATTCACCGGAGCGAAGAATCAGGAACCCCGGGCGATGCCACATCGCGGGGTGAGGAAGGGCTGAGAAGTCATGGCGGATCCGGCACGGGCCAGGAAGATGGCCGATCGCATCAAGGAGATCGTCGCGCGACGGCTCGACAAGGGGCTCCGCGACCCGCGGATCGGCTTCGTGACCATCACCGACGTGCGCGTCACGGGCGACCTGCAGCACGCGAGCATCTTCTACACGGTGTACGGCTCCGACGAGGAGCGCCGCGACTCCGCACTAGCCCTCAAGGCGGCCACCGGGATGCTCCGCACCGAGGTCGGCCGCAATATCACCGCGCGGCTCACGCCGTCGCTCGAGTTCATCGCCGACGCGATCCCCGAGAACGCCGAGCACATCGAGGCGCTCCTCCGCGAGGCGCGCACGCGGGACGCCGAGACGTCGGTGCTCGCGTCGACCGCTGCCTACGCCGGAGAGGCCGATCCCTACGTCAAGCCGCGTGATCTCGACGAGGCGGACCTCGATGACGCGGACCTCGCCGACGAGGAGCCCGGCATGCACTGACGGGCGGCCAGGTCGGGCCCAGGCCGGCGGCCTGGTGCCGAGCAGCTCGTGCCCCACGCCGGCGGCCCGCGCCTGGAGCGCCTCGATGAAGGCGAGCACGATCGGCTGCCGCAGTGCCTCGGGCCGGCACACGAGCCAGTACGGCTGGCGCTCGTCGATCTCGTCGGGGAACGGGCGCACCAGGTCGTCGTGCGGATCCGCGAGGAATGCCGACAGCAGGCCGAAGCCGGCTCCCGCGCGTGTCGCGTCGACGTGCACGTACACGTTCGTGCTCGAGACCGAGTCGACCATGCCGCGCGTGGATCGGCGCGCCTCGTCGAGCGCGTCCACCTGCAGCATCGACTCGATGAAGTACACGCGCGGCGCCCCGTCGAGTCCTGCAGGCGACGACGGGGCGCCGTGCCGTTCGAGGAACTCACGGCTCGCATGGAGCCCGAGCGCGTACTCCGCGAGCCGGATCTCCTCGGCCCGCTGCACGTGCGGGCGTCCGACGACGACCTCGAGGTAGACCCCGACGCGGTGCCGGGCCGAGCGCCTGGTGGCGGCGACGATCTCGAGCGTGACGTCGGGATGCGCCCGCCGCATGGCGACGATCGCGGGGGCGGCGATGAATCCGCTGAACCCGTCGGTCGCCGACAGGCGCACGACCCCCGACAGACTCGGGGCACCAGGCGCGCCGAGCGCGTCCTCGACCGCGCCGATTCGCCTGGCGTTCGTGGTGTGGTTGATGCCCAGCTCGGCCGCGGCGGCCGTGTAGCGCCCGGCGCGCGCGAGGAGCAGCACGAGGAGATCGCCGGGGCTCGGTATGCGACCGGGTGCGTGGGTGATGGCCTCACTGCATCGTCGCATATCGATGGTGCCGTCGCCCGACGACATCCGTCCCAGCACCTCGCTGAGCCCGGACATCGTCGTCGCCGGATCCCGACGCGGGGAATGAGCGGTAGAGGGTCGTGCGTGCGCACGCACGACCCCCCACCTATCCGCTGCCGGGCGTGACCGGTGACCCGACTACCGGTCGTGCCCGGCCGTGCCGGTGACGACCTCAGCGCCCGTCGGCGATGGGATCGTTCCCGGCAGCGGCGCCTTCGGTTCGGCCAGCAACGGGCTGACCGGCGTGGTGCGCCGCGGACGGTAGACGATTCGCGAGTGGAACACGAATCGAAGCACGAAGGCGACCGCGAGCGTCACCGCTTGCGCGATGACGCTCGGAATCGACGTGATCTCGACCAGCCACCAGAGCAGTGGAAGCCTGGCGGTGGCATCGGCCGCGTTGTACGCGAACGAGTGCGCGAACCGGCTCCAGAGACCGCGGCCCTCGTGCCGGAGGTCGTGGAAGACGAATCGCTCCTGAAGCGCGAAGTTCGCGACGATCGTCACGATGGCGGCGACTGCCGCAGCGAGCAGGTAGGGGATGCCGAGGGCGACCATGCCGGCCATCAGCAGCACGTTCCCGATCGCGCCGAGGGCCCCGATGACGGCGAACCGCGACATACGGCCGAATCTGAGCGATGCGAGCTGGTGCGCGAATCGCAAGCCCTGTCCGATGTCGGCCTTCGACTCGCCGGCGTGCCGCGAGCCGAATACGAACGGCTCCTCGACCACGCGCAGTCGGTGGCGGGCGAGGATCTCCAACAGGATCTTGAAGCCCTGCGGACGGAGCCGGTCGATGACGACGGAGCCGCGCCGAAATGCGAAGAAGCCGGTCATCGGATCGGTGCAGTTGCGCAATCGGTTCGGGAACATCGCCCGGGTGAGTGCGATCGATCCGTTGGATACCACGCGGCGCAGCCATCCATTGAGGCCGGCATCGCTGCCGCCGGCGACGTGGCGGGATGCCACGACCACGTCGGCGTCGGTCTGCCGGCCGGTCTCCAGCAGCACCGGGATCATCTCGGGCGGATGCTGGAGGTCGCCGTCCATGACCAGGCACCACTCGCGCGTCGAATCGCGGATGCCCTCGACCACTGCCCCGCTCAGGCCGCCGTGCGGCTCAGAGCGGTGCAGGAGCCGCACGGGAACGCGACTCGTGTTGGCAACGGCCTCGATCACCGAGGGGGTGTCGTCCGTGGAGTCGTCCACGAACAGGATCTCGGCGTCGAGGTCGACGACGGATTCGATCCGCCGTACGAGCTCCTCGACGTTCGGTGCCTCGTTGAACGTGGGCACGATCACGGTAACGCTCATCTTCGCTCTCCGTCGGATGTTGCGGCGATCACTCGATGTCGATCGGAGCAGGGTGGATGACCCGGCGAACGTTCCAGTCGCCGAACGACTGGACCACCTCCGAGTCCGCGTATGCCCGACCTGCCTCCTCCAGGTCGAGGTTCTCGATGTTGCGACGGACCGTAGGGCCCTCGATGATCCAATCGATCGCGACCCATCCGTCGGGATGCTCGAGCTCGAAGCGGGAGTCGAGATCGACCTTCTCGAGCACGACGAGCGTCCACGGGTCGTTCCATCCGCGTTCGTTGAGGTCGTGCCACATGGAATACGGCACGAGCGTGACCTCGTCGTGCGGGATGTTCGCAGCGGCCCATTCGAGCGTCCGGTGCCAATCGGCGTTGAGGTCGCGCGTCATCAGGCGCGTGTCGCGCTCCACCCAGTTGGAAACGGGAATGAGCACGACGGCCGTCGTGATGAGGGCGGCGACGAGCGCGGGCCCGGCGATCCGTGCTCCCGGAGCGACCATGCGGATCGCGCGGTGGAGGCCGTGCCAGGTCAGATCCGCCGTGGCCCCGATGGCTATCGCCATGAAGGGCAGTACTCCCTGCACGTACATCGCGGGCAGGTATCCCTGGCTCGCCACGACGGGCATCGCCCAGCAGGCGATCGCCACCGGGATCCACCTCGTACGCCGTGCCACGAGGCAGACCAGCCCGGCGAACACACCGCCGACTGCGAGGTAGGGGTCGATCCCGATCCAGCTCGAGGCGAGGTCGAACCGGTGGGAGCCGGCATCCCAGATCCACCCCGAGCCCGAGCGCGAGACGAACTGGTAGCCCATCGCATCCTGAAGGGAGACGTGCCCCGGCCCGGAGATGAGCTCGCCGCGCAGCAGCGCCATGAGCGGATAGACGGCGATCGTGAGGCCGCCCAGCGCCAGGAACCCGACGATCGAGAACTCCCGGCCTCGCCAGGTGGTGCGGTCGAGCAGGGCGACGAGGAGGGCCGGTCCCAGTACGGCCGCCGTGATCTTGGAGAGCACGGCGATCGCGAATGCGACCCCTGCCGAGATGTGGTGCCAGAGTGCACGCTGCGGCGAGAGTGCAAGCCAGAAGGCGACGAGGAGCCAGGTGGTGGCGATGCCGTCGAGGTAGACCTGCCGGCCGAGCTCGAGCGACAGCGGCGACAACAGGTAGACCCCGGCGGCGAGGACCGAGAATGGCAGCCGGGCCCCGACTCGGCGGCAGACGAGGTAGACGAGCACGCATGTCGCGACGGAGAAGGCGGCCATGGCCACCCGCATCGCCTCGACGTCGGTGCCGCGTCCCACCTCGAGCAGCTGCGGCAACCAGGCGAGCGCCGCGAGCTGCACCCAACCGAACGGCGGGTGGTCGTACCAGTACGTGTAGGGCGCGAGGTCACCTCGCTGGACGGAGACGGCCTGCGCGGCGTAGGTGCCCTCGTCGTCTTGGAACTCCGGCGCCCCGTTGAGGTTCCAGAGGCAGATGACCGTTGCCGCGAGCACGATGGCGGTCACCGTGATGACGTCGGGGGCGGCGAGCAGCCGCTCGATCGCCTGGCGGACCCGGGCGCCCGGACCCGATGCCTCGGCGACAGGGGCCTCGACCTCGAATGCTCGCGTCGCAGCCGTCATCGCGCCGCCTCCGCACCGAGGTAGCCGAGGTGGCTGCCGGAGTGATCGGTCTTCTCCCAGCGGAAGTCGCCGAGGCGGAACTTCACATATGCGCGAACCGCGGCGACGGCGAGCAGTGCCTGGTAGACGGGTGTGGAGAGCACGAGGCGCACGTAGTCACGCGTGCTGATCGCGAAGCCGTGGTCTCGACCGAACTCGCGCAGCATGCACGCTTCGATCGCGACCGTCCCGAGTGTCGTGATCAGTGGGAGGAAGGCGATGAGCGTCACGGGGAGTGGGAAGTCGCCCCAGATCGCCAGGCCGATCGACACCGGGATCGCGATTCCGGTGAGCGCCATGAAATGCTGTTGGGTCAACGTCCATCGGGCGGTGAGCCGCTCGCGAACGGTCGCAAGCCGGCGCCACACACCCTTCGCATAGACCTGCATGAACCCGAGGGACCACCGGGTCCGCTGCCTGACGAGAGCCGCCACCGAGTCGGGCGCCTCCTCCCGGGTCACGAGCTCCGGCGAGTAGGCGACCACGATCTTGTGGCCTTCGGTCGACAGGCGGACGCCGAGCTCGCAGTCTTCGGCGAGGCAGCCTTCGTCCCACCCGCCGATCGCGTCGAGCAGGTGCCGGCGCACGAACACCGTGTTCCCGCCGAGCGGGATGAACCCGAGCTGGGCGTGCGCGTGCAGCCGCGAGCGGAACCAGACGAAGTACTCGAGGCAGTTCCGGAGGGCGAACCAACTGTCGCGGTAGTTCACGAGCTGCACCGCGCCCTGCACCGCGTCGGCCCCGGTGGCCCTGAAACTCGCATCGATGTTGGCGAGCAGGGCGGGAGCGGCGATCGACTCGGCGTCGAACACGCCGACCACGTCCTTCGTGCAGTCTGCGAGGGCGGTGTTCAGCTGGCGGGGCTTGTTCTTCGCCTCGCTGCGGTCGATGCTCACCCGCACGCGATCGGGATGCTCGGCGGCAAGCCGCTCCGCGACTGCGACGGTCTCCGGGTCGTCGTGGCCGACCGAGACGATGATCTCGAAGTCGGGGTGGGTCTGCGCGCGGAGCCCGTCGAGCGTGGCGCGCATGACCGTCTCCGGTTCCTTTCGGCACGGCATGATCAGGGAGAAGCTCAGGCCGGTGCTGCCGGGGTCGGCGGGGTAACCGGTCCGGTCGCGCCGCTTGGGATCCCACCACGCGTAGGTCGCCACGTACAGCGTCGAGGCGGACAGGGCGAGCAGGACGATCGAGAAGGCGATGAGCAGGAGTGAGGCGATGGGCACGGGGGTTCTCGATTCGGTCGGGTCAATCGTCGGGATCGCAGGCGAGTCCGTCGCCGTCTGCGTCGAGTCCGAGCGGGTCGATACCCGGAGTGCGCACCGCTATCCCGCCGGAGAAGAGGTCTCGCACTTCGGTGCAGCTCCATGAGTGCGCCATGGCGGCCGGGTCGAGTCCATCCGTTCGCATGTCGGCGGCGTGCTCCGCGAGGCTGGGGGGGACGACCGTGAGGCACTGGCCGGCCAGGCCGTACTCGGCACGGCATCCTCCGAGGTCACCCGGTGCGGCGACGACGGCGGCGGGATCGACGGCCTCACGCGGGTCGCCGAGCGCCTGGGCGCCATCGCGCCGGAGCGGTGCCGACGCAGCGGCCTCGGCCAGCGAAACACCGGGTTCGCCGCCCACGGGCGAGTCCGGCGGTGCTTCCAGTGCGATCGGGCCCGGCGTCGGTCCGGCGGTCGGTTGCGCGGCGGCCGCGTTTCCCGGGTGCCCGTGGGTCGCGGCATCCGGTGGGGCCCCTGTGGCCGGGCGCGGCCAGAAGGCGACGATCGCGATCAGGATGAGGACGGGAAGCACGGATGCCGCCACGATCGTGCGTGCGCGCCGGGAGCGAATGCCGTTCATGAGATCCACACCCACTTCGCGACGCTCGGAACGCCGCCGGTGTCGAGCACGGTCAGCATGTACGGCCCGGGCGGCAGGAGATTCGCGTTCTGGGGGACCTCCGCCGTGCGAACGTCGCCGGTGCCCGTGATCGGCAGGTCGACGAGCCGGGCGTTCGTGTCGGTCTGGTGCGTGGCCGACATCGGCGACATGAGCGCCGCGGAAGCGACGTCGCCGGTGACCTGGAGCTCCAGCGACTCGCCGTACGCGGCCGACCCAGGCGCCTGCTCGATCGTCGGGCGGGCGCCGCCGAACAGGTATGGGGGCGAGTACACCGAGATGCGCAACTCGAATGAGTTGTCGGCCGGATTCGACCCGAACACGGCCACTCGCCCGTCGGGCAGCAGGATGGCGGTGGAATGGTAGTTGCGGCCTATCGGGTCGGCAGCGACGCTGCGCCAGGCATTCGCGACCGGGTCGTAGATCGCGGCCGTGTGCACATCCTCTGCACGGTTGAGCCGGGCCCCGTTGGCCGCCAGCACGGTGCGATCGGGCAGGTTGAGGACGTTCACGTAGCCCTTCCCGGGGCCCGGGAGGTCCGGGCCCTGTTCATAGCCGGGCGACGGCACGGAGAGGTCGATGATGTCGACGAGGGAGGTGGCCGGCAGATTCGCGTCGGTGTTGCCACCGCCCACGATCATGACCCGTTGATCCTGCGCCGGAGGCAGGAGCACGGAGCCGGCCTGATCGCGGAGATCCTTCTCCCGGAGGCCGGGCACGTCCCAGATCTGCGCGGTGCGCCAGTCGTAGAGGGAGGCGCCCGTGCCGGGAAGGCCGTTGCCGAAGGTGTGCGCACCGGCGTAGAAGAGCATGCCGTCTTCGAGGAGGTACATGTGCGGGTAGGTGCCCCAGAAGCTCCAGGTCTGGGGGACCTCGCCGGGGGAGAGCCACCTGAGCTCGGAGGTGTCGAAGATCTCGGTGAGCACGGTGCCCTCGGCCTTCTCGTCGAGCCCGCCGGCCGACCAGATGTCGCCGTCGCCGAGCTTGGTGAGACTCGGGTACCAGTGGGCCCCCGCCATCTCGCCGGTGGCATGGAATGCGTCATCGGCAGGGTCGAAGTAGTAGCTCTTCCTCGACCCCTTGAACGTGTTGGGTCCCTGATCCTCCTCGGGGAAGGCCCCGGTGCCGCCGGCGAGCAGCACCTTGCCGTCGGGCAGGGTGACGTGGCCGGCGCAGAACATGTCGTACGGCGTCGGGATCTCAGTGAACGTCGACGCGACCGGATCCCAGACGACGGCGCGGAAGGTTCCCGCGGCGAACTGGGTGCCGTCGTTGCCGGAGCCGGCGACGAGGAGCAGACGCCCGTCGTGGAGGAGCGTGGTGTGGATCGTCCGGAGCGGCATCTCCGACGCCAGCACCTCCCATTCCCCGACGATCGCAGGGTCTTGCGGATCTCCGGGCCCGGGGGGCTCCGAGGGGGTGGGATCGGCAGTGGGCGTCGGGGTGGGCTCCGGCTGATCCGGCGACGCTGCGAGCGAGTAGCCGGTGGTGGCGAGTGTCCCGGGCGCGGAGATCGAGATGCCGAACGAGAGGCGATCCACGCCCGCCGGGACGGGCTGCGTCGCCGCATGGGCTGTGGTCCACACGTCGGTTTCGGGCAGTGAAGCCAGTTCGTTCCAGTAGGCCCACCCGGCCCCGGGCGTGTGGGCGAAGACCGTCAGTCCGTTGGCCTCCGAGCTGGACCGGTAGTCGACGGCCACGTCGTAGCTCCGGCCCGGCTCCACGGTCGGCGCGCAGCCGGTGGCCTCCGACTGAAGGAGCTTGCGATCCCCGGACAGGCGGTCGGCGAGCTCGATCGCGAACGAACGTGACCCGGCCGGAGCACCGGCTGGAGTGTCGTCCGATATGCCGGAGACGCCAGTCTGCTCTCCCCACCCGGCCTCCATGAAGCAGTTGGGCACTCCGTCGCCCTCGGCGAGGTGCGGATTCGCGACGAGGTTCACCGGCGTCGCCGGAGGATCGCCCGGGTCTGCGTCGGCCAGGCGGTAGTCATCGGTGGTGACCGTGCCGTCCGTGGCGAGAGAGAGGCCGAACACGAGTCGATCGGTGCCGTCGGGCAGGGGCGGCGTCGTGGCGGTGGCGTCCGCCCACTCGCCCGTCGGGGCGAAGGCGCCGAAGTCGCCCCAGTAGCTCCAGCCCGAATCGCTGTGCCGGAAGACGGTGAGATGCACGGTCGCCGAGGCCAGGTACCACACGCTGAGCGAGTAGCTTCGGTTCGCATCGACCGATGGCGCGCATGCGGGCGTCTCGGTCTGGAGGAGCTTGCGATCGCCCTCGGCGTGGCCCGAGATGGTCAAGGAGATCGAGCGTTCGCCCGTGCGCCCGGCGCTCGCCGTCCAAGCCGCCTCCGTCCCCCAGCCGCTGGGGGAGAAGCACTCCGGCCAGGTGTCGCCCGCCTCGAGCGACGGGTTGGCCACGAGGTTCTCTGCAGCGGCGAGGGCAGGCGGCAGGCCGATGACACCGGTGCCGAGGAGGCAGGCAGCGGCAGTCACGGCAGCGAGGACGCCGAAGCGCCCCGCGCGCCGACGGCGCGGGCGGGTGAGCATGGATCTCCTTGGGGGCGGGCGGGAGTTCGTGCCGGCGGATTTCGGGTCGGCCGGATCGTACGACGATGGCGCCGGGGTACAGGACGCGAATCGTCGGGGAGCAGCGGCGCTCGGCGGGTGTCGGGGTGCTCGGAGCTTAACCACGCTCGGGCGCGCCGACAACTGACGTTCCGCACTTCTCGATCGCGTTTTGGCCCCCCACTGCGGCAGGGCGGTGAGCGCGACCCGCGGCCGGGTCAGGGGTGGTTGACTCTGTGGTGGCGGA
>NZ_BMMD01000001.1 GCF_014645655.1 Agromyces bauzanensis | reverse complement strand
CGCCGCCGAGATCAGAAGACCAGAACAAGCGCGGGAGTACCAACTAGCCAGAACCTCGGTACCAGGTCGCTGGACTATCGGTACCGAGAAGCGCTACGCGCCAGCTGGAGGAATCGATGTGGATCCGCGTCGAGTGCCGCCTTGTTGGCTTCGATGACTTTGATCATCGAGGTTGGGCTGTCGGCGATGGCCAGCCACGTGGATTTTGCATCCCCGGGCCGAGGCGTCGCGGCAACGCGTGCATAGATGAAGCGCGTCAGTGCCTCGGCCGCCTGATGCCGGAGCGACAGCGCGTCGATCGCGACCTGGACGCTGCGGTGTTGAGTGTCGAACCCGAGCGCCGAATCTGCGCCGTCGAGGCCAAGGGCCTTGAAGAACTCCGGTTCGTTCTCCGGGTTTGCCTCGTAGCTTGATCGAGCGGTTTCGAGCAGCATCGAGGCTCGCGAGGAGAAGTGGCTGAGGGGGTCGGAGACGAAGAATTCATCATCGAGGATCTTCGCCTGCTCAGGGGTGAGTGTTGTCGCCTGCGCTTGGATCGGAAGGTGCATGCACCTTAGTCTGCCTGGTGCCAGTGCCATTCGAGCTCGGCCGACTCTTCATGGGGCGGTCCAAGCTGGAGGGGCTTCGACGCGCAGGGCGGCACGCCGGAGTGGAGGAACTGCCGTGCTATGTCAGCCGCTGTGGCCGATCGCCTGTCGACCGGCGTCCTGTCTCCCATGCCTCGACCCCTGCTCGGTGTAGCGCTCGGTAGACGACGCGGGCCCGAACCCCACTACCCGCGGGCTGCCCCGTATACCTCCGGAACAAGGACGAGGGATACGAGAACTTCGGAACGTGGGTCCAGGAGGCTGCGAGGGTTGCGCGAAGATAGGCCTCCTCCAGGGGATACTTGTGGCAGGGAACGACATCAGCGCCCCAGTGAGCACCCGCCACAAACTCTCCACTTACGGGTCGAGAGATCGCCCCGCGAGTCGAGATGAGCCGATAGGATCAATGCGAGGTCTTGGCCTCGATTCCCCTGATCAACCCAGGAAATCAGCCAGATTTCGAGCTAACGGTGGTCGTTCCCGAGAGGTGAAAAATCCTCCAAGGGGTCGCAGGTTCAAATCCTGTCAGCCCGACGAAAAAGCCCAGGTGGGAGACACCTCTCACCAGGGGTTCGTCGTGTCATGCGGTGCGCTCCGGCATCGCGGCTTGCAGTCGCGCGTATGACGCTGTGCAACTCGCGAGTGCGCATGCAGCACGAGTTGTCGAGCCCGAGTGCACGACCTTCGCGGTGTTCGACCGCGAGCTTGCGGACGCGGCGGCTCGCGAAGGCTTCTCGATCCTGACTTGAGGAACCTATTCCTTGGCGCCAGCCGACCTGGAGAGAACCAGTGTCGCGCGTGCGAAACAGCGCGGGCGGGCCCGCGGAGGACCCCGCCCGCGCCATCTCCCAAACGGTCAGTCGATGCTGATGATCGGGCAGTTGATCACAATTCCGATCGCGCGCCAAGCGCCTCCGTCCAGCGAGGTCACCAGTCCATCTTCGGCGAGTTCGGCGATGTCGGCGAAGTCGTCTTGGAGCACGTTGTCGCCGGCAGCGACGGCCGCCTCGGTCCAGACGGTGGCGTGGACATCCCACAGCGGGCTCCACTCGTCCGCGTGCCTCGGGATCGACTGGACGATGTTGAGGGCGTCGCCCTCGCCGAGCAGTGCGCTGTTCAGCCCCTGCCGGTTCTCGTTGTCGACCCCGGTCTGCCCGTTGACGATCGGTGCGATGCCCGACCGAGCCGAGTCCTCCTCGTTGGAGCCGAGACCCGGCGCGGCGTTCAGCGCCGGCGCGTACGTGGCGTTCTCCAGCGCCGCGATGAGAGGATCGGAGGCGTCGAAGGACAGGTAGTACACTTCATGTCCCTCGTAGAACCCCTCCGTCTCGGTGAAGACGCCGCGCTCGACGCCGTCGACATTCTCGCGAGCGATCAGCTTGTCGTGATCGCCGGTGCTGTTGGCGACCTGCGGAGCGTTGAGCACCGTGCCGTCGGGAAGCTGGACGAGCGGGGTGTATCCTTCCTCGCCGATGGAGCCGGGCTCGGCCGTCTCCGGGGGGAAGCCCGCAGGATCGTCGGCCACGATGAGCTCGGGCGAGAAGTCCACACCTGCGGGGAACACCAACGTGCCGTCGACGAACTCGGCGAGCTGCACGGCGTCGGTGCCTGCGGCATTCGCGAGCTTGGGGGAGAAGTTCACGCCCCGCTCGCGAGCATCCTTCTTCTGCGAAGACTCGAGTACCACGTACTCGACCTCGGGCCCATCGACGCTGCCGATGCGCGCCGTGTACAACGGCAGCGAAGCGGTGTCGACGACGGTGTTCTCGATCGCGCTGTCCGGAAACACCTTGCGCTTCTCAGCCTCGTCGCCGGTGGTCGCAGCGGCGGACAGGGCGACTGCCAAGGTTCCGCCGGTCAGCGCCACGCTGAGCGCAGCCGACAAGGCCACGGCTCGCTTGAACGTCCTCACGATTCATCACTCCTTTTGCTAGAGTTGCGAGCAACTCACACCCGGTTACGCGATTGGTGCACGTAGAAGGGTTGGGTGCGGGCGCACCGGGCGGGCGATCGGAAGGTCTCCATGATCGTCCCTCCAGGTGCTTGCTCGGGTTCGCGTCCAGTATCACGCGCGACCTGCCCGCCGGAGGCATGGCAATCATTACCGAATGCGGACGCCCCGTCAGGCCCTCCTGAGCGTGAGACTCAACCGGGCAGTCCCGTCGACCGGCCGAGCAGCGAACCGCCGGGTGCGGCGGACCGCTCGGACAGCGCATACCTGAGCAGCACCATGTCGCCGATACGACGGGTCTCGGTCAGAGGCGCGGGGCGATCGGGATTCCACGGGAACCGGCCGCCGCCGATCAGCCGGGGTGCTCGAGGATCGCCGACGAAGAACGGGGCGATGGCCAGCTGAAGCTCGTCGACGAGGTCCGACGACAGGAACTGCGTGATCACGGATCCGCCGCCTTCGACGAGGAGGGTGCGCACCCCCCGGTCCCGCAGTTCGCCGACGAGGTCGGTCATCTCGATCGTCTCGCCCAAGCCGACCACGGTTGCGCGGTCGCCGAGCCGGTTGCGGATGCCTCGGGCCTCAGACCGGGGGCAATACACCAATTTGGTCGTGTGTCCGGTGGTGAAGAACTGCGACCGCGGATCGAGGTCGCCGGTCGAGGTCACGGTCACCTTCCAGGGCGACGGCGGCAGGCCCTCGGCTTCGCGTCGACTCCGTCGCTCCTCGCTCCGCACCAGCAGTCTCGGGTTGTCGAGGCGCAGGGTACGTGCTCCGACCAGGATGGCGTCGCTCTGCGCCCGAACCTCGTCGACCCGATCGAAGTCCTCCGCGTTCGAGAGCGCGAGGCGCGGTGGCGACGCGGTGTCGAGGTACCCGTCGATGGACATCGCGGCGTTGAGGATCACGTACGGCCGGTCGATCACGTTCCCATCTTTCCGTCAGCGCCGGCGACAAGGGCGGCAGGTGCTGGTGCGGAGCTTCGAGCGCGGCGAACAGCGGCCCGTCACGGCGAGGACGAGGCCCGGGACGACGCCGATCATCGCGAGCACGCCGAAGAGGGCGGATGCGGCGACGCCCGTGGAGGCGCCGAGGCCGGCGACGGCGAACGTCCAGCCGGCGACCCCCTCGCGCGGGCCCCAGCCGCCGATGTTCAGCGGGATGGAACCCGCGAGCAGGACGACGAGCGCGAGGGCGGCGAGGCGAAACGGCGGCACGCTCGCCCCGACTGCAGCGACGGCGACGCCGAGGGTCGCGACGTGGCATCCGACCACCACGATCGACGCGGCGACGACGCGCACGAACGCACCGGGCGATCCCACGCCGGCCGAGAGCTCGTCGAGCTCGCGTCGCAGCACGCGCTGCACCCGCACGCTCGCTGCGACGGCCGCAAGCGCCGCCAGAACGAGCACCGTGAGGCCGATGCCGAGCGCTGCGAGCAGCACTCCCTCGAACTCCGAGCCGAACCACGCGAGGATGACGACCGCGAGCGCGAACTGCACTACCTGCCCCATGGTGCGCTCGATGACGACGGCGCGGGCGGCTTGCGGGACGTTTCCCGTGTCGCGTCCCCGCGTGACGGCTCGTTCGACGTCACCGACCACCCCGCCCGGAAGCACGGTGTTGAGCAACTGCGACCGGTAGTGCCTTCCGATGGCGTCGGGCAACCGGAGGCCGACGCCGAGTCGCTCTGCGATGACGCTCCACCGCCACGCTGCCGCGACCGTGGCGGCGGCGGAAAGCGCGAGAGCGGCAGCGACGGCGCGGAGATCGATGCTGGACAGGCCGCGCAGGAACGGCCCGGAGCCGACCTGGCCGACGACCGCGATCAGCAGGCCGACGCCGACGAGCGAGCGAGCGGCGACGCGGAACCACGTCGATGACACGACCGCGCGCACCCGTGCGTACGACGACGCGCTCATCATGGCCACGCCAGCAGGTCGGCATGCGCGACGGTGGCCGAGAGCGCCCCGTGCCGCAGTTGCGACGAACGCAGCGCTCGGTATCCGGAACCGTCGACCTCGAGGTCGGCACGCTGCTCGAGTGCCGCCCCGAGCCATCCGTCGAACCACTGCTCGAGCAGCCGAGGATCGTGATCGCCGAGTCGCCAGGGGGTGGCGGCCGATCGGACGTTCCAGCCGGCCTGGAGCAACAGGCGGTGCGCGAACGCGCCGCCCGACGGCCCCAGGAGCCGGCGTTCGCCCACACGGCGCTCCTGGTGTTCGTTGAATGCCCTCTGGAACACGTCGTCGCGAGGATCCCGCGGGTCGAGGCGCACCTCGCCGGTCACGCTCAGGCTGAACAGCGCGGGGCAGCCGGCATCGACGCAGGCTTGCACGACGGCGCGCACCTCCTCCGCGGTCAGCACGTCGAGCAACGCGGAGGCCGTCACGAGCGACGCATCCTCGAGATCGTCGGACCCGAGCCGCGCGAGTTCCCCGGCGCGGGTGCGCACAGTGACCGCTCGTCGTTCCTGATCGAGTGGGACGACACCTTCTGCCGCGCGTTCGACGAGATCCGCGTTCCAGTCGTGCAGGACCCAGGTCTGCGGACCGAGCAGGAGCGGCGCCAGCCACCTCGTCATGGAGCCCGTACCGCTGCCCAGGTCATGGATCACGATCGGGCCCGATCCCAGCCTGCGGGCTGCCGCGCGGGCGAGCCGGCGCGATCGGGCGCGTGCGTCCTCCTGTTCGCGAAGCGCCAGCCACTCGCTGCTGACCTCGATGATCTCGCTCATCGGGTGCCCAGCCGCTCTGATCCGATGACGGCCGACTCCGAACGGACCTCGCTCAGCACCGTGGCGACGATCCACGCGGTCTCGTCCCAGACTCGAGTGACCGTGCGCGACCGCAGCGCCTCCGACTTGAGCTCTGCACGCCACCCGGGGTCTTCCGACCACCGCCGCAGGACGGCACGCAGCGCCACCGGATCGTCGGGTGGCGTGAGGATGGCGGCGGCACTCGCGGCGATCGCCTCCGGCACTCCGCCCACGCGCGCCGCCACGACGGGGATGCCCCGGGCGAGCGCCTCGGTGACGACCATGCCGAAGCTCTCCGCCCGCGACGGCACGACCACGAGGTCGGCGGCGTGGTACGCGTCCGCGAGTCGCCGGCCCGTGTACACCCCCCTGAGCTCGACGCGCTCCGTGAGTGCGGCGGATCGGATCGCGGCGGCGGTGCGGATCGCGAACTCCCGGTCGACGTCCAGCGAGCCCACGATCGAGCAGGACCAATCGGGCAGATCGGTCATTCCCGCGAGCGCCTCGATGAGCACGTCCTGGCCCTTGTGCGGCGCGACCGCGCCGACGCAGAGCAGGTGTCCACCCGATCGGGATCCGGATGCCGTCGGTCCGGCGTCCGTGCCCGGATGAGCCACCGCGATCCGGTCGGGCACGGCGTAGGCGCGCGCCACGAGTTCGGATCGCGTCCACTCGCTCGTCGCGATCACACGGCGGGCGGCGCTCAGGGCCTCGCGCTCGCGTTCGGCCGTTCCCGCGTCGTCGTGCATCCCGGGCAGGGCGCTGGCGACCATATGCGCCAGCACGACGATTCGAAGACGCGTCGAATGCGCGCGCAGCACGTCCGATGCCGCTACGGCGATCAGGCCGTCGACCAGCACGAGGGCGTTGCGGGGGAGCACGGACATCGCGTGCACCACGTCGTTCACGCGGCCTTCCGCGACGCGCACCAGTCGCACGTCCAGGCCTCGCGCTCGCAGCGCTCCGGTGAGGCGCCGATCGTAGACGTTGCCACCGCTGACGCGCTCATCGTCGTCGACGGCGTCGGGTACGAGGAAGTGCACGGTCGCGTTCATCATGCGTCACAGGCTCCGCTCGTAGCTCGCCCATGCGATGTGCGACTCGTGGAGGGTGACCTCGATCGACGACAGCCGCGCGCCGGCCGATCCGAGCCGTCCATCTGCCGCACGCTCTGCGAGTCGGTCGGCGATGACCTGGCACATCCGTTCGGTCGTGGTGTTCATGCCGGCGAACTCCGGTTCGTCGTCCAGGTTGCGGTAGGTCAGCGAACCCGTGATCTCAGCGAGCGCCTCGGATGCCAGCCCGATGTCGATGACCACGCCGTCGGTGTCGAGTTCGCTCGCACGGAACGACGCGTCGACGATGAAGGTCGCCCCGTGCACGCGCTGCGCCGGGCCGAAGGTCTCTCCCGAGAAGCTGTGGGCGACCATCATGTGGTCTCGCACGGTCAGGGTGAAGGTCACGAGGCATCCGTCCAATCGATCGTGTGGCAGAGCGCAGTGCTTCGCCCGGTTGCGAGGTCGGCCATCACGACGGGAAGGTCGCCCCACGGGGAGTGGCCCGTGAGCAGTGCGTCGAAGGCCGCGTCCTGCAGAAGCTCGAGCGCAAGCGTCAGGCGGTCGCGAGTCGTCCGCGTGCCTCGACGGCGCCCGGCCACGGCGCCCACCTGACTCGACCGGATCGTCAGGCGGCGCGAGTGGAAGTCGGCGCCCAGTGCGAGGGTGACGGGCCGGTCGCCGTACCAGCTGGCCTCGATCACCTCCCCGTCGGTCACGACGGACGCGAGCGCGAGCTGCAGCCCCGCCTCCGACCCGCTCGTGTTGATGACCAGATCGCAACCGAGGGGCGCATCGCCGGGTTCGGCGAAGCCGACGTCGAGACGATCCGCGACCGCGCGACGCGATGCGTCCACGTCGACGAGCACGACGTCGAGTCCGGGGATGCCGCGAGCCAGTCGTGCGACGCAGCATCCGATCATGCCGGCACCCACGACCGTGACCCGGTCTCCGATCAGGGGGGCGGCATCCCACAGTACGTTGACCGCGGTCTCGACCGCCCCGGCGAGCACGGCACGACGGGAGGGTACGCCGCGAGGGACGGGAACCACGGCATCAGCGGGCACGACGAAGGCCGACTGGTGGGGGAACAACGTGAAGACCGTCCGCCCGCGGAGCGCGTCGGGCCCCTGCTCGACGACCCCGACGTTGAGATAGCCGTACTTCACCGGTCCGGGGAAGTCGCCCTCCTGGAACGGCGCGCGCATCCGCTCGTGCTCACTGCTCGGCACGCGGCCCAGGAAGACCGTCGCCTCGGTGCCGCGGCTGATGCCCGTGTACCGGGTGCGCACGAGCACCTCGCCCTCGACGGCAGCGGCGATCGGCTGCCGGCGCAGGGCCGCCACGCCGGGCTCGTCGATCCAGAACGCCACGGCCTCAGGCAACGGTGCTTCTCCTTCGATGATGAACCATCCGGCGATCTCCCCCGTTACCCGAATATGCTCCGTGAGATGCTCCATGACAAGGACACGTGATGGCGGGCAATACGGTTCACCTCGCACCGATCGGGTCGGCCGCACTCGGTGCGGCCGGCGTGTCGGCGATCTGGGTCGTCGACGAGCTGCCGGCGATCGGCGCCTTGGTGGCGCTCGCGTATCTGACAACGAGCACCGCCCTGCTGCTCCGGGCGCTGCGACGCCGGAATGCCGCCTGCTTCGGATGGGCGAACGTCGTCACGGCGACCAGATCTGCCGTCGTCGCAGTCATCACCGGACTGGTCGCCGCCTCGTTCGTCGGGCCGATCCCGGCTCCGCTCCTGATCGGCCTCACCGTCCCGGCGCTCGCGCTGGACGCCATGGACGGATGGGTCGCGCGGCGTACCGGCACCGCCACCGAGCTCGGCGCTCGATTCGACATGGAGGTGGATGCATTCCTCCTCCTCATGCTCAGCGCGTACGTGGCACAGGCGCTCGGTCCGTGGGTGCTGGCGATCGGCCTCATGCGCTACGTCTTCGTCGCGGCGGGATGGATGCTGCCCTGGCTACGCCTGCAGCTCCCGCCCCGGTACTGGCGGAAGGTCGTGACGGCCGTTCAGGGGATCGCCCTGACCGTGGCGGCATCCGGCATCCTCCCGGAGCTCGCCGGCGTGCTCGTGGGAGTCGCACTCGTCCTGCTCGTCGAATCCTTCGGCCGCGACGTGGTATGGCTGGCGCAGCGAAGCCGCACCCCGCGAGCGAAGCTGGGTGCGGCACGGTGATGCGCAGGCCGGCTCACATCCGGACGACGCGCGATCATGCTGTCCGCGGCGTGCGGAGTGCGACCAGCGTGGCGATGGAGAGCACCACGACGCCGATCGACTCGATGATCACCGACTCCGGAACGAGGGTGAAGCTCCACGTCTCGGTGATGCCGAACAACCCGACGGTCAGGGCCAGAAGGAGGGCCACGAGCGTCGCGAGGACGAACAGCACACTCAGGATGCCGGTGATGACCAGGAGCCGTCCGCGCAGGACGAGCATCCCGATCGCCAGCGCGACGCCCGCGATCGCGTTCAGCACGAAGAGCACGCCGAGCACGCCGCCGACACCGTCGAAGACGAGGAAGAGATGGATTCCGCCGACCGCGACGAGGACGATGGCACTGAGGATACGCATGACCGTCAGGACGGTCCGGTTGTCGGTTCCAGTCATGTTCGTGTTCACGTTCATACCCGCTTCCGATCGAGGCCTCCGGCGGAGACGCTAGCAGTGACACGAGACAGCGTGGGAAAGAGTTCACGCTCGTGGCCGCACCAGGTGCGCGGGAGGGTTGCCCTGGTGGTCGCGATCCTGCTCCTCGTCGTGGTGCCGCTCGTGCCGGGCGCACTCGCCGACGGCTCGCCGGCGCCACTCGCCGGGCTTCCCGTGGAGTCGATCCTCGCAGTGCTCCTCGTCGGCCTGCTGCCCTGGCCGCCCGCACGCGGACTCGTCGCGGCCGGCTTCGGTGCGACCGTCGTCGGCGCGCTCGTCCTCGCGGCGATCGACGTCGGCTACCGGTCGGTGCTCGACATCCCCTTCGATCCGCTCGACTGGCAGCAGCTGGGCGACGCGTTCGGGGTCCTCCAGGGCTCGATCGGCGGTGCCGCCGCGAACGGGTTGGTCGCGCTCCTCGCGGCCGTCGCCGCCGGATCGATCGTCGCGCTCGCGTGGGCTGCGCTCCGTGTGGGCGCCGCCATCGGGCCCGAGCGTCCGCACGGAACGATCTCGATCGTGACGGTCACCGCGGTGTGGATGATCGCGGCCCTGACGGGCTCGAGCCTGCCCGCGGGCCAGCCGGTCGCGGCGGCCGCATCCCTCCGTTCGATCAACGCGTCGGCGTCGCACGCCGCGGCTGGGGTCGCCGCGCTCGCCGACCTGTCGAACCGGATCGCGACCGACCCGTACCGTGACACGGCCGGTTCCGAACTGCTGACCTCGCTGAAGGGCAAGGACGTCGTCTTCGCCTTCGTCGAGAGCTACGGCAGGGTGGCCGTGGAAGGGACCGGATTCTCGACGGGCGTGCAACGGGTGCTGCGAGTCGGTGAGGCACAGCTTCGCGCCGACGGTTACGGCTCCCAGAGCGCCTTCCTCACCTCTCCGACGTTCGGTGGTCTCAGCTGGCTCGCGCACTCGACGTTCCAGACCGGACTCTGGGTCGACCGGCAGCCGCTCTACAGCAGGGTGATCCGGAGCGATCGATTCACGCTGAGCCGAGCGTTCGGAGAAGCCGGATGGCGCACGGTGAGCGTGGTTCCCTCGAACACGGAGCCGTGGTCGTTCGGCACGACCTTCTATCACTTCGACACGCTCCTCGACGCGAACGACGTCGGCTATCGCGGGCCGTCCTTCGGGTATGCGCGCATCCCGGACCAGTACACCTGGAAGTACTTCGCCGACCACGAGCTCGCCCGGGACCATCAACCGGTCATGGCCGAGATCGACCTCGTCTCCTCGCATACGCCGTGGGCGCCGCTCCCGCGGCTCGTGCCGTGGTCCGACGTGGGCGACGGTTCCGTGTTCGAGTCCCAACCTGCGCAGGGGCAGTCGCCGACCGAGGTCTGGCAGGATCCGGAACGCGTGCAGCAGGCGTACGCCGAGTCCATCCGGTACTCGCTCGATGCGATGTTCGCCTTTCTGCACGAAGCCGACGACCCGAACCTGGTGCTGGTGGTGCTCGGCGACCACCAGCCGGCGACGATCGTGAGCGGGCAGGGCGCCGGTCACGACGTGCCGATCAGCATCATCTCGAAGGACCCGGCCGTCTTCACGTCGATCGAGGAATGGCGGTGGCAGGACGGGACGCTGCCGGCACCGGACGCACCCGTCTGGCCGATGAGCGCGTTCCGCGATCGATTCCTCGACGCCTTCAGCGCAGGGTGAGGCCGGGACTCAGGGCGCGGGCGCGTCCGCCGGCCGACGCCAGAGCTCGTGATCGCCGATCGTGCCGTCCTGTACGAAGGCCGCCTCGAACTCCGCTGCGTGCGTGGGGGAGAGCCACTCGCGCTGCCCCGGCGTGATGACCGCGGCATCCGCGCCCTCGATGTACGACCACCACCGGGCCTGCCATTCATCGGACTCGATGAGGCCACGATGCGAGAGCGAGCCCGCGTTCGGCAGGGTCATGCCGAGGCTCAGCGGGTCCACGTCCATCGGGCAGCCGTGGTCGAGGTCGGCCCCGACCCGATCGGCGGCGACGAGTGTCGACGGCATGCCCGCGACGCACTCACGCCCCGCGGCCCACTCCTGAAGTTGCGTCGCCGAGGGCGTGGGCCGGACCCGCACCAGATCGCCGGCAGCCATCAGCATGAGGATCACGAGGCCGCCGGCGAGCACGAGGTGACGCACGCGCGCTCGTCGCAGCCGGCCGACCGCGGCGCCGAGTGAGAGGGCGAGCGGCGCCATCAGCCACGCGGCGTAGTGGTAGAAGAACATCGAGGCGACCGCCAGCAGGATCGCGTGCGCGAGCGTGATGAGGCCCCACCATGCCTCATCGCTCCATGCGCCGGGTCGACGTCGCGCACGGCCCATCTCGATGAGCGGGAGGGCGGCGACGAGCGGGAGCAGCGCGACGCCCAGCGCGGATGCCGCGGTGGGGATCAGTTCGCGCAGCGTGGGGAACGCGAGGTAGGGGGAGAAGACGTCGGCCCGCTCGGCGAGGTCGACCTCGTTGCCGCCTCGCTCGAGTTGGGCCGTGACCGTGAGCGACCACATCGCGCCCGGATCCCGGAACAGGAAGGGCAGCGCCAGCAGGCCGGCCGTGACGGCGCCGGCGGCGACGTACCTGGCGAACGCGGCTCGGCCGAAGGCGACCCAGATCATCCAGCCGACGATGACGACGTCGACGACTGCCCAGTACTTCGACGCGAGAGCGAGTCCGAGCGATGCACCGGCGATGAACGGTGCGAACCGCCACCGGAACGTGATCGCGAACAACGCGACGAGAAGGAACAGGTTCAGGTAGGGCTCGAGCAGGTACGTCTGCTCGGTGACCACCGCCGTACCCCAGACCGCGTAGAGCCCGCCGCCGATGAGCACCGCCGACGCGCCGAACCGGCGTAGCAGGAGGCCGATGAGCACCGTGTTCGCGACGCCGACGGCGACGGTGAGGAGGCGGGCACCCGCCAGCCCGACCGCTTCGGTCGTGCCGGCGCCGAGCAGCGCGAACGGCGTGAGCGTCAGCAGCGATCCGGGCGGGTGCACGAAGTCGAAGTCGGCGTACGGTGCGAGCCCATGCAGCATCGCGATCGTACCGGCGAACATCACACCGTCGTCGTTCTCGCGCATCCAGAGGATGGACTCGGGGAACACGAACGCGGCCGTGCGCACGATCAGTGCGACGACCCCGGTGGTGACGACGGCGATGACCGCCGCATGCCCAGCGCGGCGGGACGGCGCTGCGGTCATGGCGTCGCCTGGTCGGGAGGTCATTGCCGCCATCCACGCCCTCCGCACGTCCGCCCGGGGTGCCGGCAGCGGGGATCGGGAGGATCGCTGAACTCCTTGCCACTTCCAGTCTATTGCGGCACGTGGGCCTTGCCGCAAGGGCCCCCGTGGGGCGCACAATGGTGAACTCGATACCGGAGATGATGACGTGACCTCTGTGACCACCGGCGCCTTCAACCTTCCCGAGCACCTCGCAGCCAAGGCCGACCCGATGCTGATCGTCGGCGACGAGCAGCACTTCGCGGTCATCGCGGAGCGACTCGAGCAGCTGGTCGCCGGCCTCACCGAGCGTCTCGACGTCCAGCGCAAGGCGGCCGGGCGCGCCGGTCAGCAGGCCCTCGAGCGCGACCTCGAGATCCACCGGCTCACCGCGCGTCTGCGATTGCTCCGACGGTTCGGCCTTGACCTGTGCCTCGGCCGCATCGTCGCCGCGGATGACCCCGAGCCCGTGTACCTCGGACGGATCGGCCTCACCGACGGCGCAGGCGACCGACTGCTGCTCGACTGGCGCGCGCCGGCCGCGGGGCCGTTCTTCGGAGCGACCCACGCTAACCCGATGGGACTGGCGAGTCGTCGCAGGTATCGCTGGACCGGCAGGCGTGTCAGCGACTACTGGGACGAGGTGTTCACCCCCGACGGCTTGGAAGGGCATGCCGCGCTCGACGACCAGTCCGCCTTCATCGCCAGCTTGGGGAGCAGCCGCTCACCTCGGATGCGCGACGTGCTCAGCACCATCCAGGCCGACCAGGACGCCATCATCCGCGCGGGTTCTCGCGGCGCGCTCGTCGTCGACGGCGGGCCCGGCACCGGGAAGACGGTGGTCGCCCTGCACCGCGCCGCTTATCTCCTCTACTCCGACGCGCGGCTCGCTCGCGGCGGCGGGGTGCTGTTCGTCGGGCCGCACCCGGCCTACCTGGCGTACGTCGCCGACGTGCTTCCCAGCCTCGGCGAGGAGAGCGTGCAGACCTGCACCCTTCGGGACCTCGTCGCGGAAGGTGCGATGGCAGCATCCGAAACGGCACCGGATGTCGCGGGCCTGAAGTCCTCCGCACAGCTGGTCAACGCGGTCGAGTCGGCCGTCAGGCTCTACGAGCAGCCGCCCGCGGCGGGGATGACGGTCGAGACGCACTGGGCCGACGTCTGGCTGAGCGCCGACGACTGGGCTGACGCGTTCGACGCGGCGGATCCCGGCGTGCCGCACAATGAGGCGCGCGATGAGGTGTGGGAGGAGCTCGTCGGCATCTTGATCGATCGGCACGACGAGGATGTGCCGCGCGATCAGCTCCGCAGGTCGCTGCTCCGGAACGAGCAGCTGACGAGCACGTTCGATCGCGCGTGGCCGCTGCTCGATCCGGCCGGCCTCGTCGCGGACCTGTGGTCGGCGCCCGACTTCCTGCGCAGGTGCGCCCCCTGGCTCAAAACCGACGAGGTCCGCATGCTGCAGCGCGGGGACCCACGGGCGTGGACGGTGTCGGACCTCCCGTTCCTGGATGCCGCTCGGCAGCGCATCGGCGACCCCGAGGAGCCGCGACGACGGCACCGGCTGCAGGCCGCGATCGCCGCCGAGCGGGAGCAACGGGCCATGGTCATGGATCACCTGATCTCGGCCGACGACTCCGAGATGCTGTTGATGTCGATCCTGCGTGGGCAGGACCTGCAGAACACGCTGGTCGATGACACGTCGCTCGCGAGCGCCGATACCGACCTGCTCGCAGGCCCGTTCGCGCACGTCATCGTCGATGAGGCGCAGGAACTCACCGACGCCGAGTGGCAGATGCTGCTGCGCCGTTGCCCGTCGCGGAGCTTCACCGTCGTCGGCGACCGCGCCCAAGCCAGGCACGGGTTCACGGAGTCGTGGCAGGAGCGGCTCGGTCGGGTCGGCCTTCGCAACATCGGTTCGGCCTCCCTGAGCATCAACTACCGCACACCGTCCGAGGTGATGGCCGAAGCCGAGCCGGTCATCCGCGCTGCGATCCCCGACGCCAACGTGCCGACCTCCGTCCGCAGCAGCGGCATCCCGGTCGGATACGGATCGACCTCCGAACTGGGCGCGATGCTCGACGCGTGGCTCGCCGTCCACGCCGATGGCATCGCCTGCGTGATCGGCGACCCGACGTTCGAGCCGACGCCACGCGTCCGCTCGCTGAGCCCGGCGCACGTGAAGGGGCTCGAGTTCGACCTGGTCGTGCTCGTCGACCCCGAGACGTTCGGAACCGGCATCGAAGGCGCCGTCGACCGCTACGTGGCGATGACCCGGGCGACGCAGCAACTCGTCATCCTCACGGGCACCTGAGCTCGGTCTCGAGCGCGCGGGAGTACACGTGCCCGGTGACCAGGATCACTCGACGCTGGTCAACGGAATCTGAGCCAGATAGGTTGTATGTGTAACGGTTTCTGTCGGAAGGGAGTTGCGACATGGACGCCCCGACGTTTCCTGATCTTGTTCGCTACCGGGATCTTGAAACGATCGGGTTGACTCGGTATCGCTTCGATCGACTGATCGAGGCCGAACAGTATGAGCGCATTGCGCCGGGGCTGTTCCTGCGTGCCGGTACTGTCGATGACACCACAGCAGCGTGGATGGCGATCGCCTACAAGAAGCCAGAGGCGACGATCTGCTTGCTGTCGGCGCTTGCGTTGCACGACCTCACCGATGAGATCCCCTCTCGCACCGACATCGCCATCCCACGCGGCTCACAGCCATTGGTGATCCACCACACACCGATCGCCTGGCACCGATTCGACGCCGACACCTTCACAATCGGCCGGACTGAACATGCACTTCCGAACGGGCTTTCGATCGGCCTGTATTCGGCGGAGCGAACGATCATCGATCTCTTTCGCCTGCGTCACGAGTGGGGGAGCGACCTCGCCATCGGAGCGCTCAAGCGATGGCTCCGCGAACGAGGTAACAGCCCGGCAGCGTTGTCGGTGCTCGCCGATGACTTCCCGAAGGCGCGAGCCGCACTGCAGAACGCATCGTCCCGCTCGGTCAGCGGCCCGTCACCCTACTCGGGTACCCGCTGACAATGGTGCTCGCGGAGAAGATCGTCACCGCAATCGACCGTGGCGAGGCCAACACCCGCTGGCGCGACTTCGCCGACATCTATACGCTCTCCCGCGTCAGCCAGGTCGATGGCGGGGTGCTCCGTGCTTCGCTCGAGACCGTCGCCGCCTACCGTCGCGTCGAGCTTGCGCCATTGATCCCGAGGTTCGCGGAGATGCCGGAGCGAGTGCAGCCGAAGTGGCGAGCGTGGCGCGTCCGCGTCAACCGAGACCGGGAGCTTCCTGAGCAATTCGCTGACGTGCTCGATGTGGTCGCCGAGTTCGCGGATCCAATCCTCAACATGGCGGCCTCAGGGGAGTGGAACGCGCGCACCGCAAGATGGACGTCGAACGGATAGTGTTTGCCGCACACGTCGATTCCCCACCTCGCCGCAGCCGACCACCGTGCCGAGGTGGTGCGCGGGGGCGTGTCATCAGCCACGCGCCGCAGGTGGCGAATCGCCGTCCGGCGGCTGCCGTGAGGAGACATCCGGGCAGAATGGTCGGATGGCCACCGACCGACCACCGAGACGCCGGCTCTCGGCCGCGGTCGTCCTGGCTGGTGCTGGGCACGGTCTTCGATGCGCGTGACCTGCTCGTGTATGTGATCAGCGTCGCCGTGATGAGCGGGGCGGATGTCGCGATGGTTCTTCGCTCATCTCAGAAGATGGACGTCGCTAACTGAAGACTAGTGCCTAGTCCTTGGTTAGAATGATCCCATGGTGAGCTCGGACTCTGCATGGCCCGCAGTCGGCACCGAGCCGCGCCCATGGCACCGCGGCGAGCCGGCGGTCGCGTCGCGGCGGCAGCTGCGCGCGGCAGTGGGGGAGTACCGAGCCGCACTCGTGCCGATGATCGCCGACCGCGAGGTGCGGCTCAGCCCCGAGACGCTGGCGGTGGCCGACGACGCGAGCAAGGAGCTCACCCGGTTCGACGCCGAGGCCGGTTCGTTCGCCGCGCCGTTCGCGGCGATCCTGCTGCGCACCGAGAGCGCGTCGAGCTCCGAGGTCGAGCAGCTCACCGCGAGCGCGAAGCAGGTCGCGCTCGCCGAGCTGGATCGATCGGACTCGCCGAACGCGCAGCTGGTCGTGGCGAACGTGCGCGCGATGCAGGCGGCGATCGCGCTTGCGGATCGTCTCGACGAACAGGCGATCATCGCGATGCACGAGGCCCTGCTCGAGGCATCCGCTCCGCACTTCGTCGGCGGATGGCGCGACCAGCAGGTCTGGATCGGCGGCGGATCGTTCTCGCCGCATCATGCGATGTTCGTGCCGCCGCATCACGATCGGGTGCCGGGCCTCATGGCCGACCTCGTGCGGTTCGCGGGACGCACCGACGTGCCGGCGCTCGCGCACGCGGCGATCGCGCACGCGCAGTTCGAGACGATCCACCCATTCCCCGACGGCAACGGGCGCACCGGGCGCGCCCTGCTGCACGGGATGCTCCGTGCCGCCGACGTGACCCGGAACGTGGCGGTGCCGGTCTCGGCGGGCCTGCTCGGTGATCTCGATGGGTACTTCCTCGCACTGACCCGGTACCGGCAGGGGCAGCCCGACGCCATCGTGGAGGCGGTTGCAGATGCCGCGTTCCGCGCGGTCGCCAATGGTCGAGCACTCGTGGGCGAACTGCAGGACATCGCAGCGGGGTGGGATGCGCTCGTTCGAGCCCGATCGGATGCCTCGGTGCACCGGGTCAAGGCGCACCTGCTGCAGCATCCGCTGGTAACGGCCACCTCGGTAACCGAAGCCATCGGAGTGAGCGAGGTGGCGGCGCAGACGTCCATCGACAAGCTCGCGGAGGTCGGCGTGCTCACCAAGGTGGCCGGGGGTGCCCGGTACCGCATCTGGCAGGCGACCGAGGTGCTCGCCGCACTCGACGCCTTCGCCGCGCGCGCTCGCCGCGCCCGCTGGTGAGCCGGGGGGAGAATCGTCCTGTGGGATTCACGCGCGCCGAGTTGGAGTCGTACCGGGGTGCGAGCGTCGACGACGTCATGCCGGAGCATCCGAAGCTCGTGTTCGTCGGCATCAACCCCGGGCTCTGGACGGCCGCGACGAACACGCCCTTCGCGCATCCCGGCAACCGCTTCTATCCCGCGCTCGCCTCGGCGGGCGTCATCCCGCGCCTTCCCGACTTCGCGAACGGCCTCTCCGATGCCGACCGGCGAATGATCCTCGACGCGGGCATCGGCATCTCGAACCTCGTGAACCGGGCCACCGTGCGCGCCGACGAACTGACCCGCGACGAGTTGCGGGCGGGCGCGCTGCGGCTCGCAGACGACGTGGCGCGGTGGCATCCGCAGGTCGTCGCGGTGGTCGGTCTCACCGCGTACCGGCAGGGATTCGACCGGCCGAAGGCGCACGCAGGTCGGCAGGATGAACGGCTCGGCGGTGCCGAACTGTGGGTCGTGCCGAACCCCAGCGGGCTGAACGCGCACGTCACGGTCGCTGACCTCGCGCGGGCATACGCCGAGCCGGCGCGAGCGGCCGGAATCGTCTAGCCGGCGTCGAAGGTGTCGCGGGCACGCTCGATCTGGGGCAGGTAGGTGTTCGCCCAGTCGAGCAGGGCGTCGATCGGCGCACGCAGGCCCTTGCCCAGCGGCGTGATGCGGTACTCCACGGCGACGGGCCGGGTGTTGACGATCCGCCGGTCGATGATGCCGTTGCGCTCCAGTCGGCGGAGCGTGGCCGTGAGCGACTTCTGCGTCACGGCCGGGATCGCGCGACGTAGGTCGTTGAAGCGGCAGGGCCGCTCGCAGAGCTCGTTGAGCACGCTGAGCGACCACTTGTCGAGCGCCTGGTCGAGCAGTTCTCGGTGAGGAGCCTCGATCCGAAACTCCTCTCGGAGTACCTCGCGGGGGGAGGGGTCGGTATCGGTCATGAAACCTGGTCTCGTTGAAGTGTCCTGAACCTACTAGGTATCAAGGGTATACCGAGTTCGTTTCCGACCTGAGGAGCCCCACATGACCGTTCAACGCTTCAGCCCCGAAGGCATGCTGCAGCCGACCCCGTACCACCACGTCGCCGTCGGCACCGGCAGCCGGCACGTGCATGTGAGCGGGCAGGTCGCCCGCCTGGGCGACGGCACGCCAGTCGCCCCGGGCGACCTCGCCGGGCAGGTGGCACAGGCGCTGCGGAACACCGCGGGGGGACTCTCCGGTGCCGGCGCGACCTTCGACGACGTGCTGCGACTGACGTTCTTCGTCACCCGATGGGAGCCGGGCATGATCGGTGCGTTCATGGCCGGCGTCGAGCGGGTGGCCGATGAGATCGGCCTGCGCCTGCCGCTGCCGCCGGCCACGTTGATCGGCGTCGAGCAGCTGTTCGAGCCCGACGTCCTCGTCGAGGTCGAAGCCACCGCCATCCTCGACTGAAGGGCAGGCCGAGCGAGGGCCGCGCGGGCCCTCGGCACGGGACAATGGAGCATGCTGCCCCGGTGGGTGCGACGGATGGTCGCGAGTGCCTCGCACTCGAGGCTCTTCGGCGCGATCGGGCCGTCGGTCATGCCGCCGCTCGAGCGCGCCTACCGCGCTGTGACCCGACGCCCGGGGCCGATCAGCGAGCTCGCCGTGCCGTCGCTCGTGCTGCACACGACGGGCGCCCGCACCGGGCTCGCCCGGCGCGCCGAGCTGATCTGCGCTCCGGATGCCCCGGCCGGCCCGCTGCTCGTCGCAGGGAGCAGTTTCGCCCGGCCGCGGCATCCGGGATGGACGTACAACCTCATGGCGCACCCCGACGCCGAGATCGACCGCGGCCGAGATCGCACCCGGGTCACGGCGACCCTCCTGACGGGCGCCGAGCGGGAGCGGGCTTGGGAACGTCTCGACGACGTGCTGCCCGGGTATCGACGCTACGAACGCGCCGCCGGGCGGGAGTTCAGGGTGTTCCGCCTCGACCCCGTCGAGTGAAGCGCACGCGGCGTCAGGCCGCCGCCGCGCTCGGCCCCAGCCGCTTCACGATGCCGCTGACCGCCGCCCGTCCGGCCCGGTTCGCACCTATCGTCGACGACGACGGGCCATAGCCGATCAGGTGCACGCGCGGCTCGTTCGCGACCTGCGTGCCGTCCATCACGATGCCGCCTCCGGGCGCGCGCAGGTGGAGCGGGGCGAGATGGTCGAGCGCGGCACGGAACCCCGTCGCCCACAGGATGACGTCGGCGCGAAGGAACGAGCCGTCGGCCATGCGCACGCCGTCGGGCTCGATGGCGGTGAACATGGGATGCCGCTCCAGCGCGCCGCGCGCCGCCGCCGCTCGCAGTGGCGGGGTCCACAAGAGGCCCGTGATCGACACCACGCTCTGCGGCGGCAGCCCCCGTCGCACGCGCTCCTCTACGAGGGCGACCGCGTCGTGGCCGGCGCGGTGATCGAACTCGTCGTCGCGCCACACCGGTTCGCGCCGGGTGAACCACGTCGTGGTCGTCACTTTCGAGATCTCGTCGAGGAACTGCACCGCCGAGATGCCGCCGCCCACCACGACGAGGTGCTGCCCCGCGAACTCGCTCGCCGCGACGTAGTCCTTCGTGTGCAGCTGTCGCCCGAGGAACGTGAACTGCCCCGGGTAGACGGGCCAGAACGGCCGGCTCCAGGTGCCGGTCGCGTTGATCACGTCACGGGCCGACCAGACGCCGGCGGATGACTCGACCGCGAGTCGCCCATTCGGGTCGTCGTCCTCCCTCCGCACCGCCGACACCGTCACGGGCCGCAGGATCGGCAGCGCGAGCTCGCGCTCATAGTCGCCGAAGTACCGGGCGAGGAACGCCGAGCTCGGTTCGGCGGGGTCCACGTCGGGCTTGGCGATACCGGGCAGGTCGTTGATGCCGTTGACTGTCGCCATGCGCAGGCTCTGCCAGCGGTGCCGCCACGCGCCACCGGGCCCCTGCTCGGCGTCGAGCACGATGTAGGTGCCCGCGGCCGAGCCCGGGTCGGCGCCGAGCGCGGCGCCCGCAGCATCCGTCGCCGGCAGGAAGCCGCGACGGCGGAGGTGGTACGCGGCGGAGAGGCCGGCTTGGCCGGCGCCGATCACGACCACATCGGCCGCGCGAACCGCGGTCGCCGACGAGCCGGCAACGCGGGCGCTCAGGAGGGTGTCGGTCACGCCAGGATGCAACGCCGCAACGCGGCCGGGACTTCCCACGAGGCCTACGGATGCCCCGAGCCGCCGATCGCGGCGATGAGCGCCCCGATCGCGGTGAGGCCGACGAGCGCGGCGAGCCCGTACCGCCGAACCTGCACCGCGAGGCGGGCGACCGAGAGCCGCCGGCGCGGGCGGCGCCGGCGGCTCTCGGGCGAGCGCCCGGTCAGTTCGAGCCCGGCACGATGAGTCCCTGCGTCGCGGTACGGGCGCGCTCGAAGCGGGACGCGACATCCGACCAGTGCGCGATGTTCCAGAACGCCTTCACGTAGTCGGCGCGCACGTTCTTGTAGTCGAGGTAGTAGGCGTGCTCCCACACGTCGAGCTGCAGCAGCGGCGTCACGCCGAGCGGTACGTTGCCCTGCTGGTCGAAGAGCTGGAAGACCACGGGGCGGGCGCCGATCGAGTCCCACGCGAGCACCGCCCACCCCGAGCCCTGCACGCCGAGCGCGGTCGCGGTGAAGTGCGCCTGGAACTTCTCGAACGATCCGAACGCGTCGTCGATCGCCGCGGCCAGCTCGCCCTGCGGCTCGCCACCTCCCTCGGGCGAGAGGTTCTGCCAGAACACGCTGTGGTTCACGTGCCCGCCGAGGTTGAACGCGAGGTCCTTCTCGAGCTTGTTGACGTTCGCCAGGTTGCCCGCCTCACGGGCCTCGGCGAGCTGCTCGAGGGCCGTGTTCGCGCCGGTCACGTAGGCCTGGTGGTGCTTGGAGTGGTGCAGCTCCATGATGGTCGCCGAGATGTGCGGCTCGAGTGCGGCGTAGTCGTACGGCAGGTCGGGGAGGGTGTACGCGTTCATCGGATGCGTCCTTTCGAGTCGTCCGTCGCCGGGCGGCGACGGTTGGGTGCGATGTGCGTGGGAATCAGGCGTTCAGAGGTCGGGGGCGGCGGGGTCGAACCGATGGAATCTGCGGTCGTGGTACATCAGCGGGTCGCCGGGCGTGCCGGGGATGACGTCGAGCACCTCGGCGAGGACGAGGGAGGAACTGCCCACGGGCACGACGTGCAGCGCCCGGCACCGGAACGCCGCGCGTGTGTCGGCAAGGAGCGGCTCGCCCGTGTTGAGCGTGGTCCAGCCCTGCTCGGGCGTGAAGCGCGGGGCGCCCGAGTGCGCGAACACCCGCGCGAGGTCGGCGTGGCGGTCCGCGAGGAAGTGCACGAGCATGGTGTCGGCGGCGAGGAGGCCGCCGGCCGATCCGGTGGCGCGCGTGACCGAGAACGAGATCGACGGCGGATCGAGGGCGACGGATGCCACGCTCGACGCGGTGAGCCCGACCGGGCCGGTGGACGTCGACGCCGTGATGAGGGTCACGGACGCCGGGTGCGTGCGGAACACTGCCTTGAGGGCCACGGCGCGGGCGGCGTCGTCGACGGCGGACTCGGTTTGCCTCGTGTCGTCGGTCATTCGTGGCCGCCCTGCGGCGGTAGCGCGGCGATGAGCTCATGATCGCGCGGGATGAGGCCGATCTTCGCGGCGCCGCCTGGCGAACCGATGTCGTCGAAGAACTCGACGTTGGCCTTGTAGTAGTCGGCCCACTCCTCGGGCAGGTCGTCCTCGTAGTAGATCGCCTCGACGGGGCATACGGGCTCGCAGGCGCCGCAGTCGACGCATTCGTCGGGGTGGATGTAGAGCGAGCGTTCACCCTCGTAGATGCAGTCGACGGGGCATTCGTCGATGCACGCCTTGTCTTTGAGATCGACGCACGGCAGTGCGATCACGTAGGTCATCGAGTGCTCACCGAGTTCAACACACGCATGTCCCCACGGTACGACCTCAAGTGGGGTTGAGGTCAAATGCGCCGCCATACGGGGACGCACGCGGGAAAGTCCGTAGGGTGGATCCGTGACCGCCGACCCCCGCGCCGAGCTCACCGCCCTCTGCGAGCGCGGGCTCGACTGGTCGATGAGGACGCCCCGAGTGCTCCCGGATGCCTCGACTGCGCGTCCCGCCGCGGTGCTCGTGCTCTTCGGCGTGCTCGACTCCGTGCCCGCGAGGTCGGGCGGCCACGTGCCGCGCGACCTCGACGTGCTGCTGTTGCGCCGCGCCGCGACGCTCGGCAACCACCCGGGGCAGATCGCGTTCCCCGGCGGGCGGCTCGAGGGATCCGACGCAGGTCCGATCGCGGCTGCGCTCCGCGAGGCCGCCGAGGAGACGGGCGTCGACCCCGACGGCATCGAGCCGCTGGGAGTGTTGCCCGCGATGCCGGTGCCCGTGAGCAACTACCTCGTGACCCCCGTGCCGGCGTGGTGGACGCGCCCCTCGGAGGTGGCCGCCGTCGACCACGACGAGTCCGTCGACGTGTTCCGAGTACCCGTCGGCGACTTGCTCGCGCCGGCGAACCGGGCGAACACGGAGCACACATATGGCGGCCGCACCTACCGCGCGCCGGCGTTCACGGTCGACGGCCGGATCGTCTGGGGGTTCACGGCCATCGTGCTGTCGCGCATGTTCGACGAGCTCGGCTGGTCGGAGCCCTGGGACGAATCGCGCGTGGTGGAACCCGACCGATGACGGTGGCCGGCCGCCGCGTCGCCGTCCTGGGCTGGCCGCAGGGGTGCCGGTTCCCCGCTGGATGGAGCGATCGGCATGAGCATGCTTCGGGCACTTGGGGTCGCGGCGCTGGCCGTGGCATCCATCGTTCTCGTACTCGTCGTGCCTCGTCCCGCCCGTGCCCACTGCGACACGATGGACGGTCCGACGGTGGCCGACGGGCGGCGCGCACTGGAGTCGGGCAATCCGTACCTCGCCGGGCGGGACATCCTGGGCGTGGTGCGCTTCCGGCTGCTGCCGTGGCGGAGGCGACCGCATCGGCCTCGGGCGAAGCGTGCACGGCATGAGCCACCCGCCGGCATCGCCACCCTCGTCGACGAGCCCGGGAGCTCGCGCTCGCGACGCGCCGGATGCTCGCGACGGTCAGGCGCGATGTCGGGGCATCCGACGCGCCATGAACCGCATTCCCCGGCGGCCGTCATTCCCCCGGCACCTCGGTGGCGGACTCCGTGAACCGCAGCACCGCTTGCACCGGTTCGTGGTCGGATGCCGCGGCGCCGTCGAAGCGCACGGCATTGATTCCCGTGCGCAGCACCTCGACACCCGGACCCGCGAGGATGAGGTCGATGCGCTTGCCGCCGACCCGGCGACGCCGGTAGTTCGAGAATGTGCCCCACTGCGGCCCGATGCGCTCCTCGGCGACATCCCACGCGTCGCGGAGCACGCCGTCGCCCTCGAGCCGCCGATGCACGACCGAACCGGCGGCGGCGTTGAGGTCGCCCATGACCACGAACCCGGCGTCGGGATCGGCGGCGTGCTCGGCCAGCACGAGGTCATGGATCATGAGGGCCGCTGCGTTCCGCGAGCGACGGGAGACGTGGTCGAAGTGGGTGTTGAAGACGATGAGACGACGGTCGGTCGCGACATCCGTGAAGTGGGCGGACACGACGATCCTCGGCACGAAGTTGCCCCAGGTGCGGGACCCGGGTGTGTCGGGCGTCGCGGAGAGCGCGCGCTGGTGCCACCTCGAGAGCGTCAACCGCTGCGTGTCGTAGAAGATCGCGCAGCGCTCGCCCTCTCCGGACGCGTTGCGCCCATGCCCGACCCAGTCGTAGTGCGGGCCGAGCGACTCGGCGACGAAGTGCACCTGGTCGGCGAAGGCCTCCTGCACGCCGAGCACCGTTGGCTGCTCCGCGGCGAGGATGCGCCGCAGCAGCCACTTGCGCCGGTCCCACCGGTCGGGACTCCCGGGTCGCAGGTTCCGGAAGCGCCGGCGCACGTTGTACGTCATCACGTGCACGTCGGGCGCCTCCACCTGCCCGATCAGCACCGGATCCGTCATTCGTCCAGCGTACGACCGCCCGGCGCCGCGAGCGTGACGAGACAGAGCTCGGGTTCGACGAAGGGCAGGAGGTCGGCGCGGCGGTCGGACCCGCGCGTCAGCAGGAGCTGCTCGATGACCCCCCGGTGCACCGAGCACACCACTTGCGGGTGGTCGCGTGCGGCGTCCCGGAACGGGCACGCGCGAAGCCTGATCTCGTCGTCACCGGCGACGAGCGGCTCGAAGCCGAGGTCGTCGAGCACGCGCACGAGCGTGTCGACGCCGCTCGCGTCGCCGGTGTCGGCGTCGGAGTCGGGCTCCGCGTCTGGCCGCGGAGGCGCCAGCGCGTCGGCCCACCGATGCCCGGCCTCGATCGACCGGGCCCGCCCGTCGGGGCGCTCGGCGAGTGCCGCGGCGAGCACCTCGATGAGCTGCTCCCGGCTGTCCTCCTCGGGGCCCGACGTCGCGACGTAGCGGATGCGCGGCCGGCCGCGGCGCGGTTCGGCGCCGACCTGGCGTCGCACGAGGTGCGCGGTCTCCAATTGGTAGAGGTGGAACCGCACCGTGGTCACGTGCAGCCCGAGCTCCGCAGCGATGGTGAGGGCGTCGACCGGGTGCGCCGAGCGGGCGATCGCGTCGAGCACCTGCCGCCGCGGACGCGAGGCGAGCGCCGCGTGCACGTCGCCACGGACCGATTCACGGGGCATCCGCTGGCTCCCGAAGGCGGATCGTCTCGAACTCGCTACCGGAGCGGCCCTGCATCCGCCGGCTGATCGAGCCCGCGATGCGTTCGGCCTGGAGCTTCGCGAGTTCGGCCTTCTCTCCGCTGAAGTGCTCGTCGACGGTGCCGACCCAGAGCTGCAACCAGCGCTCGAAGTGCTCGGGGCGAAGTGGATGCCTCGCGTTCAGCGCGAGGTGGACCTGCAGGGCATTGCGCCGGTAGAGGCCGGCGTTGAAGAGCACCGTCTCCCAGAAGTCGCACATGATGGGCATGTGGTGGTCGAGGTCCATCTTCGCGACGTCGGTGAAGATCCGGCCGATCAGCGGGTCGGCGAACGCGCGCCGGTAGAACTCGCCGACGAGGCTGCTGATGTCGGCTCGATATTGGAGGTCACGCGTCATACTTCGACGCTATCCGATTAAACCGGATAGTGTTGCGGTTAAGTCGACAATTGGACGGAGAGCGGGCAGTGACGGTTCGGAAGGCATCCCTCATCGCGCTCGACGCGGTCGACTCGGGCACGGTCGAGCCTCCGTCCGTCGATCCCGTGGACCGCGTCGACCGCATCGGGCGCGGGGGGTTCGCACTCGGCGTCGCACTCGTCATCGTCGGCGGCCTGGTGGCCGCCGTCACCGACCCGCTCGAGCTCGCGAAGGGCAGCTGGCTCGCCGCCTATCTCGTGCTCGTGGCGGGGGTCACGCAGTGCGGCCTCGCCATGCAGCATCGAGTGCTCCGAGCGACGGATGCCTCGGCCGGCCGCCTGCGAACGACGCTCGTCGGCTGGAATGCCGGGAACGCGCTCGTCATCATGGGCACGCTCGCCGCGGCGCCCGTCGTGGTCGACGTCGGAGGCATCCTGCTGCTGGCCGTGCTCGTCGCCGCACTGGCCGCGACGTGGAAGCATGCGGCTCCCGCACGGGCGGTGCTCGCCCGGGTCGTGCTCGGCGCCCTGATCGTCAGCATCCCGATCGGCCTCACGCTCGCCCACCTGCGGGCGGTGGGCTGACCGTGAACCGGGTGGACCACGCGACCGGACCGGCCGACCTCGCAGGCGAGCGCCGCGTCATCCGGCCGAAGATCCCCTACGTCGGCACCCCGGTGTTCCTCGTCGCGACAGGGAACTCCGACGGCTCGGCCAACCTCGCACCCGCCTCGTCGTACTGGGCACTCGGGCAGATGCTCGTGCTCGGTCTCGAGACCGACGGGCAGACGATCGAGAACCTGCGGGAGCGACCCGAGCTCACGGTGAACTTCCCGTCGGGCTCGCACTGGGAGGCGGTCGAGCGCCTCGCCGCGCTGACGGCGCGTGATCCCGTGCCGCCCGCGAAGGCCGACCGCTACCGGTTCGAACCCGAGAAGTTCGCGGCGGCCGGGCTGCACACCGAGGCATCCGACCTCGTGGCACCACCGCGCGTGCGGGAGTGCGCGCTGCAATTCGAGGCGAAGGTGCGCCGCATGACGCCCGGATGGAGCGACGACTACGTGCTCGTCGAGGCGGAGGTCGTGCGCGTGCACGCCGCCGCCGGCATCGTCGCCGAGGGCGACCACATCGACCCACGAGCATGGCAGCCCCTCATCTACAGCTTCAAGCACTACTTCGACCTCGGCGAGGAGCTCGGCTGGACGAGGTCGAGCCCGACGGCCCCGGCGGTGTCGGATGCCCGCTGAGTTCGGCGGCGACGCGGTGTGCTGGCTCGGACGGGTTTGCCCCGAGTGCGGCGCGATGACCGAGGGCGCACCGGATGCCGCGAGCCGGCCATGCTGGCGATGCGGCGCGGTGCCGGCGGAACAGGAGACCGATGATGCGTGACCTCGGTGAGTTGCTCGGGATCGAACGGCCGATCGTGCTCGGACCATTCGGCGGTCTCTCGTCGATCGAGCTCACCGCTGCGGTCAGCGAACGGGGCGGACTCGGCTCCTACGGGCTCTACGGGTACGACCCCGAGCGGATCCGCCAGATGGCCTCTGCGCTGCGCGCCGTCACGGATCGTCCGTTCGCGCTCAACCTCTGGCTCGCGCACGACGAGGTGGAACAGGTGTCCTCCGCCGACTTCGACCGCTCCGCGCAGGCCCTGCGGCCGTTCTTCGACGAGCTCGGGCTCGAGGTCCCCGAGCGACCCGACCGGTACCTTCCGTCATTCGAGGCGCAGTTCGACGCCGTGCTCGAGGCGCGGCCGGCGGTCGTGAGCTTCGTGTTCGGCGTTCCATCGCGAGCGGTCGTCGACGCGGCCCACGAGCGGGGCATCGTCGTGGTCGGCACCGCGACGAGCGTCGACGAGGCGGTCGCGCTCGAACGCGGCGGCGTCGACGCGGTCGTGGCGACCGGGGCGGAGGCAGGTGGTCACCGCGTGTCGTTCCTGCGCCCGGCCGAGGAATCGCTCGTCGGCACCGTCGCCCTCGTGCCGCAGGTGGCCGACGCGGTGACCCTGCCCGTGATCGCGGCCGGCGGGATCGCCGACCGGCGCGGGGTCGCCGCCGCCTTCGCGCTCGGCGCCTCGGGGGTGCAGGTCGGCACGGCGTTCCTGCGCACCGAGCAGTCGGCCACGACCGACGCGCACCGACGGGCGATCACGCAGGCGCCGGCCCACGGTACCGTGCTGACGCGAGCCATGAGCGGACGTCTCGCACGGGGCATCCCGAACCGCGCCGTTCGCACGATCGAGGGTGGGGGAGTGGTCGCCCCGTTCCCCGTTCAGAACTGGCTCACCGGGCGCTTCCGTGCCGAGGCGGTTCGTCGCGGCGTCGGCGAGCTGCAGTCGCTCTGGGCCGGCCAGGCCGCAGCGCTCTCGCGCGAGTCCGACGCAGACGCGGTGTTCGACGAACTCGCCGCCGGGTTGCCCGCCTAGTCTGGACCCGTGAGCGACCTGCACAGCTACGAGCCGCGACTGGGTCACGGCCTCGCGCACGATCCGCTCAACCTGATCGTCGCGCCGCGTCCCATCGGCTGGATCTCGTCGCTCGCGGCCGACGGCTCACGCAACCTCGCGCCGTACAGCTTCTTCAACCTCTTCAACTACCGCCCGCCGATCATCGGCTTCTCGAGCCTGCGCTGGAAGGACTCGGTCGCGAACATCGCCGAGACGCGGGAGTTCGTGTGGAACCTCGCGACCCGCCCTCTCGCGGAGGCGGTCAACGCCACGTCCGCTGAGGTGCCCGGCGTCGTCGACGAGTTCGAGCTCGCCGCGCTCGAGGCGGCGCCGTCGTCGCTCGTCGCGCCGCCGCGGGTCGCCGCGACCCCGGTCGCGTTCGAGTGCCGGGTGGCGGCGATCCACCGACTGACGGATGCCTCGGGGCGAGACCTCGACGCCTGGCTCGTGCTCGGCGAGGCCGTCATGATCCACATCCGGCGCGACCTCGTGGCGAGCGGCACCTACGACACCGTGGCCGGCGAGCCGATCCTCCGTGGCGGGGGACCGGCCGACTACTTCACGATCAGCGAGGGCGCGCGGTTCCGGATGCGGCGCCCCGGGGCATCTGTCAGCTGAGCGATGTCGCGATGGCGTCTAGAGGCGGTCCATCGCGCGCAGCACGTCGTCGGCGGAGCCCAGTGCGCCGTCGCTCCCAGCACGAGTCCCGGCCTGGTCGGGCATCGTCTGCGCGTGCTCCCGCCGGCCGAACACGAACCACACGCCGCGCGCCGGCACGGTGCCGTGGTTGGAGTAGAGATGCGGCCGCACGGCGTCGAAGTGCACCGAGTCGCCGGCGTGGAGGATGTGCGTGTCGCGGTGCTGGCGTTCGACTTCTCGAACATCCGCTACATGACGGCGACGCACATCGGCACATGGGCGATGGACGGGGATCGCCGAGGGCGTGGCGCCGACCGGCGCCGCGTCACTCGACGGTGGGGGCGGGAATGCGGTGGTCGAGAGCGCGGGACTCCGCCAGGAAGTAGGTCATGGCAAAGCCGGCGAGCAGGGAGCCGAGTCCGCCCCAGAGCAGGTCTCCGAGCGAGTCCACATAGCCCACGTAGATCTCGCCGTCGATGAAGGCATGGCCGAACCACTCGAAGAACTCCCAGAGCACCCCGAGCGACAGGCCGATCGCGGTGTTCACCACGACGGCCGAGAGGGTCGGGCTCGGGAGGGTCCGGTGATCGGCCACGACCTGGAGCCGCACGAGCAGGATGTAGACCAGTGCGGCGAAGAGCCCGTTCGTGAGGAGGTGCATCGGGAGGTCCCACCAGCGGGTCGTGAGGTAGATCCCGAGCACGCTGCTCCAGGTGGACGCGAACACGGCGACGCCGAAGGCGATGTCGAAGCTCGGACGGAGGCCGAGCAGCCGCGGCACGAGCATGACGGCGGTCGCCGACACGAAGCTCACCGCCGAGAGCGGGCCCCAGCCGACGCCCGCGACGATGATGCTGATGACGGCCAGCACGCGGATCACGTCGGCAAGCACCTCGGCGGGCCCGGTGGGGGCGCGCAGCAACGTCCGGATCATGACAGCAGACTAGTCGGACGGCCGACCGATCAGTCTCGCAGGTACTCCCGCAGGTTGTCGGGCAGCCCGAGCACGACCGTGTGGTCGTCGTGCGACACGGCCAGCCCGCGTTCGTTGAGTGACAGACTCCAGCCGTGGAGCTCGACCCGGCGCCGCACGGTCTCGATGAGCGCCTTGCGCCGCTCGGCGGTGTCCTGTGGCTCGATGTTCGTCTCGAGGATCAGCTCGAAGTTGAGATCGTCGGTCGACAACGTCCCCAACTCCTCCAGGCGCGCCTCGACCCCGAGGACGACGGGCGCCAGGTAGAGGTCGGTCATGTCGTGCGGTCGTTCAGCCACGAGGTCCCCTCCAACATCTCGGTCGCGTCGATGCGATCGTCACGCCTCACACTAGCCACGGTGCGCGGTCGGTGGCCAGTGCAAGCCCGGGCCGGTCGCCCGGGTCGTTGAGCCCGACCCGCGTCAGCGTGCGGCATCCGGCGCCGTCGGCGTCCGCTCGCCGACCGTGAGCAGGAGGTGCGACGGGTTGATCGCCTCGACGGCGTGCGGCACCCGCGCGCCGATGTGGATGACGCCACCTGATCGCAGGTCGATGCGCTCGCCGCCGACCTCGAGCGCCACGCGGCCGTCGAGCACCGACACCAGCAGGGGCGCCTGCGCGAGATGCTCCTTCATCACGGTGCCCGCGTCCATCGAGAGGCGCACCACACTCGCCCCCGGTCCCTTGTGGATGCGCGTCGAGCGCACCGCGCCGGGTTCGATCGGCAGGGCGTCGAGCAGCGCGGCCAGATCCGTCGCGATGACGGTGTGCGTGGCGTCGGCCATAGGGTTCCTCCGGGTGATCTCGGGCGGTCGGTCGTCCGTCCCGCTCATTCTCCCCGTTCGATCGGGGGTACGGTGTGAGGATGGGCCACGGGAGCGTTCCCGACACGTGGGAGCAGGGCCGCACGTACGAGCAGTACGTCGGTCGCTGGAGCCGCGCGATCGCCCCCAGGTTCCTCGACTGGCTGCGTGTGCCGCGAGGCCGGCGCTGGCTCGACGTGGGGTGCGGCACGGGCGTGCTGTCGGCCGCGATCCTCGAGCGGTGCGGGCCCGCGAGCGTCGACGGCGTCGAGCCCTCCGAAGGGTTCCTGGAGACTGCCGTGGCACAGCTGGGAAGCCGGGTCACCTTCCACCGCGCCGTCGCATCGTCCCTGCCGATCGACGACGCGTCGATGGACGCCGTGGTGGCGGGCCTCGTGCTCAACTTCGTACCCGATCTCGACGACGCGCTCTCGGAGATGACGCGTGTGGCGGTCGACGGCGGCGTGGTAGCCGCGTACGTCTGGGACTACGCCGACCGGATGGAGCTCATGCGCCGGTTCTGGGACGCCGCGACCGATCTCGATCCCGCGGCGGCGACGCTCGACGAGGGAGCCCGCTTCCCCGACTGCACGCCCGAGGCCCTGACCTGGCGGTTCGCGAGCGCCGGGCTCCTCGACATCGCGACCACGGGTATCGAGATCCCGACGGTGTTCGCGGACTTCGACGACTACTGGACTCCCTTCCTCGGTGGCCAGGGACCGGCCCCGTCGTACGTGATGTCGCTCGACGAGACCGCCCGGGGACGCCTGAGGGAACACCTCCGCGAGTCCGTGCCTGCCCGGCCCGACGGATCGATCGCGCTCGTCGCGCGGGCGTGGGCGGTGCGCGGCGACGTCGCTCGCTGAGGCGCCGCGCCGTCAGTCGCTACGCGGCGGGCTCCGCGTCGCGCTCCGGCAGCTTCCACCCGGGCCGCACGTAGTGGCACGTGTAGCCGTTCGGGTAGCGCTCCAGGTAGTCCTGGTGCTCGGGCTCCGCCTCCCAGAACGGGCCGGCGGGGGAGACCTCGGTTGTGGCGGGCCCCGGCCACAGCCCCGAGGCGTCGACGTCGGCGATGGTCTCGTACGCCGTCACCTCCTGCTCGGGCGTGGTCGGGAAGATCGCCGAGCGATAGCTCGTGCCGATGTCGTTGCCCTGCCGGTTCCTCGTCGACGGGTCGTGGATCTGGAAGAAGAACTCCAGCAGGTCGCGGAACGACTCCTTCGAGGGGTCGAACACGATCTCGAGGGCCTCGGCGTGCGTGCCGTGGTTGCGGTACGTCGCGTTCGGGACCTCGCCGCCCGTGTATCCGACGCGGGTGTCGATGACACCGGGGCGCCTGCGGATCAGGTCCTCCATGCCCCAGAAACAACCGCCGGCGAGCACGGCGGTCTCGGTGCCGGGGATCCGGGTGATCTCACCTTGGTTCGTCATGATGCGTCCTCCTTCTCGGATGCCGCGGCATCCGTCATCGTTTCCGGGAACAGCGAGCGGTACTCGCCGTAGCCCTGCGCCTCGAGTTCGGCGATTGGCACGAATCGCAATGCTGCCGAGTTCATGCAGTAGCGAAGCCCGCCGGCCTCGACGGGGCCGTCGTCGAAGACGTGGCCGAGGTGGCTGTCGGCGCCGGCCGAGCGCACCTCGACGCGCTTCATGAACAGCGAGCGGTCGACGTGCTCGTTGACCGCGCCGGGCTCGATCGGCCTGGTGAAGCTCGGCCAGCCCGACCGGCTGTCGTACTTGTCGGTCGAGGCGAACAGCGGCTGCCCCGAGACGACGTCGACGTAGATCCCGGTCTCGTGGTGGTTCCAGTACTCGTTGCGGAAGGCCGGCTCGGTTCCGTCCTCCTGGGTGACCTGGTACTGCTTCGGCGAGAGACGGGCGATCGCCTCGGGAGTCCTGCGGTAGTCCTGTGACACTTCGTTCCTCCTTCGTGGGCGCCGCTGGCTGCGGCGCCTCGACGCTCGGCTCGCGTGATCGCGGAACCGCGGCGTCATCAGAGAGAACCGGCGAAGCCGCCGTGCTGTTCCGCGTCATGCCGCCGCCGGCTGTGACTTCGCTGTGAGGACGCCGTCGGCGTCCCGACGTACGATGGGATTGCGTCGGCCGGGGCGCTTCGGAAGGAGCAGCACTGGCCACCACCTGGCATCCCATCCTCGCCGCGACGGAGCCCGAACCGGGGTGCTGGCGCCTCGTCGACAGCATGGGTCGCGAGTACGGCTCGGTCACGATCGTGCGCGTCGACGGCGTGGTGCGCTACCGTGCCGAGTTCGCCGGCCGGCTCCTCGGCTGGGGCACCACGCTTCGCGGTGCCTGCGAACGCGTGCACCAGGCATTCGTGCGCTCCCACGGTCCTCGCGAGTGGCCCGGGTACCCGGATTTCCGAATGCGTTGAGGGCGACGAGAACCTGAGGAATCATCCCGTTTTGGATGACATTCACAGGATCATGTGAGGGGTTGTACAGAACCTCTCGACAGACTGGCGACTTCGCCCGGGCGCCCCCGCGTCCGTGGAACGTCGAGTCCAGGATCGTCGAGCGCGAGTTCGCCGGTTCGCCCCGTGAAAGTCATGCAGAACCGATCTGAATCCTCCAACCCGAACACCTCCAATCCGAACACCTCCATCGACGCAGTGAAGCCCGACGCCCCCGGCCGTCGGGTCCGGCGCAGGCCGTCGGGCCGGCATAGGGGAGCGATCCTCGCGGCCGGCGCCGTCACCGCGATCGGCGCCATGGTCGGCACGGGCTTCGCCGTGCAGGGCGCCGTCGCCGCCCAGAACGACCGGGTCGCCGAGACCCGGGCCCTCACCGAGGCGACCGACCTCAACGTCGACCAGCTCGACGCGCACGGCGGCATCCTCGCCGCCCGTGCGGTCAAGCAGGCCGAGGACACGCTGAGCGGTGCGAACGACACGATCGCCGCCGCGCAGGGGAAGGTGGATGCCGCGCAGCTCGCCTCCTCGGTCGCCGCACTGTCCGACTACCGTCTGCTCGCCCCCGAGCGGGTGTTCGAGCTCGTCGACACGACGACGTACCACGTCCACACCGTGAGCGCGGCCGTCGCCGAAGCCGATCGGCTCGCCGCAGAGGCGGCAGCCAAGGCGGCTGCGGAGGCCGCTGCCGCGAAGGCGGCGGCGGAGGCAGCAGCCGCGGAAGAGGCGTCCTCGTCCTCCGCCGTCTCCCGCCCCGGCGCGCCCGCCAACCCGACCGAGGCGCAGGCGATCGCCCGCGAAATGCTCGCCCAGCGTGGTTGGGGCGACGACCAGTTCGGATGCCTCGTGGAGCTCTGGAACCGCGAGTCGGGGTGGAACGTCTACGCGTCCAGCCCGAGCGGCGCCTACGGCATCCCGCAGGCCCTGCCGGGCAGCAAGATGTCCACGGCCGGTGCCGACTGGGAGACCAGCGCGGCCACCCAGATCACCTGGGGCCTCGGCTACATCGCCTCTCGCTACGGCACGCCATGCGGCGCGTGGGACGCCTTCAACTCGCAGGGCTGGTACTGATCGAACCCACCCGCGGAGGCGGGGACGGCTGACGCCGTCCCCGCCTCCGTCGTCTCCGGGCGAATCCGGCGGGCGGCCGCATCGGGCGGTCCGGTGCTCGAGCGACCCGGTGTCAAGCGCCTGCACGCGACATCCGGCGCTCGATAGCCTGACGCCATGTCGGAACAGACGCAACCGCGGCGGGGTGGCCCGTTCGCGGGCATCGTCGCCCTGGGCAAGCGCGCGACGGCGTGGGCGCTCGCACGGAAGCCCGTGCGTGCGGTGCTGCTCTACCAGGAGCACCACGGCCCGATGCTCGCCGACAGCGTGACGTATCGCACGCTGTTCTCGGTGTTCGCGGGCATGTTCCTCGGCTTCGCCATCGGCGGCATCTGGCTCTCGGGCAACCCCGACGCGATGGACGCCCTCGTCGCCACGATCGGCACGGCGATACCCGGACTCGTCGGCGAGGGCGGCGTCATCGACACCGACGACCTCATCCAGCCGATCACGCTCAGCGTGGCCGGCCTGGTCGGCCTCATCGGACTCGTCGGTGCGGCCATCGGCGCCGTCGGATCGCTGCGCAAGGCGTTCCGTGAGCTCGGCGACAAGTCCGACGAGCACACGTTCTTCCTCTGGCTGCTCCTGCGCGATCTCGCCCTCGCCGTGGCCTTCGGCGCCTCGCTCGCAGTGGCGGCGGCCGTGACCTTCTTCAGCACGACGGCGCTCGGCGCGCTGTTCGACTGGCTCGGCATCCCGACGCACGACCCTGCCTACGATCTCGCGACGCGCGCGGTGTCGATCATCGTGATCTTCGCCATCGACACGCTCGTCATTTCCGGCATGTTCCTCATGCTGTCGGGCTTGCGGCCGAGTGCCCGCTCGCTGTGGACGGGAGCGCTGCTGGGCGGGGTCGGGCTCGCGGTGCTGCAACTGCTCTCGAGCCTCTTCGTGGGCGGCGCGTCGAGCAATCCGCTGCTCGCGTCGTTCGGCTCGCTCATCGCCCTGCTGCTCTGGTTCAACCTCTCGAGCCAGGTGATCCTGATCGCCGGGGCCTACATCATCACGGGCGTCGACGAGGAGCGCGACCGGGTGGCGGCGCGGTTCGGCGCGCCGACGCCGGCGGTCCGGCGCATGCGCCGGGCTGAACGGCGAGCCACGGATGCTGCAGCCGAACTCGCGGCGGTGCGTGAGGCGGTCGCCGAGGAGCAGGCCGACACCCCGGCCGGGGCCTGACGCGGGGCGGCGGGCGCGCGACCGCGTGGTCGCGCGCCCGGTCGCGGCTCAGAGCGCGGTGTCGCGCCCGGCGGGCGGGTAGTCACGGTCCTCCTCGACGATCTCCACGACCTCGACGTCGTCGTCGTCGAGGTCGTTCTCGTCGAGGACCTCCTCGACCGCCTCGTACTCCTCCTTGGGCAACTCCGCGCTCAACGGCAGCTCGGAGTCGGTGTACTCGCCTTCGAACGGGTCTCCGGGACGCAGTGCGTCGGACATGGCTCCTCCGATCGTCAGGGCCGATCCGCGGTCGCGGCGGCCTCGGCCCACGCTACGGCGGCGCCATCGGGTACCACAGGGGATTGACGTTCCGAAGCGGGCGGGGTAGCGCCGCACTTCAGCAATGGGGTGGTCAGGTGGAACGGCAGGTTCGAGACGACGTTCGACGGCCGCGGCATCCGGCACGACACTTCCGGCGCGGCATCCGGCCCGCCAGAATGGGCGGATGGCCACCGTGCTGCAGGTCGTGCGAACCGTCGTCGCCCCGCTCACGCGGACTCGGGTGTTCCGGGCCGTGGGCCCGCTGGTGCTGCCGCCGGTGGAACGCGTGCTTGCGCGGGCGACCGGCGGGCGCGTGCAGCTCAGCGGGTTGCTCGTGCCGTCGCTCGTGCTCCATTCCACGGGCGCGCGAACGGGACTCGAGCGCGACACGTACCTGATGTACACGCCCGACGGGCACGGCCGTGCGATCGTCGCGGGCACGTCGTTCGCGCAGGAGCGGCATCCGGCGTGGACCTACAACCTGCTCGCGCATCCCGATGCGGCCATCACCGTGCGCGGCCGGCGGATGCCGGTGCGGGCGACCCGCATCCGCGGCGAGGAACGCGAGCGGGCGTGGGCGCGCATCGAGGCGCAGTGGCCGGGCTACCGTGCCTACGAGCGCGACTCGGGCCGCGAGGTGCGCCTGTTCCGGCTGCAGCCGCTGGCCGATCCGCATCACGTGTCGATGTGACGCGGCCGGCCAGCGCGCACTGCCGCGTTCAGGCCGTGTTCGGCTCGATGCGCGCCCCGGCCTCGAGCAGCAACCGGACCGCGGTGCGGATGCCGGTGCTCTCCGCCATCGACCGACGGTAGGCGACGCTGATGTCGCGCACCTGGCTGTGGTCTGCCAGTGGGCGGGCGACGACTCCGTCGGGCAGCTCGGAGCGACCGAGGCGCGGCACGAGCGCGATCGTGACTCCCTGACGCGCGAGCTCGACGAGCGAGCCGAAGTCGGGATCCTCCGCGACGATGCGCGGCACGGTGCCGAGGTCGGCGAAGATCCGCATGAGCGCCTCGTGGCATATCTGGCCGCGAGGGGTGCTCGCCCACAGTTCGTCGACGAGGTCGGCGCGTCGGATCTCGGCGTGCCGGGCGAGCGGATGCCGCGTCGAGAGCACGACGTCGGCCTCGTCGCGGCACACATGTTCGGTGACGACGTGCGCCGGGGTGACGAGTGGCACCGAGTTCCAGTTGTGCACGATGGCGAGGTCGGCGACGCCGGGCGCGACCAGGTCCATGGCGTCGATGGGGTCCATGCCCGTCACCGTGGCCGACACGGGCGGTTCCGTCTCCTGCAGGCGTCGGAGCACTGGTCCGAGGAGGCCACGCGTGGCGGTGGAGAAGGACGCGATGCGCAGCGGCGCACTCGCTCTCGACGTGCCCGCGCCGAGCGCCTCGAGTCGTTCGAGGCGGTCGAGCAGTTCGCGGCCCTCGCCTGCGAGCGCGCGCCCCCGCTGCGTGAGGAGCACGCCGCGGCCGCGCCGCTCGAGCGCCGGTGTCGCGGGCCTCGTGATCGCGCCGTTCAGCGAGGCGGGCCTCTCGGGCCTCTTCGGATTCGGCACCCTCGCCGTGCTCTGGCTCGCGACGGGATGGGCAGCCTACCGGGCGATCCGTCAGGGCGACGTCGCGAGTCACCGCGCATGGATGATGCGGAACTTCGCGCTCACGTACGCCGCCGTGACCCTCCGGCTCTGGCTCGGTGTGCTCATCGGCGCAGGCCCTGCCCGGCGGCGCGTTCGACCTCGAGGCGGCGTTCGCGAACGCCTACGCCGTGGTGCCCTTCCTCGCGTGGCTGCCGAACCTCGTGGTCGTCGAATGGCTCATCCGGCGCAGGGGCCTTCCCGCGTTCCGCCTGGTGCAGACAGGTGAGGCGGACTCACCGCTGCGGGGCTAGGCTTCGGGACATGTGCAGGAACATCCACCCCCTCCACAACTTCGAGCCGGCGGCCACCAGCGACGAGGTGTACGCGGCGGCCCTCCAGTACGTGCGCAAGGTGAGCGGCGCCACGAAGCCGTCGAAGGCGAACCAGGCCGCGTTCGAGCGCGCCGTCGCCGAGGTCGCGCACATCACGCAGCACCTCCTCGACGAGCTCGTCACGGCGGCCCCGCCGAAGGACCGCGAGGTCGAGGCGGCCAAGGCGCGTGCTCGGGCCGCGCGGCGCTACGCGACCGTGTGACGGCACCACGCGCCGGGTGACGGCCGCCCGCTCCGCGCGGCCGTCGAGCCGTCGTCGGGGGGAGAGGGTACCGTCGCACCATGGCCGGTGATGCAACCACGCTCTCTGTCCCGGGTCCGCACGGCGTACGCGACGTGCGGATCTCCTCGCCGACCCGGGTGCTCTGGCCCGAGGTGGGCGTCACCAAGCTCGAGCTCGCCGAGTACCTCGTCGCCGTGGGCGAAGCGTTCATCGAGGCGAACGGCGATCGTCCCGTCTCCCTCCAACGGTTCCCCGGTGGCGTCGACGGCGAGCAGTTCTTCTCGAAGAACCCGCCCAAGGGCGCACCCGAGTGGGTGCGATCGGTCACGGTCACGTACCCGAGCGGCCGGCGGCATCCGCAACTCGTGCTCGACGAGCCGGCCGCCGCGGTGTGGGCCGCGCAGATGAACACCGTGGTGTTCCATCCGTGGGCGTCCCGCGCGGGGAACACCGACAACCCCGACCAGCTCCGGGTCGACCTCGATCCGCAGCCCGGCACCGGGTTCGCCCACGCGGTGCCGGCCGCGTACGCGCTGCGCGACCTGCTCGGCGAGGTCGGGCTCGCCGGCTACGTGAAGACGTCGGGCAACCGCGGCATCCACGTGTTCGCGGCCATCGAGCCCGAGCACGAGTTCCTCGATGTCCGGCACGCCGTCATCGCGCTCGCGCGGGAGCTCGAGCGCCGCATGCCGGCCGAGCTCACGACGGCATGGTGGAAGGAGGAGCGCGGCGACCGCATCTTCATCGATTACAACCAGGCCAACCGCGACCGCACGATGGCCGGCGCCTACAGCCCGCGCCCTCTCCCGCACGCGCCTGTGTCATGTCCGCTCGCGTGGGAGGAGCTCGACGGTGCCGACCCCGCGGAGTTCACCGTCCGCACGGTGCCCGAGCGGCTGCGAGAGTCGGGAGATCCGTGGGCGGGCATGCACGATCGGCCCGGTCGGCTCGACACGCTGCTCGAGTGGTGGCAGCGCGACCTCGACGGCGGCCTGGGCGAGCTGCCGTTCCCGCCGGACTTCCCGAAGATGCCCGGTGAGCCGATGCGCGTGCAGCCCAGCCGAGCACGCACCCCAGACTGAGCGCACGCCGCGGCTCAGGTCGTGACGAGCAGTTTGCCGACGGTCTCGTGGGGCCGACGCCCCGGCTGCCGCGCCGACGTCGTCGAATCGGTACGCGTGCTGCACGGCGACGGTGAGTCGCGCCACGCGTCGCGATCAGCCGGTTCGGGTCTGCGCCTCGGTGTTCGGGGTCCGCGTGGCGCGGGCGAGCGTTGCCACGACGTCGAGCGCGATGGCCCCGGGCACGAACACGCCCGTGGCGCCCGCCGCGAGGTACCGGTGCGCACGAGCCACCGCCTCACGAGTGCGTTGCCGGACATCGGCCGGGCTGCCGACCCAGAACGGATCGGTCCGGGCGTTGAGGTACAGCCCGGGCGCCGCCGTCGAGATCGCGTGGACCTTGTGCGCGGCGAGTTCTGGATCGACGAGCCGGCCCTCGGCATCGGAGTCCTCGACGTTGACGCCCACGACGCCGAGGCCCGCGAGTCGCGCGGCGTACCGGCCGACGGCCCGAAGCCAGCTCGCGGAGGCGAGGTCCCGGGCGTTCGGCAGCACGAGCGGATCGCCCCGACGGTGCAGGGCGCGGAAGGTCGCCGGCGTCATCATGGGCGCAGTCCGTCCACCACGGCGGTCGCGATGGCGAGCGCCGGTCCGGGCGCCGGACACGCCCGGGCGCCAGCGCCGAACGCGGCGTCGGGATGCGCCGCAGCCGCACCGACGTCGCCCAAGATGAGGGCGGCGGTCGCGACGTGCGCCCGCACGAGGAGTTGCACGCGCAGCACGCCGTCGTCACGATGCTCACGCCGGCCGGGCGGCGGTGCGGCGGCGAGCAGCCGCACGAGGGCGGCGTCCGCGGCATCCGACGGGCCGCCCGCCGGGTAATGGTCTGCGAGCACGGCGACAGGCGGGACGCCGAGTCGGGAACGGCGAAGCCGAGCTGCTCCGCCAGACACGCGACGGGCATCTGCACGGCGACCGCGTCGGCTCCGGCGGGCGCCATGGCGCTCGTACGCGAGGAGGTGGCCGTCGCGAGGGCGCCCGTGTCGAGGGTCGAGAGGCGCTCCTCGGTGCGGCGGCGACGCGCGGCGTGCAGTGGCCCGTTCACGAACCGCGAGGCCTCAGCACCGCACCTTCACGATCGCCTCGCCCCGCGGCTTGCCGATGCGCTCGTGGCCGAGGGGGCCATCGCGCCGCTGGAAGCGGGGGAGCCGGGTCGTCTCCGGCACCTCGGCGGGGAGCTCGCGGAGCGCCCGCGATTGCGCGAGGTCGACACGGCCGCCGGCCGGCGTCCCGCCCTGCGCTGATGCCTCGACTGGACGGGCGCCCACCTCCTCGACACGCTGGTCGCCGAGGGCTGGGTCGCGTGCGTGCCCGGGGATCGGTCGCTGCGTGACCGATGCCGGACGCGAGGCATTCGCGGCGCTCGAATGAGCGCCCGGCGTCGAGCGGCTCAGATCGAGACGCGCCCGCGTCCGTGCGTCGGGGCGCCGTGCAGCTGCCGGTGCAGCCGCTCCATGCGCGCGTCGAGGTCGGCGGCCGTGTGTGCGGCATCCGTCAACTCCTCGAGCAGTTCCGCGGGCACCCGCCGGTCGTACTTGTAGTAGATCTTGTGCTCGAGGCTCGCCCAGAAGTCCATCGCGATCGTGCGGATCTGCACTTCGACGGCCACCGGGTGCGCCCCGGTCGACAGGAACACGGGCACCTCGACGATGACGTGCAGGCTCTGGTAGCCGTTCTCCTTCGGCTCGGCGATGTAGTCCTTGGTCTTCAGCACCCGGATGTCGCGCTGGGTCGTGAGCAGCTCGGCGAGTCGGTACGCGTCGGTGACGAAGCTGCACGTGACTCGCACGCCCGCGATGTCGGTGATGGTCTCGCGGATCGACTCGAGCGTCGGCTCGATGCCCTTGCGCTGCATCTTCGCGATGACGCTGTCGAGGCTCTTGAGCCGACTCGAGATGTGCTCGATGGGGTTGTGGTCGTGGTCGAGGCTGAACTCCTCCCGGAGGATGGACAGCTTCGTGACGACCTCGTCCATGCCGAACTTGTAGCGCAGCATGAAGCGCTCGGTCTCGTCGCGGAGGGCGCGCATCTCGTCGAGCGTGTGCCCGTCGATCGCCTCGAGGGTGCGCTGGGCGCGCGCCGTGAGCATGTGGGGCGCGTCGCCGCGCCGGGTCGCCGGGATGCCGTCGAGCGGAGTCACGTAGGCCACGCTACGGGCGGAATTTCTGGATTCGCTTTGACGGGCCGCGATTCCGCTGCGCGCGGATCGCTAGCATCGGGAGATGCCCACGTGGACCACGGTCGCCCCCCGCATCCACCAGCGTCGCGGCGGACCATTCGACCTGTCGACGGTCGTCGTGGAGGGCGACGACGGGCTCCTCGTCGTCGACACCGGTGCGGAGCCCGCCGAGGCCGAGGAGCTCGACGCCGACATCGGGCGGCGGTTCGACGGCGACGTGCGGTGGGTGGTGAACACGCACGCCCACTTCGATCACACGTTCGGCAACCAGGTGTTCGGCCCGGGATCGGCAACGGATGCCGCGATCTACGGCCACGCGGGAATCGTCCGCCATTTCGAGCGCTACGAAGGTCCCCGGCTCGCGGCGTGGCGAACCGACCCGTCCCGCGAGCCCGAGCGGCGCTGGCACGACGCGCGGCTCACGCCGCCGACGCATCCGGTGGAGCGGATTTCCCGGCTCGATCTCGGCGGCGTCGTCGTCGAGCTGCGACCGCAACCGCGCGCGCACACCGACACCGACCTCGTGGTCTTCGCGCCCGCCCAGCGCGTCTGGGTCGTGGGCGATCTCGTGGAGGAGTCGGGGCCGCCGATGTACGGCTCGGGCAGCTTCCCGCTCGACTGGCCGGGCGTGCTCGACGGACTGGTCGCCGAGCTGCGGCGCGGCGATCGCGTGATCCCGGGACACGGACGCGTCGTGGATCGCGAGTTCGTCGAACGGCAGGCCGCGGACCTCCGCACGATCGCCGAGCACTTCGTCGCGGCACACGACGCGGGCCTGGGCGCGGCCGCGGCACTCGCCGAGCACGACGACTGGCCGTTCCCCGTCGAGGGTCTCGTCAGCGCCGTCGAGCGGGCGTACGCGTCCCTCGACGGGCTGCCGCTCGACGAGGGCGGCATCGACGATGCGTGATACGCCGCCGCGTCAGGCGCCTCGCTCGTCGAGCACGGCGCCGACCGCCCGGATCGCGAGGTCGACCGCCTCGTCGAAGCGGTGCGCCGGGGGAGCGCCGTAGCCGACGACCATGGCGGGCGGATGCCGCCACTGCGTGCCGCGCAGTCGGAACGAGCAGAGCCCGTCGAACCGGAGCCCGAGCCGCGCCGCCTCCTCGGTCACCCGCTCCTCGCTCGAGCCGGGCGGAAGCTCGAGGAGGCAGTGCAGGCCCGCGCTGAGGCCAGTGACGCGGCATCCGCGGAGTTCGTCGGCGACGCGCGCCTCGAGGGCCAGCCGAGACGGATGCCACGTGGCGAGCAGGTACCTGGAGTCGCCGATCACGAAGGCCGAGTACCGCGAGCGCATGTGCCGTTCGGCCGTCGGGGCATCCGCGGTGCCCGCGATGAACCTGCCGCAGCACTGGTCGAACCGCTCGCCGCTGAGGCAGCGCGGTCATGGTCTGCACAGGAGGAACTGAGGAACCTTCCAGATTCGCGGGGCAGGGTTGCCGGGTGCGCCTCGGCTCGGAAGGCGCGCGGCCCCCCGACCCCCGACCGAGCGCCCTTCTCCTATGCGAAACACGAACCGAATCACGCGCGCCTCCGAAACCGACAACCCGAACAGCTCCAACCCGACCTCACCCGCCACTCCGCCGGCCACGTCTCGGCGCGAGCTCCGTCGCCGGCGCATCGGCCGCCGCCGCTTCATCGTCGCCGGCGCGATCGCCGCCGCCGGCCTCGTCGTCGGCACCGGCTTCACGGTGCAGGGCGCCGCCGAGACCCAGGCCCGCATCGAGGCCACACAGGCGCTCAACTATGCCGGCACGTTGCACGGCGAGCAGGTCGGCGCCCATCGCACGATCGCCGCCGCGCGCATCCTCGACAACGCCGAGGACACCATCAGCGTCGCGAACGCGGCGCTGGCCGAAGCCGAGGGCAAGGTCGACGCCTCGGGCCTCGCCTCCTCCGTCGCGTCGCTCAATGAGTACCGCAGCATTCCCGTCGACGAGGTCGCCGACCTCGCGAAGGCGACGCGTGCGGAAGCCGAGAAGACCGCCGCCGCGGCCGCGGCCTGGGACAAGGCCCGGGCCGAAGCCGCCGCCGCGGCGGCTGCCGCAGCCGCGGCCGAGTTGGCCGCGGCCAACACGCCCGACGGCGCACGAGCGTTCGCCGCCGACCTCGCCGCGTCGCAGTACGGGTGGGGCGCCGACCAGTTCCAGTGTCTGAACAACCTCTGGCAGAGGGAATCCGGCTGGTCGTACACGGCCTACAACGCCTCGAGCGGCGCCACCGGCATCCCGCAGGCGCTACCGGGCAGCAAGATGGCCACGGCCGGTGCCGACTGGGCGACCAACGCCCGGACCCAGATCACGTGGGGCCTCGGGTACGTCAGGGCCGCGTACGGCACGCCCTGCAGCGCGTGGTCGCACTCGCAGGCCGTCAACTGGTACTGATCCGCTGACGCGGGCCGGGGTCGACGACCCCGGCCCGCGTTCGCGTCTGCGGGCTTCGACTCCCGCCGCCGTCCGCCGAGCGTGCACCTCCCGCCCTCCCGGGGGCGGCGAGTGCACTCTCGGTGGCAGCGAGAGGGATGCGGCCAGGGCACGGGGAGCACCTCGGCCCGCCTCAGTCGGTGAGCACGAGCGGGGCCAAGGCCGCGAGCTCGTCGCCGAGCCCGAGATCGACGAGTTCCACGCGACCGGCGTAGCCGGTGGCGGGCCCGCGCAGCAGTCCGGCCTTCACGGCCCCGAAGGTCACCGTCAACGTGGCGTGCAGCACCCTCGGGTCGGGCACGGTGCCGTCGTCGGGATGGATGCCGCTCGGCAGGTCGACCGCGACCACCGACGTGCCACGCCGTTCCACGATCGGGATCGCCAGCTCCACGAGGTCGCGCGCCGCCCCCCGGAGCGCCGGCGAACTGCTCGTGCCCGTGCCGAGGATGCCGTCGACGAGCACGACCGCCGATTCGAACGCCGCTCGCGCGGCATCCGTGTCGTCCGGCCCGACGAAGCGGACGCCGGCCTCGGCGGCGGCCTCGCGCCCGCCGGGGTGCATCCGCTCCGACGTCGCCACGCCGACCACGTCGACCCCGTCGCGCGCGAGGTCCGCGCCCGCGAACAGCGCGTCGCCGCCGTTGTCGCCGGCGCCGACGAGGAGCACGACCGGGCCATGCGGCGCATCCGAGTCGGCGAGAACGCCGCGGATCGCCGAGGCCAGTGCCGCGGCCGCACGTCGCATGAGCGGTTCGCCCCGCGCGAGGTGCGGCGCCTCCGCCGCGCGGACCTGTGCCGCCGAGTATCCCGCGACCATGGGATCAGACCGTTCGGGGATCGAGGAGGCCGGCGCGGTCGGGGTGGCGTCCGAACCACTCGCCGACGTACCAGCAGCTCGGCACGATGTGGCGACCGCCGGCCGCCTCGACGTCGTCGACGGCGAATTCGACCAGTTCGCCCGCGAGTCCGCTGCCGCGGTACGGCGGATTCGTGAAGGCGCGCGTGAACGCGACCGAGTCGCCGAGCACGCGGTAGTCGAGGACACTCGCGATGTCGCCGTCGACGCGGAGCACGTAGCGGCGGGCATCGGGCTCGTGGCTGATTTCCTTCTGCACCGTCTCAGGCTACGCCCGGCGACGCGCGGGCCCGGCGGATCCCGAGGCGGGTCGCTCAGCGCCCGCGCAGTCGCTCGAGGTCCCGTCGCTCGCGCTTCGTCGGCCGACCCGCGCCGCGGTCGCGCACCGGCACGACCGGCACGGCCTCACGCGGCGGCCGCGGGGGCGTGCGATCCTCGAGCGCGGTCACGGCGACGCTCGCCGACACGCGCTTCACGAGGGTCTGGCGCACCACCAGCATCCGGTCGAACCCGTCGACGCGCACCCGCACCTCGTCGCCCGGCCGTACGGGCTGCGCGGCTTTCGCGCGCTCGCCGTTCACGCGCACGTGGCCGGCGCGGCAGGCGGACGTGGCTGCCGAGCGCGTCTTGAACTGGCGCACCGCCCACAGCCACGCGTCGACGCGGACGGGGGAGTCGGAGGACATGCAGCCAGCCTACGACCGCACCAGCGCCCACCAGATGAGCAGCATGGTGACGAGGAATCCGATCGCGTAGTTCAGCGCGATGAATCGGCGCCAGCCCCGGTTCGCCGTGCCAGACTCGGCGTCGCCGACCGAGCGGTACGGCCACGCCGCGACGAGGTACGGCGTCACGAGGAAGGCCGCGAGCGGCCCCGGCCATTCGGTCACGAGCATGAGGAGGCCGGCGACCACCCAGAGCCCGAGGGCGAGGCGCACGGTCGCACGGGCTCCCAGCGCCGTGGCGATCGAGGCGATGCCGGCCTCCCGGTCGGGCACCACGTCCTGCACGGCGCCGAAGGCGTGGCTCGCCATGCCCCAGCAGAAGAACGCCGCGAGCAGTGCGATGAGCTGCGGCGTCGGCTCGGCTCCGGCGACCGCCAGCCCGTACACGGCGGGACTCACGAAGTGGGTGCTGGACGTGACGGAGTCGAGCACCGGGCGCTCCTTGAACCGCAGTCCGGGCACCGAGTACGCGAACACCGCGAACAGGCTCACCGCCAGCACGAGCCAGGACCACGGATGCCCCGTGCCGCCGAGCCAGAGCATGGCGACGATGAGCGGGGCCACCGTGATGATGCCCGACCACACGACCGTGCGATGCAGCCCCGGCTCGAGAAGCGCACCCTCCGCGCCGCCCTTGCGCGGGTTCCGCAGGTCGGACTCGTAGTCGAAGACGTCGTTGACGCCGTACATGAGCAGGTTGTAGGGGATGAGGAAGAACAGCGTGCCCACGACAAGGAGGGCGTCGACGGTACCGGTGGTGAGCAGGTAGGCGGCGGCGAACGGGAACGCGGTGTTGATCCAGCTGATCGGCCGCGACGAGAGCAGCACCTGCGCCATCGTGTGCACGGGTCCGCGGGTCACGGATTCAGTCTTCATCATCGCCGCCTCGCTGCGCACGCCGTCGCACGATCGTCCACACGGCGGGCACCAGGAGCGCGGCGACGGTCGGGTAGGCGAAGTCCTCGATCGGTGCGAGGCCCACGGTCGGCCCGAGCCTCGTGCCGTCGGCGTAGCCGAAGAGGCCGGCGGCGATCATGACCGTGTCGAAGACGCCCGTGAGCGCGAGGAGCACGGCCGCGGCGATCGCGGTCGCGATCCACCGCCGACGTCGGGCCGGCCGCGGCAGCGAGCGTGCCGTGATCACCGCGGCGAGCACGCCGATCGCGAGGAACGGCAGGGAGATCAGCGCGTAGGTCACGGGCGTCCCCTCGCCTGCAGGGCACGTTCGGCGCCGAGCACGGTCACCAGCGAGAGATGGCAGAGGAAGAGGAGGAACACCGGCTCCTCGATGGGCAGCTCCGGCGCGATGACGAGGCCCGACGCCCAGGGCGAATCGCCGCGGAAGAACACGCCGAAGCCGATGCCCACGACGTCCCAGGCGAGCAGCAGTGCGGTACCGACGCCGACTGCGATCGCCGCAGCACCCGGTGCACGCCAGAACGCCAGACGCCAGCGCGCGTCGATGAGCGCCATCGCGCCAAGCGAGACGAGGAGCGCGGCGAGATAGGCGAACCCCGTCATCCCGCGTTCCGGTCGAGCTCGACGGATCGCGCAGTAACGGCGGGCTCGGGCAGCGGGCCGCTCGACCGGTCGCCGCGAACGCGCTTCAGCACGTTCTCGGCGCTGATGAGGCACATCGGCAGGCCGATACCGGGCACGCTCGACCCTCCCACGTAGAGGAGGCCCCGCACGCGGCGCGAGCGGTTCGACCCGCGCAGGAATGCGCTCTGCCGCAGCGTGTGCGCCGGGCCGAGCGCGCCGCCCCGCCAGGAGTTGAGGTCCTCGGCGAAATCGGCCGGCCCCACCGTGCGGCGCACCACGATGCGCGCCGCGATGCCGGGGGTGCCGGTGGCCTCGGCGATGCGCGCGATCGCGCGGTCGGCGGCCTCCTCGACGAGGCGGTCGCCCCCGCCGTCCTCGCCGCCGCGGCCGATCGAGACGTCCGCGGGCACCGGCACGAGGATGAACAGGTTCGTGTCGCCCGGCGGCGCGACGGTGGCGTCGCTCGCACTCGGCTTGCACACGTAGAACGACGCCGGGTCGGGGATGCGCGGGTCGGCTCCGAAGATCTGCTCGAAGTTCTCGGACCAGTCCTCGGTGAAGAACAGCGTGTGATGGGCGAGCGCCGGCACCTCCCCGCGCACGCCGAGCATCGCGAGCACCGCGCCGGGTCCCGACGTCCGCCGCTCCCACCACGACTCGGGGTACGTGCGCGCCGCCGGCGGCAGCAGCTCGGTCTCGGTGTGGTGCAGGTCGGCCGCCGACACCACGCGGTGGGCGGTAACGCGATGCTCGTCTCCCGACACGTCGCGGTAGCGCACGCCCGTGACCGAAGGCGACGGCTCGTCGGTCAGCTCGATGGCCTCGACGTGCGCGTTCACGATCAGGTCGACCCCGGCGGTCTCGGCGATCTCCGCGATGCGCGCGATGAGCACGCCGAACCCGCCCCGCGGGTACAGCACGCCCTGCTCGAGGTCCATGTGGCTCATGAGGTGGTACATGGCGGGCGTCGCCGACGGCGACGACCCGAGGAACACGGCCGGGTAGCCGAGCACCTGGCGGAGCCGTCGGTCCCGCACGGAACGGGCCGCGAACCGGTCGAGCGGCGTCGCGAGCAGCCGCGCGAGGCGACCGGCGCTGCCGAGCACCTCGGGGGCCGCGAATGCCCTGGGGTCGTCGAAGTTCGTGTAGAGGAAGCGGCGTCGGGCGACGTCGTAGGTGGATGCCGCGGAGTCGAGGTACCGCTCGAGCGCGGCGCCCGCACCGGGCTCGATCGACTCGAAGAGGGCGACGTTCTCGGCGCGCGAGGCGCGGAGGTCGATGGGGTCGTCGTAGCCGTCGGCGTAGACGCGATAGCCGGGGTCCAGGGTCGTGAGCTCGAGCTCCGCAGCGACGGTCGTGCCGAACAGGCGGAAGAAGTGATCGAACACCTCGGGCATGAGGTACCACGACGGGCCGGTGTCGAACCGGAACCCGCGTCGCTCCCACGTGCCGGCTCGCCCGCCGAGCGTCGGCAGCGCCTCGAGCAGGGTGACCCGATGGCCGTCCCGCGCGAGCAGCGCCGCCGACGCCAGCCCGGCGATCCCCCCGCCGATGACGACGATCCGTTCCCCCGACATCGTCGTCATCGGCCGATCCCGCCGGCCGTGATCGCGGATCTGACCGCGATCACGAGCTTCTCCCCGTCTGGCACCCGGATCCGCGTCGCGATGAGCCGCTCGGCCGGCGTCGTGCGGCAGCGAGCGGCGAGCTTCGCGAACAGTCCGTGTGCGGCGGCGACCGCGGTACGGGCGCGGCGCGGGAGTTCCCGGATGCTGCGACCGGCGATCTCCAGATCGTGATCGATGTCGTCGAGGATGCGCGCCTTGTCGGCCTCGGTGAACCGATCGGGGTCGATCCAGGGGAAGTAGTTGCGCCCGAGCTCGTGCCAGTCCACGGCCAGGTCGCGGAGGAAGTTGATCTTCTGGAATGCGGCGCCGAGGTGCACGGCACCCTCCTCGAGCCGCTCGCGTCGCGCGGCATCCGCCGGCTCGTCGATGAGGAACACCGCGAGGCACATGAGGCCGACGACCTCGGCCGAGCCGTGGATGTACGGCCCGACCTCGTCGATCCGCATCGGCGCACGGTCGAGGTCGCGGCGCATGGAGGCGAAGAACGGGCGCGTGAGCCGCTCGTCGATGCCGGCGTCGCGCGCGGTCGTCGCGAACGCGTGCACCACGAGGTTGGCGGAGTACCCGCGCCCCATCGCGGTCTCGGTCTCGGCCTCGAGGTCGCCGAGCACCGCGACGAGCTCGGCGTCGGCGAGCCCGGCCGCGCGCGCGGTGCCGTCGACGATCTCATCGGCGACGCGCACGAGGGCGTAGATCGAGCGGATGCGCCGGCGCGACGCCGGATCGAGGAGCCGGGCCGCGGCCCCGAACGAGGTGGAATAGCGCCCGATCACCACGGCCGCGCTCGCCTCCGCGGTCGCGCCGTACCGGCCGAGCGCGTCGGCCTCGCCGCCGGGGGGGCTCATCGGGCACGCTCCGCCGCGTGCTGGGCGAGCTCGCCGAGCTCCGCCCTGAGGGCTTCGGGCAGGTGGGCGGCGTCGAGCTCGAGCCGGGCAAGGGTGACGTGCTCGTCGGCGAGCCGTCGGGCCGCGTCGAGCGCGCCGCACTCGCGGAGCGCGACCCGCATGAGGTGCGCGGCTCCGTCGTCGAGCTCGGGGTCGCCGAGCCGCGCGGAGATCGCGGGCCACGCATCGGTCGTCGCGGCGTGTGCCGTGAGCGCGGTCTGCTTGCCCTCGCGCAGGTCGGACGCGGCGGACTTGCCCGTCACCGCGGGGTCGCCGAACACGCCGAGGATGTCGTCGGCGATCTGGAACGCCACGCCCACCAGGCGCCCGAAGCGCGCGAGTGCGTCGACGGTCGCCCCGTCGGCCCCCGCGAGCACGGCGCCGGCGGCGAGCGGGCACTCGAACGAGTACACCGCGGTCTTCTGCTCGAGTGTGGCGAGCACGCGGTCGACGCGCGGCGTCTCGGGGATGCCGGCATGCACGACGTCGGCCAGCTCGCCCGCGGCGGACACGAATACGGCACGGTCGAGGATGTCCAGCAGCGCCGCCCGCCGGTCGTCGTCGACGGCCAGCGTCGCGATCTCCCGGTGCGCGCGGCTGAGCGCGAGGTCGCCTGCGAGCACCGCCGCCGTCTCGCCCCACGTCGCGCTCACGCGGTCGCCGGCGCCATGGTCGCGGGCGCGCCCGGCGAACTGCGCCGCGATGTTCGGCGCACCCCGTCGCACGGTGTCGCGGTCGATCACGTCGTCGTGGATGAGGAATGCGGTGTGCAGCAGCTCGAATGAGATCGCGACGCGCGTGACGAGCGACCGGTCGGTGCCCCCGAGGCCGAAGTAGGCCGCGTTCACGAGCTGCGGGCGGATGCGCTTGCCGCCGGCGCTCTGCTGCTCGAGCGATTCCCAGAGCGCAGCGTAGTGCGCGCCGTACTGGCCGGCGCGCACGCGGGCGTCGGCGAAGACGGCACGAAGCCCGTCATCGACCGCGGAGTCGAGCACGTCAGTCACGGAACAGCTCCAGCTGCCGGGCCTGCAGGACGAGCCATGGGCTGAACGCCCACGGGGCTGCCTCGACGGCCCGGCCGAGCTCCGCCGGATCGACCCAGCGATACTCCGCGACCTCGCGCGGATTGGGGTCGGGCTCACTCGCCGTCCTGGCGAGATAGACGGGGCAGACCTCGTTCTCGACGGTGCCGTCGGCGTCGGCGGCGCGGTAGCGGAACAGCGGGAGCGCGAGCTCCACGTCGTCGAGCTCGATGCCGAGCTCGAAGTCGGCGCGCCGGCGCACGGCCGCCACGAGCGACTCGGCGGGCCTCGGGTGTCCGCAGAACGAGTTGGTCCACACGCCGGGCCACGCCTGCTTGGTGAGCGCGCGGCGGGTCACGAGGAGTTCGCCGAGGGCGTTCACCACATGACAGGAGAACGCCAGGTGCAGGGCCGTGTCCGGCCCGTGCGCGGCGCTCTTCGGTGCCCGACCGATGGGGTTCCCCGCTTCGTCGAGGAGCACGACCTCGTCTTCGATGGCCTCTATGGTCTGTGTCATCGCCCCCTCCAAATGACTGAATTCGCTAACCGAGTTAGTGACTTGACGATAGCATCGTGGTTATGCCCGAGGGAACAACCGAAAGTTCGACGAGCGACGGGTACTGGTACGACCGGACCGATCCGTCCACGCTCGACGTCCTCGAGGCGGTCAGGCGTCACCGCGACGCGGAGGCGATGATGCGCAGGCGCACGCGTGACGACATGGACATGGGCGACACCGACGTCGCGGCGCTCCGCTGGATCATCCGCGAGGAGCGTGCCGGGCGCGACGCGACGAGCGCGGCGGTCGCGCGCGAGCTCGGCATCACCACGGCCGCGGTCACCAAGCTCGTGGGGCGGCTCGTGACATCCGGTTACCTCGAGCGCTCGCGGCATCCGTCCGACCGCCGCGCCATGCTGCTCAGCACCCTGCCCGGGGCGCACGAGCGACTCCGGCGCACCCTCGGGCCCATGCACGAGCGGATGCTCCAGCTCGCCGTGTCCCTCACCCCCGCCGAGCGGGCGATCGTCGTCGACTTCCTGGATCGGCTCGCGGGCATCGTCGTCGAGGCGGGTGACCGCGCGGGTGCGCCGGCCCGCCGTGAGTCCCATGTGGGTCATGCTGGAGTCATGAGCGGAACGAGCGGGGACGCCTGGGTCGAAGGACCCGACGGCGCGCGGTACTGGGGCAGGTTCGGTGCCGCCGGACTGCTCGTCGTCAGCCCCGCATCCGAGGTGCTGCTGCAGCACCGCGCCGCCTGGAGCCACTTCGGCGGCACCTGGGGCATGCCCGGTGGCGCCCGGCACGAGCACGAGGACGCCGTGCAGGCCGCGGTGCGCGAGGCCGCTGAGGAGGCAGGCGTTCCGGCACGGCTGCTCGCCGTGCGATTCACGTCGGTGCTCGACCTCGGCTACTGGTCGTACACGACCGTCGTGGCCGACGCCGTCGAGCGGTTCGCGCCCGTCGTGAGCGACCCCGAGAGCATCGAGCTGCGCTGGGTCCGGTTCGACTCCGTCGGCGAACTGCCGCTGCATCCGAGATTCGCGGAGTCCTGGCCTTCGCTCAGGTCGAGGCTCTGAATCCCGCGCGGTCCCTCGATCGCGGAATCCACGGCACGATGGGCGACGTGCGCGCCCGGTACTCGTCGTACTCGGGATATTTCGCGCGCGAGATCGCCTCGGTGAAGGCCGTCGAGCCGACGAACAGGAGCGAGAGCAGCACCGCGCCCGCGATGGTCCAGTGCACCCACACGCCGGTGGCGGCGACGGCGAACCCGTAGAACACCCACCACTGCGCCTGCTCGAAGAAGTAGTTCGGATGCCGCGAGAGGCGGAACAGGCCCGTCTGCAGGAAACCGGGATCGGGGGAGCGGCCCGCCGCCGTCTCCGCGGCCTTCCAGCGGTGGAACGCCCACTGCTGCTGGTCGGCGACGGTCTCGCCGACGAGGAAGGCCACGAAGAGCGCCGCGAGCACGACGTCCCACGCGCCGAGCGGGTCGCCCGCCGCCTCGAATGCCGTGAGGGCCGGCAGGCTGATCAGCAGGATGAGGCCGTTCTGGTAGATCGAGATGAAGAGCAGGTTGAACGCCTGGAACGCCGGCGGCGACATCCGCCCGCGCAGCACCGCCCACCGGTAGTCCTCGCCGCCCGGACGGTAGCCGCCCTTGCGCGCGTAGTTGAAGGTGAGCCGGATGCCCCATGCCGTCACCAGCACCGCCATCAACACGAGTCGGGCGTCGAAGGCGCTCGCCACCGCGAACACCCAGACGTACGCGATCGGCGCGACCGACCAGATGCGGTCGACCCACGAGTACTCCCGCGTCACGATCGAGGCGAGCCACGTCGCGGCCGTGATCGCGCCGCAGATGACGAGACACACGAAGAGGGGAGCCATGGCGGCATTCTAGGGGTCGATAGGATCGCATCGTGGCTGGGGAGAGCACGAGGGCGGTGGGTTCGCGGGTCTGGACGATCCCGAACGTCCTCAGCATGCTGCGGCTCGCCCTCGTGCCCGTGTTCCTCGTGCTCATCGTGGTGGGCGGATATGTCTCGGCGCTCGTCGTGCTCGTGGTGGCGAGCCTCAGCGACCTCCTCGACGGCTACCTCGCGCGACGACTCGGCCAGGTCACCCGCCTCGGGCAGCTGCTCGACCCCGCGGCCGACCGCCTCTACATCTTCGCGGCGCTCGTCGGACTCGCCGCGAACGGCCTCGTGCCCTGGTGGATCGTGGTCGTGATCGTCGCCCGCGACGTGTTCCTCCTCGTGCTCGGCGTGGTGCTCGCCAGCCACGGGTACGGACCGCTGCCCGTGCACCAGCTCGGCAAGGTCGCGACCTTCGCCCTGTTCTTCGGGGTGCCCGTCATCATGCTCGGGCTCGCATTCCCGTCCGCGCAACCGGTGACCGAGCCGGTCGGCTGGGCGGTCACCCTGTGGGGGGCGTTCCTGTACTGGTGGGCGGGCGTCATCTATGCGATCGAGACCGCCCGCGTCATCCGGATCCCCCGTGTAGCGGACGACTCCCGATCGGATACGCTGGGGGAAGGAGGTTAGTCGTGGCGGATACCGACATCACCCAGCCCGGCGGCGAGGCCGAGGGCGAGCCTCAGGCGACGCCGGCGAGAGCCGGCGACGACGGGATGGGCGACACGACTATCGGGTTCAGTCGCGAGGCCGCCGCCCAGCTGGCGGCGCTCGACAGTGACATCTCCGCCGAGGAGCAGGAGGCGATCAACGCGCTGCCCTCGGGGTCGGCGTTGCTCATCGTCCGCCGGGGCCCCAATTCGGGTGCGCGGTTCCTCCTCGACGCCGACGTCACGACCGTCGGCCGCCACCCCGACGCCGACATCTTCCTCGACGACGTCACGGTCTCCCGCCGGCACGCGGAGTTCCTCCGGCATCGCACGGCGTTCGAGGTGAAGGACCTCTCGTCGCTGAACGGCACGTACTTCGACGGCGTGCGCATCGACACGGCCCTCCTCAGCGACGGCGCCGAGGTGCAGATCGGCAAGTACCGGCTCACCTTCTACGCCTCCCGACGCGACCTGGCGCCACTGGCGACCGGATAGTGCCCGGCACCGCCGTCTTCCCCCACGCGAGCGGCCAGGCCCAACTGCTCGGGATCGGCCAGGTGCTCGCGCTCCTCCAGCCCGAGTTCCCCGAGCTCACCCCCTCGAAGCTGCGCTTCCTCGAGGAGCAGCGTCTCGTGTCCCCGGCGCGCACGGCCGCCGGGTACCGCAAGTTCTCGAGGGCAGACGTCGACCGCATCACGGTCGTGCTGTCGATGCAGCGCGACCACTACCTGCCGCTCAAGGTCATCCGCGCGCACCTCGAGGCGATCGACGCGGGCGAGACGCCCGCACTGCCCGGCGCGACCGACGCGACGACGTTCCTCGCCGGGGCGCGCCGGTTCCGGCGCGACGAGCTCGTCCAGGCCGCGGGCGCCACGCACGCGCTCCTCGACGAGGCCGTCTCGGCATCGCTCCTCGCGGCCGCCGAGACCTACGGCGAGGAGGCGGTCGGCGTCCTGCGGTCGCTCGTGGCCCTGCGCGGCGTCGGCATCGAGCCGCGCCACCTCCGCGGCGTGCGCGCGGCGGCCGAGCGAGAGGCCGCGCTCGTGGAGCGCGCGATCGCACCGTCGAGGCGCTCGGATGCCGCCGACAAGGCCCGCGCCGCCGAGCGCGCGCTCGAGCTCGCGGGGCACCTCGAGAACGTGCACGTGAGCGTCGTGCGGGCGACCATCGCACGCCTCGCACGATGATCCGCGACACGCCGTGACGTTCGGCCCGATGTGTTTGGCGCAGCCTCTCCCCGTGGGTAGCGTGGGAATCGCGCCGTCGGGGTGCGGGCGTGAGAGTGAGGGGCGATCGGATGAGTGAGCTCGACCGGAGCGAACGGGCTCGTTACGACCTCGGCCTGCTCTTCACCGACGGCATGCCCGAGCACGACGACGGCACCGGCTACCGCGGCGCGGTCGCGGCCCGAGCGGCCGGCATCAGCTACCGCCAGCTCGACTACTGGGCTCGCACGCAACTCGTCGAGCCCACGGTCCGCGGTGCGGCCGGATCCGGTTCCCAACGGCTCTACGGGTTCCGCGACATCCTCGTGCTGAAGCTCGTCAAGCGACTGCTCGACACCGGCATCTCGCTGCAGCAGATCCGCACCGCGGTCATGCAGCTCCGCGAGGCCGGCATCGAGGACCTCGCGCAGACGACGCTCATGAGCGACGGGGCGAGCGTCTACCTGTGCACCTCCGACGACGAGGTCATCGATCTGGTGAACCGCGGCCAGGGCGTGTTCGGCATCGCCGTCGGCAAGGTGCTCCGTGAGGTGGAGTCGACGCTCGTCGAGCTCGACACCGAACCGGCCCACCCGCTGGACGAGCTCGCCGTGCGCCGTGGAGCGCGGTCGCGCAAGATCTCCTGAGCGGATCGTTCGCTCGCTCGCTGAGTTCGTCGGAGCGGGACGCGGCGTCGCGCGCACTCTTCGCGAACTCCCTTCGAGGAGGTCAGGGAGCGACAGATCGTGAGGTCAGGTGACGGGCGACTCGAGCTCGAACGGCGTCGCGGCGTAGTCGCCGATGCGGGCGGTGCGCAGCACGCGGTCGAGCAGCTGGTCGAAATGCCGCGACATCTCCTCGGCGCTCTCGCCCGGCCACATGTGCAGCGGCTTGGCGGCGCCCTGAGCCTGCTGCAGCGAGGTGCGCTCGGGCAGCTGGGGGCTCAGCACGAGCGGGCCGAACATGTCTCGGAGCTCCTTGATGCGGAACTGGTGCTCGAGCGACTGCACGCGCGCCCGGTTCACGATGATGCCGAGTGGCTGCAGGCGTGGCGAGAGGCCACGGCGGATCTCCTCGATCGCGCGGAGCGCACGGTCGGCGGCGGCGACGGAGAACAGGCCCGGCTCGGTCACCACGGCGACGCGGTCGCTCGCCGCCCACGCGGTGCGCGTGAGGGCGTTGAGCGAGGGAGCGCAGTCGATGAGCACGAGCTCGTAGTCGGCCTCGACGTTGGCGAGCGCCTCCTCGAGCTTCCAGATGTCGCGGATCGACGGATGCGGTCCGTCGAAGTTGATCGCCGACGGGCTGCCGATCATGACGTCGATGGTCGACTGGGGATTCGATCTCGCCCATCCGCTCGGCGCGATCGCCGAGCGGACGATCTTCTCCTTCGGAGAGGCGAGGACATCGGCAACGTTGAGATGGCCGGACATCTGGATGTCCATGCCGGTCGAGACGTCGGACTGGGGGTCGAGGTCGACGACGAGGGTTCGGACGCCGCGCGCGAAGGCCGCCGACGCCAACCCGAGCGTCACGGTCGTCTTGCCGACACCGCCCTTGAGGGAGCTGACGCTGAGTACGTGCACGAACAGATACGTTACCTTTACTACTCGGGCGATACCTACATGTTCGCTGTGCGCCATGCTCACTCTGCGCTGTCCGTCTGAAAGGCCTGCATGTTCACGAAGATCCTGGTAGCCAATCGCGGTGAGATCGCCATTCGAGCGTTCCGTGCAGCCGTCGAGCTCGGCGCGAAGACCGTCGCCGTGTATCCGTTCGAGGACCGCAACTCACTGCACCGCCTGAAGGCGGACGAGGCGTACCAGATCGGTGAGCCGGGACATCCGGTGCGTGCCTACCTCGACGTGTCCGAGATCATCCGCGTCGCGAGGGAGTCGGGCGCGGACGCCATCTACCCGGGATACGGGTTCCTCTCCGAGAACCCCGAACTGGCCCAGGCCGCCGCCGAGGCGGGAATCACCTTCATCGGGCCGTCGAAGGACGTGCTCGAGATGGCCGGCAACAAGGTCACGGCAAAGGAGCACGCGATCGCCGCGGGCGTGCCGGTGCTGAAGTCGACGCCGCCGTCGCGCGACGTCGAGGCCCTCGCGGCACAGGCCGACGAGATCGGCTTCCCCATCTTCGCCAAGGCCGTCGCCGGCGGCGGCGGCCGCGGCATGCGTCGGGTGAACTCCAAGGACGAGCTGCGGCCGGCCCTCGAGGAGGCCATGCGCGAGGCCGACAGCGCGTTCGGCGACCCGACCATGTTCCTCGAGCAGGCGGTGCTCCGCCCGCGGCACATCGAGGTGCAGGTGCTCGCGGATGCCACGGGTGAGACGGTGCACCTGTTCGAGCGTGACTGCTCGGTGCAGCGCCGCCACCAGAAGGTCATCGAGATCGCGCCCGCGCCGAACCTGCCCGACGAGGTCCGGGAGCGGCTCTACCACGACGCGGTCGCGTTCGCGCGCTCGATCGGCTACGTCAACGCCGGCACCGTGGAGTTCCTGCTCGACAGGGCGGGCGAGCGGGCCGGGCAGCACGTGTTCATCGAGATGAACCCGCGCATCCAGGTCGAGCACACCGTGACCGAGGAGGTCACCGACGTCGACCTCGTGCAGTCGCAGATCCGCATCGCGGCGGGGGAGACCCTCGCCGACCTCGGGCTCCTGCAGGACTCGATCAGGCTTCGCGGTGCCGCGCTCCAGTGCCGCATCACGACGGAGGACCCGACGGCCGGCTTCCGTCCCGACACGGGCAAGATCACGACGTACCGGTCGCCGGGCGGCGCAGGCATCCGCCTCGACGGCGGAACCATCAATCCCGGCGCGCAGATCAGCCCACATTTCGACTCCATGCTGGCCAAGCTCACCTGCCGCGGTCGGGACTACCCGGCGGCCGTGGCACGGGCGAGGCGGGCCCTCGCCGAGTTCCGCATCCGCGGCGTCTCGACGAACATCCCGTTCCTCCAGGCGGTGCTCGAGGACCCGGCGTTCATCGCCGGCGACCTGAGCACGTCCTTCATCGACGAGCGCCCGAGCCTCGTGCGCGGCCGCGTGTCGAAGGATCGGGGGACGAAGCTCCTGAACTGGCTCGCGGACGTCACGGTCAACCAGCCGAACGGTCCGGCGCCGACCAGCGTGAACCCGGTCGAGAAGCTGCCGTCGATCGACCTCGGCGCCCCGGCACCCGACGGGGCGCGCCAGCGTCTGCTCGAGCTCGGCCCGGTCGGGTTCGCCGCCGCGCTCCGCGCACAGACCCCGCTCGCCGTCACCGAGACGACCTTCCGGGACGCACACCAGTCGCTGCTCGCCACCCGTGTGCGCACCCGCGACCTCGTGGCTGTGGCGCCCTACGTGGCCCGGATGACCCCCGAGCTCCTCTCGGTCGAGGCGTGGGGCGGTGCGACGTACGACGTCGCGCTGCGGTTCCTCGGCGAGGACCCGTGGGACCGACTCGCGGCGCTCCGCGAGGTACTGCCGAACGTGAACATCCAGATGCTGCTGCGCGGGCGCAACACGGTCGGCTACACGCCGTACCCGACCGAGGTGACCGATGCGTTCGTGCGCGAGGCGGCGGCGACCGGCGTCGACATCTTCCGCATCTTCGATGCGTTGAACGACGTGTCGCAGATGCGCCCGGCCATCGACTCGGTGCTTGCCACGGGCCACACGGTCGCGGAGGTGGCGCTGTGCTACACGGGCGACCTGCTCGATCCCGCCGAGGACCTCTACACGCTCGACTACTACCTGCGGCTCGCCGAGCAGATCGTCGAGGCCGGTGCGCACGTCATCGCCATCAAGGACATGGCGGGACTGCTCCGCCCGACGGCGTCCGAGAAGCTCGTCGGCGCACTGCGGGAGCGCTTCGACCTGCCCGTCCACCTGCACACGCACGACACCGCCGGCGGCCAGCTCGCCACGCTCCTCGCGGCGGCCCGAGCCGGGGTCGACGCGGTCGACGTCGCGAGCGCACCCATGGCCGGCACCACGAGCCAGCCGTCGGCGTCGTCGCTCGTCGCGGCGCTCGCGCACACCGAGCGGGACACGGGCATCTCGCTGCAGTCGGTCGCCGACCTCGAGCCGTACTGGGAGGCGGTGCGCCGCATCTACAAGCCGTTCGAGTCTGGGTTGCCCGGCCCCACGGGCCGCGTGTACCACCACGAGATCCCGGGCGGCCAGCTCTCGAACCTCCGCCAGCAGGCGATCGCGCTCGGCCTCGCCGACGACTTCGAGCTCATCGAGGACATGTACGCCGCGGCGAACGACATCCTCGGCCGCGTCCCCAAGGTGACGCCGTCGTCGAAGGTGGTCGGCGACCTCGCCCTGCACCTGGCCGCGGTGAAGGCCGACCCGGCGGACTTCGCGGCGAACCCCGACAAGTACGACGTCCCCGACTCCGTCATCGGGTTCATGGCCGGTGAGCTTGGCGACCTGCCGGGTGGTTGGCCCGAGCCGTTCCGCTCCAAGGTGCTCGCCGGCAAGGACATCCGGATCGGTGTCACCGAACTCGTGCCCGAGCAGCGCGATGCGCTCGAGGCCGACAGCTCCACTCGGCGCGCCACGCTCAACGCGCTACTATTCCCTGCGCCGACGCGGCAGTTCGAGCAGATCCGCGAGCACTTCGGGGACCTCTCCGCGATGGACACTGCCGACTACCTCTACGGGCTCCGGCAAGGCTCGGAGCACGTGGTGGAGATCGACCGGGGCGTGCGGCTCTACGCGGGCCTCGAGGCCATCGGCGAGGCCGACGACAAGGGCATGCGCACCGTCATGACGATCCTCAACGGCCAGTTGCGCCCCGTATTCGTGCGTGATCGCAGCATCGTCGTCGAGACCCGAGCGGCCGAGAAGGCGGATGCCTCGCAGCCCGGCCAGGTCGCCGCGCCGTTCTCCGGCGTGGTGACCCTGCAGGTCGAGGCGGGCGCCGAGGTGGCCGTCGGACAGAGCGTCGCCTCCATAGAGGCCATGAAGATGGAGGCCGCCATCACGTCCCCGATCGCCGGCGTCGTGGAGCGCGTCGCGATACCCAAGACGCAGCAGGTCGAGCCCGGCGATCTGCTCGTGGTGGTGCGCCCACGATAGGCTGTCCCCGTGCTGCACTGATGAGGAGGGGTATCGGTGTCTGACAGGGGTGGAGAAGAGATGACGAGGCGCCGGGCGACCGGCGTTCACACCGCGTCGCCCGATCACGGGGAACTCGAGCCATCGAGCGGTGCGCACGCCGCGGACGCGCTCCCGGAGAGCTTGAACATCCACGTGGACCTCCCGCCCGCGCCCCAGCCCGTGATGCCGGAGGACGAGGTGGCGGTAGCCATCGATGACGTCGCTGTGAACCCCGGCACCGTCGTGGCGGCCGGCTCGAGCACGATGTCGGTCGAGGTCGTCACGCCGGCGCTCGCGGGCGCCGGTCACCGCGGCGCGTCACGACGCGACCCGTCCCCGTACAGCGCGCTGCTGTCCGCCGACGCGACGAAGTTGCGGCGTGAGCGCGTGACCACCGACACCGGCAGTCATGTGGCCATCGTCGACGTGCCGGGCGAGGCTGCGGCCGGATCCGAGCTCGAAGTGCCCGAGACCTCGGATTCGCTCACCGCCGACCGGTTGATCGACCTCAACCGTACGACGCGTCCTGCTCCGCAGGGCGGGTTCAACCGCTTCCTCTACGATGCATCCCTCCACCTCGTCAACCTGGGCGACTCCGCGAAGGTCCGCGCGCACAAGGCGATGAACGCGCGCATCCAGAAGCGGTTCGAGGGCGGGGCCAGGTTCGTTCCGGTGCTCACCCGCAAGGGCGGCGTGGGCAAGACGACCGTCACCACCCTCCTCGGCATGGCGCTGGCCGACGCCCGCGACGACCGCATCATCGCGATCGACGCGAACCCCGACCGCGGCACGCTCGCCGAGCGCGTCGACCGGCAGACGCGCGAGACGGTGCGCGATGTGGTCACGAAGGCGGCATCGATCGGGGGGTACACCGACTTCTCGAGGTTCGTCTCCCGCGACGAGACCCGGCTCGACATCCTCGCGTCGGACAGCGACCCGACGCTCTCCGAGGCGTTCGACGACAACGACTACAACGTCGTCGCCGGACTGGCCGCCCGCTACTACTCGCTCGTCGTCACCGACTGCGGCACGGGCATCGTGCACTCGGTGATGCGGGCGACGCTGCAACGCGCAGACTCCATCGTCATCGTGTCGGGTGGCAGCGTCGACGAGGCGCGACTCGCGTCCGAAACGCTCACGTGGCTCGAGGCCAACGGCTACGGCGAGCTCGTGCGCAACGCGGTCGTCGCGATCAACCTCGCCACGCAGGGCACCCATCTCGTCAAGGTCGACGAGATCGAGGCGCACTTCCAGTCCCGGGTGCGGGAGATCGTCCGTATCCCGTACGACCCGCAGCTCGCGGCAGGTTCCGTGGTGAACTGGCACGAGCTGCGCCCGGTTACCCAGCACGCGGCGCGCGAACTCGCCGCCCTCGTCGTGGAAGGCCTGCCCGCAGAGCGCGGGCACTGATCGGAGCACAATTGCCGGAACGTCCCATTCGCCTGTTCGGCGACCCCGTCCTGAAGACCGTCTCCGCCCCCGTCGAACAGATCGATGACGGCATCCGTGCACTCGTCGACGACCTCCTCGACAGCGTGAAGCTGCCCGGGCGCGCCGGCGTGGCGGCGTCGCAGATCGGCGTGAACCTGCGCGCGTTCAGCTACAACGTCGACGGCCGCGTCGGCTACATCCTGAATCCCGTCCTCGTCGAGGTCACGGGAGAACCCGAACTCGTGGACGAGGGCTGTCTCTCGGTGCCCGGGCTCTGGCACAAGACCAGGCGGTACCCGTTCGCTCGGGTGCGCGGCATCGACCTCGACGGCAACGAGATCGAGCTCTCGGGCACGGGGATCATGGCCCAGGCGTTGCAGCACGAGACCGACCATCTCGACGGGCTCCTCTACCTCGACCGCCTCGACAAGGACGAGCGTCGGGCCGCGATGAAGGCGGTGCGGGAGTCGGACTGGTTCTGACCTGTGGCGACCACCGGCTCCGCGCCACTTCGGCGCCTGCTGCGCCAACACCGGTGGCGCGGAGCGCGCACGAGGGGAGCAGCGGCTGCGCCCTGCCCAGAGCGCGCACGAGGGGAGCAGCGGCTGCGCCCTGCCCAGAGCCGCGGGACACTTCAAGTCGGATGAGGCTCAGTGCACGATCGAGTGTCCCTCGGTGGCCGGCGCCCCAGAGTACATGCCCTCGATCTCGGTGGCGAAGTCCTCGAGGATCACGTTGCGCTTGATGCTGAGCTTCGGCGTGAGGTGACCGCTCGCCTCGGTGAGCTCGGTCGGCAGGATCGTGAACCTGCGGATCGACTCGGCGCGCGAGACGTTCTCGTTCGCAGCGTCGATCGCCCGCTGCACCTCGGCGAGGACCGCGGGATTCTTCACGGCATCCTCGACGCTCATGCCCGCATCCTCGTCGTTGTTGTTCAGCCACACCGGGAGCATCTCGGGGTCGAGCGTGACGAGTGCGGAGATGAACGGCTTCTTGTCGCCGACCACCACGACCTGGCCCACAAGCGGGTTGGCACGAATCGGGTCTTCGAGCGCAGTCGGAGCGACGTTCTTGCCGCCGGCGGTGACGATGATCTCTTTCTTGCGGTCCGTGATCGAGAGGAATCCGTCGCTGTCGAACGATCCGATGTCGCCCGTCTTGAACCACCCACCGTCGAAGGACTCGGCCGTGGCCTCGGGATTCTTCCAGTACTCCTTGAAGACGTTGACGCCCTTCACCTCGATCTCGCCGTCGTCGGCGGTGCGCACGGCCACGCCGGGGAGGGCCGGACCGACGGTCCCGATCTTGGACTTCGTGGCGAGGTTCACCGTGGCGGGTGCCGTGGTCTCGGTGAGGCCGTAGCCCTCGAGGATCGTGATGCCGAGCGAGTGGTAGAAGTGGCCGAGGCGCGGACCCAGCGGTGCCGAGCCCGAGACGGCGTACTTGACGTTGCCGCCCATGGCCGTGCGCAGCTTGGCGTAGACGAGTCGGTCGAACAGCGCGAACTTCAGCTTCATCCCGAGCGGGATCTTCGCACCCGACTCCTTCGCGACGGAGTGGGCGACGGCGGTCTCTGCGGCGGCGCGGAAGATCTTGCCCTTGCCGTCGGCCTCGGCCTTCTGCTCGGAGACGTTGTAGACCTTCTCGAACACGCGCGGGACTGCGAGGAGGAACGTCGGCTTGAAGCTGCCCAACGAGGGGAGGAGCTGCTTCGTGTCGGGCTGGTGGCCGACGCGCACGCCGGCGTGCACGCAGAGCACGGAGATGAACCGGGCGAACACGTGCGCGGTCGTGATGAAGAGGAGCATCGATGCGCCGTTCGGGTCGAGCACGACCTCCTTGAGCGCGACCGCGGTGTTGCGCGAGAGCTCGACGAAGTTGGAGTGGGTGAGGACGCAGCCCTTCGGCTTGCCGGTCGAACCCGACGTGTAGATGAGCGTCGCGATGTCGGAGCCGACGGCGAGGTTGCGGCGTCGTTCGATCTCCTCGTCGGGTACGTCGGTGCCCGCGGCCACGAGCTTGTCGAGGTCGCCGAGGTCGATCTGCCAGACGTTGCGGATCGCGGGGAGGTCGGGGTGCACCTCGTCGAAGCGCGCGAAGTGGTCGGGTGTCTCGAGGATCACGGCGATCGAGCCCGAGTCGCCGAGGTTCCACTTCACCTGGGCGGGCGAGCTCGTCTCGTAGATGGGCACGAGCACAGCTCCGGCGAACCAGGTGGCGAAGTCGATGAGCGTCCACTCGTAGCGCGTCTTGGCCATCAGGCCGATCTTGTCGCCCGGCTGGATGCCCGACGCGACGAAGCCCTTCGCCAGGGCGATGACCTGCTGGTGGAACTCGCGGGTCGTGACGGGCGACCAACCGCCGTCGGCCGTCGGAAGGGAGAACAGCACGGAGTCAGGCGTCTCCGCCACCCGTTGCACCAGCAGCTCGGTCGTGTTGGCCTCCGGGTCCGCGGGGACGAGGGCGGGAGTCTCGAATTCGATCACGGTAGCTCCTTCGGCAACCGGGGAGGGTCGTGCGGCAGAGCGCTTGCGAACCTCGGCATTGGGGTCGATTACACTCTAGTCGTTGCTCGCGCGGCCAGGAGGCCCCGGGACCATTCGGCCTCACCCCTCTCGAAAGGCAGCCTGCTCGTGCACGCGATCGGTATCGACATCGGCGGAACGAAGATCGCGGGCGCGGTCGTCGACGAGCTGGGCGCGATCGTGCGCAGCGAGCGCGTGCCGACCCCGGGCGACCCGGCGCTGCTCGAGGACGCCGTGGTCGAGATGATCCGGTCGCTCTCGGCCGGGGAACCGACCGCGGCCGTCGGCGTGGCGGCGGCGGGGTTCATCGACGCGGCGCAGTCGATCGTGTACTACGCCCCCAACATCCGCTGGCGCAACGAGCCGTTCCGCGAGAAGCTCGAGGCCCGCGTCGGCACGACCGTCGTCGTCGACAACGACGCGAACGCCGCGGGCTGGGCCGAGTTCCGGTTCGGCGCGGGCCGACTCGTGAGCGACATGGTCATGCTCACCATCGGCACCGGCGTCGGCGGGGCCATCGTCGCGGGCGACCGGCTGTTCCGCGGCGGCTTCGGCGCGGGCGCCGAGCTGGGCCACATGCGCCTGGTGCCGAACGGCATCGCCTGCGGCTGCGGTCAGCACGGATGCCTCGAGCAGTACGGGTCGGGTCGTGCCCTGCTCCGCATGGCCGGCGAGATCGCCGACGCCGGCGGCATCGGACAGGCGCTCGCGCGCACCCGCGACGAGCACGGGGCGCTCGACGGCCGTCGCGTCGGCAACCTCATCGCAGCGGAGGACCCGGGGGCCACCGCGGCGCTGCGTCAGCTCGGGCACTGGCTCGGCGAGGCGTCGGCGTCGCTCGCGGCCGTGCTCGACCCGCAGCGCTTCGTCTTCGGCGGCGGCGTGGCCGTGGCGGGAGACCTGCTGCTCGACCCCATCCGCGAGGCGTTCCTCGAGCACCTGCCGGCGCGCGGCTACCACCCCGAGCCCGACTTCGTCATCGCGGAACTCGTGAACGACGCCGGCGTCGTCGGGGCGGCGGACCTCGCCCGGGTCTGGGTCGCCGAGCACGCCTGAGCCGCTCGGCGATAGGCTGGATCGTCGCTCGCGACGGAAGGGAGGCACGCGGTGTTCTACTGGATCATGAAGCACATCGTCGTCGGCCCCATCCTGCTGGCGATCTTCCGGCCCTGGGTCGTCGGCCTCGAGCGGGTGCCGAGGGAAGGTGCCGTCGTGCTCGCGTCCAACCACCTCTCCTTCATCGACTCGATCTTCCTCCCGCTCGTCGTCCACCGTCGCGTGGTCTTCCTCGCCAAGAGCGAGTACTTCACCGGCAAGGGCCTGAAGGGCTGGGCCACGCGCGTCTTCTTCCAGGCGTCCGGCCAGCTGCCGATCGATCGATCCGGCGGCAAGGCGTCCGAGGCGTCGCTCGACACGGGACTGCGCGTGCTGCGCGACGGCGGGGTGCTCGGCATCTACCCCGAGGGCACGCGCAGCCCCGATGCGCGACTGTACCGGGGTCGCACGGGCGTGGCGCGCATGGTGCTCGAAGCCGGCGTCCCCGTCATCCCCGTCGCGATGATCGGCACCGAGAAGGTCATGCCCATCGGTACCCGCATCCCGAAGGTGCGCCGCATCGGCATCATCATCGGCGAACCGCTCGACTTCTCGCGCTTCCACGGGCTGGAGGGCGACCGGTTCGTGTTGCGGTCCGTGACCGACGAGCTCGTCTACGAACTCCGCGCCCTGAGCGGACAGGACTACGTCGACGTGTACGCCAGCTCGGTGCGGGAGCAGCGGGCCGCGCAGTCGGGGTAGGCTCGACACGGCGGCGTCGCGACGTGCGGGGCCGTTTCCCGTTCATGGCGCCTCGCGCCTCACCCTTCAGGACAGTCCCGTGGTACAGCTCGTCGAGCCCGTCGTCTTCGCAGATCCCTCCGTGATCGACGGCCTCGACTATTGGCGCACGCTGCCGATCAAGCAGCAGCCCACGTGGCTCGACCCCGAGGCGGCGCACGCGGCATCCGCCGAACTCGCGACGCTGCCGCCGCTCGTCTTCGCGGGCGAGGTCGACATGCTGCGTCAACGGCTCGCCGCCGCGTCGCGCGGCAAGGCGTTCCTGCTGCAGGGCGGCGACTGCGCCGAGACCTTCGCGGGTGCGACGGCCGACCAGATCCGCAACCGCGTGAAGACGGTGCTGCAGATGGCGGTCGTGCTCACCTACGGCGCCTCGATGCCCGTGGTGAAGATGGGCCGCATGGCCGGGCAGTTCGCGAAGCCCCGCTCCAGCGGCACCGAGACGCGCGGCGGCGTCACGCTGCCCGCCTACCGCGGCGACATCGTGAACGGCTACGACTTCACGCCCGAGTCGCGCGCGGCCGACCCGTCGCGCCTCGTGCGCGGCTACCACATGGCCGCGTCGACGCTGAACCTCATCCGTGCGTTCACGCAGGGCGGGTTCGCCGACCTGCGCCAGGTGCACTCGTGGAACCAGGGCTTCGCGGCGAACCCGGCGAACGCCCGCTACGAGTCGCTGGCCCGCGAGATCGACCGTGCCATCAAGTTCATGGACGCATGCGGCGCCGACTTCGAGGCGCTCCGGCACACCGAGTTCTACACGGGCCACGAGGGCCTGCTCATGGACTACGAGCGGCCGATGACCCGCATCGACTCGCGCACGGGCACGCCGTACGACACGTCGGCGCACTTCATCTGGATCGGTGAGCGCACGCGCGACCTCGACGGCGCGCACGTCGACTTCCTCTCGCGCGTGCGCAACCCCATCGGCGTGAAGCTCGGGCCGACCACGACCCCCGAGGCCATGCTCGAGCTCGTCGACAAGCTCGACCCCGAACGCGAGCCCGGTCGCCTCACGTTCATCACGCGCATGGGCTCGGGCCGGATCCGCGACGCGCTGCCCCCACTGCTCGAGGCCGTCAAGCGCAGCGACGCCAACCCGCTGTGGGTCACCGACCCGATGCACGGGAACGGCATCACGACGCCCAGCGGCTACAAGACGCGACGCTTCGACGACGTGGTCGACGAGGTGAAGGGCTTCTTCGAGGCGCACCGCGCGGCCGGCACGTACCCGGGCGGCATCCACGTCGAGCTCACCGGCGATGACGTCACCGAGTGCCTCGGCGGCTCGGAGCACATCGACGAGATCACGCTCGAGACGCGGTACGAGTCGCTGTGCGACCCGCGCCTGAACCACATGCAGTCACTCGAGCTCGCGTTCCTCGTGGCCGAGGAGCTCACCGCGCGTTGACCCGGCCCGCGGGGCATCCGGCGAGGATGTCCCGCGGGCCGGTGGCCCGGCGGCTCAGCCGCCGAAGTTGACGGTGATCTCGGAGCCGCGCTTCTCGAGCTCGCCGGCCGCCGGGCTCTGCACGGATGCCACGACGGCGCCCTCGAGGAATCCGGGGACGTTGCTCGTCACGATGAAGTCGAGCGCCTCGAGCTGCTCGCGTGCCTGCGCGACGGTCTGACCGGTGATGACGTTGGGCACCTCGACGAGGTCCGGGCCCTTCGACACGGTGAGCACCACGGTGTCGCCGGGGCGCATCGGGTCGTTCGCAGGCGCTGCGGAGATGACATGGTCGACGGGCACTTCGTCGCTGAACTCGGGGTCGGCGTAGCCGACGGCGAGGTTCGCGCCGGCCAACGCCGCCTCGGCCTCGCCGACGGGAAGCCCCGTGACGTCGGGGAGGGGGCCGACGCTGATGACGAGCGTGAGGTCGGCGAGCTCGGCGACCTCCCCACCGACGGGGTTGCCGTCGGCGCCGAGCACGGCGATCACCGCGCCGGCGGCGAACTCCGCGGAGAACTGCTGCAAGTTCTGCTCCGCGACCCTGAACTCGCCGAGCGCATCCCTCGCCTCCGCCTCGGGAAGGCCGATGACGTCGGGCATGGCGAGGATACGCGGCCCGAGCGAGACGAACATGGTCACGGTCGACCCGCGCCGTGCCTGCGCGCCGCCCTCAGGATCGGTGCCCGAGACCTGGCCCTGCGGGACGACCGGGTCGTTGCGTTCCGCGGAGGCCACCCGGAAGCCCTCGTCCTCGAGCACCTTTCGGGCGTTGTCGGGCAGGAGCGTCGACACGTCGGGCACGGTCGCCAGTGCTCCCGGGCCGGCACCGAAGTACCAGCCGGTCCCGGCGGCGAGACCGGTGAGCAGGAGCACGAGCGCGAAGATCCAGTAGCCGCGTCGCCTCCGTCGCTCGGCGCTCGTCGCGAGTGCGTCGACGTCCTCGTCGTCGGATGCCTCGGCCACGGCGACGGCGATGGGCGCGCCGGCGCCGAGCACCATGGTCTCCGCGGTGGCGGGGCCCGCCGGCAGGGCGTCGGCCATGATCGTGGTCGCCTGCGTGGAATGGGCCGGGCGGCGGGGCATGCGGATCGACGGCTCGACCTCGCGGAGGCGCTCGAGCATCTCGCGGGCGTCGCGCGGCCGCTCCTCGGGGTCGCGTGCCGTCGCCCAGAGCACGAGCTCGTCGAGCTCGGCCGGCACCGCGGGGTTCTTGCTGCTCGGCGTCGGCACGGTGTCGTTCGCGTGCTGGTACGCGATCTGCATGGGCGCCTCGCCCACGTACGGCTGCTCGCCGGTCAGCATCTCGTACAGCATGATGCCGACCGCGTAGATGTCGCTGCGCGCATCCGCCACGCCCCGGGTCACCAGCTCGGGGGAGAGGTAGGCGATGGTGCCGAGCAGCGCCTGCCCCGTCGCCGTGTTCGCGCTCGCGGCGCGCGCGAGGCCGAAGTCGCCGAGCTTGATGCGACCGTCGTCTGCGAGCAGCACGTTCTCGGGCTTGAGGTCGCGATGCACGATGCCGGCCTGGTGCGCCGCGGCGAGGCCGGCGAGCACCGCGTCCATGATGTCGACGGTCTGCTCGGGCGTGAGCTTCGTGTAGTCCTTCAGGAGCTCGCGCAGCGTGATGCCGGGCAGGTACTCCATCACCAGGTACGCCATGTCGGAGTCCTGGCCCTGGTCGAAGACGTTCACGACGTTCGGGTGCGCGAGCCGCGCGGCCGAGCGCGCCTCCTGCACGAACCGCGTCTTGAACGTGTTGTCGTCGGCGAGGTGCCCGTGCATGATCTTGATCGCGACCCGGCGCTCGAGGCGCAGGTCGGTCGCGAGGTACACGGTGGCCATGCCGCCGCGGGCGATCCGCGAACGCACCTGATACCGGCCGTCGACGAGACGGCCGATCATCGGGTCGGCGGGCGGCGCGGTGGTCACCGTACGAGTGTACGAAGAGCCGCATGCCGCGCGGTGTCTCGACGCCGGTCAGTCGCCGAATCGCAACGGCTTCGTGATCGACGGATGCCTCCGTCGCGGAGCCCGCTCAGCCCAGCTCGGACAACCAGGCGCGTGCCGATGCCTCCCACTTCGCGTAGTGGTCGGGGAAGTCCGAGAGCTGCACCGCCTGCGCGGCCTGCGTGACGGTCATCGTCTCCCAGCCTGCGATGTCGAGCAGCCCCTCCGTGCGGCCGGGATTGGGATTGGCCGCGCCGCCGTAGAACGCGGCCGTCGCGCGCACGGGGTCGAGCACCTCCTCGACCGTGCCCCATCCCTGGCTCGGACGCTGCTGGAAGAGGCCGAGCGAGTCCCGGTGGCCGTGGTGCAGGTTGCGGAGCCCGGACTCCTGAGCCGCGGCCGCCAGCGCGACGACGATGCCCTGGTCGTGCACGCCGAGCGCGCGTCCCATCTCGATGATGATGCGCGCGTGGTCGCGCATCTCCCCGGTGAGCGGCACGTTGACCGAGGCCACGATCGCGACGGGCTCGGGCCTGCGGACGACGAGCACCCGGCCGGGGACGATGATGGTCGACCCCGCGAGGCCGTTGGCCCGGTCGAGGTCGGCGACCTTCAGGCCGTGCGCGCTCGCGATGTCGTACAGCGTTTCGCCGGGGGCGACGACGTGCGTCTCGGCCGGTGCGGGGGCGGATGCAGCATCGGGCGACGACGGCCCGCCCGGCGCGTCGGGCACGGGCACGGTCGAATCCGTCAGCGGCAGCACGATGGACTCGCCGGGAAAGATGAGGCTCGATGGGCCGAGACCGTTGGCGCTGAGGACGCTGCCGACGTCGAGTCCGTAGGCGGCCGCGATGCCGCTCACGGTGTCGCCGTCGACCACCACGTGCTTCCGGATCTCGGGTGCGGCCCGGGGAGCCTGCGCCGCGGCCGCTCCGCCGGGCAGCGCCAGGCGCTGCCCGGCAAAGATGAGGCTCGACCAGCTCAGGCCGTTGAACGCGAGCACCTCCGCCGTCGCGAGCCCGAACTGCTCGGCGATGCTGCTCATGGTGTCGCCGTCGACCACGACGTACTCGGCCGGCGGGATGGATGCGGCCACGGTGCGCGCAGTGCGCCCGGCGCCGGCGTGGTTCGCCTTCGACTTCGGTATTCGCTTCACGGTCTGCGGTGCCGCCTCGGCGGGTTGCACGATGCCCAGGGTGACGGCGACGGCGCTCACGATGGCGAGCGGCACGCCGAGCACCGCACGGATGCGGCGGGTCCGCGGAGGCCGTGCCCACGCGGCATCCGTGCGCCGATCCCCGTCGACGCCGGTCGTCTCTGACTCGTCCGCCATGGTGCCCCCTCACGCCGACCTGGTACTTCGACGTTGCGGTCACCGTCGCATGGGGGGCCTGCCGAGTCAACGACCTCGGCCGCGAGTCCGCCGACTCCCTCCCGGACCGGGTGACGGCTCCGGCGTGCCCTTCCCGACCCGGGCGCGCGTCTGGCAGGCTTGGAGTCGTGACCGACGCCGACCAGACCGACTGGCTGACCGTTCCCGACCTCGTCGAGCTGCTCGGGCTGACGCCGAGCCGCGTCCGCCGCCTCATCGATGATCGACACCTGCTCGCGACGCGCGTCGACGGCATGCTGAAGGTGCCGGCGCTCTTCCTTCGCGATGCCGCCCCGTTGCCCGAGCTGCACGGCACGGCCATGGTGCTCGCCGACGCGGGCTTCAGCGACGCCGAGTCGCTGGAGTGGATGCTCGCCGAGGAGGACAGCCTCGGCACCACGCCCATCGCCGCGCTCCGCGCAGGCCGAAAGTCCGAGGTGCGCCGGGTCGCCCAGGCGCTCGCGTAGTCGTTCACGCCGGCCGGCCGGTCAGCTGGTGCGCCGGCTGACGGACCTCGCGAGCGACCCGAGCTCCGAGCGCGCCTCGCGGCCGAGCGGGGCATCGGCGAGCACGGCGGTCGCGCGAGCGACGTTGTCGGCGATGATCCGCTCGACCTCGTCGACGGCGCCGCACTCGCTGAGGGTGCGCTGGAGCATCCGCACCTGGTCCGCGCCGAGGTCGGGGTCGCCGAGGAGCTCGTCGAGGAGCCGCCGCTGCCCCGGCGCGAGCCGCTCCCGAGCGATGGCCACGAGCATCGTGCGCTTGCCCTCGCGCAGGTCGTCGCCACTCGGCTTGCCGGTCACGTCGGGGTCGCCGTAGACGCCGAGGAGGTCGTCGCGCAGCTGGTAGGCGATGCCGAGGGGCAGGCCGAAGTCCCGCAGCGCCGAGAGCTGTACGACGGAGGCACCGGCGATCGCGCCGCCGATGGTGAGTGGCGCCTCGACCGAGTACTTCGCCGCCTTGTAGACGATGACGCGCTCGGCGCGCGTGCGCTGCTCGGACCCGGGCTGCGTGAGCCAGGCGCGTTCCTCGAGGATGTCGAGGTACTGGCCCGCGGTCACCTCGGTGCGCATGCGGATGAACTCCGCGCGCGCCGTGCGCGCGGCCTGCTGGTCGGAGAGCGCGCCGAGGCCCTCGTCGAGCAGCTCGTCGCTCCAGCCGAGGAGGAGGTCGCCGAGCAGGATCGCCGAGGCCCGGCCGAAGTCCGAGCCGCTGCCGGCCCATCCGGAGTCGGCATGCAGCGCCTCGAACAGCCGGTGCGCGGCGGGCGCACCCCGGCGGGTGTCGGAGTTGTCGATGATGTCGTCGTGCACGAGCGCGGCGGCATGGAAGACCTCCAGGGCGGATGCGGCCGAGACCACGGGGAAGAGATCCCGCCCGCCGGTCTCGAACGGATCGAACCCGCGCGCGCCCACCGCTTCCCAGCCCCAATAGCAGAACAGCGCGCGGAATCGCTTGCCGCCGCTGAGAAACCGCCCTGAGAAGGATGTCAATGGGTCCAGGTCGGGGCTGATCGAGCGGAGAATGGATGTGCGTTCGGCGAGGAATTCCTCGAGGCGCGCATGCACCAGATCGACGAGCCGGGAACCGTGAGCCACCCGCCTAGCCTAGCGAGGCGGGGCAGGGCTAGAATGGACTCGGATGCGTCGGTCCCGAGCCTGAGGGGAATGAGATGCCGCTTTCAGAGCAGGAGCAACGTCTTCTCGAGGAGATGGAGCGGAACCTCTACCGCAATGACGCCGACTTCGTCCATGCGGTCGGTGGAGTCCGCGGTCGTCGTCCCAACTACCGAGCCATCGTGCTCGGCGTGCTGCTCGCGGTCGCCGGTGTCGGCGCCCTGATCGCGGGGGTGGCCCTCCAGCTCCTCATCGTCGGTGTCATCGGCTTCGCCCTCATGTTCGTGGGGGTCCTCGTCGCCATCACCCCCTCCAAGCGCGGCGGACTCGCTGCCGCCCCCACCGACCCAACGACGTTGCCCGGGGCGCGTCGGTCGAGCGGGAGCTTCATGGACCGACTGAACGAGCGATGGGATCGTCGCCAGGAGGGCCGCGACTAGTCCTCCACTTCCCACCACCTCGACGGGTCGATCTTCGGATCGGCCCGTTTTCGCGTGTCCGAAGGGCCGTCGCGCGCTGATCGTGCGCCGCCAGGCGGCGAGGACGGGGGCATCCGTCGTCCGTGGAGCTGTTGTCGGCGGTCCGCTGCGCCGGTTTCACCGCAGATTCCTCCACCTCCCTCCACTCTGCGTCTTCCCCGTGTTCACAGGGAACTCACACCCCCAGAACGGGGAAAACGAGCGATTGTCGTTGGTGAGTGGATGAGAGTGGAGTAAAGTGGGGTCACCTGGATCCTGGCCGGAGGAAAGGGGGTGGTGCGATGTTCCTCGGGACCTACGAGCCCAAGCTCGACGAGAAGGGCCGCGTCATTCTTCCGGCGAAGTTCCGGGAGGAGCTGTCGAACGGGCTCGTGCTCACGCGCGGGCAGGAGCGCTGCATCTACGTGTTCAGCGTGCGGGAGTTCGAGAGCATGAGCGACAAGATCCGCCAGGCCCCGGTCACGAGCAAGCAGGCACGCGATTACATGCGCGTGTTCCTCTCGGGGGCATCCGCGGAGACCCCCGACAAGCAGCATCGGGTCACCATCCCCGCCACGCTCCGCGGCTACGCGGGGCTCGACCGTGACCTCGCGGTCATCGGAGCCGGCAGCCGGGTGGAGATCTGGGATGCGTCGGCGTGGCAGACATACCTCGCCGAGCAGGAGGCGGCCTTCGCGGAGACGGCGGAGGAGGTGGTCCCCGGGCTCTTCTAGCCCCGGGTTGCGACTCCCAGCCGTGCGCGCCTGATGCACTTCCCCGCACCAGGACGAACGGATGGGGATCGGAACCCGGGAACGGGAGTCGAAGGAATCATGGACATCGAACGCATTCACACCCCAGTCATGCTCGAGCGCACGATCGAGCTGCTCGCTCCGGCCCTCGAGGCCGAAGGGGCGGTGCTCGTCGATGCAACCCTCGGCATGGGCGGCCACAGCCGCGCGTTCCTCGAGCGCTTCCCGAAGCTCACCGTCGTCGGCCTCGACCGAGACACCGACGCCCTCGCGATCGCGCGGGAGCGCCTCGCCCCCTTCGGCGACCGCGCCCGGCTCGTCCACACCGTGTACGACGGCATCGCCGAAGCCGTGCGGTCCGAGGGGTACGACGAAGTGCGGGGCGTGCTCTTCGACCTCGGCGTCTCGTCGCTGCAGCTCGACCGCGCGGAGCGCGGCTTCGCCTACTCGAAGGATGCCCCGCTCGACATGCGCATGGACTCGACACGCGGCCGCACCGCCGCCGACGTCATCGCGGAGTCGAGCGAGGAGGAGCTTCGTCGCCTGTTCTTCGAGTTCGGCGAGGAGAAGCTCGCGCCCCGCTACGCACGGGCGATCGTGCAGGCGCGGGCGGATGCCCCGATCACACGATCGGGTCAGCTCGTCGACATCATCACGAAGGCCACCCCCGTCGCCGTTCAGCGGCAGGGACATCCGGCCAAGCGCGTCTTCCAGGCGCTGCGCATCGAGGTGAACGAGGAGCTCGCGGTGCTCGAACGAGCCATCCCGGCCGCCCTCGACCTCGTCGCCGTCGAGGGTCGCATCGTCGTGCTCGCCTACCAGTCCCTCGAGGACCGCATCGTCAAGCGCGCACTGCAGGCCGCCGCGAGCTCTACCGCGCCGGCCGGGCTCCCCATGGAGCTGCCCGAACACCGCCCGCAGTTCCGCCTCCTCGTGCGGGGCGCCGAACTCGCGAGCGACGCCGAGCAGGCGGAGAACCCGCGTGCCAAGCCGGTGCGACTGCGCGCCGCCGTGCGAGTGAGGAGGCCGTCATGACCGCACTGCCGGCCCAGTCCGTTCCCGCGCCCCGGCGCCGACCAGCGCCTGCGCCGCAGCGCCGTCTCCGTCCCGCCCCCGAGCCGCGCACCGGGCTCAGCAGGCCGCGCCTGGCCTATGCGATCATCGCGGTCGGCGCGGTGGCGATCATCGTCGTCGCCCAGCTGCTGCTCTCGATCGCCGTTGCGCAGGGCGCGTACGACATCGACCGTCTGCAGCTGCAGCGGGCCGAGCTCGCGCGCGAGGAGCAGAAGCTGGCCGAGGAGCTCGACCGCCTCGAATCGCCCCAGTACCTCGCCATGAACGCGGAGGCGCTCGGCATGGTGCCGAACACCGATCCGGTGTACCTGCGGCTGTCGGACGGGGCGGTGCTGGGCGAGCCGACCGCCGCGAGCGCGGGCGCCGCGGCATCCGCTCCGCTCGTGCCGAATGCCCTGATCGACGGCGTGCCGCCCGTGACGGCGCCGCAGGCGGGGCAGACTCCGAGCGGGGGAGCGGGCGGCGAGGCTCCGGCGGGCGGCGCCGGGACGCAGGTCGTCGCACCGCCGCCCGTGAGCGAAGGACTGCCGACGCCCGCCACGCACTGACCGACCGACCGGAGAGGACGAGATGGACCGCATCACCCGGCACCCGGGCCGACGGATCCTCCTCGCGGCCGTCGTCCTCATCGCCTTCGTGGGCGTCTTCGTCGTGCGGCTGGTCGACATCCAGGTGGTGCGCGCCGCCGAACTCAGCGAGGAGGCGCAGGGCCGCCGGTCCCAGACCGTCACGGAGTACGGCGCGCGTGGTGACATCGTCGACGCGGCCGGCATCGTGCTCGCCGACAGCGTCATGCGCTTCGACATCGCGCTGTCGCCGAAGTACGCCGGACCGGTCGAGCGCGACGAGCCCGACCCCGCCGACCCCTCGGAGACGACGTCCGTCGAGGTGCCGCTCGCGCAGCTCGCCGCGGAGCTGGGCGAGATGGTCGGCCTCACGGGCGACCAGGTGCTGGGCATCATCGACGCGGCGCTCGCCGAGGACCCCGAGGACGACTTCGAGTACGTGGCGAAGCTCGTCGACACGGCGACGTATGAAAGCGTCAAGGCGCTCGGCATCCCGTGGGTCGTGCCGTACGAGCATCCCAGCCGTGCGTATCCGAACGGGGCGGTCGCCGGCAACCTCATCGGCTTCGTCGGCGTCGACGGCGATCCGCTCGCGGGCGTCGAGTACTCCGAGGACGCGTGCCTGGCCGGCGAGGACGGCGTGTACTCCTACCAGCACAGCCTCTCGGACTGGGTCGAGATCCCGGGCACCAAGGTCGTGCACTCCGAGGCTCGCACCGGCGGCACGCTGCAGCTCACGATCGACTCCGACCTGCAGTGGATGGTGCAGCGCATCGCCGAGGCGCAGGTCCAGGCCGTCGGCGCCGACTGGGCCACGGTCACGGTGATGGAGGCGAAGACCGGCCGGCTGCTCGCGGTCGCCGACGTGCCCACCATCGATCCCAATGCCCCCACGGCGATCGCGGAGGGCGACCGCGGCTCGCGGGCGTTCACGGCGCCGTTCGAGCCGGGCTCGACGTTCAAGGCGCTGACCGCGGCATCCGTCATCGACGCCGGCAAGGCCGACCCGCTCAGCCAGGTCGTCGCAGGGTACCGGTACCTGCCGCCGAACGGGGCGAACATCAACGACAGCTTCCTGCACGAGGAGACCCGATACACCCTCACCGGCGTGCTCGTCGACTCGTCGAACACGGGCATGTCGATGTTCGGCGAACGGCTCACCGACGAGGATCGCTACGAGTACATGCGGGCCTTCGGGCTCGGCCAGGAGACCGAGGTCGGCTTCGCGGCGGAGGAGCCAGGCGACCTGCACGGCGGCCCCGACGCGTGGGACAACCAGACGAAGTACGCGACGATGTTCGGGCAGGGGCTCACCACGACCGCGGTGCAGATCGCGAGCGCGTACCAGACCATCGCCAACGGCGGCGTGCGCATGCCGGTGCGGCTCGTCGACGGCTGCGTCGGCGAGGACGGCGAGCTCGACGCGCCCGAGACGGAGGGCACGCGCGTGATCTCCGAGACGGCGGCCGACCAGACCAGCCAGATGCTCGAGCGCGTCTACCTCGACGGCTGGCTCGCCGACGAATGGAACATCCCGGGCTACCGTGTCGCGGCCAAGACCGGAACCGCGCAGGTCCCCGACGGCAACGGAGGCTACCTCACCGGCTACCTCGTGTCGGTCTCGGGGTTCGCCCCGGCGGACGATCCGCGGTTCGTCGTTTCGGTGAGCATCATGAATCCCGTTAAGATGAACTCGTCCGCCGCATCCGCTCCCGTCTTCCAACAGGTGATGAGCCAGGTGCTGAAGAAGTATCGGACACTTCCGTCCGGCGCCCCCGCGCCCGAGCTGCCAGCCACCTGGTGAGAAAGTTGGGTTCGTGACCGGATCGCCTTCCACGGCCCTCCGGCCGCAGCATCCGAACCCACGCCCCTTGCCCGCCCTCGCCGCGACGTTCGAGTTCGAGGTGCGCGGCGACATTGGTGCGCTGGAGGTCACCGGCGTCGTGCTGTCGTCGGGATCGGTGCGTCCCGGCGATCTGTACGTGGGCGTTCCGGGCCGCAACGCGCACGGCGCACGGTACGCCGCCGCGGCGCGCGACGCGGGAGCCGTGGCCATCCTCACCGACCGCGCCGGCGCCGAGCTCGCCGCCGCCGCCGGGCTGCCTATCCTCGTGACGCCCGACGCGCGCGCCGCGCTCGGCGACGTGGCCGCATGGATCCACCGCACGGCCGAGAACCCCGCGACGCTGTTCGGCGTGACCGGCACGAACGGCAAGACGAGCGTCGTGTACCTGCTCTACGGCATCCTGCGCCAGCTCGGGGTGGTCGCCGGGCTCACCTCGACCGCCGAGCGGCGCATCGGCGACGAGGCCGTCACGAGCTCGCTCACCACGCCGGAGGCGAGCGAACTGCACGCGCTCCTCGCCCGCATGCGCGAGGTCGACGTGCGCGCGGTCGGCGTCGAGGTCTCGGCGCAGGCGCTCTCGCGGCACCGCGTCGACGGCCTCGTGTTCGACGTCGTGGGCTTCACGAACCTGACGCACGACCACCTCGACGACTATGCATCGATGGACGAGTACTTCGAGGCCAAGCGCGAGCTGTACCAGCCCGAGCGCTCCCGGCGCGGCGTCGTCACCGTCGACTCCGAGTGGGGCCGTCGGCTCGTCGCCGAATCGCGCATTCCCGTGACCACGCTGACGACGCGCCCCGACGTCGAGGCCGACTGGCGACTCACCGTCGGCGAGGAATCGGCGACCCGCACCACGTTCGTGCTCGAGGGACCGGAGGGGCGGCGGCTCGACTCCCGCGTGCCCCTGCTCGGCTGGTACATGGCCGCAAATGCCGCGCTCGCGATCGTGATGCTCGTCGAGGCGGGCTACGATCTCGATCGCATCGCGCAGGTGCTCGAGCGCGACGGCGGCATCGACGCGTACATCCCCGGTCGAGCCGAGCGCATCTCGGGCGAGAAGGGTCCGCTCGTCTACATCGACTACGGGCACAGCCCCGACGCGTTCCTGCAGACGCTCGGCGCCATCCGGCGGTTCACGACCGGCAGGCTCATCATGCTGTTCGGCGCCGACGGCGACCGTGACACGACGAAGCGCGCCGAGATGGGCGCCATCGCCGCCCGCGGTGCCGACGTCGTCGTGATCACCGACTTCCACCCGCGATTCGAGGACCCTGCGGCGATCCGCGCGGCGCTCATCGCCGGCGCGAAGGCCGCCGTTCCCGACCGCGAGATCCACGAGGTCGCCGACCCGCGCGAGGCGTTCCGCACGGCGCTCGCGCTGGCGGGCGAGGGCGACGCCATCCTGTACGCCGGCCCCGGACACGAGGAGTACCACGAGGTGAAGGGCGTGAAGATCCCCTACTCGGCCCGAGACGATGCCAGGCAGGCCCTGCGCGAGGCGGGCTGGCCCGCATGATCGCGCTCACCCTCGCCGAGATCGCCTCGGCGGTCGGCGGCGCGCTGCGCCTCGACGGCACGGATGCCGCGCCCGAGACCGTCATCGAGGGCGCCGTCACGACCGACTCCCGCGAGATCGGCCCCGGCGACGTCTTCTTCGCCAAGCGCGGCGAGTTCGACGACGGGCACCGCTTCGCACCCGCGGCGGCCGAGCAGGGAGCAGCGCTCCTGGTCGTGGAGCGTCCGGTCGACCTCGCGGTGCCGCAGGTCGTCGTCGGCGACACCGTCGACGCGCTCGGCGCGCTCGCGACGGAGGTGGTCGGACGAGTGCGCGCGCGCGGGCGCCTGCGCATCGTCGGGGTCACGGGCTCCAACGGCAAGACCACGACGAAGAACCTCCTGCGCGCGGTGCTCGAGCGCGTCGGCCCGACGGTCGCGGCCCGAAAGTCGTTCAACAACGAGGTCGGCGCGCCCATCACGATGCTCGAGCTCAGCCACGACACGCAGTTCCTCGTGGCCGAGATGGGGGCATCCGCCGTCGGCGAGATCGCGCGGCTCGTGCGCATGGCCCGACCAGACGTGGGCATCGTGCTCAAGGTCGGGCTCGCCCACGCCGGCGAGTTCGGCGGCATCGAGCAGACCGTGCGCGCCAAGAGCGAGATGGTCACCGACCTCCTCGAGACGGATGTCGCGGTGCTCAACGCCGACGACCCGCGCGTGGTGTCCATGGCCGGCCTCACGAAGGCACGCGTGGTGTGGTTCGGGCTCGCCGGTGTCGCCGAGGTGCGGGCCACCCACCTCGCCGTGCACGCCCGCGGCACCGACTTCACGGTGACGATCCCGGGCGGCGAGTCGGCCCGCGTGCACTTCGGCGTGCTTGGCGAGCACCACGTCATGAACGCACTCGCTGCGATCGCGGCATCCGTCGAGCTCGGCGTGCCGTTGCCCGCCATCGTCGGGGCCCTCGAGTCATTGACGCTCGCCGAGCGGTGGCGCATGCAGGTCATGGGCGGCCGCGACGGGATCACGGTGATCAACGACGCCTACAACGCGAGCCCGGACTCGATGTCGGCCGCCCTCAAGACGCTCGCCCAGGTGCAGGCGCCGGGCACGCGGACCATCGCGGTGCTCGGCGAGATGAGCGAGCTGGGCGAGTTCTCGGGGGAGGAGCACGACCGCATCGGGCTGCTCGCCGTGCGTCTCGGCATCTCGCAGCTCGTGGTCGTCGGTTCGGGCGCGCGCCGCCTGCACATCTCGGCCGTCAACGAGGGCTCATGGGACGGCGAGTCCGCCTTCGTCGAGACCGCCGACGAGGCGTTCGACCTCGTCGTCGCCACTGCGCGCCCCGGTGATACGGTGCTCGTGAAATCGTCGAACTCGGCGGGTCTCCGCCACCTCGGCGACCGACTGGGAGAATGGTTCGCATGAGCGGCGGGGCAGCACTGATGATCGGCCTGCCCGGTCACCGACTGGGAGAATGGTTCGCGTGAGAGCACTGCTGACCGCCGGGGCGTTGTCGCTCGCCTTCACGCTTTTCCTGACCCCACTCTTCATCCGCCTGTTCCGCAGGATCGGCTGGGGCCAGTTCATCCGCGACGATGGTCCGAAGAGCCACCACGTCAAACGCGGCACGCCCACCATGGGCGGCATCGTCTTCATCCTCGGGACCCTGTTCGGCTACTTCGTCGCCACGCTGGTGCTGAGCAACGAACCGCCGACCGCGTCGGGCCTGCTCGTGCTCTTCATGATGGTCGGCCTCGGCGCCGTCGGCTTCATCGACGATTTCGTGAAGACCCGCAAGCGGCAGAGTCTCGGCCTCGGCGGCTGGGCGAAGGTCCTGGGCCAGGTCGTCGTGGCCACGGCGTTCGCCCTGCTCGCGCTGCAATTCCCCAACGAGCAGAGCGTGACGCCCGCGAGCACGAGCATCTCGTTCATCCGCGACCTGCCGCTCGACTTCATCGTGTTCGGCACGGTGGTCGGCATCGTCCTGTACGTCATCTGGATCGGCCTCATCACCGTCGCGACCTCCAACGGCGTGAACGTCACCGACGGGCTCGACGGACTCGCCGGCGGCGCCTCGATACTCGCGATCGGGTCGTTCGTCTTCATCGGCTTCTGGCAGTTCAACCAGTCCTGCTCGAGCGAGAACCTCAACCCGAGCGACGCATACCGCTGCTACGAGGTGCGCGATCCGCTCGACCTCGCGATCGTGGCGACGGCCATCGTCGGCGGCCTCGTCGGCTTCCTCTGGTGGAACACGAACCCCGCGCACATCTACATGGGCGACACAGGCTCCCTCGCCCTCGGCGGCGCCCTGGCCGCCCTGGCGATCGTCAGCCACACGGAGCTCCTGCTCATCCTCACCGGCGGTCTCTTCGTCATCGAGACGGGCTCGGTCATCGTGCAACGCGCCTACTTCAAGCTCACCCGCGGCAAACGCATCTTCCTGATGAGTCCCATCCACCATCACTTCGAGCTGAAGGGCTGGGCCGAAGTCACGATCGTCGTGCGCTTCTGGATCATCGGCGGCCTCGTCGTCGCGGCGGCCGTCGGCAGCTTCTACTTCGAGTGGCTGCAGCGGTGACCGAGGCGGATGCCGCGGCGAGGCGCGCCCGGCTCGACGCGCTCACCAGCTGGAGCGCCGACTGGCGCGGGCTGCGGGTCGCGGTGCTCGGCCTCGGCGTCACGGGCTTCGCGGTCGCCGACACGCTGACCGAACTCGGCGCCGACGTGCTGGTGGTCGCCCCGTCGGTGGACGACGACCGGGCGCGGATCCTCGAGGTCATCGGGGCGAAGCTGCTGCGGCATCCGCTCGACGACGTACCCGCCGAGCTCGTGTCGTTCGCCCCCGAGATCGTCGTGGCGTCGCCCGGGTTCCACCCCGACCACCCCGTGCTCGAGTGGGCCGGCGCCGTCGGCGTCGCCGTATGGGGCGACATCGAGCTCGCCTGGCGCGTTCGCGACAAGGTGAACGCCGCGGAGTGGATCCTCGTCACCGGCACGAACGGCAAGACCACGACCGTGCAGCTGGCCGCGACGTTCCTCGCCGCCAACGGACTGCGCGCGGCGCCGTGCGGCAACATCGGCCTGCCCGTGCTCGATGCCGTGCGCGATCCCGGCGGGTTCGACGTGCTCGTGGTGGAGCTGTCGAGCTACCAGCTGCACCACCTGCCGAAGACCGGACCCGGCGCGCTGCACCCGTGGGCGAGCGTGTGCCTCAACCTCGCCGACGACCACCTCGACTGGCACGGCTCGCCCGAGGCGTACCGCACCGCGAAGGCGACGGTCTACGAGAACACGAAGATCGCCTGCGTGTACAACCGCGCCGACGAGGCGACCATGCACATGGTCGAGGAGGCCGACGTCGAGGAGGGTGCGCGGGCGATCGGCTTCGGCCTCGACGTGCCGGGCCCGAGCGACTTCGGCGTCGTCGAGGGCATCCTGTGCGACCGCGCCTTCCTCGACGAGCGGCACACTGCCGCGCTCGAGATCATCACGGTCGCCGAGCTCGAACCGCACGGCCTCGCGGCGCCGCACGTCGTCGCGAACATCCTCGCGGCTTCGGCGCTGGCCCGGTCGTACGGCGTGCCAGTCGGCGTCATCCACGACGCGCTCGGCGCCTTCCGTCTTGACGCGCACCGCATCGAGACCGTGGCCGAGACCGGAGGCATCCGCTGGATCGACGATTCCAAGGCCACCAACCCGCACGCGGCCGAGGCATCGCTGCGCGCCTTCGGCCGCGTCGTGTGGATCGTCGGCGGGATGCTCAAGGGGGTCGACGCCGACGCGCTCGTCGCCGCGCACGCGGGTCGGCTGCGCGCCGCGATCGTGATCGGGGTCGACCGCACCGCCCTCGCGGCGGCGTTCCGGCGACACGCGCCCGAGCTGCCGCTGTTCGAGGTCGTGACGGATGACACTGAAACCGTGATGCCCGAGGCGGTCGAGCTGGCCGCAGCCGTGGCCGAGCCGGGGGACACGGTGCTCCTCGCGCCAGCGGCGGCGTCGATGGACCAGTTCGCCGACTACGCCGACCGCGGCCGGCGATTCCACGAGGCGGTCAGGGCGAGGCTGGGAGGTGAGGCGGATGCCGACTCCGCCCCGCACGGCCCGACCACCGAAGGGTGAGGCGGCGGGCGTCTCCGCCGCCCGCATCCGGCTCGGGCGCGTCTTCCGCGTCGAGTCGAAGGACTACTTCCTGCTGCTCGGCACGACGCTCTTCCTCGTCGTGTTCGGCCTCGTCATGGTGCTCTCCTCGTCGTCGGTCGAATCGAACCTCGAGGACGGCGGCTTCTTCGTGCAGGCGACCCGGCAGGGGCTGTACGCGTTGTTCGGCATCCCGATCATGCTCATCTCGAGCCGCATGCCCGAGCGCGCGTGGATGGCGGTGGCGTGGCCGATGCTGATCGTCTCGTGCTCGCTGCAGGTGCTCGTGGTGGCGACCGACCTCGGCGTGACGATCGGCGGCAACACGAATTGGCTCGCGATCGGCGGGGTGCAGTTCCAGCCGTCCGAGCTCATCAAGGTCGCGCTCGTGATCTGGCTGGGGCTCATCGTCACGAAGAAGCAGGAGAAGCTGGGCGACTTCACGCACGGCATCCTGCCCATCCTCCTGGTGGGCGGTGGCGCGATCGGCCTCGTCCTCCTCGGCGGCGACCTCGGCACCGTCATGATCATGGGAGCCATGCTCATGGGCGCGTTGTTCCTCATCGGCGTGCGCATCCGGCTGCTGCTGCCGCCGGTGCTCCTCGGCCTCGCGGTGTTCGTGATCGCCGCGGCGTCGAGCGACAGCCGGAAGCGCCGGATCACCGCGTTCCTGCAGGAGAACTGCACGACGATCGACGAGGCGGACTGCTGGCAGATCCAGCACGGCCGGTTCGCGCTCGCGAACGGCGGCATCTTCGGGGTCGGACTCGGCAACTCCACGGCGAAGTGGTCGTGGCTGCCCGCCGCCGACAACGACTTCATCTTCGCGATCATCGGCGAGGAACTCGGGCTCATCGGCGCCGTGGTCGTCATCGGGCTCTTCGTGGTGCTCGCAGTGGCGTTCGCGCGCGTCCTGCGCGCGGCGCGCACGCCGTTCGCGAAGACCGTCACGGCGACCGTGCTCGTGTGGGTCGTCGGCCAGGCGTGTGTCAATATCGGTGTCGTGCTCGGAGTCTTCCCCGTCCTCGGCGTGCCGCTGCCCCTCGTCTCCGCGGGTGGCACGGCCCTGCTCACCACCCTGCTCGCGATCGGCGTCGTGCTGTCGGTCGCGCGCGATCCGGAGGCCGCGACGCGCACGGCCGCACGCGCGGAGGCCCGTGCCGCGGCACGGGCGTCGGGGCGGACCGCTCGATGACGACGTACCTGCTGGCCGGCGGAGGCACCGCCGGCCACGTCAACCCGCTGCTCGCCGTCGCCGACCGGCTCCGCGAGCGCGACCCCTCGTGCGAGGTGCTCGTGCTCGGTACCGCCGAGGGCCTGGAGTCACGGCTGGTGCCGGCCCGAGGCTACGAGTTGCTCACGATCGCCAAGGTGCCGTTCCCGCGGCGCCCGAACCGAGCCGCACTGGCCTTCCCCGTTCGGTTCCGCCGGTCGGTCGACGATGTCGCCCGGATCGTCCGCGACCGCCGCGTCGATGTGGTCGTCGGATTCGGCGGATACGTCTCCACGCCGGCGTACCTGGCGGCGCGACGTACGCGTGTGCCGGTCGTGATCCACGAGGCGAACGCGAAGCCCGGGCTCGCCAACCGGCTCGGGGCCCGCTGGGCGGCCCGGGTCGGCGTCGCCTTCAGCGGCACGAACCTGCCGCACGCCGTGTACGTGGGCATGCCGCTCCGGCGTGAGATCGAGACGCTCGACCGGGCGGCCCTGCGCGACGAGGCCGTGGCGTTCTTCGACCTCGACCCGTCGCGCCGCGTGCTCCTCGTCACGGGCGGCTCGCTCGGCGCCCGGCGCATCAACCGCACCATGGTCGAGGGCGCCGCGGCCGTCACGGGCGCCGGGTGGCAGGTGCTGCACGTCGCGGGCGGCAACGCCGACGTCGCCGACCCGGGCATCGACGACTACCGCATGATCGCGTACGCCGACCGCATGGACCTTGCGCTCGCGGTCGCCGACGTGGCCGTGTCGCGTGCCGGTGCCGCAACCGTGAGCGAGCTCGCAGCCCTCGGCATCCCCGCCGTCTACGTGCCGTACCCCGTCGGCAACGGCGAGCAGCGCTTCAATGCCGCCGACGTCGTGCGTGCGGGCGGCGGCATCCTCCTCGACGATGCCGACTTCGTGCCGTCGTGGGTCGAGGGCGAGCTGCTGCCGCTGCTCGGCGACCAGGCCCGCGTCGAGGGCATGGCCGCGGCCGCGGCATCCGTGGGTCGACGCGACGGCACCGACCGCATGATCGCGCTCATCGACGCGGCACTCGGCGGGGGTGCCGGCGACGACGCGCACACCGCGTAACGTGGAGTGAGTGGATGCCGCGACATCCGCGATCCCGAGCCCCGACCGCACCCGAGGAAGAAGCCGCCGCACCGTGACCATCAAGCCCGACCCGAACGCCGAGATCCCCGCCGAGCTCGGCAACGTGCACTTCGTCGGCATCGGCGGCTCGGGCATGAGCGGCATCGCCCGCCTGTTCCTGGGCGACGGGCACCGGGTCACGGGCTCCGACGTGCGGGACTCCGACAACATCGCCGCGCTGCGCGCGCTCGGAGCCGAGATCGCGATCGGGCACGACGCCGCGAACCTCCGCGACGACGTCGACACGGTCGTGGTCACGGGCGCGCTCTGGCAGGACAACCCCGAGTACCGGCTCGCCCTCGAGCGCGGGCTCCCGGTGCTGCACCGTTCGCAGGCCCTCGCGGCGCTCATCGCGGGGCGTCGGCTCGTGTCGATCGCGGGCGCCCACGGCAAGACCACGTCGACGGGCATGATCATCACGGGCCTGCTCGCCCTCGGCGCCGACCCGAGCTTCGTGAACGGCGGCGTCATCGAGGAGCTCGGTACCAGCGCGGCATCCGGACGTGGCGAGCTCTTCGTCGTCGAGGCCGACGAGTCCGACGGCTCGTTCCTGCTGTACGACACGTCGGTCGCGCTCGTCACGAACGTCGATCCCGACCACCTCGACCACTACGGCTCGCTCGAGGCGTTCGAGCAGGCGTTCGTCGACTTCGCCGACCGGGCGCGCGAGTTCGTCGCGATCTCCTCCGACGACTCCGGGGCGAAGCGGGTCGCGGCCCGACTGTCGCACCAGCGCGTCATGACGTTCGGCGAGGCGGCGGATGCCACGGTGCGGGTGCACGACATCGAGACCGACGGTCCCGTCTCGTTCGCGATCGACTTCGAGGGCGCCGAGTACCGGGCGACGCTCCGGATCCCCGGCCGGCACAACGCCATCAACGCGGCCGGCGCGTTCACGGTGCTCGTGGGACTCGGGTTCGATCCTGCGGCTTCCCTGGACGGGATCGCCCGGTTCGCCGGCACGGGCCGTCGCTTCGAGCTGCACGGCACGGTCGGCGGCGTCAGCGTGTACGACGACTACGCGCACCACCCGACCGAGGTGGCGGCGGCACTGGCAGCGGCGCGCACGGTCGTGGGCGACGGCCGCATCATCGCCGTGCACCAGCCGCACCTGTACAGCCGCACCCGGCTGTTCGCGAAGGAATTCGCCGAGGTGCTCGAGCGATACGCCGACGAGACCGTGGTGCTCGACGTGTACGGCGCGCGCGAGGATCCCGAGCCGGGCGTCACGGGCGCGCTCGTGAGCGAGCGCTTCGCCGATCCCTCGCACGTCGCGTTCATCTCCGACTGGCAGCAGGCCGCCGACCACACCGCCCGCATCGCGCGCGACGGCGACTTCGTCGTGACGCTCGGCTGCGGCGACGTCTACCGGATCGTGCCGCAGCTGATCGGCTCGCTCGAGCGGGAGCGCGGATGAGGATGCGCCGGGCGTGAAGCGGCCCCAGGGCTTCGACCGTCCGACGCCGAGGGCGTCACGGGCGGGGTCCGACGTGCCGGATGCCTCCGAGGCGACCGTGCGGTCGTCGCCGCGCACCTCGGCGAAACCATCGCCGTCGATCGTGGCGATGGCCGACCGCGTGGCGACCGAGCCGATCCCGGTGATCGCGACGTCGGTCGAACCAGAGCGCGACGGCCTGCCTCGCGACGCGCGCGCCGCGAAGCGGGCGCTCGCGGCGGCGGCGCGGGAACGGCGGCGCTACGAGCGGCAGGAGGTACGACGCTTCACCAGGCGCACACGTCGCCGGCGCGTCGCCTGGGCGGTCGTGATGGGGTCGATCGCCGCGCTCGTCGCCGTGGTCGCGATCGGCGCCTACTCGCCGCTCATGGCGTTGCGCGAGGTGCGCATCGAGGGTTCGCAGCGCGTGCCCGCCGCCGAGCTGCAGGCGGCGTTCGCCGACGTCATGGGCACGCCGTTGCCGCTCATCGACTCGGGCGAGGTGCTCGCCGTGCTCTCCGAGTTCCCGCTCATCGAGACGTATGCGACCGAGACGATCCCGCCCGGCACGCTCGTGGTGCGCATCGTCGAGCGCACCCCCGTCGGGGTCGTCGAAACGGGCTCCGGCCTCGAGCTCGTCGATGCGGCCGGGGTGGTCATCGACCGCCCCGCCGAGCGCCCAGAGGGGCAGCCGCTCATCGAGGTCGACGGCGGGGTGGCCGACGAGGGGTTCCGTGCGGTCGCCGCGGTCGTGCGCAGCCTTCCAGCCGAGGTGCGCGCGCAACTGACCCGGGCGACGGCGGCCACCGCCGACGACGTACGGCTCGAGCTCGCAGGCGGCGCGAGCGTGGTCTGGGGGAGTGCCGAGGACTCGGCGCAGAAGGCGGCGGTCCTCGCCCAGCTCATGCGCGCTGCGCCGCCCGACGCGGTCGCGACCTACGATGTGTCGGCGCCGACGAGCGCCGTCACGAGGTGATCCGCCCGCGGAGCGGACACTCCGGCGGAGCGGAAACGACCGGCGGATCGCGACACGCGGGCCGACCTTGACGGTCACGGCCCGGGCGGCACCTACCTTCGGAAGAGGAATTGCATACTCAGCAAAACTTTAACCTTCGACTAGAGGTTCAAGGTTCAGAGCTCGCACGGAAGGCCGGTCATGTCGACAAACCAGAACTACCTCGCCGTCATCAAGGTCGTCGGCATCGGCGGCGGCGGTGTCAACGCCGTCAACCGCATGATCGAGCTCGGCCTTCGCGGAGTCGAGTTCATCGCCATCAACACCGACGCGCAGGCGCTGCTCATGAGCGACGCCGACGTCAAGCTCGACGTGGGGCGGGATCTCACGCGCGGCCTCGGCGCCGGAGCCGATCCCGAGGTGGGCCGACGCGCCGCCGAGGATCATGCCGAGGAGGTCGAGGAGGCCCTGGCCGGCGCCGACATGGTCTTCGTCACGGCCGGCGAGGGCGGCGGCACCGGAACCGGCGGCGCCCCCGTGGTCGCCCGCATCGCCAAGTCCATCGGCGCACTCACCATCGGCGTCGTGACGAAGCCCTTCGGCTTCGAGGGCAAGCGCCGCCAGACCCAGGCCGAGCAGGGCGTTGCGCGGCTGAAGGAGGAGGTCGACACCCTCATCGTCGTGCCGAACGACCGCCTGCTCGAGATCAGCGACCGCGGCATCTCGATGCTCGAGGCGTTCGCGACGGCCGACCAGGTGCTCCTCGCCGGTGTGCAGGGCATCACCGACCTCATCACGACGCCCGGCCTCATCAACCTCGACTTCGCCGACGTCAAGTCGGTCATGCAGGGCGCCGGCTCCGCCCTCATGGGCATCGGCTCCTCGCGAGGCGCCGACCGCGCGATCAAGGCGGCCGAGCTCGCCGTGGCCAGTCCGCTACTGGAGGCCTCCATCGATGGGGCGCACGGCGTGCTGCTGTCGATCCAGGGCGGCTCGAACCTCGGCATCTTCGAGATCAACGACGCCGCCCGGCTCGTGCAGGAGGCCGTGCACCCCGAGGCCAACATCATCTTCGGCGCCGTCATCGACGACACGCTCGGCGACGAGGTGCGGGTCACGGTGATCGCGGCGGGCTTCGACGGCGGTGAGCCGAACGCGAAGCCGCAGCCGGCCGAGGCCAGGCGCACGAGCTTCGTGCCCGCGACCGTCGGCGCGAGCGTCGGAGCGTCGGCGATCGGCGGCGAGACGGCCGACGTCGTCGGGGAGATCGACATCGACGAGCTCGTCGAGACCGCGAACTGGGGCGAGGCGCCGACGGCCGCCGCCGACCAGATCGTGTCCGACCCGGCCTTCGACGACGACGGCGACGACCTCGACATCCCCGACTTCCTCAAATGAGCCGACGCGCGACGGTCGAGCGGGAGCGCCCGTGAGCGCCCTCGCCGACCGGCTCGCGGCCGTGCAGGGCAGTGTCGCGGATGCCGCGCGCGATGCGGGCCGCGGCCTCTCCGAGATCACGACCATCGTCGTGACGAAGTTCCAGCCTGTCTCGCTCATCGCGGAGCTCGCGTCGCTCGGCGTGCGAGATGTGGGAGAGAACCGGCACCAGGAGGCGAAGGTGAAGGCGGAAGCCCTGGCCTACCTCGGGTTGCGCTGGCACTTCGTGGGGCAGCTGCAGTCCAAGAAGGCACGCCAGGTTCGCGCCTACGCGTCGGCCATCCACTCGGTCGACCGAATGTCGCTGGTCGACGCGCTCCGCTCGGACGAGGCATCCGTCGACTGCTTCGCGCAGGTCGACCTCACCGACGATCCCGGCCGGGGCGGCGTCGCCCCCGATGGACTCGAGGCCCTCGTCGAGCACGTGCTCGAGACCCCCGGGCTGCGCCTTCGCGGACTCATGGCCGTCGCGCCGCTCGGCGAACCCGCCCGGCCCGCGTTCGCACGGGTGCGGCTCCTCTCCGAGCGCATCCGCGCAATCGCCCCCGACGCGACCGATCTGTCCATCGGGATGTCCCACGATTTTCGCGAGGCGATCCTGGAGGGCGCGACACACCTGCGTATCGGGACCGCAATCACCGGGAATCGGCCGGACGCCGGTTAGCCTCGAAGAGACGGAACACAGACGGAGGCAGCGATGTCGAACCCGCTCAAGAAGACCATGGTCTACCTCGGACTCGCGGACGAGGAGTTCGAGCCCGAGCCCGAGCAGGCACCCGCGCCCGCCGCACCCATCGTGCACGCCGTGGCCCCCGCACCGAAGACCGGAGCGGCCGTCACGCCGCTGCGACGGCACCCTGTCCAACCGACCCCAGCCCAGGCGGAGATGAACGAGATCCTCACCGTGCACCCGCGTCAGTACCGTGACGCCCAGGTGATCGCCGAGTCCTTCCGCGAGGGCGTGCCCGTGATCATCAACCTCTCCCAGATGTCCGACGGCGACGCACGACGGCTCATCGACTTCGCGAGCGGCCTCTCCCAGGGCCTCTACGGCAAGATCGAGCGAGTGACGAGCAAGGTGTTCCTGCTCTCGCCGGCGCACGTGGTCGTCTCGGGCGAGGCGGGCGAAGCCGAGGGCGACGTCGACGCGTCGTTCTTCACGCACGCGTAGCCGCCGTGGGCGCACTCGTCGTCGTCTGGAACATCCTCTACACGCTGCTGCTCATCTACTTCTTCGTGATGTGGGCGCGCTTCGTGCTCGATCTCGTGCGCACGTTCAACCGGTCGTGGCGACCGCGTGGTCCATGGCTCGTGACCGTGGAGGCCGTGTACACGGTCACGGACCCCCCCGTGCGTTTCTTCCGGCGGCTCGTGCCGCCGATACGCATCGGCCAAGTCGCACTCGACCTCGGGTGGAGTCTCGCCATGCTCATGGTCATCATCGCGATGACCGTGGTGTCATGGTTGGCGGACCTCGCACAGTCGAGCGGCTGACGATCTCCTCGAGGGCGGCGTGCCGATGCATCCGGCACTGCGACCTGCGGAAGGTCTTTGCTACCTTTAGCTGAACGTGATCGAACAGTTCGACAGATTCGAGGGTGGGAAGCCATGGCGCTAACTCCGGAAGATGTGGTCAACAAGCGCTTCCAGGCGACGAAATTCCGGGAGGGCTACGACCAGGACGAGGTCGATGACTTCCTCGACGAGGTGGTCGTCGAGTTGCGCCGGCTGAACCAGGAGAACGAGGAACTGCGTCAGCGGCTCGCCGCTGCCGAGGCCCGTGCCGCGGAGGCCCGCAAGGGCGCCCCCGCCGCGCCGGCCCCTGCCGCGGTGTACGCCGCGCCGGCCGCGCCGCCGCCCACGGTGGCCGTGCCCACTCAGGCGCCCGCCCAGCATTCAGAGCTCGACGAGCAGACCTCGACCACGAACCTGCTCCAACTCGCACGCCGCCTTCACGAGGAGCACGTGCGCGAGGGCGTCGAGAAGCGAGACGCGCTCATCGCCGAGGGGCACGCGACGGCCGCGCGCGTGGTCGCCGAGGCAGAGGCCAAGCAGCGTGCGCAGATGGGCGTCCTCGACCAGGAGCGCATCGCGCTCGAGAAGCGGGTCGACGAGCTGCGCGTCTTCGAGCGCGAGTACCGGCAGAAGCTGAAGAGCTACATCGAAGGCCAGCTGCGCGAGCTCGACACTGCCGCACCCGTGCAGGTCACGGGCAGCCAGGGCTTCTCGGCGCCGGTGATCGAGCAGACTCCGGCTCCGACCTTCCAGGGCTTTGGCGGCTGAGCGGGCCGCGAAGGTCGGCACCGCAACCGCACTCCTCATCGTGGTGGCCGCCGCCCTCGTGGTGTACGGCCTCGACCAGTTGAGCAAGTACCTCGTCGTCATGAACCTCACCGAGGGCGAGACCGTGCCGGTGCTCGGCACGCTGCTGGAGTGGCAGCTCGTGCGAAATCCGGGCGCGGCGTTCTCGCTCGCGAGCGGCATGACGTGGATCTTCACCATCCTCGCGGCGGGGGTGATCACGTTCATCGTCTGGTTCGCCCGTCGCATCCGCTCGATCGCGTGGGCGCTCGTGTTCGGACTCCTGCTCGGCGGCGTGCTCGGCAACCTCACCGACCGGCTGCTCCGCGAGCCGAGCTTCGGCCTGGGCCACGTGATCGACTTCATCTCGACCCCGTGGCTCATCCCCGCCATCTACAACGTCGCCGACATCGCCATCGTCTCGAGCATGGCGCTCTTCATGCTGCTCACCATCCGCGGGGTCGGGCTCGACGGCACGCGTGAGTCCAAGCGAGCGGATGCCACGCCCGACGCCGCCCCGGACGCCGGCGTCGACTCACTGGGGCCGACCTCGACGGAGGGCACCGACGCCGACACCCCGGGCGACGGGCGGACGCCGCTCGCCGGAACGCCCCGCGCCGCCGAGTCCTGAGCATGGAGCATCGTTCCTTTCCCGTGCCCGACGGGCTCGACGGCGTGCGTGTCGACCAGGGCCTCGCGAAGCTCCTGGGCTTCTCCCGCACGCAGGCGGCCGACATCGCCGCGGCCGGCGGCGCTTCGCTCGACGGGGCGCCTGTGGACAAGTCCGACCGCCTCCGGGGCGGCGCCTGGCTCGACGTGAGCTGGGAGCCGCCGCGCACCCTCGAGGTTGAGGCGATCCCCGTGCCCGACCTCGGCATCGTGTACGACGACGACCACTTCGTGGTGGTCGACAAGCCCGCCGGCGTGGCGGCGCATCCGTCGCTCGGCTGGGAGGGCCCCACCGTGGTCGGCGCACTGGTCGCCGCCGGGTACCGCATCTCCACGTCGGGCGCGCCCGAGCGGCAGGGGGTCGTGCACCGGCTCGACCAGGGCACGAGCGGCCTCATGGTGGTCGCGAAGTCCGAGCGCGCCTACACCGACCTGAAGCGCCAGTTCCACGACCGCGAGGTCGAGAAGATCTACCACACCGTGGTGCAGGGCCATCCCGACCCGCTCGCGGGCACGATCGACGCGCCGGTCGGCCGCCACCCGCGCTCGGAGTGGAAGTTCGCCGTGGTGGCGGGCGGTAAGCACGCCGTGACGCATTACGAGACGATCGAGGCGTTCCCGCACGCATCGCTGCTCGAGGTGCACCTCGAGACCGGCCGCACGCACCAGATCCGCGTGCACATGGCCGCGCAGCGGCATCCGTGCGTGGGCGACTCCATGTACGGCGCCGACCCGACGCTCTCGGCCCGGCTGGGCCTTGCACGGCAGTGGCTGCACGCGTACCGGCTGTCGTTCGCGCACCCGGCCACGGGGGAGTGGACGAGGTTCGAATCGGACTATCCGGCCGACCTCGCCCACGCGCTCGAGGTCCTGCGGCAGGATTGAAGGTGGGTGGTCGACCCTAGACTGGGAGGCCCCCGCCCAGCTCGCAGCAACACCGAAGAGGAGCGCAGTGGCCGCCGATTCCTTCGTGCACCTGCACGTGCACAGCGAGTACTCGATGCTCGACGGCGCGGCCAGGATCGGGGAGCTCATCCAGAAGGCCAAGGACGAGGGCATGCCCGCCGTCGCGGTCACCGACCACGGCAACGTGTTCGGCGCCTACGACTTCTGGAAGCAGGCGACGGATGCCGGGATCAAGCCCATCATCGGCACCGAGGCCTACGTCACCCCGGGCACCCACCGCAGCGACAAGACGCGCGTGCGCTGGGGCAACGGCGGCGGCGACGACGTGTCGGGCTCCGGCGCATACACGCACATGACGCTGCTCGCCGAGACCACCGAGGGCATGCACAACCTGTTCCGCCTCTCCAGCCGCGCGTCGATCGAGGGCTACTACTTCAAGCCGCGCATGGACCGCGAGCTGCTGCAGACGTATGCGACGGGCCTCATCGCGACCACAGGTTGCCCGTCGGGCGAGGTGCAGACTCGGCTTCGCCTCGGCCAGTACGACGAGGCGCTGAAGGCGGCATCCGACTACCGGGACCTCTTCGGCCGCGAGAACTACTTCGCCGAGATCATGGACCACGGGCTCGCCATCGAGCGGCGCATCATGGACGACCTGCTGCGGCTCGCGAAGCAGCTCGACCTGCCGCTCGTCGCGACGAACGACCTGCACTACACGCACGCGCACGACGCGAAGAGCCACGCGGCGCTGCTCTGCGTGCAGTCGGGATCCACGCTCGACGACCCGAACCGATTCAAGTTCGACGCGGACGACTTCTACCTGAAGACCGCTGCCGAGATGCGGCACGTCTTCCGCGACCACCCCGAGGCGTGCGACAACACGCTCCTCATCGCCGAGCGGGCGAACGTGCAGTTCAACACGAGCGCCAACTTCATGCCGCGCTTCCCCGTGCCAGCGGGCGAGAGCGAGGAGAGCTGGTTCGTGAAGGAGGTCGAGCGGGGCCTGCACGTGCGGTACCCGAACGGCGTCCCCGCCGAGGTGCGCCGGCAGGCCGACTACGAGGTGGGGGTCATCTCGCAGATGGGATTTCCCGGCTACTTCCTCGTCGTCGCCGACTTCATCAACTGGTCGAAGAACAACGGCATCCGCGTCGGCCCGGGCCGCGGCTCCGGCGCCGGCTCGATGGCGGCGTACGCCATGCGCATCACCGACCTGGACCCGCTGCAGCACGGGCTCATCTTCGAGCGGTTCCTGAACCCCGATCGCGTGTCGATGCCCGACTTCGACGTGGACTTCGACGAGCGCCGCCGCGGCGAGGTCATCAAGTACGTCACCGAGAAGTACGGCGACGAGCGCGTCGCCCAGATCGTGACGTACGGCACCATCAAGGCCAAGCAGGCCCTGAAGGACTCGAGCCGCGTGCTCGGCTTCCCGTTCGGCATGGGGGAGAAGCTCACCAAGGCCATGCCGCCGGCGATCATGGGCAAGGACATCCCGCTCTCGGGCATCGTCGACCCGAAGCATCCGCGGTACAAGGAGGCCGGCGACATCCGGGCCATCATCGAGACCGACCCCGAGGCCAAGACGGTCTTCGAGACGGCGCTCGGGCTCGAGAACCTGAAGCGCCAGTGGGGCGTGCATGCCGCGGGCGTCATCATGTCGAGCGACCCGCTCATCGACATCATCCCGATCATGAAGCGGGAGCAGGACGGCCAGATCGTCACGCAGTTCGACTATCCCGCGTGCGAGTCGCTCGGCCTCATCAAGATGGACTTCCTGGGGCTTCGCAACCTCACCATCATCGACGACGCGCTCGACAACATCGAGGCGAACCGCGGTTTCCGGCCCGTGCTCGAAGACCTGCCGCTCGACGACCCCGAGGCGTACGCGCTGCTCTCGCGAGGCGACACCCTCGGCGTCTTCCAGCTCGACGGCGGGCCCATGCGTTCGCTCCTCCGGCAGATGAAGCCCGACAACTTCGAGGACATCTCGGCGGTCATCGCGCTCTACCGCCCCGGGCCCATGGGCGCGAACTCGCACATCAACTACGCGCTGCGCAAGAACGGGCTCCAGCCGATCACGCCCATCCATCCCGAGCTCGAGGACCCGCTGAGGGACATCCTCGACACCAGCTACGGCCTGATCATCTACCAGGAGCAGGTCATGGCGATCGCCCAGCGCGTCGCCGGGTTCTCGCTCGGACAGGCCGACATCCTGCGCCGGGCGATGGGCAAGAAGAAGAAGTCCGAGCTCGACAAGCAGTACGAGGGCTTCTCGAACGGCATGAAGGCCAACGGCTACTCGGATGCCGCGGTCAAGACGCTGTGGGACATCCTGCTGCCGTTCTCCGACTACGCCTTCAACAAGGCCCACTCGGCCGCCTACGGCGTGCTGAGCTACTGGACGGCGTACTTGAAGGCGCACTTCCCGGCGGAGTACATGGCCGCGCTCCTCACGAGCGTCGGCGATGCGCGCGACAAGCTCGCGCTCTACCTCAACGAGTGCCGGCGCATGGGCATCAAGGTGCTGCCACCCGACGTGAACGAGTCGATCGGCTTCTTCGCCGCGGTCGGCGACGACATCCGGTTCGGGCTCGGTGCGGTGCGCAACGTCGGCTTCAACGTCGTCGACGCGATCCGGGCCGCCCGCGAGGAGAAGGGCCGATTCGAGTCGTTCCACGACTTCCTGAAGAAGGTGCCGGTGCAGGTCGCGAACAAGCGCACGGTCGAGTCACTCGTCAAGGCGGGCGCGTTCGACTCGCTCGGGCACACCCGGCGTGCGCTCGTCGAGATCCATGAGGGCGCCGTCGAGTCGGTGGTGAAGGAGAAGCGCGCCGAGGAGGTCGGCGACATCGGATTCGACTTCGACAGCCTGTTCGAGGACCACGAGCGGGAATCGGTGCCGTCGCTCGTGCCCGACCGACCGGAGTGGGCCAAGCGCGACAAGCTCGCGTTCGAGCGCGAGATGCTCGGCCTGTACGTGTCCGACCACCCGCTGGCGGGCCTCGAGGCGCCGCTTGCCAAGCACGCCTCGACGACGATCACCGAGCTCGTGAGCTCGGATGCCACGCAGGACGGCGACACCGTCACGATCGCCGGCCTCGTCACCAGCGTGCAGCACCGCGTCGCGCGCCAGAGCGGCAACCAGTACGGCATGATCCAGGTCGAGGACTTCTCGGGCGAGATCACCGTGATGTTCATGGGCAAGGCCTACCAGGAGTTCGCGCCGGGCCTGAAGGGCGACTCCGTCGTCGTCGTCCGCGGCAGGGTCAGCCTGCGCGACGACGGCATGAACCTGCATGCCCACAGCGTGTTCTCGCCCGAGCTCGGTCAGGGCGACGAGTCGGGACCCGTGGTCATCTCGCTGCCCGACGTCCGCGCCACGACCGACACGATCGCGGCGCTCGGCGACGTGCTCATCCGCCACCGGGGTGACACGGAGGTGCGGCTCAGGCTGCTCAAGGGACGCACCGCGCGCGTGTTCGAGCTCCCGTACCCGGTGCGGGTCACCGCCGACCTCTACGGCGAGCTCAAGAGCCTGCTCGGTCCGAACTGCCTGGTGTGACGCGCCCCGAGGTCGCGCTCAGCCGCCGCCGGTAGGCTGACAGGGCCATGCTGCGTACCATCGACCTCCGCGGAACCCGTCCGTCTGCCTCCGAACTGCTCGCCCTCGTGCCGCGTGCCGCCACCGACGTGACGGCCGCCCTCGACGGGGCGCGGGCCCTCATCGACGACGTTCGCGACCGCGGCGAGGCGGCACTCGTCGACCAGGCCGAGCGGTTCGATCGCGCGCGGCCCGCGGCTGTGCGGGTGCCGCCCGAGGAGCTCGCCGCCGCACTCGAGGCGCTCGAGCCCCACATCCGCTCGGCCATCGAGGCGACCATCGAGCGCGTGCGGGCAGCGAGCCGCGCCCAGGTGCCGGCACCGCGGCGCACCGAGCTCGCGAACGGCGCCGTCGTCGAGCAGCGCTGGCAGCCGGTCGGCCGCGTCGGCCTGTACGTGCCGGGCGGCAAGGCCGTGTACCCGTCGAGCGTGGTCATGAACGTCGTGCCCGCACAGGTAGCGGGAGTGGGCTCCATCGCGCTCGCGTCGCCGCCGCAGGAGGCGTTCGGCGGGCGCGTGCACCCCGTCGTCGCGGGGGTGGCTGCGCTCCTCGGCGTCACCGAGGTGTACGCCATGGGCGGTGCCGGCGCGATCGGCGCCTTCGCCTACGGCGTGCCCGGCATCGGACTCGAGCCCGTGCAGCGTGTCACCGGGCCCGGCAACGTCTTCGTCGCCGCCGCCAAGCGGCTCGTCCAGGGCGTCACGGGCATCGACGCCGAGGCGGGCCCCACCGACATCCTCGTGATCGCCGACGACTCGGCCGACGCCGACTTCGTGGCCGCCGACCTCGTGAGCCAGGCCGAGCACGATGAGCTCGCGGCGGCCGTGCTCGTCACCGACGCCCCCGGGTTCGCCGCCCGCGTCATCGAACGGCTCGAGGCGCGGGTCGCGGCGACGAAGCACTCGACGCGCGTTCGCACGGCCATGGAGGGTGCGCAGTCGGCCCTCGTGCTCGTCGACGACCTCGACCAGGCGACCGACTTCGCGAACGCGTTCGGCCCCGAGCACCTCGAGATCCAGGTGCGCCACGCCGACGCCGCCCTCGCCCGCATCGAGAACGCCGGCGCGATCTTCGTGGGGGACCACTCGCCCGTGAGTCTCGGCGACTACGCCGCAGGGTCGAATCACGTGCTGCCGACGGGCGGCCAGGCCCGCTACGCGGCCGGCCTGTCCGCGGCGACGTTCCTGAGACCGCAGCAGGTGGTGCGCTACGACGCCGACGCGCTCCGCGAGGTGGCGCCCGCGATCGCCGCGCTCTCGGCCGCGGAAGACCTGCCCGCGCACGGCGAGGCGGTCGCGGCGCGGTTCGCGCGCTGACCCGTGCGCGCCGACGCGGCGCGCGCCCACGCCTCGCGCCCCTCGCGCCGCACGCCCCGACACGCGCCGTCGGCGAACGCCGCCGTCGCCCGAGGCCGTGCAGCTAGGCTGGAGGCACCATGCACTGTCCGTTCTGCCGTCACCCGGATTCCCGTGTCATCGACTCGCGTACGAGCGACGACGGCCTCTCGATCCGGCGCCGCCGGCAGTGCCCCGAGTGCGGCCGGCGGTTCTCGACGACCGAGACGGCGAGCCTCGTCGTGATCAAGCGCTCGGGCGTGATCGAACCGTTCAGCCGCGAGAAGGTGGTCGCCGGCGTGAAGAAGGCGTGTCAGGGGCGACCGGTGACCGATTCCGACCTCGCCGTGCTCGCGCAGAAGGTCGAGGAGACGATCCGGTCGACAGGCGCGTCGCAGATCGAGGCGAACGACATCGGCCTCGCGATCCTGCCGCCGCTGCGCGAGCTCGACGAGGTCGCCTACCTGCGGTTCGCGAGCGTCTACCAGGCCTTCGAGTCGCTCGACGACTTCGAGTCGGCGATCGGCCAGCTTCGAGCCGAGCACGGCCGGCTCCCCGCGCGTCCCGTCGAGTGAGCGCGAACGGCCGCACGGTCGTCCTCCGATAGCCTGAGTGGCGGCATGTACCGACTCCTCTTCTCCCTCGTCCTCTCGCGCCTCGACCCCGAAGCCGCGCACCACCTCGCATTCCGCGTCATCCGGATGCTGCCGGCCCTCGGCCTCGGCCGGCTCGTCGAGCGCTTCACCGCACCCGACCCGTCGCTCGTGGTGGAGGCGCTGGGGCTCCGCTTCCCGTCGCCGTTCGGCGTCGCGGCCGGGTTCGACAAGGACGGCTTCGCCGTGCGCGGGCTCGGGCAGCTCGGCTTCGGGCACGTCGAGGTGGGCACCATCACGCCGCTGGCCCAGCCCGGCAACGAGCGTCCACGCCTCTTCCGGCTCGTCGCCGACCGCGCGCTCGTCAATCGGATGGGCTTCAACAACGGCGGGGCGGATGCCGCGGCCGGACGCCTCTCGCGGCTCGCACGCCTGCCGCATCGTCCGGTGCTCGGCGTGAACATCGGCAAGAATCGCGCGACGCCCGTCGAGGACGCCGTGGCCGATTACGTGCGCTGCGCGAGCGTGCTGGCCCCGTACTCGGACTACCTCGTGGTGAACGTGAGCTCGCCGAACACCCCCGGCCTGCGGCGCCTGCAGGAGCCCGATGCCCTGGCGCCGCTGCTCGAGTCCGTGGGCGTCGCGGCCGGCACCACGCCGCTGCTCGTGAAGATCTCGCCCGACCTCGCCGACGACGAGGTGCTGCGCATCTGCGATCTCGTGGTGCGACTCGGCCTCGACGGCATCATCGCGACGAACACGACGATCTCCCGCGAAGGGCTGCGTACGCCCGTATCCGTCCTGGAGGCCATCGGCGCGGGCGGGCTCTCGGGGCCGCCGCTCGCCGCTCGCTCGCTCGAGGTGCTCCGGCTCATCCGCGGTCGGGTGCCGGCCGAGTTGTGCGTGATCTCGGTCGGCGGGGTGGAGACCGCCGCCGACGTGCAGGAACGGCTCGAGGCCGGGGCGACGCTCGTGCAGGGGTACGCGGCCTTCATCTACCGGGGCCCGCTGTGGGCGAGGCAGGTGAACCGCGGGATGGCGCGCCTGCGACGCCGACGGCCGACTCAGAGCACGCCGACGTCGGCGAGCTGATCGGCGAGGTTCGAGCCGTCGCTCGCCGAGACCCACGGCACGTTCGCCCCGTGCTGTTCCCCCTTCGTGCGTCCGCCGGCGAGCACCGCCTCGCCCGTGGAGAGGCGGCGGATGGCCACCGCGGCGACGCGCTCGGGATGCTCGGCCGCGAACCGCGCGTAGAGCTCCTCGTCGTGCTGTCCGTCATCGCCGACCAAGAGCCAGCGGATGTCGGGGAACTCGCCGGCGATGCGACGGAGGTTCTCCTCCTTGTGCTCCCGACCGCTGCGGAACCAGCGGTCGTGCGTCGGGCCCCAGTCGGTGAGGAGGAGGGGGCCCGCCGGGTAGAGGTTCCGCGAGAGGAACCTCGTCAACGTCGGCGCGACGTTCCAGGCACCCGTGGAGAGGTAGATGACGGGCGCCCCCGGGTGGGTGCGCACGAGACGCTCGTAGAGCACTGCCATGCCCGGGGTCGGGATGCGGGCGTGCTCGTCGAGTACGAACGTGTTCCAGAACGCAACGAACGGCCGGGGCAGCGCTGTGACCATGACCGTGTCGTCGACGTCGGAGATGAGGCCGAAGCGCACGTCGGGCCCGACGATCCAGACGGGCGCCTCGACCGTCTCCGAGCCCTCGGTGCGAAGCGAGACCTGGTGCCAGCCGGGTTCGAGCGCGACGGGTATCTTCGTGTCGACGACGCCGCCGCGATCGGCGAGCACCTCGATGCGCTCGTCGCCGATCTCGATGATGACGGGAACGTCGCCGACGGGCACGCTCGTGAAGCTCCGCCAGCCGCGGATGCCCTGCTCCCGACGTCGCCGCCGGCGCTTCGAGGCGTCGGCCGGGAGGGGCCGGGTGAGCAGCACGCGGCAGAACACCCGCACCCACTCGGTGGATCCGTAGCCCGTGTAGGGCACCACGGTCGGCAGGTGGCCGCGGCGTCTGGCCCAGCGCTCGCGGATGTCGTGGATCCAGTCCTCGAGGCGTGCGGCTCGATGCCGGACCAGACGCTCGCGGGATCCGGCCGGGGTGGGGGAGCTCACCGGCATCCCCTCAGTCTGGCATGGGGGGTGTGCCGCCCGCGAAACGCGGGGGACCCGCCATGGTCGGTCTTCGGGCGATGCTCCGGGTAGAGTGGACCCCGCAAACGAGGGAGGTTCCGTGTCGAAAGTCGACCTGATCCTTGGGGCCGATCCGAGCCGCAAGCGGGCGGTGCGCACGGAGCCGACGCAGCGTCGCAGCACGCAGCGACTCGACGCGCTGCTCGACGCCGCCGCCGGGATCGTCGACGAGACGGGCTTCGAGCGCCTGACGACGCAGATGGTCGCCGAGCGGGCGGGTGCGTCGATCGGCACGGTGTACCGGTACTTCCCCGATCGCGTCGCCGTGGTGCACGCGCTCCGCGAGCGCTCGATCCGTCGCTACCGCGAGCGCGTGGCCGACGAGATGGAACGCACCGAGGTCACCGCCTGGTGGGACGTCGTCGACGTCGCCCTCGACGCGTGCGCGGCCTTCTACCGCGACGAACCGGGGTTCACGGTGGTGCATGCCGGTCGAGGCAAAACGGCCGAGGGCGACGTGGAGCCCGAGTTCGCGCACCGCATGGCGCGGCTGATCGAGGCCGAGTTCGAGATCGACACGGACGCCGCCGAACTGCGGTTCCGGCTGGGCGTGGCGATCGAGCTGGGGGCCGCGCTCATCAGCCGCGCGTTCCAGCGCGATGCCGCGGGCGATGAGCGGTATCTCGCCGAGGCGAAGCGCCTCGTGCGCGACTACCTCGCAGAGCACCTCGGCGAGGTGCGCGCCCGCAACGCGGCCTGACGCGCCGCTGCCCGGTCGCGTTGCCCGCTGCCGGGAATGGTGCTCAACTGGAAGCCGTTGGTTCAGGTGACCACCCGAGACCGGATTGAGGCGGCCAGATGATCGAGTTCCGCGGCGTCACCAAGCAGTTCCCCGATGGCACCGTCGCGGTCGAGGGCGTGGACATCGTCATCCCGCCGCACAAGACGACCGTGCTCGTGGGGTCGTCGGGCTCCGGCAAGACGACCCTCCTGCGCATGATCAACCGCATGGTCGATCCGACCGCCGGGCAGGTCCTGATCGACGGCACGGATGTCGCGACGGTCGAGCCCGTGGCCCTGCGCCGCGGCATCGGCTACGTGATGCAGAACTCGGGGCTGCTGCCGCACCGCAAGGTCGTCGACAACGTCGCGACGGTGCCGCTCCTGCGCGGGACCAGCAAGCGGGAGGCGAGGGCGCACGCCCTCGAGCTCCTCGACACCGTCGGCCTCGACCGCTCCCTCGCGGAGAAGTACCCGGCGCAGCTCTCGGGCGGCCAGCAGCAGCGCGTCGGCGTCGCCCGCGGGCTCGCGGTCGACCCGAACATCCTGCTCATGGACGAGCCGTTCGGCGCGGTCGACCCGATAGTGCGCGCCGAGCTGCAGCAGGAGCTGCTGCGGCTGCAGGAGGAGCTCGGCAAGACCGTCGTGTTCGTGACGCACGACATCGACGAGGCGTTCCTGCTGGGCGACCAGGTCGTGATCATGCAGCAGGGCGGCAGGATCTCGCAGGCCGCGTCGCCCGTGGAGATCCTCGCGAACCCTGCCGACGACTTCGTCGCCGACTTCGTGGGCGCGCGGCGCGGCAAGCGGGCCCTGCACGTCACCGAGGTCGACGGGCAACGGCTCGTCGTCGACGCCGACGGTCGCCCGGCGGGAGTCCTGGCGTCGTGAACTGGATCTGGTCGAACCTCGACCGCGTCGGCGAGCTCATGCTCGTACACCTGGCACTGTCGGTGCCCGCAATCATACTGAGCTTCGTGGTGTCGGTCCCGATCGGATGGCTCGCCCACCGATACCGGTGGGCGAGTGGCGTGCTGCTGTCGCTGTGCGCGCTCCTCTACGCCATCCCGTCGCTCGCACTGCTCATCGCGCTGCCCGTGTTCACGGGCCAGCGCGCCACGTCGCCCGTGAACCTCGTCGTCGCCCTGACCCTCTACGGCATCGCGGTGATCGTACGCACGGCCGCCGATGCATTCGACGCCGTCGAGCGCGATGTGCTCCAGTCGGCGACCGCGGTCGGCTACTCGACGGCAGGGCGGTTCTGGGGCGTGCACCTCCCGCTCGCCGGTCCGGTGCTGCTCTCGGGACTGCGCGTCGTCATCGTGAGCACCGTGAGCCTCGCCACGGTCGGCGCGGTGACCGGGGTTCAGAGCCTCGGCAGCCTCTTCACCGACGGGCTGCAACGCGGCATCCAGGCGGAGATCATCGCCGGCATCCTCGCGACGATCGTGCTCGCCGTCGTCCTGGACGGGCTCACGGTGGCGGTCGGCCGCATGGTCATGCCGTGGTCGCGGCCCGGCATGGAGGCGGCCCGGTCCTCGTCGGCGAGCCCCGTCGAGCAGGCGGATGCCGCATGAACCTCGTGCTCGACGCAATCGCCTGGATCCTCGACCCGACGAACTGGGAGGGCGTCGGCGGCATCCCGCAGCGCCTCTGGGAGCATCTGTGGATCTCGGCGGTCATCCTCCTCATCGCCGCGGCGATCGCGCTGCCCGTCGGGGTCCTCGTCGGGCACACCGGGCGCGGCCGCGAGGCGGCCGTCACCGTGTCGGGTGCGCTCCGGGCGCTTCCGACGCTGGGCGTGCTCTCGTTGTTCGCCCTCTGGCTCGGCATCGGCCTGCGGGCGCCGATCCCCGCCCTCGTCATCCTTGCGATCCCGCCGCTCCTCGCCGGCGCGTACGCCGGCATCGAATCCATCGACCGCCGCATCGTCGACGCGGCGCGGGCGATGGGCATGAACGAGCGGCAGATCGTCGGCAAGGTCGAGGTCCCGCTCGGCCTGCCGATCATCGTCGGCGGAATCCGGTCGGCCACACTGCAGATCATCGCCACCGCGACCCTCGCCGCGTATGTCGCGGACTTCGGCCTCGGCCGTTTCATCTTCTCGGGTCTGAAGACCCGGGACTACGCCGAGATGCTCGGCGGTTCCATCCTGGTGATCGTGCTCGCGCTCGTCGTCGACGGCGCGTTCGCGCTCACGCAACGACTGGTGGTGCCCGCCGGCGTGCGGGCCACGCGCTTCACCGAACTCCGCTCCCGGCCGGCCCGGCCGCGGGCGGCCGTGGGGTAACCCATCATCGAAGGGAATCAGGAATGATCACAGCAGGAAGAGGCGGGCTCGTTGCCCTGGCAGCGGTCGCGGTCGGGGCGACAGTGGCCCTGGCAGGGTGTGCATCGGGTGATCCGCTGGACGGCGGATCGGGCGGCGGCGGCTCCTCGGAGACGATCGTCGTGGGCTCGCAGGACTACTACTCGAACGAGATCATCGCCGAGATCTACGCGCAGGCGCTCGAGGAGAACGGCTACACGGTCGATCGCCAGTTCCGGATCGGCCAGCGCGAGGTCTACATCCCCGAGATCGAGGACGGTGCGATCGACGTGTTCCCCGAGTACACCGGCAATCTCCTCCAGTACTACGTGCCCGACACCGAGGCCACGACCAGCGACGACGTGTACGCCGAGCTCGAGACCTCGTTGCCCGACGGGCTGCGCGTGCTCGACCAGTCGCCCGCGACCGACCAGGACTCGTACAACGTGACGAAGACGTTCTCCGAGGAGAACGGCGTGACGAGCCTGGCCGACCTGAAGGACGTCGCGACGCCGATCACTCTCGGCGGCAACTCCGAGCTCGCCACGCGGCCGTACGGACCGGAGGGGCTCGCATCGGTCTACGGCGTCGATGTGGCGTTCACGCCGATCGAGGACAGCGGCGGCCCGCTGACGCTCAAGGCCCTCGTCGACGACCAGGTGCAGATGGTCAACATCTACAGCGCGGACCCGAACATCGCCGCGAACGACCTCGTGACGCTCGAGGACCCCGAGGGGCTCTTCCTCGCCTCGCACGTCGTGCCGCTCGTGAGCGAGAAGGTCACCGACGAGATGGCCGAGATCATCAACACGGTGAGCGCGGCACTCACGGCCGAAGACCTCGTCGCGCTCAACGCGTTGAGCGTGAACGAGCAGCAGTCGGCCGACCAGATCGCGGCCGACTGGCTCGCCGAGAAGTCGCTCTTCTAGCGCTTCGGGCGAGGATCCGAGGGGTCGGGCGCTTGGGCGTCCGGCCTCTCGTCGTCGATTTGGACGATCTCCACCGAGCGCACCACGCCGTCGGGCCCGACCGGCGGCACCGCGGATTCCTCGATCGTCGCCATGTGCCGGGCCTCGGAACGGACCAGGGCCTTCTTGACGCCCCACACCACGACGAGGAACAGCACGATGACGGCGACGAACACGTAGCCCGCCCAATGCAGCTCTCGGCTGAGTTGTCGGTAGCTGCCGGCCGCGAGCGACCCGACGGTGACGTACGCGAAGGCCCAGATGACGCACGCGGGCAGCGTCCAGGCGATGAACCTGCGGTACCGCATCGTGCTCATCCCGACGGTGAGCGGGATCAGGGAGTGCAGCACCGGCAGGAACCGCGAGATGAAGACCGCGGGCCCGCCCCTCCGGTCGAGGTAGCGCTGTGCCCGGGCCCAGTTCTCCTCGCCCAGTCTGCGGCCGGGCCGCGAGTGCTGGACGTGCGGGCCGAACCATCTCCCCAGCCCGAAGCCGATGCTCTCCCCGACGAGCGCGCCGGCGATGACGGTGAACGCGAGTGCGAGGTACTGGCCGACGCCTTCGACCGCGGTGGAGGCGACGAGCACGATGGTGTCGCCGGGCACGACGAGACCGATCAGCGCCGAGGTCTCGAGCATGATCCCGAGCCCGGCGAGCAGCGTGCGTGCGACCGGGTCCACGGATTGCACCGTGTCGAGGATCCCGTCGAGGAGCTCGTTCACCGTTCGAGCGTATCGGCAGCACCGAGCCGCGACCTCGGACTAGGGGACGATTCCGAGGATGGCGGCGTACCCCGTCAGGGAGATGGCGACGAGCCCGACGGATGTCGCGAGCACGAGGCCCGGCAGTCCGCGGGGTAGGTCCTGAGCAGCACCCCGGTCACCCGTCGAGGCGTCGAGGCGATCGAGGCGTTCCAAGCGCACCAGCCGGGCCGCGAGCATGGCCGCGTCGGGGCTCGCGCCGGGCGTGGCGTCGGGAAAGGATCCCGACTCGCCGGCGTTGCCGACCCGCTCGAGCGCACCGCGGAGCGCATCGGTTCCGACGAGGCGGCGGGCGCCGTCGTCGGCGAGCATCTCGGTGAGCGTGACGACCGAGCGCTCGGCGCGATTCGCGATCGGGAACCAGGGGATCGCGCTGTGCCAAGCGCGGAATGCGAGGCGCACGAGGTGGTGCAGCTGTCCGAGGTGCGTGCGTTCGTGCGCGATGACGGCGGCGAGCTCGTCGCGGTCGAGCACCTCGATGAGGCCGTCGGTGAGCACGGTGGTGGTGCGGATGCCGGGGACGCAGTAGGCGAGCAGCGCCGGGTGCGCGAGCACGCGCGTGCGCGGGTCATCCGGCAACGGGTGGCTCAGCACGTCGACGAGCTGGTGCTGCTTGCGCCGCTCGCGCTCGGCGCGCACGGCCGTGAATGCGAGATTGAGAATCAGCAGGAGCGCGACGGCGCCCGCGAGCGCGAGCGCCGCGATCTCCAGGGCGCCGAAGGCGGACGGGACGGGCCCGTCGAGGAGCGCGGGTGCGAGCTGGGCGACGGCGGCGGGAAACGAGCCGGCGGCCGCCGAACCGAACGCGAGGAGGCATCCGATCATCGACAGGCCGCCCGCCAGCGCGATGGCCTGCCAGAGGGCGAGCGCGACCGCCGGCGCCCGGGATGGCCACGCCGCTCGCGAGAGCAGTACCGGCACCGGCCAGGCCAGCGCGAGCGCGAGGGCGCCGAGGACGCCGGCGACGAGGAACACGCTCAGTGGTGCGCGAGCTCGTCGAGGAGTCGCCGCAGCGTGTTCGCCTCGCCCTCGCTCACCGTGCCGACGAAGCGCGCGAGGGCGGCGGCGCGGTCGGTCGACTGGTCGAGGACCTCGTGCATGAGCTCGGCGGTGTGCTCCTCGCGGCTGAGGAGTGCGCGGTACCGATGCGGACGCATGACGCGCGACCGGGAGACGAAGCCCTTGCGCTCGAGGCGGGAGAGCACCGTGAGCATGGTGGTCGTCGCCACCACGCGGCCGGAGCCGTCGCGCACGGCGAGGGTGTCGCGCAGCTCGTTCGCCGTGAGCGCTGCGTCGTTCGTCCAGAGCATCTCCATGACGGAGCGCTCGAGTTCGCCGAGACTCGCCATGCCACCAGACTACCGTCGCGACCCTGAATGTTCTACGCTCTGTAGAAGAATCATCGGGAACCTCACCACCTCGTGAAAGGGACCTCCGTGAACGAACTGCTCGACCCGTTGCTCCTCGCCAGATGGCAGTTCGGCATCACGACCGTCTACCATTTCCTTTTCGTGCCGCTGACCATCGGCCTCGCCACCGTCACGGCGGTCTTCCAGACCGCGTGGTACCGCACCGGCAAGAGCGAGTACCTGCGCATCACCCGCTTCTTCGGCACCATCTTCCTCATCAACTTCGCGATGGGCGTCGTCACGGGCATCGTGCAGGAGTTCCAGTTCGGCATGAACTGGTCGGAGTACTCCCGCTTCGTCGGCGACGTCTTCGGGGCGCCGCTCGCGATGGAGGGGCTCCTCGCCTTCTTCTTCGAGGCGACCTTCATCGGGCTCTGGATCTTCGGATGGGACAAGCTGCCGCGTGGACTCCACCTGGCTACCATCTGGGCGACGACGGTCGGCACGATCGCGTCCGCGTACTTCATCCTCGCCGCGAACGCGTTCATGCAGAATCCGGTGGGCTATGAGCTGAGCGCCGAGAAGGGCCGCGCCGAACTCGTCGACATCTGGGAGGTGCTCACCAACCGGGTCGTGCTCGCGGCGTTCCCGCACACGATCGCGGCGAGCTTCATGGTCGCGGCGGGCCTCATCATCAGCGCGGCGGCGTGGCACCTCGCTCGCAACCAGCATCTCGACACCATGCGGCCCGCCCTGAAGTTCGGGCTCTGGACCATGGTGGGCGCAGGCATCCTGACCACCCTGTTCGGCGACCAGCTGAGCCTCGCAATGGTGGCCACGCAGCCCATGAAGATGGCCGCCGCCGAGGCCACGTACGACACGGTCTGCGGCGCTGATGCCTCGTTCTCGCTGTTCACGCTCGGCACGCCCGACGGCAGCACCGAGCTGTTCTCGATCCGCGTGCCGTACCTGCTGTCGTTCCTCTCCACCCACACGCTCGACGGCTGCGTCGAGGGCATCAACGACCTGCAGGCGCAGTACACCGAGCTGTTCGGACCGGGCGATTACGCGCCCATCATCTGGGTGACCTACTGGTCGTTCCGCTGGATGATCGGCCTCGGGCTCCTGCATGTGCTCATTGCGGTCGTCGGCCTGTGGCTCACCCGCAAGGGCCGGATGCCGCGGCAGCAGTGGGTGTGGAAGGTCGCGATCTGGAGCTTCCCGCTCTCGATGCTCGCCATGAGCGTCGGCTGGATCTTCACCGAGATGGGCCGCCAACCCTGGATCGTCTTCAGCCTGCTGCCGACAGCGTCGGCGGTCTCGCCGAACGTGACCGGCCTCGACGTGCTCATCTCGCTCATCGCGTTCACGCTCGTGTACGGCGCCCTCGCGGTGGTCGAGGTGCGACTCGTGATCCGCGCGATCAAGAAGGGTCCGCCCGACATCGGCGAGCCCGATCCCGAGACCGGCCGGGTCGAACCCGCCACCACGGTGTACTAGGAGGAAACGCACATGGATCTGTCGGTGCTCTGGTTCTGGATCGTCGCCTTCCTCTTCGTCGGCTACTTCGTGCTCGACGGCTTCGACTTCGGCGTCGGGATGTCGCTGCCGTTCCTCGGTCGCGACGACACCGATCGGCGCGTCATCATCAACACGATCGGCCCAGTCTGGGACCTCAACGAGACCTGGGTGATCGTGGCGGGGGCGTCGCTTTTCGCGGCGTTCCCCGAGTGGTACGCGACGCTGTTCTCGGGGTTCTACCTGCCGTTGCTGCTCATCCTGCTCGCGCTCATCGCGCGCGGGGTCTCCTTCGAATACCGGCACCAGCGGCCCGAGGCGCAGTGGAAGCGCCGATTCGACCTCATGATCATCGTCGGCTCGGCGGTGCCGGCGCTCCTCTGGGGCGTCGCATTCGCGAACATCGTGCAGGGCGTGCCGCTCGACGAGAACCACAACTACACCGGCACCCTCTTCGACCTGCTGAACCCGTACGCGCTGCTCGGCGGCCTTACGACGCTCCTGCTGTTCTTCACCCACGGCGTCGTGTTCGTGTCGTTGAAGACCGACGGCGACCTGCGCGGGCGTGCGCGCCGCCTCGCCGCACGGTCGGGCATCGCCACGATCGTCGCGGCCGCCAGCTTCCTCGTGTGGACCGGGTTCGCGTCGGGCACGCTCTGGTTCTGGATCCTCGCCGCGATCGCCGCCCTCTCGCTCATCGGCGCGTGGCTCGCGAACGCGCGCGGCGCCGAGGGAACGGCGTTCACGTTCCTCGCGATCACGGTGGCCACGACCGTGGCTGCGCTCTTCGCGGCGCTCTTCCCCGACGTGATGCCGGCGTCGAACGACCCGGCGAACAGCCTCACGATCGCGAATGCGTCGAGCTCCGGGTACACGCTCACGGTCATGAGCTGGGTGGCGCTGATCTCCATGCCGCTCGTACTGGCCTACCAGGGCTGGACGTACTGGATCTTCCGAAAGCGCGTCACCCGGGCCTCGATCGAGGCCGTCGCCGCGCACTGATCGTGAAGCCCCTCGATCCGCGACTCGTCCGACGCTCCCGCGCCGCCCGCTGGTTCCTCCTCGCGGGCGGCGCGCTCGCGCTCGTGCAGGCCGCCGCCGTGCTCGCGTTCGCGTGGGCGCTCGCCTCGCTCGTCGTCGGGCTCATCGACGGCGAGCGGATGTCGCAGGCGTGGTCGCTCCTCGTCGTGCTCGTGGTCGCGGCATCCGTTCGGGCCATCGCGGCCTGGCTGTGGGACCTCGCCGGCTCCGCGGGCGCACTGCGCGTGAAGGCCGAACTGCGCGCCGAGCTTCTCGAGGCGCTCGAGGCGCGACCCACTGGCGTCCCCGGCTTCCAGACGGCGCGCATCGCGACGCTCCTCGGGCCGGGTCTCGACGCCCTCGACGACTACTTCGGCATGTACCTGCCGCAGCTCGTTCTCAGCGTCGTCGCCACGCCGATCCTCATCGCGGCCGCGTGGATCGCCGACCCGCTCTCGGGTCTCGTGCTCGTGATCGTGCTGCCGCTCATCCCGGTGTTCATGGCGCTCATCGGCCTCGCGACGGGCGCAGTGCAGCGCCGACAGTGGGACAGCCTCGCGACGCTCTCGAGGGGCTTCCTCGAGGTCGTCGGTGGGCTGTCGACGCTCATGGTATTCGGACGTGCCGAGCGACAGGTCGGCCGCATCCGCGCCGTCACCGACGAGTACCGCTCGCGCACCATGAAGGTGCTGCGCATCACGTTCCTCTCGGGGTTCGCGCTCGAGTTCGCCGCCAGCCTGTCGGTCGCGCTCGTCGCGGTCTCGATCGGCCTACGACTCGTCTCGGGCGACCTGACGCTCGCGCCCGGTCTCTTCGTCCTGGTGCTTGCGCCCGAGGTGTTCCTGCCACTGCGGAACGTCGGGGCTGCCTTCCATTCCTCGGCGGCGGGCGTGACGGCCTCGACCGACGCGTTCGACCTGCTGGATGCCGCGGCACCGGGAGCGGAGACCGGCGCGGTGCCCGCGGTCGGCCCGGCAACCCGTGGCGACGGGTCCGGTCTGCAGCTGGTCGACGCGCGCGTGCGGCGCGGCGACCGCGTCGTGCTCGACGGCGTCGACCTCGAGGCGCGGGCCGGCCGGGTCACCGCGGTCACGGGCGAGAGCGGCTCTGGCAAGTCGAGCCTGTTCGCGGCGATCCTCGGCCTCGAGGCCGCGGAGGGCGACATCCTCCTCGACGGGAGGCCGCTCGCGCGCGGCGACCGGTCGGCGATCGCCTGGGCGGGCCAGACGCCCACGCTCCTCGCCGGATCGATCGCGGAGAACGTGCGGCTCGGCGACGAGTCGGCCGCGCCCGAGCTCCTCGGGAGGGCGCTGCGCCTTGCAGGCGTGGAGCTCGAGCCCGGTCACCGCCTCGGTCCCGGCGGTGCCGGCCTCTCGGGCGGGCAGGCCCAGCGAGTCGCGACGGCCCGGGCGATCCATCGACTGCTCGCCCGCGACGGCCGCCTGCTGCTGCTCGACGAGCCGACCTCGGCACTCGACCCAGAACGCGAGGCGGACCTCGGCCGTGGGTTGCGTGAGCTCGCCGCAGAGGGTCGTGCCATCCTCGTGGCCACGCATCGTTCGGTGCTCGTCGGGTCCGCCGACGCCATCCACGACCTGGCGGCGGTGCATGCCTGATCGCACCCGCGCCATGCTGCGACGAGCCGTTCCGAGGTTCTGCCGCCTCCTGCCCGCAGTGCTCGCCGGCATCGCCTCTGGCGGCTCGAGCGTGGCGCTGCTCGCATGCTCGGCCTGGCTCATCGCGCGTGCCGCGGAGCAGCCGCCGGTGCTCTATCTCTCGCTCGGCATCGTCGGGGTTCGGGCGTTCGCGCTCGGGCGGGCCGTCTTCCGCTACCTCGAACGCCTGTCGGGCCACGACGGGTCCTTCCGGCAACTCGCCGAGATCCGGGCCGGGGTATTCGAGAGGATGCTGCCGGTCGCGCCGGACGGGCTCGCCGCGAGCCGGCGCGGCGACCTGCTCGCGCGCTTCGTCGGTGACGTCGACGAGCTGCAGAACGTGCCGCTCCGGGTCGTGCAGCCGGTCGTGAGCGCGCTCATCGTGCTGGCGCTCTCGGTCGCGGGCGTCGCGCTGCTCGCGCCGGCCTCGGCAACGGCGGTGTTCGGATGCCTCGTCGCCGGCGTCGGCGGCACGCTGCTCGTGCAACGGTGGGCGGCCGTCCGCGCTGAGCGCACGCTCGCGCCGCTGCGCGGCCAGCTCCAGGCGGCGGTCGTCGAGCACGTCCAGGCACTCGACGTGCTCGTGGCCTTCGACGCGGCCGCAGCGGGGCGCCGATCGATCGAGGTGATCGGCACCCGGCTCGCGCGTGCGACGCGGGCCCGGGCCGCGGCGACGGGCGCGGCATCCGCCGCCATGACCGCGGTCGGCGGCTTCGCCGTGGCCGCGAGCCTCGCGGCGTCCGCCCCGCTGCTCGAGGCCGGACGCATCGACGGACCGACGTTCGCGGTGCTCTGCCTCGTGCCGCTGGCGATCGCCGAGGTCGCGGCGGCGCTGCCGCTCGCGGCGAGCGCCCTCCGCCTCGCGCGGTCGAGCGCGGAGCGCGTCGCGCACGCGGTGCCGTTCGCGATCCCCGACGGGATCCCGCGCGTGCCCGCGACGCCGGCGGACCCGCCGGACGCGAGCCCGACACCCGCGATCACCCTTCGGGGCATCCGTGCCCACTGGCCGAGGCTCGACGAGCACGCCGAGGCGCCGCCCGCCGTGCTCGCCGGGCTCGACCTCGATCTCGCGCCGGGGGAGCGCGTGCTCGTGCGCGGCGGATCGGGCGCCGGGAAGACAACCCTCGCGCACGTGCTCGTGCGCTTCCTCGACTACGAGGGCTCCTATCGTCTCGGCGGCGTCGAGGCGTCGACGCTCGACCCCCGCGACGTACGGCGGCTGGTCGGCCTCGTGGAGCAGCGTCCGTGGCTGTTCGATGAGGATGTGCGGCAGAACCTGCTGTTCGCGCGCGATACGGCGACCGACGACGAGCTGCTCGATGTGCTGGGCCGGGTCGGCCTGCGCGACTGGCTCGAGGCGCGCGGTGGGCTCGGCGCCCGCGTGGGCGAACGCGGTGCGCTCGTGTCGGGCGGGCAAGCCCAGCGCATCGCCCTCGCCCGGGCCATGCTCGCCGATTTCCCCGTGCTGGTGCTCGATGAACCCACGGCCAACGTCGATGCCGATCGTGCGGACGCGCTGCTCCGCGACCTCCTCGCCGCCGCGGGCGGGCGCACGGTCGTGCTCATCGCGCACACCGGCGCGCCCGAAGGACTCGTGGACCGTGTCGTCACGCTCGAGCCAGGGCTGGTCGTCGCGGCCGCGCAGCCCGACTGACCTCATCGGCGAAACCGAAGCGCACGATCCGCGCGCTGCGCGCACAGGCGTTGCGTCTCCCCGTCAAGGGCTTCCATCTCGGACCGCGGTCTGTTTGAATCCACCCCAGATCGCCCACCTGTGATTCACCTGAGAGTTGAGGAGAAACCGTCGATGAGAGCAATCCGAGCAGGCGCGGCGTTCGTCGCCGTGGCCGCACTCGTCGTGGGCGCCGGACCGGCGTTCGCGCACAGTGATACCGAGTACGTGGACGACGGGGTTCTCGACTCCGGTAAGGATACCCATCAGCATCACGCCCAGCACAACGAGGACGCGGGCCACCTGTACCCCGAGGGCTCGAGCGAGAACGTCGAACTGATCGGCAATCTCGATCTCTTCGAGGGCATGGAGGAGCCGGGTCGAATCGCGGATGTCTCCGCCTACGGCGACTACGCCTACCTCACTGCGTTCTGGGAGCCGCAGTGCGATCGCGGCGGCGTCTACATCGTGGACATCTCCGACCCGACAGCACCCGAACTCGTCACCCTCATCCCCAGCCACCAGGGCACGTTCAGCGGTGAGGGCTCGCAGGTCATCCACCTCGAGACCGAGTACTTCACGGGCGAGCTGCTCGCGTTCCAGAACGAGATCTGCCCGGGCTTCGAGAACGGCATCGGCGGCATGACGCTCGTCGACGTGACCGACCCGACGAAGCCCAAGATCCTGGTCGAAGGCGCCGGTGACTTCTCGAACCCGGGCAAGGCGCAGACCAAGGCCAACGAGACCCACTCGGTGCGGATGTGGGTCGACGGCGAAAAGGCCTACGCCGTGCTCGTCGACGATGAGGAAGTGACCGACGTCGACATCATGGACATCACGGACCCGTCGAAGCCGGTGCTGATCTCCGAGACGGACCTCAGCGACGAGACCGCGCAGGTGGCGGGCGCTGTACACGGCGACGCGGTCTTCCTGCACGACATGGTCGTGAAGCAGATCGGAGGCGTGCAGACCATGCTGCTCTCCTACTGGGACGGCGGGTACGTGAAGCTCGACGTCGATGACCCGGCGAACCCGGTGTTCATCGCCGACACCGACTTCGAAGCGGTCGATCCGGTCCGCCCGTCGGTCACGCCCGAGGGCAACGCCCACCAGGCGGAGTTCACCAACGACAACAAGTACTTCATCGCGACCGATGAGGACTTCGACCCGTACCGGGTGACAGCGACGATGGCGGACGGCACGGAGTTCACGGCGATCCAGGGCTCCGATGTGCCAGCGATCGACGAGGACACCAGCCTCGCTGGCGGAACGAGGTCCGTCGGACTCGCGTGCGACGCGGCCTCGATTCCGGAAGCCGACGCCGAGGCGTCGATCGCGGTCATCGAGCGCGGGACCTGCACCTTCACCGACAAGGTGCAGAATGTGCAGGCGAAGGGCTACGAGGGTGCGATCGTCTTCAACAGCGACGCCGCGGGCAACTGCGAAGCCCTCGTGTCGATGCTCGTCGCCGCCGACATCCCGGCCGTGTTCGTTTCGCGGACCGACGGGTTCCGCATCCTCACGGGTGGTGTCCCTGCTGACTACACCTGCGGTGGCGCCACTCCGTACGCCATCCCGACGGCGGTCGGCGCCTACGGGCAGGACGTCGACATCAGCGCGGTGTTCGACGGCTGGGGCTACGTGCACCTGTTCGACGCCACCAGCATGGAGGACCTCGACCAGTACTACGTTCCCGAGAGCCAGATGGAGGCGCACGCGTCGGGTTCCGGCGACCTTTCGGTGCACGAGGTCGCGACCGACCCCGACGAGAACCTCGCGTACATCTCGTACTACGCGGCCGGGTTCCGCGTGGTCAGCTACGGCCCCAACGGGCTCACCGAGGTCGGGCACTTCATCGACGAGGGCGGCAACAACTTCTGGGGCGTCGAGGTGCACCAGCTCGGCGAAGAGGAGTACGTGCTGGCTTCCGATCGCGATAGCGGGCTGTACATCTTCCAGTACCACCCGTGATCGGCTGACACGATGACGACGGGCGGACGCGCAACGCGTCCGCCCGTCGCTGTCTGCGTGCGGCGTCCGCCCACCCCGATCGCCCTACGCTGAGAGGATGCCGCGACGCATCCACTCCCGCACGCTCCCCGCGTGGAAGGATCCCGGGTCGGTCTTCCGGGCGCGGTACGCCGAGGCCACGTACGCGGTGTGGCTCGACGGCGGGGCGGATGCCGCATCCGGCACCAGCGTCCTCGCCGCCGGTCACCCCGGCAGCGTGTTCGTCACGGCCGACGCGATGGCCGCGACGGTGACGAGTTCCACGCCGCTGGACGCTCGTGCCGCACCGGTGACGCAGGCGGCATCCGTCTTCGACGCCCTCGCAGCGGGCCTCGGCGAGGTCGCGACCGGCGAGCACGGCTCTGGCTCGGGCCCGCTCGGCTGGTTCGGTTGGTTCGGGTACGAGCTTGGCGCGTACCTCAACGACGTGCCCGCCGAGCGCGCCGAGACACCGGATGCAGCGTTCCTCTTCGTCGACCGCGCGATCATGTTCGACCACGACGCGCGCGAGGTGCGGCTCACGTGGCTCGAGGCCGACTCCGAGGCCGAGGCTGTTGCCGCAGCTGCGTGGGCCGAAGAGCTCGGGGCGGCCATTGCGGCGATCGACGAGTCGGCCGCCGGCGAGCCAGACCTGCCGGCCGCGAAGCCGCACTTCGCGCCGCCGGCCGCGCGCTGGCGGCACGATCCGCGGCACTACGCCGAGCTCATCGCCCGCTGCCAGGACGCCATCCTGCGCGGTGACGCCTACCAGCTCTGCCTCACCAACCGGGTCGATGTCGACGTACGTCCGGATCCGGCGACGACCTACCTCGCACTGCGCGCATCGAGCCCCAGTCACCACGGCGGCTACGTGCGGTTCGGCGACATCGCCCTCCTCAGTGCCTCACCCGAGCTTTTCCTGCACGTCGACACCGATCGCATCGTCTCGACGAGGCCCATGAAGGGCACTCGGCCGCGCGGCACCGACGCGGCGGTCGACGCGGCGCTGAGGCGTGAGCTCGTCGAGAGCGAGAAGGAGCGCGCCGAGAACCTCATGATCGTCGACCTCATGCGCAACGACCTCGGACGCATCGCGGAGCTCGGCAGCGTGAGCGTGCCGAGCCTCCTGGCCGTCGAGGAGTACGCGCACGTGCACCAGCTCGTCTCGACCATCGAGGCGCGGCTGCGGCATCCGCTCACCGCCCTCGATGTGGTGCAGGCCGCCTTCCCGGCGGGATCCATGACGGGCGCGCCCAAGCACAGCGCCATGACGATCCTGCACGAGCTCGAGGCGGGCCCGAGGGGCGTCTACTCGGGCGCGTTCGGGTACCTGGCGGTCGACGGCAGCGCCGACCTCGCGATGGTCATCCGCTCCATCGTGCTGACCCCTGCGGGTGCGAGCATCGGCACGGGCGGCGGCATCACGGCGCTCTCGGTCGCCGACGAGGAGATCGAGGAGACCCGCGTGAAGGCGAGGGCCCTGCTCGCCGTGCTCGGCGCGGCATCCGACCCCGCGGAGTGAGTAGGCTGGATGTCCGAGTGCGCGCCGCGATTCGGCGTGCCCGGAGCAGGCGCGGACCGAGTCCGCAGCGACACAGACACACGATTGAGAGTCACGTGGCACAGGATCAGGACCAGGCCCACGCCGAGAACGGTGCCTACGACTTCGCCGCCATCCAGGCGAAGTGGCTTCCCGTGTGGGACGAACTCCAGCCGTTCCGCGCCGGCCGCCCCGGCGAGACCAAGCCTCGCAAGTACATCCTCGACATGTTCCCGTACCCGTCGGGCGACCTGCACATGGGCCATGCCGAGGCGTTCGGCTACGGTGACACGGTCGCCAGGTACTGGCGCCACCAGGGCTTCGACGTGCTGCACCCCGTCGGGTGGGACTCCTTCGGCCTGCCCGCCGAGAACGCCGCCATCAGGCGCGGCATCGACCCGCGCGGCTGGACGTACGACAACATCGAGCAGCAGAAGCGCTCGTTCCGCACCTACGCACCCTCGTTCGACTGGTCGCGTGAGCTGCACACGAGCGACCCCGAGTACTACAAGTGGAACCAGTGGCTGTTCCTGAAGCTGTACGAGAAGGGCATCGCCTATCGCAAGGCCGGCCTCGTGAACTGGTGCCCGAACGACCAGACGGTGCTCGCGAACGAGCAGGTCATCGACGGGCACTGCGAGCGGTGCGGCTTCATCGTCACCAAGAAGGCGCTGACGCAGTGGTACTTCCGCGTCACCGACTACGCCGACCGCCTGCTCGACGACCTGAACCAGCTCGAGGGCGCTTGGCCGTCGAAGGTCATCACGATGCAGCGCAACTGGATCGGCCGCTCCGCCGGCGCCGACGTCGAATTCGAGATCGAGGGCCGCGACGAGCGCGTCAAGGTGTTCACCACGCGGCCCGACACGCTGTACGGCGCGACCTTCATGGCGGTCGCCCCCGACTCCGAGCTCGCGGCCGAGCTCGCGACCGGGGCATCCGCCGAGGTGCAGGCCCGGTTCCAGGGCTACCTCGACTCGGTGCGCGCCGAGAGCGACATCGAGCGGCTCTCGACCGAGCGCCCAAAGACGGGCGTCTTCCTCGAGCGGTACGCCATCAACCCCGCGAACGGCGAGCGACTGCCGATCTGGGCGGCCGACTACGTGCTCGCCGACTACGGTCACGGCGCGATCATGGCCGTGCCCGCGCACGACCAGCGCGACCTCGACTTCGCGCGAGCGTTCGAGTTGCCGGTGCGCGTGGTCGTCGACACGACGGCGCCCGTCACCGGGGTCCTCCCCGTGATCCAGCTCGACGACAACGGCGACCCGGTCATGCCGGACGGCGTGATGCTCGAGGACCCGGCCGCGACGGGCATCGCCCTCGCGGGCGAGGGTCGCCTCGTCAACTCGGGACCGCTCGACGGCCTCTCCAAGTCGAACGCCATCCGCCGGGTCATCGAGATGCTCGATGAACGCGGTCTCGGCCGGGCGGCGAAGAACTTCCGCCTGCGCGACTGGCTCATCTCGCGCCAGCGCTACTGGGGCACGCCCATCCCGATCATCCACTGCGTCGAGTGCGGCGAGGTGCCGGTTCCCGAGAGCGATCTGCCGGTCAGGCTTCCGGATGCCGCGGGCCTCGACCTGAAGCCGAAGGGCACGAGCCCGCTCGGCGCCGCCGAGGACTGGGTGAACGTCGCCTGCCCGAACTGCGGGAGAGCGGCGCGCCGCGACTCCGACACGATGGACACGTTCGTCGACAGCTCGTGGTACTACCTGCGTTACCTGAACCCGAACGACGACACGCAGGCATTCGATGTCGCCGAGGCCGAGAAGTGGCTGCCCGTCGACCAGTACGTCGGCGGCGTCGAGCACGCCATCCTGCACCTGCTCTACTCGCGCTTCGTCACGAAGGTGCTCTTCGACCTCGGATACCTGAGCTTCACCGAGCCGTTCACGTCCCTGCTCAACCAGGGCATGGTCATCATGGACGGCGCGAAGATGTCGAAGTCGAAGGGCAACCTGGTCGAGTTCGCGAGCGAGCTGGGCGCCCACGGTGCCGACGCGCTGCGCGTGACCCTCGCCTTCGCGGGTCCGCCCGAGGACGACATCGACTGGGCGGATGTCTCGCCCGTGGGTTCGGCGAAGTTCCTCGCGCGCGCGTGGCGCATATCGGGCGAGGTCACGTCGAGCCCCGATGTCGAGTGGAAGACAGGCGACCCGGCGCTGCGGCGCATGACGCACCGCGTGCTGGCCGACGCTCCCGCGCTCATGGAGGCGTTCAAGTTCAACGTGGTGGTCGCGCGGCTCATGGAGCTCGTGAACGCCACGCGCAAGACCATCGATTCGGGCGCCGGTCCGGCCGACGCGGCCGTGCGCGAGGCGGCCGAGGTCACGGCCATGATCCTCGACGTGTTCGCGCCGTACACCGCGGAGGACATGTGGCAGCGCCTCGGCTACGAGCCGAGTGTGGCCCTCGTGACGTGGCGCAAGGCCGACCCGGCACTTCTCGTCGAGGAATCGGTGACCGCGATCGTGCAGGTCGACGGCAGGGTGCGCGACCGGCTCGAGGTGTCGCCGAAGATCTCGTCGGACGAGCTCGAGGCGCTCGCGCGCGGGTCGGCCGGGGTCGCACGGGCGCTGGCCGATCGCGAGATCGCGAACGTGATCGTGCGCCCACCGCGCCTCGTGAACATCGCCACGCGCAGCTGACGACTCCTCCTCGACAGGGGGTCCGCGCGCCGGTGGCGCACGCGAGCCGTCGCCGCGCCCATGAGGCCGGCCGGGCGCCGGTAGCGTGCGGGTCATGCCCGCGCGCCTCGAACCCGATCCGCTCGCCGCGCTCGACCCCTCGGCGCGCCGTGCGGCGCCCCGTGTACGCATCGCGGTGGGTGCCGCGGTCGTGTTGTTCATCGTGGCCGTGGCGATCGCGGCGATGCTGTCGTTCGCCTCGAGCGGGGGCGGCGAGCAAGGCTCCATCGTGCCGCTCGATGCTGGGTCGGCCATGGGGGAAACGGGTGCAGGCGGCGACGTCGAGGTGAGCTCGGAGCCGCTCCTCGTGCATGTGCTGGGAGCGGTGGCCGAGCCGGGTCTCGTCGAGCTCGGTGCGGGCGCCCGGGTGGTCGACGCCGTCGCCGCGGCCGGCGGGTTCACCGCCGACGCAGACCCCGCGGCCGTCAACCTCGCGCGACCCGTGGTGGATGGCGAGCAGCTCGTCGTGCTTGCGATCGGCCAGGCGCCGCCGGCGGGCTCGACTGGTGGCGCCGTGCCGGGAGCCGCCGCCCCCGCAGGCGACGGGCTCGTGCACCTGAACACGGCCGACATCGCCGAGCTCGACACGCTGCCGCGCATCGGTCCGGCGCTGGCGCAACGCATCGTCGATTGGCGCGAGGCCAACGGGCCGTTCACGAGCGCCGACCAGCTGCTCGAGGTCGCGGGCATCGGCGACGCGGTGTTCTCGGGCCTCGCCGAACTCGTGGCGCCCTGAGTGGGCGACCTCAGGCTGCTCGTCCCGGCCGTCGCGGCCTGGACGACGGCGTGGCTCGTGGTCGGCGCGCCCGACGTGGGACTGGATCCCCGCGTGATCGCCGCGACGATCTGGGGTGCCGGTGCGGCGGTGCTCGCACTGCTCCTCCTTGGTCGGCGACGAGAGGACGGCGGCGTGTTGCGGCTCGCGTGGCCGTTGCTGCTGGTGGCACTCGCGGCGTCGGGGCTGGTCGCTGCGACCGCGGCGAATACGCTCGCGCAACGGGCCGCTTCGCCGCTCGTCGCGACGGCCGTGCACCACAGCACGGTCGAGGTCGTCGTCGAGGTCGTGTCCGCGCCACGCGCCATGCGGGGGCCGGTGTGGGCCGAGGCATCCGACGATCCGACACTGCGCATCGACGCGCGGCTCGTCGCCGTCGGCGGGCTGGCGGTCTCTCCCGTGGCGGTCACGACCAGCGTGCAGGTGCCCGCCGAGCACGTGCAACTGGGCGCCCGGCTCGGGTTCGACGCGCGGGTGAGCCGGCTGCCCGCCTCTGAGGAGAGCGGCTTCCGACTTCGCGCGGCCGGCGACGTGCGCGTCGTCGACGCCGCGCCGCCGTGGCTGGCATGGGCGGGCGGCCTTCGGCAGGGATTCGCCGAGGCGGCCCGCGGACTGGCCGGTGACGGGGCCGCCCTCGTGCCTGGGCTCGCCATCGGCGACACGAGCGCCGTGGGGGAGGCGCTCGGGGCTGCGATGAAGGCCAGTTCGCTGAGTCACCTCACGGCCGTGTCCGGTGCGAACTGCGCCATCGTCACGGCCGCCGCGTTTGTCGTCGCCGGGCTCTGCCGGGTGCGGAGGACGGGGCGGATCGTGGTCGCGATGCTCGCCCTCGCGGGCTTCATCGTGCTCGTCACGCCGCAGCCGAGCGTCATCCGCGCGGGCACGATGGCGGTCGTGGTGCTCGTCGCCCTCGCCGCCGGCAGGCCTGGCGGCGGCGTCGCGGCGCTCTCGGTCGCGGTCATCGTGTTGCTCGCGTTCGACCCGTGGCTCGCGCGCGACTACGGCTTCGCACTCTCGGCCGCCGCGACGGGCGGACTGCTGCTGCTCACGGCTCCGCTGGCCGCCCGGCTCTCGCGGATCATGCCCACGCCACTGGCCGGCGTGCTCGCCGTGCCGCTTGCGGCGCAGCTGGCCTGCCAGCCGATCCTCGTACTGCTGGACCCCGCGATCGCCCTCTACGGCGTGCCCGCGAACCTGCTGGCGGCCCCAGCCGCTCCGATCGGCACGGTCGTCGGCCTCCTGGGATGCCTCGCGCTGCCCCTGCTGCCGTCGGTGGGCATGGCGTTCCTCCAGGTCGCGTGGCTCCCCGCGTCGTGGATCGCGCTCGTGGCGCACGGCGCGGCCGCGCTTCCGGGCGGTCGCCTGCCCTGGTTGCCGGATGCCCCGGGCGCGCTGCTGCTCGTCGCGGGCACGGCGCTGGCGCTCTGGCTCGCGCTGTTGCCGCCGGGGCGTTCCTGGCTGCGCGGGCTGGCGGCGGCGCTGCTCGTGCTGGCAACGGCGATGCCGCTCGGGGCAGCGGCGGGCGGTCCGCTCGTGGGCGCGGCGACGCGTCCTCGCGACTGGGATGTCGCGGCGTGCGACATCGGGCAGGGCGATGCGGTGCTCGTGCGCTCGGCGGGAGCGACGGCGCTCATCGACACCGGACCCGAGCCCTTCGCGCTCGAGCGCTGCCTGACGATGCTCGGCATCGAACGTATCGACCTCCTGGTGCTCACGCACTGGGACGCCGATCACGTTGGGGGAGCGGGTGCCGTCGCGGGACGGGTCGACACGGTCATCCATGGTCCGCTCGACGGGGATCGCTCCGATCGCGTGCTCGACCCGTTGGCGCTGGGCGGCGCCGCGACGATCGAGGTCACGGCGGGCCATGGCGGCGAGCTCGGCGACGCCCGGTGGCGCGTGGTCTGGCCGAAAGCACGCGCCGTTCCCGGCAACGACGCGAGCGTCGTCCTCGACCTCGACGCGCCCGGGTACCGCGGCGTGTTCCTGGGCGACCTCGGCGAGGAAGCGCAGCTCCGGCTCCTCAGGTCGTTCGACCTGGGTCGGGTCGATCTCGTGAAGGTCGCCCACCACGGCTCGGCCGACCAGAGCGAGGCGTTGTACCGCGAGCTCGGTGCGACCGTCGGCATGATCGGCGTCGGGGCCGAGAACGGGTACGGCCACCCGACCGATCGGCTGCTCGACATCCTCACCGCGACGGGCACGACCCCGGTGCGCACCGACCGCTCGGGAACCGCGGTACTCACCGCCGACGACGCCGGAGGCTTCGGGCTCTGGACCGAGCGGGGCGGAGGCGCCGTCGGCGGTCGCGCCTAGACTTGAGCTGGAACGGGAGGTGCGGTGGCGGCACGGTCAGGCGCGACGCGAGCAGGGGCGTCGGCGCGCACGGGCGTCGCGATTCCGCAGCTGGCGTGGAACGAGGTCCGACCGGCGCCGGTCGTGCTGATTTCCGGTACCGAGGGACTCCTCGCCGAGCGAGCCGGCGGGCTGCTGCGCGACTTCCTCCGCTCCGAGGACCCGGCGCTCGAGGTCAGCGATCTCGAGGCCGACGGCTATCGTCGCGGCGAGCTGCTGACCCTCGCGAGCCCGTCGCTCTTCGGCGAACCCCGGCTCATCCGGGTCAACGCGGTCGAGCGCGCCAGCGACGACTTCCTCGTCGACGCGCTCGAGTACCTCGAGCAGACCGCCGAGTCGACGACGCTCGTGCTGCGCCACGCGGGCGGTCAGCGCGGCAAGAAGCTCCTCGACGCGATCCGCGCGGGCATCGGCGGTGGTGTCGAGATCGTCTGCGCCGAGCTCAAGAGGGACGTCGAGAAGCAGGACTTCGCTGCGGCCGAGTTCCGGGCCGCGGGCCGCAAGGTCGACCCGCGCGCCCTCAGGGCGCTCGTGGCCGCATTCGCCGACGACCTCGCCGAGCTCTCGGCGGCATGCCGACAGCTCATTGCCGACGCGCCAGACGAGATCACCGAGGCGGTGGTCGCACGGTACTATGGCGGTCGCGTCGAGACCAACGCGTTCGCTGTCGCCGACGCCGCCATCGCAGGGCGGCACGGCGACGCGCTCATCGCGCTGCGGCACGCGCTCGACAGCGGCGCCGATCCCGTGCCCATCGTCGCGGCCTTCGCCGTGAAGGTGCGCACCATGGCGAAGGTCTCCGGGGTGCGGGGCGGCGGCCCCCGGGTGGCCTCGTCGCTCGGGCTCGCGCCCTGGCAGGTCGACCGCGCCCGGCGCGACCTCGCCGGCTGGAGCGACGAGGGCCTCCGCCGCGCGATCGAGTCGCTGGCCGCGGCCGACGCCGCGGTGAAGGGCGCCGAGCGCGACCCCGTGTTCGCGCTCGAGCGGCTCGTCGGCATCATCGCCGCGCGCGGCCGCGACCTCGCCTGAGGCGCCCGCTCCGGGGCATCCGCTCGACGGTGTGCTGCACCGGCCGCGCTCGCGGTCACTCCTCGCGTCGGAGACTGCGGATATACGATCGGCAATCCCGCGGAAATGCGGAACCGACCGGCGCGCCGGATCGCATATCCGCCATATCGGACCGATGCGGCGGCCGATGCGTACCCGGGCACACGATGCGACCGAGGCATCCGGAGCCCGGCAACGACGAAGGCCCCGCACGATTCATGCGGGGCCTTCGAGCAGAACAGCGTTGTATCAGAGCGCGGCGACCTGCTTCGCGATGGCCGACTTGCGGTTCGCGGCCTGGTTCTTGTGGATCACGCCCTTCGAGGCGGCCTTGTCGAGCTTGCGCGTGGCGACGTGGAGGGCGGTCGTCGCCTTCTCCTTGTCGCCCGAGGCGATGGCCTCGCGGGTCGCGCGGATGGCGCTCTTGACCTCGCTCTTGACGGCCTTGTTGCGCTCCTGCGCCTTCAGGTTGGTGCGAATGCGCTTGATCTGCGACTTGATGTTTGCCACGTGGTGTTCTTTCGTTCGTGTGCGGGTACCGGATGTGCCGCGCGCGGTAGAGGGGCCGACGCGGCGTCTCGTGCGGGGTGGGACCCGCACGCAAGCCAACAGACAACGATACCAGCTACTCGCGAGCGGCACCAACGCGGCGCCGGCGTCGATGACGGGAGGCCCGGAGATCGAGTTCGGCCACCGCGCCGAGGATCGCGGCGGTGAACTCGTCGGGACGCGCCAGGCTCACGAGGTGCGTCGCCCCGGGCACCACGACGAGCCGAGCGTCGCGTGCCGCACGGAGCATGCGCCGCTCCTCGATGCGGAAGTGGTCGAACTGCCCGTTCACGAACCACACGGGCACCTCGATGCGTCGAAGCGCCGCCTCGGGGTCGAGCTCGCCGACCACGCCGAGCGCGGGCGACATGACCTCGAGAGCGACGCCGCCGCCGAGCACGTCGGCCACGGCCCCGGGGGAGAGGAAGAGGTGCGCCATCAGGTCGTTCATGCCCCGTCCGCGATCGGGCAGCCGGCCGATGAGCTCGGCGAGACGACGGTAGCCCGCGAGGCCCGGCCCCCTCGGTCGGGTTCCGCAGGAGGCAGCCACGAGCCCGTCGATGCGGCCCGGATGCGTCGCCGCGTACTCGATCGCGAGGTACCCGCCGAGGCTCAGCCCCACGAGGAGCCGCGGGGTGCGATTCCAGTCGTCACCCCGTTCGATCGTCGACCCCGGTTCGCCCGCCCGTCCCGACCCGACCGCCTCGTCGATGACGCGCATGGCGTCGTCGAGACCGAACGGCTCGTCCATTCGGGCCCCGTGCCCCGGCAGGTCGACGGCGACGGCCTCGATGTCGTGGCGGGCGAGCACGGCGAGCTGCCGCCGCCACATCGAGGCGGAGGTGCGTATCCCGTGCACGAGCACGACGCGGGCGCGTGGCATCCGTCAGCCCGTCCTGATCGCGCCGAGCTCGCGGGCCCGCGCCACGGCGGCCGTGCGCGAGCCGACGCCGAGCTTGGCGAAGATGTGCACGAGGTGCGACTTCACGGTCGCCTCGCTGAGGAACAGCGCGCGGCCGATGTCCCGGTTCGACCTGCCCTCGGCGACGAGCGAGAGCACCTCGGCCTCGCGCACCGTGAGTCGCTCGCCGCCCGCGCGCGAGCCGTCGAGCCGTGAGGACACCGCGGGCGCGAGGGCGGACTCGCCGACGGCCGCAGCGTGCACGGCCGCGACGAGCTCGGCGGGCGGCGCATCCTTCAGGAGGTACCCGCTGGCACCCGCCTCGATGGCGCCCAGGATGTCGGCGTCGGTGTCGTAGTTGGTCAGCACGAGCACGCGCGGCGCGCCGTCGTGCGAGCGGATGCGGCGCGTCGCCTCCGCGCCCTGCAGCGCGCCCGGGAACTGCAGGTCCATGAGCACGAGGTCGACACCCGATGTCTCGGCCAGGCGCACCGCGTCCTCCGCCGTCGCGGCCTCGGCCGCGACCTCCAGATCGGATTCCGATTCGAGGAGCGCTCGGATTCCCGCCCGCACCACCGGATGGTCGTCGCTGAGCAGCAAGCGGATCATGGCGCCACCACCGGGATGCGCACCGAGACCGCGGTGCCCTCGCCGGGCGCGGACTCGACCGCGATCGTGCCGCCCTGCCGTTCGGTGCGCTGCCGCATCGCCCTGAGGCCGAACCTGACGCCGTCGGCCTCGTCACGCTGCGCGGCGGCGGCGTCGAAGCCCACGCCGTCGTCGACGATGTCGAGGGCGATCTCGTCACCGAGGTAGCTGAGCGTCAGCTCGGCGCGGGTGGCATCCGAATGCCGCAGCACGTTCGCGAGGGCACCCTGCGCGATGCGCAGGAGCGAGGCGTCGGCCGCCATCGGCAGCACCATGGGCGTACCGCTCGTGCGGAACGTCACGCGCGTCCGCGCGCCGGACTGCTCGGCCTGCTCGTTCACGGCATCGGCGAGCCGGCGGAGCGCCGCGGGCAACGTCTGCTCGTCGAGCGACGGGGGCGTGAGCTCCCGGATGAAACGGCGGGTCTCGCCGAGGTTGTCGGCCGCCGTCACGCGGGCGAGGCGCAGCTTCTCCCGGGTGCGCTCGTCGTCGATGTCGCGCTCGGCGGCATGCAGCAGCATCTGGATGCTCGAGAGGCCCTGCGCGACCGTGTCGTGGATCTCGCGGGCGAGGCGCTCGCGCTCGGCGAGCGTTCCGGCCTCGCGGCTCGCCGCGGCGAGCTCCTCGCGCGTGGCCAGCAGGTCGAGGATGAGCGCCTGGCGGTCGCGGGTCTCCTGCGACATGGCGCGGTAGCCGAGCCCGATAACGATGGCGACGCCCGAGCTGATGAGCGGCCCCAGGATCGACCCGACCTCGAAGCCCAGGTGCGAGGCGCTGCCCCACACCGACAGGCCGAAGGTGATGACCACGAGCGGCACCGCGATGGGTGCCGCGAGCACGTGCAGCTCGAGGAAGAACAGGGGGAACGCGAGGTACGCGGCATCCGGCGTGAGGGCGGACAGCGCGACCCACAGACCGAGCAGGGCGATGAGCCACGCCACCTGCGCCCAGGCCGGCAGGTGGCGGTGCGCGGCCGCGACGCCCGTGCCGTACCACGCGAGGAACGCGACCGCGAGGATCATGACCGGCACCTCGGTCGGCGCATCCGCGAGCAGCGCGCGCACGACGACGAAGAGGGTGAGGCCGACCACGAGCACGTGCAGGCCGAATCGGAGCGTGAGGAAGACCGGGCGCAGGGCCGAGGGCGCCACGCGTGCGTCGGTGGCCTCGATCGCGGTCATGGTGCTGTCAGCGTAACCGCGGGGCCTGCGCCGAGCCATCCGTCGAAAGTCGGTTCGCAAGTCATGGGAGAATCGTCAGGATGTCCCCACGAGCCGCTGACCCTCCGGTGCCCGCCGCCACCGACCCCGCGCTGATCCGGAACTTCTGCATCATCGCGCATATCGACCACGGCAAGTCCACCCTCGCCGACCGCATGCTCGGGATCACCGGCGTGGTGAGCGACCGCGACATGCGCGCGCAGTACCTCGACCGCATGGACATCGAGCGCGAGCGCGGCATCACCATCAAGAGCCAGGCCGTGCGCATGCCCTGGCAGGTCGGCGACACGTCGTACGCCCTCAACATGATCGACACCCCCGGCCACGTCGACTTCAGCTACGAGGTCTCGCGCTCGCTCGCGGCGTGCGAGGGCGCGATCCTGCTGGTGGATGCCGCGCAGGGCATCGAGGCGCAGACGCTCGCGAACCTGTACCTGGCGCTCGAGAACGACCTCGAGATCATCCCGGTGCTGAACAAGATCGACCTGCCGGCCGCCGAGCCCGAGAAGTACGCGAAGGAGCTCGCAGACCTCATCGGCGGTTCGCCCGACGAGGTCCTGCGCGTGTCGGGCAAGACGGGCGTGGGCGTCGAGGAGCTCCTCGATCGTGTCGTCGAGCGCATCCCCGCTCCGGTGGGCGACCCGGATGCCCCGGCGCGGGCCATGATCTTCGACTCCGTGTACGACAGCTACCGCGGGGTCGTCACGTACGTGCGCATGGTCGACGGCAAGCTGAACCCGCGCGAGCGGATCCAGATGATGTCGACGAGGGCGACGCACGAGATCCTCGAGATCGGCGTGAGCGCACCCGAGCCCACGCCCACCAAGGGCCTCGGCGTGGGCGAGGTCGGCTATCTCATCACGGGCGTGAAGGACGTGCGCCAGTCGAAGGTCGGCGACACCATCACGACCGCGTCGAAGCCGGCCACCGAGGCGCTGGCGGGCTACACCGAGCCGCTGCCCATGGTGTTCTCGGGCCTGTACCCGATCGACGGCAGCGACTACCCCGAGCTGCGCGAGGCGCTCGACAAGCTGAAGCTCTCGGATGCCGCGCTCGTCTACGAGCCCGAGACCTCGGTCGCGCTCGGCTTCGGGTTCCGCTGCGGGTTCCTCGGCCTCCTGCACCTCGAGATCGTCACCGAGCGCCTGCGGCGCGAGTTCGACCTCGACATCATCGCGACGGCGCCGAGCGTGGTCTACGAGGTCACCACCGAAGACAAGAAGACCGTCACCGTCACGAACCCGAGCGAGTTCCCGACCGGCGCGAAGATCGCCGAGGTGCGTGAGCCGATCGTGCGGGCCGCGATCCTCGCTCCGAAGGACTACGTGGGCACCATCATGGAGCTCTGCCAGTCGCGTCGCGGCACGCTGCTCGGCATGGAGTACCTCGGCGAAGACCGGGTGGAGATCCGCTACGCGATGCCGCTCGGCGAGATCGTGTTCGACTTCTTCGACAACCTGAAGTCGAAGACCGCCGGCTACGCCTCGCTCGACTACGAACCCGCGGGCGAGCAGGCCGCCGACCTCGTGAAGGTCGACATCCTGCTGCAGGGCGAACAGGTCGACGCGTTCAGCGCCATCGTGCACCGCGACAAGGCCTACGCCTACGGCGTGCTCATGACGGGGCGCCTGCGCGAACTCATCCCGCGTCAGCAGTTCGAGGTGCCCATCCAGGCCGCGATCGGCGCCCGCATCATCGCGCGCGAGTCGATCCGGGCCATGCGCAAGGACGTTCTGGCCAAGTGCTACGGCGGCGACATCACCCGCAAGCGCAAGCTCCTCGAGAAGCAGAAGGAGGGCAAGAAGCGCATGAAGATGGTGGGCCGCGTCGAGGTGCCCCAGGAGGCGTTCATCGCCGCGCTCTCGGGCGAGACCGAGAAGAAGGACGCCAAGAAGTAGTCACCGTACGGGTGCCCTTCCCGAAACAGGAGTCAGCGGCGGAAGCAGGTCGCGTGCGCATGTTCTGGCGGCCGGAGCGCCGCCGACGCCTGTGTGCCGCCGAGGCGCACGCTCGCTGTTCCGAGGAGCCGGTCAGGCGACATCCGTAGAATGAACGGATGACCCGACGCAGCACGTTCACCGACCAGTCGGTCACGTACGGCGCTATCGGCGCGACGCTCGACCCCGACCTGTTGCGCTACCCGCCCACCGGATTCCGGCCCGCCGAGGACTCCGTGCGTCTCGGCTCGGGCGCCGACCGCTTCGCGCGTTCCGCCGAGGCGCTCATGACCTGGGGCATCCAGAAGGGTGCGGGCTTCGAGGTGACGGATGTCTCGGCCGGCACGGGCGCGCAGTACCCGGGCATCGTCTACGACGCCAACGGCACCCCGCTCGCCGAGCAGCCGGCGCTCCGCCAGGAGGACCGGTTCGGACCCGACGGCACGCCGTACATCGCGGCCGGCATGACGGCGACGCTGGTGCGTCGCGGCCGCATCCGCCGGCACCGCACGCCCGTGCTCGTCGTCTACGTGATCGACGAGCCGAAGCGGGTGGGCTTGGCGTACGGCACCACCGGCGGGGGGCCTGAGAGCGGCGAGGAGTCGTTCATCCTCGAGCACCGCGACGACGACGGCGTGTGGCTCACGATCCGCTCGATATTCGACACGCGCGGCCTCGCGCCGGCCCAGCGTCGAAAACGCCGCGAGCTCACGCGCATCGAGCTCCGGGCGCTGCATCCCGCCTACGCCTGATGGCGTCGGCCCTCCCGCTCGGCGAGCCCGCCCCCCTCGATGGGCTGCTGCCGCCGTCGGCGGCCGACGGTGCGCATGGTCGCGCGTTCGGGGTGTACGTTCACGTGCCGTTCTGCCGGGTCCGCTGCGGCTACTGCGACTTCAACACGTACACCGCGAGCGAGTTGCGGGGTGCCCGGCAGGTCGACTACGCCGACCACGCCATCGGCGAGATCCGGATGTCGCGGCGAGTGCTCGAGGCATCGGAGGTGATTCAGCGCCCGGCCGAGACGGTGTTCTTCGGCGGGGGCACGCCCACCCTGCTGCCCGCAGCCGACCTCGTGCGCATGCTCGATGCCGTGCGCTCCGAGTTCGGCCTCACAGCCGGCGCCGAGGTGACGACCGAGGCGAACCCCGACTCGGTTGGGCCCGACGACCTCGCCAGGCTCGCCGAGGGTGGATTCACGCGCGTGTCGTTCGGCATGCAGTCCGCGGTGCCGCATGTGCTCGCGGCGCTTGACCGTACGCACGATCCCGCGCGTGTGCCCCTCGTCGTGCGCTGGGCCCGGGATGCCGGTCTGGACGTGAGCCTCGACCTCATCTACGGCACGCCGGGGGAGTCGCTCGGCGACTGGAGGAGGAGCGTCGAGGCCGCGATCGCCGAACGCCCCGACCACCTGAGCGCCTACGCACTCATCGTCGAGGACGGCACGAAGCTCGCGCGGCAGATCCGCCGAGGCGAGCTCGCCGAACCCTCCGACGACCTAGAGGCCGATATGTACGAACTGGCCGACGAGCTGCTCGGCGCGGCGGGATACGAGTGGTACGAGGTGAGCAACTGGGCCACTGCGGCCGGGCACCGCTCACGCCACAACCTCGGCTACTGGCGCGGCGACGACTGGTGGGGTGTGGGGCCGGGCGCGCACAGCCACGTCGGCGGGGTGCGGTGGTGGAATGCCAAGCACCCGGCCGCGTACGCCGACCGGGTGACCGCCGGCCACTCGCCGGCGGTCGGCCGCGAGGTGCTCGACGCCTCGACGCGTGAGACCGAGCGGGTGCTGCTCGCCACGCGCCTTCGCGACGGCCTCAGCGTGGCGTCGCTGGGGTCCGGCGGGCGGCGGGTCGTCGCGGGCCTCATCGCCGACGACCTCGTGGACGCGAGAGCCGCCCTCGCCGGTGCGCTGATGCTCACCAACCGAGGGCGGCTGTTCGCGGACACCGTGGTCAGGCGCCTGCTCGAGGATTCGGTGGTCGAATGACGTCCGGCGAAGCCGGACGCGTACCGAGACCTAGCTCACGAACTTGATCGAGAGCGGGTACGTGTAGGGCTGGCCCTGGTTGGCCTTCACCGCAGCCATGATGCTGAAGATGATCACGATGACCCACACCGCGATCAGGATGAAGATGCCGATGATCACGAAAGTCAGGATCGACCCGACCACGTAGGCGATCGTCATGGTGATCTGGAAGTTCAGCGCGGTGGCGGTGTGCGCTCGCACGAACGGGCCCTTTTCCTTCAGGATCAGGTAGCCGATGAGCGCCGGTATGAAGCCGAAGAAGATGCCGCCGATGTGGATCAGGGTCGCCCACAGCTTCTCGTCGTTCGGACTGAGCGCGGGGCTCTGCTCGTAGGGGCTCTGGGGCGGCGGGGGCGGCGTGGGGGTGTCGGACATCAGATCTCCTCGTTCGGGCTCGTCCTCGTGGCGAGACTCATTCGGTTCATGCTGGCACAGCAACGCCCGCCGCGGGAGTAGGACGCCCCAGCGGCGGGGGAAACCTGCGCGCGGATCACTTGATGAGGCGGATGGCGAACGGGTAGCGGTAGTGCGCGCCGTCCTTCGCCTTGAGGAAGGCGATGATCGAGAAGACCACGCCGAGGATCCAGACGACCCACGAGAGGATCGCGCCGATGAAGACGACGATGAGGATCGCCGAGATGACGTAGCCGAAGAGCAGCGTGATCTGGAAGTTCAGCGCCTCCTTGCCCTCGGTGTTCGTGAACGAGCCGCGGTCCTTGAGCACGAGCCAGATGATCAGCGCCGGCAGGAACCCGAGGATGCCGCCGAGGTGGGCGAACGAGCCCCACTGGATGTCCTGCTCGGGCGAGAGGGGGGCTGCCGCCACCGGCTGGGGCGGAGTCGCGGCGTTCGGATCGGAGGATGGGACGTTGGGGTCGGTCATGGCATGCCTTTCAGGGGGTTCACGGTTGAGCCGCGAGGGCGCGAGGGGGGATGATCGCTGCCGGGACGGCGGAGTACCCATACGGTATCGTCGCGCGACGAGCGCTGGCAACGGGTTCTTTCCCGGGTCGCCGCGCAGGATGTGGCGATAGTATTAGCACTCAGATACACGGAGTGCTAAAGGAGTGGAAGCGAGGACCATGGTCTCCGAACGCAGTCTCGCCGTGCTCCGCGCGATCGTGCAGGATTACGTGGCGTCACGGGAGCCCGTGGGTTCCAAGACGATCGTCGAGCGGCACGCCTTCGGCGTGTCCGCCGCCACCATCCGCAACGACATGGCGCTCCTAGAGGAGGAGGAGCTCATCGCGGCTCCGCACACTTCCTCCGGCCGCATCCCGACCGACAAGGGCTACCGGATCTTCGTCGACCAGCTCACCGAGATCCGCCCCATGAGCCAGGCGCAACGCCAGGCCATCGAGACGTTCCTCGGCGAGTCGAGCGATCTCGATGAGCTGCTCGCGCGCACCGTTAGGCTCGTGTCGCAGCTCACCAAGCAGCTGGCCGTCCTGCAGTATCCGAGCTTCGCGAGCGCCCGGGTACGGCACGTCGAGCTCGTCTCGATCGCGCCCACCCGGGTGCTGTGCATCCTGATCGCCGACTCCGGGCAGGTCGAGCAGCGCCTCGCCGAGGTGGAGCACCCGGTCGACGACGAGACCCTCGCCGGTCTCAGGCTTCGCCTCAACGAGCTCGCCGGCGGCCGCACGATGGCGGATGCCGCCGAGGCGCTCTCGGGTGAGCTCGACAGCGTCGACCGACGCCACGCCCAGGTGCTGCACACGCTCGCCGCGACGCTTGCCGACCAGGCGCGCGCGCAGCGCCCCGACCGGCTGGTCGTCGCCGGTGCGGCGAACCTCGTCGCCACCGAGCAGGACTTCCCCGGTTCGATCCTCGGCGTCATCGAGGCGATCGAGGAGCAGGTCGTGCTGCTCCGCCTCTTCGGCGAGATGGCCACCGACGAGCATGCCGTGGTGGTGCGCATCGGGCGGGAGAACGCCCCGTTCGGCCTCGGCGAGACCTCCGTGGTCTCGAGCGCCTTCGAGATACCGGGCCGCGATGTGTCGCGCCTCGGCATCGTGGGCCCCACCCGCATGGACTACTCCACCAGCATGGCGGCCGTACGCGCCGTCGCCCGCTATCTCTCCCGCACGCTCGGCGAGAGCTGATCCGACGCCCGTCGTTCCGACCGGCATCCGGCAATCGAAAGGACAAGCCCCTCCGTGGCCGACCACTACCAGGTCCTCGGCGTCTCGCGCGACGCCACCCCCGACGAGATCAAGAAGGCGTACCGTCGCCTCGCCCGCGAGCTCCACCCCGACGTCAACCCGGGCGCCGAGGCATCCGAGCGCTTCAAGCAGGTCACGCACGCGTACGACGTGCTCTCCGACCCGAAGCAGCGGCAGCAGTACGACCTGGGCGGCGGCCAGGGCGGATTCGGCGGACAGGGCTTCGGCGGCTTCGGCGACATCTTCGAGACGTTCTTCGGCGCCGGCCAGGCCAGCCGCGGCCCCAGGTCGCGTCGCGAGCGCGGTCAGGACGCGCTCATCCGCGTCGAGGTCGGCCTCGACGAGGTGATCTTCGGTACGCACCGCGACATCGACGTCGACACGGCCGTCGTGTGCGAGACGTGCCACGGCTCGTGCTGCCAGCCGGGCACGTCGCCCGTCACGTGCGACATCTGCGGCGGCACCGGTTCGATCCAGCGTGCGGTGCGCTCGCTGCTCGGCAACGTCATGACGTCGAGCCCCTGCGGCACCTGCCGGGGCTACGGCACGATCATCGCGACGCCCTGCGTCACCTGCCAGGGCCAGGGCCGGGTGCGTGCGCGGCGCACCGTGCCGGTCGATGTCCCCGCCGGCGTCGACACGGGCGTGCGGCTGCAGATGCCGGGGTCGGGCGAGGCCGGTCCGGCGGGCGGCCCCAACGGCGACCTCTACCTCGAGATCAAGGTGCGCAACCACGAGGTCTTCAGCCGCAACGGCGACGACCTGCTCTGCACGCTCGAGGTCGCCATGACCGATGCGATCCTCGGCACCACCACCACGGTCGCGGCGCTCGACGGCGACGTCGACGTCGAACTCCGGCCGGGCCTGCAGAGCGGCGAGATCCTCACGGTCAACGACCGCGGGGTCACGAGGCTCCGCGGCGCCGGCCGCGGCGACCTGAAGATCGGCGTGCAGGTCGTGACGCCGACGAAGCTCTCGTCGAAGGAGCGCGTTCTCATCCAGCAGTTCGCGTCGTCGAAGAAGCCGACGGCGCCGCAGCTGAGCCACTTCCAGCAGGGCCTGTTCGCGAGACTGCGCGACCGCTTCCTGGGCTGAGCGTTCACATGCTCAGGAACCAGCGGATGCCGCGATGAGCCACCTGTATCTCGACGAGTCGCTCGATCTCGCCCGCGTCGCCCCCGGGGACCACGTCGAGCTGACCGGCGACGAGGCGAGGCACGCCGTCACCGTCGCGCGGGTGCGCCCCGGGGAGCGGATCGCGATCGGCGATGGCCGCGGCATCTTGGTGCACGGCGTCGTCACGTCGACCGGGGCGCGCGCACTCGTGCTCGAGGCGGCCGAGATCGTCCGCGAGAAGGCGCCCGCGACGCGCATCACGCTCGTGCAGGCCCTCGCGAAGGGCGACCGCGACGAGCTCGCCGTGCAAGCGGCGACCGAGCTCGGCGTCGACGCCGTCGTGCCGTGGGCCGCTACGCGGTCGATGTCCAGGTGGGAGGGACCGAAGGCCGAGAAGGGCCGGCAGCGCTGGGCCGCCATCGTGCGCGAGGCCGTCAAGCAGTCTCTCCGCTCCCGGCTGCCGGAGGTGGCGCCGGTCGCCACGACCGCCGAGCTGCCCGACCGGCTCGCCGGCGCGCGCATCCTGCTGCTCGAACCCACGGCCGCGACGGCGCTCACCGTCGTCCGGCCCGACGGCCGCGATCTCGCGTTCGTCGTGGGTCCCGAGGGCGGCATCGCGCCGGGCGAACTGGACCGCCTGATCGCGGCCGGGGCCGAACCCGTGCGGCTCGGGGCATCCGTGCTGCGCACCTCCACGGCGGGGCCTGCCGCGATCGCGGTGCTGAGCGTCGCGCTCGGGCGGTGGTGAGGCATCCGTCGCTACGATGGGAGCATGACCACCAGTGCTGAGTCGACCCTCTTCGAACGCATCGCCGCGCGCGAACTTCCCGCGCGCATCGTCGCCGAGACCGACCGGGTGATCGCGTTCCACGACATCGCGCCAAAGGCGCCGGTGCACGTCATCGTCGCGCCGAAGGCCGGTGACTACCGCGACGTGGTCGAACTCGCGTCGGGCGACCCAGCGCTGCTCGCCGAGCTCGTCGAGATGGCGAAGCGCGTCGCCGACGACCTCGCCGACGGCGACTTCCGCCTCGTCTTCAACACCGGCCCGGGCGGGGGCCAGACCGTGTTCCACGTGCACGCCCACGTCCTCGCGGGCGGCCTCGAGGAGGCATCGCTTGCCGGCTGATCCGCGGGGTCCAGAGGCCGATGCCACGGTGCCGCGGCCCTTACGCGATGACGAGGAACGGCTCCGAATCGACGGCATCGCCATGGTGCGGCTCCTCGGACCGCAGGACCGACTGCTCTCGTCGATCCAGCGCGAATTCCCCGGCGTCGAGGTGCACGTGCGCGGCAACGAGATCGCCATCCGCGGCGAGACCGACGAGCGCCTGCGCGTGCGCCGCCTCATCGAAGAACTCCTGGAGCTCGTGCGCAATGGCCAGGACCCGACACCAACCGAAGTGAGGAGCTCCGCCCGGATGCTCGAAGCCGATCCCAACGCCAAGCCGAGCGAGATGCTCGGACAGGTCATCGTCTCCGCCCGCGGCAAGACGATCCGGCCGAAGACCGAGGGCCAGCGGCAGTACGTCGACGCCATCGACGAGAACACCATCGTCTTCGGCATCGGCCCCGCCGGAACGGGGAAGACCTATCTCGCCATGGCGAAGGCCGTGCAGGCGCTGCAGCGCAAGGAGGTCAATCGGATCATCCTCACCCGGCCAGCCGTGGAGGCGGGGGAGCGGCTCGGATTCCTCCCCGGCACGCTCACGGAGAAGATCGATCCGTACCTGCGCCCGCTCTACGACGCCCTCAACGAGATGATGGACCCCGAGCTGGTGCCGAAGCTCCTCGCATCGGGCACCGTCGAGGTCGCACCGCTCGCCTACATGCGCGGCCGCACGCTCAACGACTCGTTCGTCGTGCTCGACGAGGCCCAGAACACCACGCCCGAGCAGATGAAGATGTTCCTCACGCGACTCGGGTTCAGTTCGAAGATGGTCGTGACCGGCGACATCACGCAGGTCGACCTGCCGGGCGGCTCGAGCGGACTGCGCATCGTCACCCGCATCCTCGAGGACATCGACGACATCCACTTCTCGCGGCTCACGAGCGACGACGTGGTGCGCCATACGCTCGTCAGCCGCATCGTCGACGCGTACACCGAGTTCGACCAGCGATCGCAGGCGCAGCGTTTCGAGCGCGAGCAGGCGCGCGAGTTCGCCAATCGCGCCGAGCGCCGCGGCAACGCTCCTCGTGACCACCTGCCCCGGAAGGGCGGCAAGGCGTGAGCATCGAGGTCAACAACGAGTCCGGCATCCAGGTCGACGAGGCCGCTCTGCAGCGACTCGCGGTCTACGTGCTCGACGCCATGCACGTGCACCCCGATGCCGAGCTCGCGATCGTGCTCGTCGACGAGGGCGCCATGGAACAGCTGCACGTGCAGTGGATGGATGAGCCCGGGCCGACCGACGTGCTGAGCTTCCCCATGGACGAGCTGCGCCCCGGCACCGAGGAGCAGCCCACGCCGCCGGGCCTCCTCGGCGACGTGGTGCTGTGCCCGCAGGTCGCCGAGGCGCAGGCGAAGACGGCGGGGCATCCGCTCTCCGACGAGCTGACCCTGCTCACGACGCACGGCATCCTGCACCTGCTCGGATTCGACCACGCCGAGCCGGCCGAGGAGAAGGAGATGTTCGGCATCCAGCGCGACCTCCTCGTGGGCTTCACGATGCAGGAGCGACGCCGCTGACCATGCAGCCCTGGCTCTTCATCGGCGTGGCATTCGTGCTCGTCGCGTTCGGCGGACTCATGGCGGCCGTCGACTCGGCGATCGGCGTGAGCTCGAGAGCGGATGTCACCGAAGTCGCGGTCGACTCCCGCGCGCGCCGGTCGCTCCTCGCGATCGCCGACGACGCGGGTGCGCACGTCAACGCCGTGAACTTCATGCGCATCATCGCCGACACGACGGCTGCCGTACTCGTCACGCTCGCGTTCACGACGTTCGTCGACAACGTGTGGCTCGTGCTGCTCTACTCGGCGCTCATCATGACGGCGGTCTCGTTCGTGCTCGTCGGCGCGAGTCCGCGCAGCGTCGGACGCGCCCACCCGGCCACGGTGCTCCGGCTCACGGCCCCGCTCGTGCATTTGCTGCGGGTGCTGCTCGGTCCGCTCGCGAACGCGCTCGTGTCGCTCGGCAACCGGGTGACGCCGAGCCGGATCCGGTTCGCCGGCGTGTCGAGCGAGGAGCAGCTGCTGAGCATGGTCGACGAGGCGGCCGAGCTCGAGGTGCTCGAGGAGGGCGACCGCGAGCTCATCCACTCGATCTTCGAGTTCAACGACACGGTGGCGCGCGAGGTGATGGTGCCCCGCACCGATATGGTCACGATCGACGCCTCGGCGCACCTGCCGCAGGCGATGGCGCTCTTCCTGAAGGCCGGCTACTCGCGGATCCCGGTGATCGCGCGGGATGCCGACGACGTGACCGGCATCCTCTACCTCCGCGACCTCGCCAGGTTGAGCTTCGAGCGGCCACTCGACGCCGAGGAGCTGACGGTCGGCGAACTCGTGCGCCCGGCGCTCTTCGTGCCCGACTCGATGAAGGCCGACGCGCTGCTGCGCCGGATGCAGCTCGAGTCCAACCACCTCGCGATGGTCGTCGACGAGTACGGCGGCATCGCGGGTCTGGCGACGCTCGAGGACCTCATCGAGGAGCTCGTCGGCGACATCTCCGACGAGTACGACCGGGAGGCGGCGCAGGTGGAGGAGCTCGGCGACGGGCGGTACCGCGTCAACGCGCGCCTGCCGATCGATGAGCTCGGCGAGCTGTTCGGGCTCGACCTCGAGGACGAGGACGTCGACTCCGCGGGCGGCCTGCTCGCCAAGGAGCTCGGCCATCTGCCGCTTCCCGGCGAGCGCGTGACCGCGTCCGGGCTGATCCTCGAGGCCGAACGCACCGAGGGGCGACGCAAGCGCATCTCGACGATCCTCGTCGAACGCGACCAGGCGCTCATCGACGCGCAGTCCGCGTTCGACACTGGTGAGCTCGACGGAAGGAACCATCGTGGCTGAGTACCGTGCCGGGTTCGTCTCGATCGTCGGGCGACCGAACGTCGGCAAGTCGACCCTCACCAATGCGCTCGTCGGCGAGAAGGTCGCGATCACGAGTTCGAAGCCGCAGACGACGCGCCGCGCCATCCGCGGCATCGTGCACCGCGAACACGGCCAGCTCATCCTGGTCGACACCCCCGGGCTGCACCGGCCGCGCACGCTCCTCGGCGAGCGGCTCAACACGCTCGTGCAGTCGACGCTCGGCGACGTCGACGTCATCGCGTTCTGCGTGCCCGCGAACGAGGCCATCGGCCCGGGCGACCGGTTCATCAACGAGCAGCTCGACCAGTATCCGCGGGCAAGGAAGGTGGCGATCGTCACGAAGACGGATGCCACGTCGAAGTCGAAGGTGGCCGAGCAGCTGCTGGCCGTGTCGGAGCTCCGGGAATGGGACGCGATCATCCCCGTGTCGGCGCCCCGGGGCGAGCAGCTCGACGTGCTCGTCGACGAGCTGCTGAAGCTCATGCCCGCCTCGGAGCATCCGCTCTACCCGGCGGAGGCCCGCACCGACGAGGACACCACCGAGCGCATCGCCGAGTTCGTGCGGGAGGCGGCGCTCGAGGGCGTCTCCGACGAGCTGCCGCACTCGATCGCCGTGACCGTCGACGACATGGTCGAGCGGGAGGACAAGGACCTCCTCGAGATCTACGCGAACGTCTTCGTCGAGCGCGACAGCCAGAAGGGCATCATCATCGGCAAGGGCGGGCAGCGCCTGCGCGAGGTGGGCGCGACGGCGCGCGCGCAGATCGAAGCCCTGCTCGGCCGCAAGGTCTACCTCGCGCTGCACGTGAAGGTGGCGAAGGACTGGCAGCGCGACCCGAAGCAGCTCGGCCGGCTCGGGTTCTGACTTCGCGAGCGCTGACGCGCCGCGGGCCGCGCATCATCCGGCGTCGACGGGCTTCAGGCTCGGGATCACCACGACCGCCTGCGCCGCGTGGCTGCGGCATCCGCTCGCCCATGTTCCCGTTCGCGCGTCGCGTCGCCGTTCCATCGGGTACATGGTGCGCGAGCGGAAACCTGGGGCGGATGCCCCGTGGCCGCGGCATCCGCCCTCCGTCACGATTGCGCCGGCCCCCGAGGTCGGTGTTACCCTTGATCCGTGCTTCACGGCCTGCTTCTCCTTAGCTGCCGCAGCGAGTCCTAGTTCACTGGCCTCCCTCGCTGCGGAGTTCGTCGTCGGCTGAATCCATCCGTAGAGCGAGAAGAGCACCCCATGAAGAACACCCAGAAGCCGTCGCCGATGCCCGTGCATCGGTATCGCCCGTACCACGAGCAGATCCGCGTCGACCTTCCCGATCGCACGTGGCCGTCCAAGCGCATCACGACCGCGCCGCGCTGGTGCGCCGTCGACCTGCGCGATGGCAACCAGGCCCTCATCGACCCGATGAGCCCCGAGCGCAAGCGCATCATGTTCGACATGCTCGTGCGCATGGGCTACAAGGAGATCGAGGTCGGCTTCCCGAGCGCCAGCCAGACCGACTTCGACTTCGTGCGCAGCCTCATCGAGGAGGGCGCGATCCCCGACGACGTCACCATCCAGGTGCTGACCCAGTCGCGCGACCACCTCATCGAGCGCACCTACGAGTCGATCCGCGGCGCCAGGCAGGCGATCGTGCACCTCTACAACTCGACGAGCATCCTGCAGCGCGACGTCGTCTTCCGAACCGACCGGCAGGGCGTGATCGACATCGCCCTGCACGGCGCCCGGAAGTGTCGTGAGCTGGAGGCGACCGTTCCGGGCACCGGCGTCTACTACGAGTACTCGCCCGAGAGCTACACGGGCACCGAGCTCGAGTTCGCCGTCGACGTGTGCAACCAGGTCCTTCAGGTCTTCGAACCCACGCCCGAGCGCAAGGTGATCGTCAACCTGCCTGCCACGGTCGAGATGGCGACCCCCAACGTCTACGCCGACTCGATCGAGTGGATGTCGCGGCACCTGAACCACCGCGAGAACGTCCTTCTGTCGCTGCATCCCCACAACGACCGCGGCACGGCTGTCGCCGCTGCCGAGCTCGGCTACCTGGCCGGCGCCGACCGCATCGAGGGATGCCTCTTCGGCAACGGGGAGCGCACGGGCAACGTCGACCTGGTCGCGCTCGGCATCAACCTGTTCACGCAGGGCATCGACCCGCAGATCGACTTCTCCGACCTCGACGAGGTCAAGCGCACGGCCGAGTACTGCAACCAGCTGCCCGTGCACGAGAGGAGCCCCTGGGCGGGCGACCTCGTCTACACGGCGTTCTCGGGGTCGCATCAGGACGCGATCAAGAAGGGCTTCGAGGCGATGGAAGCCGAGGCCGCGCGCCGCGGCGTGGACGTCGACGACCTCGAGTGGGCGGTGCCCTACCTGCCGGTCGACCCGAAGGACCTGGGTCGCAGCTACGAGGCGGTCATCCGCGTCAACTCGCAGTCGGGCAAGGGCGGCGTCGCGTACCTCCTGAAGTCCGACCACGCGCTCGACCTGCCGCGGCGCCTGCAGATCGAGTTCTCGGGCGTCGTACAGGCCAAGACCGACGCCGAGGGCGGCGAGGTCTCGAGCGACGAGATCTGGCGCATCTTCAACGACGAGTACCTACCGGCGCCGCAGGATCGCCCCGACGAGAAGTGGGGCCGGTTCGAACTCCTGTCGCTGCGCACCGAGAGCGAGCTCACCGGCGAGGTTCGCGTGCGCGTGGGCCTCCGCGACGGCGGCGAGCGGATCGAGGCCGATGGATCGGGCAACGGCCCCGTGGCGGCGTTCCTCTCGGTGTTCGCCGCCGAGGGTGTCGACGTGCGGGTGCTCGACTACAGCGAGCACGCCCTCTCGGCCGGGGGCGACGCCCTCGCCGCCGCCTACGTGGAATGCCAGGTCGAGGGGCGCACGTTGTGGGGCGTCGGCGTGGACGCCGACATCTCCACGGCGTCGCTCAAGGCGGTCGTGTCCGCGGTGAACCGGGCGCTGCGCGGCGTTCGGGTCGCCGAGCACGTGCGCGAGGCCGTCACCGTCTAGGACCGGCCAGCGGATGCCGCGCCACGGCCTCGTGCGCGCGGCATCCGTCGTCCTTCATCACGCTCGGCGCCACACCTTCCAGCTGCCGAGCGCCCGTTGCTCGGGCAGGCTCCAGCCGAACCGGACGGAGCCGAGTCGCGTGAGCGTCGTCACCACGACGCACGCGATGGCCGCGACGACGATGTTCACGTCGAGTGCCACGAGCACCACGAGGAGCACGGTGCCGGCGGTCGCGGCGATCGCGTAGAGCGATCCGACGTGCATGAGCGCGATCGGCAGGTTGAGCGTCACGTCGCGGAGGATCGATCCGCCGAAGGCCGACAGCACGCCGACGAAGATCGCCGGCACCACCGGCACGCCGAACGCGAGCGCCTTCGACGTGCCGATCGCGCCGAACAGGCCGATGGTCACGGCGTCGAGGGCGATGATGAGGCCGTTGAGCTTCGCGAAGACGCCCAGCAGCAGCATCCCGAGCAGTGCGGCCGCCGTCGCGACGGGCAGGTACCAGTTGCTCGCCATGGCCGCGGGCAGTTGGTTCAGCAGCAGGTCGATGCGTCGCTCGGTGAGGCGGGCAGCGAACATGGCGCCCTGGATAGCGCCGATCGCGACGGCCGTGAGGTCGACCCACAAGGGGATGACGAAGAGCGCGGGGGACACGGCACCAGTGAACCATTCCCGCCGCCGCATCCGGCGCATCTCCGACGGCTTGGCCCGCCGGTCGGCGGGGCGCGGGATAATGAAGGGTGCCCGTGTACCGAGATGAAGCCGTCGTGCTGCGCACCCACAAGCTGGGCGAGGCCGACCGCATCGTCACGCTCCTCACCAGGCGGCACGGCAAGGTGCGCGCGGTCGCCAAGGGCGTGCGACGCACGGGCTCGAAGTTCGGGGCGAGGCTCGAGCCGTTCATGGTCGCCGATCTCCAGCTCTACGAGGGCCGCACGCTCGACGTGATCACCCAGGCCGAGTCGCTGGGCTCGTACGGCGCCGAGATCACGCAGGACTATGCCGCGTACACGGCGGCGAATGCCATGGTCGAGGCGGCCGACAAGCTCACCGAGGCCGAGGGATCGCTGCAGCAGTACCTGCTGCTCGTCGGCGCGCTGCGCTCGCTCGCCCGCGCCGAGCACGGCGCGAGCCTCACGCTCGACTCCTACCTGCTGCGCGCCCTCGCCCTCGCCGGCTGGGCGCCGAGCTTCCAGGACTGTGCACGCTGCGGCAGGACCGGCGAGCACACCGCGGTCGTCGTGCAACTCGGCGGGGTGGTCTGCGATGACGACGCGCCACCCGGCACTCCCCGCATCGCCGGCTCGACCGTGGCGCTGCTCGGCTCCCTGCTCGCCGGCGACTGGGCGCATGCGGAGGCCGCGGCATCCGTCGACCGCAACCAGGCGAGCGGCATCGTCGCCGCGTACACCCAGTGGCACCTCGAGCGCGGGCTCCGCTCGCTGCCGCACGTCACCAGAGAGACGACCACCACGTGACCACGAAGCCCTATACGCATCGCGACGCCGTGCCCTACCGGCCGATCGACTGGACGGGCCTGTACCCGCCCGAACTGCCGAAGGGCGCCGTGCCGAAGCATGTCGCGATCGTCATGGACGGCAACGGGCGCTGGGCGAACCGCCGCGGGCTCACGCGCATCGAGGGCCACAAGGCGGGGGAGGCGGCCCTGCTCGACGTGGTCGCCGGCGCCGTGCAGATCGGCGTCAGGCACCTGTCGGTGTACGCGTTCTCGACCGACAACTGGAAGCGCTCGCCCGAGGAGGTGCGCTTCCTCATGGGCTACAACCGCGACGTGCTGCATCGCCGCCGCGACCAGCTCAACGAGTGGGGCGTGCGCATCCGCTGGGCTGGCCGGCGGCCGCGGCTCTGGGCGTCGGTGATCAACGACCTGCAGTTCGCCGAGCGGCTCACCGCGGGCAACGACACCCTGACCCTCACGATGTGCGTCAACTACGGCGGCCGCAACGAGATCACGGATGCCGTGCGCTCGATCGCCGACGACATGGCATCCGGGCGGCTGAAGCCCTCTGCCGTGACCGAGAAGCTCATCGCCAGGCGGCTGTACGTGCCCGAGTTGCCCGACGTCGACCTGTTCGTGCGCAGCTCGGGGGAGCAGCGCACGTCGAACTTCCTGCTCTGGCAGTCGGCGTACGCCGAGATGGTCTTCCTCGACACGCTGTGGCCCGACTTCTCGCGGATGGACCTCTGGCAGGCCATCGAGCTGTACGCGGGGCGCAGTCGCCGGTTCGGCGGGGCGGTGGATGCGCCGACCGCGTCCTGACGCGCTCGGTCGTCACACCGGGTCAATCCAGGGGTTGGTGCACCGAATGGCGGATATACGATCCGGCGCGCCGCTGCTGCGGGACTGACCCCGGCGCGCCGGATCGTATATCCGCTGTGTGGGGCGGAATACGACGGTGGATTCATCCGTTCTCCTACATCGTGACGTCTCCCATCAAGATCGACATCTGGTCCGACATCGCCTGCCCGTGGTGCTACATCGGCAAGCGCCACCTCGAGGGCGGCCTCGCTGCTCTCGGCGACGACGCGCCGGAGGTGGAGATCGAGTACCACTCGTTCGAACTCGCACCCGACACGCCCGTCGACTTCGAGGGCTCGGAGGTCGACTTCCTCGCCAAGCACAAGGGGTTGCCCGAGTCGCGGGTGCAGCAGATGCTCGGGCACGTCGCCGGGGTGGCCGCGAAGGCCGGGCTCGCGTACGACTACGACGTGCTGCAGCACACCAAGACGTTGAAGGCCCACGAGCTGCTGCACTTCGCGAAGGAGCACGGCCTCCAGCTCGAGCTGTCGGAGCGGCTGTTCCGCGCCTACTTCACCGAGGGACGCCACGTCGGTCGCATCGACGAACTGGTCGAGCTCGCCGCCGAGGTCGGCCTCGACGCGGATGCCGCGCGCGAGGCGCTCGAGTCGGAACGCTACAGTGCGGCCGTGCAGGCCGACATCGCGCAGGCCGGCACGTACGGCATCCAGGGCGTGCCGTTCTTCGTCTTCGAGGGCAAGTACGGCGTCTCGGGGGCGCAGCCGGTCGAGGTGTTCTCGCAGGTGCTCACCCAGGTCGCCGGCGAGCACGACGGGGCTGTGGCATGAGCGACGCGACGACACCCCAGGTGACGGATGCCCCGTCGACGGATGCCGCATCGACGGATGCCCCGTCGACGAGTAGCGCGACGCCGTCGCCGTTCACCATGGTGACCGGTGACGCCGCCGCTATGGTGTGCGAGGGCGACGTCTGCTACATCCCGGGCGTGGGGGAGTAGGTTTCGATACGGCGCTGCGCGCCGGCTCGACCACCGGCGGCCGACTACTCCGGCTCGCTGATGTCGGCGACCGTCGCGTCGAACGCGCCGATCAGCGAATCGGCGTCGACGAAGAGGCTCCGCCCGTGCTCGCCCGCACCCATCGAGACGCGGCGCCCCGGGATCGTCGCGTCTACGACCACCGGCCACGGGGTGGTCGAGCCGAGCGGCGTGATGGTGCCGCGCTCGTAGCCCGTCGCGGCGAGAGCCAGCGAGGCATCCGGCAGCTGAAGCTTGTTCACGCCGAGGAGGGCCCGCAGCTTCGGCCACGAGATCTTGCGGCCGCCGGGCACGAGCGCGAATACGTACGTGTCGTCGCTCTTCTTCAGGACGAGCGACTTCACGATGTCGGCGGGCGTGATGCCAAGGATCTCGGCGGCCTCCTCGAGGCTTCGCGCGGCCGGCCGCTCGATGATCTCGACCTCGAGGCCGCGCGCCGCGGCATCCGCTCGCACCCGTTCCGCACCGGTCAGCGTGCCGTCGGTCATCTCGTCCTCCACACCCTCGTCCTCCTCGGAATCCTAGGCGTGCGCGAGGTCCGAAGGACGAGTGAGCCGCTTCTCTGGGAGAATCGAAGGTGATGTCCTTCACCACCACGCTTCCCGCGGGCCCGCTGTCGATCGGCGGGCTCGTCGTCGACGTCCCCGTGGTGCTGGCCCCGATGGCCGGCATCACCAACACGGCGTTCCGGCGACTGTGCCGCGAGTTCGGCGCGGGCCTGTACGTCTCCGAGATGATCACGTCGCGCGCGCTCGTCGAGCGCACGCCCGAGTCGATGCGGCTCATCACGCACCACGAGTCCGAGACGCCGCGGTCGATCCAGCTCTACGGCGTCGATCCGAAGACCGTGGCCGAGGCGGTCACGATGCTCGTCGCCGAAGACCGCGCCGACCACATCGACCTGAACTTCGGATGCCCCGTGCCCAAGGTCACCCGCAAGGGCGGGGGAGCGGCGCTGCCGTGGAAGAGCGGCCTGTTCCGCGACATCGTCGAGGGGGCCGTGGGGGCCGCCGGCGACATCCCGCTCACCGTCAAGATGCGCAAGGGCATCGACGCCGATCACCTCACCTACCTCGAGGCTGGGCGCATCGCCGAGGGCGCGGGCGTCGCGGCGGTCGCGCTTCACGCCCGCACGGCCGCCGAATTCTACTCGGGCGAGGCCGACTGGTCGGCCATCGCGAAGCTGAAGGAGGCCGTCACGAGCGTGCCGGTGCTCGGCAACGGCGACATCTGGTCGGCCGAGGACGCGCTGCTCATGGTCGCCGAGACCGGTTGCGACGGCGTGGTCGTGGGGCGCGGATGCCTCGGCCGGCCGTGGCTCTTCGGCGACCTCGCGGCGGGCTTCCGCGGCGAGGCGCGCAAGGCCGAGCCGTCGCTCGGCGAGGTCGCGCAGACGTTCCGCCGCCATGCCGAGCTGCTGACCGAGTTCTTCGACAGCGAGGAGCGCGGGTGCCGCGACATCCGCAAGCACGTGGCGTGGTACTTCAAGGGCTACCCGGTCGGTGGCGAGCTGCGGTCGAAGCTCGCGACGGTCGAATCGCTTGCGCAGCTCGACGACCTGCTGGGCACGCTCGACTGGTCGATGCCGTATCCCGGCGAGGGGGCCGAGGGCCCGCGGGGCCGCGCCGGCACGCCGAAGAGCCCAGCGCTGCCCGCCGGTTGGCTCGACTCGCAGGAACTCGCCGGCGGCGACCGCACCACCCTGGTCGACGCCGAGCTCGACACGAGCGGCGGCTGACGTGCGGTCACCACTCTTCGGCGGCTACGGTGACGCCGACACCGAGCGCTGGCTGCCCGAAGTGCACACCTCGGGTCGCAGCGACTTCGCCCGCGACCGGGCGCGGCTCGTGCATTCGAGTGCGCTGCGGCGACTCGCAGCGAAGACCCAGGTGCTGAGCCCCACGGCGGGCCTCGACTTCGCCCGCAACCGCCTCACGCACTCGCTCGAGGTCGCGCAGGTCGGACGCGAGCTCGCCGCGAGCCTCGGCCTCGACCCCGACGTCGTCGACACCGCATGCCTCGCGCACGACCTCGGACATCCTCCGTTCGGGCACAACGGCGAGAAGGCGCTCAACGCGTGGGCGGCCGACATCGGCGGCTTCGAGGGCAACGCGCAGACCCTGCGCATCCTCACCCGCCTCGAACCCAAGGTCTTCGGCCCCGACGGGCGCAGCCATGGACTCAACCTCACGCGTGCGAGCCTCGACGCGAGCTGCAAGTACCCGTGGCCGGAGGCGACATCCGTCCCCGACCCGAGCGGGCGGGCGAAGTTCGGCTTCTACCGCGATGACGTCGAGGTGTTCGAGTGGATGCGCCGTGGTGCCCCCGATCGCCGGCTCTGCATCGAGGCACAGGTCATGGACCTCTCCGACGACATCGCCTACTCGGTGCACGACTTCGAGGACGCCATCGTGAACGGCTACGTCGACGTCGCCGCCCTCGGCGCCCGCGTCGACCATGACGCCCTCGTCACGTCGATGTACGACTGGATCGGCGGCGCCATCACGCACGACGAGCTCATCGCGGCATTCGACCGTCTCGACTCGCTCGACGGCTGGTTGGACTCGTGGAGCGGCAGCCGGCGCGAGCAGGCGCAGCTGAAGAACCTCACGAGCCAGCTCATCGGCCGGTTCGCGCATGCGGCCACCGATGCCACGCGCTCGGCGTTCCCGCTCGCGAGCCTCATCCGATTCGACGCCGATGTCGTCGTCCCGCGCGAGGTCCAGGCCGAGATCGCCGTGCTCAAGGGCATCGTCGCGGCGTTCGTGATGTCGAAGAACACAAGGCAGCCCATCTACGTACAGCAGCGGCAGGTGCTCACGTCGCTCGCCGAGGTGCTGCACGAGGCCGGCGATCGGCATCTCGATCCCGGTTTCGCAGAAGACTGGCGGGCCGCGGGCGGCGACGCCGCGCGCAAGCGCGTGATCGTCGACCAGGTCGCGAGCCTCACCGACCAGTCCGCCTTCGCGTGGTACGAGCGCCTGGTGCAGCGATGACGGAGGCCGCCGCCGGGCGCAGGGCGACCGGGCATCGGACAACCAGCCGCCTCCACATCCGGGCGATCTAGGATGAGAGCCATGGCGGGCCGGATTCGACAGAGCGACGTCGATGAGGTGAAGGCCCGCACCAACATCGCCGACATCGTCGGCGAGCACGTGAGCCTGAAGTCCGCCGGCGTCGGCTCGCTGAAGGGTCTCTGCCCGTTCCACGACGAGCGCAGCCCGAGCTTCCACGTGCGGCCGGGCCTCGGGTACTACCACTGCTTCGGATGCGGGGAGTCGGGCGACGCCTACACCTTCCTGCAGCGCATGGACCACGTGTCATTCACCGAGGCGGTCGAGCGCCTCGCCGGCCGCATCGGCTTCGAGCTCCACTACGAAGACGGCGGTCAGGCCTCCGACCACGGCAACCGTGCGAGGCTGCTCGCGGCGAACACGGCTGCCGAGCAGTTCTTCGTCGAACGCCTCGGGTCGCCCGAGGCAGAGATCGGGCGGCGGTTCCTCGGTGAGCGCGGGTTCGACGCAGAGGCCGCGAAGCACTTCGGCGTCGGATTCGCGCCCAAGAGCTGGGACGCGCTCACGAAGCACCTCAGGGCGCGCGGATTCACGCCCGAGGAGCTCTCGGCAGCGGGCCTCGTCTCTCAAGGCGACCGGGGCGTGTACGACCGGTTCCGGGGCCGGCTGATCTGGCCGATCCGCGACGTCACCGGCCAGACCGTCGGGTTCGGTGCCCGCAAGCTCCTCGACGACGACCAGGGGCCGAAGTACCTCAACACCCCTGAGACGGCGATCTACCACAAGGCGCAGGTGCTCTACGGACTCGACCTTGCCAAGCGCGACATCGCGAAGTCGCACCGGGTGGTGCTCGTCGAGGGTTACACCGACGTGATGGCCTGCCACCTCGCTGGGGTCACGACCGCAATCGCGACGTCGGGCACGTCCTTCGGCGTGGACCACATCAAGGTGCTCCGTCGCGTGCTCGGCGACGATTCCAGCCTCGGCGAGGTGGTGTTCACCTTCGACGGCGACGCGGCCGGGCAGCAGGCGGCCATGCGCGCGTTCGCCGAGGAGCAGCGGTTCGCCGCGCAGACGTTCGTGGCGGTCGCCCCCGACGGCCTCGACCCGTGCGACCTGCGGCTCGCGCGCGGCGACGCCGCCGTGCGCTCCCTCGTCGACTCGCGCACGCCCATGTTCGAGTTCGTGATCCGCCACACCCTCGCGCGCTTCGACCTCGAGACCGTCGAGGGGCGGGTCGGTGCCCTCCGCGCCGCGGCTCCGGTGGTCGCGGGCATCCGCGACCCATCCCTGCGTCCCGGATACACGCGCGAGCTCGCCCGCATGCTCGGCATGGAGCTCGGCGAGGTGACGCGCGCGGTGCGCGGTGCGTCGGGCGTCGGCCGGTCCGAGGAACGCGCGCGCGCGGCATCCGCCGACCGAACGCGGGCGCAGGAGCCACGCGGCAACGGAAACGCCCCTGCCGCACCACCCGAGCGGCCGTTCTCGATCGCCGACCTGCCCGCAGACCCCTCGACCCGCCTCGAGCGCGACGCGCTGCAGGCGATGCTGCAGTACCCCGAGGTCGTCGGGGCAGACCTGCTGGGCCAGGGGGTCGACAGCCGCTTCGGCAATGCGTCGCTCGCCGTCGTGCGCGACGGCATCGCCTCGGTCGTGGCATCCGGAGCCCGCCCGGTCACGGTCGACGCGGTCGTCGGCGAGGTGCCCGAGCCCTTCGGCGGGCTCGTGCGGCAGCTCGCCGTCGCGCCGATGCCCCAGCGCAGCGAGGACGAGCTCGCGGCGTACGTGCGCGGCGTCGTCAGCGCGCTCATCGACCGGGAGCTGCTGCGCCAGAAGCAGGAACTGCTCGGCCGGCTGCAGCGCACCGACCCTTCGGACACCGCCGGCTACGGCGCGCTGCAGCGCGCCCTCGTCGACCTCGAGGTCGCTCGACGGGCGTTGCGCGGAGACTGATCCCGACGGCCCGGTCCGCCCGGCGTGCCGTTCGATCCTGCGCCGATCGCGCGGCCGAGCGCTCCCACGTGCGCATCCGTTGCGCAAGATTGCAGATCGGTCACATTCGGCCCTTCCTTCGAGGGCACCCCGGAAGGGGGACACAGAGTGTGCTAGGTGTTGGGGATACGAGATCACGGCGGTGACCCCGCGCGCGATCGCCCCTGACAGGAAGAGGTAGACGGATATGTCATCCGCATCCACGAACCGACGTCGCGGCCTCGTCGCGGCCGCCGGTCTCTCGATCGCCGCGCTGGCGCTCGCGGGCTGCTCCGCCGGTGACAGCGCCGACGACACGAGCGGCGGCACGCTCACGATCGGCACCACCGAGCAGATCACGGCCCTCGACCCGGCCGGCTCCTACGACAACGGCTCGTTCGCCGTCATGAACCAGGTGTACCCGTTCCTTCTCAACACCCCGTACGGCAGCCCCGACGTCGAGCCCGACATCGCCGAGACTGCGGAGTTCACCTCGGACACCGAGTACACGGTGACCCTCAAGGAGGGCCTGACCTTCGCGAACGGCAACGAGCTCACCTCATCCGACGTGAAGTTCACGTTCGACCGCCAGCTCGCGATCGCCGACCCCAACGGCCCGTCGTCACTGCTCTACAACCTCGACAGCGTCGCGGCCCCCGACGACCTCACCGTCGTCTTCACGCTGAAGTCGCCGAACGACCAGATCTTCCCGCAGATCCTGTCGAGCCCGGTCGGCCCCATCATCGACGAGGACGTCTTCTCGGCCGACGCGCTCACCTCCGACGACGACATCGTCGCCGGCGAGGCGTTCGCCGGCCAGTACACGATCACGAGCTACGACTTCAACAACCTGGTCGCATACAAGGCGAACCCCGACTACCAGGGCCTGCTCGGCGAGGCGAAGACCGACACGGTCAACGTCAAGTACTACACGGATGCCTCGAACCTGAAGCTCGACGTCCAGGAGGGCAACATCGACGTCGCGAACCGCACGCTCAGCGCGACCGACATCGAGGACCTCCGCGGCAACGACAACGTGAAGGTCGTCGACGGCCCCGGTGGCGAGATCCGCTACCTCGTCTTCAACTTCAACACGATGCCGTTCGGCGCCACCACCGCCGAGGCCGACCCGGCCAAGGCCCTCGCCGTCCGCCAGGCGATCGCCCACCTGATCGACCGCGACGCGATCTCCGAGGACGTCTACAAGGGCACCTTCACGCCCCTGTACTCGTACGTGCCCGAAGGACTCACCGGCGCCAACGAGGCGCTCAAGGGTCTCTACGGCGACGGCAACGGCGCGCCCGACGAGGCGAAGGCAGCCGAGGTGCTCGAGGCGGCCGGCGTCACGACGCCGCTCGACATCAGCATCCAGTACGTCGCGGAGCGCTACGGCCCGTCGTCGGGTGACGAGTACGCGATCATCAAGGACAACCTCGAGACGAGCGGCCTCTTCACGGTCAACCTGCAGTCGACCGAGTGGGTCCAGTATTCCAAGGACCGCGTCGCCGACCTGTACCCGGCCTACCAGCTGGGTTGGTTCCCCGACTACTCCGACGCCGACAACTACCTCACGCCGTTCTTCCTCACGGAGAACTTCCTCGCGAACCACTACGAGAACCCCGCCGTGAACGACCTGATCCTCCAGCAGGCCGTCACGGTCGACCCGGCGGAGCGCGAGGCCCTCATCGGCGAGATCCAGGATGCGGTCGCGGCCGACCTCTCCACGATCCCGTACATGCAGGGTGCGCAGATCGCCGTCGTGGGTGCCGACGTGGAGGGAGCGGAGGACACGCTCGACGCGTCCTTCAAGTTCCGCTACGCCGCCCTCTCGAAGGGCTAGCCACGGGCTAGAGTCGTTGCAGCTCGACGACGGGGGCGACTCGCTACCGCGGGTCGCCCCCGTTCCCTGTATCCCTGAGGAATCCATGAGCACACTTGACACCGTGTCCGCGGCCGAAGGCACCCCCGCACCGGGACGTCCGAGGCCGAAATCGACAGGAGGCGGCGGGTTCGGACGATATCTCCTCGTCCGCTTCCTCCTGATCTTCCCGACCATCTTCATCCTGGTCACGCTGGTCTTCTTCCTGATGCGAACGACCGGCGACCCCATCACCGCCGCACAGGGCGGACGACTCGGCCCCGAGGCGCTGGCCGAGCTGCGCGCGGCCGCAGGATTCGACCGGCCGCTCCTCGTCCAGTACTTCGAGTACCTCGCGCAGATCGCCACGCTGGACTTCGGGTCGACGCTGACCACGAACCGCCCGGTCGTCGAGGTGCTCGCCACGTACGGCCCCGCCACCTTCGAGCTGGTCTTCTACTCGCTCATCGTCGCCTTCGCCGTCGGCATCCCGCTCGGACTCCTCACGGCGTACTACCGAGACAAGCCGCAGGATGCCGTGTTCCGCGTGCTCGCGATCTACTGGTACGCCGTCCCGGTGTTCTTCGCGGGCCTCATCCTGAAGCTCATCTTCTCGGTGTGGCTGGGGTGGTTCCCCGTCGCAGGCCGGGCCACCGTCAGCGCGGAGCTCCAGATGCAGGTCCAACCGAACAAGACGGGCTTCTACACGATCGACGCGCTCATGACCGGCAATCCCGAGGTGCTCATCGACGTGCTGTCCCATGCAGTGCTCCCCGCGATCGCGTTGGGGCTCCTGACGGCCGGCATCTTCCTGCGACTCGTTCGCACCAACGTCATCGGCACCCTCGCGACCGACTACGTCGACGCGGCGCGTTCGCGCGGCGTCGCGGAATTCCGCCTGCTGCGCAAGCACGCGTACCGCCCCGCCCTGATCCCGATCGTGACGGTCATCGGCCTCCAGATCGCGCTGCTCCTCTCGGGCGCGGTGCTCACCGAGACCACCTTCGAGTGGAAGGGGCTCGGGTTCATCCTCGCTGAGTTTCTCGAGTCCCGGGACTTCGTGGCCGTGCAGGGCATCGTCGTGCTGCTCGCCGTGATCGTCGCCGTCACCAACTTCGTCGTCGACATCATCGCGGCGTTCATCGACCCGAGGGTGAGGTACTGACATGGCAGTGGCATCCGTCACCCCCGCCCGTCGTCGACTGCGCGACCGGCTGCCGGTGGTGCACCAGCTCCGTCAGAGCGTCGGCCTGCAGCGCGGCATGCTCGTCGCGGGTCTCGTCATGCTCGGGGTCTTCGTGCTCGTCACGATCCTCGCGCCGGTGCTCGCTCCCTACGGCTTCGCCCAGCGGGCCGACGGCGAAGGCTCGTTCGGCACCCAGCAGCCGCCGTCGGCCGAGCACCTCTTCGGAACGACCGTCGGCGGATACGACGTGCTCTCGCGAGTGATCTGGGGAACGCAGACCGCGCTCCTCGTCGTCATCGTGGCGGTGCTCCTCTCGATCTTCATCGGCGTGGCACTCGGCCTCTACTCGGGCTACTTCGGAGGCTGGCTCGATCGACTCCTCGTGGTCGTGTTCGACGCCATCTACGCGTTCCCGTCGCTGCTGCTCGCCATCGTGCTGTCGATCGTCATCTCGGGTGGCCAGTCGAGCCTGTGGGGCGGTGTGCTCGCGGCCGCGGGATCGATCGTGGTGGTGTTCATCCCGCAGTACTTCCGGGTCATCCGCGCCGAGACGGTGCGCATCAAGGCGGAGCCGTTCGTCGAGTCCGCCAAGGTGCTCGGCGCGTCGAACTCGCGGATCGTGTTCAAGCACGTCTTCCGCAACGCGACGCGCACGCTCCCGCTCATCATCACGCTGAACTCCGCGGAGGCGATCCTCACGCTCGCGGCGCTCGGCTTCCTCGGCTTCGGCATCGAGCCGACCGCGGCGGCCGAGTGGGGCTATGACCTCTTCAAGGCGCAGTCGGATGTCACGAGCGGCATCTGGTGGACCGCGCTGTACCCCGGTCTCGCGATCGTATTCGCGGTGCTCGGCATCATGCTCGTCGGCGAGAGCCTCAACGACCTCGCCGACCCGCGACTGCGCGGACGACGTCGGGTGGCGCAGGCATCCGGCCAGGTCGCCGAGACCTCCGTGGTCCCCGGCGGCACGCTGACCGCGGGGCCCGGCGGCTTGGGCGGTCTCGAAGACGAGGAGACATTCGGCGACCAGGGAATCGAGGTCAGGCGATGAGCACGGTGGTCGACATCAGGAACCTCGGCGTCTCGTTCTCCACGGATGCCGGGGCGGTGAAGGCCGTCGACGATGTCTCGTTGTCGGTCGACCGCGGAGAGGTCCTCGCGATCGTGGGCGAGTCCGGCAGCGGCAAGACGGTGACGGCGAAGACCATCCTGGGATTGCTGCCCGAGACCGCGACGGCTCGAGGCGCGGTGGTGCTCTCGAATCGGGAGGGCACGCGCGAGAGCAACATCGTCAGCCTGTCGAAGCAGCAGCTCCGTGCGGTGCGCGGCACGGACGTGGCCATGGTCTTCCAGGAGCCCTCGACGGCGCTGAACCCCGTGTACAAGGTCGGCTGGCAGATCATGGAGGGCCTGCGGGCGCACGGCGAGATCTCGAAGAAGGAGGCTCGCGCGCAGGCGATCGAGATCCTCGGCCGTGTCGGCATCCCCGACCCCGAGGTGCGGGTCGACCACTACCCGCACCAGTTCTCGGGCGGGCAGAAGCAGCGCATCGTCATCGCCATGGCGCTCGTGCTGAATCCCGGCCTCATCGTCGCGGACGAGCCCACGACGGCGCTCGACGTGACCGTGCAGGCCGAGATCCTCGACCTGCTCCGCCGCGTCCGCGACGAGTTCGGCACGGCGATCGTGCTCATCACGCACAACATGGGCGTCGTCGCCGACCTCGCCGACCGGGTGGCGGTCATGTACCAGGGCAAGATCGTCGAGCAGGCCGACGTCGCGACGCTCTTCGCCGCGCCGAAGGACGACTACACCAAGGCGCTGCTCGCCGCCGTGCCCTACGTCGGCCACGGCACCGTCCACGCGGCCGAACGTGCCGCGGAGCGTCCGGCGGGCTGGGCCGAGCAGGCACCCGCCGTCGAGGCGCGCGGCCTCGAGATCGAGTACCCCGGACGCTTCGGCAGGGCCGGGTTCCGCGCGGTCGACGGCGTCGACCTCACCATCCGGCCGGGCGAGGTGCTGGGCCTCGTCGGCGAGAGCGGATCCGGCAAGACCACGATCGGCCGGGCCATCGCCGGGCTCACCAAGGTCACGGGCGGGTCGCTGCAGGTGCTCGGCCACGAGATGCTCGGCGGCCGCGAGCGCGACTTCCGGCCGCTTCGCAGCCGCATCGGCTTCGTCTTCCAGGACCCGGCGTCGAGCTTCAACCCGCTGCTGACGATCGCCGAGTGCGTCGCCGAGCCGCTCGTGATCCACGGGCGGGCAGCGGATGCCGCGGATGCTCGTCAGCGTGTCGACGAGCTGCTCGAGGCGGTGCAGCTGCCCCGCGCGTACGGCGACCGGTTCCCGCACGAGCTCTCCGGCGGACAGCGCCAGCGCGCGAGCCTCGCCCGGGCCATCGCGCTCGAGCCCGAGCTCCTCATCGCCGACGAGCCGACCTCGGCGCTCGACGTGTCGGTGCAGGCGCGCGTGCTCGAACTGTTCGCGGAGCTCCAGCGCGGGTTCGGCTTCGCGTCCCTGTTCATCAGCCACGACCTCGCCGTGGTCGACCTCCTCGCCGACCGCATCGCGGTGCTGTACCGCGGCGAGCTCGTCGAGGAGGGAACGGGCGCCGAGGTGCTCGGCGCGCCGAGGGACCCGTACACGCAGCGACTGCTCGCCTCGCTTCCGGTGCCCGACCCGATCGCCCAGGCCGAACGCCGAGAGGAACTGCGCCGGCTTCGGGAGGCGAGCTGATGCGGGGGGCCGCGCACGGCTATCCGATCGTGCTGAGCGACCTCTCGCTCGAATACCCGCCGCACGGCGCGAGCCCGGCGCACGTGGCGTTGCGCGGACTGACGCTCACCATCGCCCCGGGGGAGGTGCTGGGGCTGCTCGGCAGCGCCGGCAGCGGCAAGAGCACGCTCGCGAAGGTGCTCTCGGGCGTCGCGCTCGACCCGAAGTCGCCCGACGTGCATCCCGTCATCACGGGCGGCGAGGCGACGGTGCTCGGACTCCGACTGCGAGGCATCCCGAGACGAGAGCTTCCCGAGTACCGGTTCCACGTCGGCTATCTGGCGCAGGACGCCGCGGCGACCCTGCCGGCCGACCTCACGATCGCCGAGATCGTGGGCGAGCCCATCCTCGAGCGAGATCGCCGCTACAACCGCAAGGCGCTGCAGACGCGCGTGGCGACGATGGTCGACGCCGTCCGGCTGCCACTCGGGTACCTCGACAAGTTCCCCTACGAGTTGAGCGGCGGCCAACGCCAGCGCGTCGCGCTCGCCCGGGCGCTGGTGCTCGGTCCGTCGGTGCTCATCGCCGACGAGCCGACGGCCGGCATCGACCTCACGGTGCGCGACGTCGTGGCCCAGCTGATCGTCGAGCTCCGCGAGCAGCACACGTTCACGGCGCTCATCATCAGCCACGACCTCCCGGTGCTGCGTCGCACGGCCGATCGCATCGCCGTGCTCGATCGCGGCGAGCTCGCCGCGATCGGCACGATCGAGGAGGTCTTCCACGATCCCGAGCACCCGTACGTGATGGCGCTCGCGGGTGCGCTCGACGACGGGCACGCCATCATCGACGAGCTCGGCGACGGTCCGCCGCGGTGACGGATGCCCCGGGGCCGCCCTCCCGGCATCGGGCCGTGCCCGGCGCGGCCGACGCCTCCGCCGATGTCGCTTGGGTGCAGTCGCCGTGGGCGGGCGTCGACGCGTTCGCACCCCTGCTCGAACGCCACTGCGGCGACGGTCGGGTCTGGACGAGCGCGAAGGGCGCGTACGCGCAACCCGTCGCCGAGCACGCGCTCATGCTCGCGCTGGCCCTGCTGCGCGAACTGTCGCGACGCATCGGCGCGCGGGAATGGCCGACGCGCTCGTCGACGCGCTGCGTTCGGGTCGGCTCGGCGGAGCGGGACTCGACGTCGCCGAGCCGGAGCCGCTACCGGCGGGGCATCCGCTCTGGTCGGCACCTGGCTGCATCATCACGCCGCACGTGGCCGACACCGAGGCGATGACGGTGCCGCCCTTCGCCGTCCGGGTGCGGCGGAATGTCGCCGCGTTCCTCGGCGACGGCGCCTTCGAGGGCCGCGTCGACCTCGATGCCGGATACTGAGCGACGACGGCGCTCGCGAGGCGGCCTCGAATTGGGAGACCGGGCCACCCTTTGCTAGAGTGACTCTGCTGAAACACGCGATCCTCCATAGCTCAATTGGCAGAGCAATCGGCTGTTAACCGATAGGTTCTTGGTTCGAGTCCAAGTGGGGGAGCCACTCGTGCGGGACTCGATGAGGGCGGAATCCTTCGCGAGACCACCGGCCGCAAGCGCAGCCGGGTGTGGCTCGCCGCGGATGTCTCCGGCGAGCCGGACGACCTCGAACAGCGCATCGCTCGCCGCGTCTTCACCGGGTGACCTGTCGGCGCGCGTCCCATGGGGTGGGTTCGATCGGTCTCGATACGGCGCCACGCGCCTACTCGACCACCCGGTGGCGCTTCGCGCCCAACCGGCCGGAGGGTGGGCGATCAATCCTCGAGGTGGTCGACCCCTGGCATCCACGAGACACCGGGCCGGCCCCAGCCGACCTTCTTCGCGATCTTCGCGACGATGCGCTGGTCGCGTTCGCCGAGCCGGTCGGTGTAGAGCATGCCATCGAGGTGGTCGTACTCGTGCTGGAAGATGCGCGCGAGCCATCCCTCGGCGGTGATCTCGAACGGCTCGCCCTCGAGATCGGTCGCCCGGAGCATCGCTCGAGCAGCGCGCCGGAGCCCGAAGCGCTCGCCCGGAAAGCTCAGGCAGCCCTCTGACTCCTCGTCGGGATCGGGCTCGCCCGCCGGCGGCGGCGAGATCCACAGCTCGGGGTTGAACGCCACGCCTCGCCACCGTGTGCCCGACTCGTCGACCCAGCCGTACGTGAACAGCCGCAGCGGCACGCCCACCTGCGGGGCGGCGAGCCCGACGCCGGGCGCGGCATCCATCGTCTCGAACATGTCGCGCACGAGTGCGCGGAGCTCGTCGTCGATGGCCTCGACTGGCCGGGCGGGGGAGTGGAGCACTGGGTCGCCTGAGATGCGGATGGGGAGCACGGCCATTCGCCAAGGATATCGGCGGGCGAACGGGTAGGGTCGTTGCGTGGATCCCGACCTGACCGACTTCACCGAGCAGATCGCGCTCGACCCCACGCAGTTCATCGGCATCCCGCTCGCGCTCATCGGCGCGGTGTTCCTCTCGCTCGGTGCCCAGTTCCAGCACCGAGGCGTCGTCAAGGTCGAATCCAGCACCGTCGACACGCTGGGCAAGGGGCTGAACGTCAAGCAGCTCTCGCTCCTGCTCGCGCGTCCGTCGTGGGTCATCGGCACGCTGATGTTGGGCCTCGCCATCGTCTTCCAGCTGTCGTCGCTGTACTTCGCGCCGATCATCGTGGTGCAGCCCCTCGGCGCCATCGCGCTCGTGATCACGTCGATCCTGAACTCCCGCGTCAGCCGTGTGAAGCTGAATCACAAGTCGATCATCGCCATCGTGATGTGCGTCGGCGGCGTGTTCCTCTTCGTCGGCGTCGCTGCGTTCACGGCGGTCGACAGGCCGGTCACCGACCAGCATCTCATCACGATCCTCACGATCCTCGCGATCGTCCTCGCCCTTGCGGCCGTCGCCTTCTGGCTGTTCCGCCACCGCATCCGCGCGATCTTCTACGTGATCATGGCCGGCGTGCTGTACGGCTTCGTCGCGACACTCGCGAAGGTCGTGCTGGGCCGCCTGCAGCAGGGCGAGTTCGAGTGGCTCACGTTCCTCTGTCTGATCGGCCTTATCCTCGCCACCGCGCTCGGGGCCTACTTCGTGCAGAACGCCTACGCCACCGGCCCGCCCGACCTCGTCATCGCGGGGCTCACGGTGGTCGACCCGATGGTCGCCGTGGCGATCGGCATCCTGGTGCTCGGGGAGGCGTCGCAGGCGCCCCCGTGGGCGAATGTCGTGTTCGTCATCGCGGGGGTGATCGCCGTGTGGGGCGTGTTCATCCTGGCCCGAAATCACCCGCAGACCCGGCTCTGATCCGCTGCCGCGACATGCTTCCCACAGGGGCGCGCAGGCATGCCCGCGTAGACTAAGGTCGGATGCAGTTCGCGCACGCCGAACCCCCGCGCCGTGCATCCCACGAGGCCGACCGCCTCAATCCGACGAATGTGAGGAACGAGACCACGTGTATGACACACCTGGTGCGACACCCCCGACCCGGAACGACGGCACAGAGACGGAACGTCCGCTCAAGATCCTGATCGGCGCCGACACGTTCGCCCCCGACGTGAACGGCGCCGCTCGTTTCGCCGAGCGCCTCGCCGCCGGACTCGTCGAGCGCGGCCACGAGGTGCACGTCATGGCACCGGCCGCCAATCGAAAGCACGGCACGTGGAAGGAGGTGCACGAGGGCCAGGAGCTCACGGCGCACCGCCTGTACAGCTGGCGCTGGTATCCGCACGACTGGCTGCGGTTCGCTCTCCCGTGGCGCATCAAGCAGAACAGCGCCCGGGTGATCGACGAGGTCAAGCCCGACGTTGTGCACTTCCAGTCGCACATCACCGTGGGTCGGGGACTCTCCATCGAGGCCCAGAAGCGCGGCATCCGGATCATCGGCACCAATCACTTCATGCCCGAGAACATGCTCGAGTTCACGCTGCTGCCGGGGGCCTGGCAGGAGTGGGCCGTCGGGCTGGCCTGGAAGGCGGCGCGACGCACCTTCGGACGTGCCGAAGCGGTCACCACGCCAACGCGCAAGGCCGCCCAGTTCCTCGAGCGCCACACCGGCCTCTCGGGCGTGCACGCCATCTCGTGCGGCATCGACGCGCACAAGTACTCGCCCTCGTGGGAGCCTCGCACCGAGAACCGCATCATCTTCGTCGGTCGCGTGACCGGCGAGAAGCACATCGACGTGCTGCTGCGCGCCGTGAAGCTGCTGCCCGTCGAGCTCGACGCCAAGGTCGAGATCGTCGGCGGCGGCGACCAGAAGCGCAACCTCGAGCATCTCGCGGTCGAACTCGGCATCGCCGACCGCGTCACGTTCACGGGCTACGTCACCGACGACGAGCTGCGCGAGGCGTATCACCGGGCCTCGGTGCTCGCCATGCCCTCGATCGCCGAGCTGCAGAGCATCGTGACCATGGAGGCCATGGCCTCGGCGCTGCCGGTCGTCGCCGCGAACGCCATGGCGCTGCCGCACCTCGTGCACGACGGGGAGAACGGCTACCTGTTCGCGCCCGGAAGCCCCGAGGATCTCGCCGCTAAGCTGCGCATGGTGCTCGAGGCGTCGCCCGACGAGTACCGCTCGCTCAAGGAGGGGTCGATCCGGCTCATCGCGGCGCACGACATCCAGCGCACGATCTCGACGTTCGAGAGCCTGTATCGTGGAAGGCCGGTGACCGATCCGGTCACCGAGATCGCGCCAGCGGCACTCCCGAGTGACGCTCCGCGAGGGGCGGTAGCTCAGCCGGTCAGAGCAGTGGACTCATAATCCATCGGTCGCCAGTTCAAGTCTGGTCCGCCCCACAAATAGTCTTTTGACCTGGGTTTTTATCTCGCTTTCGCGCCGGCGGTGGAACTGCGATTCATACGCAGCCGATTCGTGTTCGGCCGAGTTGGGCCTGCCTGGCCTCGGCTCGCTTGCCGTGGTCGAATCTCGAATGCTCGGGCGCGTCGGCGGGCTTCGCCGTCGCTCCGGCAACTCAGGTGTCACCTACTCCTGCTGCAAAGCCCCTGTCACCGAGCGCACTACACCCCCCGATTGTCGGACTCGATCGTAGTCTTGGGTGTGCCCACCTACGACTGGCCTTTGATTCAGCAGCGAAGCGGTGAATCTATCGAGTCCCTGATCGCGACGCTCTTGCGTCGGGAGTACCCGGCCGCGCGGCAGGTGAATCCGTCACAAGGCGATGGAGGTATCGACATCCTCCTCGCGACGGACGAGGGGCTTGAGATCTGGCAGGTCAAAGGCTTCACCACAGCGATGACCAACAAACAGTTCCGCCAAGTGAAAGCGTCCTGGGAGCGATTCGTCGCAGAGCACGTCACCCCGGTGAGCAGCGGATCGCCCGATATCACCTCGTCACACCGTGGACGCCGACCGAAGAGCGCGTCCGCGAGTTCGACGACCTGACGGCCGGGTCGGCCTTTCCTCGCCAGTGGGATGGCGACGCGTTCATCGCCGGCCTCGCGGACCGCTATCCGGAGACGATGCAGAGGTTCATTCACGGAGAAGGAGTGCTCGAGCAGTTCATCAGCCAGAAGGCGATGCTCGCGTCCTCACCCGTCGAGCGAGGCGAGTCATTTACGATGCTCGATGCGATCGAGACGCGGCAGGATGCGCTCGACGCAATCCGTGACAGCGTCCATGACAACTACCACATCGAGTATGGAACTCGGTCTGTGCCCAGTGGCAATGAGGTTCCGCTGCCGAGCAAGGACGACCCGGCGGTCTTTCACCGGATGACCTATCTCGGTGACTCGCGATGGAAGTACGTGTCCGTCGTGCCTCGCACCCCCGACGCCGTCCAGATCGATCCAATCAGCCTGAACCTCGAGTTTCTAGCGACGCCGGGAACACCGGAGCACGACGCGGTGCTCGCGCGGTCTGAGTGGGGGATTCCCTTCACAGACGCACGGGTCAGGGCACAGACAGTGGGTGGCCCCTTTGCCGAGGAGGAACCTGTTGAATCAACTATCTCCTTCGTCGAGATCGAGCGTGAGGACAGCCCATCGCTGTACTTGCGATGCGTGACGGGCGACGGCGAAGTCCGATTCCGTCTGCCGATGCGGGTCATGGCGCACACGGTCGGCGTGGACACCGGCTGGGTCCGCCTCGTGGTCGACACCCAGGAGAGGACGCTTGCTTTCGAGCTCCGGTTCAAGCCGGGGGAAGACGCTGGCGCGGAGGCGAAGATGGGAGACGTCGACGGGCGCAACCCTGAAGCAGTCCGCGACGAGATCGACACTCTGCTCAGCATCCGACGACGACGTCATCTCGATCGAGACGGCCAGCGCGCAGCCGCTCATTCGGGCACGCGGCGCCGTGATGCCGACTGCCCTGGAAGCCATCCAGCGGCCGGTGGCACAGCAACTCGCTCAACTGCAGGAGTACACGGCATCTGTCCTCGTGATGCCCAACGTCACCGAGGTCACCGACGGCCAGTTCCGGTACCTCTCGCTCCTCGCGTCGATCTACAATGGTACGCCGCATCGCTGGCGGTGGACCGAAGCCACGCTGGAGGTGCCCGAAGAGCCGGCCGAAGCGGAACGAATTGTGGCGCTTGCCATCGAAGCGCAGGCCGGCACGCACACCCTCGTCAAGGTCGAGGCGCCCATGTTCCTTCTCGGGAACAGGACGTACTCGATTGATCACCCTATTGCGAGTACCACGCATTCGATCGTGTTGGACTCCAGCGTCGATCCCTCAGCGTTGCGTTCTGGAGACACGTTCCGCCTCGTCCCCGGCGAAGACGACCACGCGACGACGGCGAAAGTCGTCGACTGGACTCCGGGGAGCATACAGTTCGACTGAACTTGCGAAAGGACTCATTGCTCCAGCCGTTCAGCATGAGCGGCTACCTCGGCGGGCGCCGCTGACGTGAACCACGCGTATTGCTTCCCCGAGCCGGGGCCGGGGAACTTCGCGGACGAGCCCTCTTGTGGAGCCGGCTTCAGGACTCAGGTCGGCAGTCCGCGAGGTGAATCGGCTGACTTCTGTTTCAGCGGGTGCTTTGTTTTGGCAATCGGTGCCGCTCGGCTACGGCGCGCCAAACCCCGATCAGCCGACTGCGACCAACGTCCTGACCCGGTACATCTAGATGGTCGGGGNCAGGTCCTGGACCTCCTACACATCCCCACCAACGTCTACAACTCGACCGAAGCCCAGTGAAGCGGGGGCCCAAAACGCGATCGAGAAGTGCGGAACGTCAGGACGACTGCTCTTTTTACTTCAGTTGCTGTCACCAACTGAGTCAAGAGACATAATCCGGAGTTTGCGCTGAAACCTCTTGACCAAGACTCCCAGATGACATGCTTCTCCTTTTAGGTTCACTGACTCGCAATTTCCGCCGCCGGCGCCGGATGTAAGGATCACTTACCGATTTCGTGCAAACAAGTCCCCTCTAGTGCGGACAGGGACTCCCGCATGATCGGGTGACAAACGCTAGCCTTCGACGAGGGGGTGCGTCTCGTAGCGTGGTGTCAATTCCTGCGAGGTCTTTGTCGTCGTTGACGTCAGAGGGGCCATCGTGGGAGACCCAGTTGTTTCCGCCAAGAAGCAAGGAAGCGAATCCCACGATGACCCAGAACCAGTCTGCCCTGACGACCCTGATCTCAGAAGTTCTCGCCGATCCCGACCTCGCTCNGAGCCCTCGAAGCCGACGGCATCCTCACCCGCCACGACTGGCACCCCGAATGGAACTACACCCTCAACCCCACGACACGCACAGATTAATCATTCGCGAGCCCTTACGACGTCCTCAGCCCACACGCCAATGAGTTTCTTCTGCTCTACGGTGTGATTGCACGCACCATCCGCTACGCGGATGCCTATCTCAGCCTCTCGCGCGCGGGCTACGGGTCCGAGGCGGTGGCACTGGCTCGGGCATCGCTTGAGCACGCCGTCACGCTGCAGTGGATCTTCGTCGTGCAGGGCGGCATCGACCGCTTCCGAGTCACCGCGGCCCACGACCGCCAAGAGCACTACTCGAATCTGGCCGCGTGGCTAAACAACCACGAGCTGGCCGAGGAGGTGACGAAGCTCGACTCGCCGCCCGACGGCAAGCGCCTGCCGCCATTCATGAACATGCTGCGCGACCTTGACCAAGACAGATTCTTGGAGACCAGCTACCACATCCTCTCCCAGCAGGTGCACGTCACTCATGCGGCGGTGACGGCCTTCATCACGCCTGGCGAGGAGGAAGAACTCCATATCAACTACGACCAGGACTACGGGTACCAATACCAGGCGACCTACGTCGTAGCCGCAGCCTGCATGCTCGCGCGCTGGGTCGTCGCCCGCCTCACGAACGACACCGAACTACTGACCAGGCTCGACAACACGTCGGACGATCTGATCCTCCCGATGACCCTGATGGACAACGTCGCAGCCGAGAAGCGACGCAAGGGACTCTGAGGCCGTTTCGTACGGCACCACGTCGGCGGCCGCTCGTAGCCTGGCATCGTGCAAGAACTCTTCGACCTCGCCTTCGCACGCATCGACCGCGCGGAGGCCAAGCGGCGCGAGTTTTCAACGGCGTGGACGGACTACATCTCGGTGCACCCGTGGGACATCGACGTGCGCGAGGTCGAGCCGTGCTCGTTCGAGATCCTGGCGGTGATGCGGGAGCCTGCGCCACTCGAGTTGTCCATGATCTTCAGCGAGTGGCTCGCGGCCCTTCGCGCCGCGCTCGACAACGGGCTCTACGCCTGGGTTGCGGCGGTGACCGGTCAGAACCCACCACCGAAGCCTGAGCGCATCCAGTATCCGATCTGTTCGACGCGGGAGGAGTTCCGCGACCAGCGCAAGCGGCTATCCGGAGTGCCGAGCGACATCCTCGACAAGTTGGAAGTAGCCCAGCCTTACCAATCTCCTTACGGGCCGGAGAGCAATCTCACCTACTGGATTCACGAGCTGGCGCGTACCGACCGGCATCGCACCGCCCACGTCGGGCTGGGCCGCGTCGACGAGCATCGAATCCGACTGCGCGTGCCGGAGGGTGTCACCGCGGTCTTCGACGAGTCCGTCGAGCCGTACAGCCAGATTGAAGGCGAACTCCTCGTCGGCCGGTTCACGACGAGCAAGCCGATCTCTCGGTACGAGGTCGTCGCCGACCTCACCGGCGTCTTCATCGCTCCCGAGATCCGCGCCTGGGCAGACTTCACGCTCAACGGCAGCCGACAGTCGCTCTGGAAGCGCATGATCTACACCGAGTTCTACATGCGCCACCACCTGGAGAACATGGCAGCGTTCAGCGACGCCACTCCCCCAGGCGGCTTCAAGACCTTCGACTTGGACGAGACGCAGACAGCCTGACCTGACGGCTCGACTGTGGCGCTGATTCGGCTGGTGTCGTCGACGCACGATACGTTTCCTACCTATGAGCGAACGCACCCCCGGCTGGTACCCGGACCCCGACCGGCCTCGAAGCATCCGCTGGTGGAACGGGAGTGATTGGACCGACGAGCAGCCTCCACAGCCATCCGCCAGCACTCCGGCACTGAATTCAGAATCCACCCCTGAGACGCCTCCCAAGTCGCGAAGAGGGCTCCTCATCGCCGGCATCGCAGTCGGTGCGGTGCTCCTCGTCGGCGCAGGCGTTGCAGTCGGATCATCGCTGCTCAATCGCGAAGCTCCCGCGCAGGCGGCCGCGTCGCCCTCAGCAACCAAGGAAGCCGAAGTGCGGACAACGCCTTCGGCTGCGGCGCAGCCGACGCCCGAAGCCCCGCCTGCCCCCACCGTGATGGCCGTCGGACAAACGCTCGAAAGCAAGAACTTCCACCTGACCGTAAACAGCGCCGAGATACTCGACCAGATCGAGACGACTGACGGGGCACCCTTGACGCCTGCTGCCGGAACGCAGCTCGTGCTGGTCAAGACCACGTACACCGTCACCGGCCCAAATGCCGTCGACCTGACCTGCGGCAACTACGACACGTTCATCCGCGGATACGACAGCGAGGGCGGGCAGATGGCCGAGACCTTCGAGACTCCTCGAATTCCCGGAAACCAGCCCTGCAATCAGAAGATCGTGACAGGGCAGACGGCGGAGTGGAACTTCGCCTATCAGATGACCTCCGGCCGACAGCCTGGTGCCCTGGTCGTCGTCGACACGAACTTCTACGGCGAAGGCTCGTGGGGAGAAGAGAACGTGATGGCGTTGCGATAACCCGTGGCGGCCGCGATCCGATCAGGACGGGTTGCGCGCGCACAGGACTCCCGTCCTGCCGAGACGCATGGCCGCCTCCGCCTTCCACAACGCAGCTGTGAGCTGACCCTCTGGAGGCGTTCCAGTGTCGCGAGTTTGGTTCGGGCGTAGTGGACCACGAACTGGAGTGTCGGTGCCGTGCCGTAGCGTCTGCGTATGCCGCCAGAGGGACCATCGATCCGCTACGTCGATTTCCGGCAGGCTGTGCGGCGCTTTCCACCCTCGAAGTTCCTCCCGGCGTTGGCGACACACACCGCGCAGCTCGACCCACTCGTTCGTCCGCGCGACCAGCGAAATGGCGGTCGCTGGCCCTGGGCGGCTTCTGCCATGGCGCGCGAGTCCGTGCTCTACTCCAACGAACACCGCCATGGCGGCAGCCCCAGCGACTCGGACTTCAACCGCCTCTACAACCTGTTTAACGACTCGGACGACACCATCGGCGAGCCGAGCCTCTCGGACATCATGACGCCGCTCGTGTACGAGCAGTTTGCCTACGGCGAGTCCGAGTTCGAGGAACTGTCACGCGTGTGGGCGCTCTTCGGTGATCCAAGCTTGGGCACTCCCATTCCATGGGCGGATGTCTTCGGAATGTCTCTCGCGGAGGCTGCGCGGGCGGCACTGGTGCTGCATGGCTGGGTTGTCATGAACGGCGGTCGACTCGACCGTGGACTGTTCGACGCCCCACACATGCAGGAGGTCTTCGAGCGCGTGGCACCACGCGAGCAACTGATTGGGCTCGCCGACTACTTCACGGCGACCGTCGAGCAAGCACGGGCGCTACACAGCGAGGCCACCGGTGTGTCGAAAGACAAGCAGCGATTTGCGTTCAATCCGTTTGTGGCGCGGCCATTGATCGACCTCGGTGCGGCCGGCGTGTGGGCACCCCAAACGATGCTCGTGTCTCGCGCGATCTTCCCCAGCAACCTCTACTACGTCGGCATAAGACGCTGGGGCAAGCCGTTCGCCGATAACCTCGGCGATCGCGTTGAACAGTATGTTGGTCGCCAGCTCCGCCTTCTGGGCGGCGACCACGTCAAGGGCGAGATCGAGTACGCGAAGGGCCAGAAGTCCGTCGATTGGTTCTGGGTCACCGACCAGGCCGTCGTGCTCGTCGAGTGCAAGTCGGCTCGTATGACGCTCGGCGCGAAGGCGGCAGATGATTCGCTCGGCGCAGTAGTCGCGCGATCGATCGGGAAGGCGCGTGCCCAGATCGATCGCACGGCACAGTTCATCCGCGATCGCCACCCGGCGTTCGCACATCTGCCGAGCGACCGTCCGATCGTCGGGATGATCGTGACCGCGGAGCCCTTCTACCTCGGCAACGCCGGCATCCTGCCCGAGTACGGTGCCCTGGGTGCGACGGCGTCACAGGTCGTGTCGCTGCGTGAGCTGGAGCACTTCGTGATGCTCGAGAAGGACGAAGCAGCCGGGCTCTTGCTCTCGATTGTTGCTGACCCGGAGAAGCGCACGTGGGCGCTTTCGTCGGTGATGAACGACCTTCATGCACTCCCCAAGAACACGATCTTGGAGCAGGCGTGGCACCAGTATGACTACATCGACGCACGCGGGCCCGCCGTCGCTCCCGCGTCGCTCAAAACGTCCTGACACCGATTGTTCACTGGCGCAGATGCCCGGCCGGGCGGATCGTGGATTCATGGATGCGGCCACGATCATGCCCCCTGAGCAGATCCACGAGCACGAGGGCATCCTCTGGAAGCCAAAGCCCGGCGCAACGTCGAGCTTCGAGGAGTTCCTCCACGCCCGGGTGCAGTGGCTTGAGATTTGGCACGAAACGGACTGGAACCCCTGGCGCGAGGAGGAACTCGCCCCACAACTCGCCCGCGCCGAGCATGTCACCGACGAGTGGGAACGCGCCGAACGAGACTTCCGTCCGCTCTCCAAGCGTCAGATCGGTGCACGCATGGGCGCGATCAAACGCAAGGTAGGTGCCGAGCGAGAAGCAGATGAAGCGCGCTGGGAACGAGACAAAACCCGGTACGACGCCGACCGCGAGAAGGCAAGATTCGCGCTCCTGGAACGAGAGGTGATCCACGCCAACCAACTCCGCGAGATCGCCGACTACCGCAGCGGCGTGCTCTATCCCTCGATGGATGCGCACCGGCGTACCCGGCAGATCGCAGAACTGGAAGCAAGTATCACGACCAGCGAACAGGCGATCGCTCGGTTGTCGACGGTCGTAGGGGATCGTGAGGACGTCGTCGATGAGAACGGCAGGCTCCCTCGCGACCGCCGCAGCTGGAACCTCATCTGGTACCGATACGAGCGCAAGGAACGAGTAGGCGAACTCCAACAGTCCACGGCTGAACTCCGCGAGACGCTCGCGACCACCCAAGACCGCAAGGAAAAGTCATCGCTTCAGAGCCAGCTCTACGTCCATGAGCGTCGGCTCCGCGCCCTCCTTGCTGTGCCGCGACTCGAAGCCGACCAGATGTGCGCAGACTGCCTCACGCCGCAGTCGTGGCATGTCTACGGACGCGACATCAGTGAATCCTGTCCATGCCCGAGGTGGCCTATCTTCGCGGCGAGGACGGAGCGAGTCTGGGAGATTCTGCGTTCTGCGTCGGACCGAGTCGGGCCAGCCGAACCGGCGCCGCCCAAACCCCAACCGCTCGCCACTCTCCCGTGACCTGCTTCGCGGATTTCGGACAGCGGATTCGATTGATTCTTACGCTGCCGTGGCCGGCTGTTGGTAAGCGTAGTGGACGTCGTTGGGGAACTGGTAGCCGAGCGAGGAGTGACGTCTTCGGCTGTTGTAGAACCCTTCGATGTAGCTGATCAGATCGCGACGAGCCTGCGCCTTGGTCGCGTAGACGGTGCGGTGGACACGCTCGCTCTTCAAGCTCGAGAAGAAGCTTTCGGCCGCTGAGTTGTCCCAGCACACGCCCGTCCTTCCCATCGAGGAACGCATCCCGAGACGGCCGATCAGTGCCCGGTAGTCGCCCGATGTGTAGACACTGCCGCGGTCGCTGTGGAATATCGCGTTCGGTTCGATCACGACTGTCGCGGCGGCGTGCCGCAAGGCGTCCTCGACGAGCTCGGCGCGCATGTGGTCGGCGATCTGCCAACCGACGACCTTCTTCGAGTAGCAGTCGATCACCGTGGCGAGATAGACGAAGCCCTGCCAGGTGTGGATGTAGGTGATATCGCCGACGAACTTCACCCCGGGCCGGTCGGCGGTGAAGTCCCGCTCCACCAGATCGGGCATGCCCGCAGCAGCCTCGGCGTCCGCGTCCGTGGTGACCCGGAACGGTCGCGGCTGGCACGCGACCAGGCCCTGATCGCGCATGATCTGGCGGACCAGCTCCGGGGAGCACTCCGTCCCTTCATCGGCCAGGTCAGCGTGGACACGCCGATACCCGTAGGTGCCGTCGGAAGCGTCGAAGAAGTGCCTCACCCGGACGGTGAGCGCCTCCCTGCGGGCCGCGGTCGCTGACTGCGGGCGGGTCAGCCAGTGGTAGAACCCCGAGGTCGACACCCCCAACCATCGGCACATCTTCACCACCGGATTCGTGTTGCCCGGCAGGTTCTTCTGGGAGTCGACGTACTCGTACTTGGCCATCACCGCTGCTCCCGTGCGAAGTAGGCCGTCGCTTTTTTCAGGAACGCGGTCTCCGCCCGAAGCTCCTGATTCTCGCGTTCGAGTTCCTTCAGCCGGGCCCGCTCGGAGACCGTTAGCTCGGTCTCGGTCCCACCGTTGGCTTCGCGGTACTTGATCAGCCAGTTGCGGAGCGTCTCCGGGCCGACACCATACGCCGTCGCGACGTCCTTGATCGGCTTCGAGGTCGAGATCACCTCCCGACACAACTCGTCCTTGAACTCCTGCGTGAATCGCCTACGCGATACGGACATGCTGCTCTCTCTTCCAGTAGCACCCTCATCGTAAGAGGGCCCACCATCCGAAATCAGCGCGGCAGGTCACTNTGAACTCCTGCGTGAATCGCCTACGCGATACGGACATGCTGCTCTCTCTTCCAGTAGCACCCTCATCGTAAGAGGGCCCACCATCCGAAATCAGCGCGGCAGGTCATTCTTCAGCTCTCTTGTGGTGACTGTCGAAGACAACGAAGTCCACGTGGCAGGCGAGCGGAACGCCACGAACGCGGCTGTGCGGGACGTCCTCGGCCAGTACGAACTCGCGCGCGCCCAGCACGTCCCGAACAAGACAAAAGCTCCCCGCACAAGTGCGAGGAGCTCTGCTTCTACCAGACCAAGATCTAGTTCATTTGACCATGGTTTGAGTAACATCAATCTGGCTGGGGTACCTGGACTCGAACCAAGAACAACTGAACCAGAATCAGCCGTGTTGCCAATTACACCATACCCCAATGGCCGAGAACCGAAGCCCCGGGCCGACATGCAACTCTAGCCTACGCGGGGCGGCCCGGCCAAACTGCGCGGACCTCGACGGGCACGCCGACCGACGCGCTGCGCGGGCCCCCCGGTGCCTCAGGCGAGCCGCGCGGCGAGCCGGTCGAGGCGATCGAGCGAGTCGATCTTGCCCAGGATCTGCATCGACTCGAAGAGGGGCGGCGACACCCGTCGCCCCGAGACGGCGGTGCGCAGCGGCCCGAACGCGACGCGCGGCTTCAATCCCAGTCCGTCGACGAGGGCGTCGCGGAGCGCCTCCTCGATCTCGGCGTGCCCCCAGGCCTCGGCGGGCAGCCGGTCGAGCGCCTCGCGTGCCGCCGCGAGCACGGCGGACGCGTCGGCCGGCAGGCCCGAGAGGGCGTCGTCGTCGTACGACAGGCCCGCGGCATCCGTGAACAGGAACCCGAGCATTTCCGGCGCCTCGCCGAGCAGGCCGATGCGCTGCTGCACGAGCGGCGCCGCCTCCGCGAGCACGGCCTCCTGCGCGGGCGTGATGGGCGTGTCGACCACACCGGCCGCCTGCAGGTAGGGCACCGTGCGCGCGGCGAAGTCGCCCTCGTCGAGGAGGCGGATATGGTCGCCGTTGATGGCCTCGGCCTTCTTCAGATCGAACCGGGCGGGATTGGGGTTCACGTCGGCGACGTCGAACTTCGAGACGAGCTCGTCGCGGCTGAACACGTCACGGTCGGCGGCGAAGCCCCAACCGAGAAGCGCGAGGTAGTTGACGAGGCCCTCAGGGATGAACCCGCGGTCGCGGTGGTGGAACAGGTTCGACTCGGGGTCGCGCTTGGAGAGCTTCTTGTTGCCCTCGCCCATGACGTAGGGCAGGTGACCGAACCGCGGCACGAACGTCGTGAGCCCGATGTCGATGAGCGCGTGATAGAGCGCGATCTGGCGCGGGGTCGACGAGAGGAGGTCTTCGCCGCGGAGCGCGTGGGTGATGCCCATGATGGCGTCGTCGACGGGATTCACGAGCGTGTAGAGCGGTGCGCCGTTGGGTCGTACGACGACGAAGTCGGTGGTCGAGCCGGCCGCGAAGTCGATTCGGCCGCGCACGAGGTCGTCGAACCCGAGGTCGAGGTCGTCGGGCACGCGCAGGCGCAACGCGGGCTCGCGGCCCTCGGCACGGTAGGCCGCCCGCTGCTCGTCGGTGAGGTCGCGATCGAAGTTGTCGTAGCCGAACTGCTTGGGACGGCCCGCGGCCTCGTTGCGGGCGTCGATCTCCTCGGCGGTCGAGTAGCTCTCGTAGACGTGCCCCGCGGCCTTCAGCCGCTCGACGACGCCGGCGAAGAGGTCGAGGCGTTGCGACTGGCGGTATGGCGCGTGCGGACCGCCCACCTCGATACCCTCGTCCCAGTCGAGGCCGAGCCATTTCATTGCGTCGACGATCTGCTCGTAGCTCTCCTCGGTGTCACGCGCCGCGTCGGTGTCCTCGATACGGAAGACGAAGGTGCCGCCCGTGTGCCGGGCATACGCCCAGTTGAAGAGGGCCGTGCGCACGAGACCGACGTGCGGCGTGCCGGTGGGCGAGGGGCAGAAGCGGACACGGATGTCGCTGCCGGAGGCGGTGGTGGTGGGATCAGCTGTCTCGGACATACGCCCCAATCGTATCGACCGGCCCGGGCCCGTCGCGCCGGTCACGACGCCGCCACGAGCCCGCGGAGCACCGAGAGCGCGGCGCCGACGGCCGGCACGCGGTCGGCTCCGCCGGCAGTCACGAGATGCAGCGAACGCATGTCGGCGCGCGCCGTCGGCCTGGCGACCACGCCCGGATGCCGCTGCGAGGCCGCGAGCGCGAGCGACGGCTGCAGCGCCACGCCGAGCCCCTGCGCCACCATGCCCTCGACGGCGACGAAGTTGTCGGTCTCGAAGGCGATGCGGGGGCGGAAGCCCGCGGCATCCGTCAGCTCGAGCAGATGCCCGCGACAGCGCGGGCACCCGGCGATCCACTGGTCGTCGGCGAGGGTCGCGAGATCGACCACGTCGGATGTCGCGGCCGGGTGCCCCTCGGGCAGCACGAGTTGCATGGGCTCGTCGCAGAACGCCTGCACGTCGAGCCCGCGGGCGCTCGCCCGGTGCGGGTCGTCGCGGTCGCCGGGGTAGCTGAAGGTGATGGCGACATCGGCCCGGTCGGCGCGCACCGCGGCGACCGCCTCGGGCGGTTCCGCCTCGACATAGGTGACGGTGACACCGGGATGCTCCGCGGCGAGTGCGGCGATGAGCCGCGGCACGAGCGTGGCCGAGGCCGAGGGGAACGCCACGAGCCGCACACGGCCGGCGCGGAGACCGCGGATCTCGGCGAGCTCGCCCGCCGCCGCCTCGAGCACGGTGGTCACGGCGCCCGCGTGCCGCGCGAGCACGCGGCCGGACTGGGTGAGGCGGATGCCGCGACCGACGCGCTCGACGAGGGCGATGCCCGTGCGCTCCTCGAACCTGCGCAGCTGCTGGCTCACCGCGGGCTGGCTGTACCCGAGCGCCTCGGCGGCGGCCGTGAGCGAACCCTGCTCGGCGACCTGCCCCACGACCCGGATGGTGTGCAGGTCGATCGCGGACGCAAGGTGCTCGATGGACATGTCGGACATGTTCGAATCATAAGCCAGCGTCATGAATATGATCACTCACCTGCTCTTGTCGAATGGATGTCGTGATGCGGAGACTGGTCGCATGGACTCCCTTCGCGACCGTTTCACTGCCGGGCGCGGCTACCTCGCCGCCTGCACGCTGGGCATACCCACGCACACCACACGCGATGCCGTGCAACGCGACCTCGACCGATGGGCCGCCGGCACGGCCAGCGCCCACGACTACTCCGCGACTCTGGAACGCGCGCGTGGGCACGCCGCCACCCTCCTCGGCGTCGCTCCACGACGCGTCGCCACGGGGTCGCAGGTCTCGGTGTTCGCCGGCCTCGTCGCCGCTTCCGCCCCACGCGGCGCCGAGGTTCTCTGCATCGACGCTGACTTCTCGTCGGTCGTGGCGCCGTTCCTCGTCCGCGGCGACCTGCGGGTGCGGCACGTGCCCGTGCACGCGCTCGCCGACGAGGTGAACGCCACCACGTGGCTGGTCGCATACTCGCTCGTGCAGTCGGCGACCGGGGAGGTCGCCGACGCGGCATCCGTCACCGCTGCTGCCCGCGACCACGGCGCGCTGACGCTTGTCGACACGACGCAGGCCACCGGCTGGCTTCCGACCACCGATCTCGACGCCGACCTCATCGTGTGCCACGCCTACAAGTGGCTCAGCGCACCGCGCGGCGCCGCGTTCGCAGCGTTCTCCGACCGGGCCGTCGACGAGATCGTGCCCTACACCGCCGGCTGGTACTCGGGCGCCGACCCGTGGACGTCGACCTACGGACCCGACCTGCACCTCGCCGACGACGCGACCCGGTTCGACGTCTCACCTGCGTGGCACGCGTGGGAGGGCGCCGAGGCCGCACTCGGCTTCGCCGCGTCGCTCGACGCCGACGAGGTGGAGCGCTACGACCTCGGCCTCGCCAACGCGTTCCGGGAGCGGCTCGGGCTCGAGGCATCCGACAGCGCGATCGTCACCTGGCCCGACCCCGATGGCGCCGACCTCGCCGCCCTCTCTGCGGCGGGCATGACCGCGTCGGGCCGCGCGGGCCGTGCGCGTGTGGCATTCCACCTGTGGAACAACGAGGAGGATGTCGACCTCGCCGCCGCCAGTATGGGTCGCTGAGCGGGCGGATGCCGCGACCGGATGCCGCAGCCGCGCGTTCAGCCCGCCGCGCGCACCGGATTCGATAGCGTGCCGAGTCCCGACACCGTGACCTCGACGGTGTCGCCATCGACGATCGGCCCGACGCCCGCCGGCGTGCCGGTGAGGATGACGTCGCCCGGGAGCAGCGTGAAGACGCTCGACGAGTACGCGACGAGCGCCGGGATCGAGTGCACCATGTCGGCGAGCCGTCCCTCCTGCCGGCGCACGCCGTTCACGCTCGTCTCGATCGTGCCGCGCTCGAGGTCGAGCTCGGTGTCGATGACCGGCCCGAGCGGGCAGAAGGTGTCGAAGCCCTTGGCGCGCGTCCACTGCTCGTCGCGACGCTGCAGGTCGCGCGCGGTGACGTCGTTCGCGATCGTGTACCCGAAGATCACGCCCGCGGCATCCGCTTCGGAGACGTTCTTGGCGATGCGGCCGATGACGACCGCGACCTCTCCCTCGTGCTCGACGCGCTCGCTCTGCCTCGGCAGCACGATGGCGTCGCCGGGTCCGATGACCGAGGTGTTCGGCTTCAGGAAGATGAGCGGCTCGGCCGGTACTTCGTTGCCGAGTTCGGCGGCGTGCTCGCGGTAGTTGCGGCCCACCGCGACGACCTTCGACCGCGGGATCACCGGTGCGAGCAGCTTCGCCTCGGCGAGCGGCACCCGCTCCCCCGTCGGGTCGTACCCGGCGAACATCGGGTCGGACTTGAGTACGACGAGCTCGTGCTCCTCCTCGTCGACGATGCCGAAGGCGATGGTCTCACCGTGCGAGAAGCGCGCGATCTTCATGGAGCCAGCCTACGGCGTGGCCCCGCCCCGCTCAGAATGCCGGCGGGGCTCAGAACGGTGGCGGATCGGTGTAGCTGCGGCCCGTGGGACTTCGCCAGGTGACCGTCTCGTCGGGGTTCTTCGTCGGAGCGAACCTCGTGGCGTGCTTGAGCCGGTGGTCGCCGCGGCAGGAGGGCGCGAGGTTCGCAGGGTTCGACACGCCGTCGTGTTGCCAGTCGTGGAGGTGGTCGATATCGGCACTCACGGCGAGGCGATCGCATCCGGGACGCGTGCAGCGACCATGGGTGAGCGCGAGCCACAAACGCTGCGCCTTCGTAGGTCGGTACCTCGTGCGGTCGAGCTCCAGTGGAGCCGACGTGATCGGGTCGACCGCCAGACGGAGGAACGAGGGGGCATCGTGGAACAACTGCCGCGCCGTCGCGAGATCGATCGGGCCGACGCCGTCGAGGGTGGCCGCTTCGTCATCCGCACCGGCGAGGCTGAGGCACGGCACGGTCACGATGACCTCGACCCGGGCCGCGGTCGGGGTGCCGTCGCCGGTGAGCCACGCGACCGCGGCGTCGGCACGAAGCTGGTCGAGCGTGCGTGGTTCGTCTCCTACGCCCACGTCGCGGTGAGCGGTCGCATCCAAGCGTGCGCCGATGCGGGCGGCGTCGACCTGGGAGGTATAGAGGCTCACCCACGCCATTCCGTCGTCGCCGTGCTCGACCACGATTTGGCGGTCGGCGTAGGCGCGCGTGTGGCGGGCTTCGAGCCGCTCACGCTCCAGCCGCGCCAACACGGTGCGGGCGAGCTGCCGAAGTCTCGTGGTCGTGACCGTGCCGATCACGGCACTGAGCTCGTCGTCGAGCTCGGCCAGCCGTGCGTCACCCCGCGCGAACCCGGCTGCCGCGTCGGCCGCGACCCGAGCACCGACATACGCGACCGTGCCATCGCGGAAGCTCGCCCACACACGTGGGAGTCGCTCTCGAAGGACGGTCGCCTCATGAGCGCGGCCGCGGATCGTGCCGACCGGCAGGTGCAACCGCATCGACAGCTCGGTGGCGGCCGCCCGCACCGCGAGCTCGTTCGCCTCAGGGGAACGCAGCTGTTCCGGCCGGAGGTACACCCCCGGTTCACTCGCCGCAACCTCGAGCGCCCGCCGCACCGCGTCGAGGTGGGCGGCCATCGCCCGGTTCACCGCGAACTGCGCCTGCTCCGCCTCATCGAGGGCGGTGCACAGCTCGGCGAACACGTCGAACGAGGCCGCGACCCCCGCGAACTCGAGCTCGACGTCGAGCGCGGACGGCAGCTCATCGAAGGCCACATCGCTGCCCTCGATGGGATCGACCAATCCGAGCCCACCCGTCGAGTCCTCGAACATCTCTGCCATACTCCGATGATGTCACCACCCACCGACATCGAAGCAATGTGCGATGCCTGCCATCGGTCAGGGCAGCGGACTCGTGCCTCGGTACTTGGCACCGCTCGTCAGTACAAGGGGCCGCCCGTCGCGTCGGGGATCAGTCGCTTGCCGAGGCTCACCGCGTGGTCGGGCTCGTAGCCGAGCGACCGATACCACTCGATGACGTCGGTGTTCGTCGACCGCACCTGCAGGTTGAGCTTCGGGCACCCCCGCTCGATGAGGAGCCGCTCGGCCTCGGCCATGATGGCCGCATCGAGCCCCGCCCCGCGACGCGACTCGTCGACCGCGAGATAGTTCACCCAGCCGCAGTGCCCGTCGAAGCCGACCATGGCCGCACCGACCACCGCACCCGGCCGCCCGTTGCCGCCGCCGCCCGGCGGAACGAGCGGATGCCGGAGGCCGCAGTCACGCGTCCAGCCGGGCCATCCAGCCGTGCCGGTCCTCGACGCGGCCGTACTGGATGCCGGTGAGCTCCTCGCGGAGCGACAGGGCGAGCTCCGACGCCTCGTCGCCGTGGTGGAGGATCTCGAAGTCCTCGGCCAGGAGGCGCCCGATCGGCACGACCACCGCGGCCGTACCACACGCGAAGGCGCCGACGATCTCACCGGATGCCGCCCCATCGCGCCATTCCGAGAGAGCGATCGGGCGGCGCTCCACGACGTGGCCGCGGTCGGCGGCGAGCTGCAGGATCGAGTCGCGCGTGATGCCCTCGAGGATCGAGTCCGACTCGGGCGTGAGCAGCGTGCCGTCGCGCCTGACGAGCACGATGTTCATGCCGCCGAGCTCCTCGAGGTTGCCGGCCGGATCGAGGAACGCCACCTGCTGGCATCCCTTCTCGTAGGCCTCCGCCTGCGGCAGCAGGCTCGACGCGTAGTTGCCACCGGTCTTCGCGGCGCCCGTTCCGCCCTTGCCGGCGCGGGCGTACGTCGTGGAGAGCCAGATGTTCACGGGCTCGACGCCGCCCGGGAAGTACGCGGCCGCCGGACTCGCGATCACGTAGTAGGCGACCTTCTTCGCCGGACGCACGCCGAGGAACGCCTCCTTGGCGAACATGTACGGGCGCAGGTAGAGGCTCGTCTCCGCGGCGCTCGGCACCCACGAGCCGTCGACCGCGATCAGCTGCTTGAGCGAGTCGATGAAGTACGACACGGGCAGTTCGGGCAGCGCCATGCGCCGGGCGGAACGCTGCATGCGCGCCGCGTTCTCGTAGGGCCGGAAGCTCCAGATCGAGCCGTCGGCGTGCCGGTACGCCTTCAGTCCCTCGAAGATCTCCTGCGCGTAGTGCAGCACCGCCGCCGCCGGGTCGAGCGGGATCGGCCCATACGGCGAGACGCGGGGGCGATGCCACCCGCCCTTCTCCGACCAGCAGATGTCGACCATGTGGTCGGTGAAGTGGTTGCCGAAGCCCGGGTCGGCGAGGATCGCCTCGCGGTCGGCGTCGGTGCGCGCGTTCTCGTTGCGCGTGACCGCCCACGTCAGTCCCGCCTCGGAGGGGGTCTTCAGGGTGAGGTTCATCGTCGTCGTCATGGTGCCTTCCTTCAGATGCGCTGGGTCTCGTGTACGTCGATCCGGGCGACGATCGCGTCGCCGACCTCGGAGGTCGAGCGTCGCGCGTCGCCGCGTCCGGCGATGTCGGCGGCGACCGCCCGCTGCACCCTCGCCGCGAGCTCGGGGTGACCCAGGTGGTCGAGGAGCAGTGCGACGGAGAGGATCGCGGCGGTGGGGTCGGCGATGCCCTTCCCGGCGATGTCGGGAGCCGAACCGTGCACCGGCTCGAACATGCTCGGGAACCGGCCGTCGGGGTTGATGTTGCCCGAGGCCGCAAGTCCGATGCCGCCGCTGATCGCGCCGGCCAGATCGGTGAGGATGTCGCCGAAGAGGTTGTCCGTGACGATGACATCGAATCTAGCAGGATCCGTGACGAGGAAGATCGTGGCGGCGTCGACGTGCAGGTAGTCGACCGCGACATCCGGATACTCGGCGGCCACCGCGTCGACGGTCCGCTCCCAGAGCGAGCCGGCGAAGACGAGCACGTTCGTCTTGTGCACGAGCGTCAGCTTCTTCTTCGGGCGAGCGGATGCCGCGGCGAACGCGTAGCGCACGACGCGCTCGACCCCGTAGGCGGTGTTCACGCTCACCTCGTTCGCGACCTCCGAGGGCGTGCCGACCCGGATCGCCCCGCCGTTGCCGACGTAGGGACCCTCGGTGCCCTCGCGCACGACGACGAAGTCGACGTCGCCCGGGTTCGCGAGCGGACTGGTCACGCCGGGGTACAGCACCGACGGGCGGAGGTTGACGTAGTGGTCGAGCTCGAACCGGAGCCGGAGCAGGAGTCCGCGCTCGATGTTCGCACCCGCGAGCCGGGGGTCGCCGGGGACTCCGCCGACGGCGCCGAGCAGGATCGCGTCGTGCTGCCTGATCGCCGCGAGGTCGTCGCCGGTCAGCACGTCGCCGGTCTCGAGGTACCGTGCGGCACCGAGGGAGAACGGGGTCTGCTCGAACGAGACCTCCGTTCCCGCGACCGCGGCATCGAGCGCCTTGAGCGCCTCCGCGACGACCTCGGGACCGATGCCGTCGCCCGGAATGACCGCGAGCCTGACCGTACTTACCATGGATTCTCCTTCGTGCGCCACCCCTCCCAGCGTAGTGTCCACGCGCGGGACCGCTCGATACACTCGGCCTCAGGACGAGGTATCCGCCTCATCGAAACGCGGCGCCCCTGCGCCGCCGGAGAGAAAGCAGGACCCGCACATGAGGCTCGGTCTCGGTATCGTGTTGTTCGCCATCGGCGCGACCCTCGCGTTCGCGCTGAACCTCACGGTCGAGTGGATCAACCTTCAGCTGGTCGGCTACATCCTCATGGTGGTCGGCGCGGTCGTGATCATCATCGGCATCATCCTCCTCGCCCGCCGCCGCCGACCGGACTACTCGGTGATGTCGATCTCCACGAGCACCGCGGCGTCGATGGCGGTGCGCACCCGCTCGAGCACCTCGGTCGGCACCGGCGAGTCGACGGTGAGGACGCTGAGCGCCTGGCCCCCGGCCTCGCGGCGGGCGATCTGCATGCCGGCGATGTTGATGGCCGCGTCGCCGAACTCGCGGCCGTAGATCGCCACGATCCCCGGACGGTCGGTGTACTCCATGATGATGTGCGTCGTCGCGATCGGGACCTCGATCTCGTAGCCGTTGATGCCCACGAGCTTCTCGATCTGCTTCGTGCCCGTGAGCGTGCCCGCGACCGACACCTGCGTGCCGTCGGCGAGAGCGCCGCTCAGCGTGATGACGTTGCGGTACTCGGGGCTCTCGGGATCGGTGATGAGGCGCACGTCGATGCCGCGCTGCTCGGCGAGGAGCGGCGCGTTGACGTACGACACGGTCTCGCTCACGACGTTGGTGAACACGCCCTTGAGCGCGGCGAGCTTCAGCACGCTCACGTCGTAGTCGACGAGCTCGCCGCGCACCTCGACGTCGAGGCTCGTGAGCGGGCCGTGCGCGAGTCCGGCGAACAGCTGCCCGAGCTTCTCCACGAGCGGGATGCCCGGGCGCACGTAGGCGTCGATGACGCCGCCCGCGACGTTCACCGCGTCGGGCACCAGCTCGCCCGCGAGAGCCAGACGCACCGACCGCGCGACCGAGACGCCGGCCTTTTCCTGCGCCTCGTCGGTCGACGCGCCGAGGTGCGGGGTGACGACGACGTTCGGCAGCGACAGGAGGGGCGAGTCCTTGGGCGGCTCCGAGACGAAGACGTCGAGGCCGGCGCCGGCGATGGTCTTGGCGACGAGCGCGTCGTGCAGTGCCTGCTCGTCGATGAGGCCGCCGCGCGCGACGTTGACCACGAACGCGGTCGGCTTCATCTTCGCGAGCTGCTCGGCGCCGATCATGCCCGTGGTCTCGGGCGTCTTCGGCATGTGGATGGTGATGAAGTCGCTGCGCTCGAGGAGCTCGTCGAGGCTCACCGTCTGCACGCCGAGCTGCTGCGCGCGCGCCGCCGCGATGTACGGGTCGTACGCGATGACGTCGGTGCCGAACGCCTGCAGGCGGGCCGCGATGAGGGCGCCGATTCGGCCGAGGCCGATGATGCCGACGGTCTTCTCGTAGAGCTCGACGCCCGAGTAGTGCGACCGCTTCCACTCCCCCTGTGCGAGCGCCGCGTGCGCAGCGGGGATGTGGCGGGCGAGACTGAGGATGTGTCCGACCGTGAGCTCGGCGGCCGAGATGATGTTCGACGTCGGCGCGTTCACGACCATGACGCCCGCGGTGGTGGCGGCCTTGAGGTCGACGTTGTCGAGGCCGACGCCCGCGCGGGCGATGACCTGCAGCTTCGGCGCCGCCGCGATCGCCTCGGCGTCGACCTTGGTCGCCGACCGGACCAGGATGGCGTTCGCGTCGGCCAGCGCAGCGAGCAGTGCCGGACGGTCGGTGCCGTCGACGTTGCGGACCTCGAAGTCGGGCCCCAGGGCTTCGACGGTGGCGGGCGAGAGTTCTTCAGCGATCAGCACGACCGGCTTTGACACGAAACGGTTCCTTCGGGGCGATGCGCGCGCGGACGCGCTGATGCGGGGTGGGATGCGCCACACGCCGTCGGGGCGCCTACCCGTTCACTCTACTGGAGGCCGTGTGCCGGCTCCGTTTCTATGACGCCGGGGGCTCGCGCCCGGGTGGGCGTCACGAGAAGTCGATGCCGCCAAGCTCGAAGAACGCCGCGAGGTCGAGCGTGAGCACCTGCACGACGGCGTACCCGGCGAGGAAGAGCACGACCTGCGCGAGCGGACCGCGGCGGTACCCCAGCCAGAAGGCGAGCGCGTAGACGACGATCGGCACGAGGAGGGCCGCGATGAGCAGGGCGATGCCGATACCCGCGAGCGAGACGCCCAGGTCGCCGACCATGAGCGACACGCCCACGAGATCGCGCACCGCCTCCCACACGTCGTAGGCGTACAGCACGCCGAAGACGGCCGCGATCGTGACGGCCAGCCACAGGGGTGTGGCCGGGCGCGGCGCGGCAGCGGATGCCCCGGCCGCACCGGTGCCGGCGTCGCCGGCGGGAACGGATGCCTCGGTCATCTCAACCTCGCAGCAGGAACGGGACGGGCACGAGGACGAAGGCCCCCGCGAGGAGCCAGAGCAGGCGGGCCCGCCGGTGCCCGGCGGCGAGCCACAGCACGGCGCCGAACCACAGCGCCGGTGCGGATACCGCGAACCACCTGCCGAACCCGTACATGAACTCCGCCACGGGGTCGGCGAGCACAGGTGCGGGTCGGGACGCCGTGATCAGCCAGCCGATCGAATACAGCAGGTAGACCCCACCGAGCACCCCGAGCATGACGAGCTCGGCCGAGCCCGGCTGGGTGGCGGCATCCGTCGGCGCTTCGGATTCTGGTGCGGTCCCCTCCGCGGGCGCGCCGTCCCCTTCCGCGGGCGCGCCCTCGAGCGGCACCGGGCTGCCCACGGTCTTCCAGCCGGGCGCGAGCGTCGGGTCGTCGTCGCCCTCCCAGCGCAGCGCGTCATCGTCGGAGTCGCGGGCCATGTCACCAGCCTAGCGAGGAGACGGGTACGTTCATCGCGGCACCGCCCGGGCCGCCTCGACGACCGCACGCACGAGCGCCGCATCGGTCGTGTCGAAGCCGGATTCGCCGCCGCCCGGTCCGCTGGGCCCCCGCGCCGCCATCGTCCTCGCGCCGAGAGATGCACCGCGTCGACGCCGGCCTCGCGAAGCACGCCGATGTCCTCGACCGTCACTCCCCCGCCGGCCATGACCTCGATCCGGCGGCGGGCGACGGCTGCCATGGCGCGCAGCGCGTCGAGGTCGCCCCTGCAGTCCGCGGCGCCGGAGGTGAGCACACGGCGCACCCCCGTGTCCACGAGGGCCACGACGCCGGCGATGGGATCGGCGGATGCATCGACCGCGCGGTGCACCGACGTCGAGTCCGTCGGCGGCGCCCAGGAACGCGTCGACCGTCGCGAGGTCGAGCGCACCGGCATCCGTCAGCGCGCCCACCACCACACCATCGGCGCCGAGCGAACGCGCAACGCGGATGTCCCGCAGGATCTGTCCGGCCTCGTCGACGTCATACACGAAGCCACCGCCACGGGGACGGACGAGCACGTGCACTGAGGCGGCCGCGGATGCCGCGCGCGAGCCCCACCGCCGCCTAGATGGGCCCGGCGGACGGCGTGAGCCCGCCGAGCGCGAGTGCCTGACACAGCTCGACGCGGGCGGCGCCGGCCTCGAGGGCGATGCGGACACCGGCAACGTCCTGCACAGCGATCTCGACGGGAAGGTTCGGGGCGACCACCCTCGAAAGGGTACCCGCCGGCATCACCCGGCACGCCCATCCCGTCATCGAGGTGTTCCTCGGCCAGGCGTGCCTGCCCATTCGGGTAGGGTCGCCTGCCCATTTGGGTAGGGTCGCCTGCCCATTCGTCCCGAAAAGCGGCGTGTCGCGAGCCGCGATCTAGTGTGGGACGGTGGGGACGACGGCCGATCCCGGAGACCGCGAGCGCGCTGCACTGCAGGCGCGTCCGCGCCCGGCCGCCGCCACGGCTTCCCGCCTCGACACCGTTCGCGGCGCACCCCGTACCGACCCCGCGCGCCCATGGAAGCCCGGAGCGGCGTGGACGGCGGCCGGGCTGGCGACCGCGCAGCGAACCGCCGGCAACACGGCCACCGCGGCCTCCGTCGCGATGCAACGCGACCCGCATCCGGGTGCCGGCACTCCCGCCGGATCCGGCGGGGGTGCCGGTCCGGCTCCCGGCGCGGGCGGCGGCGCTGCGCTCGATACGCCCGATCAGGCTGAGCTCGCGCGCCACGAGGTGCTGCTCGACGCATCCGACGAGGCCCGGCTCGCGACCGACTTCCCGTCGGGGTTCTCGATCGTCGCGCGACCTGACCTGCTGCTCTCGGTCTCCTCCGGTGCACGACTCGACCTCGTTCGAGTCGCGGCGCTCGAGGTCGTCGCACCGGCGCCTCTCCTCGGAGGAGTCGAGGCCTACATCTTCAAGGTGGGGAAGGGCCGGTCGGTGCTGCTCTCGTCGATCGGCGGGCGCAGCGTCATGCTCGACGCGGGCTCGGGCACGTCATTCTCGCCCACCGCTCCCGGCGTGGCTCGGCTCGTGGCGGCCGTCGGACTCGTCGCCGGCCCGGGCGGACCTGCCGCCGCACCGACCGAGATCCGCATCTCCCACCCCGATACCGACCACTTCAACGCCGTGCGACCGCTGCTCGCCACCGCCGGCTTCTCCCAGACGGCGGTCCGCATCGCAGCCGAACAGCTGCGGGCGGCCGGGAACTTCAGCCGGGCGAACCTGACCGTGCAGGCCACACAGCGCCTGATCACCGTCGACGTCACCCGCGGGGGCGCGGCTTCCGGCGGGGTGCACATCAGTCGGACGATCCTCGACAGCCTGGAGCTCACCGAGTTCCGCTCGGTCGCCCCGCACGCCGCCGCCAGGGCGTCGGGCGGCACGACGTACAACCGCAACCGCACGAGTCCGGTCACCGTGGTGACCGACCTCGTGACCGGCGAACGATCGATCTACACGGGCGACGCGGCCGGCCGGCAGTTCGACGAGATCGTGAGCGCCGTCGGTGAAGTCGCATTCCGGCGCCTCCTCGGTGCCGATGCGCGCAACCTGCGATTCGTCGAGCTTCCGCACCACGGCGGCGAGCAGACGGGCCCCGACGCGAGCGGCATGCTGCGCATGCTGCAGCTCGCGTTCGAATCCGGGCGGGGTGACACGCGCATCCTGACGCAGACGAGCACGTCGTTCGCGGCCCTGCCCTCATCGTCCATCCAGTTCCTCGACGCTGCGGGCGTCGAGGCCGAGCGTGTGACCACCGACCCGAGCCGTGCCGGATCGGCGGAGGTCGTCAGGGCCCGTGGCTCGCGCTTGCAGACGGTCACGATCGATGCGAGCGGCGTCCGGCAGGTGCTCGAGATCGCCAGGTCGAACGAGAACGTGCTGCGACAGGCGTACGGGCGCCTCGCCGAACTCGCGGCGCTTCGCGCGGAGGCGGGCACGATGGCCGAGAGCCTCGCCGCCACCCAGGCGCCGGCGGCGCTCCTCGCTTCGGTGAACCGCACGCACAAGGATCTCATCGCCCGGGAGATGGGCCTCCGCGCCGTCGCCGACACCGCCTGGGACACCATGCGCGCGGCCGCCTCGGGATCGGGCGGCATGCGCGGGAGCCGCGACGCGACGGGGGTGACCCGCGACCTCGCGACCCTCGGCACCTCGGCCGCCGCGGCGGACCCCACGACCGCACGTGGCGACCTCGACGTCCACGTGCGCAGCATGGCGGCCTATTCTCGGGTGTTCCTGAACGTCGTGCAGATGGTTGCGGCACTCGACGCCGAGCGGTTCCAGGACGTCCACCGCCTGCGCGCGGAACAGCTCGACCTGCTCCGCGCGGCTCGCGGTGTGCTCGGCACCGCGGTCTTCGCCGAGCACGTGCGCAGCGCGTGGGACGTGACGCGGCAGAGCTGGACGGCCGACCGCATTCAGAACCTGTCGGAGCAACTCTCCCGCCGCGTGGTCTTCCGAAGGGTGAGCACCGAGTTCCGCGCCACGCTCGGCGAATCGGTGGCCCGCCAGATGCAGCTGAACCAGCTCGCCGAGTCGGCGATGAGCGGCAGGCGGGTCTACGGCCCGGGCGGCCGCATCCTGACGCCCGCCTCCACGCGGGTCGGCGCCGGAGTCCTCGCGGCCATCGAAATCGTCCGCATCGGGCTCGAGGTCGCAGAATCGGTGAAGGCGGGCGCGGAGGCCGCCGACATCGAGGAGATCCGCCACAGCCGCGAGGGGGTCGCGACGGCGAACTGGTGGATGCGTCACGGCGTGCTTCCCGATCTCGCCCTCGTCGAGCGCGGGGGGTTCAGCGGGCGGTTCGGCATCGTCTCGAATGCGATGTCCCAGGATGCGATCCGCGCGGCATTGCGGAGCGAGACGCCGCCCGCGAGCACGCCTTCGTTCGACAAGGTCGTAGTGCGTGGCGTCGACCCGGGTGAGCTCACCAGGATGGTCGCGTCCCTCGCGATCACGGTGCGCGACCTGCAGGCGTGGAACGAACTGAACGCCGCCCTCCCCGGTGGGGCCGCGTTCAAGCGATTCGACGACGGCTGGGGTGTCCGGCTCTGGAGCACCGACGATCACGGGTACCGGTACTTCCTGTCGCCCATCCTCACGCCGCAACTGGACCGTCTCATGTCGCAGCTCGAGGCCGCACAGGCCGATCGCATGCGGGTCGAGATCGCGGGAGCAGCGCCCGGGTCGTTGCGCTCGGTCGAGGACACTGCCATCATCGGGACCGACCGCGAGATGTACGTCTACGGACGCGGCGGCTCGTTCAAGGAGATCGACTGCGAGGACTTCCCGCCACTCCTGTCGGTGATCGCCCGCGCGACGAATGCGCCATACGGCACCCGCGCCATCTGGGCGAAGGTCCGAGCCGCCGACGTCCGCACCTACCGGTTCCTCAGCCAGTGGTGGTGGGTCGAGAGCACAAGCCGCCAGTACGCGGACCGCTCCGGCACGCACACGGAGATGTCGATCCGCCAGAACACCGACGGGTACGCGTACGTCGATCCCGACGACCTGATCTCGACGACCGCCTCGACCGCCGCGGATGTTGCCGCGCGCGCCGCGAATCCCGGCATCCGTCCGCGCGAATGACCGACGGCCCGCTCCGGGTGCTCCGGGGCGGGCCGTTCGTGATCTCGAGACGCGTCGAGCTTCGCGCGGCGCTCCTCGATCACCGGAGGCTCAGCGAGCGACCTCGCCGTCGACGTAGTCGTCGTCATTCGACGCGTTCCAGGCGAAGAGCTTGCGCAGCTCGCGACCCGTCGCCTCGATGGGGTGCGCCTCGCCCTTGGCGCGGAGCGCGAGGAACTCGGGGGCACCGGCATCCTGGTCGGCGATGAAGCGCTCGGCGAACGCGCCCGACCGGATGTCGGCGAGCACGGCCTGCATGTTCTCCTTGACGTGCGGGTCGATCACGCGCGGGCCCGAGACGTAGTCGCCGTACTCGGCGGTGTCGGAGACCGACCAGCGCTGCTTGGCGATGCCGCCCTCCCACATGAGGTCGACGATGAGCTTGAGCTCGTGGAGCACCTCGAAGTACGCGACCTGGGGCTGGTAGCCGGCCTCGGTGAGCACCTCGAAGCCGTACTGCACGAGCTGCGAGACACCGCCGCAGAGCACGGCCTGCTCGCCGAACAGGTCGGTCTCGGTCTCCTCGGTGAAGGTGGTCTTGATGCCGCCCGCGCGAAGGCCGCCGATGGCCTTCGCATACGAGAGGGCGAGCGGCCACGCGTTGCCCGAGGCATCCTTCTCGACCGCGACGATCACGGGCACGCCGCGACCGGCCTCGTACTCGCGGCGGACGGTGTGGCCGGGGCCCTTCGGGGCGACCATCAGCACGTCGACGCCCTCGGGCGGCGTGATGTAGCCGAAGCGGATGTTGAAGCCGTGGCCGAAGACGAGGGCCTTGCCCACGGCGAGGTTCGGCTCGACGTCATCCGCGTAGAGGTGGCGCTGCACCTGGTCGGGCGCGAGGATGACGATGACGTCGGCCCACGCGGATGCCTCGGCGGCGCTCTTCACCTCGAAGCCGGCCTCTTCGGCCTTGGGCTTCGACTTCGAGCCCTCCTTGAGGCCGATGACGACCTCGACGCCCGAGTCGCGGAGGTTCTGCGCGTGCGCGTGACCCTGCGAGCCGTAGCCGATGACGGCGACCTTCTTGCCCTGGATGAGCGAGAGATCGGCGTCCTTGTCGTAGTAGATCTCAGCCATGTGCTGTCATTCTCCTTGGTTGTCGTTGGTTCCGGGCTTCGAGACGCGCTGCGCGCCTCAACCCGCGCTGTCTAGCTCTTCAAGACGCGCTCGGTGATGGACTTGCCGCCGCGGCCGATCGCGAGGAGGCCCGACTGGGCGATCTCCTTGATGCCGTACGGCTCGAGCACCTTCAGGAGGGCGTTGGTCTTGCCGCTGTCGCCCGTGACCTCGATCACGAGCGCATCGGTCGACACGTCGACGACGCGTGCGCGGAAGAGGTTCACCGCCTCGAGCACCTGCGAGCGCGTGGCGTTGTCGACGCGCACCTTGATGAGCAGGTGCTCGCGCTGCACCGACTGCGCGGGGTCGAGCTCGACGATCTTGATGACGTTGATGAGCTTGTTGAGCTGCTTCGTGACCTGTTCGAGCGGCAGGTCCTCCACGTCGACGACCACCGTGATGCGAGAGAGCCCGGCGATCTCGGTGTGACCCACCGCGAGCGATTCGATGTTGAACCCACGGCGGGCGAAGAGCCCGGCCACCCGCGTGAGCAGGCCCGGCTTGTCCTCGACGAGGAGGGAGAGCACGTGTGTCGACATCGTCAGTCCTCCTCGCTGAATGCCGGCGAGTGATCGCGGGCGTACTGGATGTAGCTGTTCGACACGCCCTGCGGCACCATCGGCCAGACCATGGCGTCGGCCGAGACGACGAAGTCGATCACGACGGGCCGGTCGTTCGTCTCGAGGGCGAGCGTGATGGCCGCGTCGACCTCCTCCTCTTTCGTGACCCGGATGCCGAGCGCGCCGTACGCCTCGGCGAGCGCGACGAAGTCGGGGATGCGCGCGGTGTCGTGGCCGGTGTTGAGGTCGGTGTTCGAGTAGCGGCCGTCGTAGAACAGGGTCTGCCACTGGCGCACCATGCCGAGCGAGGAGTTGTTGATGATCGCGACCTTGATGGGGATGTCGTTGAGCGTGCAGGTCGCGAGCTCCTGGTTGGTCATCTGGAAGCAGCCGTCGCCGTCGATCGCCCAGACCACGCGGTCGGGCTCGGCGACCTTGGCACCCATCGCCGCGGGGACCGCATAGCCCATGGTGCCCGCACCGCCGGAGTTCAGCCACGAGTTGGGTCGCTCGTACTTGATGAACTGCGCCGCCCACATCTGGTGCTGGCCGACGCCCGCGGCATAGACGCCCTCGGGCCCCGTGAGCTCGCCGATGCGCTGGATCACGTGCTGGGGCGCGAGCAAGCCGTCGGACGGCTTCGTGAAGCCGAGCGGGAACTCGGAGCGCAGCCCGTCGAGCGTCGCCCACCACTCCTCGAGATCGGGTTTCCCGGCGGCCGTGGCGTCGCGATACCCTGCGAGCAGGTCGACGAGCACGTCCTTCAGGTCGCCCACGATGGGCACGTCGGCCGTGCGGATCTTGGAGATCTCGGCAGGGTCGATGTCGACATGCACGACCTTCGCGTTCGGCGCGAAGAGCGCCGACCTGCCCGTGACGCGGTCGTCGAAGCGGGCGCCGAGGGCCACGAGCAGGTCGGCCTCCTGCAGGGCGAGCACGGCGGGCACCGTGCCGTGCATCCCGGGCATGCCCAGGTGCTGCTCGTGCGAGTCGGGGAACGCGCCGCGCGCCATGAGCGTCGTCACGACGGGCGCCCGGGTCGCTTCGGCGAGGGCGAGGAGTTCCTCGGACGCGCGCGCCCGGATGACGCCGCCGCCCACGTAGAGCACGGGGCGCTTCGCCTCGGCCAGGAGCTGCGCCGCGGCGGCCACCTGCTTGCCGTGCGCCTTCGTGATGGGCCGGTAGCCGGGCAGCTCGACCTTCGGCGGCCAGCGGAACTGGAACGTCGCCTGCTGCGCGTCCTTCGTGATGTCGACGAGCACCGGGCCGGGGCGACCGGTGGTGGCGATGTGGTACGCCGCGGCGATCGTCGCGGGGATCTCCTCGGCGCGCTTCACGAGGAACGAGTGCTTGGTGATCGGCATCGTGATGCCGACGATGTCGGCCTCCTGGAACGCGTCGGTGCCCATGAGGTTGGAGAACACCTGGCCGGTGATCGCGAGGATCGGCACGGAATCCATGTGCGCGTCTGCGATGGCGGTGACGAGGTTCGTGGCGCCCGGACCGGAGGTCGCGATCGCGACGCCGAGCCTGCCGGAGGACGAGGCGTAGCCCTCCGCCGCGTGCCCGGCGCCCTGTTCGTGGCGCACGAGGATGTGGCGGAGCTTGCGGCTGTCGAGCAGCGGGTCGTAGACGGGGAGGATCGCGCCGCCGGGCAGCCCGAAGACGTCGGTGATGCCGAGCATCTCGAGCGAGCGGACGACCGCCTCGGCACCCGTGAGCTCCACGGGTGCGCCAGGCGGCACTGGGGCGGGCGACGGCACGGGGGTCGATTCCGTGGTCATTCGGTTCCTGTTCTGATGGCGGTTGTGTGCGGGAGACGCAGCACTCAGCCCGTCGTGGCGCCTTCTGCGGCGGAGCGCACGAGCTTCGAGTACTTCGCGAGGACGCCACGGGTATAGCGCGGGGGAAGCGGAGCCCAGCCTTCACGGCGGGCAGCCAGCTCGGCATCGTCGACCAGTAGGTCGATGGAACGAGCTGCGATATCGACCCGTATCAGATCACCATCGCGCACGAAGGCGATGGGACCTGCGTCCACCGCTTCGGGTGCCAGATGGCCGATGCACAGCCCGGTTGTGCCGCCTGAGAATCGACCGTCCGTCAAGAGTAGTACATCTTTCCCGAGGCCCGCGCCCTTGATGGCCGCCGTGATGGCGAGCATCTCGCGCATGCCGGGGCCGCCCTTCGGGCCCTCGTAGCGGATCACCACGACGTCGCCGTGCTTGATGTCGCCGGCGGTCAGCGCGTCCATCGCGGCGCGCTCGCGCTCGAAGACCCGGGCGGGTCCTTCGAACGTCGCGGCGTCGAAGCCCGCGGTCTTCACGACCGCACCGTCGGGCGCCAGCGAGCCGTGCAGGATCGTGAGACCGCCGGTGTCGTGGATCGGGTTGTCGAGCGTGCGCAGCACTTCGCCGTCCAGCGGCGGGATGTCCAGCTCGGCGAGGTTCTCGGCGAGCGTCTTGCCGGTGACCGTGAGCGCGTCGCCGTGCACGAGCCCCGCGTCGAGCAGCGCCTTCATGAGCACGGGGAGGCCGCCGCGGCGGTCGACGTCGTTCATGACGTACTTGCCGAAGGGCTTCAGGTCGCCCACGTGCGGCACCTTCGCGCCGATGCGGTTGAAGTCGTCGAGCGTGAGCTCGACGTCGGCCTCGCGCGCGATCGCGAGCAGGTGCAGCACGATGTTGGTCGAACCACCCAGCGCCATGCCGACCGCGATCGCATTCTCGAACGCCTTCTTGGTGAGGATCTTCCGCGCCGTGATGCCCTGCTCCAGCAGGTTGACGACGGCCTCCCCGGAGCGGTGGGCGTAGTGGTCGCGGCGGCGGTCGGCCGCGGCCGGCGACGCCGACCCGGGCAGCGACAGCCCGAGGGCCTCGGCGACCGATGCCATCGTGTTCGCGGTGTACATGCCGCCGCACGCACCCTCGCCTGGCGCGAACGCGCACTCGATGCGGTGGGCGTCCTCCTCGCTCATCTTGCCGGCCCTGACCGCGCCGACCGCCTCGAACGAGTCGATGATCGTGATGTCCTTCTCCGTGCCGTCGGACAGGCGCACCCAGCCGGGCGCGATGGAGCCGGCGTAGAGGAACACGGAGGCGAGGTCGAGTCGGGCGGCGGCCATGAGCATGCCCGGGATCGACTTGTCGCAGCCCGCCAGCAGCACCGAGCCGTCGAGGCGCTCGGCCTGCATCACGACCTCGACCGAGTCGGCGATGACCTCGCGCGACACGAGCGAGAAGTGCATGCCCTCGTGGCCCATCGAGATGCCGTCGGAAACCGAGACGGTGCCGAACTGCAGCGGGTAGCCGCCACCGCCATGCACCCCCTCCTTGGCAGCCTGCGCCAGGCGTGCGAGCGAGAGGTTGCAGGGCGTGATCTCGTTCCAGGAGCTCGCGATGCCGATCTGCGGCTTGTCCCAGTCGGCGTCGCCCATGCCGACGGCGCGGAGCATCCCCCGGCTCGTGGTGGCTTCGATGCCATCGGTGACGACGCGACTACGGGGCTTGGGATCGAACTCCGACATGCATCCGAGTCTAGGACCAGTGCGCGACGGCCTCGCGCGCGCTGTCGCGGGCATCGGCGAGCACCTCGAGCAGGGTCGCGACATCCTCGGGACTGCGCACCCGGTAGGTCGCGATCGACTTGCCCTGGCCGACCTTCACGCCCACGTCCTCCGCGTAGAGGGCGGCGAACGCGTCCTCGTCGGTGACGTCGTCGCCGACGTAGATGACGGCGCTCGCGCCGACGTGCTGGCGCAGCCGCGTGAGCGACTCCCCCTTGTCGCTCGAGCGAACCGAGAACTCGAGCACGGACTTGCCCGCGCGCACGGTGATGCCCTGCACCTCCCATTCGACGCGCTGGCGCGCCGCCTGCTGCAGTGCAGTGCCCGCCGTGGAGCTGAGCTGCCGCGTGTGCAGGGCGAGGCCGGCGGGCTTGCGCTCCACCCAGGCGCCGTCGGACCCTGCGGCGACGTCCTCGAGGATCTCCGCGAGTCGCTGAAGCCGCGCGAACTCCGAGTCCCGGAGGTCGATCGTCACCTCGCCGGCGTCGAGCTGCAGTTCGACGCCATGCGAACCGCTGAGCAGCGTGCCCTCTGGCGGGCTCGCCACCTCGCCGAGGCTCGCGAGCGCGCGGCCCGAGACGATCGCCACGCGCGTGTCGTCGGTCTCGGCGAGCCGCTGGATCGCCGAGCGCGCCCGCTCGGGCGCGCGGGCGTCCTCGGGCCGGTCGACGAGCGGGGCGAGCGTGCCGTCGAAGTCGAGCGCGACGAGCAGCAGCTCGGTCTCGGCGATGCGCCCGAGCGCGGTGCGCAGCGGGTCGGACACGCCGGGCTGGATGATCCCGGCGCCCGTGAGCGTCTCGAGGAACGTGGCCGACCAGTTGGCGACGTCGTTTTCGCGCACGCGCTTGCGCAGGGCTCGCATGCGACGGGTGCGTTCGCGTTTCGGCATCCGAACCGCCTCGACCATGGCGTCCTTCAGGCCCTCGATGTCGTGCGGATTCACGAGCACCGCCTGTCGGAGTTCGTCGGATGCCCCGGTGAACTCGCTGAGCAGGAGCACGCCGTCGTCGTCGAACCGGCAGGCGACGTACTCCTTGGCGACGAGGTTCATGCCATCGCGGAGCGCCGTGACGAGCATGACGTCGGCGGCGAGGTAGAGCGCGACCATCTCCTCGCGGGGGTAGCCGTGGTGGAGGTAGGCGATCGCCTGGTGCCCGAGCGTGGAGTGATCGCCGTTCAGGCGCCCGACCATGAGCTCGATCTCATCGCGGAGCTGGCGGTACGTCTCGACGCGTTCGCGCGACGGACTCGCGACCTGCACGAGCGTGGCCGTCTCGACCGAGAGTCGCCCGTCGCGCAGGAGCTCGCCGAACGCCTTCATGCGGTGGCGGATGCCCTTGGTGTAGTCGAGGCGGTCCACGCCGAGCATGATCGTCTCGGGGTCGCCGAGGCTCGACCTGATCTCGCGCGCACGCGCCTGCACCTCGGGCCGGCGCGCGATCTCCTCGAAGCCCGCGACGTCGATCGAGATCGGGAAGTGGCGGGCGACCACGCGACGCGTCTCGCCCGCCTTCCGGCTGTCGGGCACGTCGATGATGGTGCCGCGGGTGGTGTAGCCGAAGAGGCGCCGGACTGCGCGCGAGAAGTTGCCCGCGTCGGCGGCGCGCTGGAACCCGATGACGTCGGCTCCGAGCAGCCCGTCGATGACCTGGCGCCGCCACGGCAGCTGCGAGTAGATGCCGTAGGCCGGGAACGGGATGTGGTTGAAGAAGCCGATCACGAGGTCCGGACGGCTCTCGCGGAGCATCCGGGGCACGAGCTGCAGCTGGTAGTCGTGCACCCAGACGACGGCGCCGTCGGAGGCCGCGCGCGCGGCCGCCTCGGCGAAGCGGCGGTTGACGCGCACATAGGCGTCCCACCATTCGCGGTGGAACGAGGGCGGGGCGATCACGTCGTGGTAGAGCGGCCACAGCGTGTCGTTCGAGAAGCCCTCGTAGTACTCCTCGAGCTCCGATGCGGTGAGCGGCACGGGGATGATCGAGATGCCGTCGTGTTCGAAGGGGTCGAACTCGCGGTCGGCGATCCCCGTCCATCCGACCCAGGCGCCGTCGGCGGCGCGCATGACAGGCTCGAGCGCGGTGACGAGTCCTCCGGGCGAATTCCGCCACTGCGTCTCGCCGTTCGGGCCGGCCTGATAGTCGACGGGGAGCCGGTTCGAGACGACGATCATGTCGTAGGCGTGCTCGACATGGAGCTCGTCGCGTTCAGGTCCAGGGGCGTGCATGTGGCGGATGTCCCTCCTCCTCGCGCTCCGTTCAGGCTAACAGCCCACCGCTCACGGCCCCCGGCTCACCGCCTCCGCGGCCTCCGTCCACAGCCCCCCGCCGACGCTCAGGGTCCGCGGATAGACTGCCGCCTGATGATCCGCGTCGGCATGAGCACCACCTGCGTCTACCCACTCGAGCCCGAGCACGCCTTCCGCCTTGCGAAGCTCGCCGGCTACGACGGCATCGAGATCATGGTCACGCAGGAGGAGTCGACGCAGCAGCCCGAGCCGCTGCTCGAGCTCTCGCGTCGCTACTCGCTGCCGATCCTCTCGATCCACGCGCCCGTGCTGCTGCTCACGCATTTCGTGTGGGGCCGGGACCCGCGCGTGAAGCTCGACCGAACGGCCGCGCTCGCAGCCGCGGTCGGCGCCGGCAGCGTGGTGGTGCATCCGCCGTTCCGCTGGCAGGCGACGTACGCGTCGAACTTCCTCTCCATCGTCCGCGAGATCTCGGAGAAGTACGACGTCGAGATCGCCGTCGAGAACATGTTCCCCTGGCGCGCGGCGGGGCGGAACATGAAGGCCTACGCGCCGGGCTGGGATCCGCGCATCATGGACTGCGACGCGGTCACGCTCGACTTCTCGCACGCTGCGCTCTCGGGCGTCGACAGCCTGCAGTTCGCGAACGACCTGGGAGATCGCCTGCGCCATGTGCACCTGTGCGACGGGTCGGGCGCGATCGGCGAGGGGCAGATCTTCGACGAGCACCTGTTGCCGGGCCACGGCCGGGAGCCCGTCGCCGAGGTGCTCGAGACCCTCACCGCGCGGGGTTGGACCGGATCGATCGTCGCCGAGGTCAATACGCGCAAGGCGAAGTCCGAACGCGAGCGGCTGGAGCTGCTCCGGGAGACCCTCGAGTTCGCCCGCCGGCACACGCAGCCGACCCGTCGTCGCCGCGTGCTGACGCGGTCGCGCCGGGCGCTCGAGGCGATCATGCCGGGCCACCGGCACGAGACCTGACGCATCCGTCCCTGCTTCGCCGTCACCCGAGCGCGGTCGCCGCGAGGCCGATCGAACGGATGCCGCGCCGCCGGCCCACCACCACGGCCGTGCCGATGACGCCGACGAGTCCGAAGAGCGACACCATGCCGGCGGCCGTCGCGACCGCGGCGCCGCCCGCGCCCGCCACGATGAGCTGCATCCCCTGCACCGCCCACGTGAGCGGAAGGAACGGGCTGATCGCCTGGAACGGGCCGCTCAGCACCTCGATCGGGTAGAGCCCGCCGGATGCCGCAAGCTGCAAGGCCACGAGCACGAGCGAGACGAGCAGTCCCGCCCGCCCGAGCCACGCCGTGAGGAACGCATGCACGGCGGTGAACGCGAGCGCGAGCAGCGCGGCGAACGCGAACGTCTGGGGCAGGAGCGTCCAGGCGACGCCGAGCGCGCCGTGCATGAGCAGTACGACCGCCACCGCCTGCGCGAGGGCCACGAGGCCGGCGCGCGTGAGCGTACGAGCCACGAGGCCGCCCGTGGAGGCCGTGCTCCGCAGCGCCTCCCGGCCGAACGGCCGGAACACGAGGAACATTGCCATCGCGCCGAGCCATAGCCCGATCGCGGCGAACAGCATGCCGATGACCTCGCCGATCGTGCCGATCTCGTTGTCGCGCCCGGTGGTGGAGGTGACGGGCTCGGCGACGACGTCGGCGGTCGCCTGCGCGTCGATGTCGGTGAGCGCCTTCGCCTCCTCCGCGCCGGTGGCGAGGCCGTCGGCGAGCGCGGCCGCGCCGCCCGCCAGCTCGGTGGCGCCGCTCGCGGCATCCGCGGCACCGCTCGAGAGCTGGGTCAGGCCCCCGGCGAGCTCGCCGACCCCGCCCGCCATGCCGTACCCGCCGTCGCGGATGCCGACCGAGCCCGCCGAGAGCTCCGCGGCGCCCCCGGCGAGGCCGGAGATGCCGCCCTGGATGCCGTCGATGCCGGAGCGAGTCGCGGCGGCGAGGGTCTGGCCGCCCGTGGAGAGCTGGTTGAGATCGCCCCGGATCGCGTCGATGGCCCCTGCGGCCTCGGCGATCTGCGGATACTGGGCGATGAGCTCGGCGTTCGCGGGGTCGGCCACGAACGCGTCGAGGCGATCCGCGATGGGACCGACGTCGGTCTCGATCTGCGCGACGCCCGCGCTGATGCCGCCGACGTACTGGTCCCATCCATCAGAGAGCCCGTCGAGGCCCGCCGCGCCGGCGTTGAGCTCGCCGAGGCCGTCCGCGATCCCGTCGACGCCGCTCGTGTACTGCGCCACGCCGTCAGCGTAGTCGGTCATGCCGTCGGCGAGCTCGGTCGCCCCGGCCGCCGAGGCCGCGACGCCGCCCGAGAGCTCGCCGAGGCCGCCGGCGAGCGAGCCGACGCCCGAGGAGATCTGGGCCGCGCCGTCGGCGGCGTCGCCGAGCGAGCCGCCGAGCGCCGCGAGGTTCGTGTAGAAGCCCTCGAGGTACTGCTGGGTGAGCTCCCGGCCGAACGTCGTCGTCATGGCGTCGCCGACCGACTGCGCGACCGAGCCCGCGAGGTAGCCGTGGGCGTCGTCGGTGCGGATGTCGAGATTCGCCTTGGTGGGCTCCTCGCCCGAGAGCGACGTCACCGAGGCCGAGAAGTCGTCTGGGATCGTGAGCACCGCGTACGCGTCGCCCGCGGCGAGGAGCTCGGCGGCCTCCTCGTCGTTCGAGATCGTCCAGTCGAAGCCCGCGGTGTCGGGATCGGTGAGCTCGGTGACGAGCAGGCGCCCCGCGAGCACGGGCTGCTCGGTGCCGTCGGGCAGCGTCAGCGTGACCATCTCGTCGTTGTTCACGACGACGGCGGGAATGGCCTTCATGTTGTCGTCGGCACCCGCGAACGCCCCCGAGACGAGGCCGGCCACGGCGAGCGGCACGGCGACGACGGCGGCGACCAGCACGCCGTAGCGCACGCGGCGCTGGACCGGGGTGGATCCGAAGAGCCGGGAGAGCTTGCCGCTCATCGGTGCACCATCGTTTCTCATCGGTTGACCTCCTGCAGGGACGAGACGGGTTCGATGATGCGGATGCCGCGTGCGGCGAGTTCGGGGGCGGTGCCGGGTTCCACGGCCGACGTGCCCAGCCCGACGATGATCGTGACCGACGCGGGGACGAGCCGGGCGAGCGCGCGCCAGAGCCCGACGCTCGCCGAGCCGGGGTCGTCGTCGAGATCGATCGACACGGCCTTCGGACGCTCGGCGAGCGCCGCCGAGACGGCGACGAGCGCGCGCGCCTCGGCGCCGAGCGAGGCCAGCGGGGTGTCCACCGAGAAGCGCGGACCGTCGGGTCCGTGGCCCGCCGCGTCGGCGGCGCGGGCGACCCACGAGCGCACGAGGCGGTTCGACGGGGCGACGCGGTACCACGGGCGGGTGGCGTCGACCCGGCGGGCGACGAGTTCGCCCACGCTCCCGCCGGTCGCGACATCCGTCGGCAGTTCGGCGATCGCGACGCCGCGCATGACGGAGCCCGACCCGGTGGGCAGCGGATGGCCGAGCACCGCGAGGCGGCCCGACACGGGTGCGAGGCGGCCGGCGAGGGTCGCGGCCACGACCCGGCGATCGACCGCGTCTCCGCGCACGACGAGCACGCCGCCGGCGGGCACGTCGACCGTGAGGGGGCCGATCGGCCGCTCGGGGAGGCCGAAGACGCCGTCGTCGATGTTGACCGCGGCCGGACGTGCGGCGGCCCACTCCTCCTGATCGAGGTGCGAGCGAAGCCCCTCGCCCTCGATGTCGACGTCGGGCAACCGCTTGTCGAGCCACTTCGGCAGCCACCAGGCCGCGCGCCCGGCGAGCGCCATGGCGGCGGGGACGAACGTCATGCGCACGAGGAAGGCGTCGAAGGCGACGCCGACGGCGAGCGCGAACGCGATGCCCTTGATGACGCCCGAACCCTCGGGCACGAAGGCGAAGAAGACGAAGAACATGATGAGCGCGGCGGCGGTCACGACGCGCGCGGCGTGCTGGAAGCCGTGCACGATCGAGCCGCGCGGCTCCCGCGTCTTCACGAACTCCTCGCGCATGCCCGAGACGAGGAAGACCTCGTAGTCCATGGCGAGTCCGAACAGCACCGCGAGCAGCAGGATCGGCAGGAAGCTCAGGATCGGGCCGGGCTGGACGTGCAGGAGGTCGGCGAACCACCCCCATTGGAAGATCGCGACGGTCGCCCCGATCGCGGCGAACGCCGAGAGCAGGAAGCCGAGCGCGGCCTTCACGGGCACGAAGATCGAACGGAATACGAGCAGCAGCAGCAGGATCGACAGCCCGACCACGATGAGCGCGAACGGCACGAGTGCGTCGTTCAGCCGGTTCGAGATGTCGATGGTCACGGCGGTGTAGCCCGTGACGGCGATGGGCGTGCCGTAGTCCGCCGCGATCTCGGGCGCGAGGTCGCGGATCTCCTCCACGACCGCCTTCGTCTCGGGCGAGTCGGGTGCGCTCTCGGGGATGACCTGGATGATCGCCGTGTCGGCGGTCTCGTTCGGCAGCCCCTCGCCCACGTACGCGATGCCGTCGAGCTCGGCGATGCGCGCCCCCACAGCGTCGAGGTCGTCGAAGATGTCGGTCGTCTGCGTGATGTCGACGGTGACGATGAGGGGGCCGTTGTAGCCCGGCCCGAAGCCGTTCTCGATCATCTCGTAGGCCTCGCGCTGCGTGGAGCCCTCGGGCTCGGACGCGCCGCTCGGGAGGTTCAGGTCGAGGCTGGCAGCGGGAATCGCCGCGGTGCCGAGCAGGCCGATGACGAGCACGACGAACACGACGGGCGCCTTCAGCACGAGGTCGACCCAGCGGCGGCCCATGGTGTGCCGGCCGCGGTCGTCGTCGGCGTTCGCGCGGCGGTGGGCGCGGCTGCCCGGCTTCGGGATGAGCCGCTTCCCGAGCACGCCGAGCAGCGCCGGCAGCAGCGTGACGGCGCCGAGCACCGCGACGAGCACCGCGAACGCCGCGGCGATGCCCATGACGCTGAGGAACGGGATGCCCACCACGAGGAGCCCGAGGAGCGCGATGATGACCGTCAGGCCCGCGAAGACGACGGCGCCACCGGCGGTGGCGACGGCCTCGGCGGCGCTCGCTTTCGGATCCTGTCCGCGCGCGAGCTGCGTGCGATGTCGCGACAGGATGAAGAGCGCGTAGTCGATGCCGACCGCGAGGCCGATCATCACGGCGAGCATCGGCGCCGTGCTCGACACCGTCGCGAAGGCCGCGACGAGCGAGATGCCGCCGAAGGTGGCGCCCACGCCGACGAGGGCGGTGAGCAGCGGCATCCCCGCGGAGAGCAGCGACCCGAACGTGATGAGCAGCACGACGCCGGCGAACAGCACGCCGAATACCTCGGTGATGGTGAGGCCGAAGGTCGTGTCCTGGAACACCTCTCCGCCGAACGCGACCGTGAGGCCGGCGTCGCGGCCGATGTCGCCCGTGGCAACCACCGCGTCGATCGATTCGTCGGTGACGCCCGTCGTGGGGGCGTCGAACTGCACCTGGACGTAGGCGGTGCGCGCGTCGCCCGAGACCTGGTCGCCCGCGTACTCGTCGAACGGCCCGAGCACGCTCGCGACGCCGTCGACCTGCTCGAGCTCGGCCTCCATCGCCGTGATCGCGTCGCGGTAGGACTCGGATTCGACGGATGCCCCGTCGGGCACTTCGACGACGGCCTTCGCCGAGGCGCCCGACGTCTGCGGGAACACGGCGGCGAGCTGGTCGATCGCATCCTGCGACTCTGTGCCCGGGATGGCGTAGGACTCCTGGAGCTGGCCGCCGAGCCCGATGCCGACGCCGAGGAGCGCGGCGAGGGCCACGGCCCAGGCGATGATGACGAGCCAGGCCCGCCGGAAGGCGAATCGTCCGATTCGGTGGAGGAACAGCGCCATGAGCGGCCTTATCGGGTCGGGCGGCCCTCGGCCGGGATGAGCAGTTCGGAGAGCACGGAGATGAGCGCGGCGCGCACGTCGGCGTCCTCGGCCTCGGCGCGCCGGCCCTCCTCGAGAAAGGTCGCGCCGGCGACGAGCGTGTAGGCCGCGCCGGCGAGCGCGACGCCGAATCGCATCTGCTCGCTGAGCGGGGCATCCGCTTCGCAGATCGAGTCGGCGAGGCCGCGGATGGCCGTGTTCGCCCGCTCGATCACGGGGGTGCCGCGCAGGGACTGGCCCTGGTTCACGAAGGTGTGCACCGCAAGCCGGTTGCCGAGGAGGAAGTCGACGAACCGCTGGATGAACTCCGCCCGTGCCTCGACGGACCGGCCGCTCGCGACGAAGTCGTCGAGGAGCTCCTCGAGGGCGTCGACCGCGGGACCGATGGCGGCCTCGAGGAGGGCCTCCTTGGACGAGTAGTGGTAGAGGACGCTCGACTTGGAGTAGCCGGCCTGGTCGGCGATGTGCTGCAGCGAGCTCGCGGCGAACCCGATGGTCGAGAACTGCTCGAGGGCGACCTGGCGGAGTCCATCGCTGGCGCGCACGCGTGACGGCGTTGGGGCGTCGGTGGGCATGCCATCGACCGTACTTGACCGATCGGTCAGCTCCTGACCGATCGGGCAGATACACGGTTGACTCACAGACGTGCTCACGGTCGCGGGAGGCGAACGGGTAGCGTTGCGGCATGCGCAAGTACCTCTTCAGTGGAGCAGTGCTCAGTTCGATCTTCGGGGGCATCGCGGTCATCCGGTCCACGATCGCCGGGCCGCGGGACTGGCGCCTCATCCTCATGTGGATCTCATGGGCAGCGAGCCTCGCCATCGCGATCGGCACCGTCGCCGACGAGTCGAAGCGCGCCGAGCTCACCGAGTAGCATCGTCGACGGAGCCCCCCTCCCCCCGCCTCGCTCCCCCCGCCTCGCCGGTTCCGAGCATTTCGTGCAAGCCGGCGAACGCGGCGTGTCAGCCGCGATCCGCGAGTCGAGGCCCGAGACTGAAGTAGACCGACCGCACGGCCCGAACCGTCCGGCCCGAACGCCACCGAGAGGGGTCACCGATGTTCCGCCGCTGGCGCAGAGCGAGGCTCGCAGCCCAGGCCTCCGCCCACGCCGCCGCCTCGGCGCCGCGCCCCACCGCGGCCGACCTGCGTGGCGAACACCTCTTCGAACTGCTGAACGCGAAGCTCGCCGAGTTCATCGGACCCGGCGGTTCCTGGTCGCTCGTGCGGCGCACCGAACAGGACACCGACCAGATCTTCCGCGCGATGCTCACGCACCAGATCGCCGCGGAGCTCACCCGCACGGTGCTCGACGAACGGGAGTCCGTCGCGGTCGTCGTGCCGGCCGAGAACGAGCCGCTCGCCCTCAGCTGGGTGCCCGCGCCGCTCGTCGTCTGGGCCGACCCCGTGGTCGTGGCCGAGACCGAGACGGATGCCGCGACGCTCCCGTCGATCGGCCAGTCGGCCGACCTCGAGGCCCGCGCCGCCTGAGCGGCCCGCGGCATCCGCGTTCCAAAATCCGCCGCCGATTCTTGTACGGCCGGATCGAGCAGCCGCTCCCCGGCATTCGTAGCGTGAGTTCACGAGCCGTTCGGCTCCACGCCACGAACCCAAGGGGAACGATGACCGTCGCCCAGACTCCAAGCGGCCGCACCGCCGTGCGCAGCTCGGCGCGCGACCTCGCGCAGATCGCCGTCTTCGCCGCGCTCATCGCGGCGCTCACGCTGCCCGGCACCATTCCGGTCGGCATCGGCGTGCCGATCACCCTCCAGACCCTCGGCGTCATGCTCGCCGGCGCCATCCTCGGCGCGCGGAAGGGCGCCCTCGCCGTGACCGTGTACGTCGCGCTGGGCCTCGCCGGCCTGCCGATCCTCGCGGGTGCCACGGGCGGGCTCGCCGTGCTCGTCGGCCCGACCGGCGGCTACCTGGTCGGTTTCATCCTCGGCGCCCTCGTGATCGGCTGGCTCGCCGAGCGGCTCACACCGCGGCTGCAGTTCTGGACTCTGCTCATCGCGACGTCCGTCGGCGGCATCCTCGCGGTCTACCTCGTCGGCATCCCGTGGCTCACCGCCGTGACCGGCATGCCGATTTGGGCGGCGATCGCCACCGGCAGCCTGCCGTTCCTCGTCGGGGACGCGATCAAGGCCGTCATCGCTGCGCTCGTCGCCGCCGGCGTGCACCGCGCCTGGCCCGGGCTCATCGCCGAGAAGTCATGGCCATGGCGCCGATCGCGCGCCGCCGCACCCTCGACCGAGACGGCCGCGACCGACATCGGATGAGCGAGATCGTCTTCGAGCAGGTCACGCATCGCTACGACGGCGAGGTGGTGCTGAGCGACGTCTCGCTGCGCCTCGCGGAGCGGCGCATCGGCGTGATCGGGGCGAACGGCTCAGGCAAGTCCACGCTGGCGCGACTCGTCAACGGACTCGTCGCTCCGACCGCCGGCCGCGTGCTCGTCGACGGGCTCGACGTCGCGCGCCATGGCCGCGAAGTGCGCCGCCGCGTCGGCTTCGTCTTCACCAACCCCGACAACCAGATCGTGATGCCCACGGTGCGAGAAGATGTCGCGTTCTCCCTGCGTCGGCTGCGGCTCGATGCAGCAGATGCCGCTGCGCGCGTCGATCGCGCGCTCGACCGGTTCGGCCTCGCCGAGCTCGCCGATCGCCCGGCTCACCGGCTCTCGGGCGGGCAGAAGCAGCTGCTGGCGCTCGCCGCGGTGCTCGTGGCGGAGCCCGCGATCGTCGTCGCCGACGAGCCGACCACGCTGCTCGATGCCCGCAACGCCCAACTCGTCGAACGGCACTTCGCGGAGCTCGACCAGCAGCTCGTGCTCGTCACGCATCGGCTCGAGTCCGTCGAGTCGTTCGACCGGGTGCTCGTGGTGGAGGGCGGTCGCATCGTGGCCGACGGCTCCCCCGCCGAGGCGGTCGGCGCGTACCGGAATCTCATCCGATGATCGGGTCGTACCGGCCCGGCACCTCGGCGCTGCACCGGCTCGGCGCAGGCGCCAAGCTCGTGGGGCTGGCGGCATCCGTCGTCGTGATCGCCCTGCTCCCTGAATGGTGGATGCTGCTGATCGCCCTCGTGCTCGCACTGCTGGGTTTCGCGGTGGCGGCCATTCCGCCACGCGACGTCGTGACGCAGCTCGTGCCTGTGCTCTGGATCCTCCTCGTCGCCGCCCCGCTCAACGCCCTGTTCTCGGGGTGGGAGTCGGCGGTCGAGATGTCGCTGCGCGTGACGGCCTGCGTCGCGCTCGCAGCGCTGGTGACCCTCACGACCCGCGTGTCGGCGATCCTCGACTCCGTGCGGGCGGGCCTGCGCCTGTTCGGTCGTCGCCTCGACCCCGAGCGCGTCGGCATCGTGCTGGCGATGACGATCCGAGCGGTGCCGCTCATGACCGAGATCGTCCGCGCGGTGCTCGAGGCCCGACGCGCGCGCGGCGTCGAGGGGTCGCTGCGTGCGGTGGCGGTGCCGGTCATGGTGCGGTCGCTGCAGACCGCCGACGCGATGGGCGAGGCGCTGGTGGCGAGGGGCTTCGACGACTGACGCGGCTCGCGTTTCGGCGCCGGGTGTCACTGCAACAATGGGACGGTGAACACCTCGTCCCGCCCGCCGCTCTCCGCGCTCGACGTCGGTGTCGAGCCGGCGGAATCCGCCGACGACCACGAGCGGGCCAGTGCGATCGCCGAACTCATCAACGTCGTGTACGACCAAGCCGAGGCCGGCCTGTGGACCGCCGGTGCCCGCCGCACGGACCCCGAGGAGGTCGCCGGGCTGATCCGCCACGCGGAACTCGTGACGGCGCGCGCCGATGGCCGCGTGGTGGGCGCCGTTCGGGTGCAGCGCCTCGACGACGGCCTCGCCGAATTCGGGATGCTGGCCGCGGATCCTGAGCGCCGTGGACTCGGCATCGGCCGCGCCCTCGTGGCCTTCGCCGAACGCTGGGCGGTCGAGCACGGACACTCGGACATGCAGCTCGAACTCCTTGTGCCGACGACGTGGACGCATCCGTCGAAGGAGTTCCTCCGCGAGTGGTACACCCGCATCGGATACTGCGAGGTGCGCACCGGCGAACTCGGCGAGCTCTACCCCGAGCTGGCGCCGCTGCTCGCCACGACGTGCGATCTGGTCGTGTATCGCAAGGGGCTCGGCGCCGCCGACCGGTGATCGTGGGCGGCACATGGCAGGATCGCGGTGTGACCGACCGCCTCATGTTGCTCGACACCGCCTCGCTCTACTTCCGCGCCTTCTACGGCGTGCCCGACTCGATCAGGCGTGCTGACGGCACCCCCGTCAACGCGGTGCGGGGCCTCGCCGATATCATCGCCCGGCTCGTGTCCGACTTCGAGCCGACTCACCTCGTTGCCTGCTGGGACGACGACTGGCGACCGCACTGGCGAGTCGAGTTGATACCGAGCTACAAGGCGCACCGCGTTGCCGAGCTCGTGCCGTGCGGGCCCGACGTCGAGGAGGTGCCCGCCGCGCTCGCGGCCCAGGTACCGATGATCCGCGAGTTGCTCACGGAACTCGACGTGACGGTGATCGGCAAGCCCGATCACGAGGCCGACGACGTCATCGGCAGTCTGGCCGCACAGGCCACCATGCCGATCGACGTCGTCACCGGCGATCGCGATCTCTTCCAGCTCATCGACGACGCACGTGCCGTGCGCGTCATCTACACCGCTCGCGGAATGAGCAGGCTCGAGGTCCTCACCGACGTCTCGGTCGTCGCGAAGTACGGCGTGCTGCCCGCGCAATACGCCGACTTCGCGGTGCTGCGCGGCGACGCGTCCGACGGCCTGCCCGGCGTCCCGGGCATCGGCGACAAGACCGCGGCGAGCCTGCTGCGGCAGTTCGTCGACCTCGACGGGCTCGTGGCCGCGGCATCCGACCCGACCGCACCTCTCTCAGCGGGAATGCGCGCGAAGATCATCGGAGCTGCCGACTACCTCGAGGTCTCGCCGACCGTCGTCGAAGTCGTGCGCGACCTCGACCTCGGCGAGTTCGCCGCCCGCATCCGGCCGCTCGACACCGCCCACCTCGCGGAGGTCGAACGCCTCGCCGCCGAGTGGAACCTCGGCGGTTCGGCGCAGCGCGTGCTGCGTGCGCTCGGCAACGACGTCGCCGCCACCTGACCCGCGGTCGTTCCCCGGCTTGCGTCGGTCTTGGGATGCCGCGTACCCCTCTCGATGTTCCTCAACGTATGGCGTCTACTTCTTGCCGACTCCGACGGTGATCGGCGTCTCGGCCGTCGACGCGACATTCCAGCCGTCGCTGACCTCGATGTAGTACTGCAGCTCAGGCGACTCCAGGAATGCCTGGGCGATCTCGGCCGTGAGACGGTCGCCGTCGATCGACATGTCGACCGAGACGTAGTGTTCGTCCGGTGCGGTCCGGTAGTACAGCCGGCCCCACGCGATGCGGAGGTTGTCGATCGCCTCTGCGCTGATGACGGCGTTCGACTTCTTGTCGACATCGGACTGCGAGATGACGCCGATCACCGGCGGCTCGCCGTCGAGGTTGTACTGCTGAGGATCGACGAGCCCGGGCCTCCGGGCGCCGAACGTCTGGAACACGTCCATCGTGGTGCCCGAGGCCGGGACCTTGAACCGCGCCGCGCCCGCCTCGCTCGCCTCCGCGGTCGACCACCGGAGGGTGCTCAGCACGGTGCCGGCCTTGTCGCGAAGGGTGGTGCCTCCGCTCCGGGCCCACCCGTCCTTGCCCTGCACGATGTAGACGGGCACCTCTGCAGGCACACTGTAGGTGCGGCGGAAATCGTCGATCGTGAGGCGGTCGGCATCGCCCCATTCCGGGTGGGGGCTGCGCTTCGCCCACAGGACGGCCGCAGATCGCGCCGGAAGCACCACCCCCGTGGTGTTCGTCCCGTCCGTGGTCACGGTGAGCGGCGTGCTGTCGTAGAGCAGGTCGTACGTCGCGTTCAGGTCGATGGCCTCGTCGGAGCTGTTGTAGAGCTCGACGTACTCGAACAGGTGATTGCCGCCCGCCTGCGGGTACTGCACCGACCGGTTGAGGTCGGTCGGGTTGACGGCGCTCACGAAGACCGGCATCGCCGGCGATGGCGTACCCAGCTGCGGGATCACGGTCGGGATCACCGGCAGGCCGGTCGCCCAGCTCGCGACATCAGCGAAGTCCTGCGCGATCTCCTCGCCGGGGAGGGCGAGGTTCTTGAGGTTCAGGTACGCGACGCTGCCGTTCAGGGGGTAGTACATGGCGAGGGCGTCGGCATAGGGTGTGGCGCCGATCGAGAACGGGATCTCGTTCGTCTGGCCCAGCACGGCAGCGCCCTGGCTGCCGCTGCGCGCCACCTCGGTGCCGTTGAGGTAGGCGCGAAGGATGTCGCCGTCGTAGGTCATGACGGCTCGGTAGTGGCTGCCGGGCTCGATCTGGCCGAGGTACAGGTCCTTCGCACGCCCACCGACGAAGGTGCGCCCCACGAGCTCGTTGTGCCCGTCGACGAAGAGGCCGATGCCGGTCGTGTTGGAGTTGCTCGCGATCACCTGGCCCACCGGCACGGTCGCGTGCACCTTGAACACCACATCGAGCGTGTACCGGTTGGCGATCTCGGCGTGCTGGCGCTCGGTCAGGTCGAAGGTGATGGTGTTGTAGCGCCCGTCGGTGGTGAACGCCTGCCTGCCGATCGTCGAGTCCTCGGCGATGCGAACGGTTCGGAACGGCTCTGCCGGGGTCTTGTAGGCCGAGCGGTCGTCGGGCTTGCCGTTCGCGAAGTCGACGAGCAACACGTCTTCGGCTTCCGTCTCGGCCGGCGGAGTCTGGATGGTCGTCGTGAGCGGAGCGCTGGCCTTGCCGAACGATTCCGTCGCGACGACGGCCAGGGCATATTCCCGGCCGGGGGTGAGCCCGGAGATGGTCCACTGATGCCGTTTCGCCTGCTCGTCGAAGTCGAGGTAGAAGTCCGACGGCTTGCTCAGCGTGGCGGCTATCGCGCCGGTCGGCGGATCGGTCGCCGTCAGGGCGTACGAGTACACGAAGTCCGCTGCCGTCGCCGCGTCGAACTCGACGGTCGCGTGATGCGGTTGCACGTCGACCACCCTGAGCTTCGCGTTGCCGGAGAAGGACGGCGCCACGCTCTGCTGGGCGCGCTCGTCGGTGTAGACGAAGGTGCTCGGATCACCGAATGGGGCTCGGATCACCCAATCCTGCTTGATCGGATGCGAGTTGTGGAAGTCGCGGCGTTCGATCTCGACCTGTTCGGGCCGGATGTCGACGACCAGGCCGTTCGCCGCATCGAAGCGATCGGGCACTTCGGCGAACGAGCCCTCGAGGCCGCTGAGATACCAGAGCGCGCCCGTGTTCACCGAGGTGAAGTCCCGTTGGTGGATGGCGCGTTCGTCGGCGAGTGGCGAGTGGGTGTGCCCCGCGAACACGATGGCCTGCGGGTACTTCGCGAGCACGGGCCCCAGTGCCGCCGGGCTGTTCGCGCTGCGAAGTGTCGTGTTCCGCACCGGCTGGTGCACGAACACGAAGATCGGCTTGTCGGGATCTGCTGCCTCCGCGGTGGCGAGCTGCGCCTCCAGCCACTGCGTCGAGTGTTCACGGAAATCTCCCGCGGGTATGCCGCTCTCCGTGGTGAGGCCGATGAACGTGTACCCGCCGACGTTGATCACGTTGTCGACCGAATCCGAGCCGTTGTTGACCACGGCGTTCATCGCACCCCGGTTCACCTGCTCGACGAACAGCCGGCGCACCTCGTCGACCGACCAGTCGCCCTCGTACTCGGGGCGGAACTCGTGGTTTCCCCCCGTCGCGAGCACGGCCGGAGCCGAGCCGGGCTCGGCGAAGACCTCGTTGAAGACGCGTGTGAACCGCTCGTACTCACCTTCGAGCCCGTTGTCGACGAGGTCGCCGTTGAGGACGAGCAGATCGACATCGCGTTCCTGGTAGAAGTGGAGGGCGTTTCGAAGGTGCTCCTCGCGCAGCCGATTGTCGACCGCGCCGCCCTCCGGGGCCTCTTCGTCGACACCGAAGTGCAGGTCGCTGATCACGCCCACCTCGAGCCCCTCGGCAGATGCGGTCTGCGAAGGAGCCGCCAGCGCAGCGGTCTGCCCTGCGAGCGGAGCCGATGCGAGCGCCAAGCCGAGAGCGGCAACCGTCGCAATCGACCGAGTGATGCGGTAGACGTGGAACGACATGTTGATCCCCCCGGCGAGTACCTGAATTCGACGAGGAGGCTATTCCGGTCGCGTCACGTCGGACTGGAGCGGGCATGAAATGCCCGCAGCCAACGGGTGAACGGGCGCTGTCAGGTGCGCCGTCCATTGCCGAACGCGCGGCGTGAAATGAAGAGGCCCCGAACCTGGCGAGAGGTTCGGGGCCGCAGTGCACCCCCAGGGACTTGAACCCTGAACCCACTGATTAAGAGTCAGTTGCTCTGCCGATTGAGCTAGAGGTGCATGGTTCGGGATGTCTCGACGAGCCCGAACCGAAAGATCACATTATCAGGCGAGAGGCTGCGAGCGCCAATCGGAGTGCGGCCGGGCGCGTCAGGCGCGTCGGTAGGCTGGGTCGAGTGACCGCCGCCCCTGACGAACACCTCACCCCAGACCTCACCGACGACCTCAGGCTCGCCCTCGAGCTCGCCGATCGCGCCGACGCCGTCTCGCTCGCCCGCTTCCGCGCGGTCGACCTCGACGTGCAGACGAAGCCCGACCGCACACCTGTGACCGAAGCCGATCTCGCGGTCGAGCGCGCCATCCGCGACCGGCTCGCCGCGGCGCGCCCCGGCGACGGCATCCTCGGCGAGGAGTTCGGCACCGAGGGCGACTCCGCACGGCAGTGGATCATCGACCCCATCGACGGCACCGCGAACTTCCTCCGCGGCATCCCCGTCTGGGGCACCCTCATCGCGCTCGCGATCGACGGCGTGCCGGTCGTCGGCGTCGCGACCTCCCCCGCCATGGGCCGACGGTGGTGGGCCGCCCGCGGCATGGGCGCGTGGACAATCGAGTCGGCCGCCGAGGCGGGCGCACGTGTCGACGCACCCGACGAGACGGCAACGGACGAAGGGCGGGCGGATGCGGCATCCGCTCGCTTCCCCGGCGCCCGGCGCCTGCGCGTGTCGGTCGTCGAGCGACTGGCGGACGCCTCGCTCAGCTTCCAGAGCCTCGCCCAGTGGCGGCAGGCCGGCTACCTCGACCGCCTGCTCGCGCTCGGCGACCGGGTGTGGCGGGACCGTGCCTACGGCGACCTGTGGTCGTACATGCTGCTCGCCGAGGGGCTCATCGACATCACGGGCGAGTTCGACGTGAAGCCATACGACCTGGCCGCGCTCGTGCCCATCGTCGAGGAGGCCGGCGGCCGGCTCACGTCGATCACGGGTGAGCCCGGTCCGTGGCACGGCAGTTCGCTCGCCACGAACGGCCGACTGCACGACGCGGTGCTCGCCGTGCTGGCCGAGGGCCGGGAGGTCTGACATGGAACTCTGCATCTTCACCGAGCCGCAGCAGGGCGCGAGCTACGACGACCAGCTCGCGCAGGCCGCCGCGACCGAGCGCCTGGGCTTCGACGGCTGGTTCCGTTCCGACCACTTCCTGCGCATGGGCTCAGGCGACCCGCTTCCGGGACCGACGGATGCCTGGACCACGCTTGCGGGCCTGGCCCGCGAGACCCGTCGCATCCGGCTGGGCACGCTGGTCTCCTCGGCGACGTTCCGGCACCCGTCGATCCTCGCCGTCCAGGTCGCGCAGGTCGACGCCATGTCGGGCGGGCGCGTCGAGCTCGGGCTCGGCACGGGCTGGTTCGCCGCAGAGCACACGGCCTACGGCATCCCGTTCCCCGAGAAGCGGTTCGGCATGCTCGAGGAACAGCTCGACGTCATCACGGGACTCTGGTCGACGCCCGTCGGCGGCACCTTCGGCTTCGCGGGCGAGCACTACACGCTCGCGGGCTCCCCCGCCCTGCCGAAGCCCGTTCAGGAGCGCGTGCCCGTGATCATCGGCGGCGCCGGTCCGCGCCGCACGCCCGCGATCGCCGCACGCCACGCGACCGAGTTCAACATCGGCTTCCGTTCCGAAGAGGTCATCGTGCGGGCCTTCGACGGCGTGCGCCGGGCCTGTGAGGAGGCGGGCCGCGACCCGGCGACGCTGCGCCGATCCGTCGCGCTGCCCACCGTCGTCGCCACCGACGACACCGACTACCTTCGACGGCTCGAGGCCATCGGCGCCGATGTCGACACGTTCGCCGACGTGAACATCGCCGGGACCCCGGATGCCGCCATCGACAGGCTCCTCCGCCTGCGCGAACTCGGGGCCGATCGCGTCTACCTGCAGCTGGTCGACCTGCGCGACCTCGAGCACCTGGAGCTTCTCGCCGCGGAGGTGCTTCCCCACCTGCACTAGGGGTCGCGCCGGGGCCGACTTCGGGGTTATCTTGCTCACAAGAGGGGGCGGGGCTCTCAGGGGGAAGAGTCGGCGATGCAACGCAGACGGACTCGGGTGCCGGACCAGCACGACGCGCTGGGCCCGGAGGACGACCCGTACCTCGCGTACCTGATCTGGCGCGAGGAACGGGACGCCGCGGCGCGCTCCGAGCAGCCGTCGGAGGATGAGCAGGCGATCGCCGAGCCCGGGCGTCGATCGTGGGTGCGGCGCCTGGCCGTCTGGCGCCGCACGGACTCGGACGAACACGACCGCTGAGCGCATGGGCAGGCCCGGCTGGGCGCAAGGGAGCCCATGGGGACTTCCATCCCATCGCGCGGAGTGGGTGGCCGCCGATAGGCTGGCGCCGCCGCGCTCCCACGGACCCCTTCCACTGCCCGGCGACGCGGCATCCGCTCACCCCCGCCCTCGCCCCGAAAGGCCGCCGCATGACCGCTCGCCGCTCCCTCGTCCGCACCCTCATCGCCGCCGCGGCCCTGACCGTGGCGCTCCCCCTCACCGGCTGCAGCGCGGTGCTCGACCTGCTGCCGATCGGCGCGCCGCAGCCCGAACGCGACGAGACCACGCGGGAGATCGTGGAGGAGGGCGACGCCGATGTCTTCGCGCTTCGTGTCGGCGACTGCATGAACATGGTCGAGGAGGAGGTCGTGAGCGAGGTGCCCGTGGTGCCGTGCGGTGAGCCGCACGACGAGGAGGTGTACTTCGACTTCACGCTCGACGACGGCGACTACCCCGGCGACGACGCGGTGCTCGAGGCATCCGATTCCGGATGCCTCGGCGAGTTCGAGCCGTTCGTGGGCCTCGCCTACGAGTCGTCGATGCTGGACTTCTACGGCTACCGCCCGACCGCCGAGGGCTGGGCCGCCGGCGACCGCACCGTGTCGTGCGTGATCTGGGACCCGGCCGGCCCGGTCTCGGGCTCGCTCGCCGGCGCGGCGTACTGACGCGGCCGTGACCGGCGCCCGTCGCGGCCGCCGGTCACGGAGACGGGCGCAGCACCGGCAGCCCCCCACCGTGCCGGGCATCGGCCCAGAGGTCGATGCCGGCGTCGCCTGCGAACCGGTCGATCTCGGCCAGCTCCTCGGCCGTGAAGTCCAGGTGCTCGAGCGCGGCCACGTTCTCCTCGAGCTGACCGACGCGGCTCGCACCGATGACGAGGCTCGTGACCCGCTCGTCGCGGAGCGCCCACGCGAGCGCCAGCTGTGCGAGCGACTGGCCGCGCCGCTCGGCGAGCGCCGCGAGGGCCCGCAGGCGATCGAGGTTCTCCTCGCTCAGCATCCCGCGGTCGAGCGAGCCGTCGGTCGCCGCGCGCGAGCCTTCGGGGATGCCGCCCAGGTACTTGTCGGTGAGCATGCCCTGTGCGAGCGGCGTGAAGCCGATGACGCCGAACCCGAGTTCGCCCGCCGCGTCGAGCAGCCCCTCGGTCTCGATCCACCGGTTCAGCATCGAGTACGAGGGCTGGTGGATGAGGAGCGGCGTACCGAGCTCGGCGAGCATGGCCGCGATCGTCCGGCTGGCCTCGGCACTGTACGACGAGATGCCGACGTGGAGCGCCCTGCCCGAGCGCACCGCATGGTCGAGCGCGGCGGCGGTCTCGTCGAGCGGCGTCTCGGGGTCGGGCCGGTGCGAGTAGAAGATGTCGACCGAGTCGAGCCCGAGCCGGGCGAGCGAACGGTCGAGCGACGAGAGCAGGTACTTCCTGCAGCCGCCCACGCCGTAGGGACCCGGCCACATGTCCCACCCGGCCTTGGTCGAGAGCACGAGCTCGTCGCGGTGGGGCCGGAGGTCGGTCGCGAGCAGTCGGCCGAAGTTCTGCTCGGCGGCCCCATACGGCGGGCCGTAGTTGTTGGCCAGGTCGAAGTGCGTGATGCCGAGATCGAATGCGCGGCGCACGATCGCGCGCTGCGAATCGAGCGGCCGGTCGTCGCCGAAGTTCTGCCAGAGGCCGAGGGAGATCAGCGGGAGCTTCAAGCCCGATCGCCCGGTGCGGCGATAGGACATGCGGTCGTAGCGGTCGGGTGCGGCGAGGTACGTCGACATCGCTCCATCATGCACCCAGCAGCGGGACACCGGTCCGCGACCGGCGGCGGGCCGTGAGCGCACGAGAGGGGCGGCCCGAACCAGACCGCCCCTCTCGGGACCGCAACATGCGACAACGGCCAGGCCGCCGGAGGCGTTGCTCCGGCCGGCACCGTGTGGAGATGGGGGGAATTGAACCCCCGTCCATCGCTGTGATTCCACGCCTTCTCCGGGCGCATCCTGTGCAAGCGTTCTGCTCGGCCCCGACCTTTGCCACAGGCACCCAAGTCGACAGGCCCAGCCTGAAGAAAGTCCCGCACGACGCTCAGGCGACGACGTGCAGCAAGTTCCCTAGATGACGCCAGCGACCGGGGCGGGAACAGACCCGGGCTGACGGACTATCGGGCTCGCTTAGGCAGCGAGGGCGAAGTCAGACTGCTTCTTTTCGGCAGTTATTGGTTTGCAGGGAGCGTTCACGAGATAACCCTGCATCCTCGGCCCGCTTCTCGTGGGTTCGCAGACGATGTCGAAACCGATCATCCCCGTGTGTCGCCTGACCGGTTCCAAGACCGGTTCGGCGGGCCGTTGTCGCACGCTGTGGAGTTTCCAACCCGCCGTGCCCGAAGGTTCGGCGGCCTTTCAGGATACAACAGGCGACCGCGCGTCGCCATTCCCCGACGACGGGATGCCGCAGCCGATCCCTCGGCAATCGTTCATCAGCCGGTAACCCACGGGAGGTCGCGAGCACATATCGTCCCGGCATGGACATTTTCGCCCGTGCCGTCCGCAGTGCGCGAACATGCCTGCAACACGGCGCCCGGCGCCATCCGGGAGCCGCATGATCGGCCGTGTCGATCCGTTCATCGGCACCGAGATCACCGACCTTCCATCCCCCACCGGCATCGCCGCCACGTGGTGGTGGCCGAAGCCGCAGGTGGGCAACACTCATCCTGGGGCGACGTATCCGCTCGGGATGGTGTCGGCGTGCGCGTACTCGGGCGCGTATCCCACCGGCTACGGGCGATACGACCTCAGCACGGAGGGGGTGCCGACCACGATCCACGACGACGACGTGGCATCCGGGTTCACGCACTTCCAGCAGTCGGGCACCGGCGCGATCCGCAAGTACTACAACTACTTCCGCGTGACGCCGATGCTCGAGCCCCTCGACGTGCTCGGTCGCACGTGGGAGATCCTCGACGAGGCGGCGGAGCCGGGCTACTACGCCGCGACGCTGGGCTCCGGCATCCGCGCAGAACTCACCGTCGGGCCGAAGAGCGCCGTGCACCGGTACACCCTCCCGCGCAATCCGAACGCGCGCATCGTGATCGACTTCTCGCTCGGCGGGCTCGCGATCCCCCATGGCGAGACGATCCCGCTGAGAGCGAAGCTCGAGTCGATCGGACCGGGCATCGCACAGGGCGAGATCGTCGTCGAGGGCGCGCCGCTCGCCGTCTACATCGAGTGCGACGCGAAGTCGTGGCGCCAGATGCTCTGGTACGACCGTCGGCTCATGCCGGGCGGCACACGACTCGCGTTCGACCACATCCGACCGACCACGCTGCGCCCGTTCGGCATGATGTGGGCCGGGCCGAGCGAACCCGGCCAGACCATCGAGGTGCGCATCGGCTTCTCGCTGCGTGGCGTGGAGCAGGCGCGTGAGAACCTGCGGCGCGACTGCGGCGTCGGACCCGCTCGATTCCCCCACCGGCGCGACCGAACGAAGAAGGCCTGGCGACGTCACCTGAAGACGATCACGGTCGACGCGCCGACCGCCGACCGGGAGACCGTGTTCTCGACGGCGCTGTACCACTCGCTCATCAAGCCGTGCCTCGCACCGGAGGAGAGCCCGTTCTGGCCGTCCGAGGGGCCGTTCGTGTTCGACCTCAGCACGATGTGGGACATCTACCGCACGCAGCTCCCGCTCATCACCGCGTTGCTGCCCGAGAAGGCGGTGGAGCTCGGCACCGCACTCCTCACGATCTGCGAGGAGGAGGGCAACTTCCCGATCGGGTATCGGATGGCGCGGGGCAGCGACCGTTTCTCGAGGCAGGGCTCCGCGCTCGCGCAGACGTTCCTCGCCGACCTCTGCCAGCTCGGCCTGCCCGGCCTGGACTGGGAATGGGCCCTCGTGCACATGCACACCGACCTGCGCCGAACATACGGCGAGGACTTCCTCCTGCGCGGAGTCGCACATCCGATCAGCCACACGCTCGACCTCGCCCACGGCTACTGGTGCACCGCGAAGGTCGCCCAGCGCGTCGGCGACCGGGCGCTCGTCGACGAGTTCACGACGCTCGCCGCCCGCTGGGTGAACGCGTTCGACGACACCACCGGCCTGTTGCTCGACTCGACGTTCTACGAGGGGAGCAGGTACAACTACTCGTTTCGCCTGCTCCACGACATGCGCAACCGGATCGGACTGGCCGGCGGCGACGACGCCTTCGTGCGGATGCTCGACGCGTTCTTCGGCTTCGGTGCCGAGCCGGTGCGCCAGCCCGGCGTGCGGCCCGGTGTGGAGGAGCTCGCGAACGGCTACGCGCTCGGGCGCTTCGAAGGACTCAACAACGAGCCCGACATGGAGGCGCCGTGGGCCTACCAGTACGCCGGCCGACCCGACCGCACCGCCGAGGTGGTCCACGCCGCCGTGCACCAGCAGTTCGGCACCGGGCGCGGCGGCCTGCCCGGCAACGACGACTCCGGCGGCCTGAGCTCCTGGTACGTCTGGGCCTCGCTCGGGTTGTTCCCGGTCGCGGGCCAGAACCTGTTCCTCCTCAATGCACCGTCCTTCGCCGAAGCGGAGCTGCGCCTCGGCGAGGGCGAACTGCGCATCGAGACCACGGGCTTCGTCGAACCCCGTCGCGACGGTCCGCCGCAGTACGTTCAGTCCATGGCGTTCAACGGGGACCGGCTCGACCGCACCTGGCTGCGGGGCGACGAGCTCCACCGCGGTGGCCGATTACTCGTCGAGCTCGGTCCCGAACCGAGCGGATGGGGCCGAAGCGCCCGCCCACCGTCGGCGTCCGACGCCGACTGACCGACTCGCCGACCGCGAGCCGGCGCCGCGACCCGAACGGCGCCCGCCCGCACGCCACGACCGCACGCCCGCATCGAACGAAGGACGCGCCCATGAACACCAAGCCCCGCAACCGCCTCGTCATCGTCAACCGCGCCGATCCCGTGATCTGCGGCCACTCCGTCGAGGGGCGCAATCTCGCCGAAGCGGCGCTCGAACGGGGCTTCGACGAAGTGCGCATCATCACGTGGCCGATCGAACGACTCGAGGCCACCGGCCTCCCGCTGAAGCCGCTCGACCGGATGCTCCCATACAGTCCCGGCATCTTCGTCGAGCGTCCCGAGCCCGTCGGCGACTACAAGGTGCCCGATGGCCGCTACGTCGCGGGCATCACCGGTCGGCTCGTCGAGCTGTTCACCGACGGCGTGCCGACCGTGTGCCTCTCGCTCTACCTGAGCCCCCACACGGTCGCGGTCACCGACGCGGTGCGGGCCGCCTGGAGCACCGGGCTCCCGGTGCGGGTCACCACGATCGCCGAGGCCGTGGGGTCGGATATCACGAACGTCGTGCGTTCGTCCGTCAACGAGGGTCGCTTCGGCGCGGCGGCGCACATCCTCTCCAGCTACCTCGCGCAGGACCACTGCGTCGCCGTCTCGGAGTACACGCGCGAACTCATCATCGCCTCGGCGGCCGAGATCGACGCGTGCCACGGCACGCACTTCGCCGAGCAGTGCCGTGACCGCATCCGCATCTCCTACCCCGCCATCGACACGTCGCAGTACCTCGACCTCGATCCCGACCTCGTCGACGGCGTGCTCGCCGCCCGTGGGCTCGAGCGCGACGGCTACGTGCTGTTCCTCTCGCGCCTGACGACGGCGAAGGGGATCGACGACCTCATTGCGGGGTTCGAGCGCACCCCTGCCAACATGCGCCTGCACCTCGTGATCGCGGGGCGTGGATCCGAGGCCGGCGCATTGCGGGCACGTGCCGACGCGTCTTCGATCTCCGATCGCATCGTCTTCCTCGACGACGTCGACGATGCGGAGAAGCCCTACCTGATGGCCGGATGCGCCGCCTACGTGCTGCCCAGCAAGCCGCGTCCCGAGTTCGTCGAGACGTTCGGCATCGCCCTCGCCGAGCAGATGCTCGCGGGCGGCGGCGCCGTGATCACGACGGAGACGGGCGGCATCCGGGAGGCCGTCGGAGAGCACGCCACCATCGTGCCCGTCGACGACCCCGATGCGATCGCGACGGCCATCGACGAGGCGCTCGCACTGCCGCCCGAGGAGCGCGCCGCTCGCGCCGCGCGCGCCCGCGCCCACGCGCTGCAGTTCGACCGCGGTGCGGTGTTCGACCGGCTCTTCGCCGGCGCGGGGGCGCTGCCCGCGCGGGCGCCCGCTTGAGCACGAGCGCCACCGACGTCGGCCGTGCCGGCCGGACTCGGTCGTATGCTGGGGGCGACCGCACGGACGCGACCGCGAGCGCGCGACCCAGCATCGTCCGCACGCAGAGGGGGCCACGCATGCCGACCACGATCGCCGTCACCGGCCGTGCCGAGGAACGCATCGCTCCCGAGCTCGGCGCGGTCGCCCTCTCGATCGGCGCGCAGGGCGCCGTTCGCGACCACGTGGTGGGCAGCACCACGGCCGCGCACGACCGCGTGCTCGCCCAGGTGCGTGAGCTCGAGGCATCCGGTGTCCTCGACACCTGGTCGGCCGGCCAGCTTCGCGTGTGGTCGTACCGGCCTTGGAACAGCGAGGGCAAGCAACTGCCGCTCGTGCACCAGGCGAGCGCCGAGGTCGAGGTGGTGTTCACCGACCTCGCACGACTCGGCGAGTGGGTCGGCGACGCGGCCGGGGCGGCTGAGGTCGCCATCGGCGGCATCGAGTGGCGGTTGACGGATGCCACCCGCCGACGTGTGCGGGAGGCGGCGCAGCGGGCAGCCGTCGCCGACGCGCTCGCGAAGGCGCGGGTCTACGCGTCGGCCCTGGGTCTCGGCGATCCCACGCCCGTCGAGCTCGCCGATCACGGCATGCTGAGTGCGCAGCCGATGCCCGGTGCGCCGAAGACGATGATGATGCGCACGGCAGCCGACCTTGGCGGCGGATCGCAGGGCACGGAGTTCGCCCCCGCAGAGATCGTGATCGAGGCATCCGTCGATGCCCGCTTCACGGCGGAAGCGGCCTGACCACTCTTCAGTCGGTGATGAGCAGGCCCTCGAGGGCGGCGAGCTCGTGCAGGGCGAGCCCGGCCGCGAGCAGGTACTCGCGGGTCGACCCGTGCGTGCGCTCGACCGTGTAGAGCATCCCTTCGATGGCCTCGGGCGGGCTCCCGCCCATGAGCACACGCAACTCGGGGGTGTCGGGAATGCCATTCTCGCCGATGAGCGCGACCATCTGCTCGAGCCATTCGCCGGCGAGGTTCGCCTCGGTGCGCGCGTAGTCCTCGATGACGGCGTCGCGGTGCACGCCCACGGCGCTGAGGGCGAGGGCGACGACGACCCCCGTGCGGTCCTTGCCTGCCGTGCAGTGCACCACGACCGATCGCTCGCTGGCGCCGGCGATCTCCCGGAGCGCACCGACGACGACTGAGGTGTGCTGCGTCACGATGCGGTGGTAGAGCGCGTCGAGCGAGATGCCGCGCGCACCCTGCGAAGCGCCCGACCCCTCGAAGACCGGCAGGCGCAGCACCTCAACGTCGAGGCCGTCGAGGTCGTCGGGCATGACCGCCGCCTCGTTCTCGTCGCGGAGATCGATCACCCTGCCGACGCCGAGCCGCCGGAGCTGGGCGCGGCCCTCGTTGCCGAGCCGGTGCAGCCCGTCGGAGCGGAAGAGGACCCCCTCGCGCACCCGCCCGCCGACCGCCGGAAGCCCGCCGACGTCGCGGAAGTTGTACGTGCCGGGGATCGGGATGCGCGTCGAGGTCTCCATCGCGATGAGCCTACTCGCGCAGCTTCAGGAATCCTCCGAGCGTTGACTTTCTACACAGGAAAGTACTTGCTATGCTGGCGAGCATGAGCGACCACGACGACCACTCCCCTATCGACGACTCCCCCGTCGATCGCGACGCCATCGACCGCGACGCGGCCGGGGCGCAGCTTCACGAAGCCCGTGCCGCAACCCGCCGGGTCGCCGTCGAGGGCTCCGCCTCGGCGTCCGCGTGGCTCACCGGGCTCGCCGCGGCATCCGCTGTGTATCTCGCCGCGCTCGGGTGGTTCGCACGCACCGACGAAGCCGAGGTGCTCGGCGTCTCGCTGGCCTTCGCGGCCGTGCTGGGCGTGCTCGCCGTCGTGCACCTCCGGCGCGTCCGCGCGTCGAGCCTCGGCTTCTCGCGACGTTTCGGCACCGCCATGGGCGCGTGGGGCGCGTGCTTCGCGGCGTCCCTCGGCGCGGGGCTCCTGATCTTCCCCGGATCCGTGGCGTTCTTCGCCGTCGCCGGAGCGATCACGGCCGTGCCGCCGCTCTGGGGGTCGCTGCGCGAGCTGGTGGTGGTCCGTGGCTGATCGGCCGGATGCCCCGCACCCGCGCCACCGGCTCGACCCGTTGCTGCAGCGTCCGGTGCCGTTCTCGATCGCCGCGCTCCTCGCCGCGGCCGACGAGGCCGAGTTCGCCTTCGTCCGCGATGCGGTGGAGTTGAGCGACTCGGCACTCAGCAAGCAGGCCGCCGCCCTCGAGGCGGCCGGCTACGTCACCGTGCGCAAGGGCTACCTCGGCAGGGTTCCCCGCACCTGGCTGTCGATGACGTCGAAGGGGCGGGCGGCCTTCGCCGTGCACCTCGACGTGCTGCGCGAGATCGCCGGCTGACCTAGTCGCCCAGGTTGCGCCGGGTCGCGATCGCCCGCGCGGCCTCGCGCTTGTCCTGCCGCTCGCGCAGCGCCTGCCGCTTGTCGTACTCGCGCTTGCCCTTCGCGACCGCGATCTCGACCTTGGCCCGCCCTTCGCTGAAGTAGATCGAGAGCGGGACGAGCGTGTAGCCGCCCTCCTTGGTCTTGTGGCTGATCTTCACGATCTCCTGCTTGTGCAGCAGGAGCTTGCGCTTGCGTCGCGGCGCGTGGTTGTTCCACGTGCCTTCGGTGTACTCGGGGATGTGCACCGAGTCGAGCCACATCTCGCCACCGTCGATGAACGCGTAGCCGTCGACGAGCGACGCGCGGCCCTCTCGGAGCGACTTCACCTCGGTGCCGGTGAGCACGATGCCCGCCTCGTACGTGTCCTCGATCGTGTAGTCGTGCCGCGCCTTGCGGTTGGTCGCGACGACCTTCTGACCGCGTTCCCTGGGCACGGTTCACTCCTCGGTTCGATGACGGATCCGTCCGGCGCATCCGGAGGCAGCCGTTCAGTCTAGCCGACCACGGTGATCGACGAGGCACGCCGACGCGGATCGAGCCTCGGTCGCACCTAGACCTTGAGGTACCTCGTGATCGCGATGCCCGCCGAGGCGGCCGCGAGCAGCACGCCCACGAGGATGAGCAGCGGCACCACGATGAGCGCGTCGCCCAGGTCGACGAACGTGAACGAGAGCGTGTCGGAGAGGTAGCCCTGCACGAAGAACTGCACGATCGCGATCACCGCGCCGCCCGCGAGCAACGATCCGAGGAGCCCGGCGAACACGCCCTCGAGCACGAACGGCGTCTGGATGAACCGGTTGGAGGCGCCCACGAGCCGCATGATGCCGAGCTCGCGCCGTCGCGAGAACGCCGAGAGCCGGATGGTCGTCGCGATGAGCAGTGCCGCCGCGACGAGCATGATCGCCGCGATGGCGATGGCCGTGTAGCTCGCCGCGTTGAGCACGTCGAAGATCTGGTCGAGGTATCGACGCTGGTCGACGACCTGCTCGACGCCCGCGAGCCCCGCGAGGCTCTCGGCGAGCACGGCCGCCTGCGACGGATCGACGAGGTTCACCCAGAACGTCTCGTTGAGCACCTCGGGCGTCACGTAGTCGGCGGCGGGCGTGCCCTCGAACTGCTCCTGGAAGTTCTCGTAGGCCTGCTGGTGGTCCTCGAAGTAGAACTCGTCGATGAACGGCGCGAGTGTGTCCGAGGCGAGCTGCGACTCGACGGCGGCCTTCTGCTCCTCGGTAGCCTCGCCGTCGATGCACCCCGCGGCCGTCGACACCGACGTGCAGAGGTACACCGCGACCTGGGCCCGGTCGTACCAGTAGTTCTTCATCTGCGCGATCTGCAGTTGCATGAGCGCCGCCGTGCCGACGAACGTCAGGGAGATGAACGTGACGAGCACGACCGACACGACCATCGAGGCGTTGCGGCGCAGGCCGTTCGCGGCCTCGGACAGCACGAGCCCGAGCCTCATCTCGTCGGCCCCACTTCCTGGTCGTCGTCGCCCGCGCGCGGTCCGCCCGGGGCACGCAGTCCGAGTCGCTCTGCGAGCGTCAGGTGCTCGGATGCCGCGGATTCGGGCGCGCCGGGGGCGGTCGCATCGGATCCGGCTTCGGGCTCTCCATCGGGGACCGTCACCACGCCGGTGGCGGCCGCGGTGATCGCCGCCGCGGCATCCGTCACCTCGTCGCGTTCCTCGGGCTCGACGTAGAGCGGCTGCTTCTCGTCCATGACCTTCCTGCCGACCTTCGGCGCCGCCCGCGTGATGGGCGCGCGCGCGGCTGCCGTGCTCGGCGTGCCCTCGGTGGCCGCGCCGTCGGGGGCGGCGGCGGGCTTCGCGGGCTTGGCGGGCTTCGCGGCCTTCGCCGTCGTCGAGGACTTCGCCGTCGTCGAGGACTTCACGGTCGTCGAGGACTTCGCGGTCGTGGACGTCTTCGCGGTCGAGGTCTTCGCCGTCGTCGCGGCCGTCGCGGCCTTCGTCGGCCCGGGCGCCCTCGCCCTCGCCTTCGCCGTCGTGCCGGATGCCGCGGCCGCGGCCTGCGCGGACGACCCACCCAGCACCGCGGCGACCGCGTCGGCGTCGGCGTCGGTCGCCGCCGCGGGCTCCGCGATCTCTGGGGTCTCGGCCTGCTCCTCGGCGACGCCGGCCCCGTAGCCGGCGGCGCGTTCGTCGCGCACGACCTCGCCTGCGGAGAGCTCGATGACGCGTCGCTGCATCTGGTCGACGATGCCGGCCTCGTGCGTCGCCATGACGACCGTCGTGCCGCCCGCGTTGATGCGTTCGAGGAGCGTCATGATGCCGGCGCTGGTCACCGGATCGAGGTTGCCCGTCGGCTCGTCGGCGAGGAGGATCTGCGGCTTGTTCACGATCGCGCGGGCGATGGCGACGCGCTGCTGTTCGCCACCGGAGAGCTCATGCGGCATCCGCTTGCCCTTGCCGTCGAGCCCGACGAGCTTCAGCGTCGCGGGCACGGCCGAATGGATGAATCCGCGTGACTTGCCGATGACCCGGAGCGTGAACGCGACGTTCTCGAAGACGTTCTTGTTCGGCAGCAGCCGGAAGTCCTGGAACACGACGCCGAGGTCGCGCCGGAAGTAGGGCACCTTGCGGCTCGAGATCGTGCCGAGGTCCTGCCCGAGCACGTGGATCCTGCCCTTCGTGGGCTTCTCCTCCTTGAGGATGAGCCGGAGGAAGCTCGACTTGCCGGAGCCGGAGGCGCCGACGAGGAAGACGAATTCACCGCGCAGGACCTCCACCCCGATGTCGTTCAGGGCGGGCCTCGACTGGCCGGCGTAGGTCTTGGTGACGGAGTCGAATCGGATCATGTCGGATCGAGCCTAAGCAGCATGGCGGGAAACGGCACCCACGACTCGCCAAACTCCCAACTTGGGAGACCCGCCCACATCCCGCAGGCGCCGCGCTGCACTTCCGTGAGTAGGTTGGAACGTGAGACGAACACGACACGGGAGACGTGATGACCGTTCCGACCATCGGGATCGTGGCCGACCGCAAGGCGGCCAGTTCGGGAGCGTGGGTCGACATCCCCACCGACGGGATCCCCCATGCCTACGTCGCGGCGATCGAGGAGGCGGGCGGCGCACCGCTCCTGTTCCCCAGCCTCGAGGTGCACCTGGGCGAACCGGGGCGGCTCCTGGACCTCGTCGACGGCCTGTTCCTGCCGGGCGGCCGAGACCTGGACGCGACGCTCTACGGCAGCGAGGCGCATCCGACGAACGACGCCCCGCTGCGGGTGCGCGACGAGCTCGAGATCGCCCTCACGCAGCTCGCGCGCGAACGCGGCATGCCCGTGCTCGGCGCCTGCCGCGGGATGCAGGTGATCAACGTGGCCCTCGGCGGCACCCTCGAGCAGCACCTGGGCGACCGGCTCGACCTCACGCCGCACCGCGCGGAGTACGGCATGCACACGTCGCATCCCGTGGCGATCGAGCCGGACACGCTGCTCAGCAGCATCACGCACGAGCTCGAGTTCGACATCTCGTCGCATCACCACCAGGGCGTCGACCGGCTGGGCGAGGGACTCGTCGCCGCCGCGACCGCACCCGACGGCGTCGTCGAGGCCATCGAGGCGACCGAGGGGGCCTTCTGCCTCGGGGTGCAGTGGCATCCCGAGGAGCGCCTCGACCCCGAGGGCATCGCCCTCATCCGCGCGTTCGTCGCCGCGGCGGGCTCGAAGACCCTCGCGAAGTTCGCGATCAGGTCCTGAGTGCGCCGATACAGTGGCTTGGTGACTGATTACCAGGTGCTGGAGATGGGCGGACTCGACGAGTGGCGGGAGCACTTCGGTGGCTTCCGTCCCACGACCTCGCGCGACGGTCGACGCGTCGTCGATCACGACCTCACGATGCAGTACATCGGCATGACCGCGAACGCATTCGAGCCGGGCGAGGAGGCGGGCTACTGGCACACGCACCACCGCGTCGAGGAGCTGTACGTCTTCCTCGCCGGACGTGGCCAGATGGGCCTCGACGACGAGGTCGTCGACGTCGGGCCCGGCACCGTCGTGCGAGTGGGCCAGGGCGTCTGGCGCACGTGGCGTTCGGTGCCCGACAGCCCCGAGCAGCTGCGCTGGCTGTGCATCCGTGCCGGGGGCCACGAACTACCGCACCTTCCCGACGACGCCACGCGCGACGAGGAGCGTCCGTCGCCCTGGTGAGCGCGCTGCGCACCGCGCGTCAGCCGTGCGTCAGTCCTGCTTGCGCTTGCGCCACTTGATGCCGGCGGCGATGAACCCGTCGAGGTCGCCGTCGAACACCTGGCTCGGGTTGCCCACCTCGTACTCGGTGCGCAGGTCCTTCACCATCTGGTACGGCGCGAGTACGTAGGAGCGCATCTGGTCGCCCCAGCTCGCGGTGATGTTGCCCGCCATCTCCTTCTTCTGGGCGGCCTCCTGCTCCTTCTGCAGGAGGAGCAGGCGCGACTGCAGCACGCGCATGGCGGCGGCGCGGTTCTGGATCTGCGACTTCTCGTTCTGCATCGACACGACGATCCCCGTGGGCAGGTGGGTGAGGCGCACGGCGGAGTCGGTCGTGTTCACCGACTGGCCGCCGGGGCCCGACGAACGGAAGACGTCGACCCGGATGTCGGACTCGGGCACGTCGATTTCGCCGGCCTCCTCCATGAGCGGGATGACCTCGACCGCGGCGAAGCTCGTCTGCCGTTTGCCGGCGGCGCCGAACGGGCTCATGCGTACGAGCCGGTGCGTGCCGGCCTCGACCGAGAGCGTGCCGAACGCGTAGGGCGCGTCGATCTCGAATGTCGCCGACTTGATGCCGGCCTCCTCGGCGTAGCTCGTGTCCATGACGGTGGCCTTGTAGCCGTGCTGCTCGGCCCAGCGCAGGTACATGCGCATGAGCATCTCGGCGAAGTCGGCGGCGTCCACGCCGCCGGCGCCGGCACGGATCGTGATGACGGCAGGGCGGTCGTCCCACTCGCCGTCGAGCAGCGTCTGCACCTCGAGGTCGCCGATGGTCTGCTGCAGCGCGGCGAGCTCGGTGCGCGCCTCGGCGGCGCTCTCCTCGTCGCCCATCTCGTTCGCGAGCTCGACGAGAACCTCGAGGTCGTCGAGCCGAGAGTCGATGCTCTTCACCCGGGCGAGCTCGGACTGCCGGTGGCTGAGGGCGCTCGTGACCTGCTGGGCCTTCTCGGTGTCGTCCCAGAGGTCGGGCGCGCCGGCCTCCCCGGAGAGCCGGGCGATCTCGGCCTCGAGGGCGTCGACGTCGACGACGGCACGGATGTCGCGGAAGGTGGAGCGCAGCGCGGCGATCTCCTGCGTGAGGTCAAGATCCAACATGGCGTCACCAGCCTAGTGGCCCGCGCTGGGCGCGACCTGCGCGGTCGACCCAGGTGTACCGTCGAGGGTGATGACCGACTCGACGCCCTCGTTCTCGTGGCGCTCGATCATCCTCCCGGCTTACCTGCCGACCTTCATCTTCTCGTTCGGCGAAGGCGCGCTCATCCCGGTCATCCCCGTCGTCGCGACGGAGCGGGGCGCCTCGCTCGCGATCGCCGGCCTCATCGCGTCGATGCTCATGGTCGGCGAACTCGTGGGCGACCTGCCGGCCGGATGGCTCGTCGCCCGCATCGGCGAGCGCAACGCCATGATCGGCGCGGCGATGCTCGCGGTCACGGGCGCCCTCATCGCCGTCGTCTCCCCCACGGCACTCGCGCTCGGCATCGGCGTCTTCCTCCTCGGTCTCGCGACCTCGGTCTTCGGGCTCGCACGCCACGCGTTCCTCACGAGCTACGTGCCGGCACGCGTGCGGGCGCGGGCCCTGTCGACCCTCGGCGGCGTGTTCCGCGGGGGCTGGGCGGTCGGCCCGTTCGCCGCGGCGGCGATCATCGCGTGGTCGGGTTCGCCCGAGCTCGTGGTGTGGGTGCTCGTCGCCGCATGCTTCGCGGTGGTCATCGTGCTGCTGCTCCTGCCCGACCCCGAGCGCACCTTCGGGGCGGCGCGGATCGTGCGGTCGGCATCCGTCGGCGCGCTCACCGAGGGCGAGGCCGAGGCGGATGCCGCGTCGCACGGCGTGTTCCGCGCGATCGCCGCGAACCGCGCGGTGCTCGCCCGCGTGGGCACTGGCGTCGGGTTCCTCGGCGCGGTCCGCGCGAGCCGCACCGTGATCCTCCCGCTCTGGGCGGTATCGATCGGCATGCAGGCCGACACCGCCTCGCTCGTGATCGGCATCGCGGCCGCGATCGACTTCGGGCTGTTCTACGTGAGCGGTCAGGTCATGGACCGGTTCGGGCGGCTCTGGGGAGCGATCCCAGGTCTCATCGGGCTCGGCGCCGGGCACATCCTGCTGGCCTTCACGCACGACGTGTCCGACAACGACGTCTGGTTCGTGGTCGTCGCCGTGCTGTTCGGCATAGCGAACGGGCTCACGAGCGGCGTGCTGCTGACGCTCGGCGCCGACCTCGCACCGAAGGGCAACCCCGCGCCGTTCCTCAGCGCGTTCCGCACGATCGGCCATGCGGGTCACGCGGTGGCGCCGCTGCTCATCTCCGCGATCACCTCGGTCGCCTCGATCATGGCGGCGAGCGCGGCCGTCGGCGTGCTGGGCTTCGCGGGCGCCGCGATCCTCTGGCGGTACGTGCCGCGCTACGTGCCCCGCCGCCCGCGCGACACGCACGACTGAGGCGAGCGGTTCACTCGAGCTCGGCGAGCGCCGCCTCAGCCGCCTCCACGTCGCCGCGCGCCCGGTCGACGGCGACCGCGGCCTTGGCGCGCACCCGCTCCGCCTCGCGCTCGTCACGCTCTGCCTCGGCGATCTCGGCACGGAGTTCCTTCAGCCTCGCCTCGAGATCGTGGCGCTCGTCGCGGAGCTCGTCGGCGTTCCACTCGGCGGCCTGCAGCTGGTCCTCGGCATCGGCGAGCGCACGCTGGGCCGCCTCGGCGCGGTCCCTGGCATCGCGAAGGTCGGCTTCGGCCTGCCTGCGGGCCGCGCGAATCCGCTCGTCCTGCGCATCCTGCTCGGCCTGCTCGCGGGCGGCGCGGCGCTCGCCCTCGTCCACCGACTTCGCCGCTCCGGCTCGCACCGTACGTCGGTCCGATCGTGCGGGACGCTCGGCCCGCCGTTTCGAGGGGGCGGCGGATGCCTCGCCGGCGACGGCGCCGTCGAGCTCCACGGGTTCGAACCCGACGGCTTGCAGGCTCCGCACGAGCCTGCCCGTGTCCAGCGCCTGCGACGCGGCCTCGTCGACGGTGGCTGCGATCAGCGTCTGCTCGACCTCGTCGAGCACGGCACGGGAGGGAGAGCGGTCCGCGGCATCCGCGAGTTCGATCGCCTGCTGCAGGAGGGCCGTGAGCAGCCGCCGCCGCTCGCCGCCGATGCGGGTGAGCGCCCTGCCGTCGCCCGCGGCCTGCGCCTCGCGCAGTTCCTCGCCGAGGTCGTGCAGCTCGTCGAGGTCGTCGGGGTGTCGCCGCACGAGCTGGTTCGCGATCCACGCGGCGGGCGACGGCTTCTTCAGCTCGCCGATGCGGTCGCCGAGCGCCCGATCGCCGGCGGCCCTGGCGTCCTTCGCCAGGGCGTTCCGAACCGCCGTGAACTCCTCGGGCACGAGGGCGTAGAGCTCGTCGGCTGCGGCGGTGAGCGCGTCGGTCGCCATGCGCTCCATCATGGCGGGCGGGCGCGTCGGCCGCCGGTGACGCCGCGCCGCGGCATCCCGATGCCCCCGTTCCTGGGGGCGGCCGCGAACGGGCAGTGGCGACCTGGGTCCATGTCTTCGCGCTCGCAGGCCTCGTCGCCGCCCTCGCGGCCGGCGCCGCGCTCCTTCCCCCGCCCGCCCACGCCGCCGAAGGCAACGTGCACCTCACGGCACGGTGGAGGGCATCGGCGAGATCGGGTTGTCCGAGGGGCACTACACGCCCTCGAATCCCGACTTCAGTGCGGGTGCCGCCACGGTCGCGCAGGGCGGTTCCACCGACTGGTGGGTTTACGAGCCCCGCCCACGATCGAGTTCGAGTATCGAATCGTCGAACGGGGCGCACCCACGAAGTACTGGTTCGTCGGCAAGGCGAACGTCGACTCGGGCGACTCGGCGACCGCCTCGTGCTCGATCCTGCGGGAGAAGCCCGACGGCAGCCGCGTCTGGGTCGACCGGGCATCTGGTGGTTCTCCTCCCCGCACGCGACCTTCAAGGTGCATTCCCAGACCTGGGCGACCGTACGCGCGGTCATCGAGCCGACGAGTTCCGAGTACGACGAGATCGCGCTCGCGGGCGGCACGTTCAACCCCGAGAACACCGATGTCGTCGTGAACGGCGCGACCAGTGTCCGCATACCTCAGGAATACCGAAGGGGGCGTCGCGCGAGTCACGCGGACGGGTAGTCGTTGCTCAGTCCGACGGGAGTGATGCTCAAGTCGGCACGGGACATCCGGCTCAGCGCGGACTGCTCGGCGTCAGGGGGCGAAGCACGCTACGGCGAGAATGACCGCCTGCGACGCGAAGACGAAGCCGCCGATGATGATGGCGGCGAGCGAGCCGAATCGACCCTCCGTTTCCTGAGGACGACACGCGGGCGACGACTCAGACTCGCCAGATGACTCCTGAAAACGGAGGCGTGTCGCCCCGCACTGCTGCGCGGGATGTGTCAAGCCGTCGGGTAGATTCGGCTTGAGGGCCGTGGCCCCGAGGCACAGAGAGCGGAGTCACTGCGGATGGAACGACCTGACCCGGAGCAGCCCACCGCGAGTGACACGGACGCCATGGTGAACCGGATCGTCGCAGGCGAGCTCGAGTCGCTGCGGCAGGCGTTCGGTGACGGCGCCGAGTTCGCGGTCGCGGGTGCGGACGCGAGCAAGGACCGCGAACGCGTGCTGCATCGCCTCGAGTGCCCCGTGCTGGAGCCGCATCTCGATCGTCACTCGCGATGGGACGACCGGCATCGCTCGCGGCTGGCCGGCGACCCCGACTTCCGGCTGCCCGTGCCGGTGCTCATGACCCGGGAGTCCGCTCAGCACCTCGACGGCGTGCGCAGCTGCAAGATCTGCTGGCCCAACGTGCACGGCACCGACCCCAAGCCCCTGCGGCAGTTGCAGGCGAAGGGGCTGCGCCCGCACCACGTGGGCCACATGCTCTCGTCGGAGGACGGCGCCTCGCTCGGCACCATCATCCGTTCGGCGCTGCAGAGGGAGCCGATCTTCGACGGGCGCCCGCGTGACGAGGTCGAGGTCGTCACCTCGTGGCGCACGCTCTACTACGCCCCCACCGAGCCCGTCTACATCTGGGACCTCCCGACCGACGACGTGGCCATCGAGCGGAAGATCCGGTTGTTCCAGCTCCTCGGCTCGGGGCTGACGCAGATCAACTGACCCTCAGTGGAACACCGACCGCGCCGTGACGGTCACCTCGATCGGCACGACCATCGGCACCAGTTCGGTGTCGATCGGTGCCCGCCACGCCGAGCGGAGGGTGACCGTGGCGCTGCGTCCGTCGTCGGATGCCGCGCGCACGAGTTCGACGTCGTCGAGACCGGATGCCGCATCACCGAGGTACGCCGAGACGGCGGCACGCACCTCGGCGTCGTCGAGCTCGACCGCGAGCCGGTCGCCGTCGACCCGCACGGCGTCGAGCTGCCACGCCTCCGCCCCGGCGAGCGCGGCCCCGTCGGCGATCGTGAGGAGCCGCTTGCGTTCGAGGTACAGCGTGGTCGCCGAGGCCACCACGAGCACGATCGCGAGGCCGAGCACGCAGTACGAGATGGTCAGCAGCAGGGTCGATCCCCCATCGTCGCCGCCGAAGCGCGAGCGCAGGCCGGCGATCACGGTCGCACCCCCGCGAACCGCGACACGGTCTGCGTCGCGGTCGCCTCGACCGGCACGCTCGCGATCGTCGAGAGCGACAGCACGTCGGGCACGAGCGGCAGCTCCACGCGGGCGACCACCGAGACCCTGACCCTCGCCCCTGGTTCGAGGCAGTCGGCGCGGTCGCAGGCGACGCTGACGGATGCCGCGGCCGCGTCGATGCCGTAGTCGGCGAGCGTGATGCGCACCGCACGATCGACCGCGGCATCCGATGCGTCCGTGTCGGCCGCGAGCACGGCGACGCGGGCAGCCTGCCGCGCGGCACCCTCGACGCCCAGCGCGCCGGCCTGCACGGCGGCGACCGCGAGCACGAGGTAGACGAGCGGCACGAGCAGGATGACGCCGACCGTGAGGAACTCGAGCGACGCCGAGCCGTCTTCAGTCGACCGTCTCGACCGCTGCATGGCCCGAGACCTCCAATGCGCGCTCGGGTCCGAGGAGGCCGACGACGGGGAGCGTCGTCCGCACCGTCACCTGGATCGCGGGGATCCCTCCGATCGACGTCGACGTCGCGCTGACGCCGTCGGCGTAGTCTGCGGAGATGGCCGCGGCGATGAGGTCCTGCGTGCGCGCTACGCCGTCGGCGGCGGACGAACCAGCGAGCGCCGCGTACCTCGCGCCCTCTGCGGCCGCATCGAGGAGCGTGTTGCGTACGTGCAACGCCAGCGCGAGCTGCACCACCGCGAGGGCGAGCACCGTCAGCAGCACGCCCACGAGCGTGAACTCGGCCACGGCCGACCCCCGCTCGTCCCGGATCAGGATGGTCAGAACCCGAGCACCCGGCTGATCGCCTGGTCGAAGACGCCGCTCAACGCGGGCCCGGCGAGACCCCAGATCACGATCACGAGCCCGGCCGTCATGAGCGTGATGAGCACCCAACCGGGCACGTCGCCGTGTTCCTCGCGCAGGCGCTCGATGATCCGGTTCGGCATGGTCATGGTCATTCCTCTCGTCGGTACACCTTCGGGTGTGTCGATGGTTCATCGTGCGGGCCGGCATCAGAAGCCCGCCTGGAGAACGAGGTAACCCGGGAACAGGGCGAAGGCCACCGTCACGGGAAGGATCAAGAAGATGAGCGGCACCAGCATCGCGATCTCCTTGCGGCCGGCGAGCTCGATGATGGTGCGCTTCGCCTCTTCGCGCGCATCGCCCGCCTGGGAGCGCAGTACGGTCGCGAGCGGCGCGCCCCGATCGAGTGCGCCCAGCACCTGGTCGAGGGCACGAGCGAGCGCCGGATGGTCGAGTTCGTCGCGGAGGTCGGCGAGCGCGCGCCCGAGCGACGCCCCGGCGCCGACCGAGGTGACGACGCGTGCGAACTCGCCGGGCAGCTCACCGGAACCGGCCGTCGCGACGCGTCGGATGGCGTCGAGCATGCCCTCGCCCGCGGTGAGGCTCAACGTGAGGAACTCCAGCACCGTGGGCAGTTCGGAGGAGATGCGGGCGAGCCGTCGACGCGCACGTCGCTGCAGCATCCAGTCGCGCACGACTGCGCCGAGCGCCGCCGACACGAACGGGAAGGCGATCCGCACCATCGCCGGCATGGCCGTGAATGTCGGCACGACGAGCGCGAGTGCCGAGGCGACCGCGAACGCCCCGGCAGCCCATGCGAGTTGCTCGCCGCGGAAGCGTTCGACCGATGCCGACGAACCGGCCTGGCGCAGGCGCCTGGCGACCGCCTCACCGCCGCCCAGCCATGCCGAGAGGAACGAGCGAAATCGACGAGCGGCGGGCATCACGACGAGGCCGAGCACCGGGGTGGGATCCGCAGATCGGCGGGCGAGCAAGGCGCGCGCCTCGGGCGAGAGGTCGGCGACGTACGGTGCGACGCGCTCCATGAGGCGGGGGCGTCCGATGCGCGGCACCGCGGACGTGACGAGCCAGAGCCCGATCCCGAGGACGATGCCCAGGGCGATGCCGAGCGGCGACACCGCACTCAGCGGAACCATCTTCGCTCCTCCGGGAGGCGTCCGAGCGCTATCATCGCGCGGTAGGCGACGAGCGTGACGGCGACGCCGACCACGATCAGCATGCTCCCAGCCGCCGAGTCGTAGGCCTCGAGCGTCTCGGGGCGCGAGGCGAGTATGAGCAGGAGCAGCCAAGGGGCGGCGACGCCGAGCCGCGCCGCGTTCCGGATCCACGACTGGCGGGCGACGACCTCCGCGCGAAGTGCGGCATCCTCACGCAGGTAGCCGGCGAGTCCCCGCAGCACCGCGGTGACGTCGCTGCCCCCGACCTCGCGTGCCATCCGCAGCGTCTCGAGGATGCGGTCGGCGGTCGGGTCGGCGAGGGCGGACTTCAGCCGGTCGAGGCAGAGCGTGAAGTTGGCGTTCTGGCGGTAGTCGGCGTCGAACTCGGCGAACGCGGCCCTGGTCGGCGCCGGCCCGAGCCCGCCGAGTGCGGCCACGCTGTCGGGCAGCGACATCCCCGCTCGCACCGATGCGACCAGGTGATCGACGACATCGGGCCAGACCGCGCGATTGGCAGCGCGGCGCCGCTCGGCGCGGGCGCTCGCGAGCATCGGCACGATCGACGCCCCGAGCACCGATGCGACGACCGTGAGCACCGGCACCTGGAACACGGCGTGCGCGAGCGCCCCGACGAGCATGCCGAGCGCGCCGCAGACGATGGCGACGACGGGCAGCGGCACGGCACCGAGTCCTGCAAGCGAGAGGACGTCGCGAACAGCGGCGAGCGCTCCATTCCGCTCGGAGCGCGTGTCCGCCCGCGCCGGCCACAGCAGCGGCGAGAGCACGAGGAGCACGCCCAGACCGAGCACGGCGCCCAGCATGAGGCTCATGCGACGGCCCGTCCGAGCACGATCTCGGGGTCGAGCCCTGCAGCCGCGTATTTCTCGAGGCGCACGGGTCGTGCGCCAGTCGGCTCGAGAGCGCCTCGGCGACGGTCGAAGATCGCCTCGGCGACGATGGCGGAATCCGTCGTCGCTCCCGTGACCGCCGCGATCTCCATCACGCGGCGCGAGCCGTCGCGCTCGATGCCGAGGTGCACCACGACGTCGATGCAGCTCGCGACCGTCGGAACGACGAACGACGCGTCGATGTTGCGTCCGGCCAGGAGCGGCAGTGTGCACAGCTTCACGAGCGCGTCGCGCGCGGTGTTGGCGTGGATGGTGCACATGCCCGGCAAGCCGGAGTTCAGGGCGATCAGGAGGTCGAGGCTCTCGGCCTCGCGCACCTCCCCCACGACGAGCCGGTCGGGGCGCATGCGCAGCGCCTCCTTGATGAGGCGGCGGAGCGTGATCTCACCGGTGCCCTCGAGACTCGCCTGGCGGCACTGCATCGCCACGACGTCGCGCACGCCGAGCTCGAGCTCGAACGTCTCCTCGACCGTCACCACGCGATCGTCGAGACGCGCCGACGACATCAGGGCATTGAGCATGGTCGTCTTGCCGGTATGCGTCGCCCCCGAGACGAGGATGTTGGCGCCGGCGAGCACGCTCATGCGCAGGAACTCCGCTGCCTGCCGGGTGAGCGAGCCGAGCTCGACGAGCTGGCCGAGCGTGCGGATGCTGCGATGGAACTTGCGGACGTTCACCGCCCAGTGCGCCCGCGTGACGTCGGGAATGGCGACGTGCAGCCGCGAGCCGTCGGGCAGGGACGCGTCGACGAAGGGCGACGACAGGTCGACCCGGCGACCCGAGTGCTGGAGCATCCGCTCGACGAGCTCGCGCACCTCGCGGTCGGAGAGCACGACCGTGGTGAGCTCGGCGACGCCGTCACGCGCGACGAACACGCGCGTCGGCGCGTTGATCCAGATCTCCTCGACCGTCGGGTCGTCGAAGAACGGCTGCAACGGTCCGTAGCCGGTGATGGCCGCCACGACGTCGCGTGCCGTGCCCGGCTCGTCGCCGAGCTGCGCGTGCGCACCGGCGAGTGCACGCTCGCTGTACCGCCGCACCTCCTCGTCGGCATAGCGGGCGGCGAGCGCGCCGTCGCCGATGAGATCGACCCCGTCGCGGAGCACCCGCGTGCGCACCCGCTCGGCGATCGTGCGCACGGGGTCGGTCATGCGCACCATATTGGCGGCGAGCGGATGCCCCGCCGCGGACTTATCCACAGGCTGGCGCGCCAGCGGGCCCACTCCGTCGCGCACTCCAGGTGCGAGCCGCGGCAGGATCGACCTGCTGCGCGGTCGGTCAGCCGCCCGAGAAGAGGGCGACCAGCGCGGGCGCCTCCTGGAAGATGACGAACCCGCCGACGACGAGCACGAAGATGCCGAAGCCCTTGCGCAGCGCGGTCTCGGGGACCTTCCCGGCCAGGGCCGAGCCGATGAACGAGCCGGCGATCGCGATCGCTGTGAAGGCGAGCACCACCGGCCAGTCGAGCTGCACGCTGAGGAGGTAGCCGCTCAGGCCGGCGAACGACTTCATCGCGATGACCAGCAGCGACGTGCCGACCGCGACCGCCATGGGAAGTCCGCCCAGGAGGTTCAGGGCCGGAACGATGAGGAATCCGCCTCCGGCGCCGACGAGCCCGGTGGCGATGCCGACCGCGAATCCGTCGAGGAGGATGCGCGCCACCGGCAGCGTTCGCGGTTCGCCGGTCGGGTCGGCCGTCTTCCTGCGGCCGCGGATCATGGCGGTCGCCGTGGCGATCATCATGATGGCGAACAGGACCATGAGGACGGGGCCGGGGATGTAGCCGCCGAGGATGCCGCCGAGGAACGCGCCGGCCATCCCGGCGGCGCCGAAGATGAGGCCGGTCTTCCACCGCACTCGTCCGGCGCGTGCGTGCGAGAAGACGCTCACGGCGCTGGTGACCCCGACGATGAACAGGGATGCCGCGATCGCCTCCTTGGGGCCCATGCCGAGCACGTAGGTGAGGATCGGCACGGTGAGGATCGACCCGCCGCCGCCCATGAGCCCGAGCGCCACGCCGACGAGCACCGCGAGCAGCAGCGCGATGACGAGTCCGATTTCCATGTACCGACTTCCGTGGGTGTTCAGCGGCGTGGCCCGCGACCGTGAGGTGCGGGCCACGCTGCGGGGAGGGTGTCACCGATCGACAGGCAGTCCCGCCCGGGACCAGGCGATCATGCCGCCCTCCATGTTGTCGACGCGGAAGCCGGCGGTCTTCAGGACCTCGGTCGCCTGACGCGATCGGTTGCCCGACCGGCAGATCGCGATGACCGGCCGAGCGCGGTCGATCTCACCCAGCCGCGACGGCAGCGTGCCGAGCGGGATGTTCTTCGCGCCCGGAACCATGCCCTCGGCGACCTCGTGGATCTCGCGTACGTCGATGAGCTGGTCGGCGCCGCCCAGGCGCTCCCGGACCTGTGCGACGGTGATGTCCGCCATGGTCGCCTCCTATGCAGCCTTCGAAACGGGGGATGCCTCGGTGACCGGCACATTGCCGGGAACCCGGGTCCAGCCGAGGTACGAGCCGTCGAGCTCGACGACGTCGTATCCGGCGCGGCGCAGGGCACTGGAGGCGACGCTGTTGCGCACGCCGCTCTGGCAGTAGGTGACGATGGTGCCGTGCTCGGGCAGCTCATCGGTGTGCCACATCACGCGACCGCCGCTGAGCTGGGCGGCACCGGGCAGGTGCCCTTCCGCGTACTCGGTCCGGTTGCGTACGTCGAGGAGCAGGTCGTAGTCGAACCCGGGGAGCTCCTCGGGCTGCAGCAGCCTGGGTGCGACCAGGTCCACGCCCTCGAGCGAGGCGATGAACCCGGCGACGGAGTCGATGCCGACGCGCACCAGATGGTCGCGCAGCTGCGTCGCCTCGTTCACGTCGGCGGCCAGGAGCACGAGCGGTCGCTGCTCGACCTCGGGGTCGACCACCCACGCCCCGTAGCTCGCCGCCTTGGCGATGCCCGGGATGTTCAGCGATCGGGCGACGGTGCCCTCGTGCACGGCCGTGTTGTGCCGCGTATCGACGAGGATGACCTCGTCGGCGGCGAGCTCGGCGCGCAGCCGCTCGGGCGTGTACTCGGCGAGTTCGTCGGACTCGCCGATGACCGCCGGTCCGACCTTGTTCTGCACCTTCATCCGCGCGAAGTAGGCGTGCGCGTCGGGCTGGCCACTGAGCAGCTCGTCGACGAATCCCTGCTCGTCGTTGTCACGCAGGTACCCGCTCCACCAGGAGAACGCCCGCTCGTATCCGACGGTCGACGATGCGATCGCGCCGAGCGCCTTGCCGCACGCGCTCCCGGACCCGTGCGCGGGTAGCACCTGGACGTAGTCGGGCAGGGTGAGGAACCGGTTGCGCAGGCTCACGAAGAGATCGTGCGCGCCGCGGAAGCGAGTGTCGACGCCACCCGCGGCCTCATCCAGCAGGTCGGGACGCCCGAGGTCGCCGACGAAGACGAAGTCGCCGGTGAGCATGAAGCCGGGCTCCTCTGCCTGGGCGCCGTCGGTCACGAGGAACGACAGGTGCTCGGGGGTGTGACCCGGCGTATGCACCGCCGTGACGGCGATGTTGCCGAGGGTGATCTCGTGCCCGTGCTTCATGCGAACGGCGCCGTCGAAGGCGGGGCCGTAGGTCCAGTCGGGGCCGCCCTCGTCCGACACGTACATCGTCGCGCCGGTCCGTGCCGCCAGTTCCCGCGTGCCCGACAGGTAGTCCGCGTGGATGTGCGTCTCGGTCACCGCGGTGATCGTCATGCCGTTCTTGCGCGCGAGCTCGAGGTACACGTCAAGGTCGCGACGCGGGTCGACCACGATCGCCTGGCCTTTCGCCTGGCAGCCGACGAAATAGCCGGCCTGGGCGAGGTCCTCGTCATAGATGCGTTCCAACAGCATGTCGGCTCCTTGTCTCAAGATCGCGAGTCGATGGGCGACGAACTCATCGACGTCGATACCCTAGGGGTATCACTCATAATACCCCCCGGGTATCGAGAGTTGTCAACTCGGCCGCGTCGACGGCACGCGTCTGGCGTGACGAAGCCCCTCGTGACGGGGCACCGCCGCCGCGTCAACCCGTGGCCACGCCGCCGGTTCGCGCGATAGAACGGAATCCATGTCAGCATCGCCCCTCGTACTCGGCCCGATGCTGCGGTACGTCGACGAGACCTCCGCCAGCGTCTGGGTCGAGACGCGCGCGGACTGCCGGGTGAGCGTCCACCGCGACGGGCGCACGTGGCACGCCCGCACGTTCGCGGTGCACGGCCACCACTACGCCCTCGTCGAGCTCGACGGCCTCGAGCCCGGCACGGAGCACCCGTACCGCGTCGAGCTCGACGGGGAGCAGGCGTGGCCGGAGCCCGAATCCGAGTACCCGCCACCCCTGATCGTCACGCGAACGCCGGGCCGACCGCTGCGGATGGCCTACGGCTCCTGCCGCACGAGCGTGCCGCACGACCGCTCGGGCAACCGCACGCACGGTGTCGACTCGATGCGCACGTTCGCCTCGGCGATGGCGGCCGGCCGCGACATCCGACCCGATCTGCTGCTCTTCCTGGGCGACCAGGTCTACGCCGACCTGACGTCGAAGGAAATGCAGGAGTTCATCCGGGCCCGGCGTGACATCCGCAAGGAACCCGGCAAGGAACTGAAGGACTTCGAGGAGTATGCGCACCTCTACTGGCTCGCCTGGTCGGATGAGGCGAACCGGTGGCTGCTCTCGACCGTGCCGACCGCCATGATCTTCGACGACCACGACGTGCGCGACGACTGGAACGCCTCGCTCGACTGGAAGAAGAGGATGGAGGCCACCTCGTGGTGGCACGGCCGCATCGTCGCGGGCCTGGCGTCGTACTGGGTGTACCAGCACCTCGGCAACCTGTCGCCGAAAGAGCGCGCCGACGACGAGCTGTGGCAGCGCGTCGCTGCGCACCACGGCACCGAGGAACTCGACCTCAGCGAGGCACTCGACGCGTTCGCCGACCGGGCCGATCAGGACCCCACGAGCTTCCGCTGGAGCTACTCGCGCGACGTCGATGACGTGCGCCTCATCGTGGTCGACTCGCGGGCCGCGCGCGACCTCACGCCGTCCGCCCGAGGGCTGCTCGACGCCGAGGAGCTCGCGTGGTTCGACGACCGGCTGCGCGGCGGGTTCCGGCACGTGATGGTGGCCACGTCGCTGCCGTTCCTCCTGCCCATGGGCCTGCACCATGTCGAGGCGTGGGACGAGGCGATCGCGCAGGGCGCGTGGGGAAGGGCGGCTGCCTGGGTCGGCGAGCGACTGCGGCAGGCCGTCGACCTGGAGCACTGGGCGGCGTTCCAGGACAGCTTCCAGGCGGTGGCCCGCATGGTGACCGAGGTCGCCGACGGCGAACGCGGCCCGGCCCCACAAACCGTCACGTTCCTGTCGGGCGACGTGCACTTCTCCTATCTCGCCGAGGTCGAACGCGAGGGCGGCGGGCGCATCCTGCAGTCGGTCTGCTCGCCCGTGCGCAACCCGCTCCCCCGCTTCCTGCGCTGGTTCGCGGTGGTCATGTCGTACGGCGCCGCGACCCCGGTGGGCGCGGCGGCCGCGCGCTCGGTGAAGGTTCCAGATGCCCCGTTCCGCTGGCACACCGTGAAGGGTCCGTGGTTCGACAACAACCTGGTCCTGCTGCAGGACGGACCCGACGGACTGAAGCTGACGTGGCACACCGGCGTGGTGGTGAGCGACGACGAGCTGCACCCGAAACTCGAGGAGGTGGCATCCGTCACCGTGCCCGCCGTCAGCGGCGCACCGATCGAGTCATGACGGCCGGCCCTCTGAGAACCGAAGAGGCGAGACCGCGGGCCGCCTCCTATTCGACGATGTGGAGGCCGTGGTCGGAGTTGTTGAACCGCTCGCCGCCCGTGTCGGTGACCGTGACGATGTCCTCGATGCGCACACCGAAGCGCCCGGCGAGGTAGATGCCCGGCTCGATCGAGAAGCACATCCCGGGCCGGAGCGGCTGCTCCTCGCCTTCGACCATGTACGGCGGCTCATGGGTGGTCACGCCGATTCCGTGGCCCGTGCGGTGGATGAACGCCTCGCCGTACCCCGCGTCGGTGATCACCGCCCGGGCAGCCCGGTCGACCTCCTGGCACGGCACTCCCGGACGCACCGCCTGGAACGCCGTCTGCTGCGCCCGCCTGACGATCTCGTGCACCTCCCGCACCAGCGCAGACGGCTCGCCGACGCAGACCGTGCGGGTGGTGTCCGACCCGTAGCCGTGCATGAGGCCGCCGAAGTCGAGCACGACCGCATCGCCCTGCTCGATCACACGATCGCCGGCCTCGTGATGCGGGTTCGCCCCGTTGGGGCCCGAGCCGACGACCGTGAAGTCGACCTGCTCATGCCCGAACTCGCGCAGGAGCGCGTCGAGGTCTGCCGCCACCTCCGTCTCGCGCCGGCCGGCGAACCGCACGTTCACGATCTCTCCGTAGGTCGCGTCGGCAGCGGCGCCCGCCATCGCCAGACGAGCGAGTTCGTTGGCGTCCTTGATCGCGCGCATCATGGGCAGGCCCTGGCTCGACGCCCGGTACCGGGTGTCGGGCAGGGTCGACTGCAACCCGAGCAGGTGCATCGCCCACGCCGAATCCGAGATCCCGAACCGCCCCTCGTGGCGCAGCAGTCGAGCGGCCGACTCGTAGGGGTCCGCTCCGTCGACCCAGTCGACGATGGCCACGCTCGCGGCGCCCTCGGCGGCCTCGGCATCGGGTCGCTCGAGCACGGGCACGAGCAACGTCGGCTGCACGTCGGGCGCGAGGGCCAGCATGGTCAGTCGCTCCGTTATGGCGGTGGGGCGGTAGCCCGTGAGCCACGCCAGGTCAGGTCCGGGCGTCACGATGACGCCGTCGAGTCCCGCCGCGAGCGCATCGTCGACCGCGCGAGCCATCCGGGCCGCGTAGTCGTCGCTCGTGAACGGGATGGGTGCCGAGCTCATCGGTCGATTCATCATGGGCCTCCGTGCCGACATGCTCCCACCGCACCGCACCGCCCGTCGGGGCGAAGGTCCCGACCTGACGGAGCGACAGGACCAATGGCCCCTCTCTCCCGTCGACCCACAGAGATGCTGAGACCACCTCGGCATGGGCGCCGTGCGGTCACAGCGACGACGCAGTGAGGCAGGTGGGAATGGACGCGGTGGCGGTGCTGCTGGTGCTGGCGGCGATCTTCCTCTGGGGAACCGTCGCGGCTCGGTTGGAGCGAGCCGACCTCGCCGCACCGATCGTCTTCACGGCCCTCGGCGCGGGCCTGGTGGGCCTCGGGCTGGTCGACGCCGGCGCGGCGCCGGAGACGCTGAAGCCGCTGGCCGAGATCGCCTTGGTCTGGGTGCTCTTCTCCGATGCCGCACGAGTGCGCGTCCAGGACCTGCGCGCCGACCTCGGCCGGTACTCCCGCCTGCTCGGCATCGGCCTGCCCCTCACCATCCTCGCCGGGTGGGGGCTGGCGAGGTGGCTCTTCCCGGAGCTCGACGGCTGGCTCGCGCTGCTGGTCGCCGCGGCGCTCGCCCCCACGGACGCGGCGCTCGGCGTGCCTGTTGTGACGAACCCGGCCGTGCCGTCGCGGATACGACGGCTGATCACCGTCGAGAGCGGCCTGAACGACGGCATCGCGACGCCCGTCGTGATGTTCGCGATCGCCGGTGCGGCGGCCGTCGAGGGCGTGGAGGGCGCAGCGGGCCTCGCCACGGCCCTCGCGCAACTCGCGATCGGCGCGCTCATCGGCGTCGTGATCGGCGGAGCGGGCGGCGCCCTGTTGCGCCTGACACGCCGCATGGGCTGGGTCGCCGAGGACTTCGCCGGGATCGCCGTCCTGGCGCTCGCCCTCGTCTCCTACGTGCTGGCCGTCGTCGTCGGCGGCAACGGATTCGTCGCGGCGTTCTGCGGCGGGCTCGCCTTCGGCGCGACCGCGGGGCGTCGCGGCCGGGCGGAACTGGTATTCCTCGAGCAGGCCAGCGGCCTGGTCTCACTTCTGGTCTGGCTGGCCTTCGGTGCGATCGCGATCCCGATTCTCCTGGACCGCCTCAGCCCGGCCCTGGTGCTGTACGCAGTCCTGAGCCTCACCATCGTGCGGATGCTCCCGGTCGCGATCGCGACGATCGGGTCGGGCCTCGACCGCAACACGGTGCTGTTCGTGGGCTGGTTCGGTCCGAGGGGGCTCGCATCGTTGGTATTCGCCCTGCTCGCGCTGGAGGAACTGGGCGAATCCGACGCCGCCCTCGCCGTCACCGTCATCGCCGCCACCGTATTCCTCAGCGTCGTCGCGCACGGCGCCAGCGCGGCACCCCTCGCGGCACGGTACGGCCGTGCGGAGGCGGCACGCGGACCCGAGCCGGGCGGCGCGGTCGCCGACGTGGCCGTGCGCTGACTCCCGCGTCGTCATCCCGAGGCGCCCATGCTCGACGACACTGCGTCGCCGACTCACGACGGAAAAGGCGGAGAAGAGGAGGGCTGAGGAGCGTCATGACGGATGATCTCAGTGCAGGAGCGACCGAACCCCCGGTTGCGACTCCACCCTTCTGGCGGACACGGCGCGGAGCGGCGCTTGCGGGAATCGCGTTCGCCCTCCTGCTCATGGCGGCGATGATCCTCCTGCGCCTCGCGGCATCGGAAGGCGGATTCGAGGAGTTCCGCTCGGATGCCAGGCGGAGGACCCTCATCCTGTGGGGCCTCAATCTGGTGCCGTTCGCGGGCATCGCGTTCCTGTGGTTCATCGGAGTGGTGCGCGAGCAGCTGGCCGAGATCGAGGATCGGCTCTTCTCGACCGTCTTCCTCGGCAGCGGCCTGCTGTTCCTGGCGATGTTGTTCGTCGGAGCCGTGACGTCGGTCAGCATGCTGGAGATGGTCGCGAGCCCGAATGCGAACGCCGATCTGTGGGCGTTCAGCCGCAGCAGCACCCAGACGATCGTCTCGGTGTACGCGATGCGGATGGCGGCGGTCTTCACCCTGTCGGTGAGTTCGGTCGGGCTGCGGACCTCATCCGTGCCCCGCTGGGTCTTCTACCTCGGCTATCTCGTCGCGCTGGTGCTGATCCTCGCATCCGGCGAGCGCGAGTGGACCCCGCTGCTCTTCCCCGCGTGGGTCCTGCTCCTCAGCATCGTCATCCTGTTCACCCACCCCGGGCGACGCAGAACGCGCTAGCCCGCTGCACCCGAGCCGACCCCGGCTGCGCCGGCGGCGTGGTGCAGCTGCTGCTCGACCGAGTGCGGCGCGGGCTTGAGGTCGAACACGACCGTGCGCACGTCGCCCGTGAACGCGTACGGCGCCCGGTCCTTGTAGGCGGCGTCGACGACGAGGCCGTTATCGCGCCCGATGTCCATGCCGGAGTACGAGCTGAACGCGACGGGCACGGTGCGGTCGATGCGGCCCTCGCCGATCTTCGTGCCGTTCGCCCACAGCGACGCCGTTCCGCCGGTGCCCGGCTTGACCTCGTCGGCGTCGAACTGCATCCGCACTGCGACCTCGCCCGTCGGCAGCGGCTCGGTCGACACCTGCCGGTACTGCTCGACGCCCAGCATCGAGTAGGTGTGGTGCAGGAGCCCGTCGCCGTCGACCCAGAGCGCGAACCCGCCGATCTCGTCGGCGTTCGCGACGATCACGCCCTCCGCGCCGCCCTCGGGCACGACTAGTTCGCCTTCGATGGCGTAGGAGCGCCCGTAGATGCGGGGGATCATGCCGCGCTGCACGTTCTGGACGTCGCCGTGGAAGGTGAACCGGGTCGTGGTGGGCAGCGGCGGGAGGATGCCGAAGAAGACCGACATGCCGCCGAGCAGGGGCAGGACCCTGTTGCGCTCGGCCTCCTGCCAGAAGAGTTCCTTCAGCTCGGCGAGCTTCTCGGGCTGCTCGGCGGCGAGGTCGTGCGCCTGAGTGAAGTCGTCGGGGAGGAAGTAGAGCTCCCAGGTGTCCTGCTCGGGGTCGTACACGCCCGGTGCGAGCTTCGCGATGGTCGCGGGTGAGAAATCCCACGGGATCCGGTCGAGCCGGGCGCAGGCCCACCAGCCGTCCTTGTAGATCGCGCGGCAGCCCATGGACTCGAAGTACTGCACCGTGTGGCGCTCCGCGGCGGCCGCATCGTCGAAGGTGTGGACGAAGCTCGTGCCGTCCATCGGCTCCTGCTCGATGCCGTCGACGGACTTCGCCTCGGGCAGCCCGACCGCCTCGAGGATGGTCGGACCCACGTCGATCACGTGCGTGAACTGCGAGCGAAGCTTTCCACCCCCGGGGATGCGGTCGGGCCACGCGACCACCATCGGGTTGCGCGTCCCGCCGAGGTGGCTGCCCGTCTGCTTGCCCCACTTGAACGGGGTGTTCCCCGCCCAGCCCCACGCCGCGGCGTAGTGCGGTGCCGTGTCGACGCCGCCGAGCTCCTCGATGCCGCCGTGCCGGTCGATCAGCTCGAGCTGCTGTTCAGGCGTCAGCGGAACTCCGTTGAGGAAGGTGAGCTCGTTGAACGACCCCGTGATGGTGCCCTCCATGCTCGCGCCGTTGTCGCCCCAGATGTAGAAGATGAGCGTGTTGTCGAGGTCGCCCATCTCCTCGATCGAGTCGATGAGCCGCCCGACGTTCCAGTCGGCGTTCTCGGAGTAGCCCGCGAACACCTCCATCTGTCGTACGTAGAGCGTCTTCTCCGCATCCGACAGCGAGTCCCACGCGGGGAACAGGTCGGGCCGCTCGGTGAGCTCGGCGTCCTGCGGCACGATGCCGAGCTCCTGCTGCCGCGCGAACACCGTCTTCCGGTACTCGTCCCAGCCGGCGTCGAACTTCCCCTTGTAGCGGTCGGCCCACTCGGATTCGACGTGGTGCGGGGCGTGCGCGCAGCCGGTCGAGTAGTACATGAACCAGGGCTTCTCGGCGTCCTGCGCTCGCACCGCGTGCAGCCACTCGACGGCCTTGTCGGTGATGTCGTCGGGGAAGTAGTACTGCTTCCCGTCGGCACCCTCCGGGACGCCGATTGTCGCGTTGTCCTGCGTGATGATCGGGTCGTACTGCCCCGCGGCGCCGCTCAGGAAGCCCCACCAGTGGTCGAAGCCCCAGCCACTCGGCCAGCGATCGAACGGGCCGGCCGCGCCCTGCACGTTGTCCGGCGTGAGATGCCACTTGCCGAAGCCGCCCGTCACGTACCCGTTGTCCCTGAGCACCCGGGCGACGGGCGCGCAGCTCTTGGGCACGGCGGCCGTGTAGCCGGGGAACGGTCCGGGGTACTCGGCGATCGAGCCGAAGCCGACCCGGTGCTGGTTGCGCCCGGTGAGAAGCGCCGCTCGCGTCGGCGAGCAGATCGCCGTGACGTGGAATCGGTTGTAGGTGAGGCCCATTTGCTGCACGCGCGTCATATTCGGCGTGTCGATCGGTCCGCCGAACGTGCTCGGGTTGCCGAAGCCGGCGTCGTCGATGAGCACGACGAGCACGTTCGGGGCGCCCGCGGGTGGCTTCGGCGTCATGACGACGGTCCAGTCCGCGACGGACTTGTCGATGGTGCGGCCGGCCGTGCCGCCGAATGACGGGTCCTTCAGCGGCAGCACGGTGCGGTCGGGCGCGAACTTCCCGGCCGCCTCGGCGAGCGACTCCTTCAGCCGGGAGATGCTGCGGCCGTCGGACTGCGCGATCGACTTCGCCGGCGATCCCGGGAGCGCCTGCTCGACCGCGAGCCGGTGCTCGTCGTGGAACACGGCGACGATGCCCGCCCGCCCGGGCGGCAGGTTCGCGCCGATGCTGTCAGCGATCCCGCTCTTCAGGCGGTGGTCGGTGAAGACGCCCGCCAGGGCGCCGCCAGCCGCACCGACGGCGATCGCGGGGATCAGGGCCGGCGCGAACAGACCCACCGCGAGTCCGACACCCGCGCCCCAGCCAGCACCCCTGCGACCGAGGTGGTCGCCCGTGTCGGCGACGGTCACCTCGCCGTCGGCCTCGTGCACCACGAGGATCGCGCCCTCGATCCGCACCGTCTTCGCCCTCACGAGTTCGACCAGCGCGTCGAAGTCCCGTCGGGCCGTGTCGATGTCCGGATATCCGGCCACCAGCACGTCCATTGCACGCTCGTCCATGTCATCCCCCTCGAATGTCCTCGCCGCGCGACACGTCCTGCGCCGGCCGGCACGTCCGACGGTACGCACACGGCTTGCCGGCGACCGGGACCTTAGCCCCTCATCGCGTCATCCGGGTGGCGATGGAGGCACCCGGCGGCCGGTCTCAGCTCGTGATGAACTCACGTTCCCCACCAGTCTGGATCGGGGCGGAACGGCTCGGCGGGGCGGCCCGTGGCATCCGTCTCGATCCGGTACACGAGCCCCGCGGCGGGCTCGGCCCGGCGCTGATCGTCGGTCCAGTTCTCGGTCGCCGTCGTCACGTAGAGGCGGTGCAGGCCCGGTCCGGCGAACGCGCAACAGGTGGACTGCGCGGCCGGCACGGTGAGCACCTGCCGAAGGGCGCCGTCGGGCGTGTAGCGGTGCACACGCCCTCCGCCGTAGATCGCCACCCAGAGGTCGCCGGATGCGTCGACGGTCATGCCGTCGGGCGATCCGACCTCTTCGGGCACCGAGACGAGCACGCGACCGTCGGAGATCGTGCCGTCGGCGCCATCGAACGCGAAGGCGTGCACCACCCGGGGCCCGCTGTCGACGAGGTACATCGTGCTCCCGTCGGGACTCCAGCCCAGCCCGTTCGAGATCGTCAGGTCGCGCAACACCACGTCGACCCGGCCGTCGCGGTCGAGCCGGTACAGCGCGCCGCCGCCCTCATGGTGATCGTCGGCCAGCGTGCCCGCCCAGAACCGTCCCTGCGGGTCGCAGGCGGCATCGTTCATGCGGGTGCCCGCCTCGGCCACGTCGGCGAGGATCGTGCGAATCGAGCCGTCGGGTCGCAGGTGCAGGAAGCCGCGGCCGGCGGCGAGGATCCAGCCGTCGTCGCCGTCGATCGGCGCGACCGCGCCCACCGTGCCGGGAACGTCGAAGGCGCGCACCGGGATGAGCGCGCCGTCGTCGCCGACGCGGTCGCGGAAGACGCGTCCGGCGAGGATGTCCACCCGCAGCAGCTCGCCGCGTCGCCCGTCCCAGCGGGCGCCCTCGCCGAGCAGCGTCTGCTCGGTCGTGACGGCGACGGCCCGCGGCATCCGCTTCACCGCATCACTTCATCGACACGATCGCGCGCGACAGCATGCCGCCCGAGACCACGTGCGCGTCGATGCCACGCTGTCGCAGGAGTCGCGCGGCCGTGTAGGCACGCTGGCCCGACCGGCACACCACGTGCACGGCCCGATCGCGTGGAACCTCGTGGAGCCGGTCGCGCAACTGCCCGAGCGGAATGTTCACGGCACCCGGCACGCTCTCGACCGCGAGCTCGGGCATCTCCCGCACGTCGAGCACGAATCCGCCGTCGATCGACTCCCAGTGGCTGAGCGGAAGGTCGCCGCGCAGCACGTCGGCGGCCACCATGCCAGCGAAGTTGATCGGGTCCTTCGCGCTGCCGTACGGGGGCGAGTAGCAGAGCTCGGCCTGCTCGAGGTCGAAGACCGTCGCGCCGAGCTGGATCGCCAGGGCGATGTGGCTGATGCGCTTGTCGACACCGTCCTCGCCGGCGGCCTGCGCTCCCAGCACGCGCCCGTCGGACTTGCGGAAGATGAGCTTCATCGCGATCGGCCGAGCGCCCGGATAATAGCCGGCGTGCGAGTTCGGGTAGAGGTAGATCTTCTCGTAGTCGGTGTCGCCGAGGCGCTGCAGCGTCTTCTCGCTCGCTCCCGTCCACGCGATCGCGTCGCCGAACAACCCGACGATCGAGGTGCCCTGTGTGCCGCGGAACGCCGAGTCGCGCCCCGCGATCACGTCGGCCGCGATGCGGGCCTGCCGGTTCGCGGGCCCCGCGAGCGCGATGAGGCTCCACTCCCCCGTCACGAAGTCGCGCACCTCCACGGCGTCGCCGACGGCGAAGATGTCGGGGTCGCTCGTGCGCATGTGCTCGTCGACCCGGATGCCGCCGCGCTCGCCGATCTCGAGGCCGGCCTGCTGTGCGAGCTCGGTCTCGGGCCGCACACCCAGCGAGAGGATCGCGAGGTCGGCCGGGAACGTCCTGCCCGACTGCGTCGTGACGGTGAGCGCCTCGCCCTCGTCGTTCCGTTCGAACCGGGCCACCCCGTCGCCGACGACCACGTGCACGCCGTGGAGTTCGAGGAAGTTACGGACCAGGTTGCCGTACTCGAGGTCGAGCGGCGTGAGCACCTGGTCGGCGAGCTCGAGCACGGTCACGTCGAACCCCCGGGCCACGAGGTTCTCGGCCATCTCGAGGCCGATGAACCCGCCACCGACCACGACGGCGTGCATCTTCGGCCGCACGGTCTGGAAGCCGGAGTACTTCTCCATGCCCGCGAGGAAGCTCGTGCCGCGCTCGATCCACTCCCGGATCTCTCGCGCGTCGGGCACGGTGCGCACCTGGAAGATCCCGCGCAGGTCGATCCCGGGGATCGGTGGCCGGATTGAGCGCGCCCCTGGAGCCAGCACGAGCTTGTCGTACGATTCGGTCGTCACGTCGCCGGTCCCGACGTCACGGAGGTCGACGGTCTTCGCCACCGGGTCGACTCGGACCGCCTCGCACCCGGTGCGGCAGTCCACGCGGAAATGCTCACGGAACAGGCGCTCGCTCGCCACCAGGAGATCCGACTCGCGCTCGATCACGTCGCCGACGTGGTACGGCAAGCCGCAGTTCGCGAACGAGACGTACGGACCCTTCTCGACCATGACGATCTCGGCGTCCTCGTCGAGTCGCCGCAGTCGCGCGGCACATGATGCGCCCCCAGCGACTCCACCTACGATGATGACCTTCATCGGTCCATTCCTTGCTCCCTCACGTGTCTGGTCGATCAGGCTCCGTCGTGCGCTCGCGCCGTCAGATCCACGGGTCGCGCCAGCCGCCGTGGTCGGCCACGAGCGCATTCGCGTCGTAGGGGCCCCACGTCCCGGGCGCGTATGCGCGCAAGGGCGTCGGGGCGTCGATCAGCGGCTGCATGACGCGCCACGCCTCCTCGACCGTGTCCTGTCGCCCGAAGCGCGCGCTGCGGCCTTCGATCGCGGCAAGCAGGAGCACCTCGTACGGGGTCGGGCCCTCGCCGCCCTTCGCCGTGAACTCCATGTCGAGCTCGACGGAACTCGGCGTGGCGGCATCCGCTCGCTGCGCATTCAGCACGATGCGCACGCCCGTCGACGGGTCGAGCCGGATCACGAGCTGGTCGGGTTCGGTGTCGGCGCGACGCAACTCGAACCCGAGTTTCGGCGAGTGCTTGAAGACCAGCCTCACCTCGGTCTGGGTCACCGGCAGGCGCTTGCCGGTGCGGATGAAGAAGGGCACGCCCGACCAGCGCCAGTTCTCGATCTCGAGCTCCAGCGCGCAGAACGTCTCGGTGGTCGAGTCGGCTGCGACCCCGTCGACCTCGCGATACCCGTCGAACTGGCCCCGCACGTACCGCGCGGGGTCGGCCTCGACCATGGACCTGAACAGCGAGGTCTGCATGTCCTTGATCGTCTCGACGTCGCCGTGCGATGGTGCCTCCATCGCGATGGCCGCGAGCAGCTGCATCAGGTGGTTCACGACGACGTCGCGCAGTGCGCCGACCGGTTCGTAGAAGTTGCCGCGCCCCGCGATGCCGAAGTCCTCGGCCATCGTGATCTGCACGCAATCGACGTAGTTGCGGTTCCACACGGGCTCGAGCATCGTGTTCGCGAACCGGAGGTAGAGGATCTCCTCGAGGCCCATCTTCCCGAGGTAGTGATCGATGCGGTACAGCTGCGACTCGTCGACGTATCGGTGCAACTCGGCGGCGAGTTCGCGGGCCGACGCCAGGTCGTGCCCGAACGGCTTCTCGATCACGAACCGGCCGCGCGCGGAGAGTCCGGCCTCTGCGAGCCCCTTCACGACGGTCGCGAACAGGCTCGGCGGCGTCTCGAGATAGTACACCGGTGCGCTCGAGCCGCCGATCGCCGTGGCGACCCGCTCGTAGGTGCCGGCGTCGGCGAAGTCGCCGTGCACGTAGCTCAGCCGATGGCAGAGGCGCTCGAACACCTCGGGATCGATCGCCTCGCCCGTGCCGGCGATCGAGTCGCGTGCTCGATCGAACAGCCGGTCCAGCGTCCAGTCTTCGAACGCCACGCCCACGATGCGGCACTCGAGGAGGCCGCGCTGCTCGAGCCGGTACAGGGAATGGAACGTCATGACCCTCGCCAAGTCGCCCGTGATCCCGAAGATCACGAGGACATCGCCGCGCACGCCGCCCGCCGCTTCCGTCTCCGCTTCCCGCGCCATGGTCTCCTCCTGGTCCCGCCTCCGGGCGGTCGGCTCGTCGGTCATGCCCCGCGCCGTCCCTTCTGGAGGACCGCCTCGACGTCGCCCGAGCCGTGGTCGAGCTGGTAGTCGAGGTTCACGGCGGCGTTGATGAGGGCGAGATGGCTGAACGCCTGCGGGAAGTTGCCGAGCTGTTCGCCCGTGAGCCCGATCTCCTCGGCGTACAGCCCGAGGTGGTTCGCGTACGTGAGCATCTTCTCGAACACGAGCTGCGCGTCGTCGAGCCGGCCTCCGCGCGCGAGCGCGTCGACGTAGAAGAACGAGCAGAGCGTGAACGTCCCCTCCGAACCGCGGAGTCCGTCCGGCGAGGCGGCCGGGTCGTAGCGGTATACGAGGCTGTCCGAGACGAGCTCCTTGTCCATCTCGTCGAGCGTCGCGAGCCACATCGGATCGCGCGGCGCGACGAATCCCATGAGTGGCATGAGCAGCAGCGACGCGTCGAGCACGTCGGTGTCGTAGTGCTGCACGAACGCCCCACGGTCGGGGTGCAGTCCCCGTTCCATGACCTGCTCGTAGATGCGGTCGCGCTGCTCGATCCACGTGGCGAGCGGCGCCGGACGGCCGTGCCGGCGAGCGAGCCGGACGCCGCGGTCGAGCGCGACCCAGCACATGAACCGGCCGTAGGTGAAGTCCTGGCGCCCGCCCCTGGTCTCCCAGATGCCCTCTTCGGGCTGGTCCCAGTTCTCGCAGACCCAGTTGAGCAGGTCGCGGATCTGCGCCCACCCCTGGTGGGGCAGTTCGAGCCCGTGCGTGTCCGCGAGGTGGATCGCGTCCATCGCCTCGCCGTAGATGTCGAGCTGGAGCTGGTCGGCGGCGCCGTTGCCGACGTGCACCGGGCTCGAGCCGCGATATCCCTCCAAGTCGTCGAGGGTCTCCTCCACGAGGTCCGACGAGCCGTCGACCCGGTACATGATCTTGAGCGGCCCCGATCCGGTGCCGACGCTCTCCCGGATGCGGTCCATCAGCCAGTCCACGAACGCCTCGGCCTCGTCGGTGTAGCCGAGGCCGAGCAGTGCGTACACGGAGAACGACGCGTCGCGCACCCAGGTGTACCGGTAGTCCCAGTTCCGCTCGCCACCCACCTGCTCGGGGAGCGCGGCGGTCGGCGCCGCCACGAGCGCGCCCGTCGGTGCATAGGTCATGAGCTTCAGCGTCATCGCCGACCGGGCCACCATCTCGCGCCACCGTCCGCGGTAGGTCGAGCGATTGTTCCAGTCCCGCCAGTACTGCCGGGTCGCGAGGAACATGTCGACGACGTCGTCACGGGAGAGCGGGCCGGGCTCGCCTTCGCCCGACTCGAACACGATGCCCGTGATCTCGCCGACGTTGAGGGTGGCCGTCACCCGCAGGCCATCGTCGACGAGTTCGACGTGGCCCGCGCGCTCGGTGCCGCGGAGGATGGGTTCGCCGACCCGGCGCACGGTGAGCGTCGCGTCGTCGGACGAGAACACGGCGCCATCGTCGCGCAACTCGATCTCGTGCGACGACCGGCCGTAGTCGAAGCGGGGCTGGATCTCCACCACGAAGTCCATCGAACCGCGCACCACCCGGATGAGCCGCACGAGCCGGTGATGGTCGGTCGCGGGCCCGTCGGCGACGGGCATGAAGTCGATCACCTCGCCGACGCCCACCTCGGTCATGAATCGCGTGATGAGGATCGCGGTGTCCGGCAGGTACAGCTGGCGGGTGACGTAGTCGCCGGCGGCGGGGCGGGCGCTACAGTAGCCACCGCGCTCCTGGTCGAGCAGCGAGGCGAACACGCTCGGCGAATCGAAGCGCGGGAAGCAGAACCAGTCGATCGTGCCGTTCGTGGCCACGAGTGCGGCACATTGCAGGTCGCCGATCAGGCCGTGATCGGCGATCTCCGGATATTCGTCAGCCATGAGGTCCCCCGTCTCCCCGCGGCATCGTGACACGCCGCCGCGCTCGCCGGGAGGTCGAAGGTCCCGACCGGCGGATGCCGCCGCCCGCCGCCAGTCGGTCGACCCGTGTTTGCGGTGGACGAACGCCTAGACTGATGGGGCACTCGCGGGAGTGGTGAAATCGGCAGACACGCAGGATTTAGGTTCCTGTGCCTTCGGGCGTGTGGGTTCAAGTCCCACCTTCCGCACTGGATGCGCCGGAGCGCGTCATCCCAGCGGGTCAGCCTTTGCCGGCGCGGAGCATCGGCGGTGCGGGCGGCGCATCCGGCGGGTCGCCGATGTGCGTCGGTCTGATCCCCTCGTCGCGAAGTCGCTTCCGCGCATCGTGCTCGACGAGCACGGGAACGAAGTCACGGATGCGATGGCCGTCGAGTGCGAGATGGACGTCGTTGACGACCTCCTCGACATGGTTGCGCGGAACACCGGGGAACCGCTCGGCGAGACGATCGGCGACCTCTTCGACCGCCCTCTCCTCCTCGGACTCGTTCATGATGCGAGCTTCGCCGAGACATCCCTCTTCATCAAGCCCCCAGTTCTCGAATTCACGAACAGACTCCGACCGTGAAGAGCACGGGCGGGCGTCGCGCAGATCTCCCTCCACGCTGGTTCGTGCGTCTCTTCTGGCGTCTGCACCGGAGCCTGTATCGCCTCACCGGTGGACGAATAGGGCTCTGGCGCCCGAAACGCACGGGTTGGGGCACGCTCCATCTGACCACGACAAGGCGGCGAACGGGCCGCGAACGGAGTGTGATCCTCGGCTACGTCGAGGGCGGCCCGGACCTCATCACGGTGGCCATGAACGGCTGGGCCGAGCCCGAACCGGCATGGTGGCTCAACCTGCAGGCGCATGCGGATGCGAAGGTGGCCGTCCGCGAGAGGGCCGACCGCAGGGTGATCGAGCCGCTACGATGTTGCTCCACCGGGCGGCCGAGGCGATCGATGCCGCGGAGGCCGAGGCGCTCGCGGCATCCATCACCTTCCTGCTCAGCGACGAAGGCGTGAACGTGAACGGCGTCGTGCTCGCGAGCGACGGCGGCTGGTCGGCCGCCTGACCCGAATCCCGCGTCGCCCCGGGGCGATGACGGCACCACGCGTAATGGCGCCAGGCGAGCCCTTGGGTAGGATCGCCTCGAGAGCGAGCCGCGATGACCGAGCCGAGCATGACCCCCGCCAGGGCGCCGCTTGGGTCGCGCCCACGAGATCGTGCCCGGGCCGCCATCGCTCGGCTGTCCACGTACAGCCCCGTGCGCCGGCCGAGCTGGATGCGCGGACCGGCCGTGCCCGATGGCGTGCGGTCGCCCACCATCGTCACCGAGCGCCTGGTGCTGCGACCCCATCGGATCCGCGAGGCCCGTGCCTGGTACGCGCTGCAGTCGGATCCCGAGGTGCTGCGCTACCTGGCGTGGCCGCCACGGTCGCGTCTCAGTTCGTTCAAGCACCTCCTCGACCGGACGCACCACACCAGCCTCCTGCGCAAGGACGATTTCCTCGCGCTCGCGGTGGTGCGCGACGGGAAGCTCGTCGGCGACATCTCGATGCACTTGCGCAAGGTCGAGTTGCCCGAACGGCAGTTCGAGATCGGCTGGATCATCGCCACCGATCAGCAGGGGCACGGCTACGCGCGGGAGTCCGCCGAGGCCATGCTGGGCCTCGCATTCGACCGGATGCACGCGCAGCAGGTGATCGCGAAGATGCGGTCGCAGAACGAGGCGTCGAGGATGCTCGCCACGCGATTGGGCTTCGTCGAGGTCGTGAATGCGAACGACACGAGACTCATGGCCCTCGACCTGGACAGGTACCGGACGTCCCGCGGCCACCCGTCCGACGCTGGCGGCGGTGCCGCCGAGGAGAGTTGAGACGCCGTCGCCCCTCGTCGACGATGCCGAGGGGCGCGCGAGGTCAGCTGACCCGCGTCGCCTCCTTCTCGTGCTCCAGTTCGCCCACGATGGCGACGATCGCCTCGGTGGACGGACGCTGCTCGCACAAGCCCCCTTGCCGCCGAAGTCGTGAACCCGACAGCGCTACGGACGCGGCGGCCCGGCCGTGATCCGTGCCCGCGCGTGCTCGGCGACGCGGTCCGCCGGCACCTGCCAGTCGGACTCGAGCCACCACGTCACGCCCGCGTCGGCCCAGGGGCGCACGACCGCGGCATCCGCCTCGGCGTCGGTGCCGCTCGTGGTGCCCTCCTGGATGATGTCGAACGGGCGAGCGGCGAGACCCGCCTGCTCGCGCTCGGCACGGATCCAGGCGATCGCCTCGGCGGCGATCTCGGGCGTGTAGAGCCGGGCCTGATCGCGGGAACCATCCGGCGAGGCGCCGGGCGGCGCGTAGTTCGGGAGCCACCCGTCGTAGTGCACGACGCGGCGCATCGACTTCATGCGCGGCCAGAGACCGACGACCCAGATCGGGATGCGCGGCTCCTGCACGATCGCCGGTGGGAGCATCGTGTCGGTGCGCGTGACGCGGTAGTGCTCGCCCTCGTACTCGAACGGCTGAGCCTGCCAGAGGTGCTGGATGACATCGAGCCCCTCGTCGAGCAATTCGGCTCGGACGCGTCGACCGGGGTCGTCCTCGAAGATCCAGAAACGCTCCTCCACCTCGGCGGGCACGCCGAGTCCCGCCGAGAGGATGATGCGGCCGTTCGAGAGCCGGTCGACGGTCATGGTCTGCCCCGCGAGCTCCCACGGGCGGCGGCGCGGCACCGGCGTGAGCATGGTGCCGAGCCGGATGCGATCAGTGACCATCGCCGCCGCCGCGAGGGTCGACCACGGGTCGGTCGCCCAGATGCCCTCCCACACGAAGAAGGCGTCCCACCCGGATGCCTCGGCGAGCCGCGCGAGCTCGACCGCGAGGTTCGGCTCGGTGCCGGTGAAGATGAACCCATACCGCATGCGGGCGACGTTATCGGCGACCGCCGACAGCCGACCCCCCGCCACGTCGCGTGAGCGCTGCGCAGAGGTCTGCCCGCGTCATCCGCCCGGGAATGATTCGGTGCTCGCACCCAGTCGGGCGGGTCATCCGCTGGGTAGACTGCAACGACACCATGCCGCCCGCTGACCGGCATCCGCCGTGCCCGACGACGACGACAGGAGATCCCTGTGATCCATACCGCCCTCATTCCGTGGCTCGACCCAGAGGTGATCATCGCCTCGGCCGGCCCATGGGCGCTCCTGGTGGTCTGCTTCATCGTGTTCGCCGAGACGGGCCTGCTCGTCGGGTTCCTGCTCCCCGGTGACACGCTCCTCGTCATCTCGGGCCTTCTGTCGCACTCGACGCCCGCCGCCCCCAACGGCGTGTTCGGGATGAGCATCTGGTGGGTGTCGCTCCTCATCGGCGTCGCGGCGTTCCTCGGCGGCGAGGTCGGCTACGAGATCGGACATCGCGGCGGCCCGAAGGTGTTCGAACGCAAGGAGAGCGGGCTCTTCAGCGTCAAGAACGTCGAGCGCACGAACGCGTTCTTCGAACGGTTCGGCGGTCTCACCATCATCCTCGCGCGGTTCGTGCCCGTCGTGCGCACCTTCGCGCCGGTCGCGGCGGGCGTCGGCCACATGCGGCGCGTGCGCTACACCCTCTACAACCTCACCGGCGCCCTGCTCTGGGGCTTCGGGCTCACGATGTTCGGGTACCTCATCGGTTTCATCCCGCCCGTCGCGTACCTCGTTCGCGAGTACATCGACGTCATCCTGCTCCTCGCGGTGGGCGGCACGGCCGCCGTCACGCTCTGGCACTACTTGCGTGAGCGCAGCAAGGCCATGAAGCTCGCGGCCTCCGGTGCGGACGTGGTCACCGACGAGGAGGAGGCCGAGGAGCTCGTGCTCGACCCAGACGTGTTCGACCGCCCGCCGCACTTCGACGGCGACCACCGCGGCGACCACGGCGCCGGCCGGGCGGGCGACGAACGCCCGCCGCACGACCGCTGAGACCGCCGAGACCGCTGCGATCGCTGAGGGTCAGACGAACCAGCCCGTCGGCCCCACGTCCGAGCCCATCCGCGGCACGTACTGTTCGAAGTACACCCGTGAGGGGTGCTCAGCGAATCCGACGCAGGCCGCGCCCGCCCGGTGAATCCCCGAGCAGCCGCATCACGGATGGTGGTGCGGCAGCTCGTGCCCGGCTCGGCCGGCCGGCTCGAGCTGGAACGTCGAGTGCGCCACGTCGAAGTGGTCGGAGAGGCATCCGCCCAGCTCGTCGAGGAGTTCTCCCGCTCGACCCGAGGCGAAGACCTCGGGCTCCACCTCGACGTGGGCGCTGAACACGGGCGAGCCCGACGTGATCTGCCAGACGTGCACGTCGTGCACGGCGACGACGCCGGGCGTGCCGAGCAGGTGATCGCGGATCTCCGCCACGTCGGTGTCGGGCGGGGCGGACTCGAAGAGCACCCGCACGACCTCGCGCAGGAGCGCGAGCGCACGCGGCACGATGAGCGCGGCGATGAGGAGCGACGCGATCGGGTCGGCGGCATCGAATCCCGTCACGAGGATCACCCCGCCCGCCACGATGACGAGCACCGAGCCGATGAGGTCGCCGAGCACCTCGAGGTAGGCGCCGCGCATGTTGATGGACTCCGCGGCGCCGCCGCGCAGCACCAGCATCGCGGCGACGTTCGCGGCGAGCCCGAGCACGGCCACGACGAGCATCGGCCCGCCCTGCACCTCGTGCGCCTCGCCCTCGCCGCCCGTGACGAGCCGGTCGATCGCCGAGATCGCCACCGAGCCCGCGACGACCACGAGCACCACGCCGTTCACCAGGGCGCCGAGCACCTCCGCCCGGCGGTAGCCGTAGGTCTGCCGGTCGGTCGCCGGACGCGCGGCCACCATCGCGGCGATCAGCGCGACGACGAGGCCGATGAGGTCGCTCGCCATGTGGCCGGCGTCGGCGAGCAGTGCGAGTGAACCGCTGAGGAGGCCGCCCACGACCTGCACTACGAGGAACGCCGCGATGATCGCGATCGCCACCACGAGCCGGGTACGGTTCGCGGCCGCCCCGTGGGCGTGCCCGTGGTCGTGCGAGTGTGCCATGTCCCTTCCAGCGTAGGCGCGGATGCCCCGACACCGCCGTGATGGGAATGAGACGCGTTCTCAGCCGAGTCCGGTGCGGAAGCCCTCTCGCCAGGTCGGCCACGCTGGCTTCCACCCGAGTTCCCGATTCGCCTTCGCGTTCGACGAGCCCCGGATCTGCGTCATCATCGAGACGCCGTGTTCGCCGATGAGTGGTCTGGCCATCCACGCGGGAATCCGCAGGGGCGGCTTCGCCCCGATCGCGCGTGCGAGCTCGGGAAGCCATTCCGACACCGGCGCCGGTTCGTCGTCGACGATGTTGTAGAGGCCCGGCGCGCCACGCGTCACGGCGATCGCGGTGGCGGATGCCGCGTCCTCGATGTTGCAGAACGACCACACGCCCGTGCCGCCGCCGACGACCGGGAGCTTCCGAGCCCTGACCATCACGACGATCGCCCCGCCCCGCCCGATGTCGTTGCCCGGGCCGTACAGGTTGCCATAGCGGAGCGCCAGCCCCCCGGCATCCGTCGTCCGCTGCTCGACGTACCGGATTCCGGCGAGCGTCTCGCGCGACGCCCTCGTCGGGTTCGAGTCGAGCGGGTCCTCCTCCGTCTTCACCGGCCCGCCCGTGCGCTCGTTCGGCCAGCCCGTGTAGCTCTGCGCGATGAAGCGCCCGACACCCGCCTCGGCGGCGGCCGCGAGCAGGTGGTCGGTGCCGCGGGTGCGCAGGGCGTTCGTCGCGGCGAAGCCCTGATCGAAGTGCTTCGTGTCGCCGACCTGCCCCTTGAGCCCGGTGAGCTGGTGGATGATCGCGTCGGGGTGGGCGTCGAGCACCGCACGACGCACGGATGCCGCGTCGAGGCCGTCCATGACGACGCCGGTCGCGCCCACCCGCTCGAGCTCGCCGAGGCGCGCCTCGCTCCGTGACGTGCCGACCACCTCGTGCCCTGAGGCCACGAGCAGCGGCACGAGCCTCGTTCCGACGGCGCCCGTGGCGCCGGCGATGAATACCCGCATGATCGATGTCTCCTCTTCTGTCACCCCCTACGACGGGCGACCCCGTTCATCTGTGACAGGCGAGCGAATTCGGGGTTGTGCGATGCTCGAATCATGCCCGGAACCGCCGTCGTGCCCGAAGAGCTCCGACCGCTGATGTTCTCGATCGCCTACCGCATGCTCGGCAGCGTCGTCGAGGCCGAAGACGTCGTGCAAGATGCGTACCTGCGCATCGAGGAGCGCCGCGTCGCAGGCCTCAACATCGAGAACCCCGAGGCGTTCGCCTCGACCGTGGCCACCCGGCTTGCGATCGACGCCCTGCGGTCGGCGCGCCGGCGGCGCGAGGTCTACGTCGGTCCGTGGATGCCCGAGCCGCTTCCCGACGACGACGCCGACCCCGCGCACCGGGTCGAGCGCGACGAGACGCTCTCGTTCGCGTTCCTCGCGGTGCTCGAGCGGCTCGGTCCGGTGGAGCGGGCGGTGTTCCTGCTCCGCGAGGTGTTCGCCTACGACTATCCGGCGATCGCCGAGATCGTCGGGCGCGACGAGCCGGCGTGCCGGCAGATCCTGCACCGGGCGAAGGCTCGCATCGCCGACGGCCGCCCGCGATTCGATGCCGACGAGGAGCGCGATGCCGAGCTCACCGACGCGTTCTTCGCCGCGCTCGAGGCAGGCGACGTCGACCGTCTCGTCGGCGTCCTGGCCGACGACGTCGTGTTCTACGGCGACGGCGGCGGGCGCGCGCCCGCCATCCGCGAGCCGCTCCGCGGTTCGGTCGCGGTCGCGCGATTCCTCGCCGGACTCGTCCGGCGCGGTGCCCTCATGGGCGTGCGCCATGAGCGGCGACCGGTCAACGGCACTCCCGCCCTCTGGGTGCGAGCGCCCGACGGGGCACTCCTCAGCATTCTGATGGTGCAGTTCGACACCGGCACCGTGCAGGTGATCGCGAACCAGCTCAACCCCGGGAAGCTCACGCACCTCGGACCGGTCGGCGACCTCTACGCCCTGATCGGCGGCGGCGCCAGCAGCAGCAGCGACGGCGCCCCGCCGGCTTAGGAGCCGCCCTGCGCCGCGGCGATGCGCGTGAGTTCGGGCACGAGCGCCGCGAATGCGCGGGCACGATGGCTGTGCGCGTTCTTCACCTCGGGTGCGAGCTCGGCGGCCGACACCTCGAAGCCCTCGGGCACGAAGATCGGGTCGTAGCCGAAGCCGTGCACGCCCGCCTGCGTGGCGGCGATGCGGCCCGGCCAGTCGCCCTCGGCCGCGAACTCGTGCAGCGTTCCGTCGGCCGCGGGCACCACGAGCGCGATCGTGCAGTGGAAGCGCGAGGTGCGGTGCGGATCGCGGATGTCGCCGAGCTGCGCCAGCAGCAGCTCGAGGTTCGCCTGCGCCCCCGCCTCGGGCCCCGCCCACCGCGCCGAGAAGATGCCGGGAGATGCGCCCATCACGTCGACCACGATGCCGGAGTCGTCGGCGAGCGCGATGCGCCCGGTGTGCGCCGCCGCGGCGCGCGCCTTGATGAACGCGTTCTCGTCGAAGCTCGTGCCGTCTTCGACCGGCTCGGGGCCGTCGTAGCCGAGCACGGTGAGTCCGGGCATCCGCTCGCCCAGGATCTTCTGGAACTCCCCCACCTTGTGCTGGTTGTGGGTCGCCAGCACCACCTCGAGCGCCATCGGCGTCACTCGCCGGCTGCGGCGAGCGCGGCCTGTTGCATGATGGTGAGCTCGGTCGTGCCGACAAGGGCGAGATCGAGCAGCGAGTCGAGCTCGCGGCGGTCGAACGGTGCCCCCTCGGCGGTGCCCTGCACCTCGACGAAGAGTCCGCGGCCGGTGGCGACGACGTTCATGTCGGTCTCTGCGCGCACGTCTTCGACGTAGGCGAGGTCGAGCATCGGCGTGCCGTCGATGATGCCCACCGAGACGGCCGAGACGGTGTCGATGAGCGGCTTCGCGCGCTGGCCGATGAACTTCTGCTCGCGCGCCCACTCGATGGCGTCGGCGAGCGCGACGTACGCGCCCGTGATCGCGGCCGTACGGGTGCCGCCGTCGGCCTGCAGCACGTCGCAGTCGATCTGGACGGTGTTCTCGCCGAGGCCCTTGGTGTCGACGACCGCGCGGAGGCTGCGGCCGATGAGGCGGCTGATCTCGTGCGTGCGGCCGCCGATGCGGCCCTTCACCGATTCGCGGTCGTTGCGAGTGTTCGTCGCACGCGGGAGCATCGCGTACTCGGCGGTGATCCAGCCCTTGCCCTTGCCCGACATCCACCGCGGCACGCCGTTCGTGAACGACGCCGTGCAGAGCACCCTGGTGTCGCCGAACGAGATGAGGGCGCTGCCCTCGGCGTGCGCGCTCCAGCCGCGCTCGATCGTGACCTCCCGCAATTGGTCGGCTGTGCGGCCGTCGGCGCGGATGAGGTCGGCGTGCGCTGCCAGGGGGTCGGATGCCTCGGTCATGCGTTCTCCTGTCGAAGCTCTCGAAGGCGGTCGTGGTGGGGAAGCGTGAGCGCGCCGGTCTCGACGAGCTCCACGCTCGGGATCTCGGGCGCGATGAGCCGGTGCGCGAGGTCGAGGAAGGCGCTGGTCGAGTCGCCCGTCGCCTCGTAGCGGTACGTGGGCGGGGTCGCGGCGCGCCGCTCCATGCCGTTCGACACCAATACGCGGTAGACGTCGTTGGCGGTCTCGACGTCGCTCGAGACGAGCGAGACCTGCTCGCCCATGACGTACGAGATCGCACCCTTGAGGAACGGGTAGTGCGTGCAGCCAAGCACGAGCGTGTCGACGCCCGCCCCGCGGAGCGGGGCGAGGTACTCCTCGGCGACCGAGAGCAGTTCGTCGCCGCTGGTGACCCCGGCCTCGACGAACTCGACGAAGCGCGGGCACGCCGCGGAGGACAGCTCGAGGTGCGGGGCCGCGGCGAACGCGTCGTCGTAGGCGCGCGACTGGACGGTGCCGACCGTGCCGATGACGCCGACGCGGCCGTTGCGCGTCGTCGCGACGGCCCGGCGCACGGCGGGCTGGATCACCTCGACGACGGGCACGTCGTAGCGCTCACGGGCGTCGCGGAGCATGGCCGACGAAGCGGTGTTGCAGGCGATCACGAGCATCTTCACGCCCTGCGCGACGAGGTCGTCGAGCACGGCGAGTGCGTACCGGCGCACATCGGCGATGGGCTTCGGCCCGTACGGCGAGTGCTCGAGATCGCCGATGTACAGGATCGACTCCTGCGGCAGCTGGTCCTTCACGGCACGGGCCACCGTGAGACCGCCGACGCCGGAGTCGAAGATCCCGATCGGTGCATCCGTCACGACATCCAAGCTTAGGTGAGCACGGACGCCCCGGGCCCCCGCACCGGGCGCCACTAGGCTGACCGTGTGACCGGGTCTGCTGCGCTCTTCACCGACCGCTACGAGCTGACGATGGTGGATGCCGCGCTCCGCGACGGCGCCGGCCATCGCGAGAGCCTCTTCGAGGCGTTCGCCCGGCGTCTCCCCGACGGCCGCCGGTACGGCATCGTCGCGGGCGCCGGCCGGCTCCTCGAGCTCATCGACCGATTCCGCTTCGAGGACGCCGAGCTCGAGTGGCTTCGCGAACACGAGGTGGTGCGACCCGAGACGCTCGACTGGCTCGCCGACTACCGGTTCAGGGGCGACATCTGGGGCTATCGCGAGGGCGAGGCGTACTTCCCGGGCTCGCCGCTCATCACCATCGAGGCGACGTTCGCAGAGGCCGTGATGCTCGAGACCCTCGTGCTGTCGACGCTGAACTACGACTCCTCGGTCGCGAGCGCCGCCGCGCGCATGGTCTCGGTCGCACTCGGCCGGCCGATCGCCGAGATGGGTTCGCGCCGCACGAGCGAGCACGCCGCCATCGCCGCCGCGCGCGCCGCGTACATCGCGGGCTTCGACGCCACGTCGAACCTCGAGGCGGGCCGCACCTGGGGCATCCCGACCATGGGCACGGCCGCGCACGCGTTCACGCTCCTCCACGACACCGAGGAGGACGCCTTCCGGGCGCAGGTCGCGGCGTTCGGCCCGAAGACCACCCTGCTCGTCGACACCTACGACATCGCGCAGGGCGTCGAACGGGCCGTGCAGGCGGCCGGAACCGGACTCGGGGCCGTGCGCATCGACTCGGGCGACCTGCCCACCGTGGTCGCCGCGGTGCGCGAGCAGCTCGACGGCCTCGGTGCGGTCGACACGCGGATCACCGTCACGAGCGACCTCGACGAGTTCACGATCGCGGGCCTCTCGGGCGCGCCTGTCGACGCCTACGGCGTGGGCACGGCGGTCGTGACCGGGTCGGGGTTTCCCGCGGCGGGCATGGTGTACAAGCTGGTCGCCCGCCGCAACGACGCCGGCGAGTGGGTGGCGGTCGCGAAGTCGTCGACCCAGAAGCTCAGCGTCGGCGGCCGCAAGAACGCGGCACGACGGCTGGACTCCACGCGCACCGCGCGCGAGGAGCTCATCTTCATCGGCGACGGCCCCGAGGGCGAGGCGGAGTTCGAGCCGGGCGACCGGCTGCGCCCGCTCATGGTGCAACTCATGGAGGGCGGTGTCGCCGACCCCGCCTTCCTCGGCCCCGCGGGCACCTCGGCGGCGCGAGCGCATCGCGCCGAGGTCATGCAGGAGCTGCCCATCGAGGCGTTCCGACTGGGACGCGGCGAACCGGTCATCCCGACCAGCTATCGCTGAGCGCCGTCGCTGGTCGAGGAACGAGCGCGGCCTCCGGTGGTCGAGCAGCGAGCGCACCGAGCGTATCGAGACCCGAGACCTACTCCGACTTCATGCGCTCGTAGATCTCCTTGCACGTGGGGCACACGGGGAACTTCTCGGGGTCTCGCCCCGGCGTCCACTTCTTGCCGCAGAGCGCCTTCACGGCCTTGCCGGTGACGGCCGACTCGAGGATCTGCTCCTTCTTCACGTAGTGCGAGAACCGCTCGTGATCGCCGGGTTCGATGTGCTCCTCTTCGAGCAGCTTCTCGAGTTCGCGGTCGAGCACGGAGGTGCCTCCGCCTGGCGCGTCGGGCTCGGCGATGCTCGCGCGTACGGGTTCGATCATGCGCTCGATTCTACGCGCGGATGCCACGACCGCGGCCGTCGGGTCGCACGATCGTCGCCGGGACTACGCGCGCATCGCGGCCGCGAGGATCTCGGGACCGCGGCGCTCGAACACGCGGCCGCCGAGCCAGATCCCGACGACGAGCACGAGCAGGCCGAGTCCCACGCCCGCGGCGAACGACGCGGTGTGCCACGACGGGTCGACGAAGAGCCCCAGTGCCGCGAACGCGATCGCGGGCAGGGCGACGAGGAGCGAGCCGAACATGGTGATCGACTGCACGAGGGCCGTGATCGCTCCCGACGACTGCGGCTGCTGGAACGGGCTGTCGCCGGGCTTGACGGCGGGGTACGGGAACCGCGCCGAGGCGATCGAGCCGACGCCGAGCCCCGCGAACAGCAGCGCCGTGCTCACGCCGACGATGGACGGCAGGAGCCGCCCGTCGCCGAGCACGAACACCGTGACGGCGCTGCCGAGACCGATCACCACCGCGCCGGTGATGAGCACCGGCACGAGCCGGCCCGTGCGATCGGCGGTGCCGCGCACGCCCGAGGCGGTGTGCAGCCAGATGGCCGTGCTATCGAAGGCCGTGTCGTTGTGCAGCGACCAGCCCAGGAGCAGGCACATGAGCGGCACGGGGATCAGCGCCGTGTACGCGAGCGGGATGCCCGCGAGGCCGAGCGGCACGATCACGAGCACCGGCACCACGGGGATCATGAGCACCGACACCCAGTACCGCGCATCGCGGAACCAGTAGGTGATGCTGCGGGCGGCGATGGCACCGGTCGCGGTATGCGGCAGCCGATCGAACCAACCGAGGCCCCGGTAGCTCTTCGCGGATGCCTCGCGGCCGGGCGAGACGAGCACCTGCGCGACGACGGCCTCCCACGCGAACCACAGCACGCCGAGGGTCGCGATGGCGATCAGGAGCTTCAGCACGGCGGCGCCCCAGTCGCCGGCCGCAGCGTCGCCGGGTGCGGCGAACGCGGCGCCGAGCGGCGTCCAGCCGAGAGGGCCGGCGATGGACTCGAGCACGTCGAGGCCGGAGCTCGCCCAGTCGATGGAGATGAGCACGACGATCACGGGCGACAGCAGCACGACGAGCAGGATGCCGAGCACGCCACTCACTTCGCGGGCGCGCCGGGTCGCGAGCAGCACCGAGGCGATCGACGTCGCGAGGCGGGCGAGGAGCAGGCAGGTGGCGAAGGCGAGCCCGGCGCCGAGGATCGCCATGACGGTCTCGCCGACGCCGCGCGACCAGGTCACGACGGTGCCGGTGAGCACGACCGCGAGCGCGAAGGCCGGGATGCCGATCGTCGCCGACACGGCGAGGCCGATCGCGAGCGTGCGGTTCGGCACGCCGAACAACGCGAACCGGCGCGGATCCATGGTGTCGTCGACGCCGAAGGCGAGCGGGAACACGACGAACCCGATGAGGGTCGCGCCGCCCGCCACGATGAACACGTCGCGGATCACCTCGACGTCGTCGATGAACCGCAATCCCACGAGCGAGACGAACAGCAGCGTGGCGGCACCGACCCCGTACACGAGCCCGACGACGATGCCGACGACCTGCCAGGGGCTGCGGCGGAAGATGTTCGCGAGCAGGCGCAGTTTCAGTCGGAGAAACTGTGCAACCATTCCATGCCTTCCGCTGCCTTGCGTCCGCCGGCGAGCTCGACGAAGCGGTCCTCGAGGGGGTGCCCGAGGCGTACCTCGTCGAGCGTGCCCTGGGCGAGCACGCGGCCGCCGATGATGATGGCCGCGGAGTCGCAGACCCGTTCGATGAGATCCATGCTGTGGCTCGAGAGGAGCACGGTGCCGCCCCCGCCGACGTAGCGCTCGAGGATGTCGGTGAGGTTCGCTGCCGAGACGGGGTCGACCGACTCGAACGGCTCGTCGAGCACCAGCAGGCGCGGGGCGTGGATCATCGCGCACGCGAGCGCGATCTTCTTGGTCATGCCCGCGGAGTAGTCGGCCACGAGCCGGTCGACCGCGTCCTCGAGGCCGAAGGCCGCAATGAGCTCGACGCTCCGCTCGCGCACGGTGCGGTCGTCGAGCCCACGCAGCGAGCCCGAGTAGTAGAGGAGCTGTGCACCCGTGAGCCGGTCGAACAGCCGCAGGCGGTCGGGAAGCACGCCCGTCATGCGCTTGGCCGCACGCGGGTCCTTCCACGCGTCGACGCCGTTGATGTGCACCGCACCGGCGTCGGGGCGCAGGAGCCCGGTGACCATCGAGAGCGTCGTGGTCTTGCCGGCGCCGTTCGGCCCGACGATGCCGAAGAACGATCCGGCTCGCACGTCGAGCGTGATGCCGTCGACGGCGGTCGTGTCGCCGAATCGCTTCACGAGCCCTTGGATCGTGAGCACGCGCGGCGTGTTCGGCGCAGGCGCCGGGCGGGCGACGCGAAGGGTGCGCTTCTTGCGCGGCTTCGGGACGCGCGGCGCCGGGATGACGGCCACGGCCTGGTCGGCGTCGGATGCCGCGGGCGCCGCGGTCTCGGCGGCATCCTCGGTCACCGGCAGCGCGGCAGCGACCGGCGCGACGGCTTCGGCCTCGACCGGCGCGGGCGCCCCGGCGGGGACATCCGTCACCGTGTCGACCGGCGCCTCGACCGCAACCGGCGGATCGAGCTCGGCGAACGCCGGGGGCGCGTCGGCCGCGGCCGCGGCCGCGATCGCCACTGCGGCGACGTCGACGGGGCGTTCACGCGGGGTCTCGTCGATCTCGGCCGTGTCGATCGCCGTCGCGCCGACCGCGGTCTCGTCGAGCCCCGAGACGGGCGGCGTCGACACCGCGGGCGACGCGATCGTCGTGGCATCCGTCTCGCCCGACTTGCGGTTTCCCCGCTCGGCGGCGGTCGTCTCGGTCGTGAAGGCTGCAGCCACCTGCAGGCGCTTCGCCGACGTGGCCGCGGTTGCGCGCTTCCTCGCCGTCGGCGAGGTCGCCGTCGTCGGTCGCGCCGTGCGTGCCGTCCTGGCGGCCTCACCGCGCGAGGCGGCAGCCTTCGACGACGCCGCCCGCGATGCCGCAGTTCGCTTGGAGGGAGTCGGCTCCTCGGTCTCGTCGCCCGACGCAGCAGGCTTCACGCCCTTCGATTCGGGGGACGCACCGGCCGCACCCGTCGCGCCGGACTTCTTCGCGGCCGCCTTCGCCGCGGTCCCCTCCGCCGCCGCCGCCTTCGCCGCCGTCGAGCGCGGCGTCTTCGCGGGCTTCGTCGACTTCGCGCCGCCCGATGCCGCAGACGATGTGGAGGCATTCGCACGCTCCGAACCCGTCGGCGCCGAGTCGTGCTGCTCCGTCTCGCGCGCTGGACGCGCGTCGGAAGTCCCCCGATCGGCGGACACCCCCGTGCCGGTGCCTTCGGGAGCTTCGTCGTCGTATTCTGAGGGCGAAACGGAAGTCACCAAGACAACCTACCAATGAGCACCCTACCGACGCGCCCCACCGCCCCCCGGATGGGGGTATTCTGCAGTTTTCCTGAACTTCGTATCACGATCCCACTACGACCACGCCAACCCCCATGTGCCGCGGAAGGGTCCCCGGTATCCTGTGAATGGACATAACGGCGTGTCCACATGTTAACTTCCGGATGAACAGACGACGAACAAACGGCGACGTGCGTGTCGCGGCATCCGCCACCTCCGAAGGAGATGCAGTGACCACCCAGATCGTGATTCTCGCGGCCGGCATGGGGAGCCGGCTCGGGCGATCGCTCCCCAAGCCCCTCACCGAGCTCGCCGACGGCCGCACCATCATGCGGCAGCAGTTCGACAACATCGAGCACGCCTTCGGCGGCAACGCCAGCGTGACGATCGTCGTGGGCTACAAGCTCGAGCACATCATCGAGGCGTTCCCGCAGGCATCGTTCGTCTACAACGAGGAGTACGACCAGACGAACACGTCGAAGAGCCTCATGCGCGCGCTCGCGGCATCGCAGCCGGGCGGGGTGCTCTGGATGAACGGCGACGTGGTGTTCGACCCGAGCATCCTCGACCGCGCGATGCCGTTCATCGCGCGCGACCAGTCGTTCGTCACGGTCAACACCGCGAAGGTGTCCGACGAAGAGGTGAAGTACACGACGACCGCCGAGGGGTACATCAACGAGCTCTCCAAGACCGTCAAGGGCGGGCTCGGCGAGGCCGTCGGCATCAACTACGTCTCCAGCCGCGACAAGGGGATGCTCCTCGCGCACCTCTCGCGCGTCGGCGACCAGGACTACTTCGAGCGCGGCATCGAGCTCGCCATCGAGAAGCACGGCATGCTCGTCGAGCCGATGGACGTCTCCGACCTCTACGCGGTCGAGATCGACTTCGCCGAGGACCTCGAGCGTGCGAACCACTTCGTGTGATCCCGCACCACAGCAGCGAAGAGCGGATGCCTCGCGGCATCCGCTCTTCGCATGTCGGGCGCTGACCGGGCCGGCGGTCGTGACGCTCAGGCCGCCTGGGCCACTCCCGCCTTGGCGAGCCGCGCCGCGATGACGCGCCCGATCCACGTGAACAGCACGGGGCTCAGCACCCACAGCGGCAGGGCGATCGCCCACGCCCACCAGGCGTAGTGCTCGGCGCCGAGGCCGATGAAGACGGCGACCGCGATCACGAGTCCGGAGAAGCCGGCGGCCACGTAGAAGAGCCATGGATCCCAGCGCCGGTACCGCGTCACGAGGAAGGGGACCTCGATGAGCAGCCCGACGAGCAGTCCGGCGCCCACGTAGCGCCACAGCCACCACGGTGCGAACGCGGCGCCGACCAGTCCCGCGATGAGACCCGCGAGCACGGCCGCACCGGGTCGCTTCAGGAGCGCGAGGGCGATGACGCTCGGCAGGAAGTGCGTGCCGACCGTCAGGCCGTAGAGCATCGGCCCGAACACGGCGAACGCGGCGGCGAGGTATCCCGATGCGCCGGCGACCACGCCTCCGACGACGCCGATCGCGGCGCAGCTGAGCAGGACCCTGGTACTGGTGCGGTGCACGACGCTCCTTCCGACCGGGTCGCGGCGCGCGCTGACCGCCTCCTCCAAACCTACCGCCGCGGGGCATCTACGATGAGATCGTGATGAGCGCGCTATCGGTCGGGGGCGCCGGCGACACGCATCCGCTGCAGCGGACGCCATGGATCCGGTATCGACACTCCCTCTGGCTTCTCACGACCCGCGACCTCAGGGTGCGTTACTCGACGTCAGCGCTCGGGTACCTGTGGTCGGTGCTCGACCCGCTCCTGATGGCGGGCATCTACTGGTTCGTGTTCACGCAGGTGTTCCAGCGGCCGTTCGGCACCGATCCGTACATCGTGTTCCTGATCTCGGCGCTGCTGCCGTGGATGTGGTTCAACGGGGCCGTCTCGGACTCGACACGTGCGTTCCTCAAGGACGCCAAGCTCGTGCGCTCGACGAAGATCCCCCGCACCATCTGGGTGAACCGCATCGTGCTCTCGAAGGGCATCGAGTTCGTGCTCGCGCTGCCGGTGCTCGCGCTCTTCGCCATCGTGCTCGGTGCGACGGTCGGCTGGCAGCTCGTGCTCTTCCCGCTCGCCATGCTGCTGCAGGTCGTGCTCACGGTCGGCGTCTCGCTCATCGTGGCGCCGCTCGTGGTCTTCTTCCGCGACCTCGAACGTGCGGTGAAGCTCATCCTGCGGTTCCTGTTCTATGCGTCGCCCATCGTCTACGGGGTGTCGAACCTGCCAGAGGAGCTGCATGTCTGGGCCGCGTTCAATCCGCTCTCGGGCATCTTCGGGCTCTACCGTGCCGGATTCTTCCCCGACGAGCTCGACTGGTTCAACGTCGTCGTGTCGGCCGCCATGTCGATCGCGCTGCTCGCCATCGGGCTGCTCGTCTTCCGCGGCAGCGTGCGCCAGGTGCTGAAGGAGATCTGATGACGGATGCCCCAGCCATCTCGCACGCGTCGACGGCGGCTCGCGCCATCCGCGTCGAGAACCTCGGCGTGCGGTTCCGGCGCAATCGCCGCGGCCGTCGCCTGTTCAAGGACCTCTTCGCCGGACGCCGACGCCGAACGCGCCCCGACGAGTTCTGGGCGCTGCGGAACGTGTCGATCGAGGTGCACGAAGGCGAGGCGATCGGCGTTGTCGGGCGGAACGGCCAAGGCAAGTCGACCCTGCTGAAGCTCGTCGCGGGCGTGATGATCCCCGACGAGGGCTCTGTCGAGGTGATGGGCGGGGTCGCCCCGCTCATCGAGATCACGGGCGGCTTCGTCGACGACCTCACGGTGCGCGACAACGTGTACCTCACCGCCGGCCTGCACGGCATGACCCGAGCGCAGATCGACGCGAAGTTCGACGAGATCATCGGGTTCGCCGACATCGGCGACTTCCTCGACACGCCGTACAAGCACCTCTCGAGCGGCATGAAGGTGCGCATCGCCTTCGCCGTGATCTCGCAGCTCGAGGAACCGATCCTGCTCGTCGACGAGGTGCTCGCGGTCGGCGACAAGGCGTTCCGCGAGAAGTGCTACCGGCGCATCGAGGAGATGCTCGCGAGCGGCCGCACGCTCTTCTTCGTGTCGCACAACGAGCGCGACCTGCGCCGGTTCTGCACGCGCGGGCTCTACCTCGACAAGGGCGCTCTCGTGCTCGACGCCTCGATCGACGAGGTGCTGGAACGCTACAACGCGGAACAGGGCGGCAAGTAGAGTCGCGGCGGTCGCGCCGCCAGGCCACCTCAACCCGTGCGCTCCGCGGCTTCGTCTTCGCCCGGCCGCCCAAGGGGTCTCACCAGCCCATCGGGCGGCAAGTCGTACCAGCGCCCCGCGGGACTGTGCCACCGGATCGTGCCGTCGGACCGCTGCCAGACACGCCAGCCGGTGTGATGTTTCAGACGATGGTGGCCGCGGCAGAGGGCGGAGAGATTGTCGTGGTCGGTGCATCCGTCGTGCTCGCTCGCGACGGTGTGGTCGAGGTCGCTCTCGCTCGCCGGCCGCGCGCACCCGGGGAACCGGCACCGCCCGTCGCGGATGCGCAGCCATGCGGCGAGGTCGGCGGGCACCCTGCGTGTCGAGCGACCGTAACGGAGCGTTGCGCCGGACACCGGATCGGTGAGGATCGTTCGGAACGAGGGCACGTGCGCGAAGAGGTGCCGGGCCGTCTCGGTGTCGATGGGGCCGTAGTTCTCGAGCATGACCGGCTGCGCACCGTGCCCGAGGAGGGTGAGCGCCGGGATGACGAGATGCACCGTCGCGCGCACGGTGCCGAGATCGCCGGGCTCGGGGACCGCCGCAGCGTCGGCTCGACCGAGTAGCAGACCGACGGCCGCGTCGGCCTCGCGCTGCGGCCTGGTGCGCACATCGCCCGCCTGTCGTACGGCGACGGCACTCGCCACTCGCGCCCGGATCGCGACCGCCTCCTCAGCGGCGCACAGGAGGTTGACCCAGGTCATACCGTCGTGGGCCGGCTCGATGACGAGCCGCCGCTCGTCGAGCGCCCGTCGCTTGCGGGCCTCGGCGGCCGTGGGCCGGTACCGATGCTGCATGCGCACGAGCGCCCTGCGGAACCCGGTCGTCGTCATGCGGCGGGCCTTCTCGATCGCCTCCTGCTCGAACTCGGTCGCCCGCTCGCGGGGAACGAACCCGACCGCATCGATGAGCGCACGCACGTGATGCAGCGACACGTCGCCGACGGCGAGCGCCTCAGCCGTCGCAGGCAGGTCGACGAGCGCCGAGGCATCGTGCATCATGGCCGTGGCGGTGCGTTCGTGCACCTGCAGCGATGTGGCGAGCTCGGCCGAGCAGGCGCGGTCGGCCCACTCCCGGTTGTCGCGTTCGGTGCGCGCAGGATGCGCCTCGACCGTGCGCATCAGCAGACGGAGCTCGCGCACGCGGCGCAGCTGCTCGGCTTGCAGGGAGCGGATGGAGCGCTCGAGCTCGGTGACTCGGTCGAGCGCCTCCGCGAGTCGGGCTGTGGGTTCCACGATTTCATTCGATCATGACCCACCGACATTTGAAATACCCCTTGATCAGGGAATTCGCCTGTGGACAACTGCTCGGCCCATCGGCCTGTGGAGGACGAGTCGTGACCCCCTCGCCCGCGACCGTGGAACTCCAGCGTCTCGATGCAACCCCCGGCATCCGCTCGGCTTCGGCGCTTACGATCGAGACACCATGACCGAACGCGTGCACAAGATCACCTCGATGGGCCCGAGCGCTCCGCGCGAGAGCGAGCCCGAGAACACGCCCGGCGGCCCCGATGGCGCCCAGGCCGACCTCGGCCGAGCGCACGGCGTCGAGCGCGGCATCGATGCCGTGCTGTCGATCCAGCGTCCGGTCGTCGTGGCGCACCTCCGCGGCATCCGCCGTCGGTTTCCGAACGCCACCCCCGACCAGATCGTGCGCATCCTGGAACGCCGCTACCTCGCCGCGGTCACGACGGGCGGCGTCACGGTAGGTGCGACCGCGGTCATCCCCGGCATCGGCACTGGCGTCACGCTCGCGCTCTCCAGCGTCGAGACCGCCGGCTTCCTCGAGGCCACGGCGCTGTTCGCGCAATCGGTGGCCGAGGTGCACGGCATCGCCGTGGAGAACCCCGAGCGGGCCCGCGCCCTCGTGATGACCCTCATGCTCGGCCGCGAGGGCATCGACCTCGTGCGCCAGCTCGCGGCGCAGGCGACCGGGCAAGGCGTGGCCCGCAGCGCCTACTGGGGCGAGCTCGTCACGAACAGCATGCCGAAAGCCGTCATGGGCACCGTGGTCGACCGACTGCGCACCGTCTTCATCCGGCAGTTCGCCGTGCGCGGTGGCGTCGGCGTCATCGGCAAGGCCATCCCGTTCGGCATCGGCGCGGCCATCGGCGGGGCCGGGAACCACCTGCTCGGCCGCAAGGTGCTGCAGCAGTCCCGCCTGGCGTTCGGGGCGCCGCCCGCCCTGCTCCGGCCCGATCTCGAGCCGCGTGGCGACGACTCGATGGTGAAGACCGCGGCCCTCCGGATGTCTCGGGCCGGCCTCGCGCTCGGCGGATTCGCCGTGAGCTCGAGCCGCGGGCTGCGCGCCGCGGCAGCGCGGGCGGTGCGCGGACGGGGTCGATCGGAGCCACAGGCGGCCATCGATGCTGCGGACCGCACGGAAGTCGCCGAGGACGCCCGCGACCCCAAGGACCCCGAAGCCACGCGCGGCTAGGCGCCGAGCGTCTCCGCCTCGTCTTCGTCCTCCTCCTCGAACTCGTCGACCTCCTCCTCGCCCGCGTGCAGCGTCGCGAAGCGCTCCCACTCGGCCATGAGGTGGTCGACGGCGTCGTGGAACCGCTTCGTCGTGACGCCGGGGGTGGTGTCGCCGAAGTACCGCTCGACCCAGATGCCGAGCCGTTCGAGCGCCGCCGCGTCGTGGGCGACCTCGTCGACGCGGGCGACCATCGACGCGGCATCCGTCGCCTCGAGCCACTCGCAGGCCTGCAGGTACCCGCCCGTGTCGATCTGGGCCTCGGGATTCGCGGGCCGGGTGATGAGCAGCTGCTTGCCGGCCGCGAGCCGGTCGTACACCATCGCCGAGATGTCGACGATCGCGACATCCGCCGCCGCCAACTGCCAGCCGAGCGACGGACCGTCGTCGTAGACGTGCTGCGCCGTCGGGTCGGCGGCATTGGCCGCGGCGATGGCCGCGATGATCTCGCGATTCGCCGCGCCGTACGCGTGGTCGCCGATGCCCGACCGCGGGTGCGGCCGGTAGATCATGCGGTGCCGACCCGTGGCGAGGAGCCCGCGCACGAGCTGGACGCCGTGCGAGGTGATCGAGCCGTAGGCGGCCGCCCCGCGATCACCCTCCCAGGTGGGCGCGTACAGCACGACGTCGCGCTCGTCGGGCGTGTAGGGCAGCGACGTTCCGTCGAGGTAGTGGTCGGCCTGCGGTCGTCCTATGGGGATGGCCCGCTTGTCGAAGTCGTAGTCCCACAGCACCTTCTCGAGCCTCGCGCGTGCCGCGTCGCCCGCGATGAGTGCGTAGTCGTACGCCTTGAACTGGTTCGTGGTCATGTACATCTTGTCGGACTCGCCGTGGTTGATGAACACGTGCCAGCGACGCCCGTAGCGCATCATCTGGAAGTTCTTCGCGTTCTGGTTCACGTAGAACACGACGTGCAGGTCCTGGTCGTGGATCACCTGCTCGAGGTCGACGACCCGCCGCACGTAGGCGACCGGCAGTGGGGATTCGTCGAGGAGCGCGAGCGCCGCGCCCGAGGTACGGCTGAGGATGAGCACGGGGTACGTCTGCGCGAGCTCGGCGAGCGGCTTGTACCACTGACGCAGCTGGTAGAGGTTGACCCGGCCGTCGGCGAAGTACACCCCGATGCGGTACCGGTGCGGCTCGAGCGGAGGCAGTTCCGCGAGCCGGGCGAGCAGCTCCCGCTGGCCTCGCCGCGACTGCATGATGTCTTTGGCCAGCTTGACGGCGCGCTGGGCGTCCCTGCGAAATCTCACCGTCCAAGGGTAACGAGCGGGTGAACGCCGGATGTCCCGGGGGTGGCCGCCGGGGCCGACCGAGAGCCGATCGTTACGCATCGCACCAGGCGCGGGCGTGCCGCGCGCGGGTCAGACCACGGGCGGTCGCCCGGCCAGCGTCATGCGCCACACCGTGCGCCACCGGATGGGACGACGCTCCTCCGCGTCCTCCCCCCAGCCCGCGCGCCAACCGCCGAACCAGGCGCGCAGGGCCGACGGGTTCCGCGCCCAGCGCAGCACCTGGATCACCGTCCACGAGCCCACGTACAGCGGCACGAGCAGGGCGGGCAGGTTGCGGCGGGCGAGCCACACGCGATTCCGCGCGTTCAGCCGGTGATAGTACGCGTGGCGGGCCGGATCGATCACCGGATGCCCCGCCTCGAGGTCGCCCGCATACCAGGCGACGTGGCCGGTGTCCCAGACCCGCCACGCGAGTTCGATGCCCTCGTGCGCGTAGAAGAACGGATCGGCCCACCCGCCCGTGGCATCGAACACCGCACGCGGCATGAGCACCGCGCCCTCCCAGCACGAGAACACGCTGCTCGAGTGCGCGGGGTCGCCCTTCCGGATCCGCGGGATCCACCGGCGTGGCGAGACCCGGCCGGCCGGGTCGACGACGCGGGGCTGGATGAGCCCGATCTGGGGCCGGGCCGCAAGGAGGCGGCATCCGTCGGCCAGGAACCGGGGGCTCGGCAGGAACGCGTCGTCGTCGAGGAAGAAGAGCACGTCGCCCGCGATCTCGGGCACGCCGCGGTTCCGGCCGGCGGGGATGCCGAGGTTCTCGGGCAGGTGCAGCGTCTTCACCTCGGCGGGAAGCGGCGGAACAGCACTCGCGGGGTTCCACCCGTTGCCCACGCACACGACGTCGACCGTCACGTCCTCCTGGTCGAGCACGCTCCGGATGCCGCGTGCCAGGTCGACGGGCCGGGTGCCCATCGTGAGCACGACCACGCCGACGCGCGGAAGGTTCGCTGAGCCCGTCGAAGCGGACGCCCCTTCGGCAGGCTCAGGCACCGGCGCGTCAGGCGCGGACACGGCGGGACGCCATGATCGCGATGAAGTGACCGACCAGGGAGAGCGCAGCGAGCGGCAGGAGCGCCACGACCACGATGCGATCGACGAGCGGCTGGCCCGCGACGAGGCCGACGAGCGCGGCGGCGAACACGATGAGCGTGAGCTCGACGGAGTGGTACAGGCGGTGGAACGGCACGAATCGGGCGGCCTTGCGCAGCTTCGCGATGAGCCCGCCGCGGGGCGCGGTCTCGCCGTGGGTGTCGGCGAGCTTCGGCAGCCCCGCGTTGGCGCGGGCCACGTGCACCATGTCGTTGAGCGCCTTGTTCAGCACGATGACGAGGGCGAGCAGCGCCGCGATGGTCGTCCAGAGGAAGTCGGCGGGGAGCTCGACGGGGTATGCGGCCGCGCGGATGCCGAGCGCGAGCGGGATGAGCGCCTCGGTCGTGTAGTGCCCGACCTTGTCGAGGAACACGCCGGCCGGCGACGACGTGCGGCGCCAGCGGGCGACCTCGCCGTCCGAGCAGTCGACGAGCATCTGCAGCTGTCCGAGCACCACGGCCAGGAGCGCGCCCCAGACACCGGGGATGAGCAGGGCGGCGGCGGTCGACCAGCCCACCAGGATCATGAGGCCCGTGACGCCGTTCGCCGAGATCGACGTGTTCAGGAGCAGCCACGTGAGGTACGGCGAGAGGTTGCGGAGGTAGAGCGAGGCCGTCCAGTGCTCGGCGTTGCGGCGGCCCCGCACCTCGGGCGGCTGCGTGACCGCGCGGAGCTCGGCGATCGACGTGGGCCTGGCCGCGGCCTGACCGGCTTGGGACATCCGCGTCACCTTCCCGTGTGCTTTGCGATGTTGCTCGTGAGCGAGAGGTAGCCGAGCACGAAGCCGATCCCCCACGACACGTGTATGCAGGGCAACACTACGAGAAACCACGCGGCCGTGCGCGCGCCGCGACCGCGGGCGTACACGAACGTCGCGACGACGACGAACAGGGCGTAGACGGCCGGTACCGCGAACCCGACGAGGAGCCACGGCGCGAAGTCCATCGCGGCCTGCACGATGCCGCCGATGCCGACGAGGATGCCGAGGAGGACACCGAGGACCATGACCGGCGGCACGAAGTACCGCAGCCCGTTCGAGGCCGGGAAGCGCCGCGCGAGCTCACCGCGCCAGAGGCCCGTCGAGAACATCTGGCGCGCGAGCCGCTCGACCGTGGAACGGGGCCGGTACGTGACGCCGAGCGCCGGCGTGAACCAGACGGTGCCACCGGTCTCGCGGAGACGCCGGTTGAGCTCCCAGTCCTGCCCGCGCTTGATCGTCTCGTCGAAGAGGCCGACGCGCTCCAGCGCGCTCCGCCGGAACACGCCGAGGTAGACGGTGTCGGCGGGGCCCTCGGCTCCGCCGACATGGAACGCCGAACCGCCGAGGCCCACCCTGGTGGTGTAGGCGAGGGCCACGGCCCGCTCGAACGACGTCTCGCCCCTGGCGTCCATGATGCCGCCGACGTTGTCGGCGCCCGTGCGCTCGAGGGTCTCGACGGCGATGCGCGCGTAGTCGGTGGGCAGCATCGAGTGCGAGTCGACGCGCACGACGACGGGATGCCGCGCGGCGCGGATGCCGATGTTGAGCCCGGCGGGCGTCGACCCGACCTCGTTCTCGAGCACGCGCACGTCGGGATGCCGCTCGGCGAGGTCGGCGACGAGCTCGGCCGTGCCGTCGATGGACGGGCCGAGGGCGATGAGCACCTCCACGGGACCGTCGTAGTCCTGCGCGAGAATCGACTCGACGGCCGCGCGCACGTGGGTGACGTCGTTCAGCACGGGCATGACATAGGAGACACCGACGAGCGACGACGGTGTCGCCTGGTGGTGCTGGTCGGGCATGTTCCTCACTCGCTCGGGTCGATCGAGCCTAGCAGCCACGCCCTTCGCAGAGGAGGAGGCCGGGGTCCTGCGGACCCCGGCCCTCCTCGCCTCGCTCAGCCGTGGCCGGTCAGCCCTCGAAGGTGCCGAGCGTGACGTCGACCGTCTGCGATTCGCCGTCGCGCGTGAAGGTGATCTCGGCCGAGGCGCCGCCCGCCAGCGCGCGCACCTGCGCGGTGAGGTCGGTCTGGTCGGTGATCGGGACCCCGTTGAACCCGGTGACCACGTCACCCGCCTGGAGGCCGGCCTGCTCTGCCGCGCCGCCGGGGGTCATCTCCGAGATGAGGGCGCCGACGATGGTGCTCGTCTCGTCGGACTCGGCTGCCGTCACGGTCGCGCCGAGGAGACCGTGCGTCGCCGATCCGTCCTCGATGATCTCGTCGGCGATGCGCTCGGCGAGGTTCGACGGGACCGCGAAGCCCACGCCGATGTTGCCCGCCTGCGTGGTGGAGCCGCCGGTCGACAGGATCGCCACGTTCACGCCGATGAGCCGGCCCTCGGAGTCGACGAGCGCGCCGCCCGAGTTGCCCGGGTTGATCGCGGCATCAGTCTGGATGACCGGCAGCGACACCCGGCCGGCGTCCGCCGACGGCTGCTGCGACTGGCCGCCCTCGGGGTCGGGCAGGTCGAAGAAGAAGTCGAACGGGCTCTCGGAGCCGTCGCCCCCGCCCTCACCGTCACCCTGGTCGTCGGGCGTCTCGGGCGCGGCCGACGACGCCACGTCGATCGACCGGTTGAGTGCGCTGATGATGCCGTTCGTGACCGTGCCCGAGAGGCCGAGCGGCGCGCCGATGGCGATCGCCGTGTCGCCGACGTTGAGCTCGTCGGAGTCGGCGAACTCGAGGGGCGTGAGGTCGGACGCATCGACGAGCTTGATGACCGCGAGGTCGGAGAGGGGATCGGTGCCCACGAGATCGGCGTCGTACAGGCGCCCGTCGCTCGTCTCCACCTTGATCACGGGGTCGCCCGTCGCGCCGTCGAGCGTCACGACGTGCGTGTTGGTGAGCACGTAGCCGTCCTCGGAGAGGATGATGCCCGAGCCCGTGCCGCCGGCCTGACTGCCCGACACCGAGATGGTGACGACGCTCGGGCTCGCCTTCGCTGCGACCGCCGTGATCTGGTTCACCGAGTCCGTGTCGTTCACGACGATGTTCTGCGCGGATTCCGAGCCGCCGGTCGATGCGGGCGAGTCGTTCGCCGTGACGAGCGCGGTGATGCCCGCGCCCGAGGCGCCGCCGATCAGTGCGGCGGCGACGATCGCCGCGGCCACGCCGAGTCCGACGCGGCGTGGCTTCGGTGCCGGTTCGCCGGCGACGGCCGGGCCGCCGGGGGCGGCGCCGTACGGCGGCACACCCGCCAGGGGCGTGGTGGGCTGCGTCTCGCCGGGGCGCGGGCCGCCGAAGGCGGGCGGCACCTCGCCCGAGATCGGCCGGGTCTCGCCGGCCGCGGGTGCTGCCGGATGCCCGTACTGCGGCGCGTGGTACGGCTGCGGCGCCAGGCCGGGTTGGTACACGGTGCCGGTGGCGGGGGCCGCCGCAGGCGCTGCGGGAGCCTCGGCCGCGGGCGGCACTGCGGGGGCCTCGGCGGGCTGCGGCTGGGCCGCCTCCCCGGCAGGCAGGTTCGTCGAAGCGGTCTCGGCGACGTCGCCCTGCCGGGCCTCGCCGGTAGGACCGCCGGTGGTGTCGGTCATGATTGCTCCTTCCAAGTCGGTGCCCAGCATCCAGCCCGAAGCTGTGTGCGGCATCGGCAAAGTCTGTGATCCGGCTATCCCCGAGCAGTGATTCGTCCGAACACGGATGTCTCCCGAGCACGCCCCTGCGCCAGCGTAGCGGCCGCAGCCTGACGTACGGTGAGAGCGTGAGCGACTTCTCCCCCGCACCCGGCCTCCGCCCCTGGCAGCGCACCGCCGCGGGCGCCGGGCTCCTCGCGGCCGACGGCTCGATCGCGGCAACCATCTTCGCCGAGATGAGCGCGCTCGCCCAGCGCACGGGCGCCATCAACCTCGGCCAGGGCTTCCCCGATGAAGACGGACCGGCCGAGGTGCTGGATGCGGCACGGCAGGCCATCGCCGACGGGGTCAACCAGTATCCCCCGGGCATCGGCGCCCCCGTGCTGCGCGAGGCGATCGCCGCGCACCAGGCCAGGTGGTACGGGCTCGACGTGGACGCGGCATCCGAGGTGCTCGTGACCGCCGGCGCCACCGAGGCCCTGGCCGCGACGATCCTCGCGCACGTCGACACGGGCGATGAGGTCGTGACGTTCGAGCCGTCCTACGACGGGTACGCGGCGCTCATCGCCCGAGCCGGCGGCGTGCACCGCACCGTTCCGCTGCACTGGCCTCCGGAGCAGCACAGGCCCGACTGGCGGGTCGACCTCGCCGAGCTCGACGCGGCGGTGACCGATCGCACGCGCCTCATCCTCGTGAACTCGCCGCACAACCCGACGGGCGCCGTGCTGGGCGACGACGTGCTCGAACGCATTGTCGAACTGGCGGTGCGGCACGATGCCCTCATCGTCACCGACGAGGTGTACGAGCACCTCACGTTCGGCGTGGCGCACCGGCCGATCGCCGCGATTCCCGGCGCTCGCGAACGCACGATCTCGATCTCGTCGGGCGGCAAGACCTTCGCCACCACGGGCTGGAAGATCGGCTGGCTCACCGCCCCGGCCCACCTCGTCACGAGCGTGCTCGCGGTCAAGCAGTACCTCACTTACGTGAACGGCGCTCCGTTCCAGCCGGCGATCGCCACCGGACTGGGCCTGCCCGATACGGTCTTCAAGGATGCTGCGGCCTCCCTCCGCGCCAAGCGCGACGTCCTGACCGCCGGCCTCGAGGCGGCGGGCTTCACCGTCTCGCTGCCCGATGCCGGGTACTTCATCGTCGCCGACGCCGCTCCGCTCGGCTACGACGACGGTGCGGTGCTGTGCCGGGAGCTCCCCGACCGGGCAGGGGTCGTCGGCGTGCCGGTGTCGGCCTTCGTGCACGCCGACCGGCAGCACGCGTATCGCAGCCTCGTGCGGTTCGCGTTCTGCAAGCGCCGCGACGTGCTCGGCGAGGCATCCTCGCGGCTCGCGCGGCTCGGCTCGCGGTGAGCCGGCTCAGCAGTCCGCGGTGACCGTTCAGCGCTCGATGACGCGGAACCGGCGCAGCTCGAGCGCCGGGTTCACGCGGCGCACCGACTCGATGCGTTCGCGCGAGATCCACGCGACCGCGACATCCGTGGCCTCGCCGATCGTGGCCAGCTCGATGCCCATCGGGTCGACGATCATGCTGTTGCCGGCCCCGACCGGCGGCGCGTGATCGGCCGCAGCGACATAGACGGTGTTCTCGAGCGCCCGCGCGGTCGTGAGCACTCGCCAGTGCGCTTCCTTCAGCGGGCCGCGCACCCACTCCGCGGGCATGCACACGACGTCGGCGCCGGCGTCGACGATGCGCCTGGTCACCTCGGGGAAGCGCGCGTCGTAGCAGGTCTGCAGGCCGAAGCGGATGCCGCCCGCCTCGAAGACCTCGGGAGCGTCGAGCTCCCCCGGCGCCACCCACTCGGACTCGCGCTGCCCGAACGCGTCGTAGAGGTGGAGCTTGCGGTAGCGTGCGACGACGCCCGTGCGCGGCGCGATCGCGACCACGGTGTTCGCGACCCGGCGCTCGACCTCGAGCCGCTCGATCATGCCAACCACGAGATGCGCGCCGAGGCGGTCGGCGAGCGCGGCGAGCGCGGTCGTGAACGCGCCGCCGACGGGCTCGGCGGCATCCAGCCACGACGCCTCGGGCGTCGGCGTGAAGTAGCTCGAGTACTCGGGGAAGACCACGAGCCGTGCACCGCGCGCGACGGCCAGTTCGGCGAGCCGCGCGATCTCGTCGAGGTTCGCCGCGCGATCGTCGCCGGGCGCGAACTGCGCCACGGCGATCGCGAAGCCGGGATCGGTGGGGGTCGAGTCGGCCATGCGGCCAGCCTATGCGAGCCGCTCATCAGCGTGGCGGTGAACGAAATCGCCCTGCGTGTCGTCTTACGAGGAGGGACGGACACGAGAGCCGCCCACGTGGTATTCGAACTCGAACGAAGGAAGATTCCCGTGAACACGACCATCACTCGTCTCGCGATCGCCGCCGGAGTACTCGTCGCCGGCGCGATCGCCACGACCATCCCCGCGTCGGCGATCGGCGGGGCGGCGGCCGACACCGGCAACCCGAACGACAGCCCCGTACACGTGGACGTGCTCGCGCCGAGCCGCGGCGACCACGCCGGCCTCGACGGCGCCGGCTGGTTCGTCGACCTCTCGCTCGAGTACCACGACGGGCTCGCGGCGGCGGGCTTCTCCGCGCTCCAGCTGACCGGCCCCGCGGCGCACAACGACATCGACCCCTTCCCCGGCACCTTCTCGACGGGCGCCGACGACCGGCTGCCCGGACTCGTCGTGCTGACCTCGACGACCAGCAGCACCCGGCCCGGTTTCTCGGGGCCCGGCACCAACCTCGCCAACCTGTTCAACCTGACCGGCATCACCGATCGGTCCGAGGGGGCCGCGGAGATCTGGGACGCCTGGCTCGTCGGAGCCCCGATCGCCGGCGAGGACGTCGACACCGTCCTCACCGTGGCCGTGATCGACGACCTCGACGGCAACGGGGTCTTCGACGATGCACCGGCGGTCGTACCCGACGCGAACCAGGACGGCGCGGTCGACAAGCACGATCTTCAGCAGATCGGCGTGGCCTCGAACATCGTCACCGTGCCGTTCCGACTCAACGGCGACAGCGCGTAGGCGGGCCGGGCGGTGACGATCTCCCCCACCGCCCTGACCCACGCGAGATCGAGTGCGAGGTTCAGGGTGTTCACGACCACGCCGGCGAGCAGCGACAGGTTCACCAGGACGAGGACCTCCTGCGTCGCCTCGGTGAGGAACGGCACGACCCGCCACGTCGGCCACACGTTCACGAGCAGGAAGAACACGACGTTCACCACGATCGCCACGGCGTAGCCGACCCTCCGGCCTGCCGGCCGGGCCGGGGCGCGCGCCGGCCGCGCGCCGGACGACGACCGCGGATCCGTGGATATGCCCCCATGGTGCGGCTCGACCGCTCGGTGCGCCGGGCCGAAGGTCCCGGAACGCGAAGGCTGACGCGTCACTGGCAGTCCCGCTCTGAGCGATGTATCGTTATATATCGGTACAGACGGATGAGATCGCTGCCGCAAGGAGGTCGTCATGAACGGTTCGTACTCAGGGGATCCATTCGGGTCGCGTTCTCGCGGACCCGGCACGGGGTGGTCGGGCGCCGGGCTGTGGGAGGCGATGGATCAGCTGAAGGATGCGTTCGAGCAGCGCGTGGGCACCCGTATGGGGAGAGGTGACGTGCGAGCGGCCGTGCTCGCCCTCCTGGCGGAACAACCGATGCACGGCTACCAGATCATCCACGAGATCGAGTCGCGCAGCCATGGCATGTGGAAGCCGAGCCCGGGCTCGGTGTATCCGACGCTGCAGATGCTGGCCGACGAGGGGCTCATCACCGCGGAGGAGTCCGGCGGCAGGAAGACGTACTCGCTGACCGACGCAGGGCGGGAGGAGACCGAGCAGTCGAAGGACCGTTCGGCACCCTGGGAGATGCCCGGCATGCGGGATGCCGCGAGCGCGACCGCGATTCCGAAGGCGGGCGCCCAGCTCGCCCAGGCCGCCGCCCAGGTGGCGCGCAGCGGGTCGCCCGCGCAGGTGACGGAAGCGGTGGCCGTCCTCGACGAGGCGCGGCGTAGGCTGTACTCCATCCTCGCCCAGAACTGACCGCGTGACGCCAGCACGTCGGCGTCAAGGAGACTCCATGGCCGACGTCAGGAATTCGCGCGCCCGCTACCGGCGGCTCCTGCGGTTCGCCGCGCGGTACATGGCAGAAGAGTGGTGGTTCGAGCTCTTCCTGCCTTGGATCGGGTTGGCGACGTCGGCCGCGCGCGGGCGTCCGGCGAGGCTCCGGCGCATCGCGCGGAACTTCCACACGCTGGCCGTCGAGCTTGGCGGACTGATGATCAAGGTCGGGCAGTTCATGTCCTCTCGATTGGACGTGCTTCCGCCCGAGATCACGAAGGAGCTCGAAGGACTCCAGGACGAGGTTCCCCCGGAGGAGTTCTCGGGGATCCGCGCGCTCGCCGAAGCCGAACTCGGAGTGCCGCTGGAGCACGCGTACTCCTTCTTCGACCCCGCACCGCTTGCGGCGGCATCCCTCGGCCAGGCCCACCGTGCCCGGCTGACGCCCGCGGAAGCCGCCGAGACCGGGTTCGCCGACGTTGTCGTCAAGGTGCAGCGACCGGGGATCGAGGCGATCATCGACGTGGACCTCGCGGCCCTCCGCAGGGTGGCGGGATGGCTGAACCGAGTGAAGCTCGTGTCGAGCCATGTGGACCTGCCCAGGCTCGTCGAGGAGTTCGCACAGACCAGCCTCGAGGAGATCGACTACCTGCACGAGGCGCTCAACGCGGAGCGATTCGCCGAGGAATTCGCCGGCGACGAGCGCGTGCGGGTGCCCGAGATCGCGTGGGAGCGCCTCACGCGGCGCGTGCTCACGCTGCAGGACGTGACCGCGATCAAGATCAACGACCTCGCGGGCCTGCGCGCCGCCGGCATCGACCCGTCGGAGGTGGCGGCGGACTTCGCGCCCGTGATGCTCGATCAGCTGTTCGTGGACGGCCTCTTCCACGCGGACCCGCACCCCGGCAACATCTTCGTCACGCCCCTCCCCGCCGGCTCGCGCACGGACGGACGCGACTGGGCACTGACGTTCGTCGACTTCGGGATGATGGGCGAGGTCCCCGACTCCCTGCGTCAGGGCCTGCAGCGATTCCTGATCGCGGTCGCCTCACGCAACGGGCGGCAGCTCGTCGACAGCGTCAAAGGTCTGGGCGTGCTGCTGCCGTCCACCGACACCGCCGAGCTCGAGCGGGCCATGACCGAGCTGTTCGCGCGCTTCGGTGGCATGGGATTCGCCGACCTCCGGCAGCTCGATGAGAGCGAGCTGCGTGGATTCGCCATCGAGTTCAGCGACACGATGCGCGCGCTGCCGTTCCAGCTTCCCGAGAACTTCCTGCTCATCATCCGCGCGATCTCGCTCACCTCGGGGATGTGCAGCTCGCTCGATCCCGAATTCAACATCTGGAACGCCGTCGAGCCCTACGCCGCTCGGCTGCTGCGCGACGAACGAGGCGGCGTCGTTCGGGCGTTCGCGCAGGAGACCGTCTCCATCGCCGGGATCGCAGCCCGGCTGCCCCGCCGTCTCGACGACCTGGCCACGCGGCTCGAAGACGGGAAGCTCGCCGTCGCGACGCCGCGCCTCGACCAACGTCTGCGACAGCTCGAGCGGACCGGACGTCGGGTCATCTCGGCGATCCTGTTCGCCGGCCTGCTCATCGGCGGCATCCTGCTCCGGCCCGATGACGTGGTCTTCGGCACCGTACTCATGGTGGCGTCGGCTGTGCCGCTGCTGCACGCCCTGTTCGCAGGGATGCTCGGCCCGCGCGGGCCGGGCTGAGCAGGGTCGGGTCAGTCGGCCTCGTCGCCGCGCGAGCTTACATTCACTCCGAGATTGAGTTCACGTTCGCTCCAGCCAGTGCGATCGCTCACGCCTCCGCCGCCCGCGCCTTCTCGTACAGCCCCATCGCCAGCACGACCGCGGCGATCTGCGCGGCCGGCCGTTGACTTGGCCGAAGAGACACCCGGATTGGACCGCGACGCACTTGGCCTCGTGTTGGCCGCAGTAGCCCCATGCCGGTGGCTCACACGAACACAGCGGCATCCGATTCGATGACGACGGCGTTCCGGTCGGGTTCGTCAAGGAGTCGACTCTCTTCGCGTGGCCGTTGACCGACATCGGGACGAACACGCTGTAGGCGGTACGGTCCCGCCCGAGGTCCACGACAACCGTCGACCGGCTTCTGCACCACGCCCACGTCTGCCAAACCAGCGGCGACTCCATCCGGCTCACCGAAGCTCTTGCCGGGACAGGAGTCACCGCGATGAGCTAACCGCCCGCAGCCGCTTCATGGCCAACGCCACCCAAACCCTGGTGGGCAGATCTGTTGGCCATGACTGGGCAGTTCCCGTGGCCACCAGCGGGCAATTCTGCTGGCCGCCCCCGGGCAGTTCCAAATGGCCTTTGACAGGCGCTGTCCTCGATGGCTCGTCGGGCTTACCGGCGTGGGACGTCGCGAGCCGGCTCACCTGGACGTTCGGCTTGGAGAACCTGCACGGGATGAATTTGCTCTCAGCACTTTGCCAAACCGCGATGCACGCACGCCGAGCCGGCCAATGAGAAGGCACCGAGCGGCGCACGATCGTTCGCGAGCCGGGGGTCATCGATCCTTGGGCGCCTGGTGGCTACGCGGTGTGATTACATAATGTGGTGAACCTACGGAAGAGAAGATGACTGGCCGGCGACCGCGTCGCGTGCTCGGCGCAAGTGCACGGCCGACGTCGCAGCGGCAGGTCGACGCGTGGGCGGACTATCGACTTCCGCCGGTCGAGTGCGTGCGACCAGGGCTGTGGAGCGTGCCGGTGGAGTGCCTCGAGTTCCCGATCCGCTACACCCTCGCTTATCTACTCGTCGGCGACGATGGACGCTACATCATCGTCGATCCCGGCTGGGACAGCGGGCCCAGCCGGGATCACCTGCGCGCCGGCATCCGCACCGCCGGCCTGAGCGAGGAAGACCTCGTCGGAATCGTCGTGACCCACGCGCACCCCGACCATCTCGCACTCGCTCCCGCAGTCGCCGATCACACCGGCTCCTGGATCGGCATGCATCCCCGAGAGGTATCGCACCTCGACGTACACCGCTCGGCGGATGAGCTCGTCGCGCGGGATCAAGCTCAGCTGTCGGCGTTGGGCGTCCCCGCCGGGGAGCTCGACGACGCAACGCCAGACATTCTGGAGATCGAGCGCTACCGCCCCGCCCGCACACTGGACTACGAGATCGTCGACGGCGACCGGCTTCCACTCGTCGGCCGTGACGTCCGCGCCATCTGGACACCCGGCCACACCGACGGTCACTTGAGTCTCGTCGACGTCGACAACGCGGTCGTTCTGACAGGCGACCACGTGCTTCCACGGATCTCGCCGTACGTCGGGATGCTCGATGCAACTCTCCACGACCGGAACTCGATAGCCGACTACCTCTCGTCCCTCGAGCTCCTGCGCCCGTGGGACGGGTACGAGGTCGCTCCAGCGCACGAATACCGCTTCGAGAACCTTGGCGACCGGCTCGATGAGTTGCGTGACCACACGCAGTCGCGTTCGAAAGAGGTCGCCGCTGTCCTCCGCGAGGACCCGCATGCGACGGTGTGGCAGATCGCGCAACGCCTCAGCTGGTCACGCGGGTGGGACTCGCTCGACGGGCGCAACCGCCGGGCGGCGCTGGGCGAGACGAACGCGCACGTGCTTCACGTCCGCCTTCACGTTCGCCTCTGACGATGTCGCGACGGTTGCGGTTCTTGGGGCGCTCCGCGGTGGTCGAGCGTCGGACGACTGCTTCACGTGTGCGCTCACACTCAGCACGGACGTGGTCGCGCACCTTCAGGCTGTCCACCTCGGGCCCCACCTTCTCCACTACGCCGGCGCCCTCGTAAACACCGATTTTCGGTACGCCGGCACCGGTATGTCGCCCGTGACGACGTGTTCGTCCGAGTGACACAGGCCGGATGCCGCCAGCTTGACGAGCACCTCGCCATGCTTCGGATCGTCGAGCTCGACATCCTCGATCGTCCTGTCCCGCTGAGCCGCGTCGCTTTGCTCCGCAGGGCCTCGCGTGCCGCTTCCTCGGTCTCGCCGCTGACCCGCCAGTCGTAGCAGGGCGCCGCTGTCGTCTCGGGTGGCTCCACGGGCCTGGTAGCGGCTGTTCTCGAGACGAGTGACGCCGATCCTGCCCAGCTCGCCTGCCGGGAGCCGTGGCCTACCCATGTCGCTGATCGCCCACCCATCTGAGGACGTCGGCGAAGTCGTGGCGTACGTGCCGACTTAGCTTGCGAATCGTGCCGTCCGTCACCCGGTAGATGGCTGCAACCTCCGCGGGGGATCAGGTAGCTCTCTTCCGCAACCATGCCCAAAAGGTAGCAGGCAATACGTGTTTTACGTACGTTTGATCGCGATCTAGGATTTCTTCGTGTCAGACGCAACTTTGCGTGGGATGATGATGACATGACGGATGCGCAGCACTCCCACATGACCAGCACGTCCGATGTGGTGTCACTTCGGGTCAATCACCTGCTGTTCATCAACCGGATGTCCCAGCGCGAGCTTGCGATGCGTCTCGGTGCGAAGCCCACCACCATCTACAGCAAGATGAGCATGGCGAACCGCTGGAACCTGGACGACGTGATGGGGCTCTCGCATGAGTTCGCGGTGAGCCCGAACTACCTGCTCGGCCTCGAGCCGATCGAGTCGGCGGTCGCGGTGAATACGAAACGCCCGGCCTCCGAAGAGACCGGGCGTTCCGATTCGGTTGCGGGGGCAGGATTTGAACCTACGACCTCTGGGTTATGAGCCCAGCGAGCTACCGAACTGCTCCACCCCGCGGCACAAGAGACAACACTAGCAGGCGGGTGATCCGGCTCCAAATCGAAGCCGGCCGAACATGCCCTCGCCCTGCGGCACGGCCGTCGGGAAGATCTGCCACGGCATCTCGTCGTGCCCGGCAGAAGTCGGATGCCCCGTCTATCGGCACCCGTTCGTCCCAGTTCGCCCGGTTGTCGTCGAGCCATTCACCGCCGCGGAGCTCGACGGAACCGGTCACTGCCCCTCCGCGGCCTGCGGCTCGGCCTGAGGCTCGGCCTGGGTGAGTTCGAGCAGTTCCGCGACGATCTCGGCAAGCCTCGCGTCGGCGCGGCCATACGATACCCAGTCGCCCTCGCTGAGCGCGGTCTGCTTCTCCTCGATCAACACCTTGGCCTCGTTCAGCAGCGCCTGCACCTCGTCGGTCGGTGCCACGGGCGTCGTCGGCTCACCCTCCCCAGGCGGCGTGGTGGGCTCGGTGCCGGGCTCCACCTCGTTGTCGCCGGCGTCCGCACCCGAGTCACCGCCGAAGAGCACGTCGAGCGCGAGGTCGAGCGTGTCCTGGAACGCGATCTGGTCGCCGAACGCGACGAGCACCTTCTGCAGCAGCGGGTAGCTCGTGTTTCCGGTCGACTGGACGTAGACGGGCTGCACGTACAGGAGGCCGCCGCCCACCGGCACGGTGAGCAGGTTGCCGTTGATCACGTCGGACTGGCCCTGCTTCAGGATGTTCAGCTGGGCCGAGATGCTCGGGTCGCCGTCGAACTGGTTCTGCACCTGACCGGGGCCCGGCACGTTGTCGTCCTCGGGCAGCGCGAGCAGCCGCAGCTTGCCGTAGTCCTCGCCGCGCTCGCCGTCGGCCGAGCCGGCGTCGGAGTCGACCGCGAGGTATCCGCGCAGCACGTTGCGGCTCTGCTCGCCGCGCGCCTCGGGGATGAACGTCGAGTACAACGAGTACGACGGGGCATCCTGACCGGGCATCTGCATCGTCAGGTAGTACGGCGGCTGCAGGAAGGTCGTGTTCGCGCCGGCCGTGGGCTCCTTCGGCGTCGTCCAGGCATCCTCGCGGGAGTAGAACGATCCCGGGTCGGTCACGTGGTAGCGACCGAGCACCGCCCGCTGCATCTTGAACAGGTCGGCCGGGTAGCGCACGTGGCTGAGCAGGTCGCCCGACATCTCCTCCATCGGCTCGAGCGCGGAGGGGAAGATCTTCTGCCAGGTCTGGAGGATCGGGTCCTCCTCGTCCCACGCGTAGAGCGTCACCGAGCCGTCGTAGGCGTCGACCGTGGCCTTCACCGAGTTGCGGATGTAGTTGACCTCGTCGAACGGCAGGGTCGCCGGCAGCCCCTCGCTGTCGGCGATGGCCTCGCTCATGCTCACCTTGTTCGAGTACGGGTACTGGTCGGTGAGGGTGTAGCCGTCGACGATCCAGACCAGCCGGTCGTCGACGACCGACGGATACGTGTCGGAGTCGAGCGTGAGGTAGGGCGCGACCTTGCGCACCCGCTCGATCGGGTCGCGGTCGTACAGGATCTGCGACTCGGGATTCACGGCGTCGGAGAGGAAGATCTGCTCCGACTGGAACTTCAGCGCGTAGGCGAGCTTGGTGAAGACGTTGTCGAGCTTCGGCCCGCCGTCGCCTTCGAACGTCGTGCGGGTCTCGCGCTCGCTGTCGCCGCCGGCCGGGTAATCGAGCTCGATCGCGTCGTCGCCCTCTGGAGCCCCGACGATCGAGTAGTCGGGCGAGTCCTCGCCGAAGTAGACTCGAGGCTCGAAGTCGGGAAGCACGCCCGTCGACGGGATGCCGGACTGGAGGAAGACAGGCTGTCCGTCGACGGAGCGCTGGTTGCCCGCGGCCGCCACAATGCCGTAGCCATGGGTGTACACGATGTGCGAGTTGAACCATGTCTCCGCGTCGCCCAGTCCGTCGAGCGCGAGGTCGCGCACGGCCACCACGGTGTCCTGCGTCGCGCCGTCGATGTCGTACCGGTCGACGTCGAGCGCGTCGGGGAACTGGTAGTACTGGCGGAACTGCTCGAGCTGCCGGAACGCCGGGCTGATCACGAGCGGGTCCATGAGCCGGATGTTCGCCGTCGTCTGGGCGTCGGCCCGCAGGGCACCGGGCTCGGCATCGGTCTTCGCTTCGAACGGGATCAACTCGATGTCGGACACCCCGTACGCGTCACGCGTGGAATCGATGGCCTTCTCGATGTACGGCGCCTCCAGCGTCTTCGCGCTCGGGTCGACCTGGAACCGCTGCACGACCCACGGGTACAATGACCCGATGATGAGGCTCGACACGATGAGCAGGGCCGTGCCGACCAGCGGCAGCCGCCACCGGCCGATCGCCGCGGTGACGAAGAAGAGCACGGCGACCACCGCGGCGATCGCCGCGAGGATGCCCCGGCCCGGGATGACGGCGTTCACGTCGGTGTAGGCGGCGCCCGTGATGATCGGGCCCGCCTCGGAGACCGTGGCGTACTGGTCGAACCAGATGCTGATCGCCTGCAGCAGCAGGTACACGCCCGCGGTGGCCGCGATCTGGACGCGCGCCGACTTGGAGATCACGACCTCGCGGCCGCTCACGCGGATCGAGCCGTACAGGTAGGCCGTCGCGACGACGAGCAGCAGGGAGAGGAGGACGACCGCCGAGGCGAATCCGACGATGGAACGGTAGAACGGCAGCTCGAAGACGAAGAACCCAACGTCGAACCCGAACTGCGCGTCGGCCGTGCCGAACGGCGTGCGGTTCAGCCACGTGAGGGAGAGTTGCCAGCGGCTCGACGCCGAGACGCCCGCGAAGACGCCGAGCACGACGGGGATGCCGTACATGGCGAGGCGCCGGAGGGGCTCGAAGACCTCCTGGTAGCGGTCGAGCTGCGAGTTCAGCTTGGCGTAGACCGGCCTCGTGCGGTACGCGATCTGGATCGAAGCCCACACGGGCACGGCCATGGCCACGAAGCCGATGAAGAAGAGCACCACGCGGGCGATCCACTCGGTCGTGAGGACCTCGAGGAACCCGAGCTGGTCGTACCAGAGCACGTCGGCGTACAGGCCGACGAAGACGAAGAACGCGATGACGAGCACTGCCACCACCCCGATCGTGATGGCGATGGGGGCGCGGCGGCGCGGAATCCTCGGTGCTTGCGGCTGTGCTGACAATCTCGGCCTCGTGTTCGGTCGCGATGGGATCGAGATTCCATCCTATGGTCGCAAGGCTTGGAACCAGCTGTTCAGGGGGCTTGGAACCGGCTGTTCAGGAGGCGGGGCAGGACGCGAATTCCGAAGTGTCCGCGCCATCGGCGACCGCCTCGACGACCGAGCGCGCCTCGTCGAGCGTCGAGACCGCGAAGACGGTCAGACCGTCGGGGACATGTCCGGTCACCTCGGTGCAGTTCGACTCGGGTGCGAGGAACCACTCGGCACCCGCCTCCTCGGCGCCCCACAGCTTCTGCCGGATGCCGCCGATCGCGCCGACCTCGCCCGCGGAGTCGATCGTGCCGGTGCCCGCGACGATCTCGCCGCCCGGCATCGCCCCGGGGGTGAGCTTGTCCACGATTCCGAGCGCGAACATCATGCCGGCACTCGGGCCGCCGACGTCGTCGAGCTGCAGCGTGACGTCGATCGGAAACTCGTAGCGCATGCGCACGCCCACGCCGAGCACCACGGCGTCGTCGCGTTCGACGGGCGTGACGGCGACCGTCTCCTCGGTGCCGTCGCGCACGACCACGAGGTTCGCCGCAGCGTCCGTGCCGTTCCGCCGCACCGCTTCCCGCAGCTCCTCCACCGCGTGCACTGGCTCGCCGTTCACCTCGGCGATGACATCCCCCTCCTCGAGCACGCCCTCGGCGGGCGAGCCCTCGACGATTCCCGCGACGGTCACCTCGCGCGGGAAGTCGTAGCCGAGCTCCACGAGCGCCGCCGCGATCGCGTCCTGCTGCGAGTCGACCATGGCCGCTTCGTTCTGCGCGTCGCGGTCGGCGTCGCTCAGGCCGGGCGGGAAGATCGCCTCGACTGGCACCGCAGAGCGGGTGCGGTCGAACCAGGCGCCGAGCACCTCGAGCCAGTTCGGCGTCTGCCCGGGCCGGCCCAGGACGGTCACCGTGAGGAGATTGAGCTCGCCCTCGGTCGGGAAGGTCTCCTCGTCGGGGATCTCGATGAGCGGGATCTCCTCGTTGCCGCGCTCGGCGACCCCGAGCGTGTCGTACACGGGGCCGGGCTGCTCGATCACGTACGGCGACGGCAGCAGCGCGAACAGCAGGGCGATGACGGCGGCAACGACGATCGCCCAGCCGCCGATGCGCTTCCCGAGCGGACGGCGCATCGTCGCGGCATCCTCATGCCGGCGGGGGTCCGCGGACACCGGGGACCCATCGTCGAAGATGCTCAACCCAGTCCTCCCGGCGGTGCCTGATCGCGTACGGGCGTTGTTCGCGAAGGGCGGACACCCGGAAGGCCAAGCCTAGGCCATTTCCCAGACCCGTTCCCTGAGGCGGCGCTACGGTTGGAGGAACGCGACTGGAGGTGGCTCACGTGGCCGATCGGGACGACGAGCCTGGCGACCGGAACCCCGAGGAGGAGTTCCGCGAGATGCTCCGCGAGCTCCTGTCCGGAGCCGGCGGCATCGATCCGTCGCAACTCGCGAGCGCCGCGGGGCTGCCCAACGATCCGGCGAGCATCGCCGCCCTGTTCGGCCAGTTGCAGCAGGCGATGAACCGCGGCGACGACGGCATCGACTGGAGGGTGGCGCTGCGCCAGGGTGAAGAGCGCGCGGCATCCGGCCAACGGCAGATCGCCGACGACGACCGAGCGCGCCTCGACCAGGCCCTCCAGGTCGCGTCGCTCTGGCTCGACGAGGCCGTCGACTTCTCGGCGCTGCCCGAGACCCCCGAGCTGCTCACCCGCCGCGCGTGGGTGACGGCCACCATGCCCGTGTGGACGCAGCTCGCCGAGCCCGTCGCACTCAGCATCTCCGACGAGCTCACGCGTGTGATGAGCGAGCAGGCGCCCGAGGAGCTGCGCTCGATGATCCAGGGCGCGAGCCGCATGATGCGCGGCATCGGAGGAGCGCTGTTCGCGATGCAGCTCGGCCAGGTGGTCGGGCAGCTCGCGACCGAGGTCGTCTCAGGGGGCGACATCGGCATCCCGCTGCAGAACGACGGCCGCGCCGCCCTCCTGCCCCAGAACGTCGCCGAGTTCGGCGAGGGCCTCGACATCCCGCTCGACCAGGTGGAGCTCTACCTCGCCGTGCGCGAGATCGCGCACGCACGACTCTTCCGCCACGCCCGCTGGCTCCGCCTGCACCTCATCACCGCCATCACCGCCTTCGCGCGCGGCATCGACATCGACACCGATCGGCTCGAGCAGCTGGCCGAGGGGTTCGACCCGTCGAACACCGAGGAGCTCCGCAACGCGGTGGTCAACGGTGCGCTCATCCGCCCGAAGAGCGACGCGCAGGAGGCCGCGCTCGGCAGCCTCGAGTCGATGCTGGCGCTCGTCGAGGGCTGGGTCGACGCCGTCACCGCGGATGCCACGGGGCGGCTGCCGCGCTCCGACGCGATCGCCGAGTCGATCCGCCGCCGTCGCGCGTCGGGCGGCCCCGCCGAATCGGCCTTCGCGACGCTCGTCGGACTCGAGCTCCGCCCACGCCGGCTGCGTGACGCGACCGCGATGTGGCGCGCCGTGACCGACGCCGTCGGCGTCGAGGCCCGCGACGCGCTCTGGGCGCACCCCGACCTGCTCCCGACGGCCGCGGACCTCGACGACCCGAGCGCGCTCGTCGCGCGCCTCACGGGAACGCGCACGGCCGCGTCCGACGCCGACGACGAGTTCGACCAGGCGCTCGAGCAGCTGCTCCGCGGCGAGACCCCCGCCGCGCCGGGCGAAGACGGCGAGGAGCCGAAGGGCTGAGCGCGCCCGGCCCGCCTCCACCGAGCCTGTGGACGGATGCAGCGAAGCCGGCGTTATGTCGGGCATGCTCCCGGCATGGCACCGCGGATCGATCCCACCCTGCCCCTCGTCTGGCGCTCTCCCACCGACCTGCAGCTCGGCGCGGCGGAGGCCCGCGTCATCCTCCCCGACGCGGGCGACCTCGAGGCGAATCTGATCGCCGTCCTTCGGCACGGCGCGAGCCGGTCGACGCTCATGACCATGGGCACGGGTCTCGGCGCGACGGCCGAGCAGGTGCGCGTGCTTCTCGCGAGGCTCGAACCGGCGTTCCTGCCGGGGGCCGAGCGCGAGCCCGAGCACGGGCCGCAGGACGCGCCCAGCACCGCCGCCGCGCCGCCGCTCGTGGCGCTCGACGCCGACGGGCTCCTCGGCCGCCGGCTCGCGTCGAGCCTCACGGCGCTCGGCTACGTCGCGGCCGACGCGCGCGACGCGGTCGAGGAGGCGGCCCTCGCCGTCATCTCCGCCCCGTGGGTCGTGCCGCCCGCGCGGTACCTGCCGTTCCTCCGTCGCGACGTGCCGCACCTCGCCGTCATCTTCGACGACACGGGCGCCCGCGTGGGCCCACTCGTCGAGCCGGGCACGGGACCGTGCCTGCGCTGCCTCGATCTCGCGAGGCGCGACGCCGACGCCGCCTGGCCGGCCATCGCGGCGCAGCTCGCCGGCAGGCCCGCGGCCAGCCGCACGCCCCGCGCCGAACTCGATGCGAGCGCACTCGCCACGGCGGTCGTCGACGACCGGCTCGCGCACGGCCTCACCGGTCTGGCCGCCGCGTCGCTCACGCTGGAGCGGCCGGGCGCCCTCCCGCGGCGCCGCCGCCACGAGCCGCATCCCGACTGCGGGTGCCGAACTCCTGCAGGAACCGCGACGGCTCCCGTTCACCTCGCTGTCCGCCGCCCCGGCGAGGCCAGCTCAGCGACAGCCGGCGCCGTGCCCGCGTGATGCCCACGTAGAGCAGGCGCCGCTCCTCGTCGATGGCGTCGAAGCCCGTCGCATACGAGATCGGCAGCATGCCCTCGGTGAGCCCAACGATGTACACCTCGTCCCATTCGAGGCCCTTTGCCGAGTGCAGCGTCGCGAGCGTCACGGCCGACACCGTCGGTTCGTGCTGCGCTTCAGCTCGGGCGCGCAGCTCGTCGGCGAACTGGCGGAACGTGGTGCCCTCCGGTGCATCGTCGACGAGGCGCGCGATCGCGTTGAGCGACTCCCACCGCGCCCGCACGGCGCCGGGACCGTCGGGCGGCTGCACGGTCCAGCCGAGCGAACGCAGCACGTCGCTCACCGACTTGAAGAGCGGCTCCCCCGCGATCGTGAGTGCCGCGGCGCGCAGCGCGTGCACCGCCTCGCGCACCTCCGGCCGGTCGAAGAAACGCACCGCCCCGCGCACGCGCGAGCCCACGCCGACGTCGTCGAGCGCCCGCTCGAGGATCGCCGTCTGCGAGTTCACGCGCATGAGCACGGCGATCGTCTCGGGTGCCGCCCCGGCGTCGACGCGTTCCCGGATGCGCATGGCGACGCCGCGGGCCTCGGCGAGCTCATCGGCGTAGGACACCACGTCGGGTTCGATGACGGATGCCGCGGCGACATCCGAGGCCTCGGGTACGTCGTCGGCCACCGCCACGAGCTCCAGCGCACCGGGTCGGCCCCGCATGAGCCGGTTCGCGACGCCGATGATCGCGGCGGTGGACCGGTAGTTGCGCTCGAGCCGCACGACGATCGCGTCCTCATAGCGACGCTCGAAGTCGAGCAGGTACCCGGGCGTGGCGCCGGCGAACGAGTAGACGGTCTGGCTCGCGTCGCCCACCACGCAGAGGTCGCGGCGACCGCCGAGCCACAGGTCGAGCAGCTGCTGCTGCGCGGGCGACACGTCCTGGTACTCGTCGACCACGAAGTGCCGGTAGCTCTCGCGCACGTGCATGGCGACCGACGGCTCCGACTCGATCATGCCGGCGGTCGCGAGCAGCACGTCCTCGAAGTCGAGCGCGCGCCGCTCGTCCTTCAGCTGTTCGTAGCCCGCGACGAGGGCGAGCATCTGGTCGGGGGTGAGCGAACCAGGCGCCCCGCGGCTCGCGAGCCGCCGCTCGTAGTCGTCCATGCCGAGGGCGCTCACCTTGCGCCACTCGATCTCCGCGGCGACGTCGCGGAGGGTGGCCACGTCGACGCGCAGCTTCAGCCGCTCGGCGGCCTCGCCGAGCACGCGTCCCTTGTACTCGAGCACGCGGGGGGCGCTGCCGCCCACCACGAGCGGCCAGAAGTGGTTGAGCTGCGCGAGCGCCGCGGCGTGGAACGTGCGCGCCTGCACGCCGCCGGCGCCGAGCACTCGCAGCCTGGCCCGGAGCTCGGCGGCAGCGCGGGCCGTGAAGGTGAGCGCCATGACACGCGCCGGATCGTAGGCGCCGGACGCGACACCGTAGGCGATGCGGTGCGTGATGGCGCGAGTCTTGCCGGTGCCGGCGCCCGCGAGCACGCATACCGGACCGAGCAGGGCCTCGGCCGCCACGCGCTGCTCGTCGTCGAGGGCGCCCAGCAGGGGGTCGTCGGATGCCGCGGTCACGACGTGATCCACGGCATCCCCTCGTCGACCGGGCCGCCGTACCAGCGCTCCAACAGCCACCGGGCGATCGAGCTCCCGCCTGGCAGCCCGATGTCGGCGTTCGCCCCCGAGAGCTCCTCGCGCGTGAACCAGCGCAGCTCCAGGATCTCCACGCCGTCGGGCCGGGCGCCGGCGGGCACGGCACCGGCGGCCACGCGCGCGGTGAACCCGATCATGAGGCTCGCGGGAAGCGGCCACGGCTGCGACGCCGCGTACTCGACCCGATCGACGGCGAGCCCGGCCTCCTCGCCGATCTCGCGGACGACGGCCGACTCGAGGGACTCCCCCGGCTCGACGAACCCCGCGAGGAGCGAGAAGCGGTTCTGCTCCCACAGCGCGTTCGAACCGAGCAGCACGCGATCGTCGTCGTCGGTCACGAGCACGATCACCGCGGGGTCGGTGCGCGGGAAGAGCAGCGTGCCGTCGCGGTCGCACTTGCGCGCCCAGCCCGCCTGGATCACCTTCGTCGTCGACCCGCAGCGCGGGCAGAACGGGCTCGACTCGTGCCAGTTGGCGAGCGCGAGCGCCTCGGTGAACAGCCCCGCGTCGCGGTCGCCGAGCACGGGCACGGCCGTTCGGAGCCCCGCCCACCGCGCCGTCTCGGACTCGATGCGGGACGCGGCATCCGCATCGAACACCCTCACCTCGACAGGCGTGCCCGACGGCACGGCCCCGTCATCGGTCACCGTGCGCCCGAGATAGCAGCGCAGGTGCGGCTCGGGCAGTTCGCCCACCCGACGGAAGTCGAGGGTCGGCGCCGAGCCGTCGACCTGCTCGGCGAGCAGCACCCGACCGCGGTGCATCGCGATGACGCGAGCCTGAGGATCGGCGTCGAAGCGCTCTGCGAACGCATCGTCGGCACGGGCCTCACCGTCGCGGTCGAGGGCGGCGCGCGCAAGCGGCGGGGCGGTCGGTTCGCGCACTGCACACCTCTCTGCACGTCTGAGCCCGCTGCGCCAGCGGGCGGAGTCGGCGGGAGTGCGTGGCGGTCGCCCGGGAGGCGGACTCACGTGCTTAAGCTGTGGCCATGGCCAGACCCCCTCTCACTCTAGCCGCGTTGGCCACAGCGGCGGTGCCCGGCCTCGAGGTGCGCGGGGCCCGCACGCACACCCGTCGCAGCCACGGAGGGTTCGACAGCGTCCTGCTCCGGGCGGCCGACGGACGGCATCTCGTCATCCGCGCTCCGCGCTCGCAGAGCGCGGAGTCCGAGCAGTCCGCCGACCTCGTCGCCATCCGCGCCATGACCGCGGGCATCCGCTCGTTGCTGCCCTTCCGGGTGCCCGCGTTCGTCGGACAGGCCCCGATCGACGGCACCCGCGCGATCGTCACGGAGTTCATCCCCGGCGGCGTCATGACGGCCGACGAGCTGACCGAGCACGAATCGCTGGCGTGGTCGGTGGGCACCGCCATCGCCGCGATCCACACGCTGCCCGGGGGCTTCGTCGGCGACGCCGGCCTGCCACGGGAGACCGCGGAGGAGGCGCACGACGGCGTCGTCGAGCTCATCGGGCGGGCGGCCGACACCGGTCACCTGCCCGCGGCGATCCTGCGCCGGTGGGAGCAGGCGACGGACGACCGGGTGCTGTGGCGATTCCGGCCGACCGTCGTCAACGGCTCGCTCACCGCCGACTCGATCCTCGTCGACGGCGACACGGTGACGGCCGTCGTCGGCTGGGGGGCGCTCGCGATCGGCGACCCGGCGCGAGACCTGCACTGGCTGCTGACCTCGCGCGGGACATCCGCCGAGTTCGCGCTCGAGGCGTACACGCGGGGCCGCGCCCGGGTGGCAGACGCCCACCTGCCGCAGCGCGCGCTGCTCTACGGCGAGCTCGAGCTCGCGCGGTGGCTCCTGCACGGCGTGGAGCGGCGCGACGCCGCGATCATCGACGACGCCGTCTCGCTCCTCGACGGCCTCGTCGAGCGCGTCCACGACCGGTCGAGCGAGCCGCTCTCACCCGACACCGGGCCGATCCTCGCCGTCGACGACGTCGAGCGTCTGCTCGACGACACGCCCCGCGACAACCTGCCGCGGGAGGGCGGCGCGACGCTCCTCACCGACAGCTACGACTTCTCGGAGCTCGAGCGCAGCGAGGCCGGCGAACGGCCACTGGTGCCTGCGGATGCCACGGCGCCGATTCCGCTCGACCTCAGCGACTGGGGGGACGCGGCACCGCCCGAGACGCCTCGGCCGCCTCACCGCGACACGGACGCGGCAGTGGGCGCGGAGCCCACCGCCGAAGCCCAGGCGCGCCGCAACGCCGCCTCGTCGTAGAGACGGTCGGGCCTGATGACGCGGTCGTCCTCGACGAAGTAGAACACCGCGTCGATCTCCTCGGGCGCAACGCCCGCCCACGTCGCGTACGCGAGGCGGTAGAGGGCGAGCTGCGTCTGCTTGAGCTCGAGGTCGTGCTCGTCGCGCGGTGCGGCGCCGGTCTTCCAGTCCACCACCTGATAGCGGATGCCGCGTGCGGCGAGTGCTCCGCCGGGCGGCACCTCGTACACCGCGTCGAGCTTGCAGACGAACACGTGCTCATCGATCGGCAGATGCAGCTCGAGCTCGACGGCGATGGGTCGGCGGCCGCCCCACTCGGAGGCCTCGAAGGTCGCCTGCAACGCGCGCAGGCGCTCGGGGGCGGCATCCGCGAGAACGGATCCCCGCTCGTCGCCGTCGCCGCCGGCGAGGGCCGACCATCCGGCGTCGATCGCGCCGGCCTCGCCGAGGCCCGTGGACCGGTGCTCGACCCACGCGTGGAAGAGGGTTCCGATACGAGTGGCGCGGAACGGACGCTGCGGCATGGGACGGCGGAGTTGCTCCGCGACGGCCGCGGGGGCGTCGACGTAGTCCTTGAACCGCGACGCGGGCACGCGCGCCGGGATCGGCGGGGCACCCGGGCCCTCGAACCGGCGGCGGCGCTCCTCGATGAGCAGCCGCAGCTCGTCGGCGAGCCGCGGACCGATGCCGGCGCCGCTCGGCCCGTCGGCAGCGGCGCGCACGGCGTCGGCGGCCGCGTGCACGCGCGTGCGTCGCGCGCCGAGCGGGTCGAGCGGCCATCGCTCGCGCGTCGTCGCGCCGGCACGGAGGTTCTCGTCGGCGAGCGGCGCGAGCGGCAGCGCCGCGGGGTCGACGACGCCCGCGACGGCGAGCTCGCGCAGGAACGGGCTCGGTGTGCGCGGCGCCCTCTGCGTCGACCACCACGACCCGCTGAGCAGCAACTCGTCGCGCGTGCGCGTGAGCGCCACGTACGCGAGGCGACGCTCCTCCTCCGCGTGGCGCTCCCGGTTCTCGTCGGCGAACGCACGCACGCCGGCGTCGAACTCGGCCTGGCTCTGCACGCCCCGCCACGGCAACTCGGGCAGCTCATCGCGGTCACCCCTGAAGTCGCTCGGCAGCTCGCCGAAGGCGAGCCACCCCTTCGTGGTGCGCGGCTTCGACGGGAGCTCCTCGTCGACCATCCGCGGGATCGCGACGAGATCCCACTCGAGGCCCTTCGACCCGTGGATCGAGAGCACCTGCACGGCGCCCGGCTCGGGGTCGTCCTGCCGAGGCGCCAGCCTGTCGCGCTGCTCGGCCTCGGTGAGCCATCCGAGGAAGGCGCCGAGCGTGGGGTGCTCGGCGAGGTCGGCGAAGCCTGCGAGCAGGTCGTCGAACGCCTCGAGGCTCGGCGCGCCGAGGGGCTGCGACGCGTTCGCCGCGACCTCGATGTCGAGCAGGAGCTCCTGCACGACGAGGTGCACGAAGTCGACCAGCGGGAGGCCCGCGCGGCGGCGCAGCGACTGGAGCTGTGCGCCCGCGCGGCGCATGCGGCCGAGGCCCGTCGCGCTGAAGCCCTGCAGGGCGCGGTGCCCGTCGGGTGCCGTGAGCAGGAAGTCGAGGGCGTCGACGATCGACGGCGACTCGTCGGGCGCGATCGACGACCTGAGCCCCGCCCGCACGTCGTCGTCAAGGCGACGACTCGCGAGGTCGCGGTCGGCGAGCCAGCGAGCGAGCGCGTGCAGCGCGGTGAGGTCGGCCGGGCCGATGCGCCAACGCGCCCCGCCGAGCACGCGCACGAGCTCGGAGCCCGCGGTGGGGTCGTGCAGCACGCGCAGCACGCACACGAGGTCGGCGATCACGGGCTGGTCGAGCAGCCCCGCGACGCCGAGCACGTGCACCGGCACGCCGCGCGCACGAAGCGCGCCCGTGAAGACGCCGACGTTCGCGAACGTGCGGCACAGCAGGGCCCCGCTCGGGGCGGCGCCGTCGCCCGTGCGACTGAGGCGCGCGGCGAACCAGCGCGCCACGAGGTCGGCCTCCTCCTCGATGGTCTCCGCCCACGCCACGTGCAGCCCTCCGGGGCCGGCGAACGGGGAGGCCGCGAGCGGCGCCTTCGGGATCCCGGCGTCGAGCGGCCCGATGAGCGTGTTCGCCGCATCGAGCACGATGCGCGGATTGCGCCAGCTCGTCGAGAGGTCGTACACGCTGCACGTGCCCTCGGGCGCGAAGTCGTCCGCGAAGCGGGCGAGGTTGGCGGCGCTCGCGCCGCGCCATCCGTAGATCGACTGGTCGGGGTCGCCGACCGCCATGACCGAGTGCCCTCGGAACAGCGTCGAGAGCAGCCGGGTCTGCACGACGCTCGTGTCCTGGTACTCGTCGAGCAGCACGGTGCGCGCCCGCTCGCGGTACGCGGCGACGACCTCGGGATGCCGCTCGCAGATCGCGAGGGCCAGCGCCACCTGGTCGGAGAACTCGACGTAGCCGCGCTCGCGCTTCGCCGCCGCGTAGGCGTCGGCGAGGTCGAGGAGCGGCGGCAGCGCGCCGACCACGCCGAGCGCGTCGGTGAACGTCTGGAAGTCGGTGCGCTTGCGCGGCGCCTCGATGGGCAGGCCCTCCATGGCGAGGAACTCGCGGGCGAAGGCTCGCACGTCGCGACTGTCGGCGACGTTCTCGGCGAGGGCACGGCTGAGCGCGAGCACCGCACCCGTGACCCGGTCGAGCGACGCGTCGAGCTCGACGAGCCGGGGGTCGGCCGATGCGCTCGCGACCGAGCGGGCCAGGAGCCACGCGGATGCCTCTCCCAGCACCGACGCGTCGGGCTCGCGCCCGATGAGCATCGCGTGCTCGCGGTAGATGGTGCTCGCGAAGGCGTTGTAGGTGCTCACGGTGGCCGACTCGAGCGGGTCGAGCTCGACGGCGGCGATGCCCTCGGCCACGAGCTGCGCGACCCGCTCGCGCACGCGGTCGGCGAGCTCGCCGGCGGCCTTGCGCGTGAACGTGAGGCCGAGCACCTCGGGCACGGCGACATGCCCGTTCGCGAGAAGCCACACCACCCGGTTCGCCATGGTCTCGGTCTTGCCGCTGCCCGCGCCCGCGACGACGACGCTCGCGCCGTGCGGATCGGCCTCGATGACGGCGCGCTGCTCGTCGGTGGGCAGGTGGAGCCCGAGGCGCGCGGCGATCGTCGCCGCGCCGATCGCCGAGCCTTCGCCGGCACTCGAGCCGACCGCACTCGTTCCGGCATCCGTCATGCCGACACCGCGGGAACGAGGTGCACACGGTACTGCCACGCGCCGAAGCGGGAACGGAAGCCGAGCTCGCCCGGGCCCTCGAACGTGCTCCCGGCCATCACGCGGCCGACCTCCGCGAGCCGCTCGCGGAACTCCGACTCGGCGGCGTCGTCGAACGGCTGCTGCGCGCGCTCGGTGTAGCCGACGCCGCGCGTCGGCCGGGCGACGTAGACGAGCTTCGCACCCCCGATCGCACCGGCGTTCGGGACCTCACCGGCCCGCGCCGCCAGTTGGTAGGCCGCGAGCTGCGGATGCCGCGCCGCCTGCTCGACGGTGGGCGGCGTGCGCCCCGTCTTCAGGTCGACGATCACGGTCGTGCCGTCTGGCGACGCCTCGATTCGGTCGATGGTGCCCGTGATCCGCACGCGGTCGACGACGAGCGTGAACCTGCCCTCTGCACCGAGCAGCACCTTGCCGTCGTCGGCGAACGCCGCGAGGTAGTCGGCCGCGCCCTCGACCATGCGCCGCGCGCCACGCCGCTCGCGTTCGGCGACCCAGCCCGCCTCGAACCTGAGGTCGCGCCAGCGCGCCTCGACGGCCGCCCAGAGCGTCTCGATGCTCGTGTCGCCGTCGTCGCGAGCGCCCGCCTCCTCGACGACCGCGTGCACGATGGTGCCGATCGACGCGGCGACGCCCGACGGCGGCGATGCCACGTGGTCGATGAACCACCCGAGCGGCGACTCCTCGGCTCGGTCGATCTGCGACGGCGACACGGCGACGAACGCCTCGGGGTCGTCGAGGTCGACGAGCGGCGCCGTGGTCGACGGCTCGGCGAGCCCGTACCAGTCGTCGGGGTGCGCGCCCGGCACGCCCTCCTCGGCGAGCAGCGCGAGCGCGGCCGCGGCCTCGGGGTCGGCCGAGGCGACCGTCTCGCGGCGGAGCGAGCCGACGAGCCCGCGTAGGTGCAGGGGCCGACGGCGCGACCGGACCCGCTCGGTGGCGTAGCCCATGAGCATCGACGGCTGCTCGTCGTCGTTGGCCGTGCAGCTCAGCACGAGCTGGCGCTGCGCACGCGAGGCCGAGAGGACGAAGAGGCGCAGTTCGTCGCCGCGCACCGACGCGCGCGACTCGGCCGCGCTCTCGGGGTCAGGCAGCGGCGCACCCGCCCGTGCCGCCGCCACGACCCGCGGCAGCAGGCCCGCATGCAGCAGCGTGCCGCGGGGCCGGAGGTTCGGCCACACGCCGTCCTGCAGGCCTGCGACGACGACCACGTCGAACTCGCGGCCGATGAGGGCCGGCGGCGTGGTCACGACGACCGATTCGGCGCTGCGCTGCGGCGCCAACGAGTCCTCGGGGAGCTCGTTCGCGAGCACCTCGTCGACGAACCTGCCGGCGGCCGCCTCGGGCTCGCGTTCCACGAAACGCGTCGCCGCCGCGAACAGCGCGACCGCCGCGTCGAGGGCGCGGTTCGCCTCCTCGGCGAGCACGCCCGTGCCGCGCGCCTGCGCGCCCCACTCGGAGGCGAGGCCGCTGCCGTCCCACAGCGACCAGAGCACCTCCTCGATGGTGCCGCCGCCCACGGCGACGCCGCGTGCCGCCGCGAGGAGCTTCGCCACGCGCCCGGCGCGCCGGCCGGGAGCGGCGTCGATTGTCTCGAACCCGCCCGGCGCCGACAACGCGTCGACGAGGAGCTCGTCGCCCGACCGCGAGCCACCCGCCGCGAGTTCCTCGTGCCGCAACGCGAGACGGAGACGGCGCAACCCGACGCCGTCGAGCCGCCCCAGCGGCCCGGTGAGCACCTCCATCGCGCGCTCGGCGGTGAGCGGCTCGCGATCGAGCGCCAGCGAGGCCGCGACGAGCAGCGCGGCGGCGGCCGGCGCGTCGCGCAGCGCCGTGCGGGCCGCGTCGCCCGCGGTTGGCACGTCGGCGAGCGCCAGGCCGCGTTCGAACGCGGGCACGTCGGCGCCGGCGCGCAGCACGACGGCCATCGACGACCACGGCACGCCGTCGAGCAGGTGCCGTTCGCGCAGGAGTGCGGCGACGGACTGGCACTCGGCCGCATGCGAGTGCGCCTCGATGCCGAGCACCGGGGCCAGCGGGTCGGCATCGACGACGTCGTCAGGTACTTCGAACGTCGCCTGCCGGTGCGTTCCGCCGAGGGCCGTGCCGATGTGGGACGTGGCCGAGCGCACGACCTCGCGGATGGCCGACCGGCCGCGCAGCACGCGCGGGAGTTCGATGCGGCGAACGGGGGCGCCGTCGAGCACGGTCGACAGCGAGCCGAGGAGCTCGGGCCGGCCCCCTCGGAATCCGTTGCTCGCAACGTCGGGATCGCCGAACGCGACCACCGCGACGCCGCGGGCCGCGAACGCGCCGAGCATGGCGGCGGTGGCCTCGGTCGCCTCCTGGGCGTCGTCGACGACGACGAGCCGGAGCCGGGCGAGGTCGCCGAGCGCTGCGGATGCCGCGGCCTCCGTCGTGCTTCGCCGCACGATCGTCGCGGCGAACGCGGCGAGTTCGGCGGAGTCGAACTGCGTCGGCCGCACCTGCTCCTTCACCTCGGCGTACTCTTCGAGGAACGCGGCCGCGGCGACCCATTCGAGCCGGCCCGCGCGCTCGCCGAGGCGGGCGAGCGCCGTGGCGTCGACGCCGTGCTCGACCGCGCGCATCATGAGGTCGCGGAGCTCGGAGCGGAAGCCCCGCAGCCCGCGCACCTCGGGACCCAGCGAGCCGGGCCACGCCGGGCCGAAGCCGTCGCGGATGCCGCCCTCGAGGAGGTCGCCGACGATCTGGTCGTGCTCGGCGCCCGTGAGCAGCGTGACGGGCGCACCCGTGGCGGCGCGCACGAGCTGGAACGCGATCGAGTTCGCCGTGCGGGCGAGCGGCCCCCGGGTCGTGACGCCGAGCCGCACGGCCAGCTCGTCGCGGAGCGCGGTGGCCGAGGCGCGGGTCGCCGTCAGCACGAGCACCTCGTCGGTGCCGTAGCCGCGGCGCTCGACGCGGTCGGCCACGAGGTCGACCACGAGCCGCGTCTTGCCGCTTCCGGGCGGCCCGAAGACCGCGGCGTGCGCGCCATCGGGAAGCGTCGCGACGGGGTTCGGGAGGGTCGCGGTGGCGGGCATGCCTGAACGGTAACGCGTTCCGCCGACAGTGAACGGGTACGGCCCGGCGCGGCCCGTGTCGTAGTGTTTCAACCACAGAGCAGAAAGGCGCACCGTGGACGTTCGCATCGGCATCCAGAACTCCCCCCGTGAACTCTCGTTCGAGTCCTCGCAGACGGCGGCGGAGGTGGAGCAGGCCGTCGCGGCGGCCCTCGCCGGGCAGTCTGCGCACCTGAAGCTCACCGATGCCAAGGGCACGGTCTACGTGGTGCCGTCGGCGGCCGTCGCGTACGTCGAGATCGGCTCGGAGGAGTCGCGCCGAGTCGGATTCGTCGCCTGACGATGGAGCTCCTGTTCGTCGCGCTCGGCGGGGCGATCCTCGGCCTCGCCGCACGGTACGCGCTCCCCCGTCGGCACACGTACGGCAGCGCCCTCGTGCCGGCGATCGGCACCGGGGTCGCCGCCGTCGTGTGGGTCGGGCTCACGTGGCTCGGCTGGCCGTGGGACGGCGGCTGGATCTGGGCGGTCTCGCTCGTGGCCGCCGGCCTGGCGTCCGCGGCGGCCGCCCTCGTGATCGGCCCGCGCCGCGAGCGCGGCGACGCGGAGCTCTTCGAGCGGCTCGCACGTCCGCGGGGCGGGGGCGGCGAGGCGGCGCGCCGCGACACCGGCGACCACCGCGCGCTTCAGCAGTGACATCAGCATGACGACGACTGCAGCGACGAAGCCGTACACGCCCTCTCTGGTGCTCGGCGGTCCACGTCGCGCGGCGCAGCAGCTCGCCGATGAAGAGCGGCACCATGCCGAGCAGCAGCAGCACACCGGGCAGCGCGATGTCGACCTCACCGTCGCGGATGAAAGGGTAGTTCCCCTGAAGCTCAACCCCGCGCACGCCGAGCACGTAGAGGTGCACGATCGAGGCGACGCCCAGCAGGGCGAACACGATGCCGAGCGCGATGAGCACGATCGCGGTCGGCGACGTCGTTCGCCTGGCGCCGTCGCGCACTCGGGTCTGCGACCTCGGCTGCCGGGCATCGTCGCCCACACCGTCGCCCGAACCGTCCGACGTGACACGCAGGGTGCGCACCGCGAGTTCGGTGTCCTGCCTGATGTCGGCGAAGTAGCCGAGGTCGGTCGTGGTGAACTCGAACTGCACGGTATTGGAGCTCTCCGGCGTGAACACGACGTAGATCGCGCCGATCGACATCGGCGTCGGCACGTACCGCGACGAGAGCGGTGAGCCACGGGTCGCGGCGTCGCGACAGCGGCGACTGCACGTCATCGAGGGCGTCGGCCAGGTTCTCGATCGGACCATCGACCTCGAGGAAGTCGGCGATCTCCTGTGGCCCGTCACGACGGGCACCGGGTGTCGCAGGCAACGGCCCTGCGGCTGCCGCGGGACGAGCGGCTGATCGTGGAGCCGAACTACTTCGAATCCGAGGAAGAACCGCCGCCCGCTCGACGCGCGACGCTGCCGACCCCCACGCGACGGGAGCACGGCTCGCGAGATCCTCACAGCCGGTGTGCAGACAGCTCCCCGCAAGTTAGAGTATTGAGCGATGACCCGATTGCGAACCACCACCCCGTCCGGATATTCGCGCATCCTCGGAGTCGGAGGTGCCCGCGGCAGTCTCGTCGTCACCAACGACGAGCTCGCGGAGCCGCTCCGCAGCTCAGACGAGTGGATCCGACGCCGAACCGGCATCGTCACGCGGCGCCGCGCCCCGCGCGACGTGCTCGTGCAGGATCTCGCCGAACAGGCCGGCGCCGCGGCGCTCGAAGCCGCCGCGGTCGATCCCGATGACATCGACGCGGTCATCGTGGCCACGACTTCGTGGCTGCAGCCGACACCTGGAATGGCGCCCGTCGTCGCCGCACGGCTCGGAGCGTCGCCGTCGGCCGCGGCCTACGATGTCAACGCCGGTTGTGCAGGATTCTGCTATGGCATCGGTCAGGCGGACGCGATGATCCGAACCGGCCTTGCGCGGCACGTGCTCGTGATCGGCGCGGAGAAGCTCTCGGACTTCAGCGACCCGACGGACCGCACGATCTCGTTCATCATCGGCGACGGCGGCGGGGCGGTCGTCCTCGGGCCGTCCGATGTGCCTCGCATCGGGCCGACGGTGTGGGGCTCCGACGGGACGCATGCGGATGCGATCACGGTCACGCACTCCTGGCTCGACTACAAGTACGCGGGCGACGAGCCTGTCGAATGGCCGACGGCCCGGCAGGAGGGGCCCAGCGTCTTCCGCTGGGCGACCTCGGTCGTGCCGCAGTTCGCCGCGCAGGCGATTGAGGCCGCCGGGGTGCGCCCGGAGGACATCGACGTGTTCATCCCGCACCAGGCGAACCTGCGCATCATCGAGTCGGTGACCGCCGCGCTCGGACTGCGCGACGACGTCGTCATCGCGCGGGATGTCATCGACACCGGGAACACCTCCGCCGCCTCGGTGCCACTCGCGATGGAGCGGCTGCTGCGCGAAGGCGCCGCACGGGGCGGGCAGCTGGCATTGCAGTTCGGGTTCGGAGCGGGGCTGTGCTACGCCGCCCAAGTCGTGGAGCTGCCGGAGTCGGTCGGCGGAGACGGCGAATCGCGCTAGAGGCGTAGCATTTCGAGGTCGGGAACCACTCCCGAACACCACGCAGAGCGAGGTATAGCAACTACACCACCGCAACCGAGGGAGGGCACGTACTCATGACCATGAACACCAGTCAGACCGCTCAGCCGCATGACCTGGGTCCGCACACTGCGGCAGATCGTGACAGGTACTACGCGGAGGGATGGTGGCAGGACCGCGTACTGTACGACTTCCTGGATGCGGGGGCGGCGCAGCATCCGGAGCGCGTGTTCGTCTCGGACGGCACATCGACGGCCACCTACGGCAGTCTCCGCGACGACGTCGTGCGACTCGCGACCGGCCTGAGGTCGCTTGGCGTCGAACGTGGTGACCGCGTCGCTGTGCAGCTGCCCAACTGGGTCGAGTTCGCGACGATCATGCTCGCCTTGTCCCGCCTCGGCGCGGTCCTCGTGCCGATCATGCCGATCTTCCGGCAGGAGGAGGTCGGCTACATCCTGCGCCACTCGGAGGCGGTCGTCGTGATCGGCCCGGCGTTCTTCCACAAGTTCGCCTACGGCGCGCTGTATCAGGAGCTGCTTCCGAGCGCGCCGGCGCTGCGCGATATCGTGCTCGTGCGTTCGGACGACCCCGTGCTTGCGGACGACTTCATCGCGTTCGACACCTTGTTCGCCGACGGCGACGTCGGAGAGCTGGATGCGGCGCTCGGTGGCACGGCGACGGCCGACGATGGATTCCTCCTCGTCTACACCTCCGGCACGACCTCCCGCCCGAAGGGGTGCTATCACACGTTCAACACGATGCACGCGGCCGCGAGAGGGATCATCGACCTGCTCGGGATCACCCCGGACGACGTCGCCTTCAACCCGTCGCCGGTGGCGCACTCGACGGGTCTGGAGACCGGGATCGTCTTGCCGCTGATCGCGGGCGCCGGGACCCATTTCCAGCCGGAGTGGAACGCCGAGGAGGGGCTGCAGCGCATCGAACGGTACGGCTGCACGTTCACCTTCACCGCGACGACCTTCCTGAGCACGGCGATGGAGGCCTATCAGGAGGGTCGGCACGACGTCTCGACCATGCGCTACTGGGTCTGTGCGGGCGCGCCGATCCCCGGCCCGGTCGTGCAAGCCGCGCGCGCGTTGTTCCCGACGATCTCGGTCCTGAGCCTGTACGGGCGCTCCGAGAACTTCGCCACGACGATGTGCGGGCCGGACGATGCGCCCGAGCGCTCGGTGACCTCGGACGGCCGCGTCGTTCCGGGCGGGGTCCTGAAGGTCGTCGGCCCCGACGACACCGAAGTGCCGATCGGCGAGGAAGGGGACCTCGCGTTCCGTGGTCCCTCGCTCATGCTCGGCTACTACCGGGAGCCCGCTGAGACCGAACTCACCTACACGCCCGACGGGTTCTCGAAGTCCGGCGACCTCGGCTACGTCGACGAGGCCGGATACGCGCGGGTGAGCGGCCGTGTGAAGGACATCATCATCCGCGGCGGTCTGAACATCAGCGCTCGCGAGGTCGAGGATCTGCTCAGCGGCCACCCGGGGATCCGCGCGATCGCGGTCGTCGCGATGCCGGACCCGCGGGTGGGCGAGAAGGCGTGCGCATTCATCGTCGTGAACGAGGGCCACGATCTGACGCTCGAAGTGGTGACCGGCTTCCTGCTCGAGCGACGTGTCGCGGTGCAGAAGCTGCCCGAACGTCTGGAGATCGTGGACGCTCTGCCCATGACCGCCGTCGGCAAGGTCCGCAAGAACGTGCTGCGCGAGGTGATCGCGGAGAAGCTCACGGTGGAGGGCGTCATCCGGGCCTGATCCGGCTCAGGTCGAGACGTCCACGACCACCTTGCCGATCGTCGTGCCGCGCTCGACGAGCCGTACCGCGTCGGCGGCGCGATCGAACGGGAGCCTCGCCCCCACGTGCGGGTGGAGCATCCCCGTGTCGAGGAGCCGCTGGACGGCGTCGCGGACCATGACGAGCGTGCCCGGATGCTCCCGGTCCATGGTGTCCGCCGAGATGCCGGTGATCGTGAGGTTGCGCAGCAGCAGGCGGTTCACGCGAACCTCGGGGATGCCTCCGCCGACGAATCCGATCACGACGAGGGTGCCGCCGATCCGCAGCGCACGCAGGGAGTCGGTGAATCGGTCGCCGCCGACCGGATCGAGCACCGCGTCGACGCCGCGCCCGCCGGTGAGTTCGCGCACCCGCTCGAGCCACGCGCTATCGCTGCGGACGACCGCCCACGCGCCGGCCCGCTCGGCGAAAGCCGCCTTCGCGTCACTGGAGACCACGGCGATGGCACGCGCGCCGAACTGCGCTGCGAGGTCGAGCGCCGCGGCACCGACGCCGCCGGCGGCGCCGTGGACGAGAACGGTCTGCCCGGGCTGGACTGCGGCGCGATGGTAGGCGTACCAGGCGGTCGAGTAGTTGAGGTACACGGCGGCGCCCTCGGCGAACGACACCGAGTCGGGCAGGCGGATCGTGTACTCGGGAGCGACGAGACAGCGCTCGGCGAGCGCACCCCAGAAGACGATGCCGGCGACCCGGTCACCCGGGGCGAATCCGGAGGCCGGATCCGCCTCCCGAACCACCCCGGCGGCCTCGCTCCCGGGCGTGTAGGGCGGCGGCGCGCCGTACTGGTAGGCGCCGCGCGACTGGAGCACGTCGATCGGGGACAGACCAGCCGCACGAACGTCGACGAGCACCCGCAGCCCGCCCGCCCGCCCGTGGCTGCCGGCCGGCTCGAGCACGTCGCCGACGTGGATCGCGTCGGGGCCGTCGAGTCGGTTGACGACGAACGCGCGCATCCCGCTCCTCCCTCGCCGTGCGGGGCCGGACGAACCTTCCCGGTCTGCCACCGCATAGGGTGATTGTATGCGAGTCGCGATCACCGGCTTCGGCGCGGTCACCCCAGTCGGCGGCGATGCCGCGTCCACGTGGGCCGCACTCCTCGATGGACGGTCGGGGGTGACGGAGCTCGACGAGCCGTGGGCGGAGCAGTTGCCGGTGCGGCTGGCGGCGACCGTCGGCGCCGAGGCGTTGGCCGGGCTCACCGTGCGCGAGCAGCGTCGCATGGACCGGGTCGAGCAGTTCGCGATCCTCGCGGGGCGCGAGGCCTGGCGGCACGCGGGAAGTCCGGAGGCGGACCGTGATCGTGTCGCCGTCGTGATCGGCTCGGCGATCGGCGGCCTGACGAGCATGCTCGAGCAGTCCGCGCGTCTCAGGGATGCCGGTCCGCGCCGGGTCTCGCCGCACACCGTGACGATGATGATGGGCAACGGCGCGGCGGCATGGCTCTCCATGGCCGTCGGCGCGCGGGCCGGCGCGCGCGCGCCCGTGAGCGCCTGCGCGTCCGGCTCCGAGGCCATCCTGATGGCGAGGCAGATGATCCTGGCGGGAGACGCCGACCTCGTGCTCGCGGGCGGCGCCGAGGCGTGCGTGACCGATCTCACCCTTGCCGCGCTCGCGCAGACCGGCGCCCTCTCCACGCGCAACGACGATCCGACGGCGGCCTCCCGCCCGTTCGCCGTCGGCCGCGACGGCTTCGTGCTCGGCGAGGGCGCCGGGGTGCTCGTGCTCGAACGGGAGGACCATGCCCGGGCGCGGGGCGTCCCCATCCATGCCTTCCTGGAGGGAGCCGCGCTCACCTCCGACGCATTCGACATCGTGGCCGCCGACCCGGAGAACCAGGCGCGCACGATGTCGCTCGCGCTGCGTTCGGCCGGGCTGGCCCCCGACGACATCGCGTTCGTGCACGCGCACGCAACCTCGACCCCGCTCGGCGACGCGAACGAGAGTCGCGCCATCGCGGCGGCGCTGGGCCGCACGACGGTCACCTCGACGAAGTCGATGGTCGGCCACCTGCTCGGGGCATCCGGCGCACTCGGTGCCATGGTCGCGGCGCAGGCGCTGCGCGACGGCCGGGTACCCGGGACGATCAACGCGGACGAGCTCGACCCGGAGATCGAGGTCGATGTCATCCGGAGCACGCGCGAGGGCGACTTCCCGGCGGCGCTCGTCAACGCGTTCGGATTCGGCGGCCACAACGTCTCGCTCGTGCTGACGCGGGCCTGACGGGCTCGGGGAAGCGCTCAGGCGGTCGCCGCGCCCAGACCCTGGTCGCGCTTCTCGGCGGGCGGGAATGCTGAGGCTTTGGTTGACTCGGTTCCGTCTGCCGCCCATGTGACGGCGTCCTTCATGATGGTCTCGAACTCGATGGGGGTCAACTTCCTGAGTCGGCGTTGTCGGCGGCGGCTATGGTAGCGGGCCTCGATCCAGTGCACGATCGCGAGCCTGAGTTGCTTGCGGGTGGCCCAGGAGTGCTGGTTCGGGACGTTCTTCTGCAGGAGTGAGGAGCCTTCCATCGCGGCATTGCCGGATGCTCGCAGGATACGCGGCGTACGCACGAGAAGCTCCGAGCGACACTCTTCCTGACTGAAATACCAGATGTGGGTGTCAAGCGAGGTATCGAGGTGTGCGGCGGCGCACCGGAGGCTGTGAATCACATGGAGTGCTTCGGTGTCGTTGGCTCCAGCCACGCAGCGGCTCTGTCAGGGTCCGATCGCTGCCAGCGCGGCACGGGCCTGCGCGGAGTCGGCCCCGTCGGCGACCGCGGCGAGAGCCTCCCGCCAGGCGGCTGCCAAGACACGGCCGAGCAGCGGGGACGTGCTGTGCGCGGCGAGCAGTTCGGTAAGCCGGTCGCGCTCCGCCCCGGCGGGTGGGGTGCCGAGCAGCCGTGGGAAGCCTTCGCGCACCGCGAAGTCGAAGCCGACGAGCAGTGCCGAGCGGACGCCTGCCGTCGGCTCGGCCGCGGCATCGGCCGCTCCCTCCATCCGGTCTAGCAGGCGCCGCTCCACATCCGCCCGCACGAACTCGTACAAGCCGAGCTTGCTGCCGAAGTGGTGGTAGATCGCTCCGGTTGTCACCCCAGCGTCAGCCGCGAGCGCGCCGACCGTGACCTCGTCGAACGAGCGCGTGCCGAACTGCCGCACTGCGGCCAGAGCGAGCCTGCCCCTCGGGGAAGTCGATATCGGAATCCACTCGCGCATGGTCACATAATGCCGTTATGCTCTCAGCATATCGAGTTACGACACGGAAAGGGTCCACCATGAAGCTCGAGTTCTTGTTCGTCCCGACCGCCGACCTCGGCGCCTCGCTGGCCCTTTATCGCGACGGGCTCGGTTTCACAGAGTTGTGGCGTGAGGGCGACACCACCGTCGCATTGGCCCTGCCCGGCTGTGAGGTTCAGATCATGCTCGACGCGAATGACCCGACTGCGCCGGTCGGCCCGATCTTCGTGGTCGAGTCCGTCGCCACGTTCCACGCCAACCGTCCGGGCGCCCTGGTCGTGGTCGAGGAACCGGCCGCGATTCCCGGCGGCTTCCAAGTGACCTACCGCGAACCGGGCGGGGCCACGATCCAGGTCATCGACCAGTCGACTGACGCGGCCTCAGAGTAGCGCCAACGTGGGCCCGAGCCAGGAGCGGGCTGGTTTTCGTCGGGCGACTCGCCGCCGCTCGCGTGGACGCCTGAGGATGTCACCGTGCGCGAAGTTCCGTCAGACGCCGACGATAGCCGCCTGGTGTGATCCCGGCGACGGCCCGGAAGTCGGCCGTAAGGTGGGACTGGTCGGCGTAGCCGAGTTCGGCGGCGATGGCTGCGAGGCTTGCATCGGGTCTTGTTGCGAGAGCGAGTGCGACTTCCTGAAGTCGGATGCGTCGGCTGATCCATTTCGGGCCGTGCCCGACCGTGTCCATGAGCGCGCGCTCGACGGTGCGCTCGCTGACGCCGAAGTGCTGCGGGAGCGTTGTCCCCGTCCGGTGGCGGACACGGGCGCGAAGCTCATCGAGCACCGCATTCGCGAGCAGTCCTTTCTCCGATACCGGCTGCTCGATCAGCAGGCCGGCGACTACTCGCTCGGCGGAGCGGGCGCGCTCGGCAGGGGTCGGCGTGGTCGCGACCTCCCGCATGAACTCGTACAGGCGCGCATCGAGCGAAGGGGTCACTGGGATCGTCGCGTCCCTTACTGATGAGGGAGCGAGGTCGCTGACGATCGCAAGCCCAGCCGGTCGCAGGCGGATCGCGAACACCCGCCCTCGGCCGTGGATCATGCGCCGCCAGGCGCCGGTCTGCACGCCGGTCACGACCAGCGGGGCGGGCGTGTCGCCGTCCTCGATGGTCACCGTAACGGCGGGCAGATCGATGATCCGCTGATCGGCGCTCTCGCCGTCAGGGAACGCCCAGGAGACGTGCCAGAACTGATCGACTACGGCGTCGACCTCCGCGGCCGGGGCGATCCAGTTCGCGGCATAGCGTTCGAGATTGTCGGGCAGCAGCACGCCGGAACGCTCGTCCGGCAGGATTGGGCGATCCTCGGCCTGTCGTGACGAGTGATCGGTCATGGCATCCAGCCTGTCGGAAATCTCCTAGCCCAGCACTCGCGCGTCCGCCATGTTCGAGGTATGGGCACCACGAACTACTCGAACACCTTCATCCAGGTGGCTGAGGACTGTCCAGTTCAGGAGGCGCAGGAGCCCCCGGTCGGCGGCGAGGCTCCGACGATCGCGGAGTTACAGCACCGGCTCATCGTCGATCACACCTATGAGTTCACCTCCGACGATGTGCTGTTCGCCGTGCACGCGATCCGCCAGGACATCCCAGACGACGCGAGAGCACGGGAACGAGAAGCGTTCTTCGCCAGGGATCAGGCGTGCCTGCGCTCGTCTCCATTGGGCAAGCGGTACGGATGGGGCGTCCACCACAACGACGACGGCCGGATCGCCCTCGTCCCGCTCGGCTCAGACGAGTACCTTGCTTTGGCCGCCGATCCTGGCGTGAAGCAACTCAAAGCGATGCGTTCCAAGCGCACCTGAGGTCGACCGCTCATGTTCGACGCCCTCGCGCAGCTCAACTGGCTCGCCATCGCACTCGCAACGCTCGCCTACTACCTCCTCTGACCCAGATCCGCGGGTAGTAACTACTCGCGGATCTGGGTCTGAGCAGTCTGGTTCTCCCCGCTGCTCGGCGAGGCGTGGGACCGGTCCATCGGATACGAACGAGCCCGGGGCAGCCGCTTCGGGCTCGCCCACTTCGTCGTCCCGCTGGGGAGCTCACTGCTCGTGTCCCCAGCGATGGCGATCCTCATCACCGTGCTCGCCCCCTCACCATCGCGGAATCACTTGCGCTCGGAGTCATTGTCGGCCTCGGCGTGGCAGCCGCGATATCGGTCAACAACGGCCTGACACCACACACGCCACGACCCTTTCTGTTCGGCGCCGTCACGGGCGGCTACCACCTCGTCGGGATCGTGATGGTCTCCGCGACCATCGGAGCCTTCGCCACCACTTGACCTGGCTTATCCGAACGACCGTCTTGGGTGCGAGTCCTCCGGTGCCTAGTCGCGTGTCGCTCCTAGTCCGTGAGGCCGAGCTACGCCGTGAGCCCGAGCGCGTCCATGCGACGCGTGTGGTCGGCGATGAGCTCGGTGAACACGGGCTCCACCTGCTCGCCGGTCCGCACCGAGGCATCCGCCCCGCTGAGCGCCGACCGCGCGACCAGGAGGGTGTCGCCCACGAGGCTGCGCCCCCAGAGGGCGAGCCGGTCGGCAAGGCCTGGATGGCCCTGGATCGCCGAACGCAGTTCGGATTCCAGCACCACCGACGCACCCTCCTCATCGAGGATGGCGCGCACGCGCGCGCCGAGCTCGACCGGCAGACCCTCTGCGAGGCGCGAGAAGAACGAGTCGAGCATGCCGGCGGTGATGTGGATGCCGAGCAGCAGCTCGTACCAATCGGCTCCCGCCGTCGCCTGGCGGAACCGGTCGGTGGCCGGCGCGAACGGCGCCATCACGTCGTCGGGTTCAACGTCGAGCCGGCGGAGCTCCGCGATGAGCGCGTGGTGCTTGCGCAGCGCGACGCCGGCGGCCGCGCTCAGCCCCTCCTTCGACGGCAGGGTCGGGGCGGTGGCCACGGCCTTCGCGAGCCCCTCGAAGAACTCGAGCTGGATGTAGGCGGCCTGCCCGAGGAAGGGCACGGGCTCCGGTACGAGCTCGTGGAAGTCGACGCGCGCGAGGTCGGTCGGCGCGACGCGCGGACGCTGGCGCGGCGTCTCGGGACGCGGGCCGCGTCGATTCGTCCGGAACACCACGGGCACAGCCTATCGGAGGCTCTCAGGGAGTCTCCGATAGGCTGGAGGTGCCATGCGGGCGTTGGACCCGCGGCCGTGCGCCTGAAGTCGAGACGAGGCGCACCCTCATCAGCGACATTCGACAGGCAGATCTTTGACCACTTTCAGTGACCTCGGCGTCGCGTCCGACATCGTCGACGCCCTCGCCGGGAAGGGCATCACCGATGCCTTCCCCATCCAGGAACAGACCATCCCCCTCGCCCTCTCGGGCCAGGACATCATCGGGCAGGCCAAGACCGGCACCGGAAAGACCTTCGGGTTCGGCCTTCCCATCATCCAGCGACTCGGCGACGACCCCGGACCCGGAGTCAAGGTGCTCGTCGTCGTGCCCACGCGGGAGCTGTGCGTGCAGGTCACCGAGGACCTCGAGCTCGCCGCCTCGAACCGCCCGACGAAGATCGTCTCGATCTACGGCGGCAAGGCGTACGAGGGCCAGATCGAGCAGCTCAAGGCCGGCGCGCAGATCGTCGTCGGCACCCCGGGGCGCCTGCTCGACCTCGCGTCGCAGCGCCTCCTCTCGCTGGCGAACGTCAGCGAGATGGTGCTCGACGAGGCCGACAAGATGCTCGACCTCGGCTTCCTCCCCGACATCGAGAAGATCATGGCGCAGACGCCGGGCACGCGTCACACGATGCTCTTCTCGGCCACCATGCCGGGTCCCATCGTCGCACTGGCCCGTCGATTCATGACCCGGCCGATCCACATCCGCGCGACCGATCCCGACGAGGGCCTCACCCAGGCGAACATCAAGCACCTCGTCTATCGGGCGCACTCGCTCGACAAGGACGAGGTGATCGCGCGCATCCTGCAGGCCGACGGCCGCGGCAGGACCGTCATCTTCACGCGCACGAAGCGTGCGGCGGCCAAGCTCGTCGAGGAGCTGAACGACCGCGGCTTCAATGCCGCGGCGGTGCACGGCGACCTCAACCAGGACCAGCGCGAGCGGGCCATGGCGGAGTTCAAGGCGGGCAAGAAGGACGTGCTCATCGCCACGGATGTCGCGGCACGCGGCATCGACGTCGACGACGTCACGCACGTCATCAACCACACCATCCCCGACGATGACAAGGCGTACCTGCACCGCGTCGGCCGCACGGGCCGTGCGGGCAAGACCGGCATCGCCGTCACGTTCGTCGACTGGGACGACCTGCACAAGTGGGCACTGATCAACCGGGCGCTCGACTTCGGGCAGCCCGAGCCGACCGAGACGTACTCGTCGAGCCCTCACCTGTATTCCGATCTCGACATCCCCCAGGGCACCAAGGGCCGCCTGAAGCCCACGGCCACGGCCGCACCGGCGCGTTCGAGCGTCGCGGGCCGCAGCGAGGGCCGTGCCGAGGGCGACGCCGAGCGCGCGCCGCGTTCGCGTTCGCGCCGGCGCACGCGCGGCGGCGCGCCGACGGGCGAGCCGGTCGCCACGGGCGAGAAGGCCGACACGGCGGCGGTCGCGAAGGAGCCGGGTACCGGAACGCACGACGGCAAGGGCTACGAGCACCACGACGGCAACGCCGCGCCGCGCCGTCGCCGTCGTCGTCGCGGCGGTTCGGCCGGCGGGTCCGCGCCTGCGGCGTGACGCGCCGGGTGACGCCCGCCGGGTGACGCCCGTGGAGACCGGCTACCGCGCGACCGGCTCAGGCACGACCGGCGCCGCGCCGCGCCCCTCGCCGATGATCCGCTCGACCACCTCGGGTGCGGTGCGGCATTCGCCGAGCACGTTCGGCTTGCCCGCACCGTGGTAGTCGCTCGACCCCGTGACGGCGAGGCCGAACCGGCGCGCGAGCTCGCGCAGTCGCGGCTTCGCGTCCTCACGGTTCTCGGGGTGGTCGATCTCGAGGCCGAACAGGCCCGCGTCGACGAGACGCCTCAGTCGTTCGGGCGGCATGATCCGTTCGGCGCCACGCGTGCCGGGGTGGGCCAGCACCGGCACGCCACCGGCCGCGCGGATGAGCCGCACGCCCGTGAGCGGGTCGGGCGCGTAGTGCGGCTGCGCGTAGCCGGCGTCCGGATCCAGGATGCCGGCGAATGCCGCCGACCGCGTGGCCACGTGTCCGCGGGCCACGAGCGCGTCGGCGATGTGCGGGCGCCCGATGGTGGCGCCCTCCGTGGTCTGGGCGAGCACGTCGTCCCAGCTCAGCTCGTAGTCGCGGCCGATGCGGCGCACGATCTCCTCGGCACGCGTGAGCCGGGACTCGCGGATGTGGGCCGTCTCGGCGAGGAGCGCTTCGTCCAGCGGGTCGATGAGGTAGCCGAGCACGTGCACGCTCATGAACCCCTCGCGCGTGGAGAGCTCCATGCCCGGGATCAGCACCACGCCCGTCTCGGGCACGGCGGCCGCGGCCTCGGCCCATCCGCCCGTCGAGTCGTGGTCGGTGAGGCCGATCCCCCAGAGTCCCGCCGCCGCAGCCTGCCGCATCAGCGTCGCCGGCGACTGCGTTCCGTCCGAGACCGTCGAGTGCGTGTGCAGGTCGGCTTCACCGGCGGCGACGGGGGTCTCGGACACCCCTTCATGCTAGTCGCGGCATCCTCACCGCCGACTCCCAGCCGACCCGGGGCGAGGCCCCGGCCGGAGCAGGGCGTGCTCGCCTAGGGTTGGTGGAATGCTCCGCTTCCTCGGCTGGATGGTCGTCCTCGGCACGGCCGCGCTCGCCGCCGTGCTGGTGTGGCCGCAGGGCGTCGGGCTCCAGAACCAGTGGATCGCCGCCCACGTCGTCGCCCTGCGGGGCGCGGCCGCCGTGGGCGGCTTCATCTTCGCGGCGGCGTTCACGCTCTTCGCGATCCCGCGACCCACGCGCCGGTTCGGCATCGCCATGGCGATCGTCCTCGCGCTCTTCGCCGCGGGCAACGTCGCGGCGCTCGCCACGCGCGGCGCGAGCGGAACGGATGCCGCGGCCGGCGAGGCATCCGTCACCGTCATGTCCTGGAACACCCTCGGCGAGGTCCCTGACGCCACCGGCATCGCCGCGCTCGCACTCGAGGAGGGGGCGGACGTGATCGTGCTGCCCGAGACCACGGGCCCGCTCGGCGAGGAGGTCGCGATCGCGATGCGCGACGGCGGAAGCCCGATGTGGGTGCACACCGTGGCCTTCGACGAGGTCGCCAAGGCTCGATCGACGACTATCCTCATCTCGCCCGAGCTGGGCGACTACACCGTCACGTCGGAACTCGTGCCGGGTCCGCCCGGCAACACCAACACGCTGCCGTCGATCGTCGCCGACCCGGTCGACGGCGACGGCCCGCGCATCGTCGCCGTGCACGCCGTCGCGCCCATCCGCTGGGAGCTCCGCAACTGGCGCAGCGACCTCGACTGGCTCGCCGAGCAGTGCGCGGGCGAGAACGTCATCATGGCGGGCGACTTCAACGCCACCGTCGACCACTTCGCCGGCCGGGGCGTCGACGGCGGCGACCTCGGACGATGCCGGGATGCCGCGGTCGTGGCCGGCGCCGGGGCGATCGGCACGTGGCCGACGTTCCTGCCGAAGCTGCTCGGGAGCCCGATCGACCACGTCCTGGCGACGCCCGGATGGCGGGTCGACGCGTTCCACGTCATCGGCGAGGTCGACGGTTCGGGCAGCGACCACCGCCCCGTGGTGGCGACGCTGAGCCCCGCCGGGTAGCGCGCAACGGGCGGCATCCGCTCATCGGTGCGGTGCGAGAATGGACGGCATGGCGAACACGACCGACACGAGCACCTCGACCGCGCGCCCCTCGTTGGAGGACGACGAGCGGAACGCGAGCCGCTCGACGACGCCCTCGTCGGAGGGCTTCAAGCGGTACATCGGCGATGGCTGGGCCGAGCGCGACGAGTCGCTGCCGGCGGCGCGCGAGCAGGCGTCGTTCGCCGCGGCACGGCGCTCGAAGGTCTCGGCCGCGTTCACCGGGATCCGCCTGATCATCCCGGCCGGCGACATGAAGCAGCGTGCCAACGACACCGACTACCCGTTCCGCGCCCACTCGGCGTTCGCGCATCTCACGGGCTGGGGCGCCGACTCCGAGCCGGGCGCGGTGCTCGTGCTCGAGCCGAACGGCGACGCCCACGACGCCACGGTGTACTTCCGCGAGCGCGCCGGGCGCGACACCGAGGAGTTCTACGCCGACGCCTCGATCGGCGAGTTCTGGATCGGTCCGCGCCCCTGGCTCGCGCACGTCGCCGCCGACCTCGGCATCGCCACGCGCGCGATCGCCGACTTCGACCACGTGATCGACTCGGTCGACACCGCCACGCTCGTGCTGCGCGAGGCCGACCAGGCGGTCACCGACCGCGTCGACCGCGCGCGCATCCGGTACGCCGCCGAGGCGGCCCTGTCGACGAATGCGACGGATGCCCCGTTCTCGCTCGAGGTCGGCGCCCAACACGAGCCCGACGCCGAGCTCGCGCGCGTGCTGTCCGAGCTGCGACTCGTGAAGGACGGGTTCGAGGTCGCCGAGCTGCGCGCCGCGATCGACGCGACGGCGCGCGGGTTCACCGAGGTGCTCTCGGAGCTGCCCCGCATCACCGCCGAGGTGCGCGGCGAGCGCGTCATCGAGGGCGTCTTCGCAACGCGCGCCCGAATCGAGGGCAACGACGTCGGCTACGGCTCGATCGCGGCGGCCGGCCCGCACGCGACCATCCTGCACTGGACCCGCAACGACGGCCCCGTCGTGCCGGGCGACCTCGTGCTCCTCGACGCGGGCGTCGAGCGCGACACCTACTACACGGCCGACATCACGCGCACGTTCCCGGTGAACGGCACGTTCTCGGCCGTGCAGCGCCAGGTGTACGAGGCGGTGCTCGAGGCAGCGGATGCCGCGTTCCAGGTCGTGAAGCCCGGCGCGATCTTCCGCGAGGTGCACGCCGCCGCCATGGAGGTCATCGCGCGGAAGACCGCCGAGTGGGGCTTCCTGCCCGTCTCCGCCGAGGAGTCGTTGCAGCCCGAGAATCAGTTCCACCGCCGCTACATGGTGCACGGCACGAGCCATCACCTGGGCCTCGACGTGCACGACTGTGCGCAGGCGCGGCGCTCCATGTACCTGGACGGCGTGCTCGAGGCGGGCATGGTGTTCACCATCGAGCCGGGCCTGTACTTCCAGCCCGACGATCTCACGGTGCCCGAGGAGTTCCGCGGCATCGGCGTGCGCATCGAGGACGACGTCCTCGTCACCGACGGCGGGGCGGAGAACCTGTCCGCGGCGATCCCGCGCACGGCCGACGAGGTCGAGGCGTGGGTGCGCGGCGCCGCGAGCTGACGCCCTCACGCTTCGTACGCCACTTCGGCGGCCTCCGCACCAGCACAACTGGCGCAGCGCCCGCGCAAGTGGCGCAGGCAGGCGGTCACGGGCGCGTCAGGCCCGGGCGGTGCGGCGTGTCAGGACCCACTCGCGTCGCGTCGCTCACGGGCGGCGCGACGCGCCGCGTCCTGGGCCTCGCCGTACGTGCGGCCGCGCGGCTCGTCTGGCTTGGCCGGCGCCTCGGATGCCTCCGGCCGATCGTCGGCCGGGGGCGGCGTGGCGGTCGGCGGCGTGGGTTCGGAGGCCGGACCGGCCTCTGGTGCGGCGGACGGCACGCCCGCGGCCGCGACATCCGTGGTTCCGAGCACCTGCCGCGCCCGCGTGACGTGTGCGGGTTCCGCGACGATCGAGTACCGGGTCGCGAGCACCTGGGCGATCGACGTGAAGTCGCGGCGCCGCCGGTTCACCGAGTACGAGACCACGCTGAAGATCATGCCGAATCCCGCACCGATGAGGATCGCGGCGCCGAGGATGCCGAGCGAGGCGCCGGTCGGCGCGAAGATGAAGAACAGCAGGCCGAGGAAGGTGCCGAACCAGGCGCCCGACAGGGCACCGGCACCTGCGGCTCGACCCCAGCTGAGGGTGCCCGTGATGCGCTCGACGCTCGTGAGGCCGGTGCCCACGATCGCGAGTTCCCTCACGGGGAACGCGGCCTTCGCGAGCGCGTCGACGGCGGCCTGGGCCTCGGCGTAGGTCTCGAAGCTCGCCACGGTCTCGCCCTTCGGCAGGGTCGGGTACGCGCGCGCCGTACGGCCGCCGAACGGGGATTGGTTGCTCACGTGGCCATTCTCCCATGGGGCGCGCGCCGACACCCGGAACCGGCCGGGAATCCGGCTTCGGGGGCTAAGTTGGTGGTGTGAGTGCCACGAGAGTCTTCGTCGCCCGACTCGCCGGGTGCGCGGTCTTCGACCCCGCCGGCGACCGGGTCGGCAAGGTGCGCGACGTCCTCGTCGTGTACCGCAAGAACGACCCTCCGCGCGTGGTCGGACTCATCGTCGAGATCCCCGGCAAGCGCCGGGTGTTCCTCTCGATCGGGCGCGTCACGTCGATCGGCGGTGGCCAGATCATCACGACGGGCCTCATCAACCTGCGTCGCTTCGAGCAGCGCGGCGGCGAGGTGCGCGTGATCGCCGAGATGCTCGGTCGCAAGGTGGTCTTCAACGATGGCTCCGGCCAGGCGACCATCGAGGACGTCGCGATCGAGGAGCGCGAGCCCGGCGAGTGGGAGGTCGACCAGCTCTTCGTGCGCCGCCCCAAGGGCGCCTCGCCGTTCTCGAAGGGGCAGTCGGCGTACGTGACGTGGCGCGAGGTGCGCGAGTTCACGGCGAAGGGCGAGGCGCAGTCGGCCGAGCAGCTCATCGCGACCTACTCCGAGCTGAAGCCCGCCGACCTCGCGAACACGCTGCTCGACCTGCCGCCGCAGCGCCGGCAGGAGGTTGCCGCCGAACTGCCCGACGACCGGCTCGCCGACGTGCTCGAGGAGATGCCCGAGTCAGATCAGGTCGACATCCTCGCGAAGCTCGGCGACGACCGCGCGGCCGACGTGCTCGACCACATGCAGCCCGACGACGCGGCCGACCTCATCGCCCAGCTCCCCGAGGAGCGCGGCGAGCACCTCCTCGAGCTCATGGAGCCCGAGGAGGCCGACGACGTGCGGTTCCTCCTCTCCTACGGCCCCGACACCGCCGGGGGGCTCATGACGACCGAGCCGATCATCGTCTCGGCCGATGCGACCGTGGCCGAGGGGCTCGCCCTCATCCGGCGGCACGACCTCCCACCGGCGCTCGGCGCCGCGGTGTGCGTCACCCTGCCGCCGTACGAGCCGCCGACGGGACGCTTCCTCGGCCTCGTGCACTTCCAGCGGATGCTCCGCTACCCGCCGCACGAGCGGCTCGGCACGCTCATCGACCAGGGCCTCGAACCCGTACGCGCCGACACCTCGGCCGCAGAGGTCAGCCGCATCCTCGCGAGCTACGACCTCGTCTCGGTGCCGGTCGTCGACGAGAAGCACCGACTCGTCGGGGTGGTGACGATTGACGACGTGCTCGACTACCTCCTGCCAGATGACTGGCGAAGTCATCCCGAGGAGACCGAGGTGGGGCGCCGCGCCGCGGCGCGCGCACAGCTGACCACGGGAAGCATCCCGATCCCGCATGGAAGGAGGGCAGGAGATGGCACGCGTTGACGTCGAGAACCGCCGGTTCGACATCCCGAAGGGCATCCGCCGATCGCCCGCCTTCCGCGGATCGGGCGACAATGACCGATTCGGCCGCTTCACCGAGTGGGTCGCCCGCGCGATGGGGACACCGGGCTTCCTCCTGGGACTGTCGCTCTTCGCGATCGGCTGGATGGCCTGGAACACGTTCGCGCCCGAGCCGCTGCGATTCGACTCGATCGCGATCGGATTCACGGCGCTCACGCTCGTGCTCTCGCTGCAGGCCTCCTACGCCGCCCCGCTCATCCTGCTCGCACAGAACCGGCAGGACGACCGCGACCGCGTGCAGATCGAGCAGGACCGCCAGCGCGCCGAACGCAACCTCGCCGACACCGAGTACCTCGCCCGTGAGGTGGTGGCGCTCCGCCTCGTCGTGAAGGAACTGGCGACGAAGGACTTCATCCGCGCCGAGCTCCGGGCCGCGCTGGAGGACCTCGACCGGCAGCCCGACGAGGAGACCGAGCATGCCGGGCGCTGACGCCACGGCGATCGAGCAGGGGGTCCGCGCCGCACTGACGGGCGTCATCGATCCCGAGATCCGCAAGCCCATCACCGAACTCGACATGGTCGATTCGGTCGCGGTCGACGACGACGGCCGGGTGCAGGTCGGCATCCGGCTGACGATCGTCGGATGCCCCGCCAGCGACCGCATCGAACGCGACGTGCGGCAGGCGGCCGAGACGGTCGCCGGGCCGGGCCGGGCCGACGTGTTGCTCACCGTGATGACACCCGAGCAGCGCCAGGCCCTCACGGAGCGCCTGCGCGGCGGCCGCGCGGCGCGCGGCAACCCGTTCGGCCCGGGCACCCTCACCCGCGTGGTCGCGATCACGAGCGGCAAGGGCGGGGTGGGCAAGTCGACGATCACCGCGAACCTCGCGGTCGCGCTCGCCGCGCGCGGCCTCACCGTCGGGCTCGTCGACGCCGACGTGCACGGCTTCTCGATCCCGGGACTGCTGGGCCTCGTCGACGAGCACGGCACCGCCGCCCGCCCGACGCGCGTCGACGACATGATCCTGCCGCCGGTCGCCCACGGCGTGAAGGTCATCTCGATCGGCATGTTCGTGGAGCCCACCGAGCCCGGCGGCCGCGCGTCCTCGGTGGCCGTGGCGTGGCGCGGTCCGATGCTGCACCGCACGCTCAACCAGTTCCTCACCGACGTGTACTTCGGCGACCTCGACGTGCTCCTGGTCGACCTGCCGCCGGGCACGGGCGACGTGGCCATCTCGCTCGGGCAACTGCTGCCGAACGCCGAGGTCGTCGTCGTCACGACGCCGCAGCCGGCCGCGGCCGACGTCGCCGAGCGGTCGGGAGTCGTCGCGCGCCAGACCGGCCAGCGCATCGTGGGCGTCGTCGAGAACATGGCGGGGTTCGCCGGGCCCGACGGCGGCGTCGTCGAGTTGTTCGGCTCGGGCGGCGGCGCGCTCGTGGCCGAACGGCTCTCGGAGGGTCAGCCCGAGCCGGTGCCGCTGCTCGCGAGCGTGCCGCTCAGCATCGCACTCCGCCAGGGCGGCGATGCCGGTACCCCCGTGGTCGTCTCGGCGCCCGACGATCCGGCCGCGCGCGCGATCGAGCAGGTGGCCGAGCACCTCGCCAACCTCCCCCGCTCACTGGCCGGCCGCCGGCTCGACGTGTCGGTGCGGTGACCGGCCGGTGAGTCGGATGCCCCGCGCCCACCGCCTCCGCTCACTCGCGCTCGTCGCCGCCCTCGCGATCGTGCCGCCCCTGCTCGCGGGGTGCGCGTCGCCCACCGCCGCACCCGCGATGCCCGAGAGGCTCGCGGTCTCCATCAGGCAGGGCCGCCTCGACGTGCCGGCCGGCCGGCTCGTCGTGCGGTTCGAGAACCACGGCCCGACGCCGGTCACGATCGAGTCGTTCATCGTCGAGTCCCCGACGCTCGAGTCCGGTCTCGAGCGATCGGAACCGATCGAGCTCGACGCCGATGACGCCGTCGACATCCGGCTCGACCTGACGGCGAGCGTCTGCGACGCCGCGCCCGGCCCGGTCGAGGTCGACCTCGTCCTCCGCACCGCCGACGGCACGACCGAGGGGCGGCTCACGGCGGACGACCCGTTCGACACGGTCGCCCGGGCGAACGGCGCGGACTGCCTCGGCGAGTCGGTCGCGGCCGTCGCGGCGCTCGTCATGCCCGAGCACCTGCGCTCGACCGGCGCCGGCCCCGACCGGCGCGCGTTCATCGACGTGCGGTTCGAGCCCGTGCCCGGCACGCACGGATCGATGCGCATCGAGCGCGTCTACGGCACGACGCTCCTGAACGCCGAGGACGGCATCGACTGGACCCTCGGCCTCGACGTCGCGGCAGGCGATGCGCCGTTCACGATCAGCCTTCCGGTGCGGCCCGCGCGCTGCGACGCGCACGCCATCGCCGACGACAAGCGGGGCACGATCCTCCCCTTCGAGGTCGCGACCGACGACGGCCGGGCGGGTCGTCTCGACGTGCCCGCCGACAACGGGCTGAAGGCGGAGCTGTACGCCTACTACGGCGAGCGCTGCGGCCTCGACGCCCCCGCCGGCTGACGGGCTGCGCATCGAGAAGTCGCGGATGCCGGGTCGCACCCTGCAAACGCGACGTTTCGATGGGCGCGGGAGCCGCGGTCAGTCGCGCGGCTCGACGACGCGCGCGAGCAGCTCGATGAGCAGCCGCTCGGTGAGCGGGCCGGGCAGGGCCTCGACGAGGGCGAGCACGGGCGCCATCCGGTCGGGCAACGCTCCGCCCGCCCCGCCCGCCCCGTCGCCGCCGAGGAGGCCGAACGCCCGGAGGAGCGCGGCCGCGCCGTCGGAGTCGATGCCCGCGGATGCCGCGGAGAGCGCCTCGGAGCCGCCCGGCAGCTGCGCGGCGAGCCCGGCCACGAGCTCGCGCCCGTCGACCGCGGGCACGCCGCGCACCCGCTCGGCGGCGTCCACGAGCGCGCCCGCGAGCTCCCCCACCACGGCGTCCGTGACGGGCGTCACGGTGAAGTGCGTCGTGTGCGGCAGGCGGGTGCCGTCGGACTGGATGCGGCCGGGCTGCAGCTGCACGTGCCAGCCTGCCTCGCGCGCGGCATCCGCCCAGTGGTGCGGGTCGACCCGTCGGTCGACCGGGACCCGGTCGTCGACGGCGACGGCGAAGAGCGGACCGGTCGGCGCGCCGACGATGCGGAGACCCTCGGTGGCGTCGATCACCTCGCGAAGCTCGCGGGTGGCGGACGCCGCCTGTGACGTGAGCTCAGCGAAGCCGTCGTGGCCGAGCACCCGCGTGATGGCCCAGGCCGCGGCGAGCGGCCCGGCGGGTTTCGAGCCGGCCATCGTGGGGTTCACGACGGGGTAACCCGGCCAGTCGGTGGTCGCGAAGTACTGGTGCCGCTGCCGGTCGCGGCCGCGCGTGAGGAGCACCGACACGCCCTTGGGGGCGTAGCCGTACTTGTGCAGGTCGGCCGACAGGCTCGTGACCCCGGGCACCCGGAAGTCCCAGTGCGGCAGGTCGTCGGGCCAGAACGCGAGCGCGAACCCGCCGATGCAGGCGTCGACGTGCAGGGCGATGCCGCGCGACGCCGTGATCGCGGCGACGTCGGCGATGGGATCGAGGGTCGCGAACGGGTACGACGGGGCGCTGAGCACGACGAGGGCGACATCGTCGCCGAGCCGGTCCTCGATCGCGGCGGGAGGCGGCGCGCCCGTGGCCGGCTCGACGGGCACGAGGTCGAGCTCGAGGCCGAAGTAGTGCGCCGCCTTGTGGAACGCCGCGTGCACCGTCGTTGGGGCCACGATCCGGGGCGTGCGCGTCGTTCCGGCGCGTGCGACGCGCCAGACGTCGCGCGCCGTCTTGACGGCGAGCAGGCAGCTCTCGGTGCCCCCCGACGTGACCGAGCCGACCACGACGTCGTCGGCGCCGGCCTCGCTGGCGCCGACCTCGGCCGCGTCGCCGTGGAAGACCCGCCGCGCGAACCCGACGACGGCCGACTCCATGGCGGCGACCGACGTGAACGTGGTCGGGTCGAGGCCGTTCACCGCCTGCACGAGCCGGGCGGCGCGCGCGGCGAGCTCGTCGAGCTCTGGAAGCCCGGAGTCGTAGACGTACGAGAGCACGCGACCGCCGTGCGTGGGGGCGTCGGCGAGAAGCAGCGCCTCGAGCTCCGCGAGGACGTCGTCGGGGTCCCGCTCGAACGCGCTCACCGCAACGCCGCCCGTGCCACGGCATCCGCGTCGATATCGCCCTTGCGCAGCGGGTACCGGCGCAGCGACACCAGGCTCATGAGCACGAGCGCCGCCGGCAGCAGGCTGAAGGCCACCGTGATGCCGGCGATGGCGGCATCGGGCTGGGCGACGACCGCCGCGCCCACGGACTCGACGTACCCCGTGACGGCGAGCACGATCGTGAAGAGCGTCGCGCCGAGCGCCATTCCCGCCGTCTCGCCGGCCGTCCACACGCCGCCGAAGCTGCCCGCGCGCCCGTCGCCGTGACGCCTGGCGTCGTGCGAGATGACGTCGGGCAGCATGGCCATCGGCAGCGACTGCATGCCCGCGTACGCGGCGCCGGCCAGCGCCACCGGTCCGTAGACCCACGGTCCGGGCGCCCACAGCATGCCGACGAGGCTCGCGGACGCGACGGCGAACAGCACGCCGGCGAACAGGAAGCCCCGCTCCTTGCCGACGCGCCGGGCCACCCGTTCCCACGCCGGGGCGCACACCACGGCGGGCGCGATGAGCGCGACGAACAGCGCCGTGACGAGGCGCTCGTTGCCAAGCACCCAGGTGGCCACGAACTGCGCGCCGGCGAGCATGGCCCCCGTGGCGAGCCCCTGCAGCACGAAGGCGGTGAGCAACGCCCGGAACGGCGCGCTCCGCCGCATCGCGGCGATTCCCTCGGCGTAGCCGGCCCGGATGCTCCGTGCGGGCGCGGCATCCGGTACCGCAACGCCGCGTGCGGCCGTCGCCGTCGCAACGAGCATGCCTGCGCCGATCACGACGCCCGCGACGAGGGCCATCACGAGGTAGCCGAGGCGCTCGTCGCCGGGGAAGGCGGCGCGGATCTCGGGCCCGCCCGCCCCGAACAGCAGGATCGCGACGGTCAGCACCACGACGCGCCACGTGAGGAGCCGCGTGCGTGCGTCGTAGTCGCCGGTCAGCTCGGCGGGCAGCGCGATGTACGGCACCTGGAACAGGCTGAACGCGGTGGCGGTGGCGAGGAACGCCACGAAGACCCAGACGGCGGATGCCGCGGGCACGAGCCCGGCCGGCACGGCGAACGTCAGCAGGAACCCGACCGGCAGCGCGATCGCGCCGATCGTCATCCACGTGCGCCGCGTGCCGGTGCGTGCGAGCGCCCGGTCGCTGCGCTCGCCGATCCAGGGATCGATGACGACGTCCCACACCTTGGCGGCCGTGACCACCAAGCCTGCGACGAGGGCCGTGATCCCGAGCGTGTCGGTGAGGTAGTACACGAGCACGAGTCCGGGCAGCGTCGCGAAGCCGCCCGTGCCGATCGAACCGATCGCATACCGGGTGACGACGCCGCGGGAGAGGGGTTGCTCCGGTGCGGTCATGGTGGCAGTGTACTCATCCCGCGGAGAAGTGGGTCAACTGACCTAGACTGTGCCCATGCGCGCCCCTACGGCCTCCCCCGAACTGTTCGCACGCCTCGCCGACGACGTCGTCGCCTCGGGCTCGGAGTCGATCGCCATGCGTTCGCCGCTCGACGGCGAGGGCATCCACGACCTCCCCCGCTCGAGCGCCGACGACGTGCGCGACGCGGTCGCGCGGGCGCGCCTCGCGCAGCTCGCGTGGGCACGAGCGGGATTCGCCGAGCGGCGCCGGGTGCTCCTCCGGGCGCACGACCTGCTGCTCGACCGGCGCGAGCTGCTGTTCGACCTCGTCCAGCTCGAGAGCGGAAAGACGCGCGGGCAGGCGCTCGAGGAGGTCTTCCAGTCGGCGTCGGTCACGCGGTACAACGCGCTGTCGGCGCGCCGCGTGCTCCGCCGCCGTCGCCGCCGCTCGGGCGTCCCGCTCGCCATGACGACCCGGGTCCGCTATCGGCCGAAGGGGGTCGTCGGCGTCATCACGCCGTGGAACTTCGCGCTGAGCCTCGCCGCGATGGATGTCGTGCCCGCGCTCGCGGCCGGATGCGCGGTCGTGCAGAAGGCGGACGACCAGGGCGCGCTCACCATCCTCGCGCTTCGACGTGCGTTCATCGACGCGGGCGTGCCCGAGGCCCTCTGGGCCGTCGTGACCGGCACGGCCCACGAGGTCGGCGAGGCCCTCACCGACCACGTCGACTACGTCTGCTTCACCGGCTCCACGGCGGTCGGCCGCCGGATCGGCGAGAAGGCCGGGCGTCGCCTCATCGGCGCCTCGCTCGAGCTCGGCGGCAAGAACCCCCTCATCGTGCTCGACGACGTCGACCCCGAACGGGCGGCGGCGGATGCCGCGTACGCGTGCTTCTCGGCCATGGGACAGCTGTGCGTGTCGATCGAGCGCCTCTACGTGCACCGCGCCGTCGCCGGCGAGTTCACGCGCGCCCTCGTCGAACGCCTCCGCACGTCGACGCTCGGCTCGGCGTACGATTACACGATCGACTTCGGATCCCTCACGAGCGCCGAGCAACTCGCGAACGTCGAGGCGACGCTCGACGACGCGATCGCCAAGGGCGCCACCGTGCTGGTCGGCGGCCGGCATCGCCCCGACCTAGGACCGTGGTTCTACGAGCCGACGGTCCTCACCGGCGTCACGCCCGAGATGCGGGTGTACGCCGAGGAGACCTTCGGCGCGATCGTCTCGCTCTACCTCGTCGACACCGAGGACGAGGCGGTGCTCGCCGCGAACGACAGCGAATACGGGCTGAACGCCTCGGTGTTCACGCGATCGGCACGCCGCGGCCGGCGCGTGGCCGAGGCGCTCGAGGCGGCGAGCGTCAATGTCAACGAGGGATACCGGGCCAGCTTCGGCTCGGTGGACGCGCCCATGGGCGGGCTGAAGGCCTCCGGCCTCGGCCGCCGCAACGGCCCAGAGGGTCTGCTCCGCTTCGCGGACGCCATCACGGTGTCGCGGGCGACGGGCCTCATCCAGCTGCCCCGCACGGGGCGGGAGTACGGCGCCCTCGCCGAAGCCTTCGTGCTGCTCGCCCGGGTGCTGCGCGCGGTGCGCCTGCGCTGACGGGTGTCGATCGAGCGGACCGGGTCAGGTCGCCTCGGAGTCGAACGGCGCGGCCTCGTCGGCGCCGAGTGCCTCGAGCTTGCGCTTGCGCTGGAGGTAGGCGGAGTTCTCATTGACCGCCGCCCGTGCCACGACGGGCTTCGCGGGCTCGGCGAACGGGTCGATATCGCTGAGCGCCTCGCGGATGATGCGACGCGGGTCGTACTGGCGCGGGTCCATCTTGCGCCAGTCGACATCGTCGAAGTCGGGGCCCATCTCCTCCTTCACGCGCGACTTCGCTCCGTTCGCCATGTCACGCAGCGAGCGCACGAGACGGCCGAGTTGCGCCGCGTAGTGGGGCAGGCGGTCGGGTCCGAGCAGGAAGACGGCGATCACCCCGATGATGAGGAGTTTCTCGAACGTCAGACCGAACACCACTACAGGATAGTCGGCGGCGAGGCGTGCGGACGCCGTGTTCGCGAGGCCCGTAGGCTATGGGGTCGAGAGCCAGCCACCGGGAGTCGCCACGTGTCCGAGAGAGACCTGAACTGGAAGTACGTCGACGAATCGGTCGTCGAGACCGACGCGGTCGTGAAGGCACGCCAGCAGTCCCTCGAACTCGGCATCGAGCCGGTCGGTCCCGCGGTCGGCGCGCAGCTCGCGGTCATCGCGGCCGCGGCGCGTGCAGAGTCCATCATCGAGGTGGGAACGGGCGTCGGCGTCTCGGGTCTCTGGATGCTGCAGACGGTGGGCGGCGCGATGCTCACGTCGATAGACACCGAGAACGAGTACCAGCAGCACGCGCGCGAGCACTTCGCCGACGCCGGCATCGCCCCGGCGCGTGTGCGCCTCATCGCCGGGCGAGCGAGCGAGGTGCTCCCGCGCATGAACGAGAGCTCCTACGACGTCGTCTTCATCGACGCGGATGCCCCGTCGGTCATCGAGTACGTCGAGCACGGGTTGCGCCTGGCCAAGCCAGGCGGGTGCGTGCTCGTGGCGCGTGCGCTCTGGAAGGGCCGCGTCGCCGACCCGGCCCGGCGCGACGATGCGGCGACCGCGTTCCGTGAGCTCACCGCGGAGCTGTCGGCGTCCCCAGCAGTGGCAACGGCCGTCTCCCCTGCGGGAGACGGCCTGTTGCAGATCGTGAAGTTGGGCGCTTGACCCTCGCCTCAGGCGGGGTTCACGACGCCGCCGAGGACGTCGTAGAGCTCCTTGGCCTCAGCGTCGTTCACCGAGACGACGAGGCGGCCACCCCCCTCGAGCGGAACCCGCACGATGATGAGGCGACCCTCCTTCACAGCCTCCATAGGCCCGTCTCCGGTGCGTGGCTTCATGGCCGCCATTGAGCTACCCCTTTCGTGGCTGACCTGTCCATTATCGGCCATGCCGAGCGGCGCGGGGAAATCGCCGCGGCGTCTGTGGACAACGTTCACGGCGCCGTCACCCGACATCAGGCGCCCCGCGCCCGACCGATTCGAGCCCTCATCAGGGCGACGGGCGCATCGGTCACGGCGGGGTCCAGTCGTATCCATCGATGCCCCAGCAGAGGAGGAGCCAGCCGACCTGGAGCACGAGGAAGAGCCCGACCATGCCCCAGCGGTACCACCTCGCGCGCGGGAGCGCGATCGCGCCGAGCAGCGGGAACAGCGGGGCGAGGATCCGGAACGTGCTCGATTGGGGGAAGAACACGGCCAGCAGGTAGAGCACGTAGCCGATGCTCCAGAACCGGATGTCCACGCCGAGTCGGCGCACCGCCGGCGACGCCATCGCGAGCCCGTACGCGATGACGAGCGCGATCACCGCGATCGTGCCGAGCGGTTGGCCGAGCCACCATCCTCCCGACTGGAACCACGCCGTGAACGGCACCAGCTCCTCGTAGCCGATGTACGCCGCACGCCAGGCCAGCTCGGTCGCGGTGTAGCCGTGCGGCTCCCCGGTCGCCGCCCACACGATCGCGGGCCAGGCCAGGCCCCCGACGGCGGCGAACAGGGCGACGGACGCCGCGAGCACACGCTCTCGCACGCCGAACGCCTCGCGGTCCCGCCTGAGCCACCGCCACACCCAGTGCAGCCCGAGGGCGAGCGCGAAGGCGAGCGCGCCGGGGCGTGTGAACGACCACACGGCGATCACCGGGAACAGCCACGCGTAGCGGCGATCGACGAGCAGCAGCAGGGCGAGGGCGAGCCAGAGGAAGCCGAGCGACTCGGCGTACCCGAACTGCATGATGGGCGCGACCGGGGCGACGCAGAACAGCACGACGGCGAAGAGCGCGCGATCCGGCTCGAGGAATCGCGACATGAGGCGGTGGAACACGAGCGCGGCGCCGAGACCCGCGGCCGTCGACACGAGCACGGCGGCCACGTTCCACGAGGCGCCGAACAGCATCACCGCCCCGACGAGCGCCGGGTACACGGGCAGGAACGCCCAGGCGTTCTCGGCGACGTGCCCGTCTTCGGTGAACGGCAGCTCTGAGGGGTACCCGCTGAAGAGGATGACCTGGTACCAGCGCGCATCCCACAGGTTGGAGTACTCGAAGAGGTCGGGATGCGCCCCGGTCCACGGGTTGGCCTCCTGCACGCTCGCCAGCACGAGCACGAACACGGTGGTGACCGCGCGCGCGGCGAGGAACACGAGCACGACCTTCGCCCACCACGGAGCGAGTCGCCAGCGCACGCGCGGCGACCAGCGCGTCGCGCGGAACGGGTCGCGCTCCCGCTCCGGCGGCGCGGTCGTCACGGTCCGGCCCGTCACGGTCCCGCTCAGGCGGCGCCGGTCAGCCACGCCCGCAGCGCCCGCTCGCAGGAGAGGATCTGGTCGCACGCCACGCGCTCGTCGTCGGCATGCGCCTTGAGGGGGTCGCCGGGCCCGAAGTTCACGGCCGGGATGCCGAGGGCGCTGAAGCGCGCGACATCCGTCCACCCGTACTTCGGCTTCGCCTCGCCGCCCACGGCTCGCACGAACTGCTGCGCGAGCGGGTCGTCGAGGCCGGGCCGTGCGCCCTCGGCCTCGTCGACGACCGTGAGCTCGTACTCGGGGAACAGGTCGGCGACATGCTCGATCGCCTCGGCCACCGTGCGGTTCGGCGCGAAGCGGTAGTTCACGTGCAGCATCGCCTCGTCGGGGATGACGTTGCCCGCGATGCCACCGGTGATGCCCACCGCGTTCAGGCCCTCGCGGTACTCGAGTCCGTCGACCTCGACCGTCGCGGGCTCGTAGGCCGCGAGCCGCTCGAGCGCCGGTGCGAGCTTGTGGATGGCGTTCTCGCCCACCCAGCTGCGCGCGGAGTGGGCGCGGAGCCCGTACGCGCGAAGCTCCACGCGCAGGTTCCCGTTGCATCCGCCCTCGACCCGTCCGTTCGACGGCTCGCCGAGGATCGCGAAGTCGCCAGCGAACAGGTCGGGCCGGTGCCGCGCGACCCGGCCGAGTCCGTTGAGCTCGGCCGAGACCTCCTCGTGGTCGTACCACATCCAGGTGAGGTCGACGATCGGGTCGCTGAGCTCCAGCGCGAGCTTGAGCTGCACGGCGACGCCCGCCTTCATGTCGACGGTGCCGCGACCCCACAGGTAGCGCTGCCCGTCGATGGTCTCGAAGCGGGTCGGCACGTTGCCGTTGATCGGCACCGTGTCGAGATGGCCCGCGATGACCACCCGCCGGTCGCGGCCGAGGTTCGTACGGGCCACGATCGTGTCGCCGTCGCGGATCACCTCGAGATGGGCCGCGCCGGCGAGCGCGTCGACGACGAGGTCGGCGAGCGCCCGCTCGTCACCCGAGACGCTCGGCACGTCGCAGATCGCCTGCGTGATGGCGACCGAGTCGGCGGTGAGGTCGAGCGGGGGCCGGGACGAGGCGGAGGTCGGCATGCCTCGAGTCTACGGATGCCCCGCCCCTGTCCACGTCGTCGTGCAGCCCTCGGGCGCGCGCCCGCGCCGATACGCTTGAGGCATGCCCGCCACCGACTCCGCCTCCTCCCCTGCCCGTCGCGTGGCGTGGGGCCACGGTCTCGAGACGGTCGCCGCCGACGGCACGGTGCTCGACGCCTGGTACCCCGCCCCCGCGCTCGGCACTCCCGACGAGGCATCCGCCTCCTCCGCGGGTCGAACCGCGTTCGCGGACCTTGACGAGTTCGCGGGACCCGACGTGCGGCGAGCCGTCATGGTGCGACCCGTCACGACGACCATCGACCTCGACGCCGCGCCCGCAGGCACCGCCGACGCGTACCTGCGGCTGCACCTGCTCTCGCACCTCGTCGTGCGACCCAACGAGCTGAACCTCGACGGGGTCTTCGGGCACCTGCCCGCCGTGGTCTGGACGAACGCGGGCCCGGTGCATCCGGCCGACTTCGACCGACTCCGCCCGCGGCTCCAGCGGGCCGGCATCCACGCGACGGGGCTCGACAAGTTCCCCCGCCTGCTCGACTACGTGACGCCCGAGCGGGTGCGCATCGCGGATGCCGCGCGCGTGCGCCTCGGCGCGCACCTCGCGCCCGGCACGACCGTCATGCACGAGGGCTTCGTGAACTTCAACGCGGGCACGCTCGGCGCCTCGATGGTCGAGGGTCGGATCTCGCAGGGCGTCGTGGTCGGCGACGGCAGCGACATCGGCGGCGGCGCGTCCATCATGGGCACGCTCTCGGGCGGCGGCACCGAGCGGGTGTCGATCGGCGAGCGCGCCCTGCTGGGCGCGAACTCGGGCATCGGCATCTCGATCGGCGACGACTCGGTCGTCGAGGCAGGCCTCTACGTGACCGCGGGCACGAAGGTCATCGTGCTCGGCCGCTCGGGCGAGCCGGGCCGCACCGTGAAGGCGATCGAGCTCTCGGGAGTGCCGAACCTGCTCTTCCGGCGCAACTCGCTCAACGGGCAGGTCGAGGTGCTCTCGCGCTCGGGCGACGGCGTCGCACTGAACGCCGCGCTGCACGCCTGACGCGGTCTCGAAACGCGCGCCTTCGGCGGCGCTGTTCGACCCTCGGGGCGGGGTACAGTGGTGTGCTCAGGCCCCCGCCGGGCGGTCTTCGTCATGCGCAGCACGAAGGAGTGATGTGGGTACCGACGCACCCCGAACCCGCCGGCATCGGGGCCTCCGGTTCCTGACCGTCCTGCTCGTCGGCGTGCTCGTGCTCGCCGTCGCGGCCGCGGGGTTCGGCTGGTGGACGGTGCAGCGCTCGTTCCCGACGACCGCCGGCCGCATCGAGGCGGCGGGGCTCACGGCCGCCGTCACGGTGTACCGCGACGACGCCGGGGTTCCGCAACTCGTCGCCGAGAGCGACCACGACCTCTTCTTCGCCCAGGGGTACGTGCACGCGCAGGACCGGTTCTGGGAGATGGACTTCCGCCGGCACGTCACGGCGGGTCGGCTCGCCGAGCTCTTCGGCGAATCGCAGGTCGCCACCGACGCGTTCATCCGCGCCCTCGACTGGCGTGGCATCGCCGAACAGGAGTTCGAGCTCCTCGACGACGCATCGCGCGCCCACTACGAGGCCTACGCCGACGGCGTGAACGCCTACATCGCCGAGCACGAGGGCGCCGACCTGTCGCTCGAGTACGTCGTGCTCGGGTTGCAGAACCCCGGCTACTCCCCCGAGCCGTGGTCGCCCGTCGACTCCATCGCGTGGCTGAAGGCGATGGCCTGGGACCTCAGGTCGAACCTCGGCGACGAGATCGACCGCGCCATCCTCGCGACCGCGCTGCCGCCCGAGGAGATCGCACGCCTCCATCCCGAGTTCGCGTGGGGTGCGCGGCCCACGATCGTCGACGGTGCCTCCGCGGCCCCGGCGGCCGCCGACGTGGCTTCGCTCTCCGCCTCCGACGAGGCTGAGACGGCGGCGGATGTCCCTGCCGTCGACGCCGCGGCGTACGCCGCGCCGCTCGCCTCGCTCCGCGCCGTGCTCGACGGCATCCCCGACCTGCTCGGGCCCGAGGGCGGCGACCTCGGCTCCAACTCCTGGGTCGTGTCGGGCGCCCACACGGAGTCGGGGATGCCGCTGCTCGCAAACGACCCCCACCTCGGTCCCGCGCTGCCCTCGATCTGGACGCAGATGGGCCTGCACTGCGTCGAACTCCGAGACGGTTGCGCATTCGATGTCGCCGGCTTCACGTTCTCGGGGCTGCCCGGTGTCGTCATCGGCCACAACGACCGCATCGCCTGGGGTCTCACCAACCTCGGTCCCGACGTCGCCGACCTCTACCTCGAGCGCGTCGAGGGCGACTCCTACGAGCTCGACGGCGCGATGGTGCCGCTCACGATCCGCGAGGAGGTCATCGCCGTCGCGGACAGCGACCCGGTCACCGTGACGGTGCGCTCCACCGCGCGCGGGCCCGTCGTGAGCGACGCCGGAGGCGACTACGCCGCCATCGCCGACGGCCACCCCGCGGCATCCGGCGAGCCCGAGGCCGAGGCCGACTACGCGGTCTCGCTGCAGTGGACGGCGCTCACGCCCGGCAACACCGCTCGAGCCGTCTTCGCCATGAACCGCGCGCGCGACTGGGACGGATTCCGCGAGGCGGCCGCGCTGTTCGAAGTGCCCGCGCAGAACCTGGTCTACGCCGACGTGGACGGCAACATCGGCTACCAGGCACCCGGACGGATCCCCATCAGGAAGGCCGGTGACGGCACGATGCCGCTGCCCGGGTGGACGAGCGCGAACGGCTGGTCGGGAACCGTGCCGTTCGACGAGCTGCCCTCCGTGCGGAACCCCGAACGCGGGTACCTCGTCACCGCGAACAACCCCGTGAGCGCGAACGGCCCGATGCTCACCAAGGACTGGGATCACGGGTACCGCGCCGAGGGCATCGAGCGACTGCTCGACGAGCGCATCGCCGCGGGCGCGAAGCTCACGACCGGCGACCTCGCCGAGATCCAGCTCGACACGCTCGACGCGAACGCCTCCGCCCTGCTCCCCGTGATCGCAGAGCTCGAGTTGGACGGCGACGCCGCACGCGGTGCCGCCCTGCTCGACGGATGGGACGGACGCACCGACACCGACAGCGCCGAGGCGGCGTACTTCGCGGTGTTCTGGCGCAACCTCCTCGACGACATGTTCGGCACGCTCCCGGAGGCCACGAGGCCGAAGGGCGGCGATCGCTGGTTCACGGTCGTCGGCGACCTCCTCGACGAGCCCGACGCCCGCTGGTGGACGAATGAGGCCCACGGGGCGACCGGTCGTGACGCCGTGATCGAGCACGCCCTCGGGGCGGCGTGGGCGGAGGCATCCGACCGAATGGGGACGCGGACCGACTCGTGGCGCTGGGGCCGGCTGCACACGCTGACGCTCACGAACCAGACCTTCGGCGAGTCGGGCATCGCCCCGATCGAGTGGCTCTTCAACCGCGGGCCGTATGAGCTCGGCGGCGGCTCGGACATCGTGAACGCCATCGGCTGGGATGCCAGTGCCGGGTACGAGGTGGACTGGGTTCCGTCGATGCGCATGGTCGTCGACCTGGGCGACTTCGACGCCTCGAGGTGGGTGAACCTCACCGGCGCGTCAGGCCACGCGTTCCACCCGCACTACGACGACCAGGCGACCCTCTGGCAGCGCGGCGAGACACGCGCGTGGCCGTTCACGCTCGCCGCCGTGAAGGACGCCTCGCACGACACGCTGCACCTGCGCCCGGCCGGCACCGACTGACGGCGGTGCGCCGTCGGCCGGCGGCTCAGGCGCCGGGGTAGCGACGCTCGGGCTCGCCCACGTAGAGCTGCTGCGGGCGGCCGATCTTGGTCTGCGGGTCGAGGTTCATCTCGCGCCAGTGCGCCATCCAGCCGGGAAGCCGGCCGATCGCGAAGAGCACGGTGAACATGCGCATCGGGAAGCCCATCGCCTTGTAGATGACACCCGTGTAGAAGTCCACGTTCGGGTAGAGGCGACGCTCCTTGAAGTAGTCGTCCTCGAGGGCGATCTGCTCGAGCTCCTTCGCGAGGTCGAGCAGCTGGTCGTTCACGCCGAGCCCGGCGAGCACCTCGTCGGCCGACTCCTTCACCAGTCGCGCGCGCGGGTCGTAGTTCTTGTAGACGCGGTGGCCGAAGCCCATGAGCTTCACGCCGTCCTCCTTGCGCTTGACGCGCTCGACGAACTTCGCCACGCCCTCGCCCGAGTCGCGGATCTGCGCGAGCATCTGCAGCACCGCCTCGTTCGCCCCGCCGTGCAGGGGGCCCGAGAGGGCCTGGATGCCCGCCGAGATCGAGGCATACAGGTTCGCGCCCGTGGAGCCCACGAGCCGCACCGTCGACGTCGACGCGTTCTGCTCGTGGTCCTCATGGAGGATGAGCAGGCGGTCGAGCGCCTTCGACAGCACCGGGTCGATGACGTACGGCTCGGCCATGTTGCCGAAGTTCAGGCGCAGGAAGTTGTCGACGAAGCTCAGCGAGTTGTCGGGATACAGGAAGGCCTGCCCGATGCTCTTCTTGTGCGCGTACGCGGCGATGACCGGCAGCTTCGCGAGGAGCCGGATCATCGTCAGCTCGATGTCGTGCAGGTCGTGCGGGTCCGACGAGTCCTCGTAGAAGGTGGAGAGCGCAGAGACCGCGCTGGAGAGCACCGACATCGGGTGCGCGGTGTGCGGCAGCGCCGAGAAGAAGCGCTTCAGGTCCTCATGCAGGAGCGTGTGGCGGCGGATCCTCTCGTCGAACTCGCCGAGCTCGTCGGCGGTCGGCAGGCTGCCGTAGAGCAGCAGCCATGCCACCTCGAGGTAGGTCGAGTGCTGGGCGAGCTGCTCGATCGGGAAGCCGCGGTACCGGAGGATCCCCTGCTCGCCGTCGATGTAGGTGATCTCCGACTGCGTCGACGCCGTGTTGACGAAGCCGTAGTCGAGTGCCGTCAGGCCGGTCTGCCGGGTGAGGGTCGACAGGTCGATGCTCGAGTTGCCGTCGACCGCCTGGAGGATGGGGAACTCGGCGGTGCCGCCGGGGAAGCTGAGGGTGGCATTCCCGGGGTGCTGCCCGGTCGCCTGGTTCACGACGTCGCTCACGGCGCCTCCTGTGATCGTCACTTGCGCGGTCACCTGCTTTCCGGTCCGGGGCCGTGGGTGGCCGCCGCCCGAATACAGCCTAGACGCGGTCCGGGCACACTGTGACATCCGCCAAGAGGTGACCGCTTCCGTTGGATCGACTGCACAGGCGGCGTGTCAGGCGCGAGCGGCGGCCCGCAACCGCTCGGCCGCGGACGAGATCCGCTCGTCGGTGGCGGTGAGGGAGAGCCGCACGTGCTCGGGATGGTGCACGCCGTAGAAGTGGCCCGGACCGCCGAGGATGCCGAGGTCGGCGAGCCGGCGGAGGCTGTCCCACGCGTCGCGGCCCTCGGTCGCCCACAGGTAGAGGCCCGCCTCGCTGTGGTCGACGCGGAAGCCGGCCGACTCGACCGCCGACTTCAGCGTGGCGCGGCGTGCGCGATAGCGCTCCTTCTGCTCCGCCACGTGCAGGTCGTCGCGCAGGGCAGCGACCATCGCGTGCTGCAGCGGCTGGGGCAGCATGAGGCCCGCGTGCTTGCGGACGTTCGTGAGCCGGGCGATCACGGTGCGGCATCCGGCGACGAAGGCCGCACGGTAGCCGGCCATGTTGGACTGCTTCGACAGCGAGTAGATGGCAAGCGTGTCGCGGCGGTCGCCGCCGGTCACGGCGGGGTCGAGCAGGCTCGGCACGCGCTCCTCGGCCCAGCGCCCCTCCCAGCCGAGTTCCGCGTAGCACTCGTCGCCGACGATGACGGCGCCGAGCTCGCGTGCACGGGCCCGCGCGGCACGGAGCTCCTCGATCGTGAGCACCCGCCCATCGGGATTGCCCGGGCTGTTCAGCCATACGAGCCGGGTCTGCTCCGGCCACTCCGCCGGGTCGTCGGACGACTTGGCGGTCGCGCCGGCGAGTACCGCACCCATCTCGTAGCTCGGGTAGGCGGCGCGCGGATGCACCACCACATCGCCCTCGCCGAGCCCCAGCAGGAACGGCAGCAGCGCGACGAGCTCCTTCGACCCGATGGTGGGCAGGACGTTCGCCTCCGTGAGTCCGCCGACGCCTCGTCGACGCTCGAACCAGCGCACAATCTCCGCGCGCAGCTCGGGCGTGCCGACGGTGCTCGGGTAGGCGTGCGCGTCCGTCGCCGCCGCGAGCGCGTCCCGCACGACGGCGGGGGTCGGGTCGACGGGCGACCCGATCGACAGGTCCACGAGCCCGTCGCGGTGCGCCGCCGCCCGTTCGCGATACGGACCCATCAGGTCCCACGGATAGTCGGGCAGCTCGCCGCGCGCCATGCTCAGTGCACCTGCGGCGGCAGGGCGGCGACGAGCGGGTGGTCCTTCGGGATCACGCCGACCTTCGCGGCGCCGCCTGGTGAACCGATGTCGTCGAAGAACTCGACGTTCGCCTTGTAGTAGTCGGCCCACTCCTCGGGCAGGTCGTCCTCGTAATAGATCGCCTCGACGGGGCATACGGGCTCGCAGGCCCCGCAGTCGACGCACTCGTCAGGGTGGATGTAGAGCGAGCGTTCACCCTCGTAGATGCAGTCGACGGGGCATTCGTCGACGCAGGCGCGGTCTTTGACATCTACGCACGGCAGGGCGATGACGTAGGTCACGTTGGCTCGCTGTCCTCTCGGAAGGGTGGGACTCCAGTCTATGCGGCCCCGGCTGTCGACCGGCGGCGTGCGGGCAGCTTGGGCCACGCAACCACGAACACGGCGACGAGCGCGGGCGCAACTGCCCAGATCGTGCCGACGAGGTCGCCCGCGATCAGCACCGAGCCGCCGCGGCCCGGCAACGTGAGCAGCGCCACCGTGCCGAGGATGCCGGCCGCGGCGCCTGCCGCGGCGAGACGACCGCCCGCGACGAGTCGTATCCCGACGAGGAGCGCGAGCACGCCGAGGATCGCCGCGACGAGCCCCCACGGGATGACGAGTTCGCCGACCCGCAGCTCGTTGCGATGGCCGATGGTCGCAACCGACCCGTAGATGATCCCCACGACGAACGCCAGTGTGACCGTGCCGGCGCGAGCGGCCCGTGTCGCCGGGGCGCCGGCGCCGGTCACTGCGCCGTCGGCGTCACCGTGTACGAGACGGTGCCGCCCTCGCCCGCGAGCAGCACCAGGTACCCGGAGCCCGTATAGACCTTGGCCCCCAGCTCGCCACCGGAGACGGAGGTGTCCTCCGTGTAGCCGGCCGCCTCCAGCGCGGCGGCCGCCTCGGCCATCGCATCGTTCGACGACGACGTGATCGCGACGATCCAGCCCTCGGTCCCGCCCGCACCGGCGGACAGGCCGATCTTGCCCTCGATCACGGGGACCTCGGTCGGGAAGTCCGCGGGGAGCTCGCCCGTGAGGCTCACGTCGCCGCCCGTGGCGCCCTCGACCGCTTCCTCGACGCTGCGGTTCACGAGCTCCTCCACCGGGTTGGCGAAGCAGCCGGTGAGGAGCGAGGCGGTGACGCCGGCGATCGCGACGGCGATCACGGCACGGGTCGTGGCGGGCAGGGTCGGCATGGCGGACTCCTCGGATGGAAAGGATGGGGATGCACGCGGCGCACACGGCATCCGCTCGTGTCGGATTCTATCGGCCGGAACCTTGCGCATGCGATGGCGTAGCGTGGATGCGGCGCGGCAGGGGCCGCACGGAGAGGATCGATGACGATGTCGCATGCCGCAGCTGGAGGCCTCGCGGAGGACCCCGCCGTACGGGTCGAGCGGGAGGACGAGCTCGCGATCGTCACGATCGATCGGCCGGCCTCGCTCAACGCCCTCTCGGCGTCGGTGCTCACCGAGCTCGAGACCGGGTTCGAGCGACTCGCGACCGAACGCGGCGTGCGCGGCGTGCTGCTCGTCGGCGCCGGTGGCCGCGCGTTCGTGGCCGGGGCTGACATCCGCGGCCTGGCCGGGCTGGAGCCCGGGCCGGCGGCCGAGGTCGCGCGCCTCGGCCATCGCGTCGCCGGGACGATCGAGGCGTTGCCCGCGCCCGTGATCGCGTGTGTCGACGGGTTCGCCCTCGGCGGCGGCCTCGAGCTCGCGCTCGCCTGCGATCTCATCTATGCGACGGATGCCTCGGGCTTCGGCCAGCCCGAGGTGAAGCTCGGGCTCATCCCCGGGTTCGGCGGCACCGTGCGACTCCCCCGCGCGATCGGCCTCGCCCGGGCCAAGGAGCTCATCTACACCGGACGACGCATCGGCATCGACGAGGCGGTCGAGGCCGGGCTCGTGGCACGCCGCTTCGCCGACCGGGACGCCCTGCTCGCCGGCGCGAGGGAGACGCTCGCACAGGTCGCTGCGAACTCGGCGAGCGCCGTCGGGATCGCCAAGCGCGTGCTGGTCGCGGCGACGGGTCGTCCGACCGACGAGGCGTCGGCACTCGAGGTCGAAGGCTTCGAGGACGCGTTCCGCACCGACGACATGCGCGAGGGCGTCACGGCCTTCCTGGAGAAGCGCGTACCCCGCTTCGCAGGCTGAACCGACTCGGCGTCGCCGCCGACCTGCGCGGGGTCAACTGACGTGCGTGCTGAGCCAGGCGAATCCGTCGAACCGCACGCCGTCGGCGCCGAACATCTCGAGGTGCAGGTGCGATCCGGTGGACTGTCCGGTGGAGCCGACGAGGCCGAGCTGCTGGCCCGCGCTCACGCGCTGGCCCTCGGACACCGCGAGCGAGCCGTACTGCATGTGCGCGTACGAGCTCGTGATGAGCTCGCCGCCGATGTTGTGCTGCACCTCGACGTTCACGCCGAGGCCGCCGCCGTTCTCGGTCGCGAGCACGACCACGCCATCGGCGATCGACATGACCGGGGCGCCGTTGCCGGGATTGAAGTCGACGCCGTCGTGGTACGTGGAACAGCCGGAACAGGGCGCCTCGCGCGGGCCGAAGCCCGAGGCGCGTTTCTCGGGATTGCTGACCGGCCACACGATGAGGTCGGACTCGATCACCGCGACGCTGCCGAGGCCCGCGACCTGCGAGACGATGGGCGGCGGTGCGGCCTCGACGGCGTAGCCGTCGGTCGTGAGCGGCCGGAGCTCGGCCTCGCTCGCGACCTCGAGGGCCTGCGGGCGTAGTGAGATGCTGTCGTCCGCGACCGGCGCGTAGACCGAGGCGCGGTGTTCGGGGTCACTCGCGGTGACGGCCAGGGCGGGAACGCTCGTGGCGATCATCATGCTGCCGACGAAGGTCATCGCAACGGCCGAGAACGCGGGGCGCAGGACGCCCGTGTGGGCGCGGCGGGGCGCCCGGGGTTCGGGCGCCTGTGGCGAGAGGGGCGCCCGCGACCCGGCACGCGGCGACGAGTGGGCGGCTCGGGTCGGGCCGGATCGGCGGGGCTGGAGACGGACAGGACCGGGGGCGGCCGCGCGGCGGCCGTGCATCGGGGGAATCATTCGGGTGGCGTCGTGTATCTGGGTCGGGGGAGCCGAGACGAGCTCGGACGGGGGAAATCGAGACAATCTGGAACAAGTTACGCACCGAGTCTGGGAGGTTCCTCCGTTATGCAAACGTGATCTGGCATCGAGTGCCGAAGATCGCCCACGCAAGACGAGCGGATGCCGCGGACTCCAGCCCGCGGCATCCGCTCGTTCTCCGGATCAGGCCTGCTTCTTCAGGCGCGACGCGGCGCGCGCGCGTGCCGTCTGGTCGAGCTCGACCTTGCGGATGCGCACCTTCTCGGGCGTGACCTCGACACACTCGTCCTCGCGCGCGAACTCCAGGCACTCCTCGAGGGTGAGCTGGCGCGACGGCGTCATCGACTCGAAGGTGTCGGCCGTCGACGAACGCATGTTCGTGAGCTTCTTCTCCTTCGTGATGTTCACGTCCATGTCGTCGGTGCGCGAGTTCTCGCCGATGACCATGCCCTCGTAGACCTCTTCGGTCGGGTTCACGAAGAAGTTCATGCGCTCCTGCAGCGCGATGATCGCGAACGGCGTCACAACGCCGGCGCGGTCGGCGACGATCGAGCCGTTGCTGCGCGTCGTGATGGTGCCGGCCCACTCGTCATAGCCGTGCGAGATCGCGTTGGCGATGCCCGTGCCGCGCGTGATGGTGAGGAATTCGGTGCGGAAGCCGATGAGCCCGCGGCTCGGCACGATGAACTCCATGCGCACCCAGCCCGTGCCGTGGTTCGCCATGTTGTCCATGCGGCCCTTGCGTGCGGCCAGCAGCTGGGTGATCGCGCCGAGGTACTCCTCGGGGGCGTCGATCGTGAGGTGCTCGTATGGCTCGTGCACCTTGCCGTCGACGGTCTTCGTGACGACCTGCGGCTTGCCGACCGTGAGCTCGAAGCCCTCGCGGCGCATCTGCTCCACCAGGATCGCGAGGGCGAGCTCGCCGCGGCCCTGCACCTCCCACGCGTCGGGTCGGCCGATGTCGAGGACCTTGAGCGAGACGTTGCCGACGAGCTCCCGGTCGAGCCGGTCCTTCACCATGCGCGCGGTGAGCCGGTGGCCCTTCACCTTGCCGACGAGCGGCGACGTGTTCGTGCCGATCGTCATCGAGATCGCGGGGTCGTCGACGTGGATCGCGGGAAGCGGCCGCACGTCCTCGGGGTCGGCGAGCGTCTCGCCGATCGTGATCTCCTCGATGCCGGCGACCGCGATGATGTCGCCGGGGCCGGCCTCCTCTGCGGGGAAGCGGTCGAGGGCCTTGGTCTTCAGGAGCTCGGTGATGCGCACGTTCGAGTGCGAGCCGTCGTGGCGCACCCAGGCGACCGTCTGGCCCTTGCGGACGGTGCCGTTGAACACGCGGAGCAGGGCGAGGCGACCGAGGAACGGCGACGCGTCGAGGTTCGTGACCCACGCCTGCAGCGGTGCCTCGTCGTCGTACGTCGGTGCGGGGATGTGCTTCAGGATCGCCTCGAAGAGCGGCTCGAGGTCGTCGCTGTCGGGGAGGCTGCCGTTCTCGGGCTTCGTGGTCGAGGCGCGGCCTGCCTTGCCCGACGCGTACACCACCGGCACGTCGAGGATGGCGTCGAGGTCGAGATCGCCGTCCGTGCCGGCAGACACCGCGTCGTCGGCGAGGTCCGACGCGAGGCCGAGCAACAGGTCCTGGCTCTCGGCGACGACCTCGTCGATGCGCGCGTCGGGGCGGTCGGTCTTGTTCACGAGGAGGATCACGGGCAGGCGCGCCTCGAGCGCCTTGCGCAGCACGAACCGCGTCTGCGGCAGCGGGCCCTCGCTCGCGTCGACGAGGAGCACGACGCCGTCGACCATCGAGAGGCCGCGCTCGACCTCGCCGCCGAAGTCGGCGTGGCCCGGCGTGTCGATGACGTTGATGGTCACGGGCCCGGATGTCGCGTGCACGCCGTCGTACTCGATGGCGGTGTTCTTCGCGAGGATCGTGATTCCCTTCTCGCGCTCGAGCTCGTTCGAGTCCATCGCGCGCTCGTCGACGTGGGCGTGCTCGGCGAAGGAGTGGGTCTGCTTGAGCATGGCGTCGACGAGCGTCGTCTTGCCGTGGTCGACGTGGGCGACGATCGCGACGTTGCGCAGGTCGTTGCGGGTGGCGTTGGCCATGGTGGTGGGTCCTCAGTGATGCGTGTCGTCACGTGGCGCCGACGCGTCCCGGTGCGGGCGACACGGCGGCAGCGCGGAAGCGCGGATGAAGTAGGTCGGTGGGATCGCGCGAAGCCGATGCACGGCGCGCGCCCTGCAAGACTACCGTGCGCGGCACGGCTTCGGCTGGGAGCGGCGAACGCCCGGCATCCGGGTGCGGGCTGCCGGGCGTTCGCGCGGTGCGGTCGGTTATGCGCCGAGCTCGATGCCCGCGCCGGGGATGGCCGCGAGCAGGTCACGGGTGTACTGCTCCCTCGGGTTGTCGAACACCTCGTCGGTGGTGGCCGCCTCGACGATGCGCCCATTCTGCATCACGCAGACGTGGTCGGCGATGACGCGCACGACCGCGAGGTCGTGGGTGATGAAGAGGTACGTGAGCCCGAGCTCGGCCTGCAGGTCGGCGAGCAGGCGCAGGATCTGCGCCTGCACGAGCACGTCGAGTGCGGAGACCGCCTCGTCGAGCACGACGATCTCGGGCTTCAGGGCCAGCGCACGCGCGATGGCGATGCGCTGCCGCTGCCCGCCCGAGAGCTCGTTGGGGTAGCGGCTCACGAGCGACTTCGGCAGCGACACCTGCTCGAGCAGCTCGAACACGCGCTCGCGGCGCGACGCGTTCGTGCCCACCTTGTGCGTGTGCAGCGGCTCCGCGATCGTGTTGCCGATGTTGCGCAGCGGGTTCAGCGAGCCGTACGGGTCCTGGAAGACCGGCTGCATGCGGCTGCGGAGGTGGAAGAGCTCCTTGCCTGTGACGCTCGCGAGGTCAATGCCGCCGACCACGATCTTGCCGCTGGTGGTGTCCTCGAGCTTCAGCAGCATCTTCGCGACGGTCGACTTGCCCGAACCCGACTCGCCGACCAGGGCCATCGTGGTGCCCTTGGGGATCTGAAACGACACCTGGTCGACGGCCGTGAATTCGCCCGAGCCGCGGATCTTGAACACCTTGGTGAGGTGCTCGACGACGATCGCGGGCGGGGCGGATGCCGCAGCCTCGAGGACCTCGGCACGGGCCTCGGCGGTGGCGATGAGGTCGATGGTGTCGCCCGCGGCATGCGCGGCGTCCTCGGCCATCGACGACTCCGCCGCCGCGATGCTGCCACTCGCCTGGATGCGGCGCGAGGCGAGGCTCGGCGCCGCGGCCACGAGCCGCTGCGTGTACGGGTGCTGCGGGTTCTGCAGGATCTCGACCGACGGACCCGACTCGACGACCTTGCCCTTGTACATCACCACGAGCTGCTCGGCACGCTCCGCGGCGAGGCCGAGGTCGTGCGTGATGAACAGCAGGGTCGTGCCGAGTTCGCGCGTGAGCGACTCGAGGTGGTCGAGGATCACGCGCTGCACGGTGACGTCGAGCGCCGAGGTGGGCTCGTCGGCGATGAGCAGCTGCGGGTCGGCGGCGAGGCCCATGCCGATGAGCACGCGCTGGCGCATGCCTCCCGAGAACTGATGCGGGAACTGCTTGAGACGCCGGTCGGCGTCCTGCAGGCCTGCCTGCTTCAGCACCTCGATGGCACGCTTCTTGACCTCCTTGCGGCCGGTCGCGATGCCGTTGGCCTTGATGGCCTCCTCGACCTGGAAGCCGATCGACCACACGGGGTTGAGGTTCGACATCGGATCCTGGGGCACGAACCCGATCTTGCGACCGCGGATCGCCTCCATGTCGTGCTTCGAGGCCTTGGTGAGGTCCTGGCCGTCGAGGAGGATCTGGCCGCCGGAGATGTGGCCGGTGCCGGGAAGCAGGTTGATGATCGCGTGCGCGGTCGTGGACTTGCCCGAGCCGGACTCGCCCACGATCGCGAGGCTCTGCCCGCGGTAGAGGGTGATGTTCACGCCGTCGACGGCCTTTACGACGCCGTCTTGGGTGGTGAAGCCGACTTCGAGATCCTTGATCTCGAGGAGCGGACGCTCGCCGACATCGACGGCGGTCCGCTGCTGCATGTTGGTCCCGTTCACGATCTCGGTCATCGCTGTGCCCTCGCCTTCGGGTCGAGCGCGTCGCGGATGACCTCGCCGAGCATGATGAAGCTCAGCACGGTGACCGAGAGTGCGATCGAGGGCAGGATCAGGGTCTGGGGCGCCGTCCGCAGGTCGTTCTGCGCCGCGGAGATGTCGTTGCCCCACGACATCGTCGAGGAGGGCAGCCCGACACCGAGGAAAGACAGGGTCGCCTCGGCCACGATCGCCGACGCGAGCGAGATCGTCGTGATGACGATGACGGGAGCGATCGAGTTCGGCAGCACGTGGCGGAGCAGAATGCGGAAACTCGAGACGCCGAGGGCCGTCGACGCCATCACGAAGTCCGCGTTCTTCACCCTGAGGATCTCCGCTCTCAGCACACGAGCCGTCGCCGGCCAGGCGAAGATGCCGATCGCGATCGAGATGACCCACACGTTCGCGTACTGCGACAGGACCGACATGACGACCACGGCGGCGAGGATGTAGGGGATCGAGAAGAAGATGTCGCCGAGGCGCGAGAGCACCGAGTCGAGCCATCCGCCGTAGAAGCCCGCGAAGGCGCCGAACACGATGCCGAGGAACGCCACGAGGAACGTCACGATGAGGCCGACCGAGAGCGACGTCGACGTGCCGTGGATGATGCGCGAGTAGATGTCGCAGCCCTGCTTCGTGAAGCCGAGGGGGTGACCGTCCGTCGGTCCGGCGTTGCTGTTCGCGAGCTGGCAGTCGTTGTTCGGCGGCACCTGCGTGAACCACCCCGGGAAAAGGGCGACGATGACGACGAGCACGATGAGCGCGGCAGAGATCCAGAACATCGGCCGGCCGCGCACATCGCGCCAGCCGTCGGTCCACAGGTTCGTCGGCTTGCCCTCGGTTTTCACCGCGTCGATCGCGACGAGCGGCGTCTCCTCGATCGGCGCGACGAAGTGCTGCTGATCGGGTCTGGTGTTGACGTTACTTGGCATAGCGGATCCTCGGGTCGAGAACGGCGTACAACAGATCGATCAGCAGGTTCACCACGAGATAGATCAGCACCATGACGGTCACGAAGGCGACGACGGTCGGGTTCTCTCCCCGGATGATTGCCTGGTACACCGTGCGACCGACGCCTGGCACGTTGAAGATGCCCTCCGTGACGACGGCACCGACCATGAGCGTGCCGAAGTCGACCGCGAGGTAGGTGACGACCGGGATCAGCGAGTTGCGCAGGATGTGCACCGGCACGATCCGATTACGAGAGAGGCCCTTGCTCGCGGCGGTGCGAACGAAGTCCTGGCCTTCCGTTTCGATGACCGACGCCCTCGTCAGTCGAACGATCTGGGCGAAGCTCGCGGTCGCGAGCACGAGCGCGGGCAGTATCAGGTCCTGCCATGGCGCACCGACGCCGACGGTGGTCCTGAACCAGCCGAGCTGGATGGCGAAGACGTACTGGGCGACGAAGGCGACGACGAAGATCGGCAGCGAGATGAAGATGAGGCTCACGACGAGCGCGCTCGCATCGAAGACGCCGCCCTTGCGCAGTCCAGAGATGAGACCGACGCCGATGCCGCCCACCATGAGGAAGAAGGTCGAGAGCGCCGCGAGGCGGAGCGTGACCGGGAACGTCTGGGCGAGGATGTCGGCGACCGGCTGCCCCGAGAACGAGACACCGAGGTCACCCCGGAAGATGTTGCCTAGGAAGATCAAGTACTGGACGATGAACGGCTTGTCCAGGTTGTAGCGCTCGCGCAGCTGCTCGACGACCTGCGGCGGCGGCGTCTTCTCTCCGAAGAGTGCGACGACGGGGTCGCCGGGCAGGGCGAAAACCATGAAGTAGATCAGGAAGGTGGTGCCGAGCAGCACAGGGATCGCCTGCAGGACTCGACGCACGATGTAGCCGGCCATGGATCAGGCCTCGCTGTTCGTGGATGTTGACATGTTGAAGGAAACCTCACCGTTTGCGAGTTCGTCCACACGATGCTACGCCGATCGGCTGAGCACCGGGGATGCGTGGGAGTGGGGCGGCAGCCGATCGGCTGCCGCCCCACGGGCGCCTCAGAGTCTAACTCCGACTCGCCCCGGAACGAGAATTACTCGCTCTTGGTGATCTGGTGATACAGCGGAACGGTGTTCCAGCCGAACTCCACGTTCTCGACCTGCTCACCCCATGCGCCAGCCGTGTTGGTGTACCAGAGCGGGATGGCCGGAAGGTCCTCGAAGAGGATCTCCTGAGCCTGCTGGAAACTCTCGATACCGGCCTCGACGTCAGCCGCGCCCAGACCCTCGGACATCAGCGCGTCGAACTCGGGGCTCGAGTAGTCGCCGTCGTTCGAGCCCGCGTCCGTGCCGAAGATCGGCGCGAGGAAGTTCGACAGCGACGGGTAGTCGCCCTGCCAACCGGTACGGAACGGCGTCTGGATCGTGCGATCGGTGACGGCCGTCCGGAGTTCGGCGAACGTCGGGACCGGCGCACCGGCTGCCTCGATGCCGAGATTGTTCTTCAACTGGTTCGCCACCGCGTCGACCCAGCCCTGGTTGGGGCCGTCGGCGTTGTAGGCGAGCTGGAAGGAGCCGTCCCACGGAGCGATCGCGTCGGCCTGCGCCCAGAGGTCCTTCGCCGCGTCGACGTCGAACTCGAGGACCTCGGAGCCCGGGATGTCCTCGGAGTAGCCCGCAATCACCGGCGACGTGAAGTCCTTCGCCGGGGTGCGCGTGCCACTGTAGATCACCTCGGTGATCTCCTCGCGGTTGATCGCGTGCGAGATCGCAGCCCGGCGGAGCTTGCCCTCGTCGCCGTCGAAGTGCGGCAGGCGTGCCGGGATCGTGATCGTGGCGTTCGCCGCGGCCGGCTGGTTGACCGAACGGCCCTCGAACTCCGTCTCGAAGGTCGCGAGCGCGCTCTCGGGGAGGTCCTGGAGCACGTCGACGTTGCCGCCCTGCAGGTCGGCGTACGCGGCGTCCAGGTCGGCGTAGAGGATGACGTCGAGGCCACCGTTCTGCGGCGCGCGGGGACCGTCGTAGTCGGGGTTCACGACGAGGTCGATGCGCTCGTTGTGCGCCCACGCACCCTCGCCGTCGAACATGTACGGGCCGTTGCCGATCGGGTTCTCACCGAACGCCTCGATGTCCTCCCACGCCGCATCGGGCAGCGGAGCGAACGCCGAGTAGCCGAGGCGCAGCGGGAAGTCCGACTCGGGCTGGCTCAGCTTGACCTCGAAGGTGAGGTCGTCGACGACCGTGAGACCCGACATCTCCTCGACGTTCTCGTCGTAGCTGAAGCCCTCGATCGACTCGAAGAAGTAGCTCGAGAGCTGCGCGTTGTCGAGAGCGGCACCGTAGTTCCACGCGTTCACGAACGACTCGGCGGTGACCGGCTCGCCGTTCGTGAAGGTCTGGTCGGGCTTGATCTTGATCGTGTAGGTCTGGCTGTCCTCGGTCTCGATGGACTCGGCGACCTCGTTGTGCACGGCGCCCTCGGCGTCGTAGTAGACCAGGCCCGCGAAGATGTTGTCGACGATGAGACCGCCGCCGACCTCGTTGGTGTTGGTCGGGATCAACGGGTTCTGCGGCTCGGTGCTGTTCGTCGTGATGACCGCAGTCGACGCACCGGCCTCGCCGGTGGACTCAGGCGAGCCGCTGGTGCAGCCCGAGAGCGTGAGCGCTCCCGCAGCTGCAAGAGCAATGGCGGCCACGCCAAATCTCTTGATCTTCAATGTTCCTCCTGTGAGATGTGCGTCGACAGCGCGACTTCTGGCCGCACTGGAGCGCTGGTAGATCGAGACTATGGACCGGTCACCCCCGGCGCAAACGCTCGGGGAAACCGTTACCGACGCGCAATCTACGAGCCGACGGTCTCGCACATTCCAGCCCTCGAGCGCAGGATTCTTGCGTCGTCGGGCGGCATGCGAGGATATCCGCATGTCGACTGCACGCCGCCTGCGGGTCGAGGTCGCCATCGTCCTCGGACTCTCGCTCGGGGCATCCGCCGTCTACGCCGTGGTCTCGCTCATCGCGAAGCTCACCGAGGAGCGCGCGCTCGGCGACCAGTCGGTAGCCCTCAATCCATCGCGATCGACCCGCGAGTGGCTCGACTTCACCTACCAGTTCCTCGACCCGTTCTTCGGCCTGTTCGCCGTCGCGCTCGTGCTGTACCTGCTCTGGCAGCCGGGCGTCGACCCGTTCCGCCGCATCGGCCTCGACCTCTCCCGGCCCGGTCGGGACGCGGCATCCGGCCTGCTGCTCGTCGCCGTCATCGGCCTGCCTGGACTCGCGCTGTACGCGACCGGACGGGCGCTCGGCCTCACGGTGGCCGTGCAGACGTCACCTGCGGACTGGTTCTGGTGGACGGTGCCCATCCTCGTGTTCCGCGCCCTCGAGGCGGCGCTCACCGAGGAGGTCATCGCCGTCGGCTACCTCTTCACCAGGCTCCGGGAGCTCGGTGTCGGGCCGTGGGCCACGATCGTCTCGAGCGCGCTGCTGCGCGGGACCTACCACCTGTACCAGGGTTTCGGCCCGTTCGTCGGCAATGCGGCGATGGGCGTCGTGTTCGGCTGGTGCTACCAGCGCTGGGGGCGAACGATGCCGCTCGTCATCGCGCACTTCGTGCTCGACGTGGTGTCGTTCGTGGGCTACCCGCTCGCGGTCGGCTGGTGGCCCGAGCTCTTCGTGCCCTCCGCGGACTGACGGACGCGAAGCGGATGCCGCGGTCGCGGCGTCTGCGGCACGTGCTCGCCGCGTCCCAGCGCGACGACGGTCGCCGGCATCGGTTGCAGCACCTCCTCAGGCGGCTCGACGCGGAGGTCGGAGTCGGTCGCCCGCACCCTCGCCCCGTCGTGCCAAGTGCGTCGGCTCGGCGTGCAGACGGCGGAGAATCCCTCGTCGCCGAAGACTCCCCCGCTCGGGAAGTCGCTCATGAACTGCGCCCGGCGCAGGGCAGCAGCGGTGCCCGGGTCACGGCGTTCGAGGAGACCGGCGCGTTGTTCGAGCCCGATGCCGCGGGCGGTGAGCACCGAGGTGCCCACGATGAGCCCCACGAACGCGACAGTCGCGAGCGTTGCGATGAGATCGACGGAGATCATGCCCACCCCCAAGACGAGAGAACCTCAGTGTACTCCCGAGGCGCTTCGACGGGGCATCCCCGATGCGCCGCGTCGCCGGGCTCGCGAGCATGGATTCGACCTCGGTCGATCCGCGCCGCGGTCAGGGGGGACGGAACCATGGACCTGGCACACGCCATCATGGCGGGCGGTCTCGCGGCCCGCGCGACGGAGCGTCGCTTCACGACCACCGAGACCGAGATCCGCGAGGCGGAGCGGCGCGTGGCCGCGCGCCGTACGGCAGCGGCCGCGGCATCCGGACGGCCCGAGTACGCCGAGCGGGGCCGTCACGCAGCCAGGCCCGCCCGAGCCTGACCGCGGGGTCGTCGAGGCCAGTCGTACGGGCGGCCATGGCGGCGGCCCACGGGCGACCGCCATGCCGACGGATCAGCCCGCGATCTTCTCCCCCGCCGGCGTGAGCACCCACCACACGTCGTTGACACCCTGGCCGTTGGTGTCGCCCGCGGCCGTATCGCCGGCGAAGGTGTAGAGCGGCCAGCCCGGGTGCGATGCGAAGCTTCATGGTGGAACCCCTCTCCTGTTCTCCTTCTCGGAACCGCGAGGGCGGTCGAAGGAGAACACGAGGCGCCGTCCCGAACGGTTCACCACGGCGGGCGCCGATGCGGCCCGACTCAGTCCGGCGTCCCGAGCAGGAGCATGTCACCGCTCGCCACCGCCCGGATCTCGAGCGAGGCGATGTCGTCGAGATCGACGGCGGTGCCCGCCTCGAGCCGTGCCGTCGCGCCGGGACTCGCACGCCAACTCGACAGCTCCCTGCGCGTCCCGTCGCGGTCGACGACGTAGAGCGCGTACGACCAGCCCTCCTGTGGCGCGTCCGCGTCGGTGCCGTCGGATTCGTAGGTGCAGTCGAGGTCGATTCGGGTTCCCCAGGCGACCGGCGTCAGCTCCGCCGTGGCCGTCACCGGAACCTCGGCGACCGTCTCGAACGCGACGACCTCGACGCCCGGGGGCGTCCGGGTGAGCCCGATCGGCACGACCACCGCCGTGAGCGCGACCGCCCCGGCCGCGGCGGCCACCGCGTACCGCAGTCGCGTACGGCGGATGCGACGACGCCGCGCCTCGTGGCGAACTGCCGCGAGCAGCTCGGGTCGCGGCGCCGGCTTGGCGTCCACGCCCTCGCCGTCGTCGAGCAGCGCCTCGGCACGCTCGGGGGTCAGCCGGGCCAGCAGTCCCGGCATCGGCGCGAGCTCTTCGACGGCCCGCCGGCAGCGCTCGCAGGTCTCGAGGTGACCCTCGTACTCGCGGCGCTCGGCGGGTGAGAGGGCGCCCAGCACGTAGGCGGAGTCCCAGTCGGCGAATCGCTCGTGGTCGGCGTTCATCGGGTCACCCCTTTCTCCTGCAGGGCCAGGCGCAGCGCACGGAGGCCGTAGTGCAACCGCGACTTCACCGTGCCCTCGGGGATGCCGAGCCGGCGGGCGACCTCTGCGATGCTGCGTCCGCCGTAGTACGCGTGCACGATCACGGCGCGATGCTCGTAGTCGAGCCCGGCGAGCGCCTCCTCGACGAGCAGGCTCTCGAAGAGCGCGTCGGTTCCGTCGGAGCTGACCCGTTCGGGCGTCTCCGCGACGCCGATCTCGTGGCGGCGCCGGGCGCTGCGCGCCTCGTCGATCACGAGGTTCCGTGCCACGGTGAACATCCACGCCCTGGTCGACTCGGGCTCCTGGGCGAGGATGCGCGGGCTCCGCCACGCGCGCAGGAGCGTCTCCTGCACGATGTCGTCGGCTCCGACGGGGTCGCCCGTGAGGTGCACGACGTACCGCCACAGCGATGGCGCGTGGGCGTCGTACAGCTCGACGAGCCGGCGATCGTCATCCAGCGGCATCCGTCACCTCCTGCCTGTGACAACGATGCCGAGACCGGTACGGTTCAGCGGCGCGACGCTCCGGACTCCGTTCGCCTACGCGAACGCCTCGATCGGCGGGCAGGCGCACACGAGGTTGCGGTCGCCGTAGGCCTGGTCGATGCGCCGCACCGGCGCCCAGTACTTGTCGCGCACCAGCGAGTGCACGGGGTACACGGCCTGCTCGCGCGTGTAGGGGTGGGTCCACTCCGTCGCCGCGATCGACTCCGCGGTGTGCGGCGCGTTGTGCAGCGGGTTGTCGTCGGCGGGCCACTCGCCCCGGCCCACGGCGTCGGCCTCCGCCTTGATCTGGATCATCGCCTCGACGAACCGGTCGAGCTCGGCGAGGTCCTCCGATTCCGTGGGCTCGACCATCAGCGTGCCGGCGACCGGGAACGACATCGTCGGGGCGTGGAAGCCGTAGTCGATGAGGCGCTTCGCGACGTCGTCGACACTGACGCCGGTCTCGGCGGTGAGCGGGCGCAGGTCGAGGATGCACTCGTGCGCGACGAGCCCGTTCTCACCCGTGTAGAGCACCGGGAAGTGGTCGCGCAGGCGCGCCGCGACGTAATTCGCCGAGAGCACCGCAGCGGCCGTCGCCTGCTTCAGCCCCTCCGCGCCCATCATGCGCACGTACGCCCACGAGATCGGCAGGATCGACGGGCTGCCGTACGGCGCCGCCGACACCGGCCCGCCGCCGTGCGTGATCCCGCCGGCGTGATCGGCGCGCTGCGCCATCGGGTGCCCCGGCAGGAACGGCGCGAGGTGCGCCTTCGCCGCGACCGGGCCGACGCCCGGGCCGCCGCCCCCGTGCGGGATGCAGAACGTCTTGTGCAGGTTGAGGTGCGACACGTCGCCGCCGAAGTCGCCGAACCGCGCGTAGCCGAGCAGGGCGTTGAGGTTCGCACCGTCGATGTACACCTGACCGCCCGCGTCGTGCACGGCCTGTGCGATCTGCCTCACCTCGTGCTCGTACACGCCGTGCGTGGAGGGGTAGGTGATCATGAGCGCAGCGAGGTCGTCGGCGTGCTCGGCGATCTTCGCCCGCAGGTCGCCGAGGTCCACGTTGCCGAGCGCGTCGGTGGCGACCACCACGACCCGCATGCCGGCGAGCACTGCGGATGCTGCGTTGGTCCCGTGTGCGCTCGACGGGATGAGGCACACGTTGCGCGCGTCGTCGCCGTTCGCACGGTGGTAGCCGCGGATGGCGAGGAGTCCCGAGAGCTCGCCCTGGCTGCCGGCGTTCGGCTGCAGTGAGACGGTGTCGTAGCCCGTGACCTCGGCGAGCCAGCTCTCGACCTGCTCGATGAGGCCGAGCGTGCCGACCACGTCGGCCTCGGGCGCGAACGGGTGCAGGTTCGCGAACTCGGGCCAGGTCACCGATTCCATCTCGGTCGCGGCGTTGAGCTTCATGGTGCACGAGCCGAGCGGGATCATGCCGCGGTCGAGCGCGTAGTCGCGGTCGGCGAGCTGTTTCAGGTACCGCATCATCTGCGTCTCGGACTGGTGCGTGTTGAAGACCGGGTGCTCGAGGTACGGGCTCGTGCGGCGCAGGCCTTCGGGCAGGCTGGCGGCGAGCTCGCGCAGCGACACGGGAACCTCGGTGCGGGCGTCGAAGCCGAACGCCTCGACCACGAGCGAGAGCTCCTCGGCAGTAGTGGTCTCGTCGAGCGCGACATGCACGGTCGCCTCGTCGGCCTCCCACAGGTTCAACCCGAGCGCGCGGGCGCGCGCCACCACGTTCCGCGCGAGTCCCGGCACCTGCACGCGGATCGTGTCGAAGTATGCGTCGTGCGCGAGCGTCAGCCCGAAGCCGGTGAGCGTGTCGGCGAGTGCCTTCGCCTTCGCGGCGGTCGTCACGGCGATGTGGCGGATGCCGCGGGGCCCGTGATAGACGGCGTACATCGACGCCATGACGGCGAGGAGGACCTGCGCGGTGCAGATGTTCGACGTCGCCTTCTCGCGGCGGATGTGCTGTTCGCGCGCCTGCAGGCTGAGCCGGTACGCGGGGTGGCCCGCGGCATCCTGCGACACGCCCACGAGTCGTCCCGGCAGCTGCCGCTCGAGGCCCTTTCGCACCGCCATGTACCCCGCGTGCGGCCCGCCGAAGCCCATCGGCACACCGAACCGCTGCGACGTGCCGACCGCGACATCCGCCCCCAGTTCGCCCGGGCTCGTGAGCAGCGCCATCGCGAGCAGGTCGGCCGCGACGACCGCGAGCGCGCCCTGCTCCTTCGACGCGGCGATGACGGATGCCGGGTTCCACACCCGGCCCGACGCGCCCGGGTACTGCACGAAGATGCCGAAGTGCTCGCCGAGGGCGACGACATCCGTGCCCTCGTCGAGTTCGGCGACGACGAGCTCGATGCCCACGGCGGCCGCGCGCGACGCGAGCAGCGCGTGCGTCTGGGGCAGCGCGTCGGCGTCGACCACGAAGCGGTTCGACGGCGACTTCGAGGCACGGCGGGCCAGGAGCATCCCCTCGACGACCGCGGTGCCCTCGTCGAGCATCGACGCGTTCGCCGTGTCGAGGCCCGTGAGGTCGGCGACCATCGTCTGGAAGTTGATGAGCGCCTCGAGCCGGCCCTGCGAGATCTCGGGCTGGTACGGCGTGTACGCCGTGTACCAGCTCGGGTTCTCGAGCACGTTGCGGCGGATCACCGCGGGGGTCTCGGTGCCGAAGTAGCCGAGCCCGATCATCGAGGTGCGCACCGTGTTGGCGTCGGCGAGCGCGCGCAGCTCGGCGATCGCCTCCCGCTCGGTCGCCGCCGCGGGGATCGCGGAGTCGACGACCTCGCGCATCCGGATCGCGGTCGGCACGGCGGCCGTCATGAGCGCGTCGAGCGAGTCGTAGCCGAGCGCCGCGAGCATCCACTCGTGGTCGTGCGGCGTCGTGCCGATGTGCCGCCGCCCGAAGGCGCCGACGTCGAAGGCAGAGGAGGTGCTGGTCATGGGGCTGCGGCTTCCTTATTCGCCGGTGAGGGCGCGGTACTCGTCGTGGCTGAGGAGCTCGGGCAGGGCGGCGGCGCTCACCTTGATGAGCCAGCCCTCGCCGAACGGGTCGCTGTTCACGAGCTCGGGCGAGTCGATCACGGCCTGGTTCGCCTCGACGACCTCGCCGTCGACGGGGGCGAAGAGCTCGCCGACCGACTTCGTCGACTCGATCTCGCCGACGACGCTCCCCGCGGTGACCGCGGTACCGGCGGCGGGCAGGTCGACGTAGACGACGTCGCCGAGCTTCTCGGCGGCGTAGTCGGTGATGCCGATCGTCACGGTGTCGCCGTCGGCGCGCACCCACTCGTGTTCCTCGGTGTACTGCAGGGCGGTCTGGTCGGTCATGCTTCTCTCCTCGGTCACTTGGTGCGCTGGTAGAACGGTGGCTTGACGACGGATGCCGCGACCCGCGTGCCCCGGACGTCGACGTACAGCCCACGGCCGGTCTCCGCGGCATCCGGAGCGACGAACGCCATCCCCACGGGATGCCCGAGCGTCGGCGACGGCGCGCCGCTCGTGATCTCGCCGACCTCGCGGGCGTCGTCGCCCTCGCCGTCGAACACGGCGTAGCCGGCGCGCGGTGCGCGGCGACCCTCGGCGGTGAGGCCGACCAGCACCGGGGCATCCGCCGCCGGTCCCCGCTCGACGGCGGCGCGCCCCACGAAGTCGCCGTCCTTGTCGAGGGCGACGACGCGGCCGAGGCCGGCCTGCACCGGCAGGATGTCGCGGCTGAGCTCGTGGCCGTAGAGCGGCATGCCGGCCTCGAGGCGCAGGGTGTCGCGGCTCGCCAGCCCGCACGGCACGACGCGGGGCCCGCCGGTCTCGCGGAGTGCCTCCCAGAGGGCGGGTGCGCGATCCGGGGCGAGGTAGAGCTCGAAGCCGTCCTCGCCGGTGTACCCGGTGCGTGCGATGAGCACGGGCTCGCCCTCGAACGTCGCGGGGAACGCGCGGTAGTACTTGAGTGCGTCGAGGCTCGCGTCGAAGTCGTCGGCGTCGTTGCCGGGCCCGTCGACGCCGAACCCCGGCGTCTCCCGCAGCACGGTACGTGCATCGGGCCCCTGGAGCGCGACCAGGGCGATGTCGTCGCTCTCGTCGGAGACGAACGTGTCGAAGCGGTCGGCGCGGGCGCGAAGCTCCTCGGCGACCACCCGCGCGTTCGCGGCGTTCGCGACGACCATGTAGCGATCCTCGCCCGTGCGGTACACGACGAGGTCGTCGATGATGCCGCCGTCCTCTGCGAGCAGCAGCGAGTACTTGGCCTGCCCCATCGCGATTGCCGAGAGGCGGCCCGCGAGCGCGTGGTCGAGCGCGGCCGCGGAACCCGGACCGAGCAGCACGATCTCGCCCATGTGCGAGAGGTCGAAGATGCCCGCGTGGGTGCGAACGGCATGGTGCTCGGCGAGGTCGCTCGAGTACCGCACCGGCATCTGCCACCCGGCGAAGTCGGTGAAGCTCGCGCCCGCGGCGCGATGCACCGCATCGAGGGGGCTGCGCCGCTCGGGTGCGGATTCGGTGGTGCCGGGGGCGGTGGTGCCGGGATCGGTCACGGAGTTCTCCAGAGTCGCGTGGGCGGTCGGCGGATGCCGCTGGGAACTCCCCCTCTGTCGTGGGCCTGAGAGATTCACGCGATCGCTCGCGCTTTCACCGTCGGCGGGATATGGGCGGGAATGCCCGATCCGCTTTCCAGAGCGGCCTCGTCATCGCGGTGCGGTTGACCTGAGAGATTGGCGGGGAGGCTTGCTCCTTCGGTGCCGGCGCGAGTTCCTGACGGAACCGGCCGGCTCTCCCGCGACGCGTCGATGGCCCGGTATGAGGTTGTACGGCCGATCCTAGCCGACGCCGCGTGCCGCCGCCTGCCTCGCGGTGCACACGTGCGCTCTGATGCGGCTCCCCGACGCGTCCCGGACAGAAGTCGCAGTCGAGCGCCTCAAACGCCCGCGATCACGTGCACGACTGCGACCTTGCCTGCGCGCCTCTACAGAAGTCGCAGTCGTGCACCCTCAGCTGGGCCCATCGTTCTCGCCCGGGCCCTCGTTGCATCCTCGCGACGAGTCGCAGTCGTGCGCCTGAACGGCCGCGATTGCCTGCACGACTGCGACTTTTGATCTCGGGCTCCGGCCGCGCCGGGTCGGCTGTGGACAACGCGCGCGGGGCGCCCCACGCTCCGGAATGCTGGCGGGATGCGCCGACCCGGGGTGTTGCCCACCGAACTCGCAGCGGTCGGCGTCTTTCCGGTGGCGCGGGCACGGCAGCTCGGCGTCACGCGTGGCCGGCTCGCGGCATCCGACCTCGTGACTCCGAACCGAGGCGTGCGCAGGCTCGTGGACGTGGATCCCGACCTGCGTGCGACCGTGCTGGCGCTCGCCGGACGGATGACGCCGGCGCAGTTCTTCAGCCACTCCACCGCTGCCCGACTGAACGGAGTGCCGCTGCCGTCGGCGGTCGAGGCCGACGGGCGACTCCACGTCTCGGTGCTCGGCAGGGCGCCGATGCCGCGGATCCGCGGTGTGCTCGGCCACCGGCTCGACGCGGAGCGCACCCGGGTCATCACCGCCGGCGGCGTGCGGGTGACGGATGCCGCCACCACCTGGTGTCAGCTCGCCGCGATGCTCTCCCTCGACGACCTCGTGGCCGCGGGCGACCACATGCTCACGGGCAGTGCCGCGAACGGCGGACGGGTCGCGACGGCGACGATCGTGACGCTGACCGCCGCCGCCGAACTGCACCGCGGGTCGCCCGGCGCAGCGCGGACGCGTGAGGCGCTCCCGCTGCTGCGCGTCGGCCCGCTGTCCCCACGCGAGTCGCTCCTGCGGCTCCGGATGCTCCGCCACGGCCTTCCCGAGCCGCAGCTCAACCACCCGGTCCCCGAGTGCCTGGTCGACGGACACGTGCCGCATGTCGACTTCGCGTACCCGGAATACCGGGTCGCCATCGAGTACGAGGGCGACTACCACCGCTCGCCCGAGCAGTTCCGCCGCGACATCCGGCGCTACGAGCGCCTGCAGGATGCCGGCTGGATCGTCATCCGGGCCGCCGCCGATGACGTACCCGACGATCCGGCCGCGCTGCAGGCCGCCGAGCTCGTCGAACGGATCGAACGACGCCTGCGATCGCGGGGTTGGCGACCCTGACCCGGGGACGCGCGCGGGGCGGCATCCGGCGATCGCCTGTGGCCGCGCATGAGTCGCAGTCGTGCGCCCTCTGACAACTCGAGGCGTGCACGACTGCGACTTCTTCGAAGGGGCGGCCGCGACATCCGGCGACCGCAACCGCCGGGCATCACGCGTTTGTGTTCAGGTCATCGTGACTGTAAGCTGGGCGCAGCACACTTCGAGTCCTTCTGACTCTAAGACGAGGGCCCGAACACACGCGGGAGGTGAGGACGGATGCCGCAGCCCAGCGACCTCCTGACGCGCCTCGCCGTGTCCACCGTCATCTTCGCGCTGCGCCCCGACCACTCCGGCCGGTCCGTACTCTGGACGCCCCTCGTACGTCGCACGCGCGAGCCGCAGCGGGGGTACTGGGCGCTGCCCGGCGGCTGGCTCCCGCCGAACGAGGAACTCGAGGTCGCCGCAGCACGCACGCTCCGCGCGACCACGGGACTCGCGCCCAAGTACCTCGAGCAGCTCTACACGTTCGGGCAGGTCGACCGCTCCCCCGGGGCCCGGGTGGTGTCGGTCGTGTACTGGGCACTCGTGCAGAGCGACGAGGCCGCCCGCGCCAGCGCCGGGCCCAACGTGCGCTGGGTGCCGGCCGACACCCTGCCCGCACTCGCGTTCGACCACAACCGAATCATCGAGTACGCCCTCTGGCGCCTGCGCAACAAGGTGGAGTACGCCGAGATCGCGCACGCGTTCCTCGGCGAGACGTTCACCCTCGCCGAGCTCCGCGAGGTGTACGAGGCGGTGCTGCAGCGCAGCCTCGACCCGGCGAACTTCCGGCGCCAGATGATCGCCTCCGGCCGCCTGCGCGAGACGGGCGAGCGGCTCGCCGGCGCACCCCACCGTCCCCCGAGGCTCTACCGCTACGACACCTCCGCCGTGACGGCCGAGTCTCGCGAACCGTTCATGAGAGAGAGGCCAGCGTCATGAGCACCCCCACCATCCCGACCCGAGCCGCGGCATCCGTCGACCGCACGATCCGCCTGATCACCACGGGTGCCGCCGACGGCGCGGCCTGCTCGCCCGACCTCGCGAAGGGCCCCTGGGAGTTCGACTCCGGGCCCGCGGGCTACGGCCCCGGCTCGTCGATGGGCGACGTCATTCCCACCGGCTCGCCGCGCCAGGGCGCACTGCCCGAGGAGTATCGCACGGCGTCCGACGAGGAGCTGCACGCACGCATCCGAGCCGCGAAGGCGACGCTCGGCGACCGGGTCGTGGTGCTCGGCCACTTCTACCAGCGCGACGAGGTCGTCGAGCACGCCGATTTCACGGGCGACTCGTTCCAGCTCGCGAACGCCGCGAAGGGGCGGCCGGATGCCGAGGCCATCGTGTTCTGCGGCGTGCACTTCATGGCCGAGACCGCCGACCTGCTGTCAGGCCCCGAACAGGCCGTGATCCTGCCGAACCTCGCCGCGGGCTGCTCGATGGCCGACATGGCCGACGAGTCGAGCGTCGAGGAGGCCTGGGAGCAGCTCGAGGAGGTCTACGGCGACCTTTCGGCGCCGGGCGCCGATGGCCGCGTGCCGGTCATCCCGGTCACGTACATGAACTCGTCGGCCGCACTCAAGGGGTTCGTGGGCCGCCACGGCGGCATCGTCTGCACCTCCTCGAACGCGAAGACCGTGCTCGAGTGGGCGTTCGAGCGCGGCGAGCGCGTGCTGTTCTTCCCCGACCAGCACCTCGGCCGCAACACCGCCAAGGCCATGGGCGTGCCGCTCGAGCAGATGCCGATGTGGAACCCGCGCAAGCCGCTGGGCGGCAACACGCTCGACGAGCTCGAGGGCGCCCGCGTCATCCTGTGGCACGGCTTCTGCTCGGTGCACAAGCGCTTCACGGTCGACCAGATCGATGCCGCACGTGCGCAGCATCCCGGCGTGCAGGTCATCGTGCACCCCGAGTGCCCCATGCCCGTCGTCGACGCAGCGGATGCCTCGGGGTCGACCGATTTCATCGTCAAGGCGATCCAGGCGGCGCCCGCGGGTTCGACCTTCGCGATCGGCACCGAGATCAACCTCGTGCAGCGCCTCGCCGCCGAGCACCCCGAGCACACGATCTTCTGCCTCGACCCGGTGGTGTGCCCGTGCTCGACGATGTACCGCATCCACCCGGGCCACCTCGCGTGGGTGCTCGAGGAGCTCGTCGCCGGTCGCGTCGTCAACCGCATCGCCGTGGCCGACGAGGTGGCCGAGCCGGCGCGCCTCGCACTCGAGCGGATGCTCGCGGCGAAGCCGCCGGTCGCGGCGCCCGGCGCGCCCGCGGCACCCGGGGCGGCCTGACATGGTGCACGTCCTCGTCGTCGGCGGCGGCATCGCCGGGCTCTGGACGGCGGTGAAGGCCGCCGACGCCGGGCACACGGTCGAGCTCGTCACGAAGACGGCACTCGTCGACGGCAACACGCGGCACGCTCAGGGCGGCATCGCCGCGGCGCTCTTCCCCGACGATTCCACCGAGCGGCACTTCGACGACACGATCGCGGCCGGCGCGGGCCTCGCCGACCCCGAGGCCGTGCACGTTCTGGTCGACGAGGGCCCGGCGCGGGTACGCGACCTCATCCGGTTCGGTGTCGAGTTCGACCGCGGCGAGTCGGGCCTCGAGCGCGGGCTCGAGGCGGCGCACTCGCGCGCGCGCATCCTGCACGCGGGCGGCGACGCGACGGGCGCGGCGATCGAAGCGGCGCTCGTGGCGACCGTGCGGCGCCGGGCCGTGCGGATCGAGGAGGAGACAATGCTCGCCGACCTCCTCGTCGAGCGCGGCCGGGTCGTCGGGGCACGCCTGCTCGGAACATCCGGAACCGTCACCGAACGACCCGCCGACGTCGTGGTGCTCGCGACCGGGGGCAGCGGATGCCTCTACTGGCATACGACCAACCCGTCGGTCGCGACCGGCGATGGTGCGGCGGCCGCCTGGCGGGCCGGCGCGGCGGTCGCGGACCTGGAGTTCGTGCAGTTCCATCCAACCGCGCTGGATGCGCCCGGCACGCCGCTCATCTCGGAGGCGGTGCGCGGCGAGGGCGCCCTGCTCGTCGACGGCGACGGCGAGCGGTTCATGCTCGACGTGGACCCGCGCGGCGAGCTCGCACCGCGCGACGTCGTGGCGCGTGCCGTGTGGCGGCGCATGGCCGAGCAGGGCGGTGCGCCCGTGTTCCTCGACGCGACCGGCTTCGGGGCCACGTTCCTGGCGCAGCGGTTCCCGAGCCTCGACGCTGCGATCCGCGATGCCGGGTTCGACTGGTCGGCCGAGCCCGTGCCGATCACGCCCGCAGCGCACTACGCCATGGGCGGCGTCGTGACCGACCTCGACGGGCGCACGACGCTGCCCGGGCTCTTCGCCGTCGGCGAGACGGCCCGCTCGGGCGTGCACGGCGCCAACCGGCTGGCGTCGAATTCGCTGCTCGAGGCGGCCGTCTTCGCTGATCGGGCGGTGCGCGCGCTGGGCTCCCCGGCGCCTGAGCTCGATAGGCGTCGGACTACGTCCGGCGCTGCTCGATCACCGGTCCGGTCGTCGAGTAGCGCCGCCGGAGGCGACGCGTATCGAGACGCCGCGCGCATCGTCGACCGGGCCGAGCTGCAGCGGCTCATGTGGGAGCACGTCGGGCTCGAGCGCGTCGGGGAGGGCCTCGCTGCGGCATCCGCTCGACTCGCCACGTGGCGCGCGCCCGAGGTGCGCGACCGCCGCACCGCAGAGGACCGGAACCTGCTCGACCTGGCGCGGCTCACGGTGGCCGCCGCGCTCGCGCGCACGGAGAGCCGGGGCGCGCACTTCCGCACCGACGACGCGGTGACCGACGACCTCGCGACGATCGTCGCGGCCGGGGAGGCGGCTTGATGACCGGGATCCGCGAGATCGACCGCATCGTCGGCGCCGCCCTCGACGAGGACGCGCCGTGGGGCGACCTCACGAGCGAGACGCTCATCCCCGCTGCGGCGACCGCCACGGCCGAGCTCGTCGCCCGCGAGCCGGGCGTCGTGAGCGGCATCGAGGTGTTCGCCGCCGCGTTCCGCCTCGTCGATCCGCGCATCGTGGTGCAGCGGATCGCCGGTGACGGTGACCGGTTCGCGGCGGGCGAGGTGCTCGCGCGGGTGCAGGGGCCGGCTCGCGGCATCCTCACCGCCGAGCGGGTGGCCCTCAACCTGCTGCAGCGCATGTCGGGCGTCGCCACGCTCACCGCGCGCTACGTCGACGCGGTCGCCGGCACGAGCGCGCGCATCGTCGACACCCGCAAGACCACCCCCGGCCTGCGCAGCCTCGAGCGCCAGGCGGTCCGGGACGGCGGCGGCCGCAACCACCGCCGCTCGCTCTCCGACGCGATCATGGCGAAGGACAACCACTTGGCGGTGCTCACCGCCAGCGGCCGCGACCTCGCCACCGCGCTCCGCGAGGCACGCGAGCGGATGCCGCACACCGCCCACCTCGAGGTCGAGGTCGACCGGCTCGACCAGCTCGACGCGGTCCTCGCCGGCTGTGCCGACACGATCATGCTCGACAACCTCGACCTCGACGACCTGCGGGAGGGCGTCGCGCGCATCGGCGGACGGGCCGTGGTCGAGGCATCCGGCGGCGTCTCGCTCGAATCGGTCGGCGCGATCGCCGCCACGGGCGTCGACGTGATCTCGGTCGGCGCGCTCACGCACTCCGCCCGCGCGCTCGACCTCGGGCTCGACGTGGTGATCGAGGCGCCGGCGGACGGGAGCCGAGCCTCCGAGGACTCCACGTGATCTTCCTCGACCACGCCGCGACGACCCCCGTGCGACGGGAGGCGCTCGAGGCGATGTGGCCGTTCCTCACCAATGCTTTCGGCAACCCGTCGAGCCATCACGGGCTCGGCGACGAGGCGGCGCGTGCGCTCGCGGCGGCCCGCGCCGAGGTGGCCGCGGTCATCGGATGCCGCCCCGGAGACGTGGTGTTCGCGAGCGGCGGCACCGAGGCCGACAACCTCGCGATCAAGGGCATCGCGCTCGCGAACCCGCGCGGCCGCCACATCGTGGTGACGCCGATCGAGCACGAGGCGGTGCTGGAGTCGGCCGATCACCTGGCGCGGGTGCACGGGTTCCACGTCACCTTCGTCGACGTCGACGAGCACGGGCTCGTGCATCCCGAGGCGCTCGCGCGCGTCATCCGCGCGGACACCACGCTCGTCTCGGTGCAGCTCGCCAACAACGAGATCGGCACGGTGCAGCCCATCGCCGAACTCGCGGCGATCGCGCACGCGTCGGGCTCGGCGATGCACACCGACGCCGTGCAGGCCGCCGGCTGGCTCCCGCTCTCCCTCCGCGCGCTCGGCGTCGACGCGATGTCGCTCGCCGGCCACAAGGTCGGGGCCCCCAAGGGCACGGGCGCGCTCGTCGTGCGCGGCCGCGTCCCGCTCGAGCCCGTGCTGCACGGCGGCGGTCAGGAGCGCGGCCGCCGGTCGGGCACCGAGAACGTCGCCGGCGCCGTCGCGTTCGCGACCGCGCTGCGGCTCGCCGACGGCGAGCGGGCGGATGCCGCGGCCCGCGTCGGCGCGCTCGCCGCCGACCTCGTGGCGCGGGTCACGGCCGAGGTGCCCTGGGCACGGCTCACGGGCGACCCCGTGCGGCGACTGCCGGGCACCGTCTCGTTCGTCTTCCCTGGGACGAGCGGCGAAGCGGTGCTGCTGGAGCTCGAGCGCCAGGGCGTGGTCTGCTCGAGCGGGTCGGCGTGCGCCGCGGGCAGCGACGAGCCGTCGCACGTGCTCACCGCCATCGGCGTGCCCGGCGAGCTCGCGCAGACGGCCGTGCGCTTCACGCTCGGCGCCGAGACCACGGCCGACGAGATCGCCGAGGCCGCGGCATCCGTGGCCCGGGCGGTGTCGGTGGTGCGCGATATCGTCGCGCCATGACCGATCCCACCGCCATCCCGGCCGACGACGAGCCGATCGCCACGTTCTGACCGTCGGCCTCCGGCACCGACACGGTCGCACGGCGCGCGACGCATTTCCATACGTTCCGATTCATCCGGCGATCTGGGAATAGCACGTCGTCCGAGGCCGGTTGTCCCCCATGTTCGATTGTTCGACGCTCTTCTCCGGCGCAGCCTGCGCCGAACTCGATTGGATGCCCTTCTCTTGACAGAACGCACCGCTTCCCATCTCGATGACGTCGTCGTGCCGGACCACGACGACGACTTCCAAGAACACTCCGACGCCGAGGCGTTGCACGGAGCCCGGAACAACCGGGTCATCTGGTTGCTCCTCGCCGCCACGTTCGTCGTCTTCCTCAACGAGACGATCATGGGTGTGGCGATCCCGCACCTCGTCGACGACCTCGACATCACCCTGTCGGCCGCGCAGTGGCTGACCACGGCGTTCATGCTGACCATGGCCGTCGTCATCCCGATCACCGGCTTCCTGCTGCAGCGGTTCGCGACGCGGCCCATGTTCATCGCCGCGATGAGCCTGTTCTCGTCGGGCACGCTCATCGCCGCCCTCGCGCCCGGCTTCGAGGTGCTGCTGCTCGCGCGCGTGGTGCAGGCGACGGGTACGGCGATCATGATGCCGCTGCTCATGACGACCCTCATGACGCTGGTGCTCCCATCCGACCGCGGCCGCATCATGGGTCGCGTCTCGATCGTGATGTCCGTCGCACCCGCCATCGGGCCGACGATCTCGGGCCTCATCCTGAACTTCCTGTCGTGGCGGTTCATGTTCTGGCTCGTGCTACCCATCGCACTCGTGATGCTCGTCATCGGCATGCGTCGCGTCGAGAACGTCAGCGAGACGCGCGTCATCCCCATCGACGTATTCTCGATCGTGCTGTCGGCGTTCGGCTTCGGCGGCCTGGTCTACGGCCTGAGCCTCGTGGGCGGCGCCGTGAGCGGCACCGATGCGGCGGCAGCGCCGCAGATGTGGATCGCGCTCGCCGTGGGTACCCTGGGCGTCGCCGCGTTCATCGTGCGCCAGCTCTTCCTGCAGCGCCGCGACCGGGCGCTGCTCGACCTGCGCACCTTCCGCACCCGCAACTTCTCGGTGTCGGTGGGGCTCATGGCCGTGATGATGGCGGCCCTGTTCGGCACGATCATCCTCCTGCCGGTCTACCTGCAGGACGTGCTGCACCTCGAGCCGGTGTATACCGGACTGCTGCTCCTGCCCGGCGGCCTGATCATGGGACTCCTGGGCCCCACCGTCGGCCGGCTCTACGACCGCGTCGGGCCGACGCCGCTGCTCGTGCCGGGCTCGATCGTCGTGAGCGGCGTCCTGTGGTCGCTCACACTCGTGACCGAGCAGACATCGCCGTGGATGCTCCTCGCGGCGCACATTGCGCTCTCGGCCGCGTTGGCCTTCATGTTCACGCCCCTGTTCACGTCGGCGCTGGGGTCGATCGAGCCGCGCTTCTACTCGCACGGCTCGGCGACCGTCGGCACGATTCAGCAGGTCGCGGGCGCTGCCGGCACCGCGCTGTTCATCACGGTGATGACCTCGCGCACCGCCAGCGCGGCGACGACGGGCGCGACCGCAGAGGTCGCGGCAGCCGCCGGCATCCGGAGCGCGTTCCTCGTGGGCGCGATCCTCTCGCTCGTCGCGATCGTCGGCGCGTTCCTCGTGCGCAGGCCGGCCGACATGATGGCCGGCGCGCATGCCGAGCACGGGAGCGACGAGGCCACCGTCGCCTGACCGCCTGATCGACCGCGAAGGGCCCGGCGCGAGCCGGGCCGTTCGTCGTGCCACTCGTGTCAGCCGCAGTTCGGGCGGCACGTGCGCTGCGACAGCGCGTCGACCAGCACGATGCCGAGGTCCTCGGGCTTCGAGGCGGAGTACGCCGCACCCTTCGTCGCCTGTGCGATGCGCTGCATCGCCGCGAGGTCGGTGTCGGGGCCGAACCCGATCATGATGACCGCGACGGGCTTCGTCGGGTCGTCGATCTTGGCGAGCTCCGCGAGCAGCGTGTCGAGGTCGATGCCGTTCTCGTCCTCGTTCTTGCCGTCGGTGATGACGAGCACCGTGTTGACCTTCTCGGGGTCGTACGACTCACGCACCCGCTGCACGGCGGCGAGCGTCGTGTCGTAGAGCCCGGTGGCACCGCCGAGCCGGCCGGGCAGCGACTGGATGATCCCGGCGACCTCCTGCTTGTGCGCGAGGTCGGCAAGCGGCGCGATGGGCGAGAGGTCCTCGTAGTCCAGGTCGCCGTTGCGCGCGGTCGAAAAGACCCAGACGCCGAGCTCGACCTCGCCCGAGAACTTCTCCATGGCGCCCACGGCCGCCTGCTGGAAGATGTCGATACGGCGCAGGCCGTTCTCGGCGGGCTCCTCCATCGAGCCCGAGACGTCGATCACCGCGAGCATGCGCGACCGCAGCGTCAGCACGCCCCACGCACGCAGGACCTCGAGCTGCGCTCCGGCGTCGAGCTTCGCCTCCGCGGCCGGGGGCGCCTCGGCGGCGAGGCCGGGCACGTCGAGGGCGCCGGTCCCGTCCGAGGCGCGGAATCCCGCGGCCGCGAGCTGATCGGCCCCGTCGCGCACGGTCGCCTCGAACGCCTCGACGAGCTCGGCGTGCGACGGGGCGGCGCCGTCGCCCGCGGCTCCCACGTTGCCGGCGTCGGCATCCGTGTCGTCCGCATCGGCAGCGACGTCACCCGACGTGGACAGTCGCACGAACGGGTAGTCGAGGAGCACCGTCCCGTCGGCGGGATACGCGGCCACGAGCGTCTCGGCCGGCTCGTCGAGGTTGTAGGCGGCCACCTGGGCCTCGGTGGTGACGACGACGCTCGGCTGCGGTGCCGTGGCGAGCGACCCGAAGGCCGCGCTCGTGGAGGCGGGGATGGACTTACCGAGTTCGATCATCGCGCCGGCGAACTGCCGGGGGTCGTCGGGCGAGGAGTGGCCGCGCAGGGCGAGCAGGCCGGCGAGGCTCGCCGACGAAGCCGCGGGGTCGGGCAGAACGGTGGGCAGTGTTCCCGACAGGACGCGGGCCCAGGTCACGGGCTCGGTCGCGATCTGCGCAGCCCTGGTGGCCGGCGCCGCGAACACGACGGGCGTCGACGCGACGGGCTCGCCGATCTGCGTCTCGGGCGCACTCCGCCCGAGCGACGCCGCGGTGGCGACCGTGCGATCGAGCCAGACGCTGGACTCGGGTACCCACACGTCGGCGACGAGGCTTCCGGCGGCGAGCACGGCCGAGGTGTCGGCGGAGTCCTGAGCCCTCACCACCGTGTCGACGCAGGCCTCGGACGCGGCGTCGAAGTCCTCCGCGATCTCGGTGATGGCCGGTGCGATCGAGGTGTCCGCGACGACGATGAGCTGCTCGTCATCGACGCAGCCCACCTCGGCAACGGCGAAGATGGGGTTCAGATACCCGCCGACCCAGAGGAAGACGCCGGTGGCGACGACGCCGACGACGGCGGTGGCGGCGATGAGGGACAGGATGAGCGCGCGGCCCGGCCTCTTCGCCGGGGCCCTGATGCTGTGACGCCCCACGAACACTCCAAGCCCGACGACGCCGTGGCCTCGCCGATTCCCTGTCGGGACGGGTTCCCCCGGTCCTGGGGGAAGGATTTCCTCAGTGTAAGCGACCCGCCCACGAACGCGAACTTCGCTCGCATCGCTCCCGGGCATGGGAAAACGCGGGTCGGATGACCCCCAGTCATCCGACCCGCTCCCCCGCCCTGGGCGTCGACCCCTCAGTCGGCGCGCAGGCGTCTTCGGTTTCCCAGTCCGGCCCACTGCGTCCGGGTGCTCCCCTGATCCGTGGCATTGCGCCGTTCGTAGCAACGACGCTAGGTCCCCGGTTCTCCGCGGCGAAAGGGGTTGACGATGGGATGGCCGCCCGCTAGAGAAAGGGACGAAGCGCATGCCTGAAGGCGCCCCCGCGAGTGCTGGCGTCGACCGTTGCGACGTGCCAGCATGAAACGCACGCGACACCACGAGACCGAGGCACTGCCGAATGACGATCATCCGAACCATCCCCGAGAGCGAGGCCGTCGGCGACGTCGCGGCCCTCTATGCCGAAGACCTCGAGGTCGTCGGCTATGTGCCGACGCACACGAAGGCCATGGCATTGAACCCGGCCGCTTCCCGGGCGTTCGAGGCGCTCATCCGGTCGGTCGCCAAGCCGCTCGGCCTGCGGCGGTACGAACTGGTCACGCTGGCCGCAGCCCGCGGAACGCGGTCGAAGCACTGCCGGCTCGCGCACGGCGTGAAGGCGCTCAGGGTGTTCGGCGAGGAACAGCTCGAACGCATCGCCCGCGACTACACCGACGCCGGGCTCTCCGACGCCGAGGTCGAGATGATGCGGTTCGCCGAGCAGGTGGGCCGGGATGCCGCTGAGCTGACGGACGTCGACGCGCAGCGGCTCCGGGATGCGGGCTTCAGCGACCAGGAGATCGTGGACATCACGATCGCGGCGTCGGCCCGCGTGTACTACGGCAGCGCGCTGCTGGCCCTCGGCGTCGAGGTCGACCTGCCGCCGATGCTCAGCGAACCGCTCCGGGCCGCGCTCGTCGACGGTCTCTAGGGGCCGACGCCGCGGTCGGGCCCGCGTCCGTGGAACGAGGGAGGACGACATGGACTACTTCAACGACCGGCGGGACGCAGGTCGGCGCCTCGCGGAGGCGTTCGAGGGCCGCGAGCTCGATCGACCCGTCGTGCTCGGACTCCCCCGCGGCGGCGTGCCCGTCGCCGCGGAACTCGCACGGGCCCTCGGCGCGCCGCTCGACGTGCTCGTGGTGCGCAAGCTCGGACTCCCGCGTCAGCCCGAGGTCGCCATGGGGGCGATCGGCGAGCGAGGTGCCCGGGTGCTGAACGACGACGTGCTGCGCTCCGGCGGTGTCTCGGACGGAGAGCTCGCGGCGGTCGAGCGCCGAGAGCGGGCCGAGCTCGAGGCGCGGGTCGCGCGGTTCCGCGGCGGCGCACCGCCCGTTGACCTCACCGGGCGCACGGCCGTCATCGTCGACGACGGCGTCGCCACCGGGGCGACGGCTCGGGTGGCCTGCATGGTCGCACGGGAACTCGGCGCGGCATCCGTGATCCTCGCGACACCGGTCGGCGCACCCGACAGCATCGCCGAGATCGCCGCGATGCCCGAGGTCGACGAGGTCGTGTGCCTGTCGAGGCCCCGCGGGTTCATGGCCGTCGGCATGCACTACCTCGACTTCTCGCAGACGACGGATACCGAGGTGCAGGCGATCCTGGCCGAAGCGCACTCGGGCGGCGGCGGTTCGCCGACCTGATCGCGACGCGTCGCGGCGGGGCTCAGCGTCGCCCGACGACGACCGTCGCCGCGATCTCGTCGTCGTGCAGGATGCGGGCGTCGAGTCCGCCCGCCGCGACGAGCGCGGCCGTCGTCGCGGCCTGCTGCCGGCTCGTCTCGATGAGCAGGTGGCCGTCCGGAGCGAGCCAGTCGCGAGCGGATGCCGCGACGAGGCGGTGCACGTCGAGCCCGTCGACGCCGCCGTCGAGCGCCATGCGCGCCTCGTGGTCCCGCGCCTCGGGCGGCATCATGCCGACGTCGTCGGTCGGCACGTAGGGCGCGTTCACTGCGAGCACGTCGACCTCCCCGCGGAGCTCAGCGGGGAGGGCGTCGTAAAGGTCGCCCTCGACCACCAGGGCCCCGAGCGGCTCGAGGTTGTGGCGCGCCGCACGCACCGCGGCCGGGTCGAGGTCGGCGGCCACGAGCCGCATCGGAACCGCAGCATGCGCGACCGCGGCACCGATCGCGCCGGCGCCGCAGCAGAGGTCGACCACGACCGGATCGCGATCCGGGCGCGCCGCAGCTCGGGCCAGCCGGCCTGCCTCGGCCGCAAGGAATTCGGTGCGGCGGCGCGGCACGAACACGCCCGGCTCGAGCAGAATTCGCAGGCCCGCGAACTCCGCCCAGCCGAGCACCTGCTCGAGCGGCTCGCCCGCCACGCGCCGCTCGACGAGCCGCTCGAGCTCGGCCGGAGCATCGGGATGCCCCATGGCGGCCGCCACGAGGAGCACAGCCTCGTCCTCGGCGAAGACGCAGCCGGCGGCGCGCAGCCGGGCGACGGTCCGATCGTCGGGCGTCGAGGGCGTCGCGGGCGTTGCAGAGGTCGCGGGATCGGACGGAGTCGAGGGGACGGTGGGAGGCATGTGCGACCAATGCTAGAGTGCAACGCATGACCGCGTCGACCCGCACCTGGTGGCCCGCCTCCTAGGCGGACTCCACGTTTCGACGTACGACGACCGCCCGAGGGCGGTCGTTTCGCGTTGCAGCGGGATGCTCCGGCCGAGGGCCCGACCGGAGGCCCACATGACCCGCCTGCTCACCTCGCTCGACGCCGCGAGCCAGACCCCGCCGTTCGTGGTGATCCACCGCGAGCACGAATCCAAGCTCGACGTGCTCGTCGGCGACGTCGTCGATGTCGACCTGCTCGCCGGCATCCCGCTCGACGGCGCCGAGGTGCTCGCGCTCGTGCCGTTCCGGCAGGTGCGCGAGCGCGGCTTCGCAGCCCACGACGACGGGGCGCCCATCCGCTGCCTCGTCGTTCGCGAGCGCGAATCGGTGCCGCTCGCCGAGGCGATCGGGCTGCTGCCGCGGCATCCGGTGATCGTCGACGACCTCGACGTCGACGTGAGCGACGCCGACTACGCGGCGACCGTGCGACGGGTCATCGCCGAGGAGATCGGCCGCGGCGAGGGCGCCAGTTTCGTCATCCGGCGCGAGTTCACCGGAACGACGGATGCCGCGCCAGCGACGGCCGTGCTCGGCTGGATGCGGGCGCTGCTCGAGCACGAGTCGGGCGCCTACTGGACCTTCGCCCTGCACACCCCTGGCCTTGCAGCGGTAGGCGCGACGCCCGAGCGGCATGTGTCCTCGATCGACGGGACGGTGTCGATGAACCCGATCAGCGGCACGTTCCGGCACGGCGACGAGGCATCCGACGACGACCGTTTCCTGTCCTTCCTGCACGACGTCAAGGAGCGCGAGGAGCTCGTCATGGTCGTCGACGAGGAGCTCAAGATGATGAGCGCCGTCTGCCCCGACGGCGGTCGCATCCGTGGTCCGTTCCTGAAGCGGATGTCCCGGCTCACGCACACCGAGTACCTGCTCGAGGGGCGTTCCGAGCTCGATCCGCGCGAGGTCCTGCGTCGCACGATGTTCGCGCCCACCGTGACCGGGTCGCCCCTCGGCAACGCCTGCGCCGTGATCGCGCGCCACGAGGCGACGCCGCGGGGATACTACGCGGGGGTGCTGGCGCGGTTCACTCCGCGCGGCGGGGGCTACGACCTCGATGCGCCGATCCTCATCCGCACGGCGTATCTCGGGGCCGGCGGGCGGGTGAGGGTGCCGGTGGGCGCGACGCTCGTGCGTCACTCCGATCCGGCCGGCGAGGTCGCCGAGGCGCTCGTCGTCGATGCGAACGACGACTTCACCACGATGCTCGCCCACCAGCTGCGCCACCTCGGGGTGGCCGCGCGGGTCGTGCCGTGGCACGAGGCGGCGCTCGTGGCATCCGAGGGTCTCGTGGTCTTCGGTCCCGGCCCGGGCGACCCGCGGAACCGGGCCGACCCGCGGGTCGCGCGGCTACGCGAGCTCATCATGGCGCGGCTCGCGTCGGGACGCCCGATGCTCGCGGTCTGCCTCAGCCACCAGGTGCTCGCCGACCTCGCCGGGCTCCCGCTCTCGCCGCTGCCCGTGCCGCGACAGGGGCTGCAGCTCGAGGTGGAGGTGTTCGGGCGGGCCGCGGCGATCGCCTTCTACAACACGTTCTCGGCCGTCGCGCCGAATGGCTCGACGACCCCGGCCCGGGACCTCGAGGTGGCGTCGGATGCCACGACGGGCGTCGTGCACGCGCTGCGCGGTGCGGGCGTGGCCTCCGTGCAGGGCCACCTCGAATCGGTCACGTCGCCCGACGGCCTGGCCACGCTCGAGCGCCTGCTCGACGGACTTCTGCCTGATGAAGAGGTGATTCCCCGGCACGTCACCCTCGCGAGCGCGCGCCGATGATCCCGCACTCGCCGGGGTTTGGCAAGGCATTGCGGCAATTCGTCCGTACGGAGTTCACTGGTGCCGACCCGACCCGAGGAGGCGGATTTCCGTGGAAACCAGCACCATCGTCTGGATCATCGTCGGCATCATCGTCGTCATCGCGATCGTCGTCGTCGTCTGGCTCCTGACCAGCCGGCAACGTCGCGAGGCGCAGCTCGAATCCGAGCGCAGGAAGGCCGCGGAACTGCGGCAGAGCGCACAGGAGGCCGATGTTGCGCGGCGCGAGCGCGAGGCCGAAGCCGCTCGGGCGGCCGCGGCGGCGAAGCAGGCCGAGGCAGACGCCGCGCAGGCCCGGCTCGACTCGGAGCGGTTCGCGCGCGAGAGCACCAGCCACCGGTCCGACGCGGAGAAGCTGCGCGCCGAGGCCGAGGAGCGGTTGCAGGAGGCCGATACGGTCGACCCCGACGTCGACGCAGATCGACGCGACGCCGCGACGACCGCGGAGCGCGGCACCGTGCGCGACGAGCACGAGGCGGCCCGTCGCGAACAGGACGCGGCGTACGCGGCCGACACCGCGAACCGCGACCGCGACAGCCGCGCCGACACGACGCCGAATCGCAACACCGATACCGGCCGACGCGTCTGACGGTTCGTGACGACCGGGCGGCGGAGCACCCACTCCGCCACCCTTCGTCATGCCGAGGCGGCGTGGTGCTCGATGAGCACCCGCACCTCCTCGACCAGGTCCGCGACGGGGCCGTCGACACGCAGGGCGGGCGCCACCGTGGAGATCGGGAGCGTCGCGACCGGCGACGACGCCGCACCCACCGCCGCCCGCCACGACGCGATCTGCTCGGCCGACGCGACGTAGACGATGCGCCCGAGTCCGACCCAGGCGTGCGCGGCGGCGCACATCGCGCAGTGCTCCCCCGACGTGTACACTGTAGCGGCCGCGCGCTGCGCGGGCGTCAGCTGAGTGACCGCCCACCGTGCGATCTCGAACTCGGGATGCCGCGTCGGGTCGCCGGTGGTCGCCTCCCGATTGCGATCGGCGAAACGCTCGATGCCCGCCGCATCGACGAGCACCGAGCCGAACGGGCTGTCGCCCGACTCGGCGGCCTCCCGCGCGAGCTCGACCGTGCGGCGGAGGTGGACGAGATCGGTCTCGGTGATTCCCATGTCTCGAGTCTGCCGCGGACGTCAGCCGAGCGCGATGACCGCGTCGAGGGTCTCGGCGTCGAGTGGTCGGTCGGCGAAGAAGAGGCGCTCGAGGTGGGTCGAGTCATCGGGACCGACGGGCGCCTCGCTCGAGGTGCCCCGCCAGGCGAGCGTGAGGTCGACGCGCTCGAGCACCCGCACCGAGGCGGGATTGCTCGCGGGCACGCGGACCGTGACGGGCGTCTCGGGCCGGATGGACCGCGCCGCGGCGAGCGCGACGCCGGCCGCCTCGAGAGCGAAGCGGGCCGCGCCGCTACTTGAGCAGTCGCGACAGCACCCGGTCGGCGAGCGGCTTGCCGCCGGTCTGGCAGGTCGGGCAGTACTGGAACGTCGAGTCGGCGAAGATCACCTCGCGCACGGTGTCGCCGCACACCGGGCACGGTTCGCCCGTGCGGCCGTGCACCTGCATGCGCGTGCGCTTCGAGTCCTTGAGCTCGTCGGGGCGCTTGCCGGCCGCCGCGTCGATCGCGTCGGCGAGCGTGTCGCGCAGGGCGTGGTAGAGCCGCTCGACGTCGTCGGTCTTCAGCTTCGCGGCGAGCGCATACGGCGACATCCGGGCGTTATGCAGGATCTCGTCGGAGTAGGCGTTGCCGACGCCAGCGAAGATCGACTGGTCGCGCAGGAGGCCCTTGACCTGCGTGCGCCGACCGGCGAGGATCGCTGCGAAGTCGTCGAGCGTGAACCCGGGTGCCGTGGGGTCGGGGCCTAACCGGGCGATGCCCGGCACCTCGGCGGGGTCGCGCACGACGTAGACGGCGAGCGACTTCTTCGTGCCCGCCTCGGTGAGATCGAACCCCGAGCCGTCGTCGAGGCGCATGCGCAGGGCGATGGGCGACTTGCCCGGCTTGATCACCGTCTTCGGCAGCTCGTCGTACCATCGCAGCCATCCGGCGCGCGCGAGGTGGAACACGAGGCGCAGCCCGCCGACCTCGAGGTCGACGAACTTTCCGTGCCGGGATGCCGCGTCGATCGTGCGCCCGGTGAGCTCCTGCAGGGGTGGATCGAATGTCTTCAGCGCCGAGATCGCCGCGACCGAGGCGCCCACGACGGCACGGCCCACCGCGCGCTCGTGGAGAAACCCCACGAGCGCGTCCACCTCGGGCAGCTCAGGCACGCTGCAATCGTCTCACCGTCTGCCGACATCCGGCGCGCGGAATCCGAGGATCGTCGGGTGATCGATCCCATCGCCCTGTGAGTACTCGAGCGCAACGGGTTCACGCACACCGGCTTCGCGCCGGGCTCCCTCAAGATCACCGGCCGATGGCAGGACCACGAGCTCTTCCAGCGCATCCTGCATGACTGAACCGCGAGTGCGTTCAGCTCACCCGACCGGACGGGGCGAGCCGTCGCGATTCCGCCTGCCCCGCGGCATCGGGCCGGGAACGCCTCGCCCCGATGCCACCTCACCGACGACCTCGTGCGGTGTACGGCACCTTCGGTCTCTCAGAGGGCGAGTTCGACGTGCTCGCCACCCTGCGCCGTGCGGGGGCGCCGTTCGAGCGCACGCCGAAGGGGCGTGAGCTCATCGACAAGGCGTTCGCCGCGCACGTGGCGAACGAACGAGGCCTCCTCGACGAAGCCCTCTCGCCGTCGGATGCCGCCGCGCTCGAGCAGGTGCTCACGACGTGGCTCGCGATCTACGAGTCCTGAACGAGCGCCACGGTGGAAGACGTGCGTCACGCTGTGGATGAACGGCGTCACGAGCACCGAGACCACGTTAGGGTCGAAGCCATGCGCACCGACGAACTCAGTGGCGTCCGCGTCCTCTACCTCGACGCCGAGGGCGACCCCATCTCGACCCCCGACGACGCGGCCGACCTGGTCGGCAGCGCCTGGTCGCATCGTGCGACCCTGGTCGCGGTCCCGGTCGAGCGCCTCGATGCGAAGTTCTTCAACCTGCGCTCGGGCCTCGCCGGCGAGATCACGCAGAAGGTCGTGAACTACCGGTTGCAGCTCGCGGTGATCGGCGACATCGGCACGCAGCTCGAGAAGAGCACGGCGCTGCGCGACTACGTGCGCGAGTCGAATGCGGGCGACCACGTCTGGTTCCTCGACGACGAACCCTCGCTCGCCGACAAGCTCGCCCGTCGCGCGGCACGCGCCACGGCCCGCTGAGGTTCGAGGCTCGGCGCCCCCCGCTCAATCGGCGCGTGCCGCTCACTCGGCGCGTGAAGGCGATCGGTCGGATGCCTCCGACAGCAGCACGCCGCCGGTCTGGCAGGTCGGGGAGTACTGCGCCGTCGTGCTCCCGAACGCGAAGTCGCGGATGGTGTCGCCGCAGCGCGGACACGGCTCCCCCGCACGGCCGTGCACCCGCATCGCCGCGACCTTGACCTCCTTGAGCCGATCGATCGGCACGCCGTGCCGCGCCTCGATCGCCGACGAGATGACGCCGACGGTCGCCTCGAAGAGGCGTTCGCGCTCGGCTTCGGTGAGCGCGGACGCGTGCACGACGGGTGACAGCCGCGCCTCGTGCAGGATCTCGTCGGAGTAGGCGTTGCCGATGCCGGCGAGCGACTCCTGGTCTTGCAGGACGGCCTTCAGCTGCTTGCGACGACCGACGACGACCCGATCGAGGTCCTCCCTCGAGAAGCCCGGATCACCCGGGTCGGGCCCGAGCTTGGCGACCGCCGGCACCTCGACGGGATCGTCGACCACCCAGCAGCCGAGCGACACCCAGCTGCCCGCGTCGGTGAACTCGAGGGTGTTGCCGTCGTCGAAGGCCATCGCCACGAGCGTCGGTGGCGGCGGTTCAGCGGATGCCTCGGCAGGGACGGTGCCCGCGGTGGCCTGATCGACGGCGGCGCCCACGCCGGGGCCGCCGTCGGCGTCGGCCTCGCGCCATCGCGCCCAACCGTGCCGGCCGAGGGAGACGACGAGATGCTGGGATGCCCCCACGGCGAGGTCGAGGAGCTTGCCGTGACGCGCGACATCCGTCACGTGCTCGCCGACCAGACCCGAAGGCGGTCGCGCTCGCGTCTTGATCGTGCGGAACTCGACGACGTCGACCTCGGTGATCGCGCGCCCGCGGAGCCGCGCACCGAGTTCGTCGGCGAGCGCCTGCACCTCAGGCGATTCCGGCATGACGCCAGCATGGCACACGCCACCCACCCTCGAATCGGCGCATCAGGATGCCTCGGAGGACCTGCGCCGTGGCATACGGCGGCTCACCGGTGAGTCGCCGCCCGGGTTCCGGCCGGAACGCCACCACGTCGAGCCCCGCCTGCGCGACGAGCATCAGGACGGCCCTGCGCCGGAGCGAATTCGCCGTCGATCGGGCTCGGACGGGTCAGACGTCGAGCACCTCGCGGAGGCCGGCATCGATGTCTCGCATCAGGTACTCCGGAATGCCGCCGACGACCTCGTCTTCGAGCCGATGACGGTCCACCGTGGCGAGGGCGGTCACGTTCACGACTCCGTCCTTCGGAAGTCCAGTCGCGGACGCGGGCAGGAACACGTTGCCGGGCATCTGCGCAAGCGCGGTGTTCGACGTGAGCACGACGACGATGACCGTCTGGAGACGGGAGCGGTTGAAGGCGTCGCCCTGGATGACGACAACCGGCCGACGAAATCCGGGTTCCGATCCGATGGGCTGTCCGAGATCGACCCAGCGAACCTGCCCGCGGCTCACCATTCGGCGCGACGCAGCGTGTCGAGTCCGGCCCGGCCGGCGACCTGGTTCGAGTCGTCTCCGCCCGCGGCATCGAGGGCTGCGTCGATCTGGTGCGTCACCGATGACTCCTCGAGCTGCTTCGCATACGAGTCCGCGGCCGCGCTCATGAACTGGGAGAAGTTCATGCGCGACCGCTTGGCAGCCGACCTGGCTCGCTTCTCGGTCGAGTCCGGGATCGAGATCGTCACCTTCATCACACGAGTATAACCCGGTCATACCGGGTCTGGTGGTACTCGGTCATACCGCAGTTGACGACTCGTCGCGTGCCGACCATGGGATCCAGGCCCGGCCAACGGGACGAGCTCAGGTGTCTGCTCGACGACCTGGTCGCCACCCAGGGACGCGGACGACGCGGATTCCCGGGCAGTACCCGCTGTGAGGTGCTCGATGACCCCGACCTGCTCGTCGAGATCGCGGACTGGGATTCGGTCGAGGCCCGGACGGAGCACCTGCGGCCGGCGCCGCCCGAGTCACACGTTGAAGCGGAACTCGACCACGTCGCCGTCCTGCATGACGTAGTCCTTGCCCTCCATGCGGACCCTGCCCTTCGCGCGGGCCTCGGCGACCGAGCCGGTCGCGACGAGGTCGTCGAACGAGATGACCTCGGCCTTGATGAAGCCGCGCTCGAAGTCGGTGTGGATGACGCCCGCCGCCTGCGGAGCCTTAGTGCCCTTGTGGATGGTCCACGCGCGCGCCTCCTTCGGGCCCGCCGTGAGGTACGTCTGCAACCCGAGGGTGTCGAAGCCGACGCGTGCGAGCTGGTCGAGGCCCGGCTCGTCCTGTCCTGTGGACGCGAGCAGTTCCGCGGCATCCTCGGGGTCGAGGTCGATGAGCTCCGACTCGATCTTCGCATCGAGGAAGACCGCTTCGGCGGGCGCGACGAGTGCTGCGAGCTCCGCCTTGCGAGCGGCATCCGTCAGCACCGCCTCGTCGACGTTGAAGACGTAGATGAAGGGCTTCGCGGTGAGCAGGCCGAGCTCGCGAATCGGTGCGAGGTCGACGGATGCCGCAGACAGGGGCGTGCCCTTCTGCAGCACCTCCTGCGCCTCCTTCGCTGCGGCGAGCACCGACGGATCGAGCTTCTTGCCCTTGACCTCCTTCTCGAAGCGCGGGACGGCGCGCTCGAGGGTCTCGAGGTCGGCGAGGATCAACTCGGTGTTGATGGTCTCCATGTCGGCCTTGGGGTCGACGGTGCCCTCGACGTGCACGACGTCGGAGTCCTCGAAGCCGCGCACGACCTGCGCGATGGCGTCGGCCTCGCGGATGTTCGCGAGGAACTTGTTGCCGAGGCCCTCGCCCTCGCTCGCGCCGCGCACGATGCCGGCGATGTCGACGAACGCGACCGCAGCGGGCAGGATCCGTTCGGAGCCGAAGATGTCGGCGAGGGTCTTCAGCCGCGGGTCCGGCAGGTTCACCACGCCGATGTTCGGCTCGATCGTCGCGAAGGGGTAGTTCGCCGCGAGCACCTGGTTCTTGGTGAGGGCGTTGAAGAGGGTCGACTTGCCGACGTTCGGGAGACCGACGATTCCGATGGTGAGAGCCACGGGGGTCTATCGTACCGGCCGGTCGGTCGTCGCTTCCGCCACCCCCACCCCCGTCGGGCGACGTTGATGCAACGTCAGGTAGACGCCCGCGACCACGAGCGCGCCGCCGATGAATGCCGGCAGCTCGACCGTCGCGCCGAAGGCCAGCGCGATGACGACCGTGAACACGGGCAGCAGGTTGAGGAAGATACCGGCACGCGCCGGACCGATCTTCGACGCGCCGATGTTCCAGAGCGCGTAGCCCGCCATCGACGGGAAGACCACGATGTACGCGAGGCCGAGCGCGCCCGCCCCGCTCGTCGGCAGCGACACCCCGGCGACGGCGACGACCGGCAGCATCGTCACGACCGCCAACACGCCCTGCACGGCCGTCGCGGTGATGGGCGGGGTCACCAAGCGCCGCGAGATCAGCGAGTACGCGGTCCACACGAGCACCGAGCCGATGACCAGCAGGTCGCCGACGCCGAAGCCCTGCTCGACGAGCCGGCCGAGGTCTCCGCCTGTGAGCACCACCGTCACGCCGATGAAGGCGACGACGAGGCCGGCAACCTGCACGCGGTTCAGCCGCTCGTGGAGGAAGAGCGCCGCGGCGAGCGCGATCGTCGCAGGATTGGCGGCGCTGATGACCGCCGCGTTCACGGCGCCCGTGAGTCCCAGCGCCGCGTACAGCAGCAACGTGTAGCCCGTGAGGCCGAGCACCGACTGCAGCAGATGCAGTCTCCACTCGCGCACGGCCTCGCGCCAGTTCGGGCGCTCGATCAGCCACGCGAGCCCGAGCAGCGGCAGGAACGCGAACGCCCACCGGAAGAACGTGAGCGAGATCGGCGTGATCTCCCGCGTGACCATCTCGCCGAACACGTAGTTGCCCGCCCAGAACAGGTTGGCCAGCGCCAGGAAGAGGTACACCCGGCCGCGTTTCACCGATCCAGCCTACGTCGTCGCCGCGCGCACGCCCGACGCGGTCGGGCGGCGCCGCCCGCCCGCACCCGGTCAGCCGAGCCGGGCCCGGAAGCAGCGCGTGACGTAAGGCACCGCGAGCTCGGCCGCTCCCGCGACGTCGGGGTGCGTGTCGAGCAGTGTCTCGAGCGCCGCGAGCGTCGCGGCCCGCTCCGCGGGGGTCGCGGTGATGAAGTAGCTGCGCGATCGCACCAGGTCGAGGAAGCGCGCCCGCGACATCCGCTCGGTCCATTCGACCGTGTGCTCCTCGATCGGGCCGAACGGCGGACCGATCCGCACGTACCCCTCGAACGTCGCGCTCGCGTCGTGGCCCTCGTGCATGATCGCGCCGGCCTGCCTGAGCCAGTCCGAACGGATGTCGCGGCTGTTCCACACGAGGCCCAGCACCCCGCCGGGGCGCAGCACGCGCGCGATCTCGGGCACCGCACGCTCGGGCACGAACCAGTGCCACGCCTGCCCCGCGACCACCGCGTCGACCCAGTCGTCCTCGATCGGGATGTCCTCCGCCGTGCCGAGGATGCGCGGCACGCCCGGCACGGCGACCTCGAGCTCGTCGAGCATCTCCTCGACGGGGTCGACGGCGACCACGTCGCGGTCGAGCGCGACGAGCGCCTCGGTGAGCTTGCCGGTGCCCGCGCCGAGGTCGAGCACGCGCACGGCATCCCCGATGAGCCACTCGATGGCCTCCACCGGGTAGCCGGGTCGCGACTGGTGGTAGACGGATGCCGCGGCGCCGAACGAGCGGGCGACCTGCACCGTCGCGGGATCGCTCGGGTCGACCACGACGCCGTCGGGGCCGCGGTTCACGCGCTCGGCATCCACGCCGCCCATTCCACGCCCGCGGCGGGGCATCCGTCAACTGTCGGCACCGCGTGCGACGATGCTCACGTGCCAGTGGACTTCACCGCGATCGACTTCGAAACAGCCAACTCGTCGGGAGCGTCCGCCTGCTCCGTGGGCCTCGTGAAGGTACGCGACGGCCGGGTCGTGGATCGGATGCACCGGTACATCCGCCCGCCGTTCCCGCACGACGAGTTCTCGGAGTGGAACATCCGCATCCACGGCATCACGCCCGAGATGGTGGCGGACGCACCCGGCTGGGACGTGCACCTGCCCATGTTGCGCGAGTTCGCCGGCAGCGACGTGCTCGTGGCCCACAACGCCGGCTTCGACATGGGCGTCATCGCCAAGACGACCGCCGCGTTCGGGCTCGACGTGCCCGACTTCCGCTCCCTGTGCAGCCTGCAGGTGGCCCGCCGCACGTACCACCTCGATTCGTACCGCCTGCCCGTCGCCGCCATGGCCGCCGGCTTCGAGGGGTTCTCGCACCACGACGCGCTCGCCGACGCCGAGGCGTGCGCCGCGATCATCGTGCACGCCGCGAAGCGGCACGAGGCCGACGACCTCGAGCGGCTCGCGCACGTGACGCGCGTGCAGTTCGGCGCCATCGGCCCCGTCGCCACTCGCGACCAGCGCACCGCGCACGGCCCCATGGCGCTGCAGTAGCTGCCGCCCGGGCCGCCGACCAGTCCTTCGGGTCCGGATGTCCCGCCCGGCCGCGCCCGTTCCCGGGCGATGTCGGCGGCCGCTGCGACACTGTCGACATGGACCTCCTCGCACTCGTCATCGGCCTTCTCGTCGGCGCGATACTCGGCGGCCTCGGCGTCGCCGTGGTGGCGTCGCGCCGCGCCACGAAGGCGCCCGCGGCCGAAGACCCCGCGCTGATCGAGGCGCTGCACCAGGCGCAGCTCGCCGAAGTGCGCGCCGCCGAGGAGTCCGCGAGGTCGCTCCTCCGCGAGGAGCTCGCCGCCACCCAGGCCACGGCCGAGCTGCTGCGCGAGCAGATCGTCGCCGGCCAGCAGCAGCACCGCGAACTCGTCGAACAGCACCGGGCCGAGCAGCAGGCGCGGGAAACGCGCGAACAGGCCGAGAGCCGCGTGCTGCAGGCCCTCGCGCCGGTGAAGCAGTCGCTCTCCGAGATGCAGGCGAAGGTCACCGACCTCGAGTCGCAGCGCAACCTCCAGCACGGCGAGCTCGCCCAGCAGCTGAAGTCGGCCGCGGAGTCCGAGGAGCGGTTGCGCTCGACCGCCGAGTCGCTCGCGTCGGCGCTGCGCTCCAACAGCACGCGCGGCGTCTGGGGCGAGACGCAGCTCCGCAGCGTCGTCGAGGCGGCAGGCCTCATCGAGCGCGTCGACTTCGACATGCAGTCGAGCATCTCGAGCGACTCGGGCGCCGGCCGCCCCGACATGGTCGTGCGCCTGCCCGGCGGCAAGTCGATCGCCGTCGACGCCAAGGTGCCGTTCAACGCCTACCTCGAGGCGAGCCAGATCCCCGCCACGGCGAGCGGGGCGGATGCCGCGCGCCGCGCCGACTTCATGAAGCAGCACGTGCAGGCGGTGCGTGCCCACATCACCGCGCTCGGCTCGAAGGGCTATTGGAATGGCCTCGACGCCTCGCCCGAGCTCGTGATCGCGTTCATCCCGAGCGAGTCGCTCGTCTCGGCCGCGCTCGAGGCGGACCCCAGCATCATGGAGTTCGCGTTCGCCAAGCGCGTGGCGCTCGCCTCCCCCGTGACGCTCTGGTCGGTGCTCAAGACCGTCGCGTTCTCGTGGCAGCAGGACGTGCTCACCAACGAGGCCAAGACCCTGTTCGACCTCAGCCGCGAGCTGTACTCGCGGCTGGCCACCACGGCGAGCCACATCGAGAAGCTCGGCCGCACCATCGAGCGCAGCGTCAAGGACTACAACGCGTTCGTGGGCTCCCTGGAGCGCCAAGTGCTGCCGACCGCCCGCAAGCTCGGCGCGCTCGACGAGTCGAAGGTGCTCGCACCGCTGCGGGGCATCGAGGAGGCACCTCGCGAACTGACGGCCTACGAGCTCGTCGCCGGTGCAGGCGCCGACCTCGATCCTGAGCTCCGTCGGCAGCTCGAGGCCCCTGCCGCGGCGAACGACTGACGCCGGCCCGTCACGGTCGCCACCCGCAGGCGGGACGCGACCGCGATCAGCTAGGAACACGACTCCAAGCATGGTTCAGGACTCAGGAGACGTGGCGAGCCATGCCCGTCGTCCAACTCGAATCGACCGCCCGACCAGAGCGGGCATGGGTAACGATCCTGGATTCTGGACATCACGGCGCGACGCGATCCCGAATTCTGAACATCGCGAGCCGCACGCGGGCACGCGCACGCGTCCCGCGTCCGTCACGGGTGCGGTTCGTCGACGGGCGGCGCGAGGCCGGCCGCCGCCTGGGCGCCCGTGACGGTCGTGGCATCCGGCACCCGATCGAGCGGGTGCGCGAGCTCGTCGCGGCCGAGCCGTGCGAACGCGAGGGTCATCGCGGCGAGCAGCCCCGCGACGCCGAACCCGGCGCCGCGCACGATCTCGACGACGAGCAGGATCCACCGCTGCGGGATGCGGTCGGCGGCGCCGCCGAACAGCACGGCAAGGACGAGCCCGAGGCTGGCGCCGACCGCGACGAAGGAGAGGTCGACCGGCGTGCCCCCGAGTTGCACGACCTGCCACACGACGGCGACGATCCAGGCTCCGGCGCTCAGCAGCGACGCCGAGAGCGCGACGGCGAGCAGGCGGTACTGGGCCGAGCCGAACGGCCGGAGTGCGCGCGGAAGGCGTGCGGCATCGACGGTCATCCGCTCATTTTGTCGTGTGCCGCGGACATCCGCCCGCGGCATCCGGTCACCGGTCGGTCTTGTCGAGCCACTTCTCCACGAGGTGGTCGGCGATGATGCGGCGGATCGTGCCCGACCTGCCGCGCAGCACGATGCTCTCGGTGCGGATGATCGGGCCCTTCTTGCGCACGCCGTCGACGAGCTCGCCGTCGGTCACGCCCGTGGCGACGAAGAAGGTGTTGTCGCTGCGCACGAGCTCGTCGAGCTCGTACACCTTGTCGCAGTCGAGCCCGGCGGTCTCGCCGCGCTCGCGCTCGGCGTCGTCCTTCGGAGCAAGCCGGCCCTGCATGAACCCGCCGAGCGCCTTGATCGCGCACGCCGTCGTGATGCCCTCGGGGCTTCCGCCGACGCCGACGCACATGTCGATGCGCGACTCGTAGCGCGCCGCGTTGATGCCGCCGGCCACGTCGCCGTCGCTGATCAGGCGCGTGCCCGCACCGGCGGCGCGGATGTCGGCGATGAGCTGCTCGTGGCGTTCGCGGTTGAGCACGGCCACGCGGAGCTCGCCGACGTCCTTGCCCTTGGCTGCCGCCAGCGCGCGCAGGTTCTCGCCGATGGGCTTGCGGATGTCGACGACGCCCCTGCCCGAGGCATCCGTCACGATCTTGTCCATGTAGAAGACGGATGACGCGTCGAGCATGGTGCCCCGATCGGCGACCGCGATGACCGACAGCGCGTTCTGGCGGCCGGCGGCCGTGAGCGAGGTGCCGTCGATGGGGTCGACCGCGATGTCGCACGCCGGACCGCGCCCGTTGCCGACCTTCTCGCCGTTGAAGAGCATGGGCGCCTCGTCCTTCTCGCCCTCGCCGATGACGACGACGCCGTCGAAGTTCACGGTGCCGAGGAACGCGCGCATGGCGTCGACCGCGGCACCGTCGGCGCCGAGCTTGTCGCCACGGCCGATCCAGGGGTAGGAACGGATGGCGGCCGCCTCCGTGGCGCGCACCAGCTCGAGCGCGATGTTGCGGTCGGGGTGCAGGTAGAGGGTAGCGGTGTCGGTGCTCACCATCGAGGGGTCCTCCTGGAACGTGGTCAGGTGTCGACGTCCGAATCCGCGTCGAGGGGTGCGGCGGCGTCGCTTCGAGACTATGCGAGAAGACCTCATCGGGCGGTCGAGTTCGGGACGGATCGACGCGAAAGATCGTGCAATCTTTCCGGATGCGGCGAACCCGCGGGCCGGAGCGGCGAACGCGGGTCGCGACGCCGGTGATCTCCGGGGGCCGCCCGCGGCATCCGTCACCACCTGAGGTCTGCTCGGCGACTGGCTAGACTCGTGCTGAACCCACTGTCACCCAGTAAGGAGCAGCATGCCCATCGCAACGCCCGAGCAGTACGCCGAGATGCTCGACACCGCCAAGGCGACGGGCTTCGCCTTCCCGGCGATCAACGTGTCCTCGTCGCAGACCCTCAATGCGGTGCTGCAGGGCCTGGCCGAGGCGGGGTCCGACGGCATCATCCAGGTCACCACGGGCGGGGCCGACTACTTTGCGGGCCACACGGTCAAGGCGCGCACGGCCGGTGCGCTCGCGTTCGCGCGGTTCGCGCACGAGGTCGCGAAGAGCTACCCGATCACGGTGGCCCTGCACACCGACCACTGCCCGAAGCCGGCCCTCGAGGACTTCGTCTACCCGCTCATCGCCGCCTCCGAGGAGGAGGTCAAGGCGGGCCGCAACCCGATCTTCCAGTCGCACATGTGGGACGGTTCGGCGGTGCCGCTCGCCGAGAACCTCGAGATCGCGAAGGAGATCCTGCCCCGCATGAAGGCCATCAACGCGATCCTCGAGGTCGAGATCGGGGTCGTCGGCGGCGAGGAGGACGGCCTCAGGCACGAGGGCTCCAACGAGGCGCTCTACACGACCCTCGCCGACGCCATCTCCATGGTCGAGGCGCTCGGCCTCGGCGAGCAGGGCCGCTACATGGCGGCGCTCACCTTCGGCAACGTGCACGGCGTCTACGCGCCCGGCAACGTCAAGCTCCGCCCGTCGCTCCTCAAGGAGATCCAGGACGGCTTGGCCGCCAAGTACGCCACCGGCGAGAAGCCGCTCGACCTCGTCTTCCACGGCGGATCGGGCTCGACCGACGCCGAGATCGCCGAGGCCGTTGCGAACGGCGTCGTGAAGATGAACATCGACACCGACACGCAGTACGCGTTCACCCGCTCGATCGCCGGCTACATGTTCCAGAACTACGACGGCGTGCTCAAGGTCGACGGCTCGGTCGGCAACAAGAAGCAGTACGACCCGCGTGCCTGGGGCAAGATCGCCGAGACGGCCATGGCCGCGCGCGTCGTCGAGTCGACGCAGCAGCTCGGCTCGGCCGGCCACTCGATCAGCGCCTAGGTTCCGGATGTCGCAGCCGCACGTTCCGGGAACGCCCGACGAGTCCGCCCACACGACGGGCGCCGACGGCGTATCCGGGGCGTCCGCGCAGCCGGCGCCCGCGCAGCGCGACGAGCGGCCGCGGCCGCAGTACGGGGAGTACGCCCCAGAGGGCTGGACGTGGCAGCCGCCCGCCGGCGAGCACACCTCCGACCCGGCGCCGCAGATGTCCGCCCCGCCGCCCCCTGCGCGGGGGCGCTGGGGAGCCGCCGCGGCATCCGGAGCCCCCGGTGCGGTCCCAACCGCCACGCGGGCCCCGTCGTGGGATCGCGTCGCGACGATCGTGCTGCTCGTGGTCGGCGCGTTCGGCGCCTGGAGCACGGCGGCGTCGATGCAACAGCTCGCCCAGCAGATCCGGCTCAGCCACACCATGCTCGGCATCGGCGAGTACACCCCGCCCGCGTGGCTGCCGACGCTCTCCGTCATCGGCATGGTTGCGCAGCTCGCGTTGTACGCGGCCGTGCTCCTGCTCTCGCTGGTGCGCCTCCGGGCGCGCCGAATCGCCTTCTGGATCCCGCTCGCCGGCGGCGGCGTCTCGTTCCTCGTCACGGCGGTGATCCTCGCCGTCGTGATGCTGAACGACCCGACGTACCTGTCGTTCCTCGAGTCGGGCGGAGTGCCGACCGCGCCACCCACGCCCTGAGCCGATCGGGCTCGGGCACGAACCCGCTCGGGCGCGATTCCGCTCAGGCCTGCGTTGCGCGGGCCCGGCCGCCGAGCGCTCGCGCATCGCGGTTGCCGGCGAGGTCGCGGCGGAGCTCCTTCGGCAGTGAGAACATGAGGTCCTCCTCGGCCGTCTTGACCTCGGCGACGTCGCCGTAGCCGGCGTCGGCGAGTGCGTCGAGCAACTCGCGCACGAGCTCCTCGGGAACGGATGCCCCGCTGGTCACGCCGACGGTCTCGACGCCGTCGAGCCACTCCTGCCGCACCTCGCTCGCGTAGTCGACGCGGTAGGCGGCCTTGGCCCCGTACTCGAGCGCAACCTCGACGAGGCGCACGCTGTTCGAGCTGTTGGCCGAGCCGACGACGATGACGACGTCGGCCTCCTGCGCGACCTTCTTGATGGCGACCTGGCGGTTCTGGGTGGCGTAGCAGATGTCGTCGCTCGGCGGGTCCGCGAGCTTCGGGAACTTCTCGCGCAGGCGCCGCACGGTCTCCATGGTCTCGTCGACCGAGAGCGTGGTCTGCGACAGCCACACGACCTTGTCGGCGTCGCGCACCTCGATGTTCTCGACGTCGTCGGGGCTGTTCACGAGCGTCACGTGGTCGGGCGCCTCGCCGGCGGTGCCCTCGACCTCTTCGTGGCCCTCGTGGCCGATGAGCAGGATCTCGTAGTCGTCGCGGGCGAAGCGCACGGCCTCGCGGTGCACCTTGGTGACGAGCGGGCAGGTCGCGTCGATGGCGTGCAGGCCGCGGTCGGCGGCGGCGTTCACGACGGCGGGCGACACGCCGTGCGCGCTGAAGACGATGTGGGCGCCCTCGGGCACCTCGTCGACTTCTTCGACGAAGATGGCGCCCTGCTGCTCGAGCTGGGTCACGACGTGGATGTTGTGCACGATCTGCTTGCGCACGTACACCGGTGCGCCGTAGTGCTCGAGCGCCTTCTCGACCGCGATCACCGCACGGTCGACGCCGGCGCAGTAGCCGCGCGGCGCCGCGAGCAGCACCCGCTTGTGTCCGGGGACCGGGATATCCTTGAGCCGGCCGCGCACGCCCGGCACCCTGGGCATGCCGAGGCCGATCCTGGGGGCATCCATCGTGCTCGTCACGGTGCCCATCCTACGCGGCGATACTGGACAGGCGGCCGTGAGGGCCACGGCGACGGAGGGGACCGACTCGATGGCGGATGCACCGGCGACACGCGAGGCTCCCTGGCCCGTCGCGCTCCTGTCCGGCAAGCTCAAGGAGTACCTCGACCGCCTCGGCACCGTCTGGGTCGAGGGCGAGATCACCCAGTTTGGCGTGTCGGGCGGAAATGTCTACGGCAAGCTGAAGGACCTCGAGGCCGACGCCACGCTCTCGTTCACCATGTGGTCGTCCGTGCGCGCGCGCCTGTCGGAGCAGTTCAAGCAGGGCGACCACGCGGTGCTCCTCGTGAAGCCGAGCTGGTGGGTCAAGGGCGGCTCCCTCTCGATGCAGGTCTACGACATGAAGCACGTCGGCCTCGGCGACCTGCTCGAGCGGCTCGAGCGACTGCGTGCACAGCTCACCGCCGAAGGCCTCTTCGAGGCGAGCCGCAAGAAGCGGCTGCCGTTCCTGCCGGGCGTCGTCGGCCTCGTCACCGGACGCGACAGCGACGCCGAGCAGGACGTGCTGCGCAACGCGCGGCTGCGCTGGCCGAGCGTCGAGTTCCGCATCGCCTACGCCGCCGTGCAGGGCGACCGCACGGCGGTCGAGGTCGTCTCGGCGATCCGACGACTCGATGCCGATCCCGAGGTCGAGGTCATCATCGTGGCGCGAGGCGGCGGCGACTTCCAGAACCTGCTGGGGTTCAGCGACGAGCGCGTCGTACGGGCCGCGGCCGCGGCATCCACCCCCATCGTCTCGGCCATCGGCCACGAGGCCGACCGACCGCTGCTCGATGAGGTCGCCGACCTCCGGGCCTCGACGCCGACGGATGCCGCGAAGCGCGTCGTGCCCGACGTCGCCGAGGAGCTCACGCGTGTGGAGCAGGCGCGGGCACGCCTCGGCATGCGCCTCGCGTCGATGCTCACGCGCGAGATCGACCGCATCGGGCACCTGCGCACCCGGCCGGCGCTCGCCGACCCCGGCTGGATGATCGACCGTCGCGCCGAGGAGCTGACGCGCTGGGTCGCACGCGGCACCGAGCTCATGGAGCGGCGCATCGAACGGCAATCGACCCGCGTCGGCGAGTTGCGAGGCCACCTCAGGGCGCTGTCGCCGCAGGCGACGCTCGACCGCGGGTACGCCATCGTGCAGCGCGACCACGACGGCGTGCTCACGCGCCCCGACCAGGCCCCCGAGGGCACGCGGCTGCGGATCACGCTCGCCGAGGGCGGTCTCGGGGCGGTCTCGACGGGTCGGCCGATGGACGACGAGTCGACGGCCGACGCCGCGGAGTAGCGTCGGCGCCGCCGAATAGAATGGAACCCATGCCCTCACCCACGGATGTCGCCGAGCTCAGCTACGAGCAGGCACGCGACGAGCTCGTACAGGTCGTCGCCGAGCTCGAACAGGGCTCCGCGACCCTCGAGCAGTCCCTCGTGCTGTGGGAGCGCGGCGAGGCGCTCGCCGCCCGCTGCGAGGAGTGGCTCATCGGCGCGAAGGCGCGGCTCGACGCCGCCCGTGCCGGCGCCCGGTCCGCGGCATCCGACGACTCCGGCGTCCGCTGATGGCCGCCCGCAGCCCCCGCGTCGTCGCCGAGCTCGGCCGGCCAGAGACCCCAGAGGAGACCGCGGCCCGCAAGGCCGAGGATTCCCTCAGGCACCGTCAGCGGCAGACCGTCAGGAACCTCGTGCTCGCGCTCGGCGCGAGCCTCCTCCTGGTGCTCGTGATCGTGCTGCTCGTGCCGCGCAGCGACACCCCCGTCGACCGCGACGTCGACGTCGGCGCCGTCGCCGTGCAGGCCCAGGCGGCGAGTGACGATCCGCTCGCGGTGCCCGAACTGCCAGAGGGGTGGCGCGCGAACGCGGCCGAGCTCCGAACGAGCACCGCCGACGGCGTCACGGCCTGGTACGCGGGGTACCTCACGCCGGGCGACGAGTACATCGGCATGTACCAGGGCCTGGAGGCCAACCCCACCTGGGTCGCCGGGCTGCTCGCCAGCACGCTCGCCTCCGGCACCGTCACCATCGACGGCGTCGAGTGGACCGTGTACGACAACCGCCGTTCGAGCGCCGATGTGGGCAACGCCCGCTACGGCCTCACGACCGAGGCGGGCGACAGCACGTTCGTGTTGCTCGGCACGGCGAGCCCCGAGGAGTTCGACACCATCGCGGCGGCGCTCGTGCCCGCGATCGAAGCCCAGGACTGACCCACCCCCGCACACCGACGCCACACCGACGAACCCGAGAGGATCCGCCGTGAGCGAGCAGCCCACTGAACGTCCCGAGACTCCGTCTGCGACGTGGCGCGAGCTCCGTCGCGGCAACGAGCGGTTCATCGCGGGTGAGCCGCGGCATCCCCGCCAGGACGTCGACCACCGCACGTCGCTCGCGGGCGCCCAGCGCCCGCACGTCGCGGTGTTCGGCTGCAGCGACTCGCGACTCGCGGCCGAGATCATCTTCGACGTGGGACTCGGCGATGCGTTCGTCGTGCGCAACGCGGGCCAGGTGGTCTCCGACTCGGTGCTGGGCTCGCTCGAGTACGCGGTCGGCGTGCTCGGCGTGCCGCTCATCCTCGTGCTGGGCCACGACGAGTGCGGCGCGGTGCGGGCGGCGATCGAGTCGCAGGCGCCCGACGCCGCCCCCCTGCCCCCGCACATCGCGAGCGTCGTCGAGCTCATCGTGCCCGCGGTCCGCCGCGTCGCCGGCGTCGAGCCCGATCAGGCCGTCGACCCCGACGACGTCGACGCCGCCTACGTCGGGCGCGAGCACCTCCGCGACACCGTCGCCGAGCTCGTCGAGAGTTCCGAGATGATCAGCGACGCGATCGCGGCGGGTACGCTGGCTATCGTCGGTGCGAACTACCGCCTCGTCGAGGGTCGCGCCGAGACCGACATCGTGGTCGGTCGGATCTGACCGCCGAAGATCTCCGACCGCCGCAGTCGAGGCCCGCGCCGGGTCTCCGGCATGCAACCGAAAGGGAACACACCGTGGTGGACAACGCCGCCGAGTACCGCATCGAGCACGACACGATGGGCGAGGTGAGGGTGCCCAAGTCGGCGCTCTACCGTGCACAGACGCAGCGCGCCGTCGAGAACTTCCCGATCTCGGGCTCGCGCCTCGAGCCGCAGCAGATCCAGGCGCTCGCACGCATCAAGAAGGCGGCCGCGCAGGCCAACGCGCGCCTCGGCGTGCTCGATGCCGACATCGCGAAGGCCATCGAGGAGGCCGCCGACGAGGTCATCTCGGGCCGACACGGGTTCATCGAGCACTTCCCCGTCGACGTCTACCAGACGGGAAGCGGCACCTCGTCGAACATGAACATGAACGAGGTGCTCGCCACGGTCGCCACCGACAAGCTCGGTCGCCCGGTTCACCCGAACGACCACGTGAACGCCTCGCAGTCGTCGAACGACGTCTTCCCGACGTCGGTGCACATCGCCGTCACCGCGGCGCTCATCGACGACCTCATCCCCGCCCTCGACCACCTCGCCGTCGCCCTCGAGGCCAAGGCCGAGCAGTGGGCCGACGTCGTGAAGGCCGGCCGCACCCACCTCATGGACGCGACGCCCGTGACCCTCGGCCAGGAGTTCGGCGGCTATGCCCGACAGGTGCGCCTGGGCATCGAGCGCGTGCGCACGGCGCTTCCCCGCGTCGCCGAGGTCCCGCTCGGCGGCACGGCGGTCGGCACGGGCATCAACACGCCCGCCGGATTCCCGCAGCTCGTCATCGAGCTGCTCCAGCGAGAGACGGAGCTGCCCATCACCGAGGCTGCCGACCACTTCGAGGCGCAGGCCAACCGCGACGGTCTCGTGGACGCATCCGGTGCCCTGCGTACCATCGCCGTGAGCCTCACGAAGATCGCGAACGACCTCCGCTGGATGGGTTCCGGCCCGAACACCGGCCTCGGTGAGCTGCTCATCCCCGACCTCCAGCCCGGCTCGTCGATCATGCCCGGCAAGGTGAACCCGGTCGTGCCCGAGGCCGTGCTCATGGTGTGCGCCCGTGTCATCGGCAACGATGCCACGGTCGCGTGGGGCGGGGCATCCGGCGCCTTCGAGCTCAACGTGCAGATCCCCGTGATGGGCACGGCGCTGCTCGAGTCGATCCGCCTGCTCTCCAACTCGGTGCGCGTGCTCGCAGACAAGACCGTCTCTGGCCTCGAGGCCAACGTCGAGCGGGCCGGGGAGCTCGCCGGCATGTCGCCGTCGATCGTGACGCCGCTCAACAAGCTCATCGGCTACGAAGCCGCCGCGAAGATCGCCAAGCACTCGGTGGCGAAGGGCATCACCGTGCGCGAGGCCGTCATCGACCTCGGCTACGTGGAGCGCGGCGAGCTCACCGAGGAGCAGCTCGACACCGCGCTCGACCTGCTGTCGATGACGCGGCCGCCGCAGGCGAAGTAGAGGGCCTCTGCGCCACTTCCACACCCTGCGCGCCTCCTCGAGTGGCGCAGCGGGCGCGGAAGTGGCGCAGGCGCCGCGCCGCCGGACAGCCGGACCGCCGACGTCTTCCACTGCTCGAAGGCGTTCCCGCAGTCGAAGGCCTGGAGCCCCGAGATGTGGGACGCCGCCGCGCCTCGGCGCGCGCTCATCGCGCACGCCCTCGTCACCGCTCGCCGCGATGAAGTTCACGTACCCCGACCCGTCGAGGCCGAGCGCCCGGCTCGTGAAGTCCGCCCATTCGCGGCCGGCCGCGGCCGCCGCGGGGTCCGGCGAGAGCGCGCCCACCGAGGCCATGAGTGCCCGCGACCGGTGCGCGAACGCCGTGGCATCCTCCGGCACCTGCGCGATCGCGCCGCCCATGTGGCGGAGGTTGACGACGCGCCCTGCGTGGGCGCCTCGCCGACGAGTGAGATCTCGAGGTCGGCGCGATCCGTGTCGAACGCGTCGGCGAAGGCGGTGCGCATGGCCACCCGGTTGGGCGCGACATCCGGTCCCGCCTGGAACATCGCGGGATACGGTCGCTCGCCGACCAGGTCGGCGAGCATCGGTCCGGCCGAACGGAACGACGCGAGCGACGCCTCGGCGTGCTCCGGCCGACCGGAATGGCAGACGAACGCGAGGACGATCGGCCGCCCGTGGTGATCGGCGGGGAGGAAGGGCACCGGCGGTGCCTTCATCACGTTCACCATCGTCGACACCGTGTCGTCCGCCTCGCGCGCGGCGCGGATGAGCGCCTCCACGGTCGCTCCCCGCGCCTCGAACGCGAGGATCCCACCCGTCACGACCGGTGTCTCGTGCAGCCGCAGCCGCAGCGACGTGACGACGCCGAAGTTGCCGCCGCCACCCACACCGATGCGGCGCGCGGGGTCGATCTCCAGGCCGGCCCCCGAACGTCGACCAGAATGCCGTCGTCGACGAGCGCGTGGGCGTAGCCGTGCCCGCCTCCCCGGACGCCGAGCGGCGTGCCCGATTCGGCGGCCACCGTGACCACCGCGGCAATCCCGTGCTCGCCGCGCCGCGCGACCCCGCCGGCCCCGGTCTGCGCTACGTGAGCTCGGCTCCGTCGAGCATCTCCGACACGAGGGCCGCGATCGCCGAGCGCTCCGAGCGCGTGAGCGTGATGTGGGCGAACAGCGGATGCCCCTTCAGCGTCTCGATGACGCTCGCGATGCCGTCATGGCGACCCACCCGCAGATTGTCGCGCTGCGCGACGTCATGGGTGAGCACGACGCGCGAGTTCTGCCCGATGCGGCTGAGCACCGTGAGCAGCACGTTGCGCTCGAGCGATTGCGCCTCGTCGACGATCACGAACGCATCGTGCAGGGACCGGCCGCGGATGTGCGTGAGCGGGAGCACCTCGAGGATGCCGCGGTCGACGACCTCCTCGAGCACGTTGTCGGTGACCACCGAGCCGAGCGTGTCGAACACCGCCTGGCCCCAGGGGTTCATCTTCTCGCCCTGGTCACCCGGCAGGTACCCGAGCTCCTGGCCGCCGACGGCGTAGAGCGGCCGGAACACCATGATCTTCTTGTGCTGCTGGCGCTCGAGCACCATCTCGAGACCGGCGCAGAGAGCCAGTGCCGACTTGCCCGTGCCGGCGCGCCCGCCGAGCGAGAGGATGCCCACCTCGGGGTCGAGCAGCAGGTCGATGGCGAGCCGCTGCTCGGCCGACCGACCGTGCACGCCGAACACGTCGCGGTCGCCGCGGACGAGCTTCACCTCGCGCTCGCCGACGACGCGCCCGAGTGCCGAACCGCGCTCGGACTGGATGACGAGCCCCGTGTTCACGGGCATGCCCTCGACCTCCGCGGTCGTCATGTGCTCGTGCTCGTAGAGCTTCGCCATGTCGTTCGAGCCGAGCGACAGCTCGGCCATGCCCGTCCAGCCGGAGTCGAGGGCGAGCTCGGCACGGTACTCCTGAGCGTCGAGGCCGATCGACGCGGCCTTCACGCGGAGCGGCAGGTCCTTCGAGACGACGGTGACCGCGACCCCGTCGTGCGCGAGGTTGGCGGCGCAGGCGAGGATCCGCGAGTCGTTGTCGCCCAGCTGCAGCCCGCTCGGGAGCACTGAGGGGCTCGAGTGATTGAGCTCGACCCGCAGCGACCCGCCGTCGCCGACGGGGATCGGGAAGTCGAGCCGCTCGTGCTCGATGCGCAGCTCGTCGAGGATGCGAAGCGCCTGCCGCGCGAAGTATCCGATCTCGGGGTCGTTGCGCTTGGCCTCGAGTTCGGTGATGACGACGACCGGCAGGACCACGGCGTGCTCGGCGAAGCGGAACAGCGCCCGCGGATCGGACAGGAGCACCGACGTGTCGAGCACGTACGTGCGTTCGGCCTGCGCCACATCTTCAGGCAGAGACACGTCAGGGCGTGCCTTGGCACGCCCTGTGATCCGACCGTTGGAGTTGGAGGTTTCGAGTGAGGCCACGACCGCTCCTGCCCCGAGCGATTCCGCTCGGCTTCCGAGCCGGCCGGCGAATCCTCCTACGAGCGCTTCACGAAGCCGTCTCGACCGGGCACCTTGCCCGATGTCTCAGACGCTACGTCGCCAGGGCCTGATCCGCGACAGCGACACGCGAATCGTCATCTGCCGTTCACATTCGAGCGGACGCCCCGGGCGGATGCGACCAGGCGGACGCCGCGGGATCCCGCTGTTCGCAGACGGCCGCTCAGTACGACGCCGCCGTTGCGTACGACACGAACGCGGCGCGCAGCATCTCGAGCGTCTCCTCGCTGGTGGCGGCGTGGACGCTGAGGCGAACCCGCCCCTGGCGGGTGGTCGCCGTGACGCCGTGGTTGTGCAACGACGCCGTGAGGAACGTCACCTGCTCGGCGGGCGGCTGGAGGATCACGAGCCCGGCGCGTTCCTGCTCGTCACGGGAGGACGTGACGGCGATCGCGAACTCGTCGGCGAGGTCGATCACCTCGCTCACCCGCTCGGCGATCGCGGCGTTGATCTCGGCGACGCCGGTGGCCGAGATCTCCTCCATGGCGGCGGCGAAGCGCGCCTCGGCGATCGGATCGGGGTTCGAGACCCGATACGCGCGCGCGTCGGGTGCAGGCGGCGGCACCTCGCCCCAGGGCTCGGGCTCCTCGGTGCCGGTGAACCCCGAGAACACGGGCGTGAGCCGTTCGAGCGCACGTTCGGAGAGCGCCATGATGCCCGTGCCCCACCCGGCGCGGCACCACTTCTGGCCGCCCGACAGCACGACGTCCGCGGCCGCCCAGGGCGCGTCGACGACACCGAAGCCCTGGATCGCGTCGACGATGAGCAGCCGGTCGCCGATCACCTGCCGGATGCCCTCGATGTCGCACAGGTAACCGGTACGCGGATCCACGAGACTCACCGCCACCGCCCCGATGTTCGCCTCGAGCTGCTCGCGGATCTGCCCCGGCGTGACCTTGCCGTGATCGGTCTCGAGCCAGACGGGCTGCACCGAGTGCAGTGCCCCCTGTGCACGCACCGCGGCGATGGGCAGGCTCGGGAACTCGCCGGCCGACAGCAGCACGGCGCCGGTGATGCCGAACGTCGCGTGCATGATGCCCTGCGACGTGTTCGGCTGGAAGACGATGTGGTCGATCGGAAAGCCCGTGAGCTCGGCGGCCGCGCGGCGCAGGCGCGCATCCTGCTCGTCGAACACGTCGAAGCTGCCGTGCCGCCCGCGCTGGAGCAACTGCGTGAGCGCCATGCTCTCCTCGGCGGCCGACGTCGCGAGCGGACCGACCCGGGCGTAGTCCAGGTATCCGGGCTCCTCAGCGAACCCCGCGATGTATGCGTCGATCGTCACGATCGCCCCCTTCTCCGAGCCATATCATGGCAGACCCGCGGGGCGCGCACGAACGGGATCAGCCCCCGAACCTGCGGTGACGACTCACGTAATCGCGGAGCGCCCGTAGGAAGTCGACTTGCCGGAGGTCGGGGCCGAGGGCCTCGACGAAGTAGAACTCACTGTGGGCGGCCTGCCAGAGCATGAAGTCGCTCAGCCGCTGCTCGCCCGACGTGCGGATGACGAGGTCGGGATCGGGCTGCCCGCCCGTGTAGAGGTGCTCGCCGATGAGGTCGGGAGTGAGCCGCTCCGCGAGGTCCTCGAGACTGCGTCCCTCGGCGTGATGCGCGGCGACGATGGAGCGCATCGCGTCGGTGATCTCCTTGCGTCCGCCGTAGCCGACGGCGAGGTTCACGTGCATGCCGCGCTTGTCGGCGGTGCGGTGCTCCGCCGCGTCCAGCGCGGCGACGAGCGGTTCTGGCAGCCCAGCGTCGGAGCCGACGTGCTGCACGCGCCAGTCGCGGTAGTGCGAGAGCTCCTCCGCGAGCTCGGCGATGATCTCGATCAGGTCCGCGAGCTCGGAGCTCGGCCGGTTGCCGAGGTTGTCGCTCGAGAGCAGGTAGAGCGTCACCACCGAGATGCCGAGATCGTCGCACCATTCCAGGAACTCGCGCATCTTGGCCGCGCCGGCCCGGTGGCCGTGCGCGGCGCTCTCGTAGCCGAGCTGTCTCGCCCACCGGCGGTTGCCGTCGATGATCATGGCGACATGCCTCGGCAGGGCGGCGGGGTCGAGTCCGCGCTTCAGCCGGTTCTGGTAGAGACGGTAGAGGAGTCCGCGACCGAGGGGCTGATCGCTCTTCTGCACGGCACTACGCTACCCCTCCGCCGCCACGTGCACTCACAGCGGAACGTGATCGACGACGCCCTACGCTGTGTCCATGAGCCCAGAGCACCGCGACGATTCCTCCGACTTCGCCGAGGAGCTCTCCCGCCCCGTCGCCGCCGAGGACACGGCCGATGCCGCCATCACGCGCGAGGCGCACGGACCCGACCTGCCCAACATCCCGCTGCTCGACGACTCGCTCTCGCACGCCGAGCCCAAGCCGACCTGGCGCGGCTGGATCCACGCCGGGACCTTCCCCCTGGCGATCGTGGCCGGCGTCGTGCTCATCGTGCTCGCCGACGGCGCGCCCGCGAAGTGGGCGTCGGCGGTGTTCACGCTCACCTCGATGCTCCTGTTCGGCATGTCGGCGCTCTACCACCGCTTCGACTGGAAGCCGCGCACGAAGGTCCTCCTGAAGCGCATCGACCACGCCAACATCTTCCTGTTGATCGCGGGCACGTACACACCGCTGGCGATCCTCGCGCTGCCGCCCGACAAGGGTTGGCTGCTGCTCGGCTTCGTCTGGGGCGGGGCCCTCCTCGGCATCGGCTTCCGCGTGTTCTGGATCCACGCGCCGCGCTGGCTCTACGTGCCGCTCTACCTACTGCTCGGCTGGGCCGCGGTCATGTACCTCGGCGACCTGCTCGAGGCGAGCGTCGCGATGATGGTCCTCGTGATCGTGGGCGGCCTGTTGTACACGATCGGCGCGATCGTCTACGCGCTCAAGAAGCCGAACCCGTGGCCCGGCCGGTTCGGGTTCCACGAGATCTTCCACACCTGCACGGTGCTCGCCTTCATGGCGCACTGGGCGGCGACCCTGATCATCGCGATCGACCCCGTCTACCACCTCGGGTGACGGATGCCGCGGGCGCGACGGGTGCGGTGGGCGCGACGGATGCCGCGGGCGCGTCAGCGCGTCGGCGGCGTGTCGTCCTCGTCGTCGGATGCCGCGGCCGCTTCGGCCTCCGAGGTCGCCGTCGTGGCATCCGGACCGTCCGCTTCGCCCGCGTCGCTCGCGGCGAGCTCCGCCTCGAGACGCTCGACCTCGAGCTGCTGCCGCACCTCGGCGCGGTAGTTGACGCGGCGGATGCGGCGCACCATGTCGAGGATGAGGAGCACCACCACCACCATGACGAGGAACGTCGCCACGAAGCCCACGACGCCCGGCGTCACGAGGTCGGGGTCGAACTCCTCCTCTTCCGCACCTACCAGGAAGGGCACCGCCGCAGCGATCACGAGCGTCGTCCGACGGCGGGACTGGCGGGCAGGGCGAGCATCGGGATCCCTTCGCGGGGCGGGTTAGGCTGGATTCACAGCCTAGACGATCGAGGTGGGATGGAGCCGTGGTGACCGGGCAGCAGACCGCGGCGCTGGACGCCCGCTACGGGCGCACTCGGCCTCGTCGCACGCGCGACCGACTCCTGCTCGTCGCCGGTGCGGTCGCCGTCGCGATCGTGCTCGTCGCATGGGTCGTCTGGGCCGGCCTCGACGGCTCGACGCCGTCGGTCGAGGCCACCGACACCGGGCACGAGCTCATGAACGACGAACGCGCCGTCGAGGTCTCGTGGACCCTGTCGGTGCCGCCCGGCAATGAGACCGCGTGCATCGTGCAGGCGCTCGACGAGGACTTCACCGTCGTGGGCTGGAAGGTCGTCGAGATCCCCGCCTCGGATCGCCACCTGCGTGAGTTCACCGAGACGGTGCGCGTCGCACAGGAGGCCAACACCGGTTTGATCTCCCGGTGCTGGCTGAGCTAACATAGGAGATTCGCTCCGACCGAACGTCGGGGCGACATCTCTATTCCGACACGTCTAACTCAGGAGTGCACCATGGCGCAGGACGCCACCGTCACCTGGCTCACGCAGGATGCCTTCGACCGGCTCGCCGCCGAGCTCGAGGAGCTCTCGACGCACGGTCGCGAGGAGATCGCCAAGCGCATCGAGGCGGCGCGTGAAGAGGGTGACCTGAAGGAGAACGGCGGGTACCACGCCGCGAAAGACGAGCAGGGCAAGCAGGAGGCACGCATCCGCCAGCTCACCGAACTGCTGCGCCACGCGAAGGTCGGCGAGGCGCCCGAGTCCTCGGGCGTCGTCGAACCCGGCACGGTCATCACCGCGGTCATCGCGGGCGACGAGGAGCGCTTCCTCATCGGCAGCCGAGAGATCGCCGGCGACTCCGAACTCGACGTGTTCAGCGAGCAGTCACCGCTCGGCGCCGCGATCCTCGGCCTGAAGGTCGGAGACGCCACGAGCTACACCGCGCCCAACGGGCGCGAGATCGCCGTGCAGGTCACGGGCGTCGAGACCTGGGGCGGCCAGTAGGGACCCCGGCCGCGGTTCGGACCAACACCGTAGACGACGGCCCCCTCGCTCGCGAGGGGGCCATTCATCATTCGTCGACGATCCGCGGATCGTACCCGGCCCGACGCAGCACTTCGACGACCGAGGCGCGGTGGTCGGGCCCGCGCGTCTCGACCGAGAGCTGCAGTTCCACCTCCGAGATCTGCAGCCCCGAGCCGTGTCTTGTGTGCAGCACCTCGACGACGTTCGCGTTCGCCTCGGCGAGGAGCTCCGCGACCCGTGCGAGCTGGCCGGGACGATCGGGCAGCCCGATGCTCAGCGTGAGGTAGCGGTCGGATGCCGCAAGCCCGTGCGCCACGACGCGCTGCATGAGGAGCGGGTCGATGTTGCCTCCGGAGAGCACCGCGACGACCGGTCCGTCGGACACGACGGCGCCGGTCATGATCGCCGCCACCGCCACGGCTCCCGCGGGCTCCACGACCAGCTTGGCGCGTTCGAGCAGCACGAGGAGCGCCCGGGCGATGTCGTCCTCGGACACGGTGACGACCTCGTCGACCGTCTCGCGGATGATCGCGAAGTTCAGCTCGCCCGGCCGGTACACCGCGATGCCGTCGGCGATGGTGGGCACGACCGGCACCGGGCGCGGCTCCCCTGCCGCGAGCGACGCGACGTACGGCGCCGCATTCTCGGCCTGCACGCCGATGACGCGCAGCGGGCGCCCCTCCCTGGCCGCCTGCTGCTTGGCCGCGCTCGCGATGCCGGCGGCGAGCCCGCCGCCGCCGATGGGGACGACGATGGTCGTGGCATCCGGAGCCTGCTCGAGGATCTCGAGGCCGAGCGTGCCCTGACCCGCGACGACGTCGGGGTGGTCGAACGGCGGGATGATGACGGCTCCGGTCTCGGCGGCGAACGCCGCGGCCGCCTCGAGCGTCTCACCGATCGAGCTGCCGGCCAGCACGACGTCGGCACCGTACGAACGGGTCGCCTCGAGCTTCGGCAGGGCGACGCCGACCGGCATGAAGATCGTGGCGCGGATGCCGAGCTCGCGCGCGGCGAAGGCGACGCCCTGCGCATGGTTGCCGGCGGATGCGGCCACCACGCCGCGCTCCCGCTCGGCCTCGCTCAACGACGACATCCGGTGGTAGGCGCCACGGAGCTTGTAGGACCCGGTGCGCTGCAGGTTCTCGCACTTCAGGTACACGGGCACGCCGAGACGGGCTGCGAGAAACCGCGACGTCTCCATGGGCGTGCGACGGGCCACGCGGCCCACGACTTCGCGCGCCCGTTCGAACTCGGCGAGGCTCGGCCCCGGAATGGTCGTGATCACGCGCTCATTCTCCTCGCTGGTAACCCGGTCGTTGCGGCACGGTGCGCCAGAGCGGCGAGTGCGCCTCCTCCACCGGTGGACCGGCGGCATGCTTCCACGAGCCGCCCGCGATGTAGTTGATCATCACGTTCGCGACGGCGGCGACCGGGACGGCGAACAGGGCGCCGGCGATGCCCGCGAGCAGTGAACCCGTCGCGACCGCGGTGACGACACCGAGCGGATGCACCTTCACCGCCGTTCCCATGATGAGCGGCTGCAGGATGTGGCCCTCGACCTGCTGCACGAGCAGCACGATGCCGAGCATGATGAGCGCGATGACCCAGCCGTTGTAGACGAGCGCCACGAACACGGCGAGCCCACCCGTGACCACGGCGCCGACGATGGGGATGAACGAGCCGAGGAACACCAGGATCCCGATGGGCACGGCCAGCGGCACGCCGAGGAAGAACGCGCCGAGGCCGATGCCGACGGCGTCGATCGCGGCGACGAGCACCTGCACCTTGACGAAGTTCTGCAGCGTCGCCCAGCCTGCGTTGCCAGCGCCGTCGACCGCCGCGCGTGCCCGGCGCGGGAAGACGCCGACGATCCAGGTCCAGATCCCGCGGCCGTCGATGAGCACGAAGATGGTCGCGAACAGGGCGAGCAGCATCCCTGCGAGGAAGTGCCCCACGGTCGACCCGGCCGAGAGCGCACCGCTCAGCAGGACGTTGCTGTCCGCCTGAGCCGAGGCGAAGACCTGGTCGACGAAGTCGTTCAGCTGTGTCTCGGTGATGTGCAGCGGGCTCACGAGCAGGAGCGCCTTGAACTCGTCCCACGCGACGAGCGACTGCGCGGCGAGGTCGTCCAAGCCCCGGACGATCTGCGTGATGCCGAGCGTGAGCAGCCCCCCGACGACCGTGAGCGCGGCGAGCATCGCGACCGCGATCGCGAGCCACCTCGGCCAGCGGTGGCGCTGCAGGAACTGCGAGAAGGGCACGAGGAGCGCGCCGAGCAGCACCGCCACGAGGATCGGGATGATGATGAACCGCAGCTGGAAGATCAGGAAGATGACGACCGCGAGCACGCCGCCCACAAGCAGGAGCCGCCACGACCAGGCCGCCGCGAGCCGCATGCCGTAGGGAACGGACTCCGAGGCGTCGCGACGCAACGGCGTTGCAGGGGCCGTCGCCTGCTGCCCCGAGCGTCGGCGCCGCGCGACCCTGCCCCGAGCCCGACCGTTCGACTCAGTCATCGCTCCAGTCTAGGCGCGGGGCATGCGCGAGACGGCATGCGGGCGGAAGCCCACCAGAGGCCGGTGTCGGAGGCGGCGGCTAGTCTCGTGGAACCATGGTCGATTCGGTCAGTCCCGCGCTCGCCCGCCGCATCTCGCTCTCCGCCCAGGGCTTCGGGCGCATCGCGCCCGACACCGCCGGCCTGCGCCAGGTGCGGGGCGTCGTCGAACGCCTCGGGCTGCTCCAGATCGACTCCGTGAACGTGTTCGAGCGCAGCCATTACCTCCCCGCGTTCAGCCGCGTCGGCGCCTACGATCGCGCCCTGCTCGACCGCCTCGCGCACGGCAGGCACGGTCGCCTGCTCGAGTACTGGGCGCACGAGGCGGCGTTCATCCCGAGGGAGCTGTGGCCACATTTCGAGTTCCGCCGCGAAGAGTACCGGCGGCGCGGAAGCGAGTGGGGCGGCTGGCTCGTCGAGAACCGCACGCTCGCCGACTGGCTGCGTCACGAGCTCGCGGCCAACGGGCCCATGCCCGCGAGCGCCATCGAGCACGATGCGAACGAGCGCCGCGGTCCGTGGTGGGGCTGGTCCGACGTCAAGCGCACGCTGGAGTGGATGTTCCGCGTCGGCGAGGTGGTGTGCATCGAACGCCGCCGATTCGAGCGCGTCTACGCCCTCCCCGAGCAGGCGCTTCCGCCCGCGCTGCTCGGCGAGCCGCCCGCCGAGGCCGACGCCGTGCGCGAGCTCATACGGCGTGCTGCATCCGCCCTCGGCATCGCGACCGAGGCCGACCTCGCCGACTACTGGCGCATGAAGCGGCCGGGCGTGCGCGCGGCGATCCGCGACCTCGAGGATGCGGGCGAGCTCCTGCCGGTCGAGGTGCCCGGCTGGACGACGGGTCGGCGCCCGACGCCCACGTGGGTGCATCGCGACGCCCGTCGTCCGCGACGCCTCGAGGCGGCCGCCGTGCTGTCGCCGTTCGACCCCGTGGTGTGGTTCCGCCCGCGCACAGAGCGCATCTTCGACTTCCACTACCGCATCGAGATCTACACTCCCGAGCCCGAGCGCAAGTTCGGCTACTACACGCTGCCGGTGCTCGTCGACGACGACCTGGTCGGGCGCGTCGATCTGAAGAGCGACCGCAAGTCCCGCGTGCTGCGCGTGCAGTCGGCATGGTCCGAGGCCGGGGCCCCGGCCGACACCGCGGCCAGGCTGGTGCCGGTGCTCCGGCGCGCCGCCTCGTGGCAGGGTCTCGACGAGATCGAGGTCGTCGATCGCGGCGACCTGGCGCCTGCCTTGCGCGCAGAGCTCGTTGCGTCCTGACGACGGCGCCGCCTAGAACGCGCCGCCCATCTGCTCGAGCCGCTTGACACGGTCGGCGATCGGGGGGTGCGTCGCGAACAGCCGGTCGATGACGCCGGGCTTCAGCGGGTCGGCGATCCAGAGGTGGGCCATCGAGGAGTTCTGCCGCCGCATGGGGCGTCCGTACGCCTCGAGCTTCTCGAGCGCCTTGGCGAGGGCGTCGGGATGCCGCGTGGTCATCGCGCCCGTGGCATCCGCGAGGTACTCCCGCTGTCGCGACACGGCGAGCTGCACGAGGCTCGCCACGAGCGGGGCGATGAGCATGGCCACGAGGCCCACGATGAGCATGACAGGGTTCTGGTTGTTGTTGCGACCGCCGAAGAACGTCATGCGAAGGAACATGTCGGAGATGAACCCGATGGCCACGACGAGGCCGAAGACGATCATCGAGAGGCGGATGTCGTAGTTGCGCACGTGGCCGAGCTCATGCGCCATCACGCCCTCGAGCTCCGCGTCGTCCATGATGTCGAGCAGGCCCGTGGTGGCCGCGACGACGGCGTGCTCGGGGTCTCGCCCGGTGGCGAAGGCGTTGGGGGCCGGGTCGGAGATGACGTACACCTTCGGCATGGGCGTGCCGGTGGTGATCGAGAGGTTCTCGACCGTGCGCCACAGCCGCGGGTGGTCGGCCTTCGAGTGCAGCTGGACGGCACCCGACATGGCGATGGCCTGCCTGTCGGCGGTGAAGTACTGGAACAGGGCGTACGCCGACGCGACGACGACCGTCACGATGACGATCGTCAGGTCTTGGTAGACCCAGGCCGCGAGCCAGCCCAGCCCGCCGATGATGGCGAGGAAGAACAGGATGATGAAGACGGTGTTGCGCTTGTTCCTGGCGATCGCTCGGTACAACGCCGACCCTTAGAACTGCACGCGCGGCGGCTCTGCGATCGCCGCAGGCTCCGTCACCTCGAAGAACTCCCGCTCGTGGAAGCCCAGGCTGCGCACGAAGAGCGTGTTCGGGAAGACCTTGATCTTCGTGTTGAGCTCACGAACGCCGCCGTTGTAGAACCGACGCGACGCCTGGATCTTGTCTTCCGTGTCGACGAGCTCGGCCTGCAGCTGCAGGAAGTTCTGGCTCGCCTGCAGCTGGGGGTACGCCTCGGCCACCGCGAATATCGACTTCAGGGCCTGCTGCATATGGTTCTCGGCGACACCCGCCTCGGCCGGACCGTGCGCCTGCAGCGTCTCGGCGCGCGCGCGCGTGACATTCTCGAAGACCGCCTTCTCGTGTGCGGCGTAGCCCTTCACCGCCTCGATGAGGTTCGGGATGAGGTCGGCGCGACGCTTCAGCTGCACCGTGATGTCGCTCCACGCCTCGTCGACGCGCACGTTGAGCGTGACCAGCGAGTTGTAGGTCGCCCAGAGGTAGATGCCGATGATCACCACGAGTGCGACGACGACGATGACGGGGATGAGCCATTCCATGGCACGGACTCCTAGCACTCTCGCGACGAAAACGGATGAACGGTGTTCCACCATCCTACTGAGCGGCGGTCGCATGAGCCGGGCTTCCCATGAGACTCGGAGGGAAGTTCCGGCCGGCTCGTGGGCGAGGTTCAGGCAGACGCGAGCCCACGGAGCGTCAGGTGCCGAGCACCCGGTCGAGGTACGGGTTCGCGAAACGCCGCTCGGGGTCGAGCTCGTCGCGAACGCGCAGGAAGTCGTCGAACCGGGGATAGAGGTGGCGCAGCGACTCGGCCGCCTGCGTGTGCATCTTTCCCCAGTGCGGGCGGCCGCCGTACCCGCGCATGATCTCCTCCACGGCCGTGAAGTATTCGCGCGGGTCCTCGCGGACGTAGCGGTGCACGGCGAGGTACCCCGTCTCGCGTCCGTATGCGGTCGAGAGCCAGTTGTCGTCGGATGCCGCGGCCCGCACCTCGATCGGGAAGCTGACGCGCCATCCCTTCCGCTCGATGAGGGCACGCACCTCGCGGAACGCGTCAGGTACCGCCTCGAGCGGCACGGCGTACTCCATCTCGCGGAATCGGACGCTGCGATGCGTCGTGAACACCTTGGGCGAGAAGTCGGCGAAGTCGCGGCCGCCCGAGAGACGTTCGACGATGCGCGCCGAGCGGGGCGTCGTGCCGGGGGCGACGGCGCCGAGCGCGCAGATGGCCCGGTACGCGCCGTTCGCGAGCAGTTCGTCGTCGACCCACCGAGACGTGCGACCGAGCGGCTTCCGCGGCGCGTCGCCCGGAAGCCGCGTATTGGTCTTCGTGAGCGCAGCGTCGGTGTGCGGGAACCAGTAGAACTCGAAGTGGTCGCGGCTCCGCACCCGGTCGAGCCACTGCTCGAGCACCTCCGCGAGCGGCTCTGGCCGCTCGACGGCGTGCAGCACGTACCGCGGCACGAGCTGCAGCGTGAGCTCGACGAGCACGCCGAGCGCGCCGAGGCCGAGGCGCACGGCCGGCAGCAGGTCGGGGCGCTCGGTCTCGCTCACGGTGAGCGGCTCCCCCGTGCCGGTCACGAGCTTCACGGCGACGATCTGCGTCGCGAGCCCGCCGAACGCGAGCCCGGTGCCGTGCGTGCCCGTCGCCGTCGCACCCGCGATCGTCTGCCGGTCGATGTCGCCCATGTTCGCCATGGCGAGGCCGTACGGCGCGAGCAGCGCGGGCAGCTGATGCAGCCGGGTGCCTGCGGCGAGCGCGACCCGGCCGGTCGCGACATCCGCGTCGATGACCCCCGTCAGGTCGGTGAGGTCGAGCTGCACGCCCGGCGCCACCGCGACGCCGGTGAAGCTGTGCCCCGAGCCGACGGGCTTGATGCGCAGGCCGGATGCCGCGGCCGCGACCACCGCGCGCTCCACCGCGCTCGCCGTGGCCGGCCGCTCGACGCGCAGCGGCCGCACCGACTCGGTGCGCGCCCAGTTGCGCCACGTGGCTCCGCTCGCCGTCACAGGAACGCCCTCCCCTCGCCCCGGTACGTCGGGATCGCGTCGACCACGTCGCCGCCGTCGACGACGGCGAACGCGTTCAGGTGTTCGGCGAGCTCGCCCGACTTCGTGTGCCGGAACCACACGCGGTCACCCACGCGCAACCGCCGAGCGGCGCGCCCGGCGACCGGGGTCTGCACCTCGCCCGCGGACTCGCGGGCGAGCACCGAGAGGCCCTCTGGCCACACGATCCGCGGCACGCGGTCGGCGCCGGGCGGCCCCGACGCGATCCAGCCGCCGCCGAGGATGGTGGCGTGCTCGGGACTCGGCGAACGCACCACGTCGAGCGCGAACGCCGCGGCGGGAGCCGGAGTGAACTGCGCGTAGCCATCGAAGAGATGGCCGCCGAACAGACCCGAACCTGCGGCGATCTCGGTGACCGAGGCATCCGCCGCCGTGGCCTCGAGCGAGCCGGTGCCGCCGCCGTTCACGAACTCGAGCTCGACGTGCTCGCGCACCGCGGCGACCGCGTGCGATCGACGCTCCACGAGCTCGGGCATCGACCAGGACTGCATCCACCGGTTCACCGCGCCGTCGACCGGCCGGCCCGCGGGCCGGTTCGCGACCCCGGCGATCTGCGCCTCGTACGCCATCATGCCGACGAGGCGAAACCCCCGCCGGCCCGCGATGTAGGCCGCGAGCGCCCCCGCCTCGGCCGGCTCGTGCACGGGCGAGCGGCGCACGCCGACATGGCCGAGCACGGGAACCTGCCATGACACGTCGAGTTCGAGGCACACCCGGATCGTCTCGCGCTCGCCGGGCGGCAACACGGCGTCGATGAGGTCGAGTTGCTGCGGCGAGTCCACCATGAGCGTGATGCGGCTCGCGAGATCGGCGTCGCGGCCGAGCCGGCGGATGCCGCCGCGCTCCGCCGTGGGATAGCCGACCACGAGGTCGTCGACGGTGTCGGCGAGCCACAGCGCCTCGGCGAGGGTGTAGGCGAGCACGCCGCGGTATCCCGGCTCGCTGAGGAGCGCCTCGATCACGCCGCGCACCCGCACCGACTTCGAGGCGATGCGAATGGGCGTCCCCCCGGCGCGCCGGACCATGTCGATCGCATTGTGCCGCAACGCCGGGAGGTGGATGGCTCCGACCGGCGCGTCGAGGTCGCGCGTGGCGGCGGTGAGGGCGGGCCAGTGCCGTGCGGGATCGAGCCAGCTCGGGGCATCCGTCGTCGCGGCGGCCATGCGCAGGTCGAGGCCCGTCATCGGGTGTCTGCCATTCTCGAGAGGGCGTCCGCGGCTGTTCTCACCACTGCGCGGGCGGCGGCGTCGTCACGGTCGACGAGCCAGGTGATGGTAAGCCCGTCAGTGAACGCGACGAGCACGTGCGCCACCTCGGCGACCGGGCGCCGCCAGGTGGTTCCGGCCGCTTCGGCGGCGATCTCGAGCGAGTGCTCGGCCAGTTCGGCGTAGCGGCGGTACTGCGCGACGGCGAGCGGATACCGCTCCGGCGAACGGAGCGCATACTGCGTGAGCTCGAGCATCGCCTGCTCGTGATCGGGGTCGGCCTCCAAGTGCTCGAGGTAGCGGAGGAGGCCCGATTCGAGGATCCGGCGAAGGTCCTGCCCGGGCACGATGTCGGGGATGACGGCCTGCTCCTCGCGGGCGACGACGGTGGCGATGAGCTCGTCGATGAGCTCATCGCGTGAGTCGAACGCGTAGTGGAAACTCGCGAGCGACATTCCCGCCTCGGCGACGATCGCCCGGGTCGTGGCCCGCGCGATCCCCTGCCGCGACACCACGCGAAGGGCGGCCTCGACCAAGGCGTTGCGGCGCTCGGATGCGGGGATGCGGGCCACCGGGCTCCTCTCGACGCCGTCGCCGACCAAAGTGGGACAGTCGTCCCACTCGCACCAGTATGCAGGAAACGCGTCGTCGGATGCATCCGTCGCCAGTACGCTCGAACCATGCGCCTCGGGGTCCTCGACGTCGGTTCCAACACCGTGCACCTGCTCGTCGTCGACGCCCATCGCGGCGCGCGGCCGATCCCCATGACCTCGCAGAAGTCGGTGCTGCGCCTCATGCGGTATCTCGACGGCGACGGCTCGATCCGTCCCGAAGGCGTCGACGCCATCCTCACCGCAGTTGGCGAGGCATCCGACGCCGCCCGCCGAGCGGGCATCGATGAGCTGCTCGCGTTCGCGACCTCCGCCATCCGCGAGGCGTCGAACGGGGAGGAGGTGCTGGCCCGGGTCGCCGCCGAGACCGGGGTGGAGCTCGACGTGCTCTCAGGCGACGACGAGGCGAGCCTCACGTACCTCGCGGTGCGGCGCTGGTATGGCTGGTCGGCCGGCCGTATCCTGCTGCTCGACATCGGCGGCGGCTCACTCGAGCTCGCGCAGGGCATCGACGAGGTGCCAGATGTCGCGCGGTCGCTGCCGCTCGGAGCCGGCCGCTCGACCATCGAGTTCCTCCCCGACGACCCGCCATCCGCCGATCAGGTCGCGAACCTGCGCGGGCACGCGCGGGCGATCCTCGCCGAGGCGGTCGCCCCGGTCCGCGATCTGCCCGCGCCCGAGCACGTCGTGGGCTCGTCGAAGACGATCCGCTCGCTCGCGCGGCTCGCCGGCACGGTCGAGGAGGGCGTCGGGGCATCCGATCGCAGCATCCTCACCCGTCACGGCCTCGACGACTGGACGCCGCGGCTCGCGAAGATCCCCTCGGACGCTCGACCCGCACTGCCCGGCATCACCGCCGACCGCACGTTCCAGATCGTCGCGGGTGCGGTGGTGCTCTCGGAGGCGATGCGGGCCTTCGGGGTCGATGAACTCGAGGTGTCGCCGTGGGCCCTGCGCGAGGGCCTCATCCTGCGGCGGCTCGACCGGTTCACCGCGTAGCGCCGCGGCTCATACGGCGATCCCGCACGCCGGTGGCCCCCGCGGGAACCGGCCTGAACCTTACTGAGCCCGCCCCAGGTGGACGAACTGATGGCGCTCTACACCTTCGGGACGTTCACGCACGTCATGGAGGCCCTGGGCGACGCCGGCGTGACCGTCTACGTTGTCGGGAACGTCCTTCATCGCCAGATCACGACCCTCATCCTGGACGGGCTCAATGCCGCGCCCACCACATCGCCGAGCGCGTCGAACCGGTCCGAGGCCGAGCGGCGTTGACCTCATGGCCAGAGTCCGGCGATCGCGGCGGGGACGGCGCTCGGTCCGCTGACCTCGGCCGCCCGGCCGCCGACCGCGCGCGCCAGCGCGCGCGCCTGCACGCCGGACTCGTCCGGGCCGACGGGCGCCAGTACGAGTAACTCGTCGAGGGCGCGCGCTGCCGCAACCGGGTCGTCCCCGGTCGTGGCGCGCCCGTCGGAGAGCAGCAGAGTGATGCGCCGCGACGCGGTCGATTCGGACAGTTCGCGAGCGGCGGCCCGCAACGCGGCCGCCAGATCGGTGCGGCCGTGGCCGCGCAGGCTCAGCAGGTCTTCCACGACGCCCTCCACCGCGCGCGGCTGACGCTGCGCCTTGACGATGCGTACGGACGAGCCGAAGGCTATGACGCTGTAGTCCTCGATGTCTCGCAGCGCCACGGCGGCCGCGGCAACCGCCGCCGTGGCAAGCCTCGCGCCCCCCATCGATCCGGACCGGTCCAGCACGAGACTGATCGCGGTCGCTGGCCGGGTCCAGCCGGGCCCGCGCAGTCCGGCGGGGTCGGCGGCCCGTCCGGCGAGGTTCGAGACCATGAGCTCGTCCAAGCTCGCGTCCACGTCAACGTCGACGCCGGGCTCCCAGCGTCGCGATCGGATGCGACCGGCGCCGGGCCGTGGTGCGCCGCGCGGCGACGCCGCACGGACCATGACCCGGCCCGACAGCGCCAACGCCAATCGTCGCAGCCGTTCGTCGGTGGCACCGCTCATCTCCGCGAGCAAGGTCAGCGCGGCATCCGGGTCCCGTCGCTCGAGCTCGCTGAGGGCCCCTTCGTCGAGCATCCCCAACCGCGGGGAGACCTCGTCGAACCCCGCTATCGCCTTCAGCAGGTGACGGCCCGTTGAGGCCTGCGGCTGGTCGCCCCGATCGCCACGCGGCTGCGGGTCGGGGCTCAGCCCGTTGCGAGGGGCGCCGGTCGGGTGGGGCCGGTCGCCCCGCGCGCTTTTCCCGGTTCGGCCCCCGCGTCCGCTCCCGGTTGCGGTACCGCGGTCGGACCGTATACGCGATGCCACAGCTCGATGATGATGTCCTCGGCGCTGCGCTCGCCCCCCTCCTGCACCCGGATGCGTCCGGTCAGTGCGGCGAGCGCCGCATCCAGACTGACACCCGCATCCGTTGCGTCCGTGCCGCGCAGCACGGCGAGCCGGTCGGCGACGAGCATCATGTCGATGGCACCGCGTACCGACGAACCGATGCGGACGTCGGGGTGGCTGCGGGTCGCGCGCACGAGGGCGACCACGAGGTCGACCTCGAGCGGCTGCCGACTCCCGTCGGGCACCGCGGCGGCACCGTCGGCGTTGACGGCGCGCTCGACCACGCGTTTCTCATCGGCGGCACTCTGGTAGTCCATCCGGATGCGACAGGTGCGGTCGTACACGGCCGCGGAGATCCGAGCGGTGCCGACCGCGTCGAACGGATTCATCGCTGCGACGAGAGCGAACCCCGGCGCCGCCGGCACGAGACCAAGGCGCGGAACATGCAGCTCGCCCTCGCTCATCACCGTGATCAGGACGTTGATGGTCTCCTCGGGAACGCGGTTGAGCTCCTCGAGGTACAGCAGCGCGCCGGCCCGCATCGCCTGCACGAGCGGGCCGTCGAGGAAGTTCTCATCGCGGTATCCCTCGGCGAGCAGCCGACTCGGGTCGTGGCTGCCGACCAGTCGACCAGGGGTCAACTCGGCGCTGCCCTCCACGAAGACCAGGCCGATGCCTGCGGCGTCCGCAAGCGTGCGCAGCAAGGTGGACTTGCCGGTGCCCGGCGGGCCTTCCAGGACGACGTGGCGACCCGCCGCCAGTGCCGCCAGGAGTACCTCGGTCTCGCGACGACGACCGATCACCGCCTCATCGAAGGCGGCGAGGGTGGCCGGGGTGAGGATCGCCGCGACCCCGCTCGGCGGACTCGCGGCGATCCCCTGGTGCGAGGTCACGTCAGTTGTAGACGATCACGCCGCGGATGTTCTTGCCGTCGCGCATGTCCTGATAGCCCTGGTTGATCTCCTCGAGGCTGTAGGTCTTGGTGACGAGCTCGTTGAGCTTCAGCTGCCCGTTCTGGTAGAGGCTCAGCAGGCGCGGGATGTCGGCGCGCGGGTTGGCCTCACCGAACAGCGAGCCCTGCAGCCGCTTCTGCGAAAGCGTCAGATCGAACAGCGACATCGTCACGTCCATCTGGGAGCCATGGCCGATGCCGGTGACCACCGCGGTGCCGCCCTTCGTGGTCAGCGCCATGATGCCCGCGATCAGCGCCCCCTCCACGACCCCTGCCGTGTAGATGACCGCATCGGCCATCGCACCGCGTGTGATCTGCTGCACGAGCGGGAACGCCTCCTCGATGCTCGCGGCGGTGTGGGTGGCGCCGAGCGATTGCGCGTTCTCGCGCTTGAACTCCACCGGATCGACCGCGACGATGTACTTCGCCCCGGCGATCCGCGCGCCCTGCACCGCGTTGGAGCCGATCCCGCCCACGCCGACGACGACCACCACATCGCCCGGCTGCACGTCGGCGCTGTTGACCGCCGATCCCCAGCCGGTGGTCACGCCGCATCCGACGAGCGCCGCGAGCTCGAGCGGGATGTCGTCGTCGATCTTCACGGCGGATGCCTCGTTCACGACGGTGTAGGGGGAGAAGGTGCCGAGCACGCACATCAGTCGGGCATCCTCGCCCTTGACGTGGTGGCGGGAGGTCCCGTCGGTGATCTGCAGACCCTCGAGGATCCCGGCGCCGAGATCGCAGAGGTTCTGGTGACCCGTCGAGCACATCTTGCACCGGCCGCACGCCGGGATGAAGCTCAGCACGACATGATCGCCGACCTTGAGGCTCTCCACTCCCGGGCCGACCTGCTCGACGACGCCCGCGCCCTCGTGGCCGCCGATGTAGGGGTGGGCCGGCACCGGCATGTCCCCGGTGAGGATGTGTTCGTCGGAGTGGCACAACCCGGACGCGGAAAGCTTGATGAGGACCTCGCCGTGCTTGGGATCGTCGAGCTCGAGCTCTTCGATACTCCAGTCCTGGCCGACGCCCCAGTTCACGGCCGCTTTGGTCTTCATGGCAATCTCTCCTTCGACATCTTCGTCACAGCAAGCCACTGACGCAGCTGGTCAGCGTGGGTTCAGGCTATGCCTGCCCCGGCCCCGTGTGCAACGAGCGAGCGAGTCTGCACACGGGATGCTCGCGCACGAGTGGTGCAAGGTGCGGTCACGGCTTCCCGGCCCCGAGTCGCCGCGGCAGTGCGCATTGACATGCCCCCGCAGCGGTGGCAGCCTGTGAAGACCAGACGAGCTGTTGCGGAATGGTCCGCGCGAGCGCACGGGACACGCACGGAACCTGGCAACGGAGCTGAGGAGACAAGCCTGTGGGCGCATACGCCACCATCAATCCGGCGACCGGCGAAGCACTCGCCGAGTTTCCGGTGATCAGCGACCGCGAGGTCGACGCGATCCTCGACCGGGCCCACACCGCGTACCTGTCGTGGCGGGAGACGCCGTTGGCCCAGCGCACCGCGGCGCTCGCACGCGCCGCGCAGCTGAGCACCGAGCGCATCGACGAACTGGCGAAGTTGCTCACCCTCGAGATGGGCAAGCCGCTGATGCAGGCCCAGGGCGAGGTGATGCTCGTCGCCTCGATCTTCAAGTACTACGCCGAGAACGCGGAGAAGTTCCTCGCCGACGAGGTGCTCGATGCTGTCGGCGGCGGCGAGGCCGTCGTCCGCACCGAGCCGATCGGCGTCATCCTGGGCGTCATGCCGTGGAACTTCCCCTATTACCAGGTGGCCAGGTTCGCCGCCCCGAATCTGGCTCTCGGCAACACCATCGTGCTCAAGCATGCGCGCAACTGCCCGCAGTCGGCCTTGGCGATGGAGAAGCTGCTGCACGACGCCGGCATCCCGAAGGATGCCTACATCAACGCGTTCATCGACAGCCGTCAGGTCGCCGAGATCATCGCCGACCCGCGCGTGCAGGGCGTCTCCCTCACCGGGTCGGAGAAGGCGGGCTCGGCGGTGGGCGAGGTGGCCGGTCGACACATGAAGCGCTACGTGCTCGAGCTGGGCGGCTCGGATCCGTTCATCGTGCTCGAAGACGCCGACGTCGACGGCGCGGTCAAGGAGGCCGTCATGGGCCGGGTGATGAACGCCGGGCAGGCGTGTACCGCGTCGAAGCGGTTCATCGTCGTCGATTCGGTGTACGACGAGTTCACCCAGAAGTTCATCGGCGCGATGACGCAGATCCCCACCGGCGACCCCACTGATCCCGCCACCATGGTCGGGCCGCTCTCCTCGGCGCAGGCCGCCAAGGATCTCGGCGAGCTCGTCAAGGACGCGGTCGACAAGGGCGCTGAGCTGCACTCGGCACCGCAACCGGACGGCGGTGGAGCTTACTATGCGCCCGCCGTGCTCACCGGGGTCACCTCCGAGATGCGTGCGTTCTCCGAGGAGTTGTTCGGTCCGGTTGCGACGGTCTTCCGCGTGCCGTCGCCGCAGGCGGCGGTCGAGTTGGCGAACTCCTCGCCGTTCGGCTTGGGCGGCAGCATCTTCACGAAGAACCTCGACCTCGCTCGCGAGCTGGCGGGGGATCTGGAGACCGGGATGGTGTGGATCAACGCGGTCACCGGGAGCTCCGCGGAGCTGCCGTTCGGCGGAGTGAAGCGCTCCGGCGTCGGCCGCGAGCTCGGCAAGTACGGGATGAGCGAGTTCGCCAACAAGAAGCTCGTACGCGTGCCGCAGCCCGCGTGATGGTGCGAGCGCGCGCGGTGCACCCGCAACGCAGCGGCCGGGTCATCCGATCGCGCGATGTCGCGCGGTGCCGGGCGCTCCGCCCCGAGCGGTCCCTAAGCAGCACCATCGAACATCGAGGTGACCGAGCCGTCGTCGAAGGCGTCGTGGTCCCACCGCTTCTCCTCCGGAATCGGGAGCGTGTCGGTGACGACGACCGAGTCGATGAACTCGCTGCAGGATCTCGGTCGCCGGATCGGAGAGGATCGCGTGGGTCGCCGCGACCACGACGCCGATCGCACCATTGGTCTTGAGTACCTCGACGGCTCTGACGATCGTGCGGCCCGTGTCGATCATGTCGTCGACGAGCAGGCATACCCGGCCCTGGACTCCACCGACGATCTCTTGCACGCAGACCCGGTTGGGCACCAGCGTGTCGCGTGTGGATGATCGCGAGCGGGGCGCCGAGCTTGTCGCTCCAGATGTCAGCGACGCGCACCCGGCCCATGTCCGGGGAGACGACGGTCAGCATCGCGGGGTCCAGCTGCTTCCGGAAGTGCTCGACCGCGACCGGTTCACGGGCAAGGCGGGGGTTCGAGCCGGCCTCGCGAGGCGGTACAAGGGCATCCCCGACGTGCACTACGGCAACGATCGGCACTTGGTCTGCTCCGACGGCTTCGGCGTGTCCGAATCGACGCCCACCGGCACCTCCATCGCGGGCCAGTCGCTCGAGGTGCGCGGCGTCGACCTGCTCGAGTACGACGACGACGGCAGGATCACCCGCAAGGACTCGTTCTGGAAGCTCCTCGAGTGACGCACGTGGGCGGTGCTCCCGCTGGGACTCGAACCCAGACTGAGGCGATTTTAAGTCGCCTGCCTCTGCCGATTGGGCTACGGGAGCGCGGTGCCACGCCGTGGCGGCACCGCTCCACACTACTTCGCCGCGACCGGCTCGCCCTTGGCTTCGACCTTGGCCGGCCTGGACACCCCGGCTCCGGCCGTCGTCCTCACGGTCTTCGAGGTGTCGCCAGCGGATGCCGCGACCGCGGGTGCCGGCGCAGGAGCCGCCGCGGCGGGTGGCTTCGGACGGGCGGCGAACGCCTCGAACTGTGCGCGCGGGTCCTGGAGCGCGGCGAGCGACACGATGTCGCGACCGAGCCAGAAGTTGTTCCACCAGCCCCAGAACACGCGAAACTTGCGCTCCCAGCTCGGCATGGCGAGGCCGTGGTAGCCGCGGTGGGCGAACCAGGCGATGAGCCCCTTGAGGGCGAGGTTGCCCGACTGGAAGACGCCCGAGCCGATGCCGAGACCGGCGACCGCACCGAGGTTCTTGTGGAAGTACTCCTTCGGCTCCTCGCCCCGGAGCACCGCGACGATGTTCTTGGCGAGGAGCTTGCCCTGACGCACGGCGTGCTGCGCGTTCGGCACGCAGTACCCGCCGACGCCACCACCCGAGAGGTCGGGCACCGCGGCGATGTCGCCGGCGGCCCATGCGTCGGCCACCCAGTCGTCCTCGTCGCCCACCCGGAGGTCGGCGCGGGTGAGGATGCGGCCGCGCTCCTCGACGGGAAGGTCGCTGGTGCGCACGATGGCCGGGTTGGCCATCACGCCGGCGGTCCAGACGATGAGGTCGGACTCGAAGGTCTCGCCGGTCGAGAGCTCGATCCTGCCGTCGACGGCGCTCGTGAGCTGAGTGTCGAGGTGGATCTCGGCGCCGCGCTGGGCGAGGTGCTTGATCACCCAGTGGCTGGTCGGAAGCGAGACCTCGGGCATGATGCGGCCCATGGCCTCGATGAGGTGGAAGTGCGTCTCGTCGAACGTGAGCTGCGGGTAGTACTCGAGCAGAGCGCTCGCGAACGAGCGGAGCTCGGCGAACACCTCGATGCCCGCGAAGCCGCCCCCGACGACGACGAACGTGAGCAGGCGTTCGCGCTCGGGCCCCGGGGGGAGGGTCGCGGCCTTGTCGAAGTTGGTGACCACGCGGTCGCGGATCGCGACGGCCTCCTCGATCGTCTTCAGCCCGATCGCGTTCTCGGCGATGCCGGGAATCGGGAAGGTGCGCGAGACGGCGCCGCCCGTGACGACGATGACGTCGTACTCGAACTCCCACGGCTCGGCGAGCTCGGGCGTGATCGTGGCGGTCTTGGTCGCGTGGTCGATGCCGGTGACCTTCGCCGAGACGATGTTGGTCTTCTTCAGGTGCCGGCGCTGGGAGACCACCGAGTGCCGCGGCTCGATCGAGCCGGCCGCCACCTCGGGGAGGAACGGCTGGTACGTCATGTAGGGAAGCGGGTCGACGATCGTGACCTCAGCCTCGCCGGAACGCAGCCACTTCTCGAGCTTCCACGCTGTGTAGAACCCCGCATAGCCGCCGCCGACGATGAGAATCTTGGGCACGGTGAATGGACTCCTCAGTTTCTGATCAGTAGCGGGCTGAGCGTGCGATCACTGCTCACGAGTGCGAACAGTCCGCTTGGTATGCCGAGTGGCGCCGATGCCCAACAGCGCTGCTAGCGTACCAAATCCGGCGACCAACGAGAGCGGGACGGTGATGTAGGCCAACGTCCAGGCCGTCGGGAGCAGGGTCTGCGCGCCGTCCGACCGGGGCGGCGGCGGGTCGGCGATCGGCACGATCTCCTGGTTCTCGCCGTCGGTGGCAGGGGCCTCGACGTCCGCCCGCCGATGCAGTTCGATCCAGTCCGCGAGGCTGCCGAGCGGATTGGCATCGACCCCCGGCACGTCGGCGGTGAGCGCCGCGACCGGATCGATGAGCCCCCAGCCGTAGAGCGGGCTCGGCACGTCGTGGCCGTTCGGATCGGCCGTACGGATGACTCGTTCGATGACGTTCGCCGCATCCAGCTCGGGATACTCGCTGCGAACGAGCGCCACGAGACCCGACACGATCGGCGCCGCGGCGCTCGTGCCGTCCCACTGCACGTACCCGCCGTCGGGCAGCACGCCGACAAGGTCCTCGCTCGGTGCCGCCGCCGCGATCGTGATGCCCTGGGAGCTCGCGTCGAAGCTCGCGTTCTTCTCGCGATCGACGCCCGCGACCGTCAGCACGCCCGGGATGGTGGCCGGCGCACCGACCTCGCTGGTGCCGCTGCCGCGATTGCCGGCGGCGGCGACGACCACCACATCGTGCTCGAACGCGTACGTGAACGCGTCGTCCCAGCTCTCGGGCCAGTCGCGGGTGTTCCGGGTCAGCGACATGTTGATGATGTCCGCGCCGGAATCGACCGCCCAGCGCACCGCCTCGGCGATCTGGTCGTCGTTCGACTTCTCGGCGCCGGTGTCCTGCCCGAACGCGACCGACGCCGTCAGGATGTCGGCCGCGGGCGCGACGCCGATGACGCCGTTGCCCTCGCCCGTGCCGCGGCCCGCGAGGAGCGACGCCACGAGTGTGCCGTGGCTCGGATCATCGCCGACCGGGGTCTGGCCGTCGGGACTGCCGAGGCCCGAGACATCCGTGCCGCCGACCACCGCGCCACGCAGCTCGGCGACGTTGCCGTTCACGCCCGTGTCGATGACCGCCACCGTGACGCCCTCGCCGCGCGACGACGTCCACGCGGTCGTGAAGCCGTAGTCGGTGAGCCAGTACTCGAGGTCGCGCACCGTGTCGGCGTGCGCGGGCGAGGCGCCCGCGAGCGCGATCGTCGTGGCCGCGGCGAGCGCCGCTGCTGCCTTCGCCACGCCGGAGCGCACCCGGCCGGCACGCCCGGTCATGCCCGGCTCCGGGTGTCGTCGTCGGTGGGATCGGCCGGATCGGGAACGTCGACGCCGTAGTCGGGGCACTGGCAGACGTCTGGCGACCACGACGAGCGCTCGAGCGCGACGTCGCCGATGGGATTCACCCCGGGGCCCGCGGCGAGCGAGTGCGCCGCGAGCGCGTGCAGGCACTTCACTCGCGTCGGCATGCCGCCCGCCGAGATCCCGGCGATCTCGGGCACCACGGCGATCGACTCGCGATCGGCGAGGTACTCGTGGTGCGCCCGCTCGTAGGCGGCGGCGACCTCGGGGTCGGCGGCCAGCAGCTCGCCGCACTCGATCATCACCTGCGCCGCCTCGAGGAACGACATGGCGGCCGTCGCCACGGGGTGCGTGAGGTAGTAGAACGTCGGGAACGGCGTGCCGTCGGACAGGCGCGGCGCGGTCGAAACCACCGTCGGGGCGCCGCACGTGCAGCGGGCGGCGATGCCGACCACGTTGCGCGCACGACGGCCGAGTTGCGCCGACACGATGCGGATGTCGCGCTCGCTCACCGGCGCGAAGGGCGGCCGCGTCATCCATCGCTCCCCTCGGCGGGCGCGGTCGGCTCGGGCGCGAGCCCCGCGATCATCACGGAGTCGAGCAGGGTGCGCATCCAGTCGCCCTTCGATTCGGTCACCTCGGCCGAGACCTCGGTTGCGGCATCCGCCTTGGCTGCATCACTCCGGTCGTCGATGACGAGGTAGCTCACCTCGCCGGGCATCACGTAGTAGAGCCGCTCACGTGCCTGGGTCATGATGAACGTCTCGTCGTTCCAGCGTTCACGCTCGTCGCGGAGCCGCTGCACCTCCTCCTCCTGCGCGGAGACGGCGGCGCGCAGCTCGGCGATCTGCTGACGCTGCTGCGCGAACGCCGCGACGGTCGGCGCCAGCACCACGACCGCGAGCACGAGCACACCCACCATGATGAGCGAGAAGCCTGAGAATCGGATGCCGCTCAGCCACCCCGCGCGCACGGCCGCCGGCGACGTGGTCGTCGTGGCCTTCGTGGCGGGCCGGTGAGGCTCGGACACGGCGGGCGTGCGCGGCACGGGCTTGCCGGGCGCCGGCTTGCCGGAAGCGGCTGCCTTGGCAGACGCGGCAGGCTTGGCGGAAGCGGGCTTCTTGCCCGCACCGGCGGGCCGCCGCGGCGGGCGAGAGGCATCCTGCGTCATCGCCCCTCCTCACCGGCCCGGAAAGCGCGTCGGGGGCGGCCCCACGGCCGCCCCCGACACCCGATCAGGCCGTGAACCGGGGGAACGCCGTGCGGCCGGCGTACACCGCGGCCTCATCGAGCTCTTCTTCGATCCTCAGGAGCTGATTGTACTTGGCGACGCGCTCGGACCGGGCGGGCGCGCCCGTCTTGATCTGGCCGCAGTCGGTCGCGACCGCGAGGTCGGCGATCGTCGTGTCCTCGGTCTCGCCCGAGCGGTGCGAGAGCACCGCGGTGTAACCGGCACGCTGCGCCATCTTGACCGCGTCGAGCGTCTCGGAGAGCGTGCCGATCTGGTTCACCTTCACCAGGATCGAATTGCCGGCGTGCTGGGCGATGCCGTCGGCGAGCCGCGCCGGGTTCGTCACGAACAGGTCGTCGCCGACGATCTGCAGCTTCGTGCCGAGCTCGGCCGTGAGCGTCGCCCAGCCGGCCCAGTCGTCCTCGGCGAGCGGGTCCTCGATCGACACGAGCGGGTAGACGGCGGCGAGCTCGGCGTAGTACGCACCCATCTCCTCGGCGCTGCGATCCTGGCCCTCGAAGCGGTACACGCCGTTCTCGAAGAACTCGGTCGCGGCGACATCCAGCCCGAGGGCGATGTCGCTGCCGAGCGTGAAGCCGGCCTTGCCGATCGCCTCGGCGATCAGGTCGAGCGCGGCACGGTTGTTCGCGAGGTCGGGCGCGAAGCCGCCCTCGTCGCCCAGGCCCGTCGAGAGGCCCTTCGACTTCAGGAGGCTCTTCAACGCGTGGTAGGTCTCGACGCCCCAGCGGAGGCCCTCGGAGTAGGTCGGCGCGCCGATCGGCAGGACCATGAACTCCTGGATGTCGACCCCGGTGTCGGCGTGCGCGCCGCCGTTGATGATGTTCATCATCGGTACGGGGAGCACGTGCGCGTTCGGGCCGCCGAGGTAACGGAAGAGCGGCAGGTCGGCCGAGTCGGCGGCGGCCTTCGCGACCGCGAGGCTCACGCCGAGGATCGCATTGGCGCCGAGGCGGCTCTTGTTGTCGGTGCCGTCGGCGTCGACGAGGGCGGCGTCGACGAGGCGCTGGTCGGCGGCGTCGAGGTCCTCGATGGCCGGGCCGAGCTCGTCGAGCACGGCGTCGACGGCCTTCTGCACGCCCTTGCCGAGGTAGCGGTCGCTGTCGCCGTCGCGCAGCTCGTACGCCTCGAAGGCGCCGGTCGAGGCACCCGAGGGCACCGCCGCGCGCGCGAGCGTGCCGTCCTCGAGGAGCACCTCGACCTCGACGGTCGGGTTGCCGCGCGAGTCCAGAATCTCGCGGGCGCCTACAGCTTCGATGAATGCCACAGTGAACTCCTCTGTGATGGGGTATGCGTCGGACGACTCCGTCGTGATCCGCAGGTCAGTCTAGTGAGGCGCGCTCACGCGTGACGTTCGAGGCCGGATGCCGCGGCTGCCTCCTCCTCACCTCCCTCATCGAACCGTCGCAGACTGTGGGTTTGCGGCCGGGCCGTCGACCGTTTGCGACGGTCGGATGAAGCGACGTGGTCGCGCGAGTGGGCGGGAACGCGGCTCGCGCGAGTGGGCATGGGCGGCTCGCTGGCCGGTCGGCCAAGGAATCAGGCGGTCGCGATCAGCTCGCGGATGCGGGCCGGCAAGCTCGAGGAATCCACGTGGAGATCGTCGGAGGTGACCTCCACGATGCGCCACTGGACGTACTTGAGGTCGGGATGCAGGACCTCTCCGTCAAGGAGCGACGTGGGGTCGTTGAGGAGCGGTTCCGGCAGGCCGGACGTCACCAGGAGCAGGCGCAGGTGCGTCTCGGGCCGCGACTCGGCGCCGATGCGCACGAGCGGCAGCGCCCGCGCCAGCTCTCGGGCTCCCCGTCGCCGACCCCACCACGACGCGAGCCGTTGCAGGTCGGCGGGCGTGCCGAGCGCGGGCTGCCGCTTCCGGCGCGTTCGTGCTCCCGTGACGATCGCTCTCCGACGGCCACGAGATCGGGCACCCCGAGCACGGTCGCGAGTTGGCACCACACGAGCGCCGGCGAGACCACCGGCAGCCCGAGATGCAACCTGATCGGGATCACGCCGGCCAGCTCGTGGCCGGAGACTCCGTCCGATCGCGCACGTTCGACACCGGCTGGCGCGGTCACGTGGAGGTCGACGCCCTTCGACGGCAACGGCGGTCCGTACAGCCCCGGCTGCGGTTTCGTGGCTGAACGCCTCACCCCGACGTAGCAGCGGTTCGTACGCCCAGCACCGGTCGATCAGGTCATCGAGATCGAGGCCGGACGACCGCACGCCGTGGAACGGTCGCTGCAGGTCGAGGGCGCGCAGCCGACCGACACTCGCCTCATGGAATCCGGTTTCGTCGGTGCGGAACGCGGCCCCGCGCAGATGGGACGGGAGCGGTGTCTGACGAGTCACGCGCACACTCTGCCCGCAGCGGCGCAAACGGTCCGCGCACTCTCCACAGCCGCGTCCCCCTCCCCCACCGAACCGTCGCAAACCGCGGATGTTCCGAGAGCGAACCCGCGGTTTGCGACGGTTCGATGAAGGCAGGCGGGCGAGGGTGAGGGCGGGCGAGGGTGCGGGCGGGACCGAAGCATGCGAGTGAGCCGGTGCGCGGGCCGCGGCACGCGTTACGCGTCGAGTTCGCGGAACGCGAGCGACGATGCATCCGTCGTCTCCCCTCCCACCTGGGCCCACGCGTCGAAGCCGTCGGCGGTGACCCGGTCGAGCAGGGCGCGCACGTTCTTGACGCGGCGCTCGAAGCGCACGCGGGTTCCGGATGCCACGAGCTCGTGCTTCAGCGCGAGCAGCGTGGCCGGGTCGACCTCCGCGTCGTAGACGAGCACGACCGAGCGCGGCCGGCCCTCGTCGTGCACGGCGAGCAGGTCGACGATGCGCTCGAACCCGATCGAGAAGCCGCACGCGGGCACCTCCTGGCCGAGGAACCGCCCGATCATGTGGTCGTAGCGACCGCCGCCGCCGAGCGAGTAGCCGAGGTCGGGGTGCGCGATCTCGAAGATCGTGCCCGTGTAGTAGCCCATGCCGCGCACGAGCGTCGGGTCGAACTCGATCGCTGAGTTCGGCATGGCCTCGCGGAGTGCGAGGAGGTCGTCGTACGCCTCGAGGTCGAGCCACGCCGGCAGCCTCACGACGCCGTCGTGCAGGTGCCAGTCGGCCGCCGTGAGCGCCTCGAGCTCGGCCGCGACATCCGGCCCATCCGCGCCGCTGTCCCCGACGATCCCGAGCTCGCGCAGCTCGGCCGCCACTCCACCGGTGCCGATCTTGTCGAGCTTGTCGATCGTGATGAGGGCGCGCTCGCGGAACTCCTCGGGCACGCCCCACGACTCGAGGATGCGGCCGAGGATGCGCCGGTCGTTGATGCGGATGACGCAGTCGCCGAGGCCGAGCGCGTCGAGCGTCGCGACGGTCGCGGTGAGCAGCTCGAGCTCGGCGAGCGGCCCGGCCTCGCCGATGATGTCGATGTCGCACTGCACGAACTGCCGGAAGCGGCCCTTCTGCGGGCGCTCGGCCCGCCACACGGGCGCGATCTGGATCGCCCGGAACACGGGCGGCAGCGCGGCCCGGTGCGTCGCGTAGAACCGCGCGAGCGGCACGGTGAGGTCGTAGCGCAGGCCGAGGTCGGCGAGCGAGAGGGCGTCGCCGGATGCCGCGGCCGCCGCGAGGTCGTCGGGCGTGAGGCCGCGCCTCATCACGGCGAACGCGAGCTTCTCGTTGTCGCCGCCGAGGCCGGCGTGCAGACGATGCGAGTCCTCCATGACGGGCGTCTCGATCTCGTCGAAGCCGTGCGCCCGGTACACGTCGCGGATCACGCCGAGGGCATGCTCGCGGCGGGCCTTCTCGGCGGGCAGGAAGTCGCGCATGCCGCGCGGTGGGGTGACGGTTGCGGCCATGCCGACCATTCTTCCAGCACGCCGTGGTGCTCCCGGGACGGCGGGCACGCCGAAGCGGGGCCGGGCGCCGCCGCGCTCAGCCGTACAGGTCGAGGTCGACGCCCCGGTCGCGCGCCGCGCGCTGCAGCGCCTCGGCCTCGTCGATGCCGACCGCGAGGTACACGTGCAGCCCGTCGGCGTCATCGCGCAGCAGGTATTCGTAGTCGGTGGTGACGATGAGCTCGTCGTCGGCGTCGAGGTGGCTCCAGCGCACCCGCACGGTCACGATGCGGTCGGTGAGGGCGCTGACGGCGCGGATCTCGGGCACGGCCGACTCGAGGCCGAGCATGCGGTACGCGGGATACGACGAGGCCAGGCCCGCCGACATGTCGGCGCGGCTCTCGAGCGCGCCCGCGAACTCGTCGGTGACGATCATGCCGGGCAGCCCCCACAGCCGCGCGGTCGCGTCGGCGTCGAACTCCCGCAACGCCGCCGCGTACTCGTCGAAGAACTCTGCGATGCGCTCCTCGTCGATGGCCATCGCGCCTCCTCGGTGATCGCGCCGACGTGTGCCTGCTCCGACGGTACGCCGAGGGCGTCGCATCCGCGACCCTAGTCGCCCGGCCTGTCGCTCTCGGCGTCCTCGCCCGTGCGTTCCTCCGCGGAGCGCACCTGGCCCTCGAGGTCGCGCACGGCGTGACGCAGCGCACGCTCCGCATCGAGCCCCTGCGCCCGAGCGGATGCCACGAGCGCGAGCAGCGTGCGACCGAGCTCGCCCTCCGTTGCCGGCGGCTCCGGGCCATCAGGAATCGACGCCGACGTCACCCGCACGCCCACCTTCTCGGCCTTGCCGAGCACCTTCTGCGCGAGGGCGAGCGCGGGCATGCCGCGCGGGATGCCGTCGAGCACGCTCGTGCGGTGCGGCTTCTCGTCGGCCTTCAGCTCGTCCCAGAACGAGACGACGTCGTCGGCCGTCTCGGCGGTGCGGTCGCCGCCGAAGACGTGCGGATGCCGCGACACCATCTTCTCGGTCATGTGCGCCGCGACGTCCTGGATGTCGAAGTCCTCACCGGGCGTGTGGGCGGCGAGGTCGGCGTGGAACAGCACCTGGTAGAGCACGTCGCCGAGTTCCTCGATGAGCTCCGCGCGGTTGCCAGACTCGATCGCCTCGATGAGCTCCCAGCTCTCCTCGACGAGGTACTGCACGAGGCTCTCGTGGGTCTGGTCGGCGTCCCACGGGCAGCCGCCGGGCGCCCTCAGGAACGCGACGGTCTCGATGAGCTCATCGAGCGGCGTGGCCGACCGCGCGGTCGGTCCGGGCGTGGTTGCCCCCGTCGACGTCAGGTGCCGGATGTCGCCCACGATCGCTCCCCTCCGGGCTGTCGCCCTCGCAGCCATGCTAGGCGCTGCCGCTAGGATCGGAACCGGGAGTGCCGGGAAGTCTGGTCGGCCGGGGCGAGGCATCGCATCCGTTCATCCGAACGCGACCCGGCGGCGCGCCGCCAGACGGGGATCACATGACCGACAGCCGCACGCCCGTGCGCGGGTTCTCAACTGCTCTGGTGCGGAACTTCCTCGGGAGTGCGCCGCGCTGGTACAAGCTCACGATCGTCGCGTTCCTCGTGCTGAACCCCGTCGCGCTGCTCCTCGTCGGGCCCTTCGTGACCGGGTGGCTGTTCGTGGCCGAGTTCATCTTCACGCTGGTGATGGCGCTCAAGTGCTACCCCCTGCAGCCCGGAGGCCTGCTCGCGATCGAGGCGGTCGTCCTCGGCATGACGAGCGCCGAGAGCGTCTACCACGAGACCACGGCGAACTTCTCCGTGATCCTCCTGGTGATGTTCATGGTCGCCGGCATCTACTTCCTCCGCGAACTCCTGCTGCTGGTGTTCTCGAAGCTGCTGGTCGCAGTGCGCTCGAAGATCCTGCTCTCGATCACCTTCACCGGGGTCGCGGCCGTGCTCTCCGCCTTCCTCGATGCCCTGACCGTGATCGCGGTCGTCATCGCCGTGGGGACCGGCCTGTACGCCGTCTACCACCGCTTCGCCTCGGACCGCGGGTTCGACGACGATCACGACCACGAGGACGACGAACTCGTCAACGACCCGTTGCGCGGTGACCTGGATCGCTTCCGCGACTTCCTGCGCAACCTCATGATGCACGCGGCCGTCGGCACGGCGCTCGGCGGGCTCGCCACGCTCGTGGGGGAGCCGCAGAACCTCCTCATCGGCGAGATCGTCGGATGGGGGTTCGCCGAGTTCCTCGTCCGAATGCTCCCGGTCTCCATCCCCGTGCTGATCGCCGGGCTCATCACGACGTTCCTGCTCGAGAAGACGGGCTGGTTCGGGTACGGAGCCCAACTGCCGGCATCCGTCCGCGAAGTCATGGAGCGGTGGGAGCGACAGCAGGCGGCCAAGCACGACCCGCGACGCCGGGCCAGACTGACCATGCAGGCGATCACCGCCGTCGCCCTCGTGGCGGCACTGGCCTTCCACCTCGCCGAGGTGGGACTGGTCGGCCTGCTGGTCATCGTCCTCGTGACCGCCTTCAACGGCATCATCGACGAGCATTCGCTCGGTCGCGCCTTCCAGGACGCGATGCCGTTCACGGCCCTGCTCGTGACCTTCTTCGCGATCGTCGCGATGATCAACACCCAGGGACTCTTCACGCCGATCATCGACGCCGTCCTCGCCCTCGACGGCCAGCAGCAGTTGACCGTGCTGTTCCTCGCCACCGGCGCGCTCTCGGCGATCAGCGACAACGTGTTCGTGGCGACGGTCTACATCACCGAGATCGCGAATGCCTTCGACGCCGGCACGATCACGCACGATCAGTTCGAGGCCCTCGCGATCGCGGTGAACGCCGGCACCAACGTGCCGAGCGTGGCGACGCCGAACGGCCAGGCCGCCTTCCTGTTCCTGCTGACCTCGGCGCTCGCCCCGCTCATCCGCCTCGGCTACGTTCGCATGCTGTGGATGGCGCTGCCGTACACGATCACGCTCACGACGACGGCGCTGCTCGCCATCACCTACCTCGTCTGATCGAGCGCCGTGAGAATCCTCAGATCCGAACGGTGGGCGGCAGGCCTCCTGCTCGCCGCCGCCGTCATCGGCCTCGTCATCGCGAACCTCCCCATCGGGCCGACCGTCATCGACGTGATGGATCGCCATCTCGAGCTCCCCGTCCTCGGGCTCGATCTGTCGGCCGGCCACTGGATCAGCGACGGCCTGCTCGCCGTCTTCTTCTTCATCGTGGCCGTCGAGCTCAAGCGAGAGCTGGTGATCGGCGAGTTGAACAGCTTCACGAAGGCGCTCCTGCCCGCGCTCGCCGCGCTCGGCGGCGTCATCGCACCCGCCCTCATCTACCTCGGCTTCACGGCGGACCGCGACACGGTCAGCGGTTGGCCGATCCCGACGGCCACCGACATCGCGTTCGCGCTCGGCGTGCTCGCCGTGTTCGGGCGCTGGATCCCGACCCGCGTGCGCGTGTTCCTCCTGGCCCTCGCGTTGCTCGACGACCTCATCGCGATCCTCATCATCGCGTTCTTCTTCACGAGCGACGCCGACCTGGGCTCACTCGGGTTCGCGACGATCGCGATCGCGCTCTTCGGGACGGTGAGTCGCCTGCTCAGGCCGCGATCCGAGTGGATCCTCGAGCGCCGGTCGCAGTGGCCGATCGTCGCGGTGCTCGTCGTGCTCGCGTTGGTCGCGTGGTACTTCATCTACCGGTCGGGCGTGCACGCGACGATCGCGGGGGTCGCCCTGGGTCTCGTGATGTCGCGTCGACCGGGTGGTCGAGCGGCGCATGAGCTCGAGCCGTGGTCGAACGGCGTCATCCTGCCGCTGTTCGCGCTCACCGCGGCCATGGTCCCGGTGCCGCAGGTGCAGCCCGCACAGCTCGATCCCGCGTTCTGGGGCATCCTCGTCGGCCTGCCGGTCGGCAAGATCGTCGGCATCGTCGCAGCCGGCCTGTTCGGCAGCTTGATCGCGAGGCGGCGGCGGGCCGGTAGCCCACTCACCCTGGCTGATCTCGCCATGGTCGGCGCGCTCGGCGGCATCGGATTCACCGTCTCGCTGCTGATGAACGAGCTGGCATTCGCGGATCTGCCCGGCGTACAGGACGAGGGCACCTTGGCCGTGCTCGTCGGATCGGGCATCGCCATCGTGCTGTCGGCGATCGTCGTGACCCTGCGGTCGAGGCACTACCGCAACCGTGGCGAGCACGCCGGCATGGGCGGGCCGTTCTCGCACTGATTGGGCCCCTCCGCTCAGCCCGTCGCCGTTGCGGGCTCGCCCGCGGCATCCGCCTGAGTCGCCGCCTCCTCGACGGGGAAGATCGCGATGATGAGCTGCGACACCCACGCGATGAGCTCGCCGTCGCCGGGAAGCGCACTGCCGGACGTGGGGAACGGCACGATGATCACGTCGTTCTGCGCGAAGTGCTTCGCACCCGGGTAGAGCCGCTCGAGCCGCACGCGGCGGGAGTCGGGAATGCGGGCGGGCGCGATCCGGAGCTTGGAGCCGGTCGCGATGACGTCGGAGAGCCCCGCGAGCTGGGCGGTGCGACGCAGTCGCGAGATCGCGATGAGGTGCTTCACGGCGTCGGGCGGCGTACCGTACCGGTCGACGAGCTCATCGAGCACGGCGTCGATCTGCCCCTCCGTCGCCGCAGGCCCGCTCGCCGCGGAGAGCTTCTGGTAGGCCTCGAGTCGCAACCGCTCGGAGTCGACGTAGTCCTCGGGGATGTGCGCGTCGACGGGCAGCTCGAGCCGCAGCTCGGTCTGGCCCTCGGCGACGTCGCCGCGGAACGCCGACACCGCCTCGCCGATCATGCGCAGGTAGAGGTCGAAGCCGACGCCCGCGATGTGCCCGGCCTGCTCGGCGCCGAGCAGGTTACCCGCGCCGCGGATCTCGAGGTCCTTCAGCGCCACCTGCGTGCCGCTGCCCAGTTCGTTGTTGGCGGCGATCGTGGAGAGCCGGTCGTGCGCGGTCTCGGAGAGGGGCTTCTGGGGATCCCAGAGGAAGTACGCGTACGCGCGCTCGCGGCCGCGGCCGACGCGACCGCGGAGCTGGTGCAGCTGCGACAGTCCGTACTTGTCGGCGCGGTCGATGATGATCGTGTTGGCGTTCGAGATGTCGAGTCCCGTCTCGATGATCGTCGTCGAGACGAGCACGTCGAACCTGCGCTCCCAGAAGTCGACGACGATCTGCTCGAGCACGTGCTCGTTGAGCTGGCCGTGCGCCACGGCGATGCGGGCCTCGGGCACGAGCTCGGCGAGCTTCGCGGCCGCCCGGTTGATCGACGACACGCGATTGTGCACGAAGAACACCTGCCCCTCGCGGAGCATCTCGCGGCGTATCGCCGCGGCGACCTGCTGGTCGGAGTACGGCCCGACGTACGTGAGGATCGGGTGGCGGTCTTCGGGCGGGGTCGCGAGCGTCGACATCTCGCGGATGCCGGTGACCGCCATCTCGAGGGTGCGCGGGATCGGGGTCGCGCTCATCGCCAGGATGTCGACGTTGGTCTTGAGCTTCTTGAGCGCGTCCTTGTGCTCGACGCCGAAGCGCTGCTCCTCGTCGATGATGAGGAGCCCGACGTCCTTGAACCGCACCTGCTCGGTGAGGATGCGGTGTGTGCCGATGACCATGTCGACCGTGCCGTCGGCGAGGCCCGCGACCGTCTCGCGCACCTCCCGGTCGGTCTGGAAGCGCGAGAGCGCGCGGACATGCACCGGGAAGCCGGCGAACCGTTCCCTGAACGTCTCGAGGTGCTGCCTGACGAGGAGCGTCGTCGGCACGAGCATCGCGACCTGCTTGCCGTCCTGAATGGCCTTGAACGCGGCCCGCACGGCGACCTCGGTCTTGCCGAACCCCACGTCGCCGGCGAGCAGGCGATCCATCGGGATCGGCCGTTCCATGTCGGCCTTCACCTCGTCGATGGTCTGCAGCTGGTCGGGCGTCTCGGTGAACGGGAACGCCTCCTCCAGCTCGTGCTGCCACGGCGTGTCGGGTCCGAACGCGTGCCCCTTCGCCGCCATGCGCGCCGAGTACAGCTTCACGAGCTCCACCGCGATCTCGCGCACGGCCCTGCGCGCGCGGCCCTTGGCCTGCGCCCAGTCGCTGCCGCCCATCTTCGACAGCGCGGGCGCTTCGCCGCCGACGTAACGGCTCAGCAGGTCGAGCTGGTCGGTGGGCACGAAGAGCCGATCGCCGGGCTGGCCGCGCTTCGACGGCGCGTACTCGAGCACGAGGTACTCGCGCACGGCCGTCGGCGCCTGCTGGATGCCCGCCGTGCGGCTCGGGCCGGTGGGCCGACTGCCGGTGGCGACCTCGCGCTGCATCATCTCGACGAACCGGCCGATGCCGTGCGTCTGGTGCACGACGTAGTCGCCGGCCTCGAGCTTCAGCGGGTCGACGACGTTGCGGCGCCGGGTGGCGAGCTTCGTCCTCTTCCGCGCGTCGTAGCCGGCCGCACGCCCGTAGAACTCCGACTCGGAGATGAGACCGAGCTTCACCTCTGGCACCTCGAATCCCTGTGCGGCATCGGCCTGCACGAGGTAGGCGACCCCAGGCTCGAGGTCGGCCGGCACCGCATCGACAAGGCGCGCGGCGAGCCCGGCCTCGGCGAGCACGTCACGGGCCCGCTCCACCAGGCCGTGACCGGCGGATGCCACGACCAGCGACCACCCGTCGCGCAGGCGCTCCCCCGCGTGATCGACGGCGCCCGCGACGTTGCCCGCGAAGCTCGGCATGGCGCTCGCGGCGACGCGCACGTACTCGGATGCCGCGCCCGCCGCCGCCCCGGCCGCCTCCGCCCCGGCCGCCTCCGCCCCGGCCGCCTCCGCATCGACGCCGGATGCCACGACCACCGCCGCGGCATCCCCGAGGTCGAAGCTCGAGAAGGTCCACCAGACGTGCCTCGGATCGCGCTCGCCCGGTGCGCTGAACAGGGTCGACTCGCGGAGCTCGCGCATCGTGACGAAGTCGCCGGCCGCGAGGTCGATGGGTGCCTCGGCACCCGCCGTCGCCGCCGTCCACGCCGCGGCGAGGAACTCGCGGTTGGTCTCGGCGAGGTTCACGGCGCGGCCGGCCACCCGCTCGGGCTGCAGCACGGCGACCGCCGCCCCGGCGGGCAGGTAGTGCGTGACCGGCACGAGGCGTTCGAGCAGGGCGGGCGCGAGCGATTCCATGCCCTCGACCGGAATGCCCTCGGCGATCTTCTGCAGGAGGTTCGACAGGCTCGGGAACTCGTGCAGCATCTCGCGGGCACGCTGCCGCACCGCCGGCGTCAGCAGCAGTTCGCGGCTCGGCGCGAGCGAGACGCGCTCGACGATGTCGGGAAGGGAGCGCTGGTCGGCCACCGAGAACGCGCGGAGCTCCTCCACCTCGTCGCCGAAGAACTCGACGCGCACGGGGTGATCGGCGGTCGGCGGGAACACGTCGAGGATGCCTCCGCGCACCGCGAACTCGCCGCGACGGGCGACCATGTCGACCCGCACGTAGGCGAGGTCGACGAGCTTCAGCGCCAGCTGCGAGAGGTCATACCCACGTCCGCCGGCCACGAGCTCGACGGGCGCCGGCTCGGCCAGGTTGTCGGCGAGCGGCTGCAGGGTGGCGCGCACCGACGCCACCACGATCAGCGGATGCCGCGAGCCCGCCGCCGACCATTCGTGCATGCGCCGGAGGGCATACAGCCGTCGGCCGACGGTCTCGGCCGACGGGCTGAGCCGTTCGTGCGGGAGCGTCTCCCACGCGGGGAACTCGAGGATCTCGGCGTCGTCGAAGTATGGCGCGAGCGACGAGCGCACGGACTCGCCCTCGCGGCTCGTCGCGGTGACCACGAGCAGGGCGGGCGGCAGGCCGGCCTCGACCCGGCGCTGCAGGAGTCCTGCGAGCAGTGGCGCGTCGATGCCGGCGGGAGCCGAGAAGTCGGCGTTCCGCAGGGCCTCGGCGAGCGCGCCGTCGATCGTGGAGGCGCGCGAAAGCGCCGCGTTCAAGCCCTGCAGGATCACCGTACGAGTCTACGCGCGCCCTCCGACGCGGCGGCAGCCGCGCTGCCGATACGATGAGCGCGCACCATTCGAAGGGACTCGCATGATCACCGCCGCAGCCGACGGATCGGCCCTCGGGAACCCCGGCCCCGCCGGGTGGGCGTGGTACGTCGACGACCATTGCTGGGCCGCCGGCGGCTGGCCGCACGCCACGAACAACCAGGCCGAGCTGACCGCCGTGCTCGAGCTGTTCCGGGCGACCGCGCACCTCGACGACGAGCTGCACGTGCTGTGCGACAGCCAGTACGTGATCAACGCCGTCACGAAGTGGATGTCTGGGTGGAAGCGCAAGGGCTGGCGCAAGGCCGACGGCAAGCCCGTCATGAACGTCGAGCTGCTGCAGCTCCTCGATGCGGAGCTCGCCGGTCGCCGCTACCGCTTCGAGTGGGTGCGTGGGCACGTGGGCCACGACCTCAACGAGGCGGCGGACTCCCGCGCCCGCGCCGTGGCCGAGGCCTATCGTCGGGGCGCCGCGGTGCCGTCCGGCCCCGGCTGGACGTACGAGGCCGCCTCCGCGGTCGAGGCTGCGGCGATCGTGGGCGACCTCGAGGCCGAGCTCGAGCCCGAACTCGATTCGGGGCCCGAGGCGGCGTTCGAGGCGGCATCCGACGACGCGGCCCTGTTCAGCCTCGACGAGCCCGTCGACGCGTGGCACACGCTGACGCTCGACCTCTCGACGGAGGAACTCGAACGGCTGGTGCAGCGGGCGCGCGCCGAGGGCGTGTCGCCAGAGGAGTTCCTGCGCGGCTTCATCTGATCCGCGCCCGCTGATCCGCCCCGTCGGCGGAAGCAGGACCCGGCAGGGCTCAGGCGGGCGAGTGGAACCGCTGCTGTGCGGCCACGAGGCCGAGCTCGACGATCGCCTCGACCGCGTCCGCGGCATCCGACAGCAGGTTCGGCAGCGCCTGGCGCTCGGCGGCGGAGAAGTCCTTGAGCACGAAGTCCGCGGCATCCTGCCGGCCGGGCGGACGGCCGATGCCGACCCGCACCCGTGTGAATGCGCCATCGTCGGTGGCCTTCGCGACGTCGCGGATGCCGTTGTGGCCGCCGTGCCCGCCGCCCTGCTTGAGCCGCACGGTGTCGAAGGGGATGTCGAGCTCGTCGTGCACGACGATGAGCCGGTCGACGGGCAACGAGTAGAACGTGAGCAGTGCCGACACCGGCCCGCCAGACGTGTTCATGTAGCCGTTCGGCTTCGCGATGACGAGCTTCGGCCCGCCCGGCCGGAGGAAGCCCTCCGCGACCCGCGACGGCGTCTTGTGGGTCTTGAAGGTCGCCCCGATGCGCGCGGCGAGCTCGTCGGCGACCATCTGGCCGACGTTGTGCCGATTCGCCGCGTACCGGGCGCCGGGGTTGCCGAGCCCGACCACGAGCCACGTGTTCTCGGCCACGGCGTCGTCCTTCCGGCGGGGCCGCAACCGGTCGAGGAGGCCCATGACGACTCCTTCCGGCGCTGCGGTGGTGGGGGGAATGCGAGGGGCCTGCGGCCCGCTTCCGAGCGTACCCGGATGCGACGCCGCAGGCCCTGTGCGCGAGTGCTGCGGGTGCTGCGCCGGCGGCGTTACTCCGCCGACTCGGCCTCGCCCTCGGGGGCCCCCTCGGTCTCGGCGGCTTCGGCGGCTTCAGCGGCCTCAGCCTCTGCGGCCTCCTCACCCAGGTCGACCTTCTGCGGCACGTGCACGTTCACGACGAGGGCGTCCTCGTCGCTGATGAGCGTCGCGCCCGCGGGAAGCTCGACGTCCTTCGCGTGGAGCTGCGCGCCCTCCTCGAGACCCTCGACCGACACGACGATGGTCTCGGGGATGTGCGTGGCCTCGACCTCGAGAAGCATGGTCTTGGCGTCGAGGTCGGCGATGGTGCCGGCGAACGGCTCGCCCTCGAGGTGCACGGGCACCTCGACCTGTACCTTCTCGCCGCGCCTGATGATGATCAGGTCGAGGTGCTCGATGACCTGGTGCACCGGGTCCTTCTGCACATCCTTCACGAGGGCGAGCTGGCTCTCGCCCGCGATCTGGAGGTCGAGCACGGCGTTCGCCTTGCGGATGAGCAGCGCGACCTGGTGGCCGGGCAGCGTCAGGTGCCTGGGGTCGGTGCCGTGGCCGTAGAGCACGGCGGGAATCTTGCCGGCGGCGCGGAGCTTGCGTGCTGCGCCCTTGCCGAACGAGTCGCGCGCGGCCGCTTCGACCTTGTTGTCTTCGTCCATGGTGGTTCTCCTTGCGGGCTCACTCGGCCCAGATCGTGTGTCTGTGTCGTTTCGACTCGAACGCGCGCACGTCGCGTGCGCAGTGCGTGAGGAACAGCCGTGAAGCCTGGATTCCACCGCGTCGATCACGGATGTCGCGACCGGCCGCCAGGCCGGCTGCGAGGCATCCCTCGCCGAAGTACAGTCGCCAAGTTTAGCGGATGTCGCGGAGCGCGGCGATCACCCGCTCGACGACCCGCTCGACCGAGCCGGTGTTCTCGATCCGCACGCCTCGCTCGTCGTCGCCGAGGCCCTCCAGCGTGTCGAGTTGCGCGGCGACGAGCGTCGCCGGCATGAAGTGTCCCGCGCGCCCTCCGACGCGGGCACCGAGCTCGTCGGGCGGCACGACGAGCTCCACGAACTGCGCGTCGGAGCACGCGGCGCGGATCACGTCGCGGTACGCACGCCGCAGCGCCGAGCAGGCGACCACCCGGCCGCCCGTCCCCGCCCCGAGCGCCCGGCCGACGGCCTCGAGCCACGGCATCCGGTCGGCATCGTCGAGGGCGAGGCCGGCGCGCATCTTGGCGACGTTCGACGACGGGTGCAGGTCGTCGGAGTCGACGAAGTCGAGCCCGGCGAACTGCTCACCGAGACGGCCGGCCAGCGCGGCGCCCACGACCGACTTTCCCGCGCCGCTCGGGCCCATGACGACGACGCGCGGCCGTGCGGCGGAAGGAACGGCGTCCATGCGTTGCAGGCTAGTCCACCCGCCTGGCGGCACGGCCGCGGCATCCCCTCACCGCAACGGGAGGCAACGGTGAGCCGCGCTCACAGTACGCTGGTTGGCGACCCCCGGAAGCTCACGAGGAGACCATTCGTGCCTGAAAGCGGAACTGCAAACATCGGCGTCGTCGGACTCGCGGTCATGGGGTCCAACCTCGCCCGCAACCTGGCGAGCCGCGAGGGCAACACCGTGGCGGTGTTCAACCGCTCGCCCGAGCGCACGCAGACCCTCGTGACCGAGCACCCCGAGGCCGGATTCGTCGCGTCGGAGGGCTACGACGAGTTCGTCGCCTCGCTGGCGAAGCCGCGCACGGCGATCATCATGGTGCAGGCGGGCACGGGCACCGACGCCGTCATCTCCGACCTGGTGCAGCGCTTCGAGCCAGGCGACATCATCGTCGACGGCGGCAACGCGAACTTCCACGACACGATCCGCCGCGAGGCCGACATCAAGCCCACCGGCATCCATTTCGTCGGCATGGGCGTGTCCGGCGGCGAGGAGGGCGCCCTCAACGGCCCGTCGCTCATGCCGGGCGGCGCCGCCGAATCGTACGAGACCCTCGGCCCGATCCTGCAGACCATCGCGGCGGTGGCACCCGACGGCGAGCCGTGCGTGACCCACGTCGGCACCGACGGCGCCGGCCACTTCGTGAAGATGGTGCACAACGGCATCGAGTACGCCGACATGCAGCTCATCGCCGAGGCCTACGACCTCATCCGCCAGGGCACCGGCAGGAGCCCGGCCGAGATCGCCGACGTCTTCGCCGAGTGGAACACCGGCGAGCTCGAGAGCTACCTCATCGAGATCACCGCCGAGGTGCTGCGCCAGACGGATGCCGCGACCGGCCGGCCGCTCGTCGACGTCATCCTCGACGAGGCGGGCGCCAAGGGCACGGGCGCGTGGACGGTGCAGAACGCGCTCGACCTCGGCGTTCCGACGTCGGGCATCGCCGAGGCCGTCTTCGCCCGCAGCCTCTCGTCCAAGCGCGGGCAGCGCGAGGCGGCCGCCGACCTGCCGGGCCCCTCGGGCGAGTGGAAGGTCGACGACGCCGACGCGTTCATCGAGGACGTGCGCCGGGCGCTCTACGCCTCGAAGATCATCGCCTACTCGCAGGGCTTCGACGAGATCGTCGCGGGCGCAGAGCAGTTCGGCTGGGACATCCACAAGGGCGACATCGCGAAGATCTGGCGCGCCGGCTGCATCATCCGCGCCCGCTTCCTCAACCGCATCGCCGACGCGTACGCCGAGGACCCGTCGCTCGTCGCGCTCGTCGTGGCCCCGTACTTCCGCGACGCCGTCGCCGGCGCGCAGGAGAGCTGGCGCCGCATCGCCGCCATCGCGGCGCAGGCCGGCATCCCGACGCCCGCCTTCGCTTCGTCGCTCGCCTACTACGACGGCCTCCGCGCCGAGCGGCTCCCGGCCGCCCTCATCCAGGGCCAGCGCGACTACTTCGGCGCGCACACGTACCAGCGCGTCGATCAGCCGGGCGTCTTCCACACGCTCTGGTCGGGCGACCGCTCCGAGATCGAGACGACGCCCTCGTCGCACTGACGGGCGGAACCGCACGATCGACGGCCGAACGGAAGGGGCGAGCAGATGCCGGAACCGGCGTGGCGGAATGAGGGCACCGAACCCGACTACCGCTTCACCCTCGCGAACGAGCGCACGTTCCTCGCGTGGATCCGCACGGCGCTCGCACTCCTCGCGGGCGGCGTGCTGCTGCACCAGTTCGCGACCGAGCTCGACCCGAGGATCGTCGTCACGGTGCTTTCGGCCGGGCTCGGCGTGGTCGCCGCGGTGCTCAGCGTCGTGTCGTACACGAGGTGGCGTGCCAACGAGATCGCGATCCGGCAGGGTCGGCCGCTGCCGTTCAGCTGGGTGCTGCCTGCCCTCGCGGCCGTGTGCCTCCTGACCAGTGCGGTGCTCGTGGTGCTGCTCCTCATCGCATGACCCGGCACGGGAACCCAGGGCGGACGGCATGCGCCCGCACGTGATCGATGCGACGGGCGATCCGGGGCTCCAGCCCGAACGCACCGCGCTCGCCTGGACGCGCACCGCGCTCGCCATCGCGGTGAATGCGCTGCTGTCGATCCGCGCGGGGTTCGTGGCCGGCGAACCGTGGCTCGTGGCGATCGGGGTGCTGCTGTTCGCGGCATCCGGTGCGGCCTTCGCGATCGGCACGGTGCGCCGGCGACAGCTGTCGGGCGAGAGGCTCGTCATCTCGCCGCCGCGCGGCGCCCTCATCGGCGTCGCGGCGGCGACGCTCGCGGCGAGCGCCGGCGGCGTGGCCTCCGTGTTGGTGATGCCCTCGTGAGCGACCGGTTCCCCGAGCTCGACGGCGAGCCGCACGACGACGGGCCGGTCTACGGCGAGCGACGCCGACGTGCGCTTCGCATCGCGGTGCTGGTCGCGCTCGGTGCGCTCGTGCTCCCGATCGTGCTCTCGATGTACGGGGTCGCGCACTCGGCGGCGCAGCGTGCGTGCGCGGTGTCCGTCGCCGCCTACGACACGGATGCCGCGGGGGCGCGCGTCGCCTTCGACCTGTTCGCATGGGGCGGCCCGGGGTGGCAGTGCTTCGCCGTCGCCGGGAACGGCAGCGAGACGCTCATCGCCGAGCTCGGACTCCTGCCGGGCGCACCGCGGTTCATCGGCGAGAACGAGCGCGACGCCTGAGCCCGCCGTTCACTGCTCGTCAGGCGCGGGCCCCTCGTCGGGCGCGGGCCCCTCGTCGGGGAACACCCGCTTGTACGAGCGTCCGTCGGCCAGCTCGACCGTCGCGGCCCGCAGCAGTCCACGGTTGACGCGCTGGTAGATCGCCTGCGGGGTGACCCCCAGCCGCTTGGCGGCCTCCGAGACCGACAGTCCCGGAAGGTCGGTGGGAGCGCTCGACGGGCGATCGCGCTTGCGCCTGCGGCTCGCCTCCTGGCGGATTGCGATGGCGTCGTCGTCGCCCGCCCAGCGGTACTTCGCGGCCGACGGGCTGAGGCCGGCAGCATCCGCCACCTCGTCCCACGTCGCGCCCGCATCGAGCGCGTCGCGCACCGCCCGCAGAGCTGCCGGGTCGGCCTCGAGGGCGACGACGAGCGAGCGGATGCCGCGGAGCCGGTCGAGCGGCGCGGCATCCGCCTCCCCCGCCTCACCGGCCTCGAGCGCGGAAAGCCGCTCGAGTGCTCGCGCGGCGTCGGCGGAGAGGAACGACACGACGCTTCCGGTCACCCGGCCAGGAGGCCGTTGCGCACCTGGCGGCGCAGCACCTTGCCGATCAGCGAGCGCGGCAGGTCATCGGCCTGCACGACACGGCGGGGCACCTTGTAGGGCGTGAGTCGGTCGCGAACGAACTCGCGGATCGCGTCGCCGTCGAAGGTCGCGCCCTGCTTCAGTACCACGACGGCGACGACTTCCTCGCCCGACCGCTCGTCGGGCAGGCCCACGACGGCGCAGTCCTCCACGTCGGGGTGGTGGCGGATCGCCTCCTCGACCTCGCTCGGGGCGACGTTGAACCCGCCCGTGATGATGAGTTCCTTGATGCGGTCGACGATGCGCACGAACCCGTCGTCGTCGATCGAGACGACGTCGCCCGTGCGGAACCAGGGCGCGCCGCCCGCGGGGTCGTCGACGAACACCGCCTCGGTCTCCTCCGGCTTGCGCCAGTAGCCCGAGAACACCTGCGGGCCGCGCACGACGAGCTCACCCTCGGTGCCGGGCTCACGATCGACCGTCGGGGCGTCGGGGTCGACGACACGCGCCTCGGTCGACGGCAGCGGCAGGCCGACGGTGCCCGCCCTGCGATGCGGCGACACCGGGTTGGCCATGAGCACCGGGGAGCACTCCGAGAGCCCGTAGCCCTCGACGAGGTACCCGCCGGTCGCGGCCTCCCACGGCTCGACCACGTCGGCCGAGAGCGGCATGGCGCCCGAGATGGCGATCCGGATGCCCCGGAGCGAGACGCCCGCCTCGGCGGCGGCCTTCGTGAGGCGATCGTAGATGGGCGGCACGGCCGGCAGGAACGTCGGCGGGTGCTGCTTCACGACCTTCAGCACGAGCTCGGGGTCGAACCTGGGGAACAGGACGAGTCGCGATCCCATGCTCATGGCGAAGGTCAGGCAGAGCGTCAGCCCGTAGGCGTGGAACATCGGCAGCACGGCGTACACGACCGACGTGCCGCGCTCGACCTGGGGCACCCACGCCCTCGCCTGCGCGGCGTTCACGCCGAGGTTCGCGTGCGACAGCACGGCCCCCTTGGGGTTCCCGGTGGTGCCGCTCGTGTACTGGATGACCGCGACGTCGTCAGGTCCGGGCGCGATGATGTGCGGCTCGATGGGGTCGGATGCCACGAGCCGCTGCCACGGCATGGTGCCGCGCACCTTCGTGGTGAGCGCCGACCTCGACTCGCGCGCCGTGGCCACGGGCAGCCGGAGCAGGGCACGCGTGACGAGGGGCATGGCGCGGGTGAGGTCGACCGAGACGATGTGCCGCACCGCGAGGTCTGCGGGGAGGGCCTGGATGGAGTCGACCACCTTGTCCCACGCGATCACGAGGCGGGCGCCGTGGTCCTCGAACTGGTGGCGCAACTCGCGCGGGGTGTAGAGCGGGTTGTGCTCGACGACGATGGCGCCCAGGCGCAGCACCGCGTAGAACGCGACGACGTGCTGCGGGCAGTTCGGGAGCACGATGGCGACGGGGTCGCCCTTCTGCACGCCGAGGAGGCGCAGCCCTTCGGCGGCACGCTCCACCTGTGCGCCGAGTTCCGCGTAGGTGGTGGTGGCGCCGAAGAACTCGAGCGCGACGTTCTGGCCGTACTGCTCGACGGAGCCGTGCAGGAGGTCGTAGAGCGAGCCCTGCTGGGGTTCGATGTCATGGGGCACGCCGTCGGCGTAGCTCGAGAGCCAGGGTCGCGGGGTCGTGATGGCCATGGTCGCCTCAGGCCGCGCCGTCGAACATGCTCGTGACCGAGCCGTCCTCGAAGACCTCGCGGATCGCGCGCGCGAGGAGTGGGGCGATGGGCAGCACCGTGAGGCGGTCCCAACGTTTGGACTCGGGGACGGGCAGGGTGTCGGTGACGACGACGCGGTCGATCGACTCGTCCTGCAGGATGTCGACCGCCGGTGTCGAGAGCACGGCGTGCGTCGCGGCGACCACGACGCCGATCGCGCCGTTGGCCTTGAGCGCCTCGGCGGCCTTCACGATGGTGCGGCCGGTGTCGATGAGGTCGTCGACGATGAGGCACACGCGCCCCTCGACGGTGCCGACGATCTCGTGCACCGACACCTCGTTGGGCACCAGCGGGTCGCGTCGCTTGTGGATGATCGCGAGCGGTGCGCCGAGCTTGTCGCTCCAGATGTCGGCGACGCGCACGCGGCCCATGTCGGGCGAGACGACCGTGAGGGTCTGCGGGTCGAGGAGCTGGCGGAAGTGCTCGAGCAGCACGGGCATGGCGAACAGGTGGTCGACGGGCCCGTCGAAGAAGCCCTGGATCTGCGCGGCGTGCAGGTCGATCGACATGATGCGGTCGGCACCGGCGGCCTTGTAGAGGTCGGCCACCAGCCGTGCCGAGATCGGCTCACGGCCGCGGCCCTTCTTGTCCTGGCGGGCGTACGGGTAGAACGGCGAGACCACCGTGATGCGCTTCGCGGAGGCGCGCTTCAGCGCATCGACCATGATGAGCTGCTCCATGAGCCACTCGTTGATCGGCGTGGCGTGCGACTGGATGACGAAGGCATCGGTGCCGCGCACGCTCTCGTCGTAGCGGGCGTAGAGCTCGCCATTCGCGAACGTGCGCGCGTCGGTGGGCATGAGCTCGGTGCCGAGTTCCGCCGCGATCTGCTCGGCGAGCTCGGGGTGGGCCCGTCCACTCACGAGCACGAGCCGCTTCGATCCGGTGGTCTCGATTCCAGCCATCTGGCCTGTCCTCTCCACCAGCCTCGACCGGTGCGTCAGTCTTCGACGGGACCGGATGCCGCTTCGGCGACCTCGGCTGCCTGTGCCGCCGCGGTGCCGGACCGGTGCTTCCGGACCCATCCCTCGATGTTGCGTTGGGGTGCCACGTTCACGCCGAGCGCGCCCGCGGGGATGTCGTGGCGGACGACGGTGCCGGCGCCCGTGTAGGCCCCGTCGCCAATCCTAACGGGCGCGACGAACACGCCGTGCGCGCCGGTCTTCACGTGCGAGCCGACGTCGGAGTGGTGCTTCCGCACGCCGTCGTAGTTGGCGAAGATCGAGCCTGCGCCGATGTTCGAGTCCTCCCCGATCGTCGCGTCGCCCACGTAGGTGAGGTGCGGCACCTTGCTGCCGGTGCCGATCCTCGCGTTCTTCGTCTCGACGAACGTGCCGATCTTGCCGTCGGCACCGAGCACGGTGCCCGGTCGGAGGAAGGCGAATGGACCGACGGATGCCCCCGCCCCGATGACCGACAACGTGGCATCCGTGCGCTTCACCTCGGCGTTCGCGCCGACCTCGCTGTCGACGAGGGTCGTGTCGGGGCCGACGACGGCGCCGGTCGCGATGACCGTGGCCCCCTTCAGCTGCGTGCCCGGGCGGATGGTCACGTCGGGTTCGATCTTCACGTCTAGGTCGATCCACGTGGTGGCCGGGTCCTCGATGGTGACGCCGTTCAGCTGCCACCCGCGCACGATGAGCGCGTTGAGTCGCGCGGCGGTCTCGGACAGCTGCGCGCGGTCGTTGATGCCCGCGACGAGCCACGGCTGCACCACGGGCACCGCCTCGACCTCGCTGCCCGCCTCGCGCAGGTGCTGGATGACGTCGGTCAGGTACTTCTCGCCCTGCGCATTGTCGGTCGTGAGGTTGGCGAGCTGGTCGCGCAGCGCACCGGCGCCGAAGGCGTAGATGCCCGCGTTGATCTCGGCGATGCCACGCTCGTCGTCGGTCGCGTCCTTCTGCTCGACGATGCGGTGGAACGCGCCACGCTCGTCGCGCACGATGCGCCCGTAGCCGCTCGGGTCGTCGTAGACGGCCGAGAGCACGGATGCCTGCGCGGCGTGGCCGCGGTGCTGCTCGAGGAAGGCGGCGAGGGTTCCGGCATCGAGGAGCGGCACGTCGCCGTTCAGCACGAGCACCTCGCCCTTGAAGTCGGCGGGGAGCGCGGCGAGCGCCTGCTCGACCGCTCGGCCGGTGCCGGGGATCTCGTCCTGGTCGACGACGACGCAGCCGGGGAGCGTGGCCTCGACCTCCGCGGCGACCCGGTCGCGCTCGTGGCGCACGACCGCGATGACGTGCGCGGCGTCGAGCGCCTGCGCGGTGCGGAGCACGTGCGAGACGATCGGCGACCCGGCGAGCGGGTGCAGGAGCTTCGGGGTGGCCGACTTCATGCGCGTGCCTTGCCCGGCGGCGAGGACGATGATGGCGAGTTGTTGATCCATGCTCCGCCACCAGGATTCGAACCTGGTCCTCACAGCTCCAAAGGCTGTCGTGCTGCCGTTACACCATGGCGGACCGCGAGGGGTGGGGCCCTGCGCGCCAACCAGTCTGCCATGGCGCATGGGGGTGCCCGGGGCTTCCGCTCGCCCGCGAGCGACCTCGCGACTCGCGCCCACTGCCCGCCGCCACGGGGGCATCCGCCCATCATGCGACGGGATAATGGCGGGATGACGGAAGCTGACGAGGTCGACCGGATCGTGCGCGACTGGGAGCGCGAGCGCCCCGACCTCGACTTCGCGCCCCTGCAGGTGCTGTCGCGCGTCGCGCGCCTGTCGAAGCACCTCGATCGCGCGCGTCGGCAGGCGTTCACGCGCTCGGAGCTCGAGTCGAGCGAGTTCGACGTGCTCTCGGCCCTGCGGCGTGCGGGTGCTCCCTATCGGCTTTCGCCCAAGCAGCTGCTGCAGCAGACGCTGGTCTCGAGCGGCACCATGACGAACCGCATCGACCGGCTCGTCGATCGCGGCCTCGTCACCCGCCAGACCGACCCGCACGACGGCCGCGGCATCCTGGTCGAGATGACCCCCGCCGGCCTCACGCGCGTGGATGCCGCGATCACACGGCTCGTCGACGCCGAGGCTGAGCTCCTCGCGGAGCTGCCCGCGGCGGAGCAGAAGCGGCTTTCGGGACTGCTGCGGAAGCTGAGCCTCGGATTCGACTGAGGCGGGCCGCGGTTCGAGGCCGTGCCCTCCACCGGTCACGCGTAGTCGTCGGGTGCGAGCCAGCGGACCCCGCGGTCGTGGAGGATGAGCTGCGCTCGAACGACGACGCCCTCGGCACGGCATGCGGCCGCGAGGGCGCCCGCCCACTCGCGATCGGCCGGCGTCGTCTCGGCGCGCCCAGGTCGTTCCCACACGAACACCACCTTCGCCGCCCCGACCTCCCTCACGATGACCGAGAGACGGTCGGCGAGCAGTTGGGCGGCCGTTCCCTCGTCGCCGCCCGGCTCGTCGGGTCGATCGGGGTACCCGGCCATCGGCATGATGAGCGGCATCTGCACGTCGTCGGCATCCAGGTAGAGCGTCCACCACTGACGCCTGACCGCGTGCTGCAGGAGGCCCGCGACGCGCTCCTCCACGTCGTGGTCGGTCGTGATCGGCAGGTGGGCGGCCTCGTCGGCGTCGATTCGGGTCATGCCGACGATGGTTGCCCGACAGCGCCGGCCGCGGGCATCCGGCCATCCGAGATGTGGACCGACCGGCGTGCCGCGATGGTGAGGAGGACAAGTGCCGCCGTCTCACGCCGCCGTCCGCCGCCGGTGATACGCGAGCGCCGCGACCCCCGGGGTTCGTGCCGCGCGGACCCCGCCCGGCCCTCACAGCACCTGCGGCGTCATCCTTCGATCGCCTCGGACACTTCGAGCCAGCGTGTCTCCAGCTCGGCGACGGATGCCTCGAGCTGCTGCAGTCCGTCGCCCAGCACGGCGAGGCCCGCGTAGTCGCTCTGGTCGTGCACCGCGAGGCGCTCGTGCAGCCGGGCGACCTCGGCCGCGAGCTTGTCGAGTCGGCGGTCGATCGACGACAGCTCCTTCTCCGCCGTCCGGCGCTCGGCGCCGGTGAGCGTCGGCGCAGCCGGCTCCGGCTGTGGAGTCCGCACAGCGGGCGTCTCGAAACCCGGCCGCCCCGAGTCCGCCGGCCGCGCGGCATCCGCCTGCTGCCGGCGCAGCTCCAGGTACTGGTCCACGCCGCGCGGCAGGTCGCGCAGGTGCCCGTCGAGGATGGCGAACTGCCGGTCGGTGACGCGCTCGATGAGGTATCGGTCGTGGCTGACCACGAGGAGGGTGCCGGGCCACGAGTCGAGGAGGTCCTCGATCGCGGCGAGCATGTCGGTGTCGAGGTCGTTGGTGGGCTCGTCGAGGATGAGCACGTTGGGCTCCTGCAGCAGGATGAGCAGCAGCTGCAGCCGGCGCTTCTGGCCGCCCGAGAGGTTCTTCACCGGCGTCGAGAGCTGCGAGCTCGTGAAGCCCAAACGCTCGAGCAGTTGCCCCGGCGTGAGCTCGACCGCCTTGGAGCCCTGGCCGACCCGGTATGCGCTCCGCTGCTCGGCGACGACGGCGCTCACCCGCTCGTCGGCCCACTCGGCGAGCTCGGCGAGCTCCTGGCTCAGCGTCGCGATCTTCACGGTCTTGCCGCGCTTCACGCGTCCGGTGGTCGGCTGCACGGCACCCGTAACGAGGCCGAGGAGCGTCGACTTGCCCGCGCCGTTGACGCCGAGGATCCCCGTGCGCTCCCCCGGCGCGATGCGCCACTCGACGCCGTGGAGCACCATGTGCTCGGCCGGGGCGCCGGCAGCGGCATCCACCACCGGATAGACCACCGACACGTCGAGCAGGTCGACGACATCCCTGCCGAGCCGCGACACCGCGAGCCGGTTGAGCTCGACCGGGTTGCGAACCGGCGGCTCGTTCCCGATGAGCTGGTTCGCCGCCTCGATGCGGAACTTCGGCTTCGACGTGCGGGCAGGAGCGCCGCGGCGGAGCCACGCGAGCTCCTTGCGCATGAGGTTCTGCCGTTTCGCCTCGGATGCCGCGGCCATTCGGTCCCGCTCGACGCGCTGCAGCACGTACGCCGCGTACCCGCCCTCGAACGGCTCGACGATGCCGTCGTGCACCTCCCACGTGCCGGTGCACACCTCGTCGAGGAACCACCGGTCGTGCGTCACGACGACGAGCGCACCTGCATCCGACGCCCACCGGCCCTTCAGGTGGCGCGCCAGCCAGGCGATGCCCTCGACATCGAGGTGGTTGGTGGGCTCGTCGAGGAACACGACGTCCCAGTCGCCCACGAGCAGCGCCGCAAGTCCCGCGCGACGACGCTGCCCGCCCGAGAGCGCGGCGATGTGCGCGTGCCACGGGACATCCGCGAGCAGCCCGGCGATGACGTCGCGAACCTTCGCATCGCCCGCCCACACGTGCTCCGCGATGCCGCCGACGACCGACTCGGCGACCGTCTTGCCGGGATCGACGACGTCGGCCTGGTCGAGCATGCCGATCCGGATGCCACGACGGCGCGTGACCCGCCCGCCGTCGGGCTCGAGGCGACCCGCGAGCAGCTTCAGCAGCGTCGACTTGCCGTCGCCGTTGCGGCCGACGACGCCGATGCGATCGCCCTCGTCGATGCCGAGGGTGACCTCGTCGAAGACGACGCGAGTCGGGAACTCGAGGTGCAGGCGCTCGGCGCCGAGGAGGTGTGCCATGTCGCGCTCAACCCTAGCCGCCGCGCCCGCGGGCGACTGCCGCGCGCCGCGCCGCGCGCGCAACCGCGCAACGCCCGCGCGCCGCGTGCCCCCACCGCTGCGCTCGCCCCGGCCCCCGGGCCGNGCCATCTGCACCGCTCGCCGCCTCAGCCGGTGCGGATCGCCACAACTCGTGCCCGGCCCGCCGCCCGCGAGTCGCGCGCCGTGGCTGCCGGCCCACCGCGCGCGAGCCGCGCGGAGCCGCGTCAGCTGCTCGACGCCAGCGTGACGCTCGAGTCGATGCCATCTGCACCGCTCGCCTGTTCAGCCGGTGTGGATCGCCTCAGCTCGTGCCCGGTCGCCAGCCGCGTGCCCGGAGGCGACGTGCCACGCGCTCCTGCAGGGCCGCGGAGTTGCGCACCGCTCCGTCGGCACTCACGTCGTCCGAGGTCACCTGGACGATCATCCAGTCCACGTCGCTGAGGCGCTCGAGACGGCCGATGTCTCGGCGGAACGCCGCCGCGGGGCGATGCAGATCGCTCTGGTACTCCAGTCCGACCCGGTACGACGGATACGCCAGATCGATCATGGCGACGAGCGATCCGTCAGGACCGAGCACACGGTGGTTGCACTCGGGCTCCGGAAGGCCGCCTCGCAGGAGGTCGAGCCGGAGCAGCGACTCCCGCCGCGACAGCGGACCCGAGCGCGCCAGCTCGAGCGCCTGGCGCAGGAGGGTGGCCCCGCGGCATCCGGCATGCCGCTCGATTGCCGCCGCGAGATCATCGCGCGTGCAGCGCGGCGCGCGACCGTCGAGGGGCTGCGTGCCGGTGAGGAGGAAATCGGCGGCGGCGGCGAGGTCATCGAGTGACAGTCGGGCAGCACACTGCACCCACGCGCTCGCGGGATCGACGACCCGCAGCCCGCCGTGGACGTAGATCGTGAGTCGCTCGAACCTCAGGACGTGGCCGACGACTCCGCGAGCCGTCGGAGGTGCCGAGCCTCGCGGCACCGAGACGTGGAGCCGCGGCGCGGGCTTGACGACTCCGTCGGACGACGGCGGTTCGGTGATCCGGAGCGCCGTATCCGACGGGGCCGGCTCGGCCGCCGGCGAATCGCCGGCGGCCGGAGCTGGCGAGACCGTTGGCATCCCCTCGGACGCCGGCAACGGCATGCCCCACAGCGCGGCCGCCGTCTCGTGGCTGAACACCTGCCGCTTCGGCATCCGCTTGGCATAGGCCTCGGCGAGCTCGCGCACGGATTGATCGGAACCGGCGAGGCGACGGACGCCGTGGAACGGACGCTCGAGATCATCGGCGGCGAGTCGTCGCCAGTGCACCCCTCGCTTGTCCGCTTCGCGGCGGGTGAACGACTTCACGGTGCGGAGACTCCACGGCAGTTCGCGCGATCGAGACACCCGATCAGGGTGCACCGGACCGCGGTAGCGCACGTGAAGCCGTCCACAGGGCGTGTACGGCTGGGCCGCGAGTCGAGGCCGACTGCACCGGATGCATCGCCGAGCGGTGCAGGCGACATCAACTCGTGAACCGTGAAGGCGTGTGGCGCACGACCCCGGACCCGGCAGTCGCGCGGGCCTCCAACCCGAGAACGCGCCCTCAGGCGTACGTGATCCGTGCGCCGTGCACGGGGCCGTGCACGTGCACGGCGTTGAGACGGGCCGCCGACAGCGCCACCTGCAGGTCGATCGCCGAGCTCGCGTCCTCGGCGAGGAAGGCCATCGTGGGCCCCGATCCCGACACGATCCCGGCGAGCGCGCCGTGCGCCTCGCCGAGCTCGAGGATGCCGCCGAGCCCCGGCGCCAGTGCGATCGCCGCGGGCTGGAGGTCATTGTGCAGCGCATCGGCGAGGCGGCGCGGGTCCCCGGCGCGGAGCGCCTGCAACACCGAGGCGGCGACCACGGGCGACGCGCCGACCGCGACCGGCCGTGTCTTGTCGGCGCGCTGCCGGTCGAGCTCGCCGTACACCGCGGGCGTCGACAGGCCGAACTCGGCGAGCGCGAGCACCCAGTGGAACGATCCGGTGGCGAGTGCCGGGCTCAGCCGGTCGCCGCGGCCGGTGCCGATTGCCGTGCCGCCCGAGAGCGCGAACGGCACGTCCGCGCCGAGCTTCGCCGCGAGCACGTGCAGCTCCTCCTTCGACAGCGCCGTTCCCCACATGGCGTCGCACGCCACGAGGGTGGCCGCGGCATCCGCCGAGCCCCCGCCCATGCCGCCGGCGATCGGCACGTGTTTCTCGATCTCGAGGCGCACGCCGCCCGGCACGCCGGCCGTTCGGGCGAGCAGCTTCGCCGCGCGGATCGCGAGGTTCGAGGCATCCGTCGGCAGCCCCGACGTGTCGACGCTGCCCGAGAAGCCGACGCTGAACTCGTCGTCGGGCCACGCGCGCACGTCCTCGTAGAGCGACACCGCCTGATACGCCGTGGCCACGTCGTGGTACCCGTCGGGCTGCACCTCGCCGACGCGCATGAAGAGGTTGATCTTGCCGGGCGCCCGAACGCGTACCGTCTCGTCGGTCGCCGCGATCGTCATGGTGCCACGCTATCCCACGGCACCGGGTGGTCCTCGGTCAACCGACCGCCCGCAGCCACTCGCGCAGCTCGCCCTTGACCTCGGCGAGGCGCGTGCCGTCGGTCATCCTGCCCCACGTCAGTCCGATCGACGAGCGGCCGTCGCCGAGCGGGCTCGCGCTCGCCAGCACGAACTCGCCGCTGTCGAGCGGGAATCGGGCGGTCGGATGCTTCGCCGTGAGGTTGAGGGCGAGCGGCTCGACGCCCAGCTCCGCCGTGACGACCGCGGCGAGCGCCTGCAGCGCGTCCGCCGGGTCGAGCGCGACGGTGCGGCTCACGCTCGCCTCGAACGTGCCGTCCTGCCGCTGGCCGGGCTCGCGGATGCCGCGGGCCTGCTCGTACGCGACGGTGAGGTGCTGCGCCCACCACGCGTCGACGCCCTGCTCACCCGAGAGCCACGCGGCGATGTCCTTGTGCCGCCAGGTGGCCGCGTCGGCCCGGTCGAGCAGCGCGAACCACTCGGATCGCTCGCGTCCCGTGGCGCCGAGCACGGCGCCGTCGCCGACGCCCTCGGTGCTGCCCTCGACCGACGTGCCCATGCGACCACGTTAGTGCGCGCGCCCGCGACGAGGAAGGACAGGCGGGGTCGGCGACGCGTTCATGCTCCGACGGGCGCGGCCGCGGCCCGCGCGATCGCCAGGAAGTCGCCGACCTGCAGTTGCTCACCGCGCGACTGCGGATCGACGCCGGCTCGCCCGAGCACGGCCGTCGCCGTCGCCGACGACCCGCCGAGCACGGCCGACAGCGACTGGCGCAGCATCTTGCGGCGCTGCTGGAACGCGGCATCGACGATCGCGAAGGTCGCCCGCCGCTCGGCCTCGGTTCCCGGCTCCACGCCACGCTCGAACCCGACGAGCACCGAGTCGACGTTCGGCACCGGCCAGAACACCATGCGCGAGACCTGTCCGGCGATCCGCCACGTGCCGTACCACGCGGCCTTCACGCTCGGCGCGCCGTACACCTTCGACCCGGCCTCGGCGGCGAGCCGGTGGCCGACCTCCGCCTGCACCATGACGATGCCCGACGTCAGCGACGGGAAGTGCTCGAGCAGGTGCAGCAGCACGGGCACCGACACGTTGTACGGCAGGTTCGCGACGAGCCGCGAGGGCGCTTCGCCAGGCAGTGCGGTGACGCGCAGCGCATCGTCGCACACGACCGTGAGCTGCGTGCCGGGCTGCATGACACGCACCGTATGCGGCAGCTGCTCGGCGAGCCGACGGTCGATCTCGACGGCGGTGACGGATGCCCCCGCCTCGAGCAGCCCGAGCGTCAGCGATCCCAGGCCGGGGCCGATCTCGAGCACTGTCTCGCCGCGCTGCACGCCGGCGGTCTGCACGATGCGCCTGACCGTGTTGGCGTCGTGCACGAAGTTCTGGCCGAGCCGCTTGGTCGGCGTGACGTCGAGCAACGCGGCGAGGTCGCGGATCTCGGCGGGCCCGAGCAGGCGAGGCGTGCTGTCGCCGCCCTCGGCCGCATGCCGATGCGCATTCACCCCGCTGCCCCCCGCACGGGGTCATCATGCCACGGCCCGTACACGGCGAGGGTGTTCGACGCGACCTGTCCGCAGAACTCGTCGAGGTCGGCGCCGAGCACCCCGGCCATGAAGCGCACGGTGTGCGGCACGAGGTAGGGCGCGTTCGGGCGCCCGCGGAGCGGCACGGGCGTGAGGTACGGGGCATCCGTCTCGACGAGGATCCGGTCGCGCGGCGCCACCCTGAGCGCGTCACGCAGGTTCTCGGCGTTCTTGAACGTGACGTTTCCGGCGAACGAGAGGTACCAGCCCTCGGCGGCCGCGAGCCGGGCCAGCTCCTCGCCGCCCGAGAAGCAGTGGAACACCGTGCGCTCGGGCGCGCCCACGCGGCGCAGTGTCTCGACGACCGCGTCGTGCGCGTCGCGATCGTGGATCTGCAGGGCCAGCCCGTGGCGCTTCGCGATGTCGAGGTGCGCCTCGAACGCGCGGAACTGCGCGCCGCGCCCCTCGTCGCCCGTGCGGTGGAAGTCGAGCCCGGTCTCGCCGATGGCGCGCACGCGCGGCCGGGCGCCGAGCTCGTCGATCGCGGCGAGGGCGTCGTCGAGGGTTCCGGATGCCTCGAGCTCGGGCGCCTCGTTGGGATGCAGCGCCACGGCGGCGAGCAGCCGCGGCTCACGCTCCGCGACGTCGGCCGACCAGCGGCTGGTCGCGACATCCGTGCCCACCTGCACGGCGCCGAGGACGCCGACGGATGCCGCGCGCTCGAGGTGCTCGTGCGCGTCGAGCGGCAGCGCGCCGTCGGCGATCTCGAGGTGCGTGTGGTTGTCGTACACGCCGACCGCGAGCGGCTCGGGCAGCGGCGGGTACTCGACCGCACGCCCGACGTCGCCGCGCGTGCGCAGGTGCTCGGGTTGCGCTCCCCTCACGCACTCACCTCGACGCGCGGGAACAGCGCCTCGAGCGGCGTGACCCGCTCACCGACGCTCCACTCGTGGGCGCGGTCGATGCGCTGCTCGTGCACGGCGCCGGACGCGCCGAGCGCGGTCCACAGCTTCGCCGTCGCCTGCGGCAGCACCGGCGAGAGCAGCACCGCGAGGGTGCCGAGGCCGTGGTACGCGGTGGCGAGCACCGTCTCGAGGCGGGCGCGCTGGTGCGGGTCCTTCGCGAGCGTCCACGGCTCCTCGACGGTGAGGTACCCGTTGAGGGCGTCGACGAGCTCCCAGGTCGACGAGATCGCCTCGTGGATCGCCAGCCGCCCGATCGCCGACCACGAGGCATCCGTCGCCCGTCGCTCGACGGCCGCGATCTCGTGGTCGGCGGCCGAACGTTCGGCGGCCGACGGCACGAAGCCGTCGCAGTAGCGGATGATCATGGCGACGACCCGCGACGCGAGGTTGCCGAATCCGTTCGCGAGCTCCGCCTGGTAACGCGCAGCGAGGTCCTCCCACGAGAACGAGCCGTCCTGGCCGAAGTGGATCGCCGAAAGGAAGTAGTAGCGGAACGCGTCGGAGCCGAACGTCTCGGTGATCTGCTCGGGGGCGATGCCCGTGAGCTTCGACTTCGACATCTTCTCGCCGCCGACGAGGAGCCAGCCGTGTCCGAACACGCCGCGCGGCACCTCGAGCCCTGCCGCCATGAGCATGGCGGGCCAGATCACGGCGTGGAAGCGCAGGATGTCCTTGCCGACCAGGTGCTGCGCCGGCCAGCGGCGCGCGAACTCCGCCTCGTCCTGCCCGTAGCCGACGGCCGTGATGTAGTTGAGCAACGCGTCGAACCACACGTAGACGACATGCGACTCGTCCCACGGCACCTCCACGCCCCAGTCGAACGTCGACCGCGAGATCGAGAGGTCGGCGAGACCCGACCGCACGAACGAGAGCACCTCGTTGCGCGCCGACTCGGGCTGCACGAAGTCGGGGCGCTCCTCGTACAGCGCGAGCAACCGGTCTGCGAACGCCGACATCCGGAAGAAGTAGTTCTTCTCGTGCAGGAGTTCGACGGGCTTGGAGTGGACGGCGCAGACGAGCTGTCCCTCGTACTCCCCCGTGCCTTCGACCAGCTCGGACTGCTGCTTGTACTCCTCGCAGCCGACGCAGTAGTAGCCCTCGTACTCGCCCGTGTAGATGTGGCCGTCGTCGTAGAGCTTCTGCAGGAACTTCTGCACGTTCCGCTCGTGGCGCTCGTCGGTCGTGCGAATGAAGTCGTCGTTCCGCACGTCGATCGTCGCGAGCAGCGGCTGCCAAGCCTCGGCGACCAGCTTGTCGGCCCATTCCTTCGGCGTCACGCCGTTGGCGGTCGCGGTGCGGAGGATCTTCTGGCCGTGCTCGTCGGTGCCGGTCAGCATCCACGTGTCATCGCCCGCCTGGCGGTGCCAGCGCGCGAGCACGTCGGCGGCCACCTCCGTGTACGCGTGCCCGATGTGGGGCACGTCGTTCACGTAGAAGATGGGCGTGGTGATGTAGAACGAGGAGGCGTCGGCCATACGTGCAATCCTATGGGCGCACGAATGGTGCGACCGCCGCGTTACGCCGGTCGCGCGGGGCCTCGGATCACTCCGCCGGTACGTCGCCCTCCGCCCGCGCCACAGCCTCGTGTTCCCGCTCCTCGCGCTCGTGCTCCTCGCGGTGGCGCCGCCGGACGCTCCCATCGGCGAGCGCCGACGGGATCGCCTCCTCGACGTCCAGATGCGCGTGCGGGGTGAGCACGCCGAGCGTGACGTCCTGCTCCTTGAGGTCGGGTTCGCGCACGCGCTGCCCGTGGTAGTCGACCACGCGCAGGCCGAGCACGATCTTGCCCGGCGCCTCCCGCTTGTCGAGCGCACGGTACGCGTCGGCGACCGAGTCGAGCGAGAACACGTCGGCGATCGGCAGTCGGATGCGCCGGGCCGCCGCGAGCGCCGCGACCCGGCCGAGCGCCACCACATCGCCTGCAGAGATGCGTATGGCGCCGTGCTCGTCGACGGCGTCCCAGTCGAGCACCGTGAGGACGCGCGACGAGGGCACTCCGAGCGCCTTCGCCTCTGCGGCCTCGCGGCCGAGGAAGTCGATGAACGCGCTGATCGGCTGCGACGTGAGCGCCCGCACGCGGTCGGCGAGCCCCGGTCCGTATCCCGTCGGGATCACGCCGAACTGGCGGAGAAAGTCGAAGCGCGCCTCGGCGCTCGTGCCGATGACCGTGGCGCCGCGCATGCGTGCGAACTGCGCGGCGAGGCATCCGACCCCGCCGGCGGCCGCGGTGATGACGACGGTGTCGTTCGGCCCGAGCCCGAGGCCCTCGACGGCGTTCCATGCCATGGTTCCCGCCGAGTACAGCGAGCCCGCGACCTCCCAGGAAAGCGCCGGCGGGCGAGGGAGCAGGTTCGCCTCGGGCACGAGCACGTGCGTCGCCTGCGCGCCGTGGTCGACGAAGCCCATGACCTCGTCGCCCCGGCCGAACCGCGACGCGCCCGGGCCGGTCGCGACGACCACGCCCGCGAGGTCGCGCCCCTGCGTGGCCGGCAGCTCAACGGGCCATCGCTCGGGATGCTCACCCCGCCGGATCGAGCTCTCGACGGGGTTCAGTCCGGTCGCGAACACCTCGACGAGCACCTCGCCCTCGCCCGGTTCGGGCGTCGGCATCTCGACGACCTCGAGCACCTCCGGGCCCCCGTGTGCGGAGTACCTCACTGCGTGCGCCATGTCGCACCTCCCCACCGACGTGCGGTACTGCCATTGTCCCCCTCTTGGGGGAGAAACGACAGGGCGACGCGGCGTGCCGGCGGGCGCCGACGCGGGGCCCGGGGCGGAGCCTCAGTCCGCGCGGCGGGCGGCGAGTGCGGCTTCGTAGAGGTCGCGCTTGCCCACGCCGGTCTCGGCGGCCACGAGCGCCGCTGCATCCTTCAGGCGAGTTCCGGATGCCGCGAGCCCGAGCACGCGCTCGAGCGCAGCCGCGGCATCCGCCCGCTTCTCGGGAGCCCCGCCGACGACGACCACGATCTCACCGCGCACGCCGCCCTCGGCCCAGGCGGCGAGCTCGGCCAGGCCGCCACGGCGCACCTCCTCGTGGAGCTTCGTGAGCTCGCGGCACACGGCGGCGGGGCGCTCGGCGCCGAACGCATCAGCGAGGGCAGCGAGGCTGGCCGCGAGCCGCGACGGGCTCTCGAAGAACACGAGGGTGCGGCGATCGCCGGCGAGCTCGGCGAGGCGTCGCGCACGCTCGCCCGCCTTGCGCGGAAGGAAGCCCTCGAACGCGAACCGGTCGGTGGGCAGCCCAGACACGGCGAGCGCCGTGACCACGGCCGAGGGGCCAGGGATCGCGGTGACCTCGACGCCCGCCGCCACAGCCGCCTGCACGAGCGGGAAGCCCGGATCCGACACGGTCGGCATGCCCGCATCGCTCAGCACGAGGAGGTCGCGGTCCTGCGCGAGCTCGACGAGTTCGGCGGCCTTCTGCCGCTCATTGTGCTCGTGCAGGGCGATGAGCCGGGGGCGGTTCGCGATGCCGAGCCCGGCCAGCAGGCGCTGCGTGACGCGGGTGTCCTCGGATGCCACGACCGACGCTTGCTCGAGCGCCTCACGCAGCCGCGCCGACGCGTCGCCGAGGTTGCCGATGGGCGTCGCCGCGAGGATGATCATGCCCCAGTGTCTCAGGGTCGCGCCGCGGGGCCGGGTTGCCTGGCGCGTCTCGGACCGCGGTCCGGGGGCGTGTCCCGGTCCGCGGTGCCCGGCGCCGTCCGATTACGCTGGGCGCATGGGTGCTGAGACCGGGGGCCGCCGACGTGCGCGCATCGCGTGAGGCCGCGGCATCCGTCTACGACGCCCCCGATTCCGGCAGCGAAGCCCCGCGCCCCGTCGAGCGCCGCGGCACGCGCCTCGACGACTGGTGGGCGCGGGTGCTCGCCACGCCGCGCCGGCGCGTGCTCTGGTACTGGGGCGGTCCGATCCTCGTCACCCTCCTCGCCGCGGTGCTGCGGTTCTGGAACCTCGGCCACCCGCAGGCGATCATCTTCGACGAGACCTACTACGTGAAGGACGCCTGGACGCTCCTGCACAACGGGTACGAGTCCGACTGGCCCGACGGCGCCGACGAGGACTTCGCGCGCGGCGACACCGACATCTTCAGCGACGACCCCGCGTATGTGGTGCATCCGCCGCTCGGCAAGTGGATGATCGCGCTCGGCATGGCCGCGTTCGGAGCCGACAGCGCGTTCTGGTGGCGCGCCTCGACGGCCCTCGCGGGCACGGTCGCCGTGTTCGTGCTCGCCATGGTCGCCCGGCGGCTCTGGCCGTCGACGATCGTCGCGGTGATCGCCGCGCTCCTGCTCGCCGTCGACGGCAACGCGATCGTGATGTCGCGGGTGGCCCTCCTCGACAACTGGCTCATGCTGTTCGCGCTGCTCGGGTTCTGGTTCGTGCTGCTCGATCGCGAGGACGCGCGGCGCCGGCTCGAACAGCGACTCGCCACGGCCCGGGCCGCGGGCCGCGATCCGCACTACGGGCCCGCCATCTGGACGCGTCCGTGGGTCGTCGCCGCCGGCGTCGCGTTCGGCGCGGCGTGCGCCGTGAAGTGGTCGGGCCTGTGGTTCCTCGCAGCGTTCGGCCTCTACCTCGTGGTCGTCGACGCCCTGGCCCGGCGCCGGGCCGGCGTGCCGTTCTGGCTCACGGCCGCCGTGCTCAAACAGGGTCCGGTGACGTTCCTCCTGCTCGTGCCGGTCGCACTGGTTGTCTACCTCGCCTCCTGGACGGGATGGCTCGTCACCGACGGCGGCTACTACCGGCACTGGGCGGATGAACCGGGCAACGCGGCGACGGGATGGCTCGCCTTCGTGCCGAACGCGCTGCAGAGCCTCTGGCACTACCACGAATCGGCGTACACCTACCACGTCGGAGTGCACGGCGAGCACCCGTCGCAGTCGAGCCCGCTGTGGTGGCTCATCATGTTCAAGCCGACGAACATGTACTTCGCCGCGACCGAGGACGGGTCGGGCGGATGCGGCGCCGACACCTGCTGGGAGTCGATCATCGGCATCGGCAACCCGCTCGTCTGGTGGGCGGCGGCCGCGGCATCCGTCTACCTCGTGTACCGGCTGGTGCGCCACCGCGAGTGGCAGACGGGCGCGATCCTCATCGGCCTCGCCGCCGGGTACCTGCCGTGGCTCCTGTACCTCGACCGCACGGTGTTCCAGTTCTACTCGATCGCGTTCCAGCCCTACACGATGCTCGCGCTCACGGCCGTCATCGCGCTCATCCTCGGCGGTCGCGACGACCCGGCGTGGCGACGGATGCGCGGCCTCGCGACCGTCGCGATCTTCCTCGGCTTCGTGCTGCTCGTCTCCGCGTTCTACTACCCGATCTGGTCGGCCATGCCGGTGACGCCCCAGTTCCGTCAGCTGCACTTCTGGACCCCGGCCTGGGTGACGTGACGAACGTTTCCGGATCGGATGACGCGACGCGACGCCGCCCCGTACCGCCGGTGTGGATGCCGGGACTCGTGGTCGCGGCATCCGCCGCACTCGTCGCGTGGCTCGTGCACCTGGCCGTTCCGGCGGTGCCCATCCTCACTGCGGCGGTCGCGCTCGGCATCGTGGTGGGGCAGGTGCCCGCGCTCCGGCCCGCGCTCGCGGGTGGACTCGCGCCGGGACTCCGCGTCGCGGCGCGGCGGCTGCTGCGGCTCGGCATCGTGCTGCTCGGGCTGAAGCTGAGCCTGGTCGACATCGCCACGCTCGGCTGGGTGTCGATCCTCACCACGGTCGCGGTGGTCGTCGTGACGTTCGTGGGCACGATCGGGCTCGGGCGGGCGCTCGGACTGCCGGGGCACCAGCCCGTGCTCGTCGCAAGCGGATTCGCGATCTGCGGCGCGTCCGCGATCGGCGCGATGGCGGCCACCGTGCGGGCCCGCGACGAGGAGCAGGCGGTACCGGTCGCGCTCGTGACGCTGTGCGGCACGCTCGCCATCGCCGTGCTGCCCGCGCTGTGGCATCCCCTCGGTCTCTCGACCACGGGATTCGGGCACTGGGTCGGTGCGGGCGTGCACGATGTGGGACAGGTCGTGGCGACCGCCCAGCTCGCGGGCTCGGCGGCGCTCGCGGTGGCGGTCGTGGTGAAGCTCACGCGCGTGCTCATGCTCGCCCCCATGGTGGCGATCACTGCCGCGGTCGAGCGTCGGCGCGCGATCGAGCCGACCGGGCCGCGACCCGCGATCGTGCCGCTGTTCGTCGCGGGCTTCCTCGCCGCGGTGCTGCTCAACACGTTCGTTCCGCTGCCCGAGCCGGTGCTGGCAGGTGCCGACCTCGTGCAGACGGCGCTGCTCGCGACCGCGCTGTTCGCGCTCGGCGCCTCGATCCGGTTCGCCGAACTCGCGCGCACCGGGTGGCGGGCGCTCGTGGTCGGACTCACGTCGTGGGCGCTCGTCGCGGCGCTGGCCTACGGCGCCGTGCTCATCGGGTGACATGCGGGCGAGGTTCGGCGCCGGGCCGCACGACCTCACACCTCGAGCACGAGCTTGCCGCGCACGGTGCCCGACTCGAACCGGGTGAGCGCGTCGGCGGCGCGCTCGAGCGGGAACACCTCGTCGACGACGGGGCGCACCTCGCCCGCGTCGATGCGGCGCGCGAGCTCGGCGAGATCGTCGCCGTTGCGTCGCGCGGCGAGCGACCGAAGTCGCTGCGACACGAACGGCGAGAGGACCGATGCGCGGAGCATGCGACCCATCGGGCCGAACACCTTCCCGCCCTTCCCCGACGACAGCACGAGCGTGCCGCCCGGCGCGAGCGCCCGGCGGAGGCGCCCGAGCGGGTGGTCGGCGACGAGGTCGATGATCACGTCGTACCTGGGCCCGTCGGCCGTGAAGTCCTCGGTGGTGTGGTCGATCACGTGGTCGGCGCCGATGGCACGCACGTGCTCGGCCTTCGACCCGCGGCAGACGCCCGTGACCTCGGCGCCCATGGCCTTGGCGAGCTGCACGGCGAACCCGCCGACGCCGCCCGAGGCGCCGTTCACGAGCACGTGATGCCCCGGCGTCACCCGGGCCAGCCGCAGGCCCTGCAGTGCCGTGGTGCCCGACACCGGCACCGCCGCCGCATGCACGGCATCGACGGTGGCGGGTCGCACCGCCACGAAGTCCTCGTGCACGGCGACGAACTCCGCGTACCCGCCCTGGTCGGACTCGGCGTACACGGGGTCGCCGATGCGGAAGCGGGTGACCCCTGCCCCGATGGCGGCGACCTCGCCCGCGACATCCCGCCCGATGGTCGGCTGCTTCGGCCGCCGGAGCCCGAACGCGAGGCGAACCGCCCGGGGCTCGCCGCGCATCACGAAGTCGTCGCCGGCGCTCACGCCGACGGCGCGCACCCGGATGAGCACCTCGCCGCCGGCCGGCACCGGCGCCGCCACCTCGGCGAGCGCGAGCACCTCGGGCCCGCCGTAGCGGTGCTGGACGATCGCCTTCATGACGCCGCCTTCCGCGAATCGGCGGCGACGGGCCGCACCACCACGCTGCCGGCCTTGTGACCGGTGTCGACGATGCGGTGCCCTTCGGCGATGTCGTCGAGCGGCACCTCGCGTTCGATCGGCGGCCGGAACGCTCCGGATGCCGCGAGCGCGGCGAGCTCCCCCAGGTCGGGGACCTTGTCGGCGTCCTTGCGGAGGCCCGTGAACATGATGACCGCCCTGCGGCTGCCCACTTTCGAGGTGAGCTGCTGGAGCATGATCGCCCAGGACGGCACGGTCGTGAGGTAGGTGCCTCCCGACGAGAGCGCGCGCCGGCAGCGTCGGAAGGTGCTCTTGCCCACGGCGTCGAAGATCACGTCATAGGCGTCGCGTGCGGCCGTGAAGTCCTCCCGGGTGTAGTCGATCACCCGGTCGGCACCCAGTGAGCGCACGAGCTCGACGTGGCTCGGACCGCAGACGGCCGTGATCTCGGCGCCCAGGTGCTTCGCGAGCTGCACGGCCGCGGCGCCGACGCTTCCCGACGCGCCGTTGACGAGCACGCGCATGCCCGGGCGGACGCGCGCCCCGTCGCGGAGGAAGGGCAGCGCGGTCAGGCCGCCGTCGCAGATGGCCGCGGCATCCGTCATGTCCACCGCGGCCGGAAGCGCCACGATCGCACTCGACTCGGGAGTGATGAGCAACTCGGCGTGCCCGCCCGCGTCGACGCCGGTCGCGCCGAACACCCGGTCGCCGACGGCGAAGCGCGTGACCCCCGGCCCGATGGCGTCGACGATGCCCGCGAAGTCGGAGCCCATCACCGACCGTTTCGGCGCCCGGAGCCCGAACGCGAGGCGTGCGAACCACGGCGTGCCCGATCGGGCCGCGCTGTCGGCCGCGCCGATCGAGGCGGCGTGCACCCGGACGCGCACCTCCCCCGCTCCGGGTTCGGGCGTGGGCCGTTCGGCGACGGCGACCACCTCGGGCGGACCGTACCGTTCGTAGGCTGCGACTCTCATGATGCTGCTCCCTGCTGGTCTGAGTTTGGGTCGGGGTACTGGAAGACGTCATCGAGCGGGACCCCGAACACCCGCGCGATCTGGAAGGCCATCTCGAGCGACGGCGAGTACCGGCCCTGCTCGATGGCGATGACGGTCTGGCGGGTGACGCCGAGGCGCTTGGCCAGGTCGGCCTGGGTCATCTCGCCGTGCCGGAACCGGAGCGACCGGATGTCGTTCGTGACCCGCGTGGGCTTCACCACGTCGGCACGCCCTTCCGGTACGCGACGAGCTTCGTGATGCTGAGGAGGACCGCCGAGAGCACGAAGCAGAGGTAGACCGCGTTCGCGATCCAGAACCAGTGCACCTGGAGCATCGCGAGCGCGAGCGCCGCGAGCGCGCCGATCACGACGAACGAGTTGCCGACGCGGTCGCCGAGCCGATCGATCTCCCGGTCGCGCACGTCGGGCGACCGGGTCTCGCTCGGGCTCACGATCTCGAGCACGATGCGCCCGATGATCGCGGCGACGATCGCGCCGCCGATGGTCCAGAGCATCGGCCCGGCGTAGTCGACGTCGTCGATCGCGGTGCCGGCCGCGAGCTGCGGCAGCACGAGGGCGAGGTAGACGCCGTAGCCCGTGATCGCGACCACGAGGAACACCCACGTGCCCTTCTCCTCGTATGACACGGTTTCCTCCCGGATGTCAAGAATGCTCGACATTCAGTGTCAAGCATCTACGACATGATGTCAAGCATTCTTTACACTTTCGGGATGTCGCATCCACGAGTCGAGGTGATCTGCACCGCTGCCGGCGGTGATCGGTGCGGATGGCATCACCTCGACCAGGTGACGCCCGCCGCTCAGCCCACGCGCGAGCCCCCGAGCCCGGTCGGCGAACCCACGCCCGCCGCGACCGCGCGATCAGCGGCGAACAGTTCGGGCGCGCGACCCGACCCGTCGGCGAGGTCCGCGAGGATGCGCCCGATCACGGGCGTGAACTTGAAGCCGTGCCCCGAGAACCCGGCACCCACCACGAGCGGCCCGAGCCGGTCGAGCACGAAGTGCTCGTCTGGCGTCGTCGTGTAGGTGCAGCTGACCGGCACGGCGAGGTCGGCGTCGACGCCCGGCAGCCACTCCCGCGCGTAGCGCTGCAGCGCCGCGAGTTGCTCGGGCACCGCCTCGAAGTCGCGCGCGTCGGGATCGACCACCGGCCCGACGCCGTGCCATCCCGCCTTCACGCCCTCGCCGGGCGAGAGCATCCCGTAGACCGGAGAGAGCCAGTAGTCGTACGCGTCGCCGGCACCCCGGAAGTGGTTGAAGCTCGGCCAGGCCGTCGCCTCGTCGCGCACCGCGAAGTGCGCCGGCTGCTCCTGGGTGACCACGAGCCGCGGCAGGCGCTCGGCGCCGATGAGCTTCGTCGTCCACGCGCCGACGGTCACCACGGCGGTGCGTGCCTCGAACACCTCGGCGACGCCGGCATCGCTGACGGATGCCACGCGCACGAGCCCGTCGTCGACCCCGTCGATGCGTGTCGCCTGCATGCGGTGCCGAACGTCGGCCCCGGCAGCGGCCGCGGTCTCGTGGAGCGCGCGCACCGAGGCATCCGCCCGCACCCGGCCGGCCTGCTCGTTGAACAGCACGCGCGTGTCGAAGCGGATGCCCGGCCAACGCTTTGCGGCCTGCTTCGCGCTCAGGGACTCGGCCGGGATGCCCGCCGCCGTGAGCGCCGCGTGCACGTCGTCGAATGCCTCGCTCGGTCCGTGGTTGGCCACGCCCACGAGATCGAGCAGCGTGGTTCCCGACTCGTCCTCGAGTTCGCGCCAGAGCGGCAGCGCCTCGGCGAGCATGCCGACGTAGGTCGGGTCGGCGTAGGCGACGTTGAAGTTGCGGGTGGCGCCGTGCGAGGCGCCCATGCGGTGCCCGGGCTCCCACCGCTCGAGCAGCACGACCTCGCGGCCCCGCCGGGCCAGCTGCCATGCCGTGGCGGCGCCCATGGCGCCACCGCCCACCACGATCGTCCCGACGCGAGTCACCATGGCGCACAGCCTAGGCGGGCGCCCTGAGGACTTCCGTGAAGTGCGCGACCACCGGGAACGGCTCGTAGAACCCGTGCAGCAGCTCCCGTCAACGCGCGTAGTCCGGCGAGCCCCGGAACCCCTGCTCGTGCGCCTCGACGCTCTCCCAGTGCACGAGCAGCAGGTACGTGTTCGGCGTCTCGATCGATCGCGTGAGGCGAAGATCGACGAAGCCTGGCATCGAGGAGATGATCGGGGCCGCCTCTCGCGATCGACCGTGCGGTGCCCCGAAACACGGCAGGCTGCCTGGTTTCGCACACAATGCGCCAGATCGTCCGGCCGCTGCGGCATCCGGCACCTGAGGGCGGCACCATGGAGGCATGACCGACGCCTTCGACGACACCGCCGCCCTCATCGTGATCGACGTGCAACAGGGCTTCGACGACCCGTCATGGGGCGCTCGCGACAACCCCGACGCCGAGGCGAACGTCGGCCGCCTGGTGCAGGCGTGGTCGGATGCCTCGCGGCCGATCGTGCTCGTGCGCCACGATTCGCGCTCCCCGGGGTCGCCGCTCGCACCCGGCTCCCCCGGCAACGCGCTGAAGGACGTGGTGGCGGATGCCCCGCACGACCTGTTCGTCACGAAGCACGTGAACTCGGCGTTCTACGGGGAACCCGACCTGCACGCGTGGCTCACCGAGCGCGGCATCCGGCAGCTCGTGATCTGCGGCATCCAGACCAACATGTGCGTCGAGACCACCACCCGCATGGCCGGCAACCTCGGCTACGACGTCACGCTGCCGATCGACGCCACGCACACGTTCGACCTCGAGGGCCCCGGCGGCGTCCGTCTCACGGCAGCAGAACTCGCTCGCGCGACCGCGGTGAACGTCCAGGGCGGCGGCTTCGCGCGCGTCGTCACGACCGACGAGGTCGTCGGCGCATGACCCGGGCCACGCGGCATCGGTTGCCCCGCGTTACGACATCGAGCGGATGCCGCCACCGCACGCAGTAGCGTGAGCGCATGGCAGACCGCGAATTCGGCTTCAAGACCCGCGCCATCCACGCGGGCAACATCCCCGACCAGGTGACGGGAGCGCGGGCACTGCCCATCTACCAGTCGACGGCGTTCGTCTTCGACGACACCGCGGATGCCGCGGCCCGGTTCGCCCTGCAGAAGTACGGCAACATCTACTCCCGCCTCGCCAACCCGACGGTCGCGAGCTTCGAGGAGCGCGTCGCGAGCCTCGAGGGCGGCCTCGGTGCGGTCGCCACGGCGAGCGGCCTGAGCGCGCAGTACATCACGTTCGCGAGCCTCGCCGGCACGGGCGACCACATCGTCGCCTCGGCGAACCTCTACGGCGGATCGATCACGCAACTGGATGTCACGCTCCGCCGCTTCGGCGTCGAGACCACGTTCGTGCGCTCGTCGGACCCGGCCGACTACGCCGCCGCGATCACCGACACGACCAAGGCGCTCTTCGTCGAGACCATCGCGAACCCGTCGGGCGAGATCGCCGACCTCGAGGGCCTCGCCGAGGTCGCCCGCGCACACGGCATCCCGTTCATCGTCGACTCGACCATCCCGACGCCGTATCTCAATCGCCCCATCGAGTGGGGCGCCGACATCGTCACGCACTCGGCCACGAAGTTCCTCGGCGGACACGGCACCACCCTCGGCGGCGTGGTCGTGGAGTCGGGTCGCTTCGACTGGCACTCCGACAAGTTCCCGCTGTTCGGCCAGCCCGTGCCGAGCTACGGCGGCCTGCAGTGGTCGGGCAACTTCGGCGAGTACGCCTTCCTCACTCGCCTGCGCGCCGAGCAGCTGCGCGACATCGGGCCGGCGCTCGCACCGCACTCGGCGTTCCTCCTGGCACAGGGCGTCGAGACGCTGCCGTATCGCGTGCAGGCGCACGTCGACAACGCCCGCGCCGTGGCCGAGTGGCTCGAGGCCGATCCGCGCATCGAGCACGTGTGGTGGGCGGGCCTTGCGAACCACCCGCACCACGATCGTGCGCAGAAGTACCTGCCGAAGGGACCGGGCTCGGTGTTCAGCTTCGAGGTGAAGGGCGGCCGGGCCGTCGGACAGCGGCTCATCGAATCGGTGAACCTCGCCTCGCACCTCGCGAACATCGGCGACGCGAAGACGCTCATCATCCACCCCGCCTCGACGACGCACGCGCAGCTCGGCGAGCAGCAGCTCGTCGACGCCGGGGTGCTGCCGGGCGTGGTGAGGATTAGCGTGGGCATCGAAGACGTTGAAGACATCATCGACGATCTCGACCAGGCCCTCACGGCCGCGACAGGAGGCACACGATGACGACGACGGATACCACGACCACTCCGGTCGACGCCACGGCGGATGCCGCGGCATCCACCCCGGCCGACGACCTCGAGACGGTGCGCCTCGTCAACGGCCTCTCCTGCGAGCTGCCGGCGAGCTCGCCGCTCGCGAAGCTCCTGAAGTCGCAGCGCACCTGGGTCGGCCCCGACGCCAAGCAGCGGCTGCGCATCCTGAACGCCGCGAAGTCGATCGCGATCGTGGGCGCCTCGCCGAACCCGGCTCGATCGAGCTACTTCGTGGGCACGTACCTGCAGCAGTCGAGCGACTACCGCATCTATTTCGTGAACCCCAATGCGACCGAGATCCTCGGCCAGCCGGCGTACGCAAGCCTGGCCGACCTTCCCGAGGTGCCCGATATCGTCGACGTGTTCCGGCGCGCGAGCGACATCCCGAGCGTGATCGACGAGGCCCTCGCGATCGGCGCGAAGACCGTCTGGGTGCAGCTCGGCATCTGGAACGAGGAGGCCGCACGCTACGGCGAGGAGCAGGGGCTCACGGTGGTCATGGATCGCTGCGTCAAGGTGGAGCACGCGCGCTTCCACGGCGGGCTGCACCTGCTCGGCTTCGACACGGGCCAGATCACCTCGCGCAAGACGATTCGCTGACGCAACGGCGTCGCCGTCGGGCCACCGATCCTCGACTGGGCATCTTGTCGATCCCGCCTGAGGTGCGATCGAAGGATGCACGACGATGTCGAGTTCTCCGATGACCCTGCACGACTCGATGGCGATCGCATCCACGCCTGGCTCTCCGAGGAGTCGTACTGGGCGATGGGTCGTCCTCGGGAGGCGCACGACGCCGCGCTCGAGGCGTCCCGCAACTTCGGCGTGACGCCCGCGGACGCGGACGCGGAATCGGCGTCATCGACGGCGTGGCCGCGGCACTCGAACCGCTCGGGCTGCGACGCGCCATGCTCAGGACGCTCGACGCGCCCGGGCTCTACGCGAAGTCCGGGTTCGGGCCGGGCGCGAACCCGGGGGAGTTCATGGAGCCCCAGGGCGGCTGACCGAAACCGGAGCGTGGGCCTCTCCGTGCGTCAACGGCCCCTGCGGCGCACGATCCTGCGACCTCACGCCCGATCCGTGCGCGGATTGCCACGTAGCCTTGGAGCGTGACAGCGTTCGTCTCAGCCCTCGATCTGTTCTCGATCGGGATCGGGCCCTCGAGTTCCCACACGGTCGGCCCGATGCGGGCCGCTCGTGCCTTCGCCGAGCAGCTCGCGCGGGACGGCCTCCTCGAACGGGTCGCCCGCATCACGTGCTCCCTGTACGGCTCGCTCGGCGCGACCGGCCTCGGCCACGGCACCCCCGACGCGGTCGTCGCGGGACTCGCTGGCCTGAAGCCAGACGACTGCGACCCCGACCAGGTGCGCGGCGCGTGGTCACGGCTCGGCCCCGAGGGCGGCACCGTGTGCGTCGCGGCGCGGCATCCGATCACCATGACCCGGGCCGACCTCACGCTCGAGCCGCGCACGCGACTGCCCGGGCATCCGAACGCGATGACCCTGCAGGCCTGGGGCGACGACGACGCGCTCCCGCTCGCCGAGGAGACGTACTACTCGGTCGGGGGCGGGTTCATCCGCCGGGAGGGCGATGCGACGAGGGAGGCGGAGGCGCTGCGGCATCCGCTCCCCTACGACACCGCCGACGAGCTGCTCGCGCTCTGCGAGGAGCACGGCGTGTCGCTCTGCGACATCGCGCGCTCGAACGAGGTCGCGGTGCACGGCGAGGACGGCATCGACGCCGGGCTCGATGCGATCTGGGCGGCCATGGCCGAGTGCGTCGAGCACGGGCTCGCCACCGAGGGCACGCTGCCCGGCGGACTCGGCGTCAAGCGCCGCGCGCCCGAGGTGCGCCGTCGGCTGGAGGAGTACGACCGCGACGCTGCGCCCACCGCCGAGCTTCGCGACACGTCCACCGAGTGGCTGCACGCGTTCGCGCTCGCCGTCAACGAGGAGAACGCGGCGGGCGGTCGCGTCGTCACGGCGCCGACGAACGGCGCCGCGGGCATCATCCCCGCGGTCGGGCACTACTACCTCCGCTTCGTTCCCGGCGCGGATGCCGCCGGCATCCGCCGCTACCTGCTCACCGCTGCCGCGATCGCGTCGCTCGTGAAGAAGAACGCGTCGATATCGGGCGCAGAGGGCGGCTGCCAGGCGGAGGTCGGGTCGGCGTGCGCGATGGCCGCCGGAGCGCTGTGCGCCGTGCTCGGCGGCACGCCGCGGCAGGTCGAGAACGCCGCCGAGATCGCCATGGAGCACCACCTGGGGCTCACCTGCGACCCCGTCGCGGGGCTCGTGCAGGTGCCATGCATCGAGCGCAACGCCATCGCCTCGTCGACTGCGGTGTCGGCCGCCCGTCTCGCCCAGCACGGCGACGGCACGCACCTCGTCTCGCTCGACACCGTGATCGAGACCATGCGGCAGACCGGACTCGACATGATGACGAAGTACAAGGAGACGAGCGAGGGCGGCCTCGCCGTCAACGTCATCGAGTGCTGATCGAGTCGGCGGCCGCGGATCGCGCGTGTCCCCCATTCTGGCCGCTCGCGCGACGGTCGCACCATCTGGCAACCTGACGGGATGGAAACCCCCGACCCGAACGTCACCGACTTCCTCAACACCGCCGGCCTCATCGGCCTCGTCGTCGGCCTCGTGATCTACCTCGCGATCCTGGCCCTGATGCTCTGGATCGGATACCTCATCATCAAGGCCGCCGTGCGGAACGGCCTGCGCGAGCACACGCTCTGGCTCGAGCAGCGCCGGGGTCCACTGCGCTGACGCCGGCTTCGGCGCTGACGCAGGCTCCGGCACTGACCCGGCGGCTCAGCACGCGCAGGTGATGTCGGCGTTCACGACCGTGCCACCGGCGAGGCCGGTCTCGGCGACGTTCGTGAGCGCGTCGGGCGGCAGCTGCGCGAGCCCGTCGGCGGTGTCGAACGCGAAGCCCTCGCGCACCCAGTACTCGAAGCCGCCGATCATCTCCTTCACGGGGTACCCGAGCAGCGCGAATTCGAGAGCGGCGCGGGTGGCACCGTTGCATCCGGGGCCCCAGCAGTAGACGACGACCTGGGTGCCGGCCGGGATCCGCTCGGCGGCCTCCGCCGCGATGCAACGCCGCGGCAGGTGCAGCGCGCCCGGCACGTGGCCCTGCGCCCACGACTCGTCGCTGCGCGTGTCGACGAGCACGAACCCGGGCTCGGGCTCGGCGAGCGCCGCCGCGACATCCGACACGTCGGCCTCGAAGCCGAGCCGGCCCCGGAAGTGGGCGATCGCGTCGGCCTGCGTGGCCACGTGCTCGAAGAGATCGGATGCCGCGTGCGTGGTGGTCTGGGTCATGCCTTCACCCTCGCATCCGCGTGCGGGCGGCGGCGCGTGAAATCGTGCCGCCGTGCCGCGAGATCCCGCCATGTCGCCGGCTCGCTGCTCCGTGGCGCGGCGGCCCTCAGTCCGCAGGTGCGAAGAACGCCGCGACCGCCGCGGCGAGCGCGACCAGGTCGTCGACGTGCGCGAGTTCGCGAGCGGAGTGCATCGAGAGCAGCGGCGTGCCGACGTCGACCGTGCGGATGCCGAGGCGCGTGGCACTCAGCGGGCCGATCGTCGACCCGCACGGGATCGAGTTGTTCGACACGAACGGCTGCGTGCCGACGCCGCCCTGCCTGCAGACCCGGGCCCACAGCGCGGCACCCACGGCGTCGCTCGCGTAGCGCTGGTTCGCGTTGAGCTTCAGGAGTGGCCCACCGCCGAGCCGCGGGCGGTTGCCGGGGTCGTGGCGTTCGGGGTAGTTCGGGTGCACGGCGTGGCCCGCATCGGAGGAGAGCAGCCACGAGTCGGCGAAGGCGCGGCGGCGCGCCGTCGCGTCGGCGCCGAGCCCTGCCGCGATGCGCACGAGCACGTCCTCGAGGAACGGCCCGCTCGCGCCCGAGCGCGACTCCGAGCCGAGCTCCTCATGGTCGAACGCCGCGAGCACGCTCACGTGCCCGGCGTCGGCGGGGGCGGCGAGCAATGCGACGAGCCCGGCGTGCACCGAGGTGAGGTTGTCCATGCGACCGGCCGCGAAGAACGCATCGTGGAGCCCGAACCGCTCGGGGGCCTGCGTGTCGGCGACGAGCAGGTCGTGTCCGCCGACGTCGCCGAGTTCGACACCCGCGATTCCGACGAGGTGCGCGAGCAGGTCGCCCGCGGTCGCCGAGCCCCACACGGGCTGCAGGTGCCGCTGCTTGTCGAGGGTGAGCGCTTTGCTCACGTCGCGGTCGAGGTGGATCGCCAGTTGCGGGATGCGCAGGAACGGTCCGGTGCGCACGAGGTGCTCGGCGCCGTCGCGGGTGACGATGCGGCCCGCGAGCTCGAGCTCGCGGTCGAGCCACGAGTTCAGGAGCGGGCCGCCGTACACCTCGACGCCCGCCTGCAGCAGGCCCTCGGCGGTCGGCGACGGGCCGGGCTTCAGCTTGAACGAGGGCGAGTCGGTGTGCGCGCCGAGAATCCGGAACGGCGTCGTGTCCGTCGCAGCCTCGGGCTGTACCCACGCGATGACAGCGCCGTCGCGCACGACGACGCGCCGGCCGGCCGTGGACGGCCACTCGTCGCGCTCCTCGAGGCGCTCGAACCCGTCGGCCCCGAGCCGCGCGGCGACCGCTGCGGCCGCGTGGTACGACGACGGGGATTCCCGGATGAAGTCGGCGAAGTCGGCGATGTGGGCGTCACGATCGAGCTCAGGCACCCCTCCATCCAACACCCCGATGCCCCGGCTACGCGAACCGCACGACCGCCTGCAGGCGCGAGCGCACCTCCATGACCTCGGTTCCGCCGAGGTGCGCCGACCCCGGGATCCCCTCGCGCACCGCGCTCGCGAGCCGGGAGCTGCGAACGAGGGACACGACAGCGCCCCGGATGCTGCCGCCGAGCTCGAGCGGCTCGGGCGCGTGGTCGTCGGGCACGACGATGACGAGTGCGGTCGGCTTCACGCGCGCGGCCCGCCCGATGGCCCTGGCACGCGCGGCGAGCGCACGGAACGGCCGTTCGCCGGCGAGCGCCTCGCCGACGAGCTCCCCTCGCTTCAGCGCGACCGGCGCGCCCCAGTCCTCGGACTGGATGGCGATCAGTCCCGTGGGCCCGAGCACGAGGTGGTCGAGCTTCGGCGGCAGGCCGGGGCCTGCGGCATCCGTCGCCACGTCATGCCAGACGGTGTAGGCGATGCCGAGCGTCGACAGCGCCCGCGCCGTCGACTCCTCGGCGAGCGCGTCGGCCAGGATGTGGCGGATGTCGCGGGGCGCGCTGCGCACGAGTGCGGGATCGTAGGGGTCGGCCAGAGTCACGCCACGGCCCGCCCACTCGCGGATGCGGTCGAGGTACAGCTGGCGCGTCAGGCCGCCCGGGTGGCCGTACGAGCGGGCGAGCGGCCGCGAGTCGCGCGGGCGGCGCGGTGCCGCCGGGGCCCAGGCCTCACGCGTGGGCGACGGGGTCGCGCCGACGGTCCCCCGGTCGAATGCCGCCCTCGCCTCGGGCGTGCCCACGAGTTCCCACGCGCGCTGCACGGCGTGGAACGCGGCCGAGTCGCCGCCGGTGTCGGGGTGCGCGTTGCGCAGCGCCCGGCGGTACGCGAGGCGGAGGGCTGCGGCATCCGCATCGGCGGAAACGCCCAGGATCTCATACGGGGAGTCGGAGAGCGGACTGTCGGCCATGGGCTCGCTTTCGGAGTGTGCGACCACGAGACTACCGCCGCCGACTCGACGATCGCCGAGTCGTGGCGCTCCCGGTTCCGAGGGATGCTCGACGCTGGACTCCGGGCAGGCGCGGCGGGGCCGCGAAGGGGGGAGGCGTCGGTTCGATCGCAGCGCCGTGGGGCCGCTCGTCACGACCGTCATCGTGAGCTTCATCTCGGCGTGGGTGTCGCGCTCGCCACGCAGGCGATGGTCATGGCGCTCATCATCGGCGCCTGGCCGCCCGCCGTCACCGCGTGAGCCGCGGATGCCCCGACGAGGGGTCATTCGTCGGGCGGTAGGAGCAGCATCCCGTCGTCGATGAACGCACGCACGGCCGGCAGCAGGTCGGCGCCCAGGGCCGCCTCATCCACCTCGAGGAGCTGCGCGATGGCCGAGACGACGGCCCCGACTGTGAGCTCGCCGTCGCACGCACCGACCTGCGCGGCGAGTCCGGTGTCGAGCTCGACCACACGCCCGAACCCGCCGCCCTGCCGCAGGAGCATCGCCGTCGGATGCTCCTCACCCGGCCAGTGGTGGCGCTCCTCGGTGACGTCGCCGGCGACCGTGAGCCGGGTCTCCGACAGCGCCCGGTCGTCGAGCGCCGTCTGCCGGTCGTGCGCCGCGATGCAGGCCGCGAGGTGCACGCCGAGGCCGCCCGGGCTCGCGCCGAGCGGCCCGTGCCGGCGTTCGATCCGGCCGAGGCGCGCACCGTGCGCCGAGAGCGCCCGCCCCGCGCCACGTCGCAGCAGCACGTAGCCGAAGCCGATCTCGCGCACCCCTCGTCGCTCGAAGTCGTCGAGCCAGGCTTCGTAGAGCCGATCGAACTCGTGGCTGCCGGGGCGCGTGCCGCCGTCGCGAATCCATGTCTCGGCGTACTCGGTGACGCGCTGCACCTCGCGTTCGACGATCCAGTACTCGAGCTCGCCCGCCCAGTCGCGCAGCCGGTCGAACGCATCGTCACCGTCGCGGACCTCCCAGTTGCCGAGGAGCTGCGCCACGCCGCCCGGGCGCAGGTGCTCGGCGGCACCGCACATCACCGCCTCGACGATGGCATCGCCGACGAGGCCGCCGTCGCGGTACTCGTACTCGGGCACGCCGGCCACGCGCGGCGTGATCACGAACGGCGGATTCGACACGATGCGGTCGAACCGCTCCCCAGCGACCGGCTCGAACAGGCTGCCGAGCCGGAAGTCGACACCGTCGATGCCGTTGAGCTCGACGTTGAACCGTGCGAGCCGCAGCGCCCGCGCGGAGATGTCGGTGGCGACCACCTGCGACGCGAACCGCGAGGCGTGCATCGCCTGGATGCCGCAGCCCGTGCCGAGGTCGAGCACGTGCTCAGCCGGCGTCGGCAGCATGAGCCCCGACAGCGTCATCGACGCTCCCCCGACGCCGAGCACGTGCTGTTCGCCGAGCGGGCCGCCGAGCGCGAGCTCGCCGAGGTCGGAGACGATCCACCAGTGCCCCTCGCCGTGCGCGTCGGTGAACGCGTACGGTCGAAGGTCGAGCCGAGCGCGCACCGATGACCCGCCCGCTTCGCGCGCCACGAGACCCAGTCGGGTCGCGCCCTCCAGCCCGAGCGACGGGAGCGCCCCGGCGGCGTCCGCGGCGGGCACGGGCAGGCCGAGCACGAACAGCTCCGCGAGCGTCGCCAGGGCGGCGGATGCCCCGTGGCCCGTGCGTCGGGCGTCGAGCACGCGACGCGCCGGCACGCGTTCGCCGCGATGCAGTGCGGCCGCGGCATCCGCGCCCCAGAGCGCCTCGAGCGATTCGACCGTGAATCCGGTCGCTTCAAGATCGGCGCGCAGGAGCGCCACGAGCTCGGCGGTGCGACGTCGATCGGTCGTCGGGTCGGTCACGTCGTTCACCGCACCATTCAACCGCAGCGCCGGGCCGAGAGATCGTCACGTGCGCGTCATCCGCCGTCCATCTGAGGACGACCGGCGTAACCCGCACGTCACACGGTCCACGTAGCGTTGGCTACGATCGAATCAGCGAGGGGAGGTCGCGACGTGGCTGAGGCATCGACGCTGGAACGCCTGCGGCAGGACGCACGCGACGAACTCGCCGCACTCATCGAGCTGCGCTGCCGGCTCGGCGAGGACCCGTGGATCTTCCTCCCAGAGCTCCCCTCGGTCGACGAACAGGTCGTGTCGACGCTTCGCGAGGAGCGCCTCCATTCCGAACGCTGGAGCCCTGCTCGCGCCCGGGCGTACCACCCGACGGCCCGTCGCGGCGACGCCTCCCGCTTCGAGTACGAGCTGCTCCGCGAGATCGCCCTCGACCATCCCGACCTCAGCACGGCCGTGTGGTCGTTGCTCGACCGCGTCGACCGGCTCAGTCGCTAACGCCGAGCAGTGGGCTGCCGTCGCATCAGCGTGGCGAGGCCCCGCGAGCCGACGAGGAACAGCCCGAGCGTCAGCGTCGCGACGATGATGAACGCGACGGCCGTGCCCTGTCCGCCGGCGAATCGGAGCAGCATGCCCACGACGAGCGTGGCCACCCAGATCACGACTCCCGTGGGCCAGACGGCGAGCGGATGACGCCACGCCCGTGCCCCGGCCCAGCCGACCGCGAGTCCGGCGAGGAACGGCCAGGCCGTTCCCCAGACCCCGGCGAGCGTCAGCCCCTCGGCATGGCTCATCCGGCCGACCACCGCGAACCCGACGACGAGCACCGCGTCGACGACGAGTGCCCCGACGATGCCGCCGGCCGAGATCCCACGCCGTTCGATCATCCGACCATCCTATGGATCAGCGGTCGGGTGCCAGCGCCACGAGGTCCGCGGCGCTGTGCACCGGCAGCGCGCACACGAACGCCTGGCATCGGTATGCGGTCGGCCGCCGCTCCGAGGCGATGCGCGCCTCGAACAGCTCGAATCCGGCTGCGGCGAGGGCGCGCGCCTGCGACTCGGTGACGATGGTGGCGACGGATGCCTCGTGCCGCCGCGTCGCGTCGAGGAGGGTCTCCGAGCCGGGTTCGACCGCTTCCCCGGGGTGACCGTCGGGCGTGACCGTGACGAGCTGCACCAGGGGTTCCGCGAGCCGCGCCATGACAGCGAGCGCCCCGCCGAACGCGATGGGCCGCTCCACGGCCATGCCGGCGACCGACCGCATCGCGCGCTCGGCGAGCTCGAGGTACCGGTCTCCCGCGCCGAGCGCGTGCAGGCGCCAGGCGGCCTCGGCGCAGGCCGTGACGCCCGACGGAGTGGCCCCCTCGGCGGGATCCGGCGGCAGCGCCAGACCACGTGCGACGAGCACCGGGTCGCCTCCGGCCGGCGCGGCGAAGGGAGCCGCTGCATCGGCCGGAGCCGCGTCTGCCGCGCGGTCGATCAACTCGCGGGCGGTCGTCGCGTACCGCGCCTCGCCCGTGGCAGCGGCGAGTTCGAGCAGCGCGCCCGCGAACATGCCGGTGTCCTCGAGCGTCGCGGCCGCCGGCGACAGCACGCCGTCGAGTGACGCACGTACGAGCGACCCGTCCCCACGTCGATGGTGCTCGAGCAGGTAGTCCGCCGCCCGCCGCGCCGCCGCCACCGCGTGGGCACGGTCGAACACGAACCCCGCCCGGGCGAGCGCGCCGATGGCGAGCCCGTTCCATCCCGTCAACACCTTCGTGTCGAGTGCCGGTGGTTCGAGCCCCTCGCGGCCCGCGGCGTCACGATGGTAGTACCCGCCCTCGCTGCGCTCGCCGTCGATAATGCTCTCGGAGTCCTGGGCGCTCGCGAACCCGCCCGACGGAAGCTGCATACGCTCGGTGAGGAACCCGATGACGCCGTCGGCGAGCGGTTCGACGAAGTCGGGCGACGCCTCGCCCCGACCGAGCTCGGCGACGACACCGAGGAGCAGCGCGTTGTCGGTGAGCATCCGTTCGTAGTGCGGCTCGCTCCAGTCGGCGCGGGTCGAGTACCTGAAGAACCCGCCCTCGACGGGGTCGCGGAGCGGCGAGGCGCCCATGCGCTTGAGCGTCCGCGACGCGAGCCCACGTCCGTGTGGTCCAGAGCGGGTGAGGAAGTCGAGCACTGGAGCGACGGGGAACTTCGGCGCGCGTCCGAAGCCGCCGTGCACGCGGTCCTCGTCGACGGCGAGCATCGCTGCGGCGGACTCGAGTCGGGCACGATCCGGCAGGTCACCGGACGTGTCGGCGACGGATGCGGCATCCAGCGCCCTGGCGACGGCCCGCGCGGTCTCGTCGAGTTCGCTGCGACGCTCGCGCCACGCCTCGGCGACGGCGGCGAGCACGTCGGGAAACGCGGGAACATCGCGGACGCCGCGGGGTGGGAAGTACGTGCCCGCGTAGAACGTGCGACCGTCGGGCGTGGCGAACACCGTGAGGGGCCAGCCGAGTTCGCGGGTGAAGGCGGAAGCCGCGGCGAGGAAGCTCGCGTCGACCTCGGGGTGTTCCTCGCGGTCGACCTTGACGGCAACGAACCACTCGTTGATGAGACGAGCCGTATCCGGATCGCTGAAGCTCTCCCGCGCCATGACGTGACACCAGTGGCACGTGGCGTAGCCGATCGAGACGAGCACGGGCACATCCCGTCGGCGTGCCTCGGCGAAGGCCTCCTCACCCCACGGGTACCAGTCGACGGGGTTGTCCGCGTGGGCGCGGAGGTATGGGCTCAGCGCGTCCTTCAGGCGGTTCGGCATGCCTTCAGCGTACGGGCGGATGCCTCGGACGATCGCGGGCTTGACGACCATCGTGGAAGTCAACTGAGGAGAGCCGCCCAACCTTGGGCGGCTCTCTTCGAAAGAATGTCCGGCGGTGTCCTACTCTCCCACAGGGTCGCCCCTGCAGTACCATCGGCGCTGCGAGTCTTAGCTTCCGGGTTCGGAATGTGTCCGGGCGTTTCCCTCGCGC